>NZ_CP173357.1:1915000-3115000 GCF_047456275.1 Acetobacterium carbinolicum
TCCTACAGGAAATGCTACATGGCCTAAGAGAACAATTGACGTAATGCTCAGTAATGAAAAATACAAAGGAAATGTACGTCTGCTGGATGATGGGAAGCATGAATCATACTACCTGTCAGAGAATAACAATCCGGCGATTATATCCAAGGAAATATTTCAAGCGGTGCAGATTGAGAAACAGCGCAGAAGTAATGTGACAAAGGGCGAAAATGGAACCAAGAGAAAAAGCAAAAAATATAGCGCTAAGAAGTAATAATACAAAATAGCCTAATTGAATTTTATATATCGAGAGGATAGAATAGACGTCAAACCTTCTTAAATACAGCGTTTCTACTGTGTTTTAAAAAATGTGAAATAGCCTAAAAATTCACGTTGAGACGGTAGTATTGATGTCAAAAGAAAAATAAACGATGTGTGGAAAGCCCGGTGTAACTGGGCTTTTTCTTTTTTTATACTATGAATAACTCACTCTAAAATAATAGAGAAAGAACAAATAGAGTATCTAAATATATAGAAAAAATCATCCTCAGAAGAAGATCCTAAGTAAAGATTTAGTACAAGCCATCAAATAATAGGACCGTCTTCCGCATTCTTTTTATCACTAAATGAGAATATAATTTTACCTAAAGTAATAATGCCATTTTCTAATTGTTCTTGATCCAAAGAAGAAAAGCTCAGACGTATATGATTAAATTCTGGCTCGCTTGCATAACAGGTTGACCCGGCAAGAAAGGCAATATTGTTATTTTGAGCCTCAAAAACAAGACTCTCTGCACTTAGCCATGATGGAAGAGTGAGCCAAATATTTAGACCTCCCATTGGCGAACTCCATTCAACAGTATTGGGCATGTGTTTTTTAAGAAGCTTTAAAATTAAATTACGCCTATTATATAAAATATGATTCATACTTTTTAAATGCTTTTTCATGAAGTCCAATTGAACAAAAGGTAATAACGCTTTTTGAGTTAATAATGGACTACCAAGATCAGAATTAGACTTAGCTGCAATGAGTCTATTTAGTATTGTACCTGATGCTGCTAAAGTACCGATTCTGCAACCAGGGGATAGAAATTTACTAAATCCTTTTATATATATGACATGACCATCGGTATCCATACTTTTTAATGCAGGTAAAGGATTCTTTTCAAACGAAATTTCACGCCAGGGATCATCCTCAACAATTAAACAATTAAAGTCTTTCGCAATTTCAATTAATTCTTTTCTTCTTTGCATACTCATCACGGTTCCGGTTGGGTTATGGTAGGTCGGTATAGTATAAATTAATTTTGGAGTATAAGTATCACATAACCGTAAAAGTAAATCGATTCGCATTCCATCTTTATCAACAGGAATAGATAAAATAGTAGCGCCTTGCCAGCGGAAAACATCAATAGCAGCCGTATAGGTTGGCGCTTCCATCACCACAATATCACCTGCACCTATAAATGTTCTGGCAACTAAATTAATCGCTTGTTGCGAACCATTCGTTATAATAATTTCATTTTTAGATAGTGAAATATCGCTGGAAATCAAATAATCAGCTATGGCAGAACGAAATTCTAAATCTCCTTGAACAGGTCCATATTCTGAAAGGATACCTGGATTTTTTAAGATGAAGGATGATATATATCTGGAAATAAGGTGTTCAGGAAGTAAGGAACTGTGAACTGAGGCGGCTGACAACCATATTTGTGATTTTGTTGCTAAACTAATATTTTGCCACCAAAATTGGGCTCTTGGAAGGTGATCAGGGATAGAAAGCTGCCAATTTAGAGAAGTTAAATCAGTGTCATGATCATTATGATTCCTTATTTTTTCTGTTTGAACAAAAGTACCTTTTCCTTGTATGGTAGAAATAATGTGATCATCCGCAAGCATTGCATATGCCTTGGAAACGGTAACCATACTTACATTTAGTGTTTTTGAAAGGCTTCTGACAGAAGGCAAGCGGGAGCCTTTTTCTAATAAACCGGAGGATATGCGATCAGCAATGGACTGATAAATTTGTTTGGATAAAGATATATTTGTATTTCTATCTAAAGCTATTTTAATTTCCATTTTGTACTCCCTAAGTGTTATAGTCTGCTGTTGACTGTTATAGACGATGTGTAGTAAATATATTATAACACGCTATAACAATGTCAAGCATGAAAATTTAGAAGGAGCATATCAATGGATAAAAATTTAGAAAATGATTTAACTAATATTAATACTTTATTAGAAAAAGTAAAGAACTACTCATTTGATTTCTTAGAAAACATTAATAAAATACCAGCGTTTCCAGATAGGAGCAACATTTATTCGCCTTCACAATTAAACAAAAATGGATTAGGCGGTGAAAACACATTAGAAGAGTTTATGCAAAGATTTTATAAGGGTATCGTTTCAAGTGGGGGATCAAGGTATTTTGGTTTTGTAACGGGAGGGGCAACTCCGGCGGCTTTAATGGGAGACTGGTTAGTGAGCACATTTGATCAAAATGCTACAGCTTGTGATCATTCAAGTGCAGCAAAAATTGAAGAAGAAACCATAAATTTATTAAAGCAGCTTTTCGGATTACCAGAACAATTTTCAGGAGCATTTGTAACAGGCGCTACCATGGCTAATTTTGTAGGATTGGCAATTGGCAGGCAGTGGGTAGCCAATCAATTAGGCATTCATCTATCCTTAGACGGACTGTACTCAATCCCACCGATTCAGATTGTGAGTGCCACACCTCATTCAAGTATTTTAAAAGTGATGTCCATGTTGGGTATGGGAAGAAATCATATGCATTACATTCCAACAATCGCTGGAAGAGAGGCAATCGATATCGAAGCATTAGAAAATTACTTAAAGCAATTGAACGGGGAACCATGTATTATTGTAGCAAATGCAGGAACAGTGAATACGGTTGATTTTGATGATTTAAAACAGATTGGAGAGCTAAAGAAAAAATATAATTTCTTTCTCCATGTAGATGGAGCCTTTGGCGGTTTTGCTTCTTGTTCTTCAAAATACAAGCACTTTGTAGAAGGAATGGAAGAAGCCGATTCCATTACGATAGATGCGCACAAATGGCTCAATGTTCCCTACGATAGTGCCATGCAATTCACAAAACATCCCGAACTTCAGCTTCAGGTTTTTCAAAATAATGCCGTATACTTAGGCGATATTTCTGAAACACCTGACTTTGTTCATTTGGTTCCGGAAAATTCAAGGAGGTTAAGAGCGCTTCCGGCATGGTTTACAATAAAGGCATATGGGCAAAACGGATATCAGGAGATCATTGAGAGAGATTGCGAATTAGCGCAATTGTTAAGTGAAAAAATTCATGAGTCGAAGAATTTTAAATTACTGTCAACGACCAGATTAAATGTTGTTTGCTTTACCATTAATTTTGGTGAAGTTGCGATGAAATTAGAGAATATACAGCAGTTTTTGAATTTAGTAAACGAAGATGGCAGGGCGTTTTTTACCCAAACAATCTATCAAGGAACACCTGGAATACGGGCAGCTATCAGTAATTGGAGGACAGAGGAAAAAGACATTGAAATTGCGTGGGAAGTATTAAATAAGGCGTATAACGCTTACAAAAAATAATATAAAGTTCTTAATATATACATCAAACTGCGAGAACTAGGAGAAATAAATTGATTGAAGTAGAAAATACGCAATTAGAACAATTATTATTATTTAATGAAATTGAAGATTCCATAAAGATTGGTTATGAATATCGTAGGAAATATAACACTGCCCATATAAGTAAGCTGCGAAATTACATATGTATATCCTTGACAATCTATTATAAGATTAGTATACTTTAAAAAACATACCATCCGTTTAGTATGTTTTGATAAAGGAGAAAACGAATATGAAAACAAAGGAACAGTTATTGCAACAGGCAGTCGTAATGTTTATAGAGAAGGGATATGACAATACAAGCATTAATGATATAACAAATACCTGCAATATTACTAAAGGTGCGTTTTACCATCATTTTAAAAGTAAGGATGAGATTTTTTGCCAGGCAATCCAAGTAATAATGGAAGAAATTAAGAAATGGAGTGATGAAAAAAATACTTCTTCAAAAAATATAAAAGAACTGATACAAAATTCCTTTGATTATTCTGATTATTTTTCCTACAGCAAATATTACAACAATGTCAGCAGTGATACTTATCTTGTTTTAATTGATTCTATTAAAAAATTCCCAGAATTTAAAACAAAGGTGGCTGACTATATTTTCGGCAACATTCCATTAATCGAAGAAAAATTTAAGGAAGCACAAGAAAAGGGCGAAGTAAAAAAAGATATTGATCAGCATTTTTTCGCACTTCAGATTGCCGTACTTGTGGAAGGGCTTATGTTTGCTTGTGCAGTTACTGGCACCGAATCATCACTTATTATGAATGGAAAAAAAATTGCCCAAAATCTTTGGTCCATGATTAAGATTTAATGTAAATATGCCAGATGCTAGATATGCTTCTTATCGTATTCATTGAATAGAAGGGAATAAAATATGTTAGGAACACACATCAATTTTTATTACTATTCAGGAACCGGAAATACGTTGTTGGTAGTGAAAGAAATGATAAAAACCTTTTCCGCAAAAGGAATACAGGTTAAGCTTTATAAAATTGAAGATACTGATCCAAAGAAAATAGACATCTCTACCCCTTTTGGGATTGCCTTTCCGGTTGCTTTCCAATCTACATTGCCATTTGTATGGAATTTCCTAAAAGCACTACCAAGGGCTGAGAGAACACCTGTCTTTATGGTGGATACCATGATGGCTTTTTCTGGTGCTATTGTGGGACCACTGAAAAAAGTTCTAGCAGAAAAGGGATATGACTGTATCGGTGCCTGTGAGATTGTGATGCCTAATAACTGGCTTCCCAAGCAGATCAATGAGGAAGAGAATGAGAAAAAAATAACTAATGGTCTTAGAAAAGCCAGCGAATATACAGAGAATCTTATTGAAGGTAATACTTCTTGGAGGCGCATTCCATTTCTTTCAAAAGGACTGTATCATATCTGTTGCAATAATTTTGTGATGCAACGGATAAATCTGGCTGAAGGACGAAAAATTGCTGTCGAAAAGGACAAATGCATTAAATGCGGTCTATGTTCAAAGCTGTGTCCCGTGAACAATATCGATATGAAAGAGTATCCAGAATGGCACAACTCGTGCGAGTTATGCATGCGATGCCTGAGCTTTTGCCCAGTTAATGCAGTAATCATTCCGGGTAAAAATTTTAAACAGTATCGTGCAGTTAAGGCAAAGGAATTTACGAATAAAACACTTGGAGTAAACTAAAGTTATGGTAAAATGACGAAGAAAATTTTGAGTTTGCTAAAGCGTAATAGCAGGAGGAAAAGTCTGAAACATTTTAAGTATTAAGCTCACCTAATTTTGAGCATAGCAAAGAAACCATCAAGAGATGGTGTAAATTTTCACATTATTTCGGACTGGTTTAATCACAATAAAACGGATCGAAATGTTCGAAAGACTGTGAAAATAATGGCGGGTTAAAAAGTGTGTTTCAGTTTTTTAATCACATAATCACGCTTTATTTCTCCAGAAAAAAAGGGAAATAACGCCGTCAGGCGTTAAATCCCAGCATCCGCAGAAGCGGCAAAAACAATCTCTTCATCAATAAGATCTGTTTGTTTTTGAAAGGCAAGAATCAGACACTGGGTAACCAGATTACCGACTAATCGCGGATAACCACCAGTGGATGATGAAATGGCTTCATAAGCATTCTCGTTGATCAGATTCCGTGAAACACCGGCATGCTTAAACCGGTGTTTGATATAATCCCGAACCTCATCCGGTGTAAGCGGCGAGAAATGAAACCGGGTCACCAGCCGCTGATCAAGCGACCGGTTCTGGTTTAAGGCCAGTCGGTTGGCCAGCGTCGGTAAACCGGTGAGAATCAGAATAAAAGGATTACGTTTATCCATGTCAAAGTTAAAAATGATGCTCAGATCGTGAAGAAACTGGGCTGAAGCCGACTGCATCTCATCCAGGATAAAGACCGGCGTGATGCGGCGTTTATCATAAAGATCCGTAATGGCGTTCTGAATCTGAAAAAACAGCTCCACTTTTCGAAATTTTGGCTGTTCCCCAAGCGAAAACGCCAGACCCCGGTAAAAATCCATGGTTGTCCCGGAAGACATCGGGAAATACATGACCTTATATAACGACGGATTCAAACTGTCGGCAAAGACCCGCAGGGTCGATGTTTTACCAACCCCGGGGTCCCCAGTAATCAGACCAAAACCGCGGGTGGTTTTGAGATAATCCAGTCGGGCTAAAACTTCCTTGTAAGCTTCAGATTGAAAGAGCATCGATGAATCAATGCCCTTGTCAAAGGGCGCCTGCTGGAACCCGAAAAATGATTTATACATGAGGAACACCGCCTAACGCGCTGTAGCTGATAGCATTGTTATTGCGTTTGGCAATGGCGTTGTCCGTCATGATGACTTTTTTGCAGGTAAGAATCCGGACACTGTTTTCATAAATATAGATTTCATCCGGATATTCATTGGGATAACGGATATCCACGCTCTTACCAATAAACATCGGCGACGCTTCGAAAAGGGCGTTGTGCAGCGAAATGGTGGCATCCGACTTGACCTTTCTGGTCACCCGGATCAGAAAGGCTTCATCAATAATTCGGGGATCAGAGAAATGCTTAATCCGGTCACTCCCCCGCATATAAAAGACCATCGGCGCTTCATTGAGACTCGAATGAACCTTATGATGATAATCCCGAGCCAGCCAGGCCTCAAAGCGTTGGTTGAGGACCTCCAGATCCATCAAGTCAGCATCCGTCAAAAGTGGATAGAAACGGCTGCGGACGGTTTTGAAAAAGCGCTCGATTTTGCCCTTGCTTTTGGGATCATAAGGCTTGGTGTTGACCAAGGCAATACCCAGGGTGGCACAGGAAGTATTCAGTTGGTGGGAACGGAAAATCTTGCCATTATCCGCATAAAGCATGGTGGGCTTACCACAGGTAAGTAAAGCCGATTTAAGGACATGAAGGAGATCTTCATTCTTCTCAGCCAGCATGAACTGAGCCCCGGTAATCCGCCGGGAAGCATCATCGATAAAAGCGATCAGATAGGTTTTGCGTTTTTTACCGTTAAGAGTCAGATACGGGCCATGGGAAACATCGGTCTGCCATAGGGTGTTGATATCAATATGGGCAAACCGGCGGCGGTCAGATGTATCCGCCTGGGATGGCTTTAACAGTTGATGTTTTTTGAGCAGCCGATACACCGTCGAATAGGAACAGTCAGAGCTGGTGAAGTGGCCTTCATGAATGAGCCACTCATGGAACAACTTCACTGATAAATGGATGTTTTCCGTTCGCAGCGTAAGGAGTAGTCTGGCCGATTCTGCCGGTAACGCCCGGGACGAACCCTTGTCCGTCCGAACCTTGGGCTTAAGCGCATCAAAACCATGGCGCCGGTACAAACGGTGCCATTCCAGCAGGGTTTTACGGTTGTAGGTGCGGATGCCATAATGCGGGACATCATGGGTTTTGGCACTGACCTCATCCAGATAAGCCGTGTGGTTCGTGATGGTATCCGTAAGTAACGGCGCAATCAGGCCATAGCGAAATAAAGCAATCAATTCTTTGTCTTTTTCAGTCATTGTAAAAACCTCCGATTTTAATGAGTTGAGGTTTTAAGGATCCATAAAACCAGATAATCAGAGAATAACGGATCAATCGATAAAAGGCAAAGCAAAAGCTCTGTGGGACAAATAGTTCTTCAAAAAAATAGGGAAGGATGGTACAATTAAAGTGCCATAAATCCTATCTTAAAATGATCGTGATATCTTTTGCCGAAGATGTGGGGCTTCCCCACCGAGTAGACCATTTCAAGAAGCTTTATGGCTTTTTTATGCCCAAAATCAGGAAAGACGATTAAAGGATCATGACAGATGCGAAAATACTCAATCAGCCGGTTCAGACAAAAAAGGAAACGCCGGGTGATAAAGTGCCGATGCTGATGCGCTAAAGCGCAGGCTGAAGGAATCCTGTTTAAAAAGGCCCAAAGCAGTTCCAGCAGAAATGGAAGGGCCAGCTGAAACCCGGGATGGCAAAAAGAAGGCAGAATACTCACTGTCTTGCCGCAATGAATACAGTAATGGCGTTGGACCGGAATGGCGAAGACATCCTCATACCAGATCACATGCCGGTGATAGATACCATGAAGATGAAGCCGCCTGCACGAATGACAATGAGGACAGCTGTCGATGCGAACTTTTTCAGCGGTGTAGAATTCGTTGATATAATCCAGCGGGTGGTCAGAAAAGTGTTCCAGATAAACCATGGTTTGTGCTTCCTTAAAGTGACTAATGATTAATCATTATACCATAATTGAAAAGCCGGGTTTAGCTGGAATAATTTGATTAAATCAGGACTTTTGGGACTCCTATAATTTGCTAATTAACAATGGTTGAAAAAAAGTATTAGTCGAACGATCAGGTGCCAGTTAGGATCTGATAACCTTGAGATTTAGCTAAGGCAATCGCCTGTTCAACCGTGATTTCACGGCTAACTGGAAGAACATTCGATTTTTTATATAACTCAGCATTGTATGGTTCGCTCTTTTTCAGGATCATATAAATAGCGGTCAAGAGCATCCGGGCAACGGCAATAATCGCCCGTTTATGGCCGCGACGTTTTTTAATCTTTAAGTACGGTTACGGATTTCAGGATGCTTCTCGCTTTTGACAACGGCGGTTGCGCATTGAACCAGAAGCGGTTTTAAATAGCAACCGGCTCTTGAAATCCTGACAGACTTTTTCTTTCCGGCACTTTCGTTATTCGTGGGTGTCAGCCCTGCCCAGGAGCATAAATGCTTAGCTGTCGGGAACACGTCCATATCAGCACCGATTTCAGAGATAATTGTAATCGCTGAAAAGATGTTTTTAAAAGACGGAACAGTTAAGATCAGATTTATTTTTTCTGCGTAGGGCAAGGAAAGACAAAGGATAAGATCTTCAAGATCGGATTTGCGGTCTTTGAGATCATCATAGTGCTGTTTGATAATCCGTAGTTTGGCGGCCTGTTCAGGGGTGAAAAAGCCATCAATCGCCATCTCCAGTTCCGGAATTTTTTTCTTCATGGAACCGTGAATGAGAGAAGAGATATCCAACGATTGATCGGGAGGGTTGTTGAGAAGCTGTTCAATGATTGCCATGGAACTTTTGCCGAAGGTATCGGAAACAACATTGCCAAGCTGTATATTGGATACCGTCAACGAATTCTGGAATCTGTTTTTCTCGCTGGATCTGAAATTAGTGAGCTTAAACCGATACCGCATTAGATCTCGAAGTTGACGGATCGCCAGCGGTGGCATAAAACTGCCAGCCACCAGATCATGTTTAAAGAGATCCGCAATCCATTGAGCATCCTTTTTATCCGTTTTTTTGCCCCGAATTGCCTTTACATATTTAGGGTGAGCCAGGGTGATGTTGCAGGTTGTTTCAAGGATATTGAAAACCGGAATCCAGTATTTTCCGGTTGATTCCATGCAAACGTCCCTGCAGTTGTTTTCGCAAAGCCATTGTGACAGCTCTTTAAGTCCTTTGGTATAGGTCGAAAAGCGATGGCGTTTGTAAGTGGTGATAGTGTTGTTGGTTGAAGCAATGCAGGCGACCACAAAAGTTTTATGAACATCAATACCACAACAAATTTGATAAACGATTTTTAAAGCCATAGAAAAAACCCCTTTCATTGATTTAAAGGGATAGACAGCATTGACTGATTGCCCAGCTATAAAACGAGTCATGTTTATACAAAGATAAGTCTACGTGCTCAAAGTCATACTTATTTGTGCTTGGAAAGGCAATCCACACATATATAAATGCAGTCACTCCAGAATGGAGCAGCCTACTCACCTCCACGTGATTTGTAGTTTGCGGTTATCCCTATGGCTATACAATAATTAAAACAAAACTTAAAGGCAAGACGTTTCAGGACGTTTTGTGCCTTGAGTGAAACGAAAGGAATGGCTATATATATGAAAAAGTTATTTGTGATTGGAATTGGTGGAAGTATTAACAAAGCGAATATTGAAGTACATGATGTACAACTGATTATAGCAGATTGCATAGAAAATACGTATGACATTCTTAAAGAAGGCTGGTATGGAGAACATTTGCACCTAGATGAATATAAAGCACTTATAGGTGCAGATGGGTGTGCTATTCAGATTGAAGATTATCCGCAAAATACAGAACTTAATCTGTTTTTTGTAAATATGGGTGGTTACTTAAAGGAAACTTTTGGAGAACAACATGAGTATGGATTTTTTGTGGCAGAAACGGAAAAAGAAGCAAAAGAGAAAGCGAAAAAAGAGTTGCTAATAAATTTGTATGATAGTCATGTTGACAGTATTTTTAAGGTTGAGAATCATTTGAAATTTGCAGATGGGAAGATCGTCTATATTCATTTAATTCCTGATGGAAAAGGGTATTGCTTGAATCCTGAGTGGAGTGGTTATAAGAAGTTAATATAAGTCAGAGTTTGGAGCTTTTTTGGTAGCTACAAAAGCGCATTTACAATCTGGAGGTGTAAAAAAAAATGAAAATTGCATTAGCGCAAATGAGAATGCAGAAAAATAGTGATTATAATTTACAAGTAGCTCTGCAAGCAACGGAACAAGCTGCTTTAAATAAGGCGGATTTGATTTTTTTTCCAGAACTGCAATTTTCCCCGTTCTTTCCTCAATATGAAGGATTGGATATGAAAAAATATGCACTTACTATAGACCATAGTTTCATTAAGGAATTAGCTGATAAAAGTAAAGAATTGGAAATCATCATATCTCCTAATTTTTACCTAAAAGAGGAAAATAGTTATTATGATGCTTCACTGATGATTAGTGCAGGTGGTGAAATTCAAGGAGTTTCTAAGATGGTGCACATTACTCAAGGGCAGTATTTCTATGAACAGGATTATTATAATCCCTCGAATGACGGCTTTAAAGTTTATAAAACACCATTTGGAAAAATTGGAGTTGTCATTTGCTTTGACAGACATCTGCCAGAAAGCATTCGTACTTGTGTTGCGATGGGTGCTGACTTAATACTTATTCCCACTGCAAATACGGAAGGTGAACCATTAGAATTATTTGAATGGGAATTGCGTGTGCAGGCTATACAAAGCAGTGTATTTATTGCAATGTGCAATCGAGTAGGGCAAGAAGACAACATGAATTTTATTGGGCAGTCTATAGTTGTTAACCCTAACGGAAATATTGTAACCAAGGCAGATAGGCAAGAACAGATAATGTATGCGGATATTGATTTAAGTCAAAGTAATGATATACGCAAAAAAAATCCATACTTCAGATTGCGCAGACCAGAGTTTTATAAATGATATTGAGGTTATGTTTTTCGTTTTGAAAACATAACCTTTTAGTTTTAGATTTTCTTTAGCTTTTCTACCGTTCTTTCATTTACAACATTTCCTGTATTTAAAGTAATCTTCGACTCTATAAGCATTACATAAACTTCTTCTTCAGCAACAGGCATATGCTCGATTCCTCTTGGGATTATAATACATTCACCTTTATTGAGTTGTACATCTTTTTCTCTAAACTTAACGGTTAATACGCCTTTCAGTACATAAAACATTTCATCCTCATTTTCATGAGTGTGCCATATAAAATCACCTTTCAGTTTGGCTAATTTTACGTAGGACTCGTTAACTTCACCGATAATTTTGGGACTCCAATATTCATTAAAAAGGCTAAGCTTTTCTTCAATATTAATTTTTTCCATTATTAAATACCTCCAATTATTAAATATGACATGACGCGAATGGTAAATAAATCATATCGTTAAACGAACACAAGTTAATTGTTAAATGAGATAATCACATATAACTCTCCAAGTTAGCATTCTGCGCGAGCGTTATTTTGGAGAAATAAAAACAAGGCGAGTCCAACTAATGTAATTGTTATACCTGCCCCCTGTCGCAATGAGATAACTTCGCCCAAAATGAAATAAGCAAGGATACAAGTACCAACTGTTTCACCTAAAATACTCATTGATATGGCTGATACGCTCAACCATTTAAGAAGCCAATTAAAAATCATTTGCCCCAAAATAGTAGCAATTAAGGCTAATCCGATAAAGGATTTCCATGTGTATAGAGGATAGTCAATGAAAGATACATGCTGGCTAAACGTATATATCGCTAAAAAAAATGCACTGCATGAATATCCTAATATTGAATAAGGAATGACAGACAATTTTTTTCGTATGTGCTGCCCAATAAAAAAATAGGCAGTTATGACACCAGCGGCTATGAAGGCAAGCACATCACCAAATAAAGCTTGATAACTGACTCCAAAGTCTCCCCAGCCAATGATGAAACAACCAATTAAGGATACAAAACAGCTGGCGATTGCTCCCTTGCCGAAGCGTTCCTTAAATAAGAAATGTCCTCCAACAAATGAAAAAAGAGGCTGTAATGTGACAATAACGGTTGAACTTGCGACAGATGTGTAGTTCAGGGATTCAAACCATAAAACATAGTGTATTGCTAGAAATAACCCTGATAAGAGTCCTAATCCCAATTGCTTCTTAGTCAACGAGAGCAGAGCTTGCCGATTTCCTTTTTCGAATAATAAAAGTGGCAAGAGTATCAATGCTGCAAAAAAAAGTCGGTAAAAAGCAGTGATAGAAGAAGGAGCATCAGCTAATTTTACAAATATAGCTGAAGTGGATAAAGCAAAAACTCCTAAAATTAAAGAAAAATATTGAATAATTCTTGACTGCATCAGGGTATCAGATACCTCCTTGCTCTTGTTAAATATAAAATACATGGTATAATATAATGTATAAGATTATTATAGTCTATTGTCATTGTTAATTAAAGCTCTATTTGCTTTATACATTATGTTAATACAAGTGAAAGAAAAAACTTATTATTATGGATGGGAGATTATTATGAATTCAAATCGTCTGGGGCAAACAGTTTTGAATTACAGGAAGAAAAAAGGAATGACAATACGTGAGTTTGCAGATTTTGCAGGAATAAGTACATCCCTTATAAGCCAGATTGAGCGAGGACAGGCAAATCCGTCACTAAGTGTATTGGAACTTATTGCAAAAGCCCTTAATGTACCGCTTTATACACTTTTTATCAATGAAATTGATACAAAATCTTTAATTTCTAAAAAGAAAGATCGAAAGAAAGTTTACAGAGAAAACAGTGATCATATTGTTTATGACGTGTTAACTCCAGATTTTATGAAGGCACATATTGAACTTTTAATGATGGATTTGAATGCTCATGCCAATACGACAGAAAGTCACTATTCTCATATGGACAAGGAAGAAATTGCGGTTGTCATGAAGGGAGAGACCTATGTTGAATTAGAAGGAGTTGAATATTTTCTGGAGGAGGGAGATGTTGTTCGTATTCCTCCTAATGTAAAACATCGATTTCTAAACAAGGGAGATCAAGCCAATCATATCTTATTTGTACTTACACCATCGCTTTACCCATCATAACCAAAGCTTGTTTTTATTACAATTTGTCCTTATCGGTTCATAGAAAACTTATAATGAAAATTATTCATAGTAATTAAAATCAACCACAATAATCACCTGCTTGGGACCATAAAGCATCGGGGCTACACGACTGCCATTTCCATCTATATTAAAAATTTTTCCGTCCATTGTAATAGCATTTGATCCAGTAATAAAAGTATTAACAGAAAAATTTTCAAGATACAGCTTATGTTTTTCTTCCTTGGATAACGTAGGATTTAATTTATCTAAGAAAGTATAATTTCTGTTCGTAAGAAATCGAAAATACCCGTTTCCTCTAATGTAATGGAATCTCCGCAGCCGACAGAAGAATCTATAGCTATTAGGCGGGATAGCAGTGCAAACAATTCAGAAGGAAGGCAATCCCATCGGAGTACCATAGATAAATAAATTATTCTTATAGATATCAATTGCTCGATTTATGCAGAAATGTAGTATTAGTGGATGGTCGTATTCAAAAACATCTTTCTAGTGTTGCGAATTTTCACGGGAATCTGGTGACAAATCATAAAAATCCTGATTTGCCGATACACAAGCGCATGTTTCTTCTAGATCTCGGATTCGATATGGAAGTACCTGAAATAAAAATGGCAGTTGATGAAATTCTTAAGCATCAAGACGAGCACGGCATTTATCAGTCTCTGACCAACGTACCTAAGCATTTTGGCGGAGCGGGTGTGGATGTTTTTAGCTGGTGCCTGTGCGATGCCCCGCTGCTTTTGCTTGCGCCGATAAAAGCAGGCATGGATTATAATGATAACCCTGATAAGAAATAAACAGGATAAAGATAAATATTTTACGCCTGAATCGGTGTATATGAAATTGAAAGATTGGGATTTTGGGCAAAAAAAATACCGTCTCTTTATTTGACCTACTTATGCTATCGTATTTTTGAGCGTCTGGAATAATGACAGTAAGAAACTGAAATGAATCTTAATTCTACTTTACCTGTAGATATAAAAACGAAAAAAAGGCTCCCTACAATTAAATTTTGTAGAGTGCCTTTCTTGTTTTCAGACTTATTCATTTTTAAGACCGGTTCGGTCTGATGGCTGATCGGGAATACACCAACCGCAAAAATAACCGACTGCAGCGACTGATCAGAAAAGCTGGCTTTGATCAGTCGCAGGCAAATGTGAATGACATTAATTATCAGGCGGGTCGAAAACTCAATAAAAAGCTGATTGATCGCCTGTCAACCTGTGAATATATCCAGAGAGCACATAATATTATTATTGCCGGTGCAACGGGTACCGATAAGTCTGACATTGCCTGTTCTCAAGGAATGAAAGGCTGCAAACACTACTACGCCACAAACGATCCGTCTACCGGAACTACTGGCCGAACTGGCCGTTGCCTGGGGTGAGGGCAAGTTTAGAGAAACGATCAGACACTATCAGAAATACACCCTCCTGATCCTCAATGAATGGTTGCTGATCAAACGAACAGAAACGGAAGCCCGGGACTTATGCGTTTGATCCACGCCACCCCGTAATATCCACCTGCTTTTTCTGCCTTTCGATTTTGGCCATAAAAACAAGCCAACATAAAGTTGACTTGTTATATAAAAAATTGTCCTTTATTGAAAACAAAGCACAAAAATATTGCCAAGTAGAGCGTTTTAAATAGTTGAAAAAAATATATATAAATGGTATTATGACTACGAGTCATATGACTGATGGTCATAAATGAGCTGAATTATATCATAGGAGGTAAATAAAATGAAAAAATGGATAAATGGATATTGGATAATTTTCTTATTAGTAATTATTGTTTCAGCAGTTGGTTATATAGTTCTATTATCAACAACTAGAACAGGGCTAGTTGATATGTGTATTGAAGGTGCCTTATTTTTAATTGCAAGTATTATAGCGTTAAGAGGATTTTCAAAATCTAAGGATACGATGGAAAAAAACTTTAGAAGATTTGAACTATTGTATGGGCTAACCTATTTAATCGCTGTTATTTCATTCATTATCGGAATATATTATTACGTTAATAATCCAAACATTGTGGAAATTAGTATTTCAGATGTAATGGGAAATAATTTGTTAATGGTGATGAGCTCAATTAAATCATTTACAATGGTGTTTTTGATTTTTGCGTGGATTAGTTTTTATAAATACTTAGATATAAAAGGTACTTCAAGGAAAAAAATAATTACGTTTTTAGGAGGGTTCTCACTTTATTTAGCGTTTTCGATTATTATAGGGGGTTTGACGGATGATATTAGTGTATTAAGTTTAGGTGTTGTTCTTGGAAGTATAATTGGTATATTTGCTTTGATTGCTCTAGATAAAAGAACTAGATGTTTGGCAATAATTTTCGCAGTCTATAGCTGTATACATTTAAGTGAGTTTTATTTAATGGGAATTGGTAAAAATCTAACAACAGGTCTTAATAATCCTGTTTATTGGGCAGTTACACTTTTATACATTTTAGAAGTTAAAAGATGGATTGATAATGAATTAAACAAGGAATAAATTTATTATTACAGTGTAGTATGAGGAAAGTCTTATGATAAAAATGAGGAGGATGCTAGTAGGCAGAACCGTTCATCAAAAAACTGAAAATACGAAATCGGATGAGTTGAAGTTTATTTATTATGATGCCTATATTGAAGCCAGACAGGCAATTAAAAACGGAGCTATCTCAAACACACAAAAATCTACTGCGGTAGTAGATACCGCTCAACAAGAAAATGCAAATTTTGATGTAAAGGTATAATAATAGGGTCGTTTGGCTACGCAGCAAGGAGATAAATCATTATCAACAATGGTAACTCGAACCACGTCAAGACACGTCAGTCTAAAAAAATAGTCAGATCAACAGGTTGATGGTGAGACGGACCCATAATTTAAAAAAGTAAAACTCAATTAATTAGAGATTGGACCGAATCTCGATTGATTGAGTTTTTTGTTTTTTAAAAAAACTTTACAAAAGTTAGATTGAATTAAGTTTTCCGGTAGTGTAATATTATCCCTAGTATTTAAAATGATTGACCTTTAAATTCTGCGAAAGGGAGTAACGATGAATTACAAAATTGGAAAAAGCAATAACAGTAATCCAGATATAGCTATGCGTGAGGCAACTGCGCATCTGAAAAACCCAAAGTTAGTTTTGTTTTTTTCCGGTGTGGATGATTTTGCACATTATGCATGCAAAATAAAGACTAGCTTTCCGGAGGCTATTTCAATGGGAGCCACAACTTTTGCAGCATTTTGCAAAGAAGGCGCCTATAAAGATACTTTGATGGTCATTGGTTTTGAAGATGGCATTCAATGTGAAGCCAGCCTTTTGAAAGATGCTGACAAGTATCCCCTTAAATATGTGGATCAGGTAGAAAAAACTGCGGACCGATTTAAAAAACCAGAGAATACCATCTGTCTAGAGTTTTCCAGTGCTCTGATTAGCTGTGAAGAATTGGTTTTGTCCACTCTCAATGCAGTACTGTCGAAAAAAAAGATTCCTGTTTTTGGCGGTTCCTCCGGGGATCGGGGACGGGCTGAAAAAACAATTGTCGCATTAAATGGAGAAACCTATCAGAATGCCTGTGTTTTTGTGATTATTGAAAATCTGGGTGGAAAGATCAGATTATACCGGGAAAACATTTACAAACCGACCCAACATTATTTTAAATCAACGAAGGTTGATGTGAAAAAAAGGGTCGTCTATGAATATGACAACAAGCCGGCTGCCAAGGTGATGGCTACTGCACTGGGTGTCACCATCGGCGAGTTGCCAAAATATTTGGACAGTTATCCATTAGGACGAATCATCGGAAATGAGATGTTTATTGTTGCCAACAACCAGGTTGTTAATGGTAGTGGGATGGAGTATCATGCCCGAGTTTATAATAATTCGCAGATGGTTTTGCTGGAACCCGATGATTACAAAACGGTGCTACAGAAAACCTTGGATCAAGTCAACAGAGAATGCAATCGACCCAGTTTGACGTTGATGGTCAATTGTCTGGCTCGTTCCATACTCTTTGAATCCAATGGTGATTTAAATGCGTTTGCAACCAGAGTAGGAAGTGCTCTGGGTAATTATGTAGGTTTTGCGGGTTATGGTGAACAGCTAAATGAACAGCATTTTAACCAGACCATGGTTCTGGCTGTATTTGAATAGAGGTGCGAGAGATGAACGAGTTAGAAAATAGTCGGACAAAAGGTACAAGTATCGATAAAACCATGGAAAAGAGCATTCAGTTTGGTGTTAAGCATATTGAAGGAAAAATTGAACAGTTGATGGAGGAAGAAGTTGAGGTTTCAAACTATTTGGATGATGTTGCCCATACCTACTCGCAAATTGCCAATATCAGTGAAATGACCATTACCATCAATGATGATTTTAAAAATTTCAGCTCCTATGCCAGTCAGATTAATAAAGTTATCGATAGTTCCGATACAGTGATTAATCAGACCGAAGCAAATGTAACCGAACTGGCAAACAACATTTTGTATACTAATGAACAATTAGATACCATTGGCAATGTATTTATGCAATTGGAAAAGGACTTTTCAAATATTAAAAACATGTCCAACGGCATCAATGGTATTGCCATGCAATCCAATCTACTGGCCTTCAATGCCTATATTGAAGCGGAACGAGCGGGAGAGGCCGGTCGGGCTTTTGCAGTTGTCGCTCAGCAAATGCGGGTCTTATCGACGTCCACAAAAGAACTTGTGGATGGCATTGATGACAGTGTCAAAGTACTGTTTAAAAGCGTCAAAGATGTTAATGCCGAAATACAGGCTTCAAAATCGGCGAGCATCACTAATCTGCAAAAGGTTAATGATGTTAAAAGCAATATCGAACAAGTCAATGAATGCACTGACGAAGTAAAAAATTTCAGCAAACAGATAATTAAAGGGATTGATGCTACCAGTGATCGAATTAATGGTGCAGCCGTAGGCTTTGGAGCTATTTCTCAAGTGGTCGATTCTTTTGGCGAAAAAATAGATAATCTGAATATTAAAATGAGTAAAAAATCCAGCATTATTTGTAGTGTTATTGATTTTTTACAGCAAATGGAAAATATGTTAACGGAATTAGTTAAAAACTAGTCGGTAGAGTAAAGTTCCTAATAAAAGAGCAGCTATTAATTAAGTAGTATGTATCTAATTATTAAAAAGGCGTTTTTTCCGATTATTTATTTATGAAGAGTATGTAGGTAAACTTTTTTTAAGAAACAACTGTAAAACTGGTTTTCGGGGTTAGAAAAAGATGATTATATGTCATATTGTATGATATATAAATGATATCGAGGAAAAATATGAAACATTTAAGACGAGATCTTTTTTTTTGTTTAAAATGAATAAATTGGTGTATAAAAAAAGAATAAACGTGTACTAGGTTAAAATGATCGTTATTGGTGCTAACAAGAAGAATCGATTCGGTTTTAAAATTATATTTGTTTACAATTTATAACTTTAGGACATATCGTTTGTACATATGAAAGATGTCAAAGTAGTTTATAAAACCCGATTTGTGAGAGGTGACGACGGTGACAAGAAATTTTGAAAATGAACCAATGATGGAAGTTTACATCTTTGAAACGACCCAGAATCTCGAGCAGCTGGAGCAGGTTATTATAAGCAGTGAAAAAAGCGGAGGATTTACACCGGACGATGTCAGTGAAATCTTCCGGTTTATGCATACCATCAAGGGATCATCGGCCATGATGCTATTTGACAACATCGAAACAGTGGCACATGTTATGGAAGATATATTTTATTTTATCAGGGAACAGAAGCCCGAAGGACTGGATTTTTCAGCGGTATCTGATCTGGTGCTGAAATGTGTGGATTTTATAAAAGAAGAGATTAATAAAATTGCGAGTCATAATGATGCTGATGGCAATCCGGCATTTCTGATAGAAGAGTTGAATGTATTTCTGAATGAATTAAGAAAGATTTTTGGTGAGGAAGATACCCAAAACAAGAATCATCAAAAAAAACAACAGTATTATATTGCTCAGGAGAAAAACCAGGGCTTGCTATTTGAAGAAGACCGATCAACGAACGAATTGAGCTCCGGTTCTGAGAGTTCATGTTATCAGGCGATTATTCATTATGAAGATGATTGCAAAATGGAAAATATCCGGGCTTATACCCTGGTTTTTGGGCTAGGTGAAATGGTCGAAGAGATTTACTATTCGCCATCAGATATTGCTGAAAATCCAGAAACGGCAGTTTATATTCGGGAAAACGGATTTGAAGTATTCTTCAAAACAGAAATGAATTACGAGGAGATCAAGACTCACTTTGAAAGCATCATCTATATCGAGCAGCTTCTCTTGCGAGAAATTGATGAAGTTCGATTGGACCCATTCCGTAACATACAACAAGACGAGATGACAAATAAAAACTTTACACTTCCAGAAAGTGAGATTTGTGTGCCTGAAAGTTTAGGTCCAACTATTGCGACTACTGTGGATACACAGAAAAGCAATACCTGCGCCGCTCAGAAAATGATTAGTGTCAATGTTGAAAAGTTGGATAACCTGATGAATTTAGTAGGAGAATTGATGATCACCGAATCCATGGTAACGCAGTGTCCCGAGGTGGAAGCCATCCAATCAGAGAATTTTCGCAAGGCTACTATCGAGCTTCACAAGATTACGGCGGAACTTCAGGATATGGTGATGTCGATCCGAATGGTACAGCTATCAACTACCTTTGTAAAAATGAATCGAATTGTCCGGGATATGTGTAAAAAACTGGACCGGGAAGTGGTGCTGGATCTTTATGGAGAAGAAACCGAAGTCGATAAAAATATCATTGAGCATATCTCCGATCCTCTGATGCACATCATTCGGAATGCCATTGATCATGGCATCGAGCCAGAAGAAGAACGATTGGTAAAAGGTAAAGAAAAAGTAGGACACATTACTCTTGAGGCTAAAAACGTGGGTAGTGATGTGCTCATCGTTATAAAAGATGACGGTCGGGGTTTAAATAAAGAACGTATCCTGGAAAAAGCGCGTCAAAATGAACTGCTAACTAAACCAGAAGCAGAAATGAGTGACCGGGAGATTTTTAAACTGATCCTTCTACCGGGGTTTTCCACCAAGGAGAACATCACTGAATTTTCGGGTCGGGGCGTCGGCATGGATGTGGTTACAAAAAATTTAGAGGCCGTCGGCGGAGCCGTATTGGTTGACAGTGAAATTGACCACGGCACCACCATCACTCTGAAAATCCCGTTGACCCTGGCGATTGTGGAAGGGATGAATATCCGGGTGGGTAAATCCCGATACACCATCCCCATAACTACGATTGCTGAATCTTTCCGCCCTGATGTAAAGGATTGCATGAGCGATCCGGATAACAATGAAATGGTAATGATCCGCGGACAGTGTTATCCGATTTTGCGGCTCCATAAGCACTATCATATAAAAAATGCCGAAACTGATTTAACTAAGGGTATTTTAATAATGGTGGAGCAGGAGGAAAAGGTAATCTGTGTCTTTGCCGATGAACTGCTAGGACAGCAGCAGGTGGTAGTAAAAGCTTTACCAAATTATGTGAACTCAATGAAGAAAATTCTTGGGTTGGCTGGCTGTACTCTCCTACCAGATGGCAATATTAGTCTGATTATGGATATCAGTAACCTCACCAGTTTGCGGGTCCAATAAGTCATCGTTTATGAGTTAATATAGAGGGGAGTTGAAGAAATGGGAAGAGACATTACCGAAGAGATTGATCAGGAAGATGAGCATCAAGGAATGTATCTAACTTTTGAACTGGCCAATGAATATTATGGGGTGTGGATTGGCTATGTTACTGAAATTATTGGCATTTTACCATTTACAGAAGTTCCAGAGCTACCTGATTACGTTCGGGGTATCTTTAATCTAAGGGGACGCATTATTCCGTTAATGGATATGCGGCTACGGTTTCAAAAGGAATTTGTAGAATATGATGAACGGTCCTGTGTGATTGTTATTGATGTTGAAGAAAACACGGTGGGATTGATTGTGGACAGTGTATCTGAGGTGATTTCTTTTGAAGACGCAGATGTCATTCAACAACCCATGCTTAGTTCTGGAATCTCCAACCAATTTATTAAAAGCATTGGTAAAGTGAAAAATGAAGTCAAGCTACTTATCGACTGTGACAAATTGTTATCCAATCAGGAAATCGAAATTTTAGAGAATGAGAAAGAAGAGGACTAAGAGATGAGATGGTTTTATAATTTGAAAATTGGAACAAAGTTGATTCTTGGTTTTATTGTGGTGGCAATGATTGCCGGTGGGATTGGCGTGATGGGAGTAATCAGCATTAAGACAGTGGATCGGCAGGATAATTATCTTTATGAAAAGATGACAGTACCCTTGGGTGAAATGATATTTATGACCCAAGCTCTTAAAGGAATCAGTAAGGATGTGAATGGTATCATCTTATCCACTAACAGTGAAGAAATCTCCCAAATCGAAGCTGCTATTCAAAAAGAAAACACAGTATTTGATACAAATTTAAAGAGCTTTCAGACAACCCTGTTTTCAGAAGAAGGTGCAAAACTGGTGGAAGAAACCTTTGCCCAAAAAGAAAAAATGGATAAGGCGGTAACTGAGATCACGGCCCTTGCCAAACAGGGTAAGCAGGCTGAAGCGATTGCCTTACAAAAAAACGGTGACTATGCCAGCGCAACAGCCCAGATCGAAAACGATTTTGGTCGAATGATTGAAATAAAACTACAGGTTGCAGGTGAAACCGCGGCCGGTAATTCTGCTATAGCCAACACCTCCACACTTATAACGATTGCTTTAATCATTGTGGGGATGATTCTGTCGATACTCTTGGGTGTTTTTATTGCTTCAACCATCAAAAAACCGATCTATAAAATGGTGGCTGCATCAAAACGGATTGCAGATGGTGATTTGGATGTCTCTATCGATATCAGTTCTAAGGACGAAATGGGTGATCTGGCCGGGGCTTTTAATCGGATGTCGGCTAATATTAATGAGGTGATGGTTAACATTAATGAAGCCACTGAACAAGTGGCATCGGGCTCGAGACAGGTCTCGGATTCCAGTATTTCGTTATCACAGGGGGCCACTGAACAGGCTAGTTCCATCGAGGAACTTACGGCATCTATTGAAGAAATTGCTTCCCAGACCCGACTTAATGCAGAAAATGCAGATCAGGCCAACCAGTTGGCAGAAAATACCAAAGACAACGCCAACCAGGGGAATAGTCGAATGCAACAGATGCTAGGTTCGATGGAAGACATCAGCGAATCGTCCAACAACATTTCTAAGATCATTAAGGTAATTGATGAAATTGCCTTTCAGACCAATATTTTGGCACTTAACGCAGCCGTTGAAGCGGCTAAAGCTGGTCAAAACGGAAAGGGTTTTGCTGTAGTTGCTGTAGAGGTGCGAAATCTGGCCGCCCGATCAGCCAGTGCTGCAAAAGAAACCACTGCCCTTATTGAAGGCTCCATTAAAAAAGTTGAGGGTGGCACTAAAATTGCTAATGAAACTGCTACTGCTCTTGTTTCGATAGTTGATTCGATCGAAAAGGTCTATGGTCTAATCAGTAATATATCGGTTGCCTCTAATGAACAGGCGATCGGTGTCGAACAAATTAATCAGGGAATTGCCCAGATCGCTAATGTGGTTCAATCTACTTCGGCAACTTCTCAGGAAACGGCCGCCGCCAGCGAAGAATTGGCAAGTCAGGCGGAAATGCTAAAAGAGCAAGTTGCCCGGTTTAAACTAAAACGGGGAGGCTTCATGGGAACCGAAGCTTATGAAAACTTGAGTCCGGAAATGATGCGGATGTTTGAAAACATGAAAGAGCAGAACCGTCAGGCAGTCAATAAACGATCTGGTCAGTCTAGCCAAGCGCCACCTGCGAAAAGCATCATATTGAGTGATGACGAGTATGGAAAATATTAACACCTCTGACAAACGTAAGTAAGGGCCTAAACTATATTAACCTGGAGAAATCGAATGGATGAAATGAGACAGCAAATTATAAATAAAGATAAAGCTTGGCTGGTATCAACCCTGAACAGCGCCGGGGATGCTATCATCACTTGTAATATGGATGACCGCATGGATTTTGCCAATGCCGAAGCATTGAATATACTTGGCTTGAGTCTAGCAGAAATTTTGGACAAGCCTTTTTTGGAGGTTTTTAAACTATTTCGGGATGGGCAGGATATGCCGATCCAGTTCTGGACAAATGCCAAAAAGGGAGAAATGGCGGATAGTGTTGGTTTACCAGGACGATCCTATTATTTAAAATCGGATGGTACAAAGTGCTATCTGTCTGCCCGATTGTCCCCACTTCTTTCGGATAGTGGGGATTATATAGGCAGGGTAGTCGTATTTCGGGATATCTCCAGAATTATCGAGGCCGAAATAACCATTAAAAACGAGCGCAATAATTTGAAAACGATGTTTGATCTGTTGCCAACCAGTATGCTGGTTGTCGATGAGAAGTTGTTAATAACCCGGGCTAATCGGGCCTTTTTCAAAACCTTTAATCTTGACATGAAAAATGTTATTGGCAGGCAGTTCGGCGATGCGTTGGGATGCGTTTTCAGTTTTAATGGGGGGTGTGGTTATTCTAAGAATTGTGAATTTTGCCATTTTAGAAAAATAGTGACCCGCGTTTTGGAAGAAAAGAAAATAATCAGAGACAGATCCATTAAAGTGAATTTTATAAACCATGGGATCGAAGATACCCGGTATTTAAATTTGAGTGTGATGCCAATTATCTCAGCCAATTATTCCGAGTATATCATCACTCTGGAAGATATGACTGAACAGTATTATTATGAGAAAGGTTTAAAAGAAGCGCGGGAAGCCAGCCTCTCTATTTTAGATAGTTTGCCGGTCATGATTTACCGTATTGATCGTGATCAACGCTGTGATTTTATTAATCAAACGTTTAAAGCTTTCATGAATATATCCCGAGACTTTTTTCTGAAGAACCTGAAAAGTCATATGAAAACTGACGATCATAAACGCTTTATCAATACGTTAAAACGTTCCCTAAAAGAAAAATGCAACTTTAATATCGAACTAGAACTATTAGCACCAAACAATACCTATCGTATCTTTCGAGGCATGGGACGGCCTTTTTACGATAAAAATCAAGAATATGCAGGGATGATTGGGTTATTTTTAGACATTCACGATGAACGTTTTGCAGAAGAGCTTTTTACTAAGAGTCAGAAAAAATATTTTTCGCTGTTTAAATACATGGACAGTAGCATCTCATACTTTAAAGCCCTTTACGACAATGACCGAAACCTAATTGATGCGGAACTGGTGGAGATGAATCTGGCAACTGAAGAATTGTTTGGTGTCAATCGGGATGAGGTAATCGGCCACAAATTGTCAGAAATGGGATTTCTTGAAACCAAAGAAAGCTTGGGACTTTTTAAAAGATTCCGAGAGGTTCTCACCCATGGCGAAAATATACCTCTTGAAGAGTATTATATGATTCGCCTTGAAAAATGGGTGGAAGGCTCAATATACAGTCCGGAATCTGGTTATGTGGCGGTTCTTGCTTCAGATGTTGATCAAAAGAAAAAAACCGAAATTAAACTTAAACAAGCAATTGAACGATCGGAAGAAGCCAATCGGGCCAAGAGCGAGTTTTTAGCAAATATGAGCCATGAAATTCGGACGCCACTTAATGGCATTGTCGGGATGATTGATCTCACTGCTTTAGAACCCCTTTCTGAGGAACAAAAGGATAATCTGAGAACTGCCAAAGGATGTGTGGCGTCGCTGATTGCGATTATCAATGATATTTTAGATTTTGCAAAAATTGAAGCTGGAAAATTGATGATTAATCCAATGAGTTTTAATTTAATGTCTTTTGTTGAATCGACAGTCAAAACGCACAAAAAACATGCCCTTGAAAAATACCTGGATTTGACCGTCAATTATGAGAACATTATCTCAAATTTTGTTATCAGTGACAGCATGCGACTCAAACAAATTTTAAATAATTTGATCAGCAATGCCATAAAATTCACTAATCAAGGATCAGTTACAATCACAGTCAGCCAAGAACCGTTGCCGGGTAAAACGGATCAAATTGTCCAGAAAATCACGATAGCTGATACCGGGATAGGAATCGATGAAAAAGACTATCCGATGCTGTTTCAGAGCTTTACTCAGATTGATGGCTCCTATACCCGGGAATATGGCGGAACAGGATTAGGCCTGGTGATTACAAAGCAACTCCTGGAGATGATGGGGGGAGAGGTAAGGTTCATCAGTCAGCTCGGAGTAGGGAGCACCTTTTCCGTTATTCTACCGATGATCATCACCAAAAAATCCGGTGAAACAGACGTCGAAACGGATGGGGAGGATAGTTTCGCGGGAAGTCGGATTTTGCTCGTTGAAGATGATCAGGTCAATCAAATCGTGATTGCAAAAATGCTTGAAAGTTTCGGTGCTGTGGTTGATGTGGCGGGGAACGGTGTTGAGGGTGTAAAAGCGGCTTCGAAAAATAATTATGATATTATTTTTATGGATGGGCAGATGCCTGTAATGGATGGAATTAAAGCGACCAAGTTGATTCGAGGGACGGAAACAACAACAGAGCCCTATTTTAAGCCCAATGAACTGGAAGAGTCTCTTAATCGAGAAACGCCAATAGTTGCTTTAACTGCCTTTGCGCTAAAAGGAGATGAAGCTATTTTTAAAGCAAGTGGAATGGATGACTATTTGTCTAAACCATTGGATCGACACCAAATGCAGCAGCTCTTAAAAAAATACCTTGGCCATTTGAAAGTAACCGCCCCAAAGCGATCTGTAGTAAATTTAGGTAGCTATTACGAGAAAGAGTGGAATATCAGCAAATCTAATTCGACAGAGCATTTAACTCCGGGCGAAAAAGAAAAGTGGGAAGTGACTCAAAAGATTGAAAGTCTTGAGCGGCTGTTGGCGCAGGAAAACCTGATCCTGATGGAAGTCATTGCCCATCAATTAAAAGGAATATTTGAAGAAATGAATATCGAGGTATTAAAAAACCTTGTTTTTAAAATAGAGTTGGAAATCAGAAAGGAGCGATTAGAAAAGGTGTCGGGATATTTAGAGCAGATCAGAGAAATCTGGCGGATGCATGTGCTAACGTAAGGAGGAGTGTATGAGATGAAGCGAATTCTAATTGTAGAAGATGATTTGATCAGCCGAAAATTTTTATCTAAATTCATGAACCGATACGGAGATTGCGATTTGGTAGTGGATGGCCTTGAAGCTATCGATGCCTATCTTTTAGCGACGAAAGAAGGCGTACCTTATGATCTGATCTGCCTTGATGTGATGATGCCTAAAATTGATGGGATTCAGGTGCTAAAAACCATCCGCGATTTGGAAAAACAAAATGGTGTTAACGATAATGAAAAGTGTAAAATAGTCATGACTACCGTATTGGGGGAAATCCTGACGGTCCAGTCAGCTTTTGATTTTGGCTGCAATGCCTATGCATCAAAACCCCTAGATATTGCAAAATTGACTGAAGTGCTAGGAAAAATCGGATTCATAGAAGAGCGGCTTTAAATCAGGAGGAGATTATCTTTTTATCAACCTGATCAAGAAAAAAACCGTAATCTCAGAAGAGACTGCGGTTTGATTTTTATAAGGTTTTAGCATAAGCACCAATTTTTTTATCAACGTTTGAAATATGTTTAGTCAGCCAATTTACAATCATCTGGTTAGCACTGATTATCAAGGTAACGTTTCCTCCGGATTCGTTGAAATCCTTTTTGAGTTTAGCTAATTCTTCGATAAATCCATGATGTAATTTTTTTTGTTCATCGATGCCCGGATATTTTATTTTGGTCATATAGGCTTCTTCATCTTTAAAATGTTGTTTGGTATAATCATCAAGAAAATCAAACATCTGAGCAATAACTTCCTTGGATTTTCCGGTTTTTCCGGCTTCAAAAAGTTGATCCGCTTTTTCAAACCAAATTTTATGTTGTGCATCAATGTTTTCTACACCAACTGATAATGCTGGTGTCCATACAATAGCCATAATTGTTCTCCATTCTAAATAAGATTTATTCCATTATAGACTTTTTCTTCTTGACTGACAAGAAAATTTTTAAATTAGCGAATTTGCTGGTGTAAATCGACTCTTAATTCCGACAAAGCGTGGGTATCTCCTATGAAATTCAGTATTTACTTTAGCCGCTGGCTGGGGTAAACTAGTTTAAGGTTTCGCCTGTTAGTCTGTCAGAAAGGCAAGGGGAGAAACAATGAAAACAGGATAGAGGATGTGAAAAATGATTCAAATCACCGAAAAAGAATTTGCTATGTTAACGGAATATATTCATTGTGAATATGGCATCGAGCTAAAGAAAGAAAAACAACTCCTACTTATGGGTCGGCTTCACAAGCTACTTGTCGAGTTGGGGTTTGATAGCTTTACAGACTATTATCATTATTTGATTTCTGATAAAACGGGTGAAGCCAGTTCAGTGTTAATCGATAAGGTCTCAACAAACCATACTTTTTTTATGAGAGAACCAGAGCACTTTGAGTATTTTAAAAATACGGTGCTGCCCAATTTGAAGATAAAAAAAGAAGAACAGAACAACCGCGATATTCGGCTTTGGTGTGCAGCCAGTTCTACGGGCGAAGAGCCCTATACTTTGGCAATGCTTATGGCTGACTATTTTGGATCAAGTGCCCATCACTGGGACAAAAAGCTACTGGCTACGGACATTTCAAATAAGGTATTGGATGTAGCTAAAAAAGGGATCTATGATAAAGAGCGTCTTCAGGTGTTGCCACCTAACTGGAAATTAAGGTATTTCAAGAACTATGATAGCAGTCAAATGGTGGTGGTGGATGAAATCAAAAAAGAAGTCATTTTTCGACGGTTTAACCTGATGACCCCCAACTTTGTTTTTAAGAAGAAATTTGATGTTATATTTTGTAGAAATGTCATGATATATTTTGATCAGGCGACAAAGGATCGACTGGTTGAGAAAATGTACAATTATACAGAACCAGGGGGGTATTTATTCATCGGTCACGCAGAATCACTTAATCTTAAACAGACGAATTATAAATTTATTGTGCCTGCTGTGTATCAAAAGCCGTATTAAGTTTTAGCGGTATAAAAACATGATAATTAACCAGAAGGAGAAATGGCTTAATGGAAGATCTAATAAAAACGGAAACTGGAAATCAGATAAAAAAAAGATATCGTTTAAAAAATCATCTTTTGCCTCAATCGGAAAGGATGGATTGGCCGTCTTATCTGGCGATTGACCGGAGTGTCAAGCCAAAAAAGAAAACGGTTTTGGAACTCACGCATGAAGCGCTGCTTAAAGTTTATGGTGCATCAGGAGTGTTGGTTGATAAGATCGGGAATATTCGCTATGTTTATGGACATACCGGGCTTTTTCTGGAACCTGCGCAAGGTTATTCCGGTGCAACCAATATTCTGAAAATGGCCCGGCAAAAATTGCGTCGTGATTTAAATAAAACCTTGCATCTGGCAATAACCCGGCAGACGACATCAAGTTCTGCTATTATCCAGATTAAACGAAATGGTGAAACCATGAGTGTCTTAATCCGAGTAATACCGCTTCTAAAAAAGGCGTTAAAGGGACAAGACGATGATTTTTATCTGGTTATTTTTGAAAAAAAAGCGGACCTGAAGGTGGAAACAGAACGGAGTGGTTTTATGCTAGAGAGTGCGAATTCGCAATCTGAACAGCGTCTCTTGACTTTGATCACCGACGAAATCGAAGTGACTAGAACAAAGTTGTCAGATCTAAAGTCAGAGTTTGAAAATACTCAGTTGGAACTGGAAGTTTCCAGAAATAAGTTACATTCAGTTAAGTTAAATATTGATATGGCTGAAACGGAATTACAAACACTACGAAATAAAATAAGTGGGTCTAAGGAGGAACGCCAACTTCTTAGTGATGGACAACAAAGTTCTATTACTGATAAAGAAGTAGTTGTGTCAGTGCAGCAAACCCAAATCGAGGAGCAACGCCCATTTGGTGAAGAACTGGCCACAATTAAAAATGAATTGTCAATGGCAACTGAGGCATTGGAACAGAAAAAAAACGCATTTGAAAAAATGAATCAAACATTTAAAGCAACGTCGGGTGAACTTTCTTTTATGGAGCGGCAAGAAAAGACTGAATCAGAGAATGGCCCGGATTTTGAGCCAACAACACAGGTCGCAAATATGGCAGAAAATGTCGTCGAACCCATTTTTCCAAAGACAACAGGTCTAAATTTTGGAAGTGAGTCCGAGCTACTTGATAATAATATTGAAAAAAGTGAATTGCGTTTTAAAGATGCAGCAGAATTTCAGGCGGCTGCAAACCACGGATACCGGCATGACAATGGGATAAAGTCTGTGTACATTCCTGAGGGGGTTGACACAATTAAGCGAAGTATGTTTTATAAATGCACTCAACTGGAGAAGGTCAGCTTTCCTAACTCCCTAAAATTCATTGAAGGATTTGCGTTTTACGGTTGCGAAAAACTTGAAAATATAAATCTCGATACGTGTAAGGTGTTGGAAGTGATTGGAACTTCCACGTTTGAAGGATGCGTATCAATGGTAGAGTTGAGGCTTCCAGACTCACTAATTGAAATTGAAGAAGCCGCGTTTCTTGGTTGCCGAACAATGGAAACGATCGCGTTTCAAGAAAATTGTCAGTTGGAAATATTAGGAAGTCATGTTTTTAAGGATTGTGAAAAATTAAAGCAAATCAGCCTTCCAGATCAAATCAAACACATTGGCATTAGCTGTTTTTATGGATGTCGAAGTCTAACAAAAGTTCGCCTGCCTAAAGAACTGGAGACGTTGGGAGAGTATGCTTTCTTTGGGTGCGAGGCACTAACTGAGATTGAACAAACAAACAAACAATTACTCAAGCAACCTGGTTTTTCAGTCGGATTGCCTGAAGGTATCAAGATCTTATAAACTGAGCGTCGCGAATTTTTGCATATTTCTAAGATCGAGATACCTCAAATCCGCCAGACAGAATTTTTACTGGTAAAAGATTAATAAAATATAACAGAAAAAAGTAGAATCTGATACATGGAAATGTTACAATTATAAAGTGTACCCTGCTTAGTCGGGATACAAATTGATTGAATCTAAGATTAAAATAATTTTGGAGGTTGAGGCTTAGTGAGTAAAAATATGAGCGTAGTTAATATTGATACAATGAATGAAGATAATCGAAAAAAGCTTGAAGAACAATCATTTGAAGAGGCTGTGCTAGCTTTGACTGAAAAGTTGGAGCTGGCAAATAGTCTGCTGAAGACCATTCTTGAAACCACTCATGATTTTCTGGTGTTTGGACTGGATCGGGAATACCGATACTTGAGTTTCAATAATCGACATAAAGCAATGGCGAAGGAACAATGGGGGGCTGACATCACCATTGGCACAAGAATTTTAGACATCATCGATAACTCTGAAGAACGTGAGAATTTAAAGGCTTTTTTTGATCGGGTTCTGGCAGGTGAACAATTTTCATCTATTGAAGAATACGTGGGTGAAAATGAAAGTGTAGTTGTGGGGAAAAATCATTGGGCTCCAATCAAAAAGAGCAATGGTGAGATTATCGGTATTGTTTGTTTTATTCAGGATGTGACAGAAAACAAGAATTTCATAAAAGATATGCTAAATGAAAAAAATAGTCTGGATCAGGATATGGAATCACTTTCTTTTTATGACCAACTAACTGGCGTATACAATCGTAGATTCTATGAAAAAGAACTTGAGCGAATGGATAATAATCAGTATTACCCATTATCAATCATTTTTATGAACATTAATGGGATGTCCAAAGTCAATAATGAGTATGGTCACGCAGTAGGCGATATTCTAATGAGAAAAGCGGTTCAGGTGCTTAAATACGGTGTTCGGGGAGATGATGTTGTTGCCCGTTACGAAGGTGATGAATTTGTTGTATTGATGCCACGAACTGAAGGTGCTAAGGTTGAACGAGCGTTAGAACGATTTAAAAAGAATATGGATGAGGTTAAAGTTCAATCCATAAAATTATCGGTTTCCTTTGGATTTTATACTAAGTATGATGAGATCGACAATATTGAAGATGTAATAAAAACCGCACAAAGACAACTGGAAAGACAAAAATCGATAGATTATATTTAACTAAGTTGATGTTCTGTCAAGATAAAATGAATAAAGCAATATGCTGTTAATAAGATTAAATCACAACTGCGCGCGCCGCCCCCTTGGCTGATGCGCGCTTTTTTTGCAAAAAAAAGATACAGTCATTGAAGTAATGAAATAAACATGATTATTGATTGCTGATATTGATTATTTTAAATCGCTAGGTTAAAATAGTAGCAACTCATTAAAAATGGTACAAGGACAAGATTTGCTATAAGAATAACAATAAATGATTTAGTCCTTTGATACTTTGATAGATCGCGAAAAAACTCTGAAATGTTAGAGAGGGATAATATGAGCCAGGAAATCGGTACTTTGTTACGAGATCTGATTAAAGAAAAGAATGTGACTAATTTTTCACTTGCTAAAGAGATTGGTGTAGATCGCTCAACATTTCAGCATTTTTTGTCCGGAAGGCGAAAACTAAATTTAGAAGACCTTCGAAAGATAATGATCGCTCTAAACTTAAACAAGGATAAAAAAAAGCAGTTATACGCACTCTATGAGAAAGAATATGATGATCATGAAAATATGATAAACAGTCATGATATTTTTTCTCTATACAGTGAAATCAATAATCATATTATTCAGGAAAAAAGCTGGATAGAATCGGAGGAGTTTCTGGTAAAGAACCAACTAACTTCTGAAAAAGCTCGGATTATCAAGGGACAGCTAAAAATTGAAGGAATCATCCGCAGCTGTTTTATGGAAGAAATGGAAAGACGAACAGATGGCAATGTGATTATGTCGATAAATTTTAAACATTATTTTCTCTATGAATTGATCATACGCGCAAGTAGGCAAAATAAAGGCGGACAAGTACAAAATATCATTCCTTTAGTTAATAAAAAGAATCTTGGTAATAATCTTGATATTTTAAAAAGGGTTCTTATATTAAAAAGCCTTGAAAACATTGATTATGAGCCTTATTATTTTTATTCCGGAACTAAAATTTATGATGATATCAGCATTATTGTTCCTAATTATTTTATCACGTCTAAACAGGTGATTACCATTGATCGGGATTTCGAAAGTGCCATCATTTATGAAGACCTGGAAATAATTGATTATTACCGAAGAAAAGCTCGATTCATTCTCAGTAAATGTACATCGTTTGCTAAAAAAGAATTGATGGAGTGAACAGATTGCCTGTTGCCTTCCTTTGAGAAAATTAAAAAAAATAATACTACAGAGAAATACATCGCTTTTGATCAGCTAGAACATCTCCTTGACAAAACGTTCAAGCAAGGTAATAAAGATGACAGCGTTAATCAATTCAAATTTCAGGAAAAAGGCGGTGCCAACTTTTCTGATTATTTTGTGATGAGAAATGGCCTGATTTCTGGTGCTGGAAATCTAAGCATCCGTTATCTGGTCAATGATGAACAGGTCGAATTTATCCTGTTTAATGAGAGGAACAAGAGTATTCTGAAACTCATCATCAATGAAATAGGAATAGTGACTATTTTTAGAGAGTTTTTTAATTACCTTCCACGCAGCGTCCATGTCTGTTCTAAAGCGGAAATTAAAAACAGTCTGCACAATATCCGTAGTGTTACTAATAATTTAGAGAATAATTAATCAGGACTTGACAAGATAATACAATCAATGTAAAATACTCAACATAGAGTATAGGAGGTGTACGAATTGACACGCGTGCTTGTTTTGGGACTACTTGATGTACAACCGATGTCTGGCTATGATATTCAGCAGATGCTGCGAATATCTGATGCAGAACGTTGGGGTGGTGTGCTTATTGGCTCCATTTATCACGCTTTAAAGAAAATGGAAAAGGAAGGGCTGGTCGCTGTTGAAAGCATTGAACAAACTGGACATCGGCAAAAGGCGATTTACAAAATAACCGTAACGGGAAGAGAACATTTAGCCCAATTGGTGGAAAACACTTTGGAGAACTCATCCGTTAGTTATCCATCAACCATCTACTCCGGTTTGTCGTTCATTGAAAAAATACCCCGCGAAAAAGCTTTGGCAGCACTTAATAATCAATTAGTCGCGTTGAAAAAAGAATATGATGCACTTGAGAGTGGGTACCGTCTCAAAAATATCGCCATGCATCAGAATATACCCCCAATGACGAAACTGATCTTTGACAATATGTATGCGATTGTCAACCAACAAAGATCTTTTGTTGAAAATGCCATAAAATTACTGGAAGCCCAGGAAATAAACAAGTAAAAATTTCTCCCTCATGTAGAGGGAGAAAAAAATAGCCGCATACTCAATAGAGAGTATACAAAGTTAAGTAAGGAGAGATTGATGAATTTGATTGAAGGAAAAAAATTGTTTAAAAGTTTTAAAAGCAAAAAGGTTATTCAGGGAATTGATTTCGAAATCAAGCAAGGTGAAATTTTAGCTCTGGTTGGCCCCAATGGGGTGGGGAAATCAACTACAATCGCCATGTTGCTGGGTATATTACCACCTGATGCAGGTTCAATATCTTATTGGCGAGATGATTATAAAGCGTATATTGGCACCCAACTTCAAAGCACCCCTTTTTTTGAGGGATACTCTGCAGAGGAAAACCTCAGACTATTCGGAGCTTTGTATCACACTAATCTGAGTGATGAGGAAATGAAAAATAAACTGGTTGACTGTCATTTAGAGGATACTGGAAAAACCCCGGCAGTTAAGCTCTCCATCGGTCAGCAGAAAAGGCTGGCCATCGGTGTTACTACAGTTCATCACCCTGAATTGATCGTTTTGGATGAACCGACTGCCGGGTTGGATCCCCGCTCACGGTACGAAATAAAGGAAATGATTCATGGCTTGGCAAAGAATAACCAATCTGTGCTTTTTTCTTCTCATGATATGGAGGAAGTAGAAAAATTAGCGGATCGTCTGATTTTTATGAACCATGGAAAAATAATGGATCAGGGAAAGCCAGAAGAGTTGATCAAAAAACACCAGGTTAATAATTTGGAAATGCTTTATTTAAAACTTACTGAAAAGAATTAAGGAGAAAAAAATGAATACAATCTTCAACCTTTCGCTCAAATCTGCAGCACGTGAACCGTTTTTACTGTTTTGGTCTATTCTTTTGCCAATTGGTGGAATGCTTATATTAGGTTCACTCGTCGGTAACATCGACTATTCTATTAGAATCACAACCGGTATGATGGCGATGGGTATTTTATTTTACTCTTTTACTACTACGGTGTTTTCACTGCTTAGCCAAAGAAGACGAGGTGTTTATCAATTATTGAAAGTAACACCTATGCCCTTATCTCGTTATGTCATCAGTGTTTCAGGAGCCTGGACGCTGGTTTCAATGATCTGCGCGATGCTGGTTTTGTTTGTTGGTACCGCCTTCTTTCATCTTGAGCTAAGCATTCTCAATGTGATAAAGATGGGGATAATCTGCATGTTAGGTGCAATTGGGTATATTTTTCTAAGTTTCTTCGTCTCCGGGCTATGTAAAACTGATGCGCAAACTAGTATTGTCTCTAATCTAATTACGATGCCCTTGTTGCTAGGTAGTGACGCTTTCTATTCGTTGGATGCTACGCCAGCTTGGGTCAAAATGATCATTTTAGTGAATCCCTATCAGTGGTTACTTAATGGACTTCGCAGTGGGCTTCTTGGAAACAATCGAGATTGGCTTATTAGTGTGATGGTATTAAGCGCTTTTCTTGGTATTTCCCTATTTTTGGCAGTGAAATCACTTAAAGTAGTAGAAAATTAATAATATTTAAGAAACTTCGAAAACTCTTGACGGTTTTAAATTGCGCGGTATAATAATAGTGTACAATTAAATAACGCAAAGGAGAAATGATATGATATATGATTTTACAGTAAAAGACACCACTGGTGTGGATGTATCAATGAAAGATTATAAAGGTAAAGTTTTGTTGATCGTGAATACAGCCACGGGATGCGGTCTTACTCCGCAATATGAGGGCCTCCAGGATCTTTATGATAAATATAAGGAACAAGGTTTTGAAATTCTTGATTTTCCTTGTAATCAATTTGCAAACCAGGCTCCAGGTACCGATGGTGAAATAAAAAGTTTTTGCGAAACACGTTTTGGTGTAACATTTAAAATTTTTCACAAAATAGACGTTAATGGAGAAAACGCTGATCCACTTTTTACCTACCTAAAGAAGGAAAAAGGTGGGATGCTGGGTTCAAATATTAAATGGAATTTCACTAAGTTTTTAATTAATAAAAAGGGAGATGTGGTTAAACGATTTGCCCCAACTGACACTCCTGAAAAAATTGAAAATGACATTAAGAAATTGCTAGGAGAATAGTCTTTCACTAGAAAAATTGCCTGCAATGAAATTGTGAGGTATAATGAACTAACTAACTTTTCAAAGGAGTGATTGACTTGGATAATGAACAACTTAAACTGGAAAACCAATTGTGCTTTCCACTATACGCCACCGCTAAAGAGGTGGTGAAACGCTATAAACCCTATTTAGAAGAAATAGGCTTGACCTATACCCAATACATTGCCATGATGGTCTTGTGGGAACACAAAACGATCAATGTTAAAACCTTGGGAGAATATTTATATCTTGATTCAGGGACATTAACACCGTTACTTAAACGATTGGAATCAGCTGGTTTGATTGAGCGAAATCGAGATTCGAATGATGAGCGCAATGTTATCATTAAGCTGACTCCGGAAGGAGCAAAACTAAAAGAGTCGGCCAGTGAGATTCCGGAGAAAATCAAGCAATGTCTGCCAATCACAGAAGAAGAAGCAATGACTTTGTATCGATTACTATACAAAATACTGAAAAATAAGTAATATTTATAATATGTATATAAAAATGTCCAGTTGTTAAGACTGGATATTTTTGTGCTTTTATTTTATGATTATCGAGATAATTAGAAAATAACTAAACTATTCTCTTGATTAAGGTATTAGAATGTGTTAATGTGTAACCAATTAGCAACTAAAAGCGGATAGTAGATATAAATATTAACACAAGGAGAAATTATCATGGAAATGGACTTAAAAGACCACGAGATAACAGCAGATATTCTTAAAGCACTAGGCCATCCAGTGCGGCTTTGCATTACAAAAGGACTGATTGCAAATGGACGATGTAATGTTTCTTATATGGAAGAATGTCTTGAAGTATCTCAGTCAGGTGTTTCTCAGCATTTGTCAAAATTGAAGAATGCGGGAATTGTTAAAGGCTTCCGAACGGGTAATGAAATTTATTATGAAGTCATCAGTAAACCGGCAAAAAATATTATTCAAGCATTGTATGGAGAAGATTTATAGTCTGCGGCAGGATCAGGGTAATTAAACAAATAAATTAAAAAACGAAGTGTTCAAGAACCACTTATCTTCTAACAGGATTGTCTAAAGACAATGGTGTGTAAGTTTAAGATAATGATTAAGCGAACACTTTTTTATTAAAAAAATCAAAAGAAGTTTGACAATTTGGAATAATCATACTATAATTAAAACACAAATTATTAGTTAGGAGTTATTCTTAATCATGAAAAGTAAAAAAATACAAATGTATACAGACATGATCCGTAACGTAGGTTTAAAAGCCACACCACAACGAATTAGTGTGTTAAAGGTGTTGTCAGAAATGACATCTCATCCCAGTGCAGATATGTTGATGGATGCCCTTGAAAACCAAGGATATGTAATGTCAGTAGGAACAATTTATAATATATTGGAAACATTCTCAGAAAAAGGCCTGATTCTAAAATTGAAGGATAATCAGGAAGTGATGCGTTTTGATGCAAACACACAGTTTCATGTACATATATACAACAAGGAAAACAATGGTATCTGCGATTACTATGACCCCGAACTAGAAATTCTGCTAGCAGATTATTTTAAGAATAAGTTGCCGGAAGATGTTTCTCTGAACCGCATGGAAGTATCGCTTTTTGCTTGAGATTATTTCAAGTTGCTTTTATATGCAATCAAAAAAGTATAAATTTTTACATCTAGAAAGCCTGATGCCAAAACATCAGGCTTTTGAATTTTTTGAGATTATTCAGAATGACAAATATTTATCATGAATGATTATTGACAAGTATTTATTCCAGTTCTATAATTTAGACATGATCTTAATAGGAGTGATTCTTTTAAAGATATTATTTAATTTAAGATCAGTTGCTTATACAAATATCTAAAGAATAAATTATTGGAGGGTTTCATATGAATTCAAATTTTAGCTGTAAAACCTGTGCAAGTGCTGATCAAAAGCTGGAGACGTTTATTTCCAATCTCAGCGTCGACACATCCCATCACCGGATGGAAGGACAAAGTGTCAAATGTGGCTTCGGTCTACAGGGAATCTGTTGCCGTCTCTGTTCTAATGGACCATGTCGAATCACACCCGACGGACCAAAAGGCGTTTGTGGTGCCACCGCCGATACCATAGTTGCCAGAAACTTTTTGAGAGCAGTTTCTGCTGGTTCCGGATGTTATATTCATATTGTCGAAAATACTGCGCTGATGCTCAAGAAGACTGCAGCCAGCAAAGGGGTATTAAAAGGCAAGTTGGCGTTAGCGAAGCTGGCAGATATATTTGAAGTGGATGAAGCTGATGAATATGCTCGTGCCGAAAAAATTGCCGATATGGTCTTAGCTGATTTATATAAACCCGACTACATAAAAATGGAACTGGTTGAAAAAATGGCCTATAAACCACGTTTCGATCGTTGGAAAGAACTGGGGATACTACCGGGGGGAGCGAAATCCGAAGTATTTGCCGGTGTTGTTAAAACATCCACCAATTTAAATTCGGACCCCGTCGATATGTATCTGAATTGTTTAAAATTAGGTATTTCTACTGGTCTTTATGGTTTAACGCTGACCAATCTGCTAAATGACGTGATGCTTGGGGAACCTTCCATCCGTCTGGCGCCAGTGGGTTTACGGGTTATTGATACCGATTATATTAATATCATGATCACTGGCCATCAGCATTCCTTATTTTCATACTTACAAGATCGATTGATTCAGGATGATGTCATAAAAAAAGCTAAAGCAGTGGGTGCCAAAGGGTTTAAATTGGTCGGATGTACCTGTGTTGGTCAGGACCTGCAGTTGCGTGGTGAGCATTATCAAGAAGTCTTTAACGGTCATGCCGGTAATAATTTTACCAGCGAAGCGATTCTAGCCACTGGCGCGATTGATGTGGTATTATCAGAGTTTAATTGTACCTTGCCGGGGATCGAACCGATCTGTGATGAATTAAAAATCAAGCAGATCTGTCTTGATGATGTTGCGAAAAAAGCTAATGCCGAAATGAAGCCTTTTATTTTTGAAGAAAAAGAAACCCAGAGCAATGAGATCATTGATTTAGTGATCGCTGCCTATCAGGCTAGACGAGGAGTTATTGCTCTGAACATGGCTGCTGACCACGGAAACGATGATACTTTAACTGGTGTCAGTGAGGGTTCCCTTAAATCATTCCTGGGAGGAACCTGGAAACCACTCATCGACCTAATTGTCAAAGGTGAAATAAAAGGGATTGCTGGTGTTGTAGGCTGTTCAAGTTTAACTGCTGGCGGCCATGATGTGCTGACAGTTAACCTGGTCAAAGAATTGATTGCTAAAGATATTCTGGTTTTATCAGCGGGCTGTTCATCTGGTGGGTTAGAAAATGTTGGCTTGATGTCACCTTCAGCGGCATCTCTGGCTGGACCAAAACTGCGAGCTGTCTGTGAAAGTTTAGGGATTCCGCCAGTCTTAAACTTCGGTCCATGTCTGGCAATTGGCCGTCTAGAACTTGTTGCCACTGAACTGGCTGAAGCCATCGGAGTTGATTTACCGCAATTACCACTGGTTTTATCAGCACCACAATGGTTAGAAGAACAAGCTCTGGCCGATGGTGCCTTTGGTTTAGCGCTGGGACTACCGCTTCATTTAGGATTGCCACCGTTTGTTACCGGAAGCCCAGTGGCGGTTCAGGTGTTCACCCAGGATATGCTGAATTTGACCGGCGGACAACTGATCATTGATGACAATGCTAAATCAGCAGCCGAAACGCTCGATGCGATCATTGAAAAGAAACGCAAGGAATTAAACATCTAAGGAGGTGTAATCTATGAAACGAATCATCATTGATCGCGAAAAATGCGATGGTTGTCTTAACTGCAACATCGCCTGTATCAGTGCCCATGAGGAAGGTAGTAATTTTTACACCGTAAACATGCAAAGTCCTGATGCTGAGACCCGTAATTTTATTAAGTTTGACACCCAAAAGGGATATCTGCCAATTTTCTGCCGACACTGTGATGAGCCGGAATGTGTGCTGTCCTGTATGAGCGGCGCCCTGGAAAAAGATCCCGTAACCGGACATGTACAGTATGATGAAAGCAAATGTGCGGCTTGCTATATGTGCGTGATGAACTGTCCCTATGGCGTTTTAAAACCAGATAGTAAAACCCGAACCAAGGTCATTAAATGTGATTTCTGTGACGATAAACCGGACGGACCCAGCTGTGTCAAAGCCTGTCCCAAGAAAGCCATCGAAGTGAAAGAGGTAAGCCTATGAAAATCGTTATTATCGGCGCCAGCGCAGCCGGAATCAGTGCAGCTAAAACAATCAAAGCCTCAGAACCAGTTACCGAAGTGGTGATTATTTCTAAAGAAGACAGCGTTCACTCACGTTGTATGCTTCATAAATTTTTGGGTCATGAAAGAGATGCCAAAGGGATCAGTTTTATTGTTGAAGACTTCTTTGAAAAAAATGGGATAACCTGGCTTAGTAACACCACCGTGATTGGGCTGGATGCTCAGAAAAAGACGGTAAAAACCCATGACAATCGGGATATCAACTATGACAAGCTGCTAATTGCCACCGGAGCTTCCTATTTCATCCCACCGATCCCGGGACTCCGGGAGTCAAAAAACGTCTATGGGTTTCGTGATTTAAAAGATGCCCAGTTGTTAGATAGCGAGTGTAATACAGCTCGAAATGCCGTCGTTATCGGTGCTGGTCTGGTTGGTATGGACGCCGCAGTAGCGTTGCTCGCGCGGGGTTTAAAGGTAACCGTTATCGAAATGACGCAGTCTGTGATGAGTTTACAGCTTGATCAAAAATCGGCCGAGGCGTACCAACAGCTGTTTGAAAAAAACGGGACTGAGTTTGTTTTAGCGGATAAGGTGGTTTTAGTCGATGTTGACGAGGTTGGTCGGGGAAAAACCATCCATCTTGCCAGCGGAAAAGCGATTCCTGCTGATGTCATTGTTATTGCGGCCGGAGTACGACCTGCTTTTAACTTTACCGAGGGATCTGGTATTACAACTGACCATGCCATTTTAGTAGGGGATGATCTTAAGACGAATATCGACGATATTTATGCCGCCGGAGATGTCACAGGAATTGCCGGGATCTGGCCTAATGCCATGAAACAGGGACGGATTGCCGCAATCAACATGCTGGGTGAAAAACTCTTGTATGAAGATCGCTATGCCCTTAAAAATACAGTTAATTTCTTTGGGCTCACGACCCTATCCTTGGGGAACATCAACCCGGAGGTCGAAGAAAATTGCGATATCTTCATACGGGAAGACCGCAATAATTACCAGAAAATTGTCATGAAAAAGGGCGTCGTTCAGGGGGTCATAATCCAGGGAAATATCGGAGGAACAGGATTCTGGCAATACCTGATTAAGAATAAAATTGATGTTTCCAGTAAAAACAAAGATGTCTTTGATTTGAGCTATGCCGATTTTTATGGTCTAGACCAGAGTACTGGGGAATATAACTACGCTGTTTAAAGACACAGTTCTCAAATATCTTAAGATATTTGAGAACTGCTTTTCATTTTATTTCTTTTGGTGTATACTACATTGAAGTAAAAATTATAAGAAATATTTGGAGGAAATAATGTCAGAAACAGCAAATCCGATTGTAAAAATTGAAATGGAAAATGGCCAGACTATGGAAGTGGAACTCTATCCCGAAGTTGCTCCAATAACTGTTGAAAACTTTTTAACCTTAGTCAATGATGGCTTCTATAATGGATTGATCTTTCATCGGGTCATTCCTGGCTTTATGATTCAAGGCGGATGCCCTCAGGGCAGTGGTATGGGTGGTCCGGGACACACGATTAAAGGTGAATTTTCTGGCAATGGTGTCGTGAATGATCTGAAGCATGTGAAAGGTATAATATCAATGGCTCGTTCCGGGATGCCAGATTCTGCCGGCTCCCAGTTTTTTATCATGGTCGATGATGCACCATTTTTAGATGGTCAATATGCGGCTTTCGGTAGGGTGATTTCGGGAATAGAAACAGCGGACGCGATCGTTGTGGTTGATCGGGATCGATCAGATAAACCGCGTGAAGATCAGGTAATTAAGAAAATTGAAGTTGTATCCTAAATTATATTTTGAAATCATTCTGTTTTTATGATAAAATAAAATAAAAAGGATGTGAGCGCAATGGCAAAGTATTGTCCAAAATGTTATGCCGGTATCGGTGCAGATGATGCAGTGTGTAGTAATTGTGGAAATGTGTTGAAGGAAAATACCAGTGAGATAGAAGATTTCACGGCAGGTGTTTTCGATAATGAAAATATTTCTCAGGATGTTACCGGAAAAGAAATTCCTGGTGAAATCTCAAATGAAGAAATCTTATCTCACGAAATTGTCGAGGATGAAATCATTGCTGATGGTATTGTTGAGGAAGAAATCATTGTCTCGGAAACGATCATAACCACTCCAGATCCTGCTCAGACCTCGTCACAATATCAGGCTCCACCGGAACGTCAGGCGGCCTCGGAAAATTCCGAAGTGCCCATGACCCTGGGTGACTGGATGCTGACGCTGCTGTTGCTGTACATACCAATCGTCAATATTGTGATGCTGATTATCTGGAGTGTTGATTCCAAAACTAGTACCACAAAAAAACACTTTGCTTGGGCAACCTTGATCTTTATGGGAATTGGCATTGTTCTTGCCATCATTTTTTCTAGCATTGTGGTGGCCATTGTTGCTTCAATGATGCAATCCATGTACTATTATTAAAACTTATCCCGATCAAACAAAAGAACCGTCAACTGGCGGTTCTTTTGTTTGTATTAATATAAGGTGGGGATCAGTAATCAACTGGATCTTCCACGCAGCCAATAATGGCGTTTTTAAATGCTTCACAAGCGGTTCGGCAATTGGATTGGGTACCGGTGAGGATGGCACCGCTCAGATTTGAATTAGTCGGGGGACTAAAAAATTTCACAACTTCCACATCGGCAACCGTTAAGGCTTCATCGATACCGACAATCCCTTCAAGAGCTGGGGCAAAGAGGAACGCAATGGATGATCCGATTGGCAGGTCATAGGTTTTTGAAAAATACTTGCCGATTTTGGGTACCAGCTGGGCATAAATTAGGTTGCTGTCATCGTCATTGACGCTGTAGACGCTGGCCTTGTTTTCGGCATAGTCCCGGATATAACGAAGTCCGCTTTCTACGTCAGACACGGTGGGTCCGGTGATGACACCAAAAACCTGACCATCATTAATTCCAGCACCGGACCCGTAAAGGGTTTTAATGTATACAACATCGACATTCGAGGTTTTGGTGGCTTCATCGGCAGCGCAATAGCCGACACCATCGTATTGGGTGGTAAAAATGCCAATATCAATGCAACCCTCCGGTAAATCAAACTCTTCCAACATGATGTCTTCAACAGCGGTTAGCATTTTACTATAAACAAGTTCGCATTTAATTCGATCTCCAGTCATGGCATCATCTCCTTTTTTGAATTTTATACAAATTTTTACTGATGATTCATAATATCATTATTTTGGCTCTGGGTAAATAAAAAAAAAGCAGAACAATGGGTAGTTTATCTGCTTTTTTCTGGTTTGCTCGTGTTTTTAAATAATTATTCGGAATGGGTTTCAATCGCGCCATATTTACGAAAGCGTTGGTAACGGTGTTCCGTCAATTGTTCAGGAACAAGAGCCTGATATTTTTGAAAGCTTTTATATAAACCGATCTTCAGTTCTCGATAGACGTTTTTAAAATCTCGATGGTTTTCAGAAATAATTTTATCAACAACCTGGAGCTCATACAAATCCTGAGCGGTTAGTTTTAGACACTTTGCTGCTTCTTTTGATTTTGAGGCATCCTTCCAGAGAATAGTGGCACAGCCTTCTGGAGAGATCACTGAATAAATGGCATTTTCCAGCATCCAGACCTCATCAGCCACACCTAAAGCCAGAGCACCGCCACTACCACCTTCGCCAATTACAATGGACAGGATTGGTACCGTAAGGCTCATCATTTCCATCAGATTTTTAGCAATAGCATGCCCTTGCCCTCGTTCTTCAGCACCGATGCCACAAAATGCGCCAGAGGTATCGATCAGACAGACAATTGGACGATTGAATTTCTCCGCCAGCTTCATCTGCCGCAGAGCTTTTCGGTAGCCTTCGGGATGGGAAGATCCGAAATTTCGCTTGACCCGTGATTTAGTATTTTTTCCCCGTTCCTGGGCAATAACGGTAACCGGCAAGTCCATCAGAAATCCCAGGCCGGTAATCATCGCGGGATCATCACCAAAACAGCGGTCGCCGTGCAGTTCGATAAAATCGGTGAACAGATTATCGATGAAATCCTGACCAGTGGGACGGCTTTTCTTCCGGGCTAGTGCGACACGTTTATATGCTTCCATTTTTATTACCGCCTTTGGGGTTTTCGTGAAGGATCAATAGCCGCTTCACCGTTTCTTTTTGGATACTACGGGGTACAATCGCATCTACAAATCCTTTTTCAAGTAAAAATTCAGCCCGCTGAAATCCTTTTGGTAACCGCTGCCGTATGGTTTGTTCAATAACCCGGGGACCGGCAAAGGCAATCAAAGCTTCGGGTTCGGCCAAAATAATATCACCTTCCATGGCAAAACTGGCAGTAACACCACCGGTGGTCGGGTCGGTGAGGATGGTAAGATAGAGCAGACCGGCATCACTGTGACGTTTGACCGCACCGCTGGTCTTAGCCATCTGCATCAGGGCCAACATCCCTTCCTGCATTCGGGCCCCACCGGAAACGGTATAGCCAAGCACCGGAAGACAATGCGAACGGGCATATTCAAAGATCAGGGTGATTTTTTCACCCACCACCTGCCCCATGCTCCCCATCATAAAGGTGGCTTCCATCACAAATAGAGCCACCTCCCGATTGTCTATTTTTCCAGTTCCAATGATAACGCCTTCATTTTCGTGACTGAACAGGGTAGCCTGCTCCAGCTTTTCATCGTATCCGGGAAATTCCAGTCGATTGAATGAGGATAACTCATGATGCTGTTCGACAAAAGTATCCGGATCAACAATCATATTTAGGCGTTGTCTGGCATTGATGCGAAAATGGTGACCGCATTTGGGGCAGACGTGGAAGTTATTTTCTAAATCTGACGTGAAGCTCAATTGTTTACAGGATGGACAGCTTCGGCACAGTTCCGAAGGAATGGCCGGGTCTGTTTTACGTTTGATCCGATGCTGGGCTTCAAGTTCATTCTTGGGTTTTTTAAATAGACTTTTACTTAGCATTTAAAACCTCCATTTCTATTCGGATAAGGGTTTACCAAATTCATTTTCCATAAAATCTGTATAATAGTCGCCCTTAATAAATAAGGGATGACTGAGAATATCTAATTGTACCTGGCTGGTGTGGTCGATCCCTTCAATCACCAGCTCGCACAAGGCGGCCTTCATTTTCCGGATCGTCAGCTCACGGGTTTTGGAATGGACAATCAGCTTGCCAACCATGGAATCGTAATACGGAGGAATCGAATAGCCTTGATAGAGTAGGGTATCAAAACGAACCCAGGGTCCTCCGGGAACATGCAGAAATTCAATGGTTCCGCAGTTGGGTCTAAAATCCAGTAGCGGATTTTCAGCATTGATTCGGCATTCGATGGCATGACCATGAATGTACACATCTTGCTGAGAAAATGTCAGCGGCAATCCAGCGGCAATCCGGATCTGCCATTTGACAATATCTACTCCAGTAACCATTTCAGTAATTGGATGTTCAACCTGCAATCGGGTGTTCATTTCCATAAAATAAAAATGGCCGTGCATATCCATTAAAAATTCGATGGTACCGGCATTTTCATAACCTATGGCCAGCGCGGCCTGACGGGAAACGTCCATCATAGCAGTGCGAATTTCCGGAGTCAGTGATGGTGAAGGACTTTCTTCCAGTAATTTCTGATTTTTGCGTTGAATGGAGCATTCCCGTTCGCCTAAGGCAACAACATGTTGATGCTGATCACAAAGCAATTGAATTTCGATATGCTTTACCCGGGTTAAAAACTTTTCCAGATAAACCCCATCGTCATTAAAAGCGTTTTGCGCTTCTTGTCTGGCCAGGGAATACTCATTTAAAAAATCTTCAGATCGTTCGACCAAACGGATTCCCTTGCCACCACCGCCAGAACGGGCTTTGACTAGCAGGGGATAGCCAATTTCATCAGCTCTTTGATGCGCCTCATCCGGATCGTTTAAAATATCGGTACCGGGAACAATTGGTACTCCAGCAGCGGCCATGGTAGCGCGGGCCTGATCTTTGTCGCCCATTTTCTGAATGATTTCCCAGTTTGGTCCAACAAAAGCGATACCGCATTGGGTGCACAAACGAGCGAACTTGGGGTTTTCTGAAAGCAGTCCGTAGCCGGGATGGATGGCTTCCGCTCCGGTTAATACCGCTGCCGATAAAATTGCCGAAATGTTCAGATAAGAGTCTGAGACTGCCGCCGGTCCAATACAAATACTTTCATCGGCTAGGCTCACATGCAGACTATTTTCATCGGCGGTGGAAAAGACTGCAACGGTGGCGACACCCATTTCTTTACAGGCACGGATAATCCGCAGCGCAATTTCGCCCCGGTTAGCTATGAGGATCTTAGAAAACACGGCTTTCCTCCTTACTCAATCAGGGCAAAAGAGAATTCTCCTACCACTGCGATCTTGCCATTCACTGAACCGGAACCGCTGGCAAAATAAAAAGGCGGTTTGGATCTCGTAATGGTGCAGGTGATTTCAATGGTATCACCGGGAAAGACCTTTTCTTTGAATTTTACCTTATTCAAACTGGTAAAGTAGGGCGTCTTATTGGCACCACCCAGGTCTGCCAGTAAGACGCAGCTGGTCTGGGCAATAATTTCGCAAAGAATAACACCGGGCACTACCGGATTGCCGGGAAAATGTCCCTGCAAAAAAAACTCGTCGCCGGTTACGGTGTAGCGCCCAGTGGCGGTGGTGTTATCTATTTTCTCAGCCTCGTCAATCAGGAGCATGGGCTCCCGGTGTGGCAGGATCTTTTTTAATTCATCACGTTTCATTCTGATTTCCTTCTGAAATTTTATAAAAATTCCGTTTAGTAATTTTTTAGACCGTTAACAAAATTTGGCCGTACCGATCATGATCGGTACGGTCAGATTAACAATTGGTCGGTACGGAGCTAGTAACTCTGTCTAAAATCTAGTCTTCAACGATGCGATAGAGGACCTGACCGAATTCAACGACTTGGCCGTTGCCGACGCATACTTCCATAATGGTTCCGGGAGTTTCGGCGGTAATTTCGTTCATCAGCTTCATCGCTTCAATAATACACAGGGTATCGCCTTCGGAAAAGCTCTGCCCCTTGGTCACATAAGCTGGTTTATCCGGCTGACTGCTTTGGTAAAAGACACCAACCATGGGGGATTTTATTTCTTTCCAATGGGCAGTATCAGTGATATCAATGGCATCGGCTGCCACGGGCTGGGTATGATGGGGCAGTGGCTCCATTGCTGCCATCCGGGGTTCCTGATAGGTAATCCCAGATGGTTGCATCGAACCGATTTCCCGTTTTATTTCGATTTTCAGGTTTCCCTGATCAAGGACCAGACTGGTGAGTTTTTCTTCAGACATGATTCTTGCCAGCGCCTGAAGTGTTTCTATATTTAATTCCATCTCTTATTCTCCTGCATATCTAACAAATGCCAGACAACCATTGTGACCACCAAAACCAAGGGAGATTGATAGAGCAATATCACTCTGGACGTCTCGTTTTTCATTGGGGACATAATCCAGATCACAATCTGGATCAGCTTCCTGATAACCTATGGTGGGGGGAATAATGCCATCTCTCAAGGCCATCACTGAAGCGATCGCTTCAATGGCACCCGCTGCCCCCAACATATGGCCAGTCATTGATTTGGTGGAGCTGACCAGCGTTCGATTGAGATGTTCACCCAAGGCATTTTTAATAGCAATGGTTTCTGATTTATCGTTAAGTGGGGTGCTGGTACCATGAGCGTTTACATAAATCTGAGATTGCTCAAATTTAATGCCCGAACTGACCGCCTCCGCCATAGCCAGGCTGATGGCTCGGGTGCCACCGATGGCGTCGGGATGGGGGGCAGTAATGTGATAGGCATCACAGGTATTCCCGTAGCCGACAACTTCGCCGTAAATTTTCGCGCCGCGGTTCAGGGCGGATTCCAGATCTTCTAATACCAGTGCACCAGCGCCTTCACCCATAACAAAACCGCTACGGTTTTTGTCAAAGGGAATGGAGGCCCGGGTGGGATCGTTAACGGTAGTCAAAGCCGTTAAATTAGTAAAGCCGGCCACCGACAAAGGAGAAATACTGGCTTCAGTGCCGCCGGCAATAATGGCATCGGCATAACCGTGCTTAATACTTCGAAATGCTTCTCCAATGGAATGGGTACCCGTGGCACAGGCTGTGACAATCGGTAGACAGGGTCCCTGGGCATTATAACGAATGGCGATGGTTCCCGCAGCGATATTTGAAATCATCATTGGGATGAAAAAAGGCGAAATCCGGCCAGGGCCTTTGGTATCCATTTTATGGCATTCATCAATAAAGGTGTGAATACCGCCGATGCCGGAACCCATATAAACACCCAGTCGGGTGGGGTCCACATACGCCTGGACACCACTGTCTTCCATTGCCTGGACAGCTGCGCCAATGCCGTATTGGGTAAATAGGTCAGTTTTTCGGATTTCATTCTTTTTAATATAGTCAAGGGGTTCAAAATCATGAACCTCACCTGCAATTTTCACTTTTAGGTCGGTGGTATCAAATTTCTTAATAAAGTCAATGCCGCATCTTCCGTTTTTTAGGTTTTCCCAAAAACGTTCTACAGTGCTACCCACTGGAGAAACAGCACCACATCCTGTTATAACAACTCGTCGATTCATTGATTACTCCTAAATATAGAGACCGCCATCAACTTTAATGACTTCTCCTGTAATATAGCCTGATAAATCGCTACTTAAATATACGCAGAGATTGGCAATATCATCTGCCTGTCCCAAACGTTTTAAGGGAATTTGTTTAATAATCTCTTCTTTAATTTCGGGTTTTAATTCTTTGGTCATATCAGTGTCGATAAAACCTGGAGCAATGGCATTACAGGTGATTCCTCGCATGGCCATTTCTTTAGCAGTGGACTTGGTCAGACCGATAAGACCGGCTTTGGCAGCGGCGTAATTGCATTGGCCCACATTGCCCATTAAGCCTGAAACTGAGGAGATATTGATAATTCGACCTTTGCGCTGCTTGAGCAGGTAAGTGCCGACGTGCTTGGTCATGTTGAAGGCACCTTTTAAATTGGTGTTAATGACACTATCAAAATCAGTTTCCTTCATGGCGATTAACAGCTTGTCATTAGTAATTCCAGCATTGTTCACCAGGATATCTAATCCATCAAAATCCTTAATAACCTGGGCAACCAGTTCTTTAGTGGCGTTAAAATCGGACACGTCACATTGATAGCTTTTGGCCTGCACACCCAAAGCCTGCAGTTCATTGATGGTCAGTAGCGCATTAGTTTGGCTACCACGGTACATAATGGCCACATTTCCATGGGCCTGGGCAATTTTAAGGGCGATGGCCCGTCCAATTCCTTTTGCACCACCTGTAATGAGTGCAGTTTTTCCTGTTAACATACAAAAGACCATTCCTTTCCGGCATTCTTTGCTTCGAGATAATCGGTTAGTACCGTTTCAACATGATAATAGAGGACTGATTTGTCAATTTTTTTTAAGAATCCACCCAGGGTTTTGCCGGGACCGCATTCAATAAAGGTGGTAAATCCGTCTGCGATCATGTTGCGCATCGTTTGTTCCCACAATACGGGATGATTGATTTGATGAAGAATATAATCACGGATCTCCACTGGAGATTCAGGATAGGGTTTAGCATAAGCGTTGGAATAAAGGGGAATGGAACCCGCTGAAAATGTCAATTCATAGATCTTTTTTTCCAGCAGCTTGGTTGCATAGGTCATAAAAGGGGAGTGGAAACCGCCAGATATAGTCAAGGGGATACCCCGACCGCCCAGTTCTTTCGCACGGATTAAAAACGCTTCCTGATCATCCCGAAGCATGGCGACAACCAGCTGCCCAGGGCAATTGTAATTAACCGGGTAGCATTGGCTGAATTCTTTGCAGAGTGCTTCCACCGTGGCATTATCAAGTTTTAAAACGGCCACCATGGACGCCGGTGTCATCTGAGACGCTTCATCCATAGCTTGACCACGCTTTTTAACAAACTTTAATCCATCTGCCATAGACAAGACGCCGGAGGCTACCAGACCGCTTACCTCTCCCAGTGAGAACCCAGCGATACCCTGAACTTCGACCCCAACACATTTTAAAGCCGTCAGTGCCGCCAGCTCCACTGCAAAAATACAAGGCTGGGTATTCAGGGTTTGATTGAGCGCTTTCGCAGGCCCTTCAAAGCAAAGTGTCGAGGTGCCCGGATGAACGGCATCAACCTGGTCAAAAATTTCCCGTGCGCATTGGCTAAGTTCATAAAGGGGTTTGCCCATTCCGACAAACTGTGAACCTTGACCGGGGAAGAGCAGTGCTATTTTACCCATTTTGTTCCTCCTTTTAAAACTGTTTCTGTTTCATCAGCCAGTGTTAAAATGATTTCCTTCACGCTTTGTTTTTCTTTAATCATTCCTGCAATCTGACCAGCCATGAAGCAACCTTTTAGAGAATCACCTTCCTGAGCGGCAATGCGAAGCGCACCCCGACCGTATTCTTCCAGAACTTCTGGCGGCGTCGTAGGATCATTTTCCGCTTTAATGAAGTCTTTAGAAAAGGTTGTTTTTAGAGAACGAACCGGATGACCCAATGACCGGCCGCTAAGGGTGGTATCAATATCTTTGGCTTTAATAATTTTATCTTTATAATTTTCATGGATGTTGGTTTCGTGGGCGACTAAAAAACGGGTGCCCAACTGAACCCCTAATGCTCCCAGCATTAACGCGGCGGCGATGCCCCGACCATCGCCAATGCCGCCGGCAGCAATGACCGGAATCGAAACCACGTCACAGACCTGGGGAATTAAGGGTAGGGTAGACATCTCGCCGACGTGTCCACCGGATTCGCCGCCTTCGGCAATGACCGCTGTGGCTCCAGCCCGTTCAGAAAAGCGGGCCAATCCGGTGGAAGGTACCACCGGAATAACTTTGATACCGGCTTCAATCCATAGCTTCATGAATTTACCTGGATTTCCGGCACCGGTTGTGACAACCGGAACCTTTTCGTCAATCAGAACCTGTGCAATTTTATCCACATGGGGATTCATCAGCATAACATTGACCCCAAAAGGTTTATCAGTCAGGCTTTTGGCCTTTTTAATTTCACTGCGTAGCCAATTCTCATCGGCGTTCATTGACGAAATAATCCCTAAACCACCTGCATTTGACACGGCAGCCGCAAGCTGAGCATCGGATATCCACGCCATTCCTCCCTGAAGAATGGGAAATTCAATGTTTAAAAGATCGCAGAGTGGTGTTTTTATCATACTATTTCACCTAAACGATTGCTTTTTCAATCAGCGTTACCACATCACCAATGGTCTTAATTTCGCCATCCATTTCAATGCTGGTATCAAAGGCTTCTTCAATTTCCATGACCAGCTCCACGGTATCCAGAGAATCCAGTTCCAGTTCTTCGAATGTTGAAGCTACTGTAACGGCTAAATCTTGTTCATCTTTGTAATTCCGTAAAATTTCCACTACTTTTTCTAATACCATTTGATTAATCCTCCTAAGATTATAAATAAATTTTTGATTGAGATCCCGTACCGACCAATTATTAATCTGTCGCATACAACATGATGTAACAATTGCCGGTACTATTTAAGAATTTAAGCTGAAGTCATTTTTAGTTATAATTTTACTAACAATATTACGCCATATAATGATCAGCCCATTCGATAACGCAGGCACCGGTTGTCAGACCTCCGCCGAAGGCGGTTAAGGCAATCCGGGTGCCGGGTTTAAAGGTGTTACTGCGGTTAAGTTCATCCAGCACCAGTGGGATGCTGGCGGCTGAGGTATTACCACAACCATTGACTCGCAGAACAAATTTATCCATTGGCAGTTTTAGGCGTTTGGCCGCTCCTTCGATAATCCGCAGGTTCGCTTGATGGGGAATGATGTAATCCAGATCGGCCAGTTCGATGCCGGCGGCTTTTGCCACTGAGCGTAAGTCACTGCAGATGGCAGCTACCGCAAAGCGATAAACTTCCGGCCCGTCCATCAGCAGATAGGGGGCTGGGTTGGTTTGGTTTTGGGTCAGGGGATGATTACCCTTAGGCCAGGGAATACTTAAGGCATGCTGATTTCCGACGGCGGTCAGCTGAATGGCTCTTAAGCTATTCCCGCTGGCCAGCACAGCGGCACCGGCACCGTCTCCGAAAAGTACAGCAGTAGCCCGATCTTGCCAGTCCACCAGCTTGGACATGGCGTCCACCGCAATGACCAGAATTTTTTGGTCATTATTCCGGGAAAAATAAGCGTCAGCCACATCAAGTCCATAGACAAAGCCGGAGCAAGCGGCATTGAGATCAAAGCTGGGGCAGGTTGCACCCAATTTTTCCTGAATCAAGCAGGCCAGGGAAGGGGTGACGGTATCACCGCCAAGGGTGGGGCAGATAATTAGATCAAGTTCTGCTGGTTTGATTTGGGCATTATCCAGGGCATTCACACTGGCTTCCAGAGCGATGTCTAAAATGGATTCTGCCACACAAATGTGTCGTGATTCGATGCCAGTTCTTGAAACGATCCATTCATTAGATGTATTAAGAAACTGGGCGAGGTCTTCATTGGTCTGAATTGTTCTTGGCAACGCAGAACCGGTTCCGATAATTGTAAAGGACATTTGTTCCTCCAAGCATCAAGGCTCAGACGTTTCATTTTCGTCAGATAATCTTGATAATTTATTTTTGAAAAAACCGTTTAATTTTTCCATACCGTGAATTAATACTTCTTTTTCGGCAACAGTCATTTCACTAGAAATATCTTTCACCATTTTTACATGAAAATACTGGTGGATTTTATCGATCCGTAAACCCTTATCGGTAAGTCGAACGTATACAACCCGTCCATCGGTATTACTCTTTTCTTTCTTTACATACCCTTTTTTAACCAATTTATTTATCGCCACCGTTACAGAAGGGAGGGTAATATTAAGACTTTGGGCAAGATCACTAATGGTTTTTCCATCATTTTTGTTTTTTCCCACATGCTCAATCAGATGCATTTCATTGATTGATAAATCAATATTCGTAGATTGCTTGAGTAAATTTTCTTCAAACTTTAAAATAGTATTGAATGTATCGACCAAAACGGCGTTGAGTTGGGAAGAAAAAGAGTCCAAGGGATCACCTCCATTATCGTTAGATTGTCTAACTAATTATAGCGCTAAAAAAGTATTTGTCAAGAAAAGTTCAGATATTAACTTTTTTCTTAGGGCATATTAAGACTTATAAGATCGCTAAATAAATGACTAAAGACCAGATTAGTGACTTAATTCTTTTGTCAATTCGTCAATTAAGGCTTCCACAGTTGTGATTTCAGTGATTTTATATGCATTAGCCCCGGAAAAAACATAGCCATTCTCCAGATCACCCTGTTTTCCGGCAATCAGAGCAAGGGCGATACAGTAGGGAGCCGTTTTAAAATCGCATGATTTTATGCAATTAATGGGACAATTAACAGGATGTCGCAGCCCTGCTTTAACCTCTTCCAGAAAGTGGTTATGAATTGCCCGGCCTGGCAAACCGGCGGGACTAACGATGATTTCAATATCGGATTGTTTGGCTTTGACAAGTGCTTCTTTAAAAACCGGGGAGGCATCGCATTCTTTAGTCGCCACGAATCGAGAACCAATTTGTGCGGCATCGGCACCAGCTTCCAGGGTATCCCGGACATCAGTGGCTGAGGTAATACCGCCACCGGCAATTAATGGGATTTGCCGCCCAACCAAATCTTCATAAGGTTTGATTTCTTCAAGCACGCCGGGAATCAGCGAGGGCAAGGCTTGTTGGGCCAGTCGTTCTGGGACAAGATCTTCAGGTTTAAAGCCTAAATGACCACCAGCCAAGGGGCCTTCCAGGACAATGGCATCTGGAGCAACTTCATAGTGACGCCACCAGTGTTTTAAAATCAGTTTGGCCACCCGTTTAGATGAAATAATTGGAGCAATTTTAGTTAAGGAATCGCGGGTCAGTTCTGGAAGGGTTAAAGGTAGACCCGCTCCGGCAAAAACAATGTCATAACCAGTTTGGACAGCATCTTTAACCAGTTGCTCGTATTGGGTTAAAGCCACCATAATATTTATCCCAATGGGGCGATTGCCAGATATTTCTTTGGCACGTTTAAAGTGGTCCTCCATGGCCTGTCGGTTGGCCGCTTTAGGATTTTTCTGGTAATTGGGGTAATTACTGCCCATTTCTACAGCAGAGACGACCCCGAGGCCACCAAATTTTGAGACGTATCCAGCCAACTTGGAAAGGGAAATACCAATCCCCATACCACCTTGGACAATGGGCTTTGAAAATTCGAGATTTCCAATATTAAATTGAGTTTTCAAAAAAAACCTCCTCTGCAATTTTTCTTGCAATTGGAGGTTATCATAGCATATAGGGAATTAATCTGTAAAGAAAAAGCTAAATCTCGGTCAGCTTTTCTGGATTTTTAGGTTTTGTTTTAAGAAATAGTTTCTTAAGAAAAGACCACTTGGTTTCAGCGGTAAGGATCCCCAAAAAAATCACTAGGCAGCCTAAGAACATCGTCAACGTAAACGTATCTCCAAGGATAATAATTGATAGAATACTTCCAAAAACGGCTTCCAGACTGAGGATAATAGCGGCATGAGTGGAATTGGTATATTTCTGAGCCACCGTTTGTCCCAAAAAGGCCAGAAAGGTACAGAATATCCCCAGATACAAGCCATTTAAAAGACCGGGCACAGGTATGTCTAGAGTAAACTCGCCCGAAATAAAAACGTAACCCAAAGAGACCACAGCAGCAAAGCAAAGTTGAATCACAGTCAGGGCAATGGGGTCATGCTGTTTTGAGTAAATGCCCACCACCACAATGTGACAGGCAAATAAAAAGGCACATAGCAACGTCAAAACATCCCCGGGATTGAAAGAAAAACCAACAGAAAAATCCATCGTCAGCAGGGCCAGACCTATCAGCATCGTAAAGGCTGCCACAAAATTGTAGTAATCAGGCCGTTGTTTTTTTACCGCCCAATAAATAAAGGGGACCATGATGACATTGGTGGCCGTCAGAAAAGCTTGCTTACCGGCAAGCATATATTGAAGTCCAATCATCTGGGCGGCAAAGGCGGTGAACAGAAAGAAGCCTATCATACAACCGGCCTTAATGGTTTCTTTAGAGATTTTTCTCAAATTTTTTCGAAAGATAAATCCGGATAGAAGGGCCGCTACCGTAAACCTGACCGCCATTAGCATTATCGGTGACATTGAACCAAGGGCGTTTTTCGAAGCGACAAAACCACTGCCCCAAACAAATGCCACGGCCACAAGACTAAGATCAGCGAAAAGAGATTTTTTTTTAGTTTTTTCCATGGTGACTTCCTTTCTCAGGTACTTTATTAATTATAACTAAAAAGATAGCGCTTGGCAAAAAAATTTGGTTTCCCTGATTAAAATGAGTTATAATAGAGAAAAGTTTAAAATTACATAAGGAAGAAAAAATGAAACTTATACTGGTAAGACATGTAGAAACATATGGAAACGTGGAGCATCGCCTCAACGGCCACACCGAATCAGACTATACTCCTCGGGGCGAGGCGATGAAGGTATTGTTGGTAGAAGAACTGATCGCCCTGAATGAGAAACTGTCATTTGACAAAATTTATGCTAGTCCAACCTCACGGGCATTGAAAATTGCTCAGGCAGTAGGTCAATCCACGGGTAAGGAGATTCAGGTGGATCATCGTCTCCGAGAGTTCAACTTTGGCATTTTCGAAGGCAAAACTCGGGATGAGTGCATTGAAATCTTCCAGACCGAATGGGATCAATGGATGTCGAGTTATATTGATTATGCTGTCCCTGAGGGTCAGAGCCAGCGGGAATATCATGATCTTTGCGCTGAATTTTTAGCAGAATTGAATGAAGGCGAAACAGTTTTAATGGTTGCCCATGGTGGAACCATTCACGGGATGCTCACCAATATGCTGAATTTACCGCTTGACTGTAAATGGCATTTTGACATTAAATTAGGAAGTATTACGATAATTGACTTTAACCATGGTTTCGGTATGCTCTCTCACATGACAACCCCACCTTATGATGAGTTAATCCCTGACCAGACGCCATTGACAGATGCTAAAAAATCTGCCATGCGATCAGCTGCAAGAGAAGAAGCGAAAGCGAAAGCGGCCACTAAAAAGAAATGAAACCGGAGAGGAAATAATATGCTTGTAGTCGCTTATGATAATCGCAGTGAGTTTGAAATTACAGACATCATCCTGGAAGAAATTGAAGACGCTATGATGCGGACACTCCTTGATCAAGAAATTGGAGTAGAGTGCGAAGTGAGTTTTTCATTTGTCAATACCACCGAAATAAAGGATCTAAACAGAGACTATCGGGGCAAAGATACGATTACCGATGTGCTGTCCTTTCCCATGCATGAGGATTTCATCCTTCATCGCGAAGCAATCATTAAAGATAATCCTTTTCTGCCTTTGCTGCTTGGAGATATTGTCATCTGTATCCAGCAGGCCGAAGCTCAAGCCAAGGAGTACGGAAACAGCCTAACCCGGGAGCTTTCTTATTTATCGGTGCATAGTGTTCTTCACCTGTTGGGCTATGACCATATGGAGGAGGACGAAAAATCCGAAATGAGACGCATCGAAAAGGAAATTATGGGTGACGACTAGATTACCCGTCCAACCTGAAACGTGTCGTCGTGTTTTATCCAAACAGTAAAAATCAGGAGGTGGGAGAGATTAGAAGAAAGTTAAAAAAGAGTTTTTCTTTTGCCGTTGAAGGTATTCTCTATACCCTTAAAACCCAGCCCAACATGCGGATTCACTTTGGTGTTGGACTTATCACCATTGCCTTTGGTTTTGTTTTTCAAATTGAAAGCTATGAATGGTTGTCATTAGTGATTATGATTGGATTTGTTTTTATCCTGGAGATCATCAATACAGCTATCGAAACCCTGGTGGATCTTTATACTGAGGAATACCATCATCTGGCCAAAGTTGCCAAGGATACAGCTGCAGGGGCTGTTATGGTGGCCGCAATTATGTCGGTTTGTGTGGGGCTAATTATCTTTTTACCAAAAATTATCAATTGGTTTTTTTAGCCAAAGAAAGAATGTGAACAATGAACGAAAACTTTAAATCCGGATTTATCAGCATCGTCGGTCGCCCAAATGTGGGGAAATCGACCTTGCTTAATAATATAATGGGAGAAAAGCTGGTGATTACCTCAGCTAAACCACAAACGACCCGAAATGCTATCCGTTGCATTTATACCGATGAACAGGCCCAGATGGTTTTTATTGATACCCCGGGGATGCACCGACCCAAAAACCGGTTAGGTGACTACATGCAAAAAGCCGCGGAAAATACTGTATCCGATGTGGATGTGGTTTTATATCTGGTCGAGCCGGAAACAAAAATCGGACCTGGGGATCAGTATATTCTGGAAAAACTAAAAGCCAGTAAGACACCGGTTATCTTAGTGATCAATAAAATTGATCTACTTCCCAAAGAGGATGTTTTAGTCACCATTGCGGCTTATCAAAAATATGATTTCCTCAACGCAATCATTCCCATTTCCGCGGTTTCGGGAGATGGGGTTAAAGAGCTTTTGAAACTCATTACTGGACTGCTTAGTCCGGGTCCGATGTTTTTCCCGGCCGATATGATCATTGACCAATCAGAGCGTTGGATTGTTCAGGAATTGATCCGCGAAAAACTTCTGAACCTTTTAAATGATGAGGTTCCCCACGGCATTGCGGTGGAAGTTACCACCATGAAACCCCGTAAGGGAAAGGATATCATTGACATTGAAGCCACCATTTTCTGTGAGCGAAAAACTCACAAGGGCATCCTGATCGGCAAAGGTGGCTCCATGCTGACCAAAATTGGTACTCAAGCCCGGAAAGATATTGAGTTTTTTCTGAAATCGCAGATCAATCTACAGCTATGGGTAAAGGTGCGATCCGATTGGCGGGATAAGAATTTTGATTTGAAAGATTTAGGCTATTTTGAATAAATCCTCTAGTTGGGAGAATTATGGCTCTGATTAAAACAAAAGGACTGGTCATTAAAGAACAGCCCTATAAAGAACAGGATAAAATTCTGACCATCTTCACCGAAGATGATGGTAAGATTCAATGTATTGCCCGTGGTGTCCGACGTCAGAAAAGTGGCCTTCTGGCCAGCACCCAGATCTTTGCCTATAGTGAATTTGTTTATTATCCCGGTAAGAATTTTGGCATCATCAATCAGTCCAATTTAATTGAGGCCTTTTATCCATTGCGGAATGATCTGACAAAAATGGCCTTGGCTTCTTATTTACTGGATCTGATGTATAATGCCTATGAATTTTTTCAGAAAAGCCCGGAAATTTTAAAACTACTCCTTCACGTATTGTTTTATATATCAGCTGGAACAGCAAAAAACGACCTGGTTCTGGTGGGCGCCTTTCAAATGAAACTAGTTAGTTATTTAGGCTACCGCCCAGGTCTAAAAACATGTATGATGTGTCAGAATGATCAAGATTTAAGCCTCTTCAGCATTGAAAACAATGGGGTCATTTGCAGTGACTGTCAGGAACCAACCGAGGGATACCTCTATAAGCTGAGCCCCACGATGTTAAAACTACTCCGGGATTTTTTAGGACAGCCGATCAAACAGCTAAAAGATCGGGAAGTAAGCACCGTCGAGGCGATAAAAATAAATGATCTGTTGGATCATTATATCGGTTACTGCATTGGAAAATCTTCCAAAGCTTATGCCTTTTATAAAACCATGCTCACCCCTCTGAATTAAAAAAAAACGTTAACAAATTAAAAAGATTGGAGATAAATATGAAAATTGCAATGACTATGAATGGAAAAGAACTGGAGTCATCGGTTGCTTCTGAATTTGATACCAGCCAGTATTTATTGGTGGTCCGACGGTCAGAGACTGCGATCGAGTCAATTGAAAAAATTGAGGATTTAACAGCAGAGCAGCTGGCTCAAAGAATCATTGATTTGAACTGTGAAGGAATTATCACTGGTAACTTCAAAAGTCAATCGGCCTTTGATCTTTTGGCTGACGCTTGCTTGACCCGGTTTCTTGGAGCCGGTCATTCCGGTTGGGAAGTCCTGGAATTGATGAAGAAACGGACCTTGCCGTTGCTTAGAAATTTCGAAGGTACCGAAGGATGTGCCGGTGAGCACCACTAAATGTTTAGCGTAGAAATGTTATGACAAGCGATTCTGGAGCCTGAAAAGTATCTAAATGCAACGGAAGAAGGATGACGATATGGACAGATATCTCAAAGTGATACAGAAAGTGATATAGAAATAAATTAAGTTATAAGGAGACTATTATGGGAAATTACAAAATGGCACATACGATGATTCGGGTATTGGATTTGGAACGATCTTTAGCGTTTTACAAAGAAGCACTAGGATTTGAGGAAGTGAAGCGACGGGACGAACCAACTTATGAATTCACCTTGGTGTTTTTAGGGGATGGCCATTCTAACAGCCATCAGTTGGAACTGACCTTTAACTATGGGCAAGCACTCCCTTATGATTTGGGGACGGCCTATGGTCATTTAGCGGTGCTCGTTGATGATCTTGAGGCGTCTTTTGCAACTCACGAAGCAAAGGGCTATAAGCCAACACCGCTAAAAGGACTGAGTGGCGATGGGAAACCCCGTTATTATTTTATAACTGATCCGGATGGTTATAAAATTGAGATTATTCGGAATTAAATAATCATTGTGGGAGCTGATTGAAGATACGCTCTATTACTATATTTTTGATTATGAATTAATTAAGAAATATTGTATTCCGAAATGCTTAAGTCCCAAAGAAGCTGTCGTAATCAATAAAGAAGAAAAATCACTTAAACCTATTGCCTAAAATAAGTCAAAATGTCTAAGAAATTCTTACGCGGCTACTGTTAAACGTATGATCGAAGATCCCTTGAGAAGGCATTGATAATATTTTGTCGCGCATTTTTTATATTTGCTGAAAAGTTTAATTTTTTCGTTCGCATTACAATAGACTTTCCAGTAACCGCAATGTTTACAGTTTTTTCCTTCGTTTTGGATAAAGCCTTCTACATCTTCAAAAGGATAGCTCAAGAACAAGCCAATTTCATGGGGGAAATCTGCTGAGTCGTGAATGCGTTCTGATAAAAATGCCAAACACGATTCAAGATCCCCTGTTGGATAGCCAATTTTGTTTAAAAAACGTTCGACTTTGGGACATGAGAGGTCACAGTTAAGTCTATTTTTACGGTAGACGTACAGAAGAACACGATTTCGATTGGTTTTTAATCGTTCAAAATAAACTCCACGAGTATTCAAAGTATTGTTCCAATTGATGATTTGATTAATCAACTGATCGTGATCATCGAAAGAATAGCTAAATAAATTCCCAGTTTTGATTCCAGCTAGAGTTGGAGAGCAGTGTCGGATAATTTCTTCCTCAAAAGTACTCATTGTTACACTCCGCGGGATATCGTTTTTAAATGGCACTTGTCCCGTTTTTCGCACACAGAACAGTGCTCATCTAAAATGCTACGTAATGCAGATAAGCTACTTGTATGCGATCGAGCGAGCGGCAAGTTAAGTCTTTTCGCTTCAAAGGTCGCACAGTTAACCATTTTATGAGAGACGGTTCCAGTAAATAATACGATTAGATCAGGAACTCCGATTTTCTTTTTCAGGGCACCCTGCATTTGAGTGAATACCTTGGCACGGCAGTTATACTCTTTACATAGGTCTTTATATTGATAAATCATACGATCATTTCCGCCAATGATAACAATGCTCATAAGATAACCTCCAGTTTAAATATATGTTAGTTATTGCTAACATAATCAAAATGTAACACAGTCTGCTTTCTGTGTCAAATACTTAATTATTTATTAAGTATTTTTCAGAGGGAATACAACAAGGCGAACAAATGTATTTATGTAAAAATTATAACTATAAAATCATCTCTGAGGTTAGCGTGTTTTTTTTTCGATGGCTTAAGTATTTGCAGCATTAAAAATTAACATTTCTAAAGAATGGCAATAATATTAGATTATCATAATAAAAGATAATATTGATAATTATATAACAATTAGATACAACATAATTTAGGGATAATCGAATGAATGTTGAGAAACATCGACGAACATAATGAATTCGTATCTTTATGTTTAGTATGACAAATAAAAAATATTGTGCAAAATATTACTCTTTATATGCTCAGTATTTAAAATATAGCAAATAATTCTCTTGACATATCAAATACAATGAACTATCATGATCTCAATAGAATATTTAGCAAACTTATCGAAAGGTAAGGACGCAAAGCTTTAGGGTCTAAGTAATTTTTTATATGACAGCCAGTTGCAAGATAACATCATTATATGGTGTATTTAGTGCAACGTGTCAGAGCGTTGTTTTTTTATTCTAGTTTTCTCCTGTTGGACAATTTAATATTCGGCAAACTTACCGAAAGGTGAGGACGCAAAGCTATAGGGTCTAAATAATTTTTTATATGACAGCCAGTTGCAGATTTTAGGTGTATTTAATTCGCCTTTAGTGCAACGCGTAAATCGTTGCTTTTTTATTACCAAAAATTACTGGAGGTGAGCTGATGAACCAATTTGCAATAACTGTACTGGTTTTATTAACCGGAGCTGTCGTTGGCGCTTTGATGGAAAAATCTTCTGTATACTTGATCAAGCAAAGAGTTAATATTCTGAAGCACCCTCAATTTTCAGGCAGTGTTTCAAAAACAATCTTTTGGGCGATAATGAATGCATTTGTTTGGTTAGTCTTTGTAAAACTGAATGGACTTGAAGCAAAAACACTGGAATATGTGATGCTCTTTTCAATCTGTATCATTCTTTCGGCAGTAGACATCAGCATAAAAAAAATCCCCAACGAATTGGTATTAATGACCATCTTCGTCGGCGGAGCCTTTGTCATAACAGGGCAACCCATTACAAGTATCGGGATGAATATTTTTGGTTTAGTGATTGGTTTTATTATTTTCTTCTTACCGGCAATGATCGGAAAGGGTGCTGGTTGGGGAGACGTAAAATATGCAGCGGCAGTTGGTTTTTGTTTAGGGGTATATGGCATTATATCGGCAATTATGATTATGACATTCTTTTTGATGATCTACACAATTTATCTGATTATCAGAAGAAAAGGCAATTTAAAATCAAAGGTTGCCTTGGGACCGTTTATGGCATCCGGTTTTGTCTCAGTTTTAGTTATAAATCTTTTAAATGCAAACGATCATCTATTTGAATTTGGAATGTTATTTTAGAGATTGAAAATAAATGTTAACGATTACGAGATTTAATCAACAATTATTAAGGGAGAAAAAAGAAATGAAAAACGCATTGTCAAGGATAATTAGAACAGAGGACGGACAGGGGCTGGTTGAATATGGACTAATCATAACGGGGATCGCACTAGCTGCTATTGCTGCCATCTGGTTATTAGGGCCGCAAATCGGCCAAATGTTTACTGACATCGGCACTCAATTAGCAGCATGATAGCACTTATTAGTTAGACTAATAAATAATATATTAAAAGGAGAGAATAAAATGAAAAGCGTATTTGTACGAATGATGAAAGAAGAAGATGGACAGGGTTTGGTTGAATATGGATTAATCATTGCCGGGATCGCATTAGCCGCTATTGCCGCAATTTGGTTGTTAGGACCACAGATTGGTCAATTCTTTACCGATATTGGAACTCAGTTAGCACTTTAGAAAAATCAATAGTGCACACAACTGACAAAACGAACACAAAAAAATTAAAAGGAGAACTAAAATGAAAAATTTGTTTACAAACATGATGAGAGAAGAAGATGGACAGGGTTTGGTTGAATATGGATTAATCATTGCCGGGATCGCCTTGGCAGCCATTGCTGCTATCTGGTTATTAGGACCACAAATTGGCCAATTCTTTACGGATATTGGAACACAATTAGCATTATAAAATCTATTGGTAGTTATTGCGTTTGCGGTGAAGAAACTAGTGGCATATTGGCAACGTCAGAGTAGAGATTTCTGTCAGACGTAATCAATATGCCTTTTTTAATGAATTCAACAATTGACATAGGTTGGGTTCAAAAGGACTTAATAATAAGATCATTTTTATAAATGATCGGGGAGGGAAAATGTTTGCAAACATAATCAAAAAAATAAAAAAAGAAGACGGACAGGCCATTGTTGAGCTTGCATTAACCTTGCCAATTTTGATTATGATTTTGTGTGGAATCATCGATTTTGGTTGGTTGTTTATGAACCAGAATAGTATTGATTATGCCTCCCGAGAGGGTGCACGCTATGCGATCGTTAATTCAACCAGTAAAACAGCAATTGAAGAGCATATCCGGACGATTGCTCCGGAGAACATTGCCAGTACAGTTGATATCGACATTACTTTTACGAATGTCTCAAACCCTCGTCTTGGAGATGTGGTAATTGAGATTAGCGATGATATTGCTATACTAACACCAATTGTCGGTGTTTTCGTCCAGGGTGAAACCATGAATCTTTCTTCATCCTGTACCATGAAGGTAGAGTAAATGAAAAAATTAATCGAAGTTTTCAATAAATACCGACCTTTTAAAAGGATAGAAAATGAAGAACATGGCGACGCATTGATTATTGTAGCCGTATCGATGGTTTTTATATTTGGAATATTGGCATTGGTGATCGATCTGGGATTGGCTTATTTAAGCACCGGAGAACAGCAAAAAGCAGCCGATGCTGCGGTGTATTCAGCTGGACGGTTGCTACCCATTGAAACCGGTAATACTGTAAAGGTCAATCAAATAAAAAATAGTGCCGTTGATTATGCCAGCCTGAATGGATTTGAAGATTTAACGCAAGACGATATTGTTTTAGGTAAAATCAGCAATGGCCAATACACGGAAATACGGGTAACCGTTGATAACACTGTCCCCATGTATTTTGCCAAAATATTTGGGATTGACTATCTTGACCTCTCAAGAAGTGCGGTCGCAAAACTTTCCCCGGTCATCCGAACCAGTGGGGTTGCCCCCATTGGTTTGACCAAAGAAGAAATGGATGCCCGAATTGCCAGCAACAACCTGACTCATGTTACCTTAAAATATGGCATCCAAAGCGGCTCAACCTCATTCTTTGGTGCCCTGGATCTTGATGGACAAGGGGGCGGAGCCAGCGACTATCGAATCTGGATTACCCAGGGTTATGCCGGCGAAATCAGCGTGGGTGACGTGCTGTTGGAAGAAAGTGGAAATATGGTGGGTCCCACCTATCAGGGCTTTGAGGAACGGTATGCATCCTGTACCCATTTTGGCGCTCTCAGTGGCGGTGATGGCTGTACCACAGAGAACTTTGAGCCGTCTTGTCCGAGAATTGTCAAGGTTCCCGTTTATTCCTTTGGCGTCGATAAAAAAACAGTGGTGGTGGAAGGGTTTGCCGCATTTCTTCTGGAAAACCAGACGAATGATGGTTATATTACTGGATCATTCTTAAATATGGTATCAAATGGCGCCTCTTCGGGAAGCAATGTCGGGGAAGGCACAGAAGGAGATTTTGGATTATATAATTTGATCCTGTCAGAATAATTATTAATTAAATTATGGGTATATATTAATATAAAGCATTAATCAGTCGAATGGAGAAATTTATGAAAAAACTCATCATAATCGCCTTGATTGTATCATTGATTACCGGATTTGCCGTTTTTCAGTTTGCTACTTCGCTGGAAAAAGGAAAGAACCAGGAAACTCAATCGGTTGTTTTAGCGATAAAGACGATTCCCAAAGGCACCGTTATTGAAAAAGAAATGCTAAAAACCGCAGAGATCCCGATTGAGATGGTGCATCAATTGGCAATTGCCAATCTGGAAGATGTTTTAGGCCGGATTACCAAAGAAAACATTGAAGCCAATGAACAGATTCTGACAACTCGGTTAAGCGATACCAACCAGGAAAACAATAATTTGTCTTATTCCATTGAACCGAATTATCGGGGAATAACGATCCTGGTTGATGAAGAAAAGGGTGTGGGTGGTTATTTAACAAAAGGTGATCGTGTCGATCTTGTTACCATCTGGATAAAAAATGATAAAACAATTGTTTCTGAGTATGTCGTCGAAAACATTGAAATTTTGAAGATTGGACCAAGCAGTGCAGGCGATAGCGGCGGGGAGTACACCTCGGTTACGGTTTCTGTTCCGGCAAGCGACGTAGAAAAAATAACCTATGCGCTATCAATTGATCAAACGCCTAAATATCGCCTGGTTCTAAGATCTCCAGTTGACAGCACAATTTTAGGCCCGCGACCCTTTATGCCGTAACATTTTAATAAACCGACCGAGAAATTGCTAAATAGTTAAAGAATGAAATGGGGTGAACCGATGGAAAAGATAAAAGTAATGATTGTCGGAAACAATGACAATCGGATCTATGAAATTAAGAGCCTGCTACGAAACGACACGCTCGCATTTATCGGGTTTTCAAAGTTGGATGAAAATGCTCTGGAAAAATCTATTAGTTTAAAACCCCATGTGATGATTATTCAGTGCGAGAACGACTACAAAGCGGCCATTAATTTGGCTGAAAAGATCTATATTAAAATTCCCGGTTGTGCAGTAATCCTGTTATGTGACAGTTTTGATGTGAGTATGATTGAAAAAGTCATGCTGGCTGGCATAAGAAAAGTACTGCAGTTCCCGATTGATACCGAGACATTGGCAGAAAATATTGAATTAGCCCATTACATGGAAAAATCCCGGATGGAAAATTCTGATATTGCCGCATCAAATAACATGCAATCCCGGATCATCACGGTATTTGGTGCGAAAGGCGGGATTGGCAGAACGACGCTCACGGTAAATTTAGCTGTCTCACTGGCAAAAATGGGCAAGAAAGTAGCAATTATTGATGCCGATCTTCAATTTGGGGATGTCAATGTTTATTTTGATATTGACCCGAAGGATACTATTTCTGAATTATCCCAGGGTAATGATGCCGGGGACATTGATGCCATTAAGCGGATGATGGCTTTGCATTTTTCGGGGGTCAGCATTATCTGCGCACCAAAGAGTCCAGAGTATGCCGAATATGTGACGCCAAAAAATATCGAAACCATGATCAGCACGATGCGACCCTTTTATGATTATATTCTAATTGATACAGCCCCGGTGTTTAGTGACATTACCATGACTGCTTTTGAGAATTCAAACCTGATCCTATTGATTTCGGTTCAGGATATCTCAACTTTGCGCAATACCAAAATCACCCTCAATATTCTTGAGTCGCTGCAGCAGAAAGAAAAAACAGAATTAGTGATCAACCGTCTAACAAAGGGACTGATCAGTTTAAAAGATATGCAACGGGTTTTAAATGAGTCGGTTAAAAATACCATTACTTTTGATTTTAAGACGGCGACGACCGCTCATAACAAGGGAATTCCGATTGTTTTGGACGCGCCAAAATCAGAAGTCGGCAAAGATCTTAAAAAACTTGCTAATTATGTCGTTAATACCATTGACCATCGGGTCAGTTAATAAGAATCAATAGATGAGGTAAAAAATGGGACTTTTGGAAAGAATGGAACAACAACGGCTGGGAGAAAAAGACAAGGCCCAGGAAGAAGGAAAACAGGAAGTTTTTCATGTTGACATTCATCAGGATCTGAAGAACAGAGTTCATCAGGAAGTGATTAATGAAATCAACAGTAACAAGGTTGAAAAGGTCGGCAAAGAAAATGCCATTGAAATATTAAGAATCCTGGAAAATGTCATGACCGTTGAAGCGGAGAATGTCAACCGGCTCGATCGCAGCCGCATTACGGAAGAATTACTTAATGAGATTATTGGTTATGGCCCGCTTGAGGTTCTTTTAAATGATCCTGACATTACCGAAATTATGGTTAACGGATATAATCGGGTGTACATTGAAAAAAATGGTAAGATTCAGCTTTCTCAGGTCGTTTTTAAAGACAATCAGCATGTTATGAATGTCATTGACCGGATTGTCTCGTCGGTGGGCCGGCACATTGATGAATCAAGCCCGATGGTAGATGCCCGGCTGCAAGACGGTTCCCGGGTAAATGTGGTGATTCCGCCGCTTTCGTTGGTGGGACCAGTCATCACAATTCGAAAATTCTCAAAAAAACCGATCACCACCGATCAATTGCTGGGTTATGGTTCGATCTCAAAAAAAATGTTATCGTTTTTGGAAGCCTGTGTCAAAGGCAAACTGAATATCATTGTTTCGGGCGGAACCGGCAGCGGGAAAACAACGATGCTGAATGTTCTATCCAGTTTTATCCCTGATAACGAACGGATTATCACCATTGAAGACTCGGCTGAACTGCGGTTGATCCAGGATCATGTCATCACGCTAGAAAGCCGCCCCTCCAACCTGGAAGGAAGAGGCAAGATATCGATTCGGGAATTGGTTGTTAATGCCCTCCGAATGCGGCCGGACCGAATCATTGTTGGGGAAGTCCGATCAGCGGAAACAATTGATATGCTTCAGGCTATGAACACCGGGCATGATGGTTCCCTGACCACGATCCATGCGAACACCCCGCGGGATTCGCTGTCGCGTATTGAGACCATGGTTTTAATGTCAGGAATGGATCTGCCCTTACGGGCAATCCGGGATCAGACAACCTCGGCCATTGACATCATTATCCAGCAATCGCGGCTCCGCGATGGAACCCGAAAGGTAGTCAATATTACCGAAGTCACTGGATTAGAGGGGGATGTAATTGTCATGCAGGACATTTTCAGCTATGAAATGACAGGACAATTGGACACCGATGGAAAATTTAAGGGCCGGTTTAAGAGCATGGGAATAAAACCCCGATGCTTAGAAAAAATTGCTCACAATGGTGTCATGATCAACGATGACTGGTTTATTGAATAAAGAAACGTTAACGAGGTAATACAATGAATGCGATAATAGTCACCTTGCTAATTATGATCACAATTTTCTTTCTGGTATTGCTGTTACTGTACGCCATATCTGCCGATCAGCGTCAGATGCAAAAGCGATTTGAGGCAATGACAAGCGAGGGAAATTCAGATTTAGAAAATTTGAAAAAAGTTAAAAGAAATCGCGACAAGTCCAAACACAAGGTTCTTAAAAAACTGGGAAACGACTTGTCGATGTCGGGAATTCTGATCAGGCCATCAGAATTTCTGCTATTCTGGCTTGTCTTGACCGTTGTTCCCTCAACCCTGCTGTTTATGCTGGGTGCTAATATCATTTTTGTAATTATCGTATTGGTTTTTGGATTATTAGCCCCACCCTTATATGTCAACAAAAAAAGAGCGAAACGGGTCGAATTGTTTGAACAGCAGCTAATTGATGCCATCAGCATTATGAGCAGTTGTTTGAAGGCCGGACTCACTTTTCAACAGGCCCTGGTCAGTATTTCAACGGAAATGCCAAATCCGATTTCGGAAGAATTTGGCCGGGTTGTCAAGGAATTAAAGTTGGGAAGCTCGATTGAAACCGCTTTAACCCGGCTGTCAGATAAAATAGGCAGCCAGAACTTTATGATGATTGTTTCAGCGATTCTTATTCAGCGCCAAACCGGGGGTAATCTTTCGGAAATCTTGACAAATATTTCGGGTACCATCAAGGAGCGGTTTAAAATAAAAAATGAGATAAAAGTACTGACTGCCACAGCCAGAACCTCCGGTCTTGTGGTTGGCTTAATGCCGGTGGTGATTATTCTGGTCTTTATGCTTTTCAATCCTGATTATGTGACCATATTCTTTGAATCCAATCTTGGTATCGCGATGGTTATCGTTGCCATGGTTCTGGAGCTGATCGGGTACCTGTTAATCCGAAAAATTGTCAATATCAAATTCTAAGCATTAAGTCAAATGATAAAATTATGATTGAAATGAGGTGGCATTCAATGATGTTTTTAGCAATAAGCGTTTCGGCCCTGCTTTTTGTGCTGATTCTGATTATTTTTTATAATAAAGCAAGCATCGCTGATACCAAAAAGAAAAGACTAAATTCGATTAAAAAAAGAACTAAAAATGATTTCGATGATGAGTTTGAGAAGCCTTTTTTTCAACGGGTTATTCTGCCGGTCTATCAATCGCTAATCAAGAAAATATCATCACTATTTCCCCAAAAAAGCGGTGCAACTAATAAAAAAACGGAAACAAACCTGAAGCTTGCCGGTTTGCAACTTGCCGTTAATGAATATAATGCCATTCGGATTGTCGTTTTTGGAGGCTTTTTTATTGGGGCGTTTATTGTGACCTTATTTACCCGCTGGAATATCGCAAACGAATTGTTATTTGTTTTTGTTAGTATGCTGTTAGGGGTCGTTTTACCGGTGATTTTTTTAAAACTCAAAATTAAGAAACGTCAAGGTGCCATTTCTAACGAATTACCGGATATAATGGATATTTTATGTGTCACCATGGAAGCTGGGCTGGGTTTTGATTCAGCCTTAATTAAAATTGGTGAACGTTTAAGTGGGGTACTGGTGGTGGAGTTAAATATTGTCCATACCGAAATCAACTTTGGAAAGCCGCGAAAAGATGCGCTAAAGAGTCTGGCTGATCGTAATTCGGTTGAAGAATTAAAGACCTTTGTGGGCTCAATTATTCAGGCTGAACAATTAGGGATCCCGATTAATCATGTACTCAAGGCCCAGTCGGAAGAATTGCGGATAAAAAGAAGGCAACGCGCCGAAGAAAAAGCAATGAAAGCACCGGTAAAAATGATGATTCCACTGGTATTTTTCGTGCTCCCGGTTTTGTTTATCGTTCTTTTGGGACCTACGATTTTACAGCTTGTTAAACAGTTTGCTTAAAGGGTATAATAGATGAAAAATTGTAGCATTTTAAATAATGATAAGGTGTTATGTGATGAGGTGAAAGTAGCGGATCGTTTTATTACCCGATTGATCGGTTTATTAAGAACAGCGGGATTGGCTGAAAACCAGGGACTGCTACTAAAAAAATGCAATCAGGTTCATACCTTTGGAATGAAATTTCCGATTGATGTGATATTTCTGTCAAAGGACGGAGATATACTGCATATGGAACAGGAAATGAACCCGGGAAAAGTTAGTCCCCATATCAAAAAAGCATATTGGATCTTGGAGCTGAAGTCTGGTTCCTGTAAGCACTATTCATTAGAAATCAATCAGCGTCTCGTTGTCAAACAGTAATTTAGAAAGGTATGATGAATCATGGCAAAAAAATCCGAACAACTAACCTTAGATGAACTCAGAGATAAGTCCGTAAAATCGAAAACTAAATTATCTTTTGGAAAAGAAATGGGCGGATACAATAAGAAGCAAGTAACGGAGTATATTGACAATTTAAGTGAAAATTTAAGCAGTGCTGAGGAATCCTTCAATAATCGGCTTGAAGAATATGCAGCCATGATAACGATGTTAAAACAGGAGCGTGATCAATATGGCGAAATGTATAATCTCTGCAAAAGTTCAAAAAGTGAAATGTCAAATCAGATTGACGAACTAAAAAGAGAAAATGTGGAATTGAGTCAGTTAATCAGTGAACTGAGCGTCAATCAAAACCCGCAGCAATCTGAACCTTTCAATACAGATCCCAGAGAATCACAAAAGCAACTTGAGGAATACCTAAGTTATGAACAGGAAAGCCAGGAAATGAAGGCTCAATTAGATCAATTGAAAACAATGGTGCGTGAGTTGAATAATGAGCTTGAAACTTATGTAAAAGAAAATCTGACTGGGAATGATTTGGGAAGCGCTTTTGTTGAGCAAAAACAGGAAGCTAAATCTATCTTACAAAGTCAGTACGACGATATTCTTCGGGAGAGAAGTGTACTAATGACTGAAAACAATCATTTAGTAGCAGAGAAAAATAAACTGGCTGATACGGTAGATGCTTTAAATGAGCACATAAAAACTGCCAGTCAGAAATGTGCAGCTAGAATTCAGGCATTAAATTCAAATGAATTTATAAAAAATCACCGGGAAAACCTCGTTCAGTTGACACTAAATATGAATAATTCATTGCAGCTGATCAAAGCTGAAGAAGATGATCTGGAAACGCTTAATAAGTTTATGCTAGACGAGAATAATCAGGTACTAAAATAAAAATATACAGGTGTGATTAAATAATTGCTTGGTATAGAATCAAATTAAAATTTAGGAATATAAATAACCGCTTCTGCTTGATTTGTCGCTGATTCTGTATTAGTATGGTGTCAACGCTAAAAAAAGGAGTTGAAGTAATGAGTTTTGAAATTGTAACGGACTCTTCTGCTAATTTGCCAGATGAATTAATCAATCAATATAACCTGCATATATTATCCCTTTTATACCGAATCGGTGAAGAAGAATATGAGAGTTACGTTAAAGGGCAACGAACGGACTTAACGGATTTTTATAAACGGATGAGAAATAAAGAAGTCATCACAACCTCTTGCATGAGTTCAGGCACCTGTCGCGATTTATTTGAGCGTATTCTCAGCCAAGGTAGCGATCTTCTTTATATCGGGTTTTCATCTGCCCTCAGTGCAACCTATCAAACTGGTAGTCAGGTGCTGGAGGAAATGAAAAAAGAGTATCCGAATGCTAAAATTTTGTCGGTCGATACCCTGGGTGCATCCCTTGGTGAGGGCCTGTTAGTAACCCATGCCGCAAAACTTCGAGAAGACGGACAGTCAATTGATTCGGTTTATAATTGGCTCATTGAGAACCGATTGCATCTTTGTCACTGGTTTACTGTGGACGATTTATTTTTTTTGATGCGTGGGGGACGAGTGTCAGCCTCAAGTGCAATCATGGGGACGGTGCTCAGCATTAAACCGGTCATGCACATGGATGATTATGGTCGCTTGATTCCGATATCTAAGGTACGGGGCCGAAAGAATTCTCTTCGTGTGCTTTTGGAACAGATGGAAAAAACCGCCATTGATCCCAAAAGACAGACCATTTATATTTCTCACGGGGATTGTCTGGAAGATGCCCTCTATCTGGCTGATAAAATAAAACAGAAATTTGGTACAGAAGATATTCTGGTTCACCTGATTGAACCAGTCATTGGTGCCCATTGCGGCCCGGGGACAGTCGCCCTGTTTTTTATTGGTACCGAACGATAAGATCATTTACCGATTGAAACAAACCAACAGCCTGATGTTTACATCAGGTTTTATTTTACAATCAAAGTGCTTTCAATGATCAAAATATAAAAAATCGTTTAACCAACTCCAAAAAGGTTATAAAGATAATAAAGTTATTTGCGTGGTGGATTATTTTTTAATTATGGAGGGTTGATATGTTTGATAAAATAATTGTTGTTTCTGAGGTTTCTAATGCATCTTCAGAAATGGTGGAGTTTATTCGAAGTTTGAGGTCTCTTGGTGCAAAGGAATGTTTGCTCTTACAATGTTTTAACCCTCAGGATGTTGACGCCGGTGTTAATTCCTATTTAAGATCGATCTTTGATGAAAATCTAAAGCAACAATCAGCGATTTTAATTGAACAGGGATTTACCGTTAAAACACAGATTATTTCCGGTAATATCAAGCATGAAATCAATCAGATTGCGGAGGAAGATCAATATTCTTTGATCGTTGTTGGTGCCGAGAAGCACTCAATTGTCAGTTCCCTGTTTTTGGGGGGAATTGCGTATAATATTTTATATGGTGCCGTAAAGCCAATTTTGGTCATTCGTGATAATAATGGAAAGCAAACACCGGAGGACAATTTTAACCTGATACGCCATGTTTTGTTTCCCACAGATTTTTCTAAAAATGCCGATGTCGCATTTGAACAAGTCAAGGAGATGGTAAGAAACGGTCTTAAAAAAGTAACGATATTCCATATCCAAGATGAATCGAAAATTAACCCCTATCTTTTGCATCGCTTGGTTGAGTTTAACGAAATTGATCATGATCGTCTTCAAAAGCTTAAGGATGAGCTGTTGACGCTGAATAACGTTAGCGTTGATATACAAATACGTTTCGGATCCCCTACTTCAGAAATCATTAAACTACTCAATGAAGAAAAAATTCCTTTGATCGTTATGGGAACTCAGGGACGGGGGTTTATCAAAGAGATATTTTTAGGCAGTGTCAGTCATAATATCGTCCGTCACGCCTCAGCGTCCGTCCTTTTAATACCAGGAAATCGGGAATGATAAATGCGATAATAAAATAACAAAACGAATAAACAGTTGGGCTCATCCACTAAACAGGAATCCATCTGTTAATTTGTTTGAATAAATAATACTTGAATTTTCATACGTTGCCAAATATAATGAAAGACAAAGTTTATACTACAGGAGGAATAAATGAAAAGAAAAAGTTATGTACTGATTGCAATTGTATTAGGAATTTCACTGTTTTTATCGGGATGTGGAAGTAACTCTGCCAACACTGAAGATCCATTGGCTGATGGGGTTTTGACCGCCGGAACAAACGATATGTATTTACCCCTGGAGTTCCGAGATGAAAATAATGAGCTTGTCGGCTTCGATATTGACCTGGGCCAAGCTTTAGCTGATGAACTTGGGGTCGAAATCGAGTGGATTCCAACTGCATGGGATGGAATTTTCAATGGTCTTAATGCAAACCAGTATGACATTGTTTTATCGGGGACCAGTATTACTGACGAACGACTAGCGGGATTTAATATGACCGACCCTTATCTTACCAATGGGATTGTAATTGTATCACGCAAGGATGCAACCCCAGCTGAAACGCCAAAAGATTTGGCCGGAAAAACGGTTGGTGTTCAAATTGAAACCACTGCCGATTATGCGGCCGAAGCTTTAAAAACCCAGGAAAATGTAGAATATACTGTGAATAAATATGATGCGATGCTTGATGCCTTCGCTGCTCTTGAAGGAAAACAGATTGATAATATTATGACAGATATTAGTGTTGCTCAGTTTTACACCACTTTAAAACCTGAGATCTACGCTATTTCCTCTGATGTTTTGTCAAATGAACCAATCGGTATTACTGTTCGAAAAGCGGATACTGCATTCAACGAACAATTAAACACAGCTTTAGACACCTTAAGACAAAATGGAAAACTAACTGAGATATCAATGAAATGGTTTGGAGAAGATGTTACTAAGAACATTGATACAAATTTAAAAGTGATTGAGTAATCAAAAAAATTAAACTTTAGAACCCGGCGCTGAGATCTGATCTCCAGTGCCGTTTTTTGTTTGTTAAGGGTTTTATTTGTCATCATAATTGTGGTAGTATAAAGAATAACTAATTTGAAGGGAAATGTGAGTCGTGGAAGATTTAATTTATTGGCTATGGTTTATGGGTGTTGAAAAACTGTCTATCAAACAAAAAAATATGCTACTGGAACAATTTACATCTCCTGAAGTAATTTTTTCATTAAGCCCTGAAATTCTTTTAAAGACACGAATCGTGGACCAGAAGACGGTAGATTATTTTTGTCAGATCAGAACGCTCGAAAAAGCCAAGCACGATTTGTCATATATGAAGAAAAACAACATTGTGCTAATTCCACGTTGTCATCCGGGATTTCCGGAATCGCTGTTGAATCTTTATATGCCACCTTTAGGCCTGTATGCCAGGGGCGATCTATCCTTATTGAATGCCCCATTATCGATTGGGATTATCGGCTCCCGGAATCCCACTGTCGCAGGTGAAAAATACGCCAAATTATTCGCTTCGTCGCTTTCATCCCGTGGCGTTACAATCGTCAGCGGTTTAGCCACTGGTATTGATGGTAAGAGTCATTGGAGCAGTGTCAATGAACTGGGGAGCACCATCGGGGTATTAGGCACTGGTATCGATATCTGCTATCCTCGGGTTAACAAAAAACTCTTTGAGCTAATGGCAGAGAAAGCGCTCGTTATTTCAGAGTTTAATTTAGGCGAGAAGCCACTACCTTACCATTTTCCGCAGCGCAATCGGATCATCAGCGGGCTTTCTCAGGGCATACTGGTGATTGAAGCCAGAAAGAAAAGTGGCTCATTGATTACAGTCAACCATGCTTTAGAGCAAGGTAAAAACATCTATGTGATTCCAGGGGAGATCTGTGGAACGAGTTGGGCAGGTGGAAATCAGTTACTCAAAGAGGGGGCAAAACTCGTTACTGAGCCGAATGATATTCTCGAGGATTACATTGTTTTTGATCAAGCCGAGAAAAAAAACAATTTCAATAACCAGTCGTCAGGATTAACAATGGCAACGCCTGAGGAGCAGTTGATTCTAGACCTTATTAAAAAAGGGTATCAGACGATTGATGCGCTGGTAGCTTGTTCAGATTTACCGGTCAACCGCGTGAATAGTGTATTGACGATGATGGAAATAGAAGAAATTATTCTGATAAAATATGGAAATATTGTGTTAATTTAAGGACAATGGGTTATATTCGAATGCATAGGTTTTGTATATAGTAGAATTATTTGCTATAATATGGCTATTTTAGAGAATACACATCACAATATTAAGAAAGAAGGAGGTAGTCAATGAGTAAAACCTTAGTTATCGTTGAGTCACCGGCAAAAGCTAAAACGATTAAAAAATATTTACCAAAAGGATTTGAAGTTGAAGCTACTATGGGACATGTAATCGACCTGCCCAAAAGTCGGATTGGTATTAATATAGAAGAAGATTTTAAACCAGAGTATATTAAAATACGGGGCAAGGCCCAATTGTTAAAAAGTTTAAAAACCGCTGCCAAAAAAGCAGATCTGGTCTATCTTGCTACTGACCCTGATCGTGAAGGGGAGGCTATTTCGTGGCATATGGCTAATTTTCTTGAAATTGATTTAGATACGAAATGTCGGATTGAGTTTCATGAAATTACTAAGAAGGCTGTCAATGCTGCCATTGAAAACAAAAGAACGATTGATATTGATCTAGTTAATTCGCAGCAAGCGCGACGGATCCTTGATCGATTGGTTGGTTATTCACTTAGTCCATTTTTATGGAAAAAGGTCAAGAAGGGATTGAGTGGCGGTCGCGTTCAATCAGTTGTCACCCGGATTATCGTCGATCGGGAAGAGGAAATCGCTGCATTTATTCCGGAGGAATACTGGAATCTGGAGCTGCTCTTAAAAAAACACGATGATGACAAATCATTTGTTTCAAAATTTTACTCCGAAGACGGTAAGAAGAAGACCATCACCAATGCCGAAGATGCTATCCGTTTGGAAAAAGTTGTAGAAGAAAATGAAAGTGTAGTTAGCAACGTCAAAAAGAGAACGCGCTATCAAAAACCACCCCTGCCTTTTACTACCAGTACGCTTCAGCAGGAAGCATACAAGGTGCTTGGTTTTACAACCCAACGGACCATGCGTCTGGCTCAGCAACTATATGAAGGTGTAGACATAAAAGGCAGCGGATTGACAGGTCTGATTACCTATTTACGAACTGATTCAACCCGAATAGCGGATGAAGCGATTTCTGAGACTAAAGAATATGTCAGACAGCATTTTGGTGATGATTATTTAGGTAATGAAAAAAAAGTCAGTAAAAAGAAAAATGTACAAGACGCACATGAAGCCATACGTCCATCATCGGTTATGTTAACGCCAGAACAAGCTCGAAATTCATTAGAATCTGATCAATATCGACTATATAAACTCATATGGGAACGACTGCTCTGTAGTCAAATGGCTGATGCCCAGTATTATGTGACTGATGTCGATGTTGCCTGTAGTAATCTAATTTTTAAAACAAAAGGTGAAACCCAAAAGTTTGATGGATTTACCCGGGTTGGTAAAAATGCTGGCAAGAATGATGATAGCATCTTGCCAGAATTAGTCGCAGGTGATGACCTGATTCGACTTAAGACTTCTAGAGAACAAAAATTTACAAAGCCCCCAGCTCGTTACACTGAGGCATCATTAGTTAAAATATTAGAAGAAAAAGGAATTGGTAGGCCTAGCACCTATTCCCCTACCATCGCTACCATTAAAAATCGTGATTATGTGGAAGTTGAAGATAAGCATTTTAAGCCGACAGAACTCGGCATTACGGTTACCCATTTGATGAAAGAATACTTTAGTGATGTGGTAAATATTTCATTTACGGCAGAAATGGAAGATCGTCTTGATTTAGTTTCGGAGGGGGAAACAGACTGGATTGAACTCCTGAAAAACTTTTATAAAAGTTTTGAAAAGGAACTGACTAACGCCCAGGAAAATGCCGAGTCTGTGACAATCGCTGACCCTGAATCTGATGAAGATTGTGAATTATGTGGACGACGGATGGTTATAAAAAAAGGGAAATATGGGCGATTTCTAGCATGTCCGGGTTTTCCGGAATGTAAAAACACGAAACCTTTTTTCGAAAAAACAGGTGGCATTTGTTCTGTCTGTGGAGGCGATATTGTCAAACGAACCTCCAAAACTGGACGAACTTTTTATTCCTGTAGCAATTATCCGGACTGTGACTATATGAATTGGGATTTACCAATCCCAGACAAATGTCCGGTTTGCGGATCAACACTTTTTCAAAAAGGTTTGGGTAAGCGAAAATCGATCTATTGCGATAAAAAAGACTGTGGGTATAAAGCACCAGTGGGGCAATAGCAGCCGATTTGATTAAATAGGAAAGCGAGAAAATAATATGTTTCATGCAACAACCATTGTTGGAATACGCCATAACGGTCAGGTTGCCATTGCGGGAGATGGTCAGGTAACCATGGGCGAAAAAACAATTATGAAAAATAAAGCAACAAAAATCAGACGAATTTACAATGATAAAATCTTAGTGGGGTTTGCCGGCTCAGTTGCTGATGCATTCACTCTCTGTGAGAAATTTGAGCATAAGGTCGAACAGTATAATGGCAATCTGAAACGGTCGGCAGTAGAATTGGCAAAAGAATGGCGTTCGGACAAAATTCTCAGAAAGCTTGAAGCACTGTTAATTGTTATGGACGAAACAGAAACCCTGGTCTTATCAGGAAATGGGGAAGTCATTGAGCCAGATGATGATGTGGCCGCTATCGGTTCTGGCGGATCTTATGCCCTTGCGGCAGCTCGAGCGCTAAAAAACCATTCAAATCTTTGTGCCGAAGAAATGGTTTATGAATCACTGAAAATCGCCTCAGAAATATGTGTGTTCACAAATAATAATATTTCTGTTGAAGTATTATAGAAACGGAAGAGTGATTATGAAAGAATTAACACCTAAAAAAATTGTTACTGAATTAAACCGCTATATTATTGGCCAGGAATCAGCTAAAAAAGCTGTGGCAGTAGCTATCAGAAACCGTTATCGTCGATCACTTCTGCCGATGGATCTGATTGATGAATTTACGCCCAAGAATATTATCTTAATCGGACCTACCGGGGTGGGGAAAACAGAAATTGCCAGAAGAATGGCAAAACTGGTAAAAGCGCCGTTTATCAAGGTTGAAGCTACAAAATTTACCGAAGTCGGCTATGTCGGTCGCGATGTCGAATCCATGGTTCGCGATCTTGTCACGACATCGATCAGAAATGTTCAACAGGAAAAAATGAAAGAGGTATATGCTGAAGCCCAAAAGAATGCCAATAAAATCATTCTTGATACGCTGGTTCCTTCAAAAAAAATTAAAGAAACCTTAAAAACACCCTTTGACATTTTTATGAAACCTTCGCCATCTACGGCACCCACACAATCCGAATTGGAAGTCGATGGCGAAAAGGAAAAAACAAAAAAAGAAAAACGTGAAGCTTTGTCAAAAGAATTAGAAGCGGGCCAGTTAGAAGACCAGATCATCGAAATTGAAGTAGATGACGATGGATCGAAGACCATTGGTGTTATGCAGGGCATGAACAATGATAGTATGTCTTTTAATATGAATGATATCCTGGGTGATTTTATGCCCCAGAAGAAAAAGAAGAAGAACGTGAAAATTTCCGAGGCCCGAAAAATACTGATCAATCAGGAAGCCCAGAAACTTATCGATATGGATCAGGTTAATGAATTGGGTGTCAAGGATGCCGAACAGAATGGCATCATATTTATTGACGAAATTGACAAAATTATCGGAAATAGTAATAATCATGGACCGGATGTTTCAAGAGAAGGCGTCCAGCGTGATATCCTACCGATTGTTGAGGGAAGCACCGTCAATACAAAATATGGTCCGATTAAAACGGATTTTATTTTATTTATTGGGGCTGGGGCCTTTCATGTTTCAAAGATATCAGACATGATTCCTGAGCTTCAGGGTCGTTTTCCCATTAGTGTCCATCTTGACAGCTTGACAGAAGAAGACTTTATCCAGATTCTAACCCATACTGAAAATTCAGTAATTAAGCAATATCAGGAACTCATACGAACAGAGGATGTCAATCTTATTTTTGAGGAGGACGCAGTTAAACATATTGCCAAGATTGCTTATCTTCAAAATGAAGATGATGAAAATATTGGTGCCCGGCGACTGCATACGGTTATGGAAAAACTATTGGAAGAAATATCTTTCTATGCTTCAGATTATGAACAGGACGATTTTAAAATTGACATGAACTATGTTGAAAGTGTGTTCAATATATCTGACAAACGGGAAAATTACCAAAAATATTTACTTTGAATAAAAAAACTTACTCAAAATAAAACTTGCTCAATTTGAATGATTGTGCTATTATATTTGGGTATGTATTACACACATTCTCTGAGAGACATCAGGTGCCTGTTTTAAGGTCGATGTTCTTGATTGATGAGGATGGAGGAAAAACCAAGGAGGAATAAATTATGGCATGTGTTTCAATGAAGCAATTATTAGAAGCAGGGGTGCATTTTGGACACCAGACACGACGATGGAATCCGAAAATGGCTCCGTATATTTTCACAGAAAGAAATGGTATTTATATCATTGATTTACAACAAACTGTGAAGAGAATCGAAAAAGCTTATAACTTTGTCAAAGAGCTGGCTGAAAACGGAGAAGAAATTCTTTTTGTCGGTACAAAAAAACAAGCTCAGACCAGTATTGAACGAGAAGCAAAGCGCAGTGGAAGCTACTGTGTTAATCATCGGTGGTTAGGTGGAACCTTAACAAACTTTGGTACCATCAGCAAACGAATTGACCGATTAAATGAACTCGAACAAATGGAAGAAGATGGTACTTATGCACTTCTACCTAAAAAAGAAGTTATTAAACTAAAACGTCAACGTGAAAAATTACAAAAATTCCTGGGTGGCATCAAAGATATGAAGGGTGTTCCAGGAGCTATTTTTGTTATTGATACTAAAAAAGAAAGAATTGCTATCGCAGAAGCTAAAAAACTAGGTATTCCAATTATTGGAATTGTCGATACAAACTGTGATCCTGATGAAATTGACTACATCATTCCTGGTAATGATGATGCGATCCGCGCAGTTGCTTTAATCCTTTCTGTTATTTCAGATGCAATTATTGAAGGACGTCAGGGCGAGCAAGTCGAAGAAGAAATTGTTGTAGCGCCAGTAGCAGCTCCAGTTGTCGAAGAAGTTGTCGTCGAAGTTGAAGTTGTTGAAGAAGTTGCTGTAGTTACCGAAGTAGAATAATTTATAATTACGATCAGGAGGAAAAAAGTGGACGCAAAATTAGTAAAAGAATTAAGAGCTAAAAGCGGTGCCGGTATGATGGACTGCAAAAAAGCCTTAGTTGAAACAGATGGAAATATCGAAGACGCGATGATCTTTTTAAGAGAAAAAGGACTGGCAGCAACCAACAAAAAAGCGGGTCGTGTTGCCGCGGAAGGTATCGTTGAGTCATATATTCACATGGGTGGAAAAATCGGCGTTCTTGTGGAAGTGAACTGCGAAACTGATTTCGTTGCAAAAAATGAAGGATTTAAAACCTTTGTTAAAGACGTAGCGATGCACATTGCAGCTGCCAACCCACTATATGTGACCAAAGAAGAAGTGCCTAGCGATGAAATTGAAAAAGAAAAAGAAATTCTTCGCGCTCAAGCTTTAAATGAAGGTAAACCAGAAAAGATCGTTGATAAAATGGTAGAAGGTCGTGTCAGTAAGTATTATAAAGAAATCTGTCTTTTGGAACAACCTTTTGTTAAAAATCCGGACCTGACGATTGAAGATCTGGTTAAGGAACAAATCATGACTATCGGCGAAAATGTTAAAATCAGACGATTTGCCCGATTCCAGATGGGTGAAGGTTTAGAGAAAAAAGAAGAAAATTTTGCCGAAGAAGTAGCGAAGCAATTAAACGCATAAACGCTTAAAAAGAACACATTCGTGTTCTTTTTTTACCGTTGATAAGATTGTAAATTGTAGACAGTTACGATATAATATAGAAAATGAAGGGGGGAGTCTTTTTGGAACCGAAATACAAACGTGTCATCATAAAATTAAGCGGTGAAGCATTAGCAGGCAACGCTGGTCATGGTATCGATACTCCAACGGTACAATCAATATGCTGCCAGATCAAAGAAGTTTTTGAGTTGGGAGTTGAAATTGCCATTGTTGTGGGCGGCGGTAATTTTTGGCGGGGACGAAGTGGTGAAGGTATGGATAAATCCACCGCAGACTACATGGGAATGCTTGCCACCTGCATTAATGCGCTTGGTTTACAAGATGTTCTGGAAGAAATGGAAGTACCTGTGCGTGTTCAGACAGCTATCGAAATGAAGCAAATTGCAGAGCCTTATATCCGCAGAAAAGCAGTTCGTCATCTCGAAAAAAGAAGAGTTGTCATTTTTGCCTGTGGCACCGGAAATCCCTTTTTCACAACCGACACAACCGCAGCACTGAGAGCGGCTGAAATTGATGCTGAAATAATTCTTCTTGCGAAAAGCATAGATGCAGTATACGATTCTGACCCGCTGGTTAACCCTGATGCAATACGCTATTCTGAATTATCATACATTGATGTGCTTAATCAAGGTCTGAAGGTTATGGATTCGACAGCAACTTCCTTATGTATGGATAATCACATTCCTATTCTAGTGTTTGGTTTAAATGAACCGAAAAATATTTTACGTGCGATCATGGGCGAAAAAATCGGAACAATTATTCAGGAGGTGTAGAAGATGGTAAATGAGATTAAAGCAACAGCAAATGAAAAAATGGATAAGGCACTAAAAAACCTTAATGAGAGTCTTGGCAGCTTACGGGCAGGACGGGCAAATCCGCGGATTCTTGATAAGGTAATGGTAGATTATTATGGTTCGCCCACGGGTTTAAATCAATTAGCAAATATAAGTACCCCTGAAGCGAGAATGATCGTTGTTCAACCTTATGATGCTACGGCTATCCCAGCTATTGAAAAAGGTATTTTAAAGTCAGATTTAGGTTTTAATCCTTCAAATGATGGAAAGATCATTCGATTGCTAATTCCCCAATTAACTGAAGAACGGCGAAAAGAACTTGTTAAGCTGGTAAAAAAATACGGTGAAGAGTGTAAGGTTGCGATGCGAAATATCCGCAGACACGCCATTCAAGAATTGAAAGACGGTCAAAAAGAAGGACTGATCACCGAAGATGATTTAAAACAAGGTGAAAAAGAAATTCAGAAGGTAACGGACGACGAGATTAAAAACATTGAAACCATTCTAAAAGAAAAAGAAGCAGAAATTTTAGAAGTTTAAGTGTTTTTCGGGATATGATTTATTTAATTGTTTATTCAATTATATAGTATTTCATTAAGAGTGGGGAGACCCACTCTTAACTATTTTTCGAGTAGGCATCAATAATGATTAAAAATATAAAAAATCGTCCCTAAATGATTTAGAATAAAAATAAATGAAAAGGAATAAGTATGAAAAAAGTATCGAAAGAGTTCTTCTTGGAAGAATTAACTGCACCAGCGGTAGAATCGCTTGGTTATGAATTAACAGATCTGACTTTTGATAAAAAGGGAAAAGACTGGTGTCTAACCCTTTTTATTGATTCCGAAAATGGAATTTCATTAGACGATTGTGAAATAGTCAGCCGACAAATCAGTGAATTGCTCGACGAAAAGGATCCCATTGAACAAAGTTATTTTTTGGAAGTATCTTCACCAGGTATGGATCGACCTTTAAAAAAAGAAAAACATTTTCTGGCAAATCTTAATAAGAAAATTGCCATCCACCTTTTCGCCCCACTAGATGGAAAAAAAGACATCGAGGGGATCTTAAAATCATATAATAATGAGCAATTAACCCTTGAATTGGAAACAGGTGAAATGCTGACACTGGACAATAGTAAAATCGCGAAAGCAAATCGGTTGGATGAGTTGAATTTCAAACCTCTTCCATCAGCTGAATAATACGGAAGGCGGAGAAAATCAATATGAATCAGGAGTTTATACGTGCTCTGGATGTAATTCAAGAAGAAAAATCGATTGATAAAGAAGAACTAATTCAAGCAATTGAAGCTGCCATTACCACAGCATACAAAAAAAATTATGGTAACTCCCATAACGTTGAGATTAATATTGACCGGGAAAATGGTGATATTCAGGTATTTGCATTAAAAGAAATTGTTGAAGTTCCCGAAAATGATCACAGTCAGATTTCTTTGGAAAAAGCCCGTGAAGTTGACAGCAACTATGCTGTTGGTGATTTTTTCAGAAAAGAAGTCAGACCCAGAGATTTTGGACGAATTGCCGCTCAAAATGCTAAACAACTTATCATTCAACGAATTAAAGAAGCTGAGCGCAATATCATCTATGATGATTATCTCAAGCGACAAGATGAAGTACTAACTGGCATTATCAAACGGATTGAAAAGAGTATCGTTTATGTTGAGGTTGGAAAACTTGAGGCGGTGATGCTGCCTTCAGAGCAGACAACCGGAGAGAAATATACACTGAATCAGCGACTAAAAGTTTACCTGCTGATGGTCAAGAAAACAACCAAGGGTCCACAGGTAAATGTATCCCGGACCCATCCGGGCTTGGTGAAACGCTTGTTTGAATCTGAAGTTCCTGAAATATTCGACGGCATTGTCGATATTGTATCCATTTCCAGAGAAGCAGGTTCCAGAACAAAGGTAGCGGTCAAAGCTAATGACCCAAGCATTGATCCGGTTGGTTCCTGTGTGGGGCAAAAAGGGGTTCGGGTGCAGAATATTATCAATGAGCTCCAGGGCGAGAAAATCGATGTGATTAAATGGAGTGATAATATCGAAGAGTATTTATCCAATGCCTTGAGTCCCGCTAAAGTGGTCGAAATTATAGCAAATAAAGAAGATAAAACAGCAATTGCTATTGTCGATGATTACCAGTTATCGCTGGCTATTGGAAAAGAAGGACAGAATGTCCGACTGGCAGCTAAACTAACCGGCTGGAAAATTGATATCAAGAGTAAAATCGATTATGTGAATCAACATAAAGTTCCTCAAGAAGAAAACCGAGAATTAGATGATATATTACTAGAACTAAAAGAAGAGTTGGAATCTGCTGAAGAATTGGAAGTTTTAGATGGATCAATTGTAGATCAAGAGCCCATACTTGAAGATACTTCAGATCTTGAAAACTAAAGGTTTAATCAATAATATAGCTTTTTATGCTATAATACTTAGATGAACAATGTCGGGGAGGTACAATGAAAAAAATTCCACAGAGAACCTGTGTTATCTGCCATTTGAAATTTGATAAACGCGACTTATTTAGGATCGTATCAGATAAATCTGGAGAAATTTTTTTTGATCCCACTGGTAAAGCAAATGGACGTGGTGCCTATGTGTGCAAGTCCGAAGCATGTGTGGATCAATTCCTGAACAAAAATTACCTGGAACGGGCATTTAAAAGAAAAGTAGAAAGTGATGTTGTCGAGACTGTTCGGCAGCAACTGTCAGAGAAAAAACAAATGAAATAATTAAATATTGAAGGGAGGAATAATATGTCAAAATTAAGAGTATACGATTTAGCAAAAAAATATAATATTCCCAGTAAAGATTTCGTAGCTATTTTAAATAAGCACAATATTCCTGTAAAAAACCATATGAGCGCCCTGACTGATCAACAAATTACTGAATTTGAAAAGAAATTCGATAAAGATAAGTATCTAGCAGAGCGAGAACCAGAGAAGAAAAAAGAATCGGTCAAGACTGCTGAGACTGCAAAAACGAGTCAGGTTACCCCAAAAACAAGTACGGATATAAAAAAACAGCCTAAATCAACAAAACCACCACAAAAAAACCAACAAAAAACAGGGGGCAATGTGCCGAAAAGAACAGACGATAAAAAAAGACCCGTTTCAAGCAATCAGAGTCAGCAACCAAAGGTCAGAGACCATAGTAAAAAAGAAAAGACTGCTAGAAGTGTTTACAAACGAATTAAAGATGAAAAAAAGAAATCCGTTCAGTTAAATCAGACATTTGAAATACCTGAGATTTTAACCGTTGGTGAGCTAGCCGATATTCTTGAAATAAGTGCTACCGAAGTCATTAAAACTTTAATGCTCGCAGGTACCATGGTCAGCATTAATCAGGAAATTGATTTTGAAACAGCTGCGATCGTTGCAGCAGAGTTAGGTTTTGAAGTTGAGGCGATTAAAATTGAAGATGTCGTTTCTAAAATTCTGGAAGAATACGATGAAGAAGAAAGTGATAATCTGATTCCTCGACCACCGGTTGTAACCGTCATGGGACATGTTGATCACGGTAAAACATCACTTCTTGATCGAATCCGCAAAGCAAATGTTATCGCCGGCGAAGCTGGTGGTATCACTCAACACATCGGTGCTTACACGGTTAATATTAAAAACCATGCCATTACTGTGATCGATACGCCGGGACATGAGGCATTTACGGCAATGCGGTCTCGAGGGGCGCAAATCACAGATATCGCGGTCCTGGTCGTAGCAGCCGACGATGGCGTTATGCCTCAAACGGTTGAAGCGATCAACCATGCCAAGGCTGCTGGAGTTCCCATCCTGGTTGCCATCAATAAAATTGACAAACCTGGAGCTGATCCAGAGCGGGTTAAACAGGAATTGACCAAATACCACCTTGTTGTTGAAGAATGGGGCGGCGAAACCATAGCCGTTAACGTTTCTGCAAAAACCGGCGAAGGTATAGAATCCTTGTTAGAAATGATTATCATGATGTCTGAAATGGAAGAATTGACTGCAGATCCTGGTCGTGAAGCGAGAGGAAGTGTCATTGAATCCCAGATAAAGCGTGGAAAAGGTTCGGTTGCAACCTTACTTGTTCAACAGGGAACCTTACATGTTGGTGATTCTATTATCTCAGGAACTACTCACGGTAAGATCCGAACAATGATTGATGATAAGGGTAAGCGACTAAAGAAAGCCGGTCCATCCACACCAGTAGAAATATCGGGCCTTTCTGATATTCCAGCGGCGGGGGACGATTTTATCGTGCTTGAGAATGAAAAAGAAGCCCGTCAATTGGCTGAAAAGCGGAAAGAAATGCAAAAAGGCGAACGCCAGCGACGTTCTAATATTTCTCTTGACGATTTGTTTAGTCAGATTCAGGACGGCAATATTCAGGATGTTAATGTTATTATTAAAGCCGACGTTCAGGGTTCCATTGAAGCCATTAAACAATCACTGGAAAAACTGGATAATGAAGCGGTTCGGATTAATATTATCCATGGTGCTGTCGGCGCTATCAACGAAACGGATGTAATGTTAGCGGCCACCTCAAACGCGATTGTCATTGGCTTTAATGTCAGACCAGATAAAAATGCTGTGAAACTGGCTGAAACAGAAGAAGTGGACATTCGCCTCTATCGAGTTATTTATGATGCCGTTGAGGATATTAAAAAGGCTATGGAAGGCATGCTGGCTCCTGAATTCCGAGAAAAGGTCATGGGGAATGCTGAAATACGAGAAGTATTTAAAATCCCAAGCATTGGGACTATTGCCGGCTGTTACATTACCGAAGGAAAAATTAACCGAAATGATGAAATCCGCATTATCCGCGATGGAATTGTTGTCCTGGAGGGAAAAATCGCCTCATTAAAACGATTTAAAGATGATGTTAAGGAAGTTAGCACCGGATATGAATGTGGAATTGGTATCGAAAAATACAACGATTTAAAAGTTGGCGATAACATTGAAGCATTTACGATGGAAAAAATTGAAAGATAAGTGAACGCCTATCTTTCCGTGAAGGAGATAAACATAATGGCATCTCATCGAAATGAAAAAATTAATGGTTTAATTCAAAGAGAATTGAGTTTGATCATTATACACAAATTGAAAGACACTCGTATCAAAGACAGTAATGTGAGCATCACCAGGGTTAAAGCTGCCTCAGACTTAAAGACCGCAACCGTTTATGTCAGTATATTTGGAGATGAAGCTCAGAAAAAGATCGTTCTCGAATTACTAAATAATGCCAGGAGTTTTCTCAGATCGAGCTTGGGACAGGTAATTACGGTTCATTCCGTACCTTCCCTGAGCTTTGAAATTGACAACTCCATTGAATATGGTATGCATATTGAATCGATTTTAAAAAGTTTGAAGGACAATAAAGAAGCGAAGGACTCGAATGAAGAAGATTCCTGATGAAATATTAAATTGCTTACGGGACAATCAATCCTTTTTAATTCTGCTGCACCAAAAACCGGATGGCGATGCAATTGGCTCAGCAGTCGCGATGGGAAAGGGCTTGAAGCAACTAAATAAAACCGTTGATTATTATATTGAGCTTCCTCTTGAAGACAAACTCGTTTTCTTTGACGAAGTTCAGTGTTTTAACCGGTCCTTACAAGATCGTTATGATGTCATAATAATTTTAGACTGTTCCAGCCCTAGTTTTGCCTTTTTGCCTGCTGAAATGCCGGTTACTAAAACAAAACTGGTTATTGATCATCATACGAGTAATGCCCATTATGGTGATCTTAACTTTGTTGAAATTACCGGAGCGACCGCAGAAATTGTTTTTCGAATTTTAAAGGGCTTACATGTGGTATTTGATGAAGAAATGGCTGATGCAGTTTTTACTGGCATTACAACAGATACCGGAAGCTTTCAATTTTCCAATGTAACTGTAGATACCCATTTAATTGCCAGTGAATTATATGGCATCAAAAATAATTATGCCCATCTTTCTAAAAGACTTCATACACAGAAAAATATTGATCAGATGAAAATGACCGGGGCTGCCATTCATTCATTAGAAATCTTGGATAGTATGCCCATTGCTATGATGATCTTAAATCATGATACAATTTCGAAGTTTGGCGGTACAATAAATATTACTGACGATGTTGCTAATTTGGGGCAGAATACGATTGGGGTTTCAATAACAGCACTTTTAAAAGAAATTGATCTGGGCGAGTATCGGGTTTCTTTGCGTGCTAAATACCCCTATGATATTCATGAAGTGGCTTTAAAATACGGTGGCGGAGGGCATGAACGAGCAGCAGGCTTTAATTTTAGTGGTGACATTAATGAACTCAAGCATGATCTGATGGCAGTTTATGAGAGTCAAAATGGAGAAAATTAAAAGTTATAGTGGCTATCTTAATGTCTACAAAGAAAAAGGGATGACTTCTCATGATGTAGTCTTTAAAGCGCGCAAGATTTTAAAAACTAAAAAAATCGGTCATACCGGAACCCTGGATCCTGATGCCCAGGGTGTTCTTGTTTTATGTGTCGGCCAAGCCACCAAAATGGTTGAATATATCACCGATCATGAAAAGGTTTATGAAGCGGAAGTTATCTTGGGAATAGAAACTGATACCTGTGATCTATCAGGGACGGTTATCAGTGAAAACCATCGACGGATCAATCGCGATGATTTTGAGCGTATTTTGAACAAATTCATCGGTGATATACGCCAGAAACCGCCTATCTATTCAGCTATTCGGGTGAATGGAAAAAAACTGTATCACTATGCCAGAAATGGCGAATCGGTGGAAATACCGGAACGGGACATTCATATTGCGAAGATCAGTTTACTCAAATTCAGTGCTGATACCCAAAAAGCCAGAATTATGGTAACCTGTTCCAAGGGTACCTATATTCGTTCCCTGTGCCGTGATATTGGGAGCGCTCTGGGGACCTTGGGATGTATGGGAAATCTGATTCGTCATCGAGTTGGTCGTTTCAGCATTAATGATGCGGTAACCTTGGCTGAAATAGAAGAAATAAACAATCGAAATCAGAATGAACTTTTTTTCTATCCGCTGGAGTATTCTCTTGAACGTTATCAATTGGTACGGGCAACGGAGCAAGGTCGTAAGTTCCTACTCAATGGAAATAAGCTTTTTCAATGGAATGTTCATGAAGCTCTCGATGATTTTTACCCTGGGGAAACCCTGCGCTTATATGATGGTGACCAACTTATCGGTATGGGCAGATATCATGTAAATGAAGAAGGAAACTATATTAAACCGACAAAACTACTGTGAGGTAAATAATGACGATAGAAACTTATCATGGAGAAGAAATTGTTTTAGCACTGGGCTTTTTTGACGGCGTTCATCTAGGGCACCGGGCATTGCTTGAAGAAACTAAAAAAATAGGTCAGCGATTCGGCTTTAAAACTGGGGTTATGACCTTTAAAGAACATCCCCTCGAATTAATTTTTCCTAATTACACGCCCTGGCTGATTACATCTAACGAAGAAAAAGAATCCATGATTCGGAATTATGGTGTTGATTTTGTTTTTATGAATCCTTTCACCGAAACGCTGATGAAGTTAACCCCAGAGAAATTTATTACTGACTATTTGCTAAAAAAGTATAATGTCAAAGTTATTGTTGTCGGTTTCAATTATAATTTTGGTTATAAGGGTGCAGGGACAACACGGACATTAAATGAGTTAGGAAAAAAATATGGATTTGAAGTTGAAATTCTTCCTCCCTTTGTCATCAATACCCATTCAGTAAGTTCAACCTTCATTCGTGAACTGATCAGCTGTGGTCAGGTGGATGAGGTTAAAACCTTTCTGGGCCGAAATTATGCATTAAGCGGAACCGTTGTAAAAGGGAAGGGGCTTGGCCACCAATTTGGCATTCCAACTGCAAATATAAAACTCAGTAAGAAATTAATTTTACCGAGCACTGGGGTTTACTATACTCAGGTATATTATAAAGGAAAATGTTTAAACGGGTTAACTAACTTGGGGTTTAATCCGACCTTTGAAAAGCATCCATTTACGATTGAAACTTATATTTATGATTTTGATGAGGACATCTATAATCAGGTGATAACCATTGAATTCAAGGAAAAAATTAGAGATGAAATAAAATTTGAATCGATTGATGATTTAATCACGCAGATTAAAATGGATATTGACACGATCAGAAAAAGATTCATTGAATAATATATTTACAACGATAAATACTTATGATATACTCATTAAGTTATTACCGTTCACTTAGTTTTTTGAAGCTCCTACAAAATACTCGGTTTACGGCTAAATTAAAAAACAAGGAGATTTTAAATGATTAGTAAAGAATTAAAAGCACAGGTCGTCGAAGACTACAAGACACATGAAGGTGACACTGGTTCCCCAGAGGTTCAAGTTGCACTATTAACTGAACGAATCAATGATCTTAATGGACATCTTCAAATTCATAAAAAAGATCATCACTCACGACGCGGTCTACTGAAACTGGTAGGACAGCGACGACGATTATTAACTTATCTTAAAAACAAAGATATCAATCGATATCGAGAACTAATCCAAAGATTAGGCTTAAGAAAATAATTTAGGGCGGAGTATTCCGCCCTTTTTTTTTACCTGAAGGTTATCAATCCAAATGCGGATCCCGATACCCTTATGATTGCACCTTACACCAGAGGGTGTAAAAGCACCACTTCTGGGGAATTATAAGAGAAAGCGAGAAAAAAATGAATATTTTTGAAACTGAAATTGCCGGACGACCACTCCGCGTGGAAATTGGCGAGGTTGCACTGCTTGCAAAAGGTGCAGCTATGATTAGATATGGAAAAACAGAAGTTTTAGCTGTTGTTTCAGCGGCTAAAAAACCCCGAGAAGGGATGGATTTTTTCCCATTAAGTTGCGACTATGAAGAAAAACAATATTCTGTCGGGAAATTTCCTGGCGGCTTTATAAAGCGTGAAGGTCGCCCAACAGAAAGAGCTATTTTAAATTGTCGACTGATGGATCGCCCGATCCGTCCACTCTTTCCTAAAGGCTTTAGAAATGAAGTTCAGGTCATTGCGACAGTTATGTCTGTCGATCAGGATAATGCTCCAGAAATAGCGGCCATGATTGGAGCTTCCATCGTTTTATCGATTTCTGATTTGCCCTTTAATGGACCAATTGGCTCGGTTGCTATCGGTCTTGTTGACGAAAAATTTATTGTCAATCCAAATGAAGAACAACGGGCTATTAGTGATCTTAACCTGATTGTATCAGGAACCAAAGATGCAATTATGATGGTTGAGTCATCATCTAATGAGATTTCTGAAACAGCAATGCTTGAAGCCATTTTATTGGCTCATGAAGAAATAAAGAAAATTGTTGCTTTTCAGGAAGAAATTATTGCGGCTGTTGGTAAGACAAAGGCTGATTATCCAATTTTTGCACCATCTGAAGAAATCAAAGCTGAAATTGTGGCTTTTCTTGGTGATCAATTAAGTGATGCTGTTAAAACACCTGACAAAATGGAACGACTTGACAATATTGAAAAAATAAAAGAGCTTGTAAAAGATCATTTCTTAGAAATTTATCCTAATCAGAAGATCGAAATTGATGATGTGATTAGTTCACTCGTTAAAAAAGAAATTCGTCGCATGATTCTTGAAGACCGTATTCGTCCAGATAATCGAAAAATGGATGAAATTCGCCAGATCACAGCTAAGATAGACTTTTTGGAAAGACCCCATGGTTCTGGATTATTTACCCGAGGTGAAACTCAGGTACTTTCGGTTGTAACTCTGGGTGTTCTTGGTGATGTGCAAAAACTGGATGGCCTGTCAAATGAAGAGTCTAAGCGTTATATCCACCATTATAACTTCCCATCATACAGTGTTGGGGAAGCCCGACCATCACGTGGCCCAGGCCGTCGTGAAATTGGGCATGGTGCATTGGCTGAACGGGCGTTAATTCCGGTCCTGCCATCTGAAGATGAATTTCCATATGCTATTCGGGTGGTTTCTGAAGTACTAAGTTCAAATGGTTCAACCTCCCAGGCTAGTGTTTGCGGCAGTTCGCTTTCATTAATGGCTGCTGGTGTTCCGCTTAAAGCACCCGTTGCTGGTATTGCGATGGGTTTGGTTAAAGAAGATGATAAATTAGCCATTCTTTCTGATATTCAGGGAATGGAAGACTTCCTTGGCGATATGGATTTTAAAGTGGCCGGAACAGCCGATGGTATTACAGCCATCCAAATGGATATTAAAATAGATGGCATCAACAAACAAATTTTGACTGAAGCCCTGGAACAAGCTAGAATTGGTCGACTCCATATCCTTGGCATCATGAATGAAGAAATCGCCGAATCACGCAAAGATTTATCACCCTATGCTCCACGGATTATTATTTTCCAAATTAAACCGGATAAAATCCGCGATGTTATCGGTTCTGGCGGCAAGGTCATTAACAAGATTATTGATGACACCGGAGTAAAAATTGATATCGAAGATGATGGCCGAATCTTCATTGCTTCAGTAGATACCGAATCTGGTAATCGAGCCAAAGAAATTATTGAAAACATCGTCAGAGAAGTTGAAGTTGGTGAAGTTTTAACCGGAAAAGTTGTCCGGATCATGAATTTTGGTGCTTTTGTATCTCTACCAGGTGGTAAAGACGGTTTAGTTCATATTTCTAAATTAGCCAATGAACGGGTCAACGCTGTTGAAGATGTTGTGAAAATTGGCGACGAAGTGACGGTTAAGGTTATGGAAATCGACGGACAGGGCCGTATTAACCTTTCACGAAAAGCAATGCTGCCAAAGGAATAAAGATGATCAAGAATTATTCGATTAAAATACTGAATCAATCTCAATATCCGTTACCAGAATATCAAACGGTTGGTTCTTCTGGAGTCGATTTGAGGGCAAATCTTAATTCGAAAATGATTATCATGCCCCATAAGGTTTATCAAATACCAACCGGTATTTTTTTAGAAATGCCCATTGGTGTTGAAGCACAGATTCGTGCTAGAAGCGGTTTGTCGCTTAAACATGGTTTATCTCTGGTCAACGGCGTCGGTACCATTGATGCTGATTATCGTGGCGAAATTAAGATAATTCTGATAAACTTACTTGATAAACCTTATCAGTTGGAACCAGGAGAGCGAATTGCCCAAATGGTTTTCGCTGAGTATGTCAAGGCAGATTTTGTTGAGGTTTTCAGTGCGGAAGAATTGGCCGCCAGTGAGCGTGGTCATGGTGGTTTTGGACATTCCGGAAAATAGACGCTGCGGATCTCATTAAAATAAGCTAAAGTCGTGAAACTTCATTGATTGCTGCACCGCTTTCCAATCTTATCTTATAACATAATCAAAAGGTGCAGGTTTACCTGCACCTTTTTTATCATTATATCGTTTAATATAAATTCGAGGAGACCAATGGCAATAAATAAAAACAACACAAAAAAAACGAATCAGAACAAATCAAATAAACGTAAAACAAAGAAGAAACCAGCAGCAAAAACGGTGAAGCGTTTTTCTATCAGTAATATGGCAGTCGGGATCTTTTTAATACTACTGGGTATTTTCTCTATTTATGCATATATCGACTTTAATGCTGGGATGGTTGGTAACTTTGTCAGCCAGGCCTTCAGTTATTGTTTTGGGGCCCTCACAATTTTTATGTCGATCTTCATTTTTGTCCTTGGGGTTGTGCTGTGTCTTAATAAAATTGAGGAATGGCGGACCACATTTGTCTTAGTCTTTTTGCTACTTGTGAATTTTATGATCGGATTTACTGTTAATGCCCCGAATCTGATGGACTATAGCATCCCGGAACTGTTTAGTTTAGCCCTGTATGGCCAATATGGTGGTATCATCGGTATTCTCCTGGCAATGCTTTTTGTTAAATTATTTGCAGTGAAAGGTACGCTGCTGTTAGTTATGATAAGCTCGGCAATTATATTAATTTTTATTTTCAGAAACAGTCTAAAAAAATATTTAAACCTGATCAAGGATAAAAAAGAAAATTCTCCTCCGATCAAAGATCGCCTGAAAGACCGGATTGATATAATCCGGGACAAACAACGAATCAAAAAAGAGGTTAAAGCCACTAAGGAACGTACTTCTGAAACTACACTGATACCAATGGTGGGCGATTATGATGACAATGCGCCGTTGTTTGAACCCTATCAGATCAATGAGTCTAATCAGCTCCATCAGGTCTCTGAGAAACCATTGTTTGAACCGGTAACTGGACCTCCTACAAAAAAGAAAGCTAAACAGGATCCTTTTGGTTTTATTGAAGAAGATGCAGATGAAAAAGAAACTCCAATGAAGATTCATGAAAATTTCTTGAAACCACCAAATTTTGAGGATTTTGGCCCCCCTAAAAATGAATTGAATAAAGATGCAAGTAAAAATTTAAATAAAGAAACAAAAGCTGACGATGAAACGAAAGTTTTGGATTTATCAGCAGTTAATTTCGAAACAGAACCTGAGGAATATACCTTTCCTTCTTTATCACTTTTAAACCCTCCAGCTGCTAAAAAGAAATCAAAAAAAGACGATGTTATTAAGAAAGCTAAAATCATCGAGGAAACATTGAAAAATTTTGGGGTCAAAGCTAAAATCGTCGAGGTCAATGTAGGCCCAAGTATTACCCGTTTTGAATTGCAACTTGATCCAGGGGTCAAAGTCAATAAATTCGTTAATCTGTCCAGTGATCTAGCCCTCAGCCTTGCCACCTCAGATATTCGTATTGAAGCGCCGATACCCGGGAAAGCAGCTGTTGGCATTGAAGTGCCTAATGATGTTTCTGAAATTGTTGGCCTGCGTGAAATTATTGAAACACCGCAGTTTATTAACAGCAAGAGTCCGTTAACCTTCGCATTAGGTAAAACCCTTTCAGGCGAAAACATTATCGGTGATATTGGGAAAATGCCTCATATGCTAATTGCTGGAGCGACAGGATCCGGTAAAAGTGTCTGTATTAACAGTATTATTGTTAGTCTGATCTTTAAGTCATCGCCTGAAGAATTACGATTTATAATGATCGATCCCAAAATGGTGGAATTGAATCAGTATAACAGCATTCCCCATCTGCTGATTCCAGTGGTGACAGATCCCAAAAAAGCATCCTATGCTCTCAATTGGGGATTAAAAGAAATGACCGATCGTTATATGCTCTTCAAAGAAGCGGGAGTTCGGGATATTGAAGGGTATAACGAGCTGATGACCAAATCGGGAGAAAAAAAATTACCTCGAATTGTTATCGTCATCGATGAGTTGGCCGACTTAATGATCACCTCACCAAAAGAATGTGAAAATGCCATCTGTCGGATTGCCCAATTAGCAAGAGCCTGCGGTATTCACCTGATCATCGCAACGCAACGGCCTTCAGTCGATGTTATTACCGGCTTGATTAAAGCCAATATTCCATCGCGGATTGCCTTTTCAGTGGCATCAAACACGGATTCCCGGACAATTCTTGACACCGGTGGGGCTGAGAAGCTCCTTGGTAAAGGGGATATGCTCTATTTTCCGGTTGGCCAATCGAAGCCGACCCGCGTGCAATGTACCTACGTATCTGATTCTGAGATAAACGCGGTGATTGATACTGTCAAGATTAAAAAGGGACTGCAGTATGATACCTCCATCGAGGAAGCTATTTCCCAGGAACCTGAGGAAAAAACACAAAGCCGAGAAGGAGACGTCTTACTGGAAGATGCCCTAAATATTGCCTTTGAATACAACCAATTGTCCACTTCGATGCTCCAGCGAAAACTACAGGTTGGTTACGCCCGAGCAGGTCGAATTATTGATGATCTTGAGGATCGTGGAATCATTTCCGGTCCCAATGGTAGCAAAGCCCGGAAAATTCTAATTACAGAAGATGAATTTAAAAAAAGAGAGTAGGTAACTATGAAGACTATTCACATGACGACTTTGGGATGTGACAAAAATACCATTGACTCAGAAATGATGCTAGGCTTAATTGAAGAAAAAAAATATAGTATTGTCACTGATCCCAAAAAGGCTGAGATTATTATTGTCAATACCTGTTGTTTTATCCAATCGGCAAAGGAGCAATCGATTGATTACATTCTGGAATATGTCGATTATAAAAATTCGGGCTTGTGTCAACGACTAATTGTTGCTGGCTGCATGGCAGAACGTTACCACGAAGAGCTTGCAGCAGAAATTCCTGAGATTGACGGATTTTTAGGGGTTGGTCATTTTGACAATATACTGGAATTAATCACTTATTTGGAAATCACATCAGACCCTGATTATTTGGATCCGATCGGTAATGAAGAAAAAAGAATTGAGACGCAATTTTTTGGTGATATTGACAAAGACATCATTGAAGCCCGGCGTTATATCAAGGAAGGTACAGTTTCGACTTTTGTGCGCATCAGCGAGGGATGCGACCATGGCTGTACCTATTGCGTCATCCCTAAAATAAGAGGTAAATACCGCAGTCGTCGCAGCCTGAATATTTTTGAGGAACTACAATACCTCCAGGAACGTGGCATCAAAGAGATAATTCTAATCGGACAAGACATTGCACCATACGGAAAAGATCTCGATGAAGATTTAGACTTACCAAACCTACTTAAAAAAATTGCCAGTCAGTTCGAGTTTACTTGGATTCGGATGATGTATCTCTACCCGGAAGGCATCACTGATAAATTGTTAGCTGTTGTCAAACAACATCCATCGATCAGCCCGTATTTCGATATTCCACTTCAGCATCTAAATGATATGGTTTTAAAACGAATGGGTAGAAAGATGACCTTTGAACAGACAGCTGATTTGATTAGTAAAATCCGCAAGACACTACCAGAAGCTGTCGTGAGAACCTCAATTATTACTGGCTTTCCAGGTGAGACCTCTGAGCAGCATGCTGAGCTGATTAATAAAATAAAAATGTTGCCTTTTGATCATTTAGGGGTATTTAAATATTCACAGGAAGAAAATACACCGGCTGCGAAATTTGAAAATCAAATTCCTGAAGATGAAAAAGAAAAACGCTATAATGAAATCATGATCACTCAGCAGTCTATTTCGCATGCCCAAAAGCAGCGTTTTATTGGCAAAATCCTAAAAGTATTGATCGAAGGGGTGGACGAGGATACTTACTTTGGTCGTTTTTATGGGGATGCTCCAGAAATAGATGGAACTGTTTTTGTCGACAGTCACAATACTCCCTTAACAATCGGAAATTTCTATTCCGTTAAGATAGTCAATGCTTTAGAATATGATTTGATAGGAGATATTGAAAATGAATTTACCAAATAAGATTACCGTTGTCAGAATGGCCATGATTCCTTTTTTCATCGCAGCGTTACTAATCGAATTTCCATACCATCAGCCCCTTGCAGCCGCCTTATTTATTATTGCAGCGTTAACCGACAGCCTGGATGGCTATCTTGCCAGAAGCCGTAACCTGGTGACTGATTTCGGGAAATTTATGGACCCGCTGGCGGATAAATTGCTGGTTTGTTCAGCACTGATTTGTTTTGTCCAGTTGGGATCCGTTCCAGCCTGGATGGTGATTATTATCATTGCTCGTGAGTTTGCCATCACGGGTTTACGATCTTTGGCTGCGGCTGATGGAATTATCATTGCAGCCAGTAAATGGGGGAAAGCTAAAACGATTTCCCAAATGATTGCCATCATCCTGATTCTTTTTGGTAATTGGCCATTTTCGCTGATAAATATTCCGGCAGCTACGATTATGATGTATATTGCCACCATTCTTACCTTATATTCCGGCATTGATTACCTTATTCTAAACAAAAAAGTATTTCGTTCAATGTAATAAACGAAACCTGTAGTAATTTTACTATGTAATAATAAGATATGGCTTTGAAAGGAAACAAATAATGAAATGTGAATTGATTTCTGTCGGTACGGAGCTTTTAGTTGGTGATACCCTTAATACGAATGTCCAATACTTATCTCGAGAACTGTCCCTTTTGGGTATCCGAGTTTATTTTCATACCACTGTTGGCGATAATCCAAATCGTTTGGAGGAAGCGGTAAGAATTGCTTTTAACCGAAGTGATCTGATCATTACAACGGGTGGACTGGGACCAACCCAAGATGATTTAACCAAAGAAGTCATTGCTAAACTCTTCAAAAGAGAGCTTATTCAGGACGAAAAAACCAAAGAAGATTTGCTGCAATATTTTGCAAATCGTGAATTTACCATGACGCCTAATAATCTCAAGCAGACTTTCATCCCGGAAACCGCTGAGATTCTATTTAATCCCTGTGGAACCGCTCCGGGGATCCTCTTAAAAGAACAGGGCCGAGTGATTATTATGCTACCGGGACCGCCACGAGAAATGACTCGGGTTTTTGAAGACGCTGTCTTACCCCTTTTAAAACAGGACAATCAACAGTTGGTGATCTCCCGTTATTATAATTTATCAGACATCGGGGAGTCAGCGACAGAAGACCGTCTGCTGGATCTCATTGATGCCCAAGTCAATCCAACCATTGCCACCTATGCCAAGATGGGCGAAGTGTTGGTTCGCATTACTGCAAATGGCCGTGATGAAAATGAAGTAAATACATTACTTGATCATTATCAGGAGATTATGCTTTCTCGTTTTAAAGAAAATATTTTTTCATTTTCAAAGGAATCTCTTCAGGAAACAGTATGCAAATTATTATTGGAAAAAAGAATCAGCGTGGCTACGGCCGAATCCTGTACTGGCGGCTTAATTGCCTCCCAACTTACCGAGTATCCAGGTATTTCGATGGTATTTGGAACTGGACTTGTGACCTATTCAAATGAAGCAAAAATTAATCTGCTAGGGGTAAAAAAAGAAACCCTAGACACCTATGGGGCGGTTAGTGCTGAAACTGCAAGAGAAATGTGTGAAAACTTACAAAAGATTTCACAATCGATGCTTAGTGTTTCGGTTACCGGCATTGCTGGCCCTGAAGGGGGTAGCGAAAAAAAACCGGTAGGACTTGTATATATCGGGGTGTGTTTTAATGAATTAACCGATGTCTATCACTATCACTTTAATGGTGAAAGAAAAGTAGTCCAACAAAAAACTGCCAATAAAGTCTTTCACTTGATTAGAAAAACCATAGTTGACAAATCCAAATAAAATAGATATAATAAAAAAAGAACAAGAACGAATGTTCTAATAAAGAATAGGATGGTTGCAAATGGCTGAAAAATCGAAAACAAATAATGAAGAATTAACAGATAAACAAAAAGCGTTGGATGCGGCGTTAAAAAACATTGAAAGAAGTTTTGGCAAAGGTGCTGTGATGCGTCTAGGCGATGATGCCGCCAAATTAAATGTCGAAGTGATTTCTACCTCATCTATCGGTTTGGATATGGCACTGGGTGTCGGCGGCGTTCCCCGGGGACGTGTTGTGGAAATCTATGGACCTGAATCTTCAGGTAAAACGACTATTGCGTTGCACATTATTGCAGAAGCGCAAAAAGCTGGTGGAAATGCAGCTTTCGTTGATGCGGAGCATGCTTTAGATCCCACTTATGCAAAAGCTTTAGGGGTTGATATTGATAATCTCCTAGTTGCGCAGCCTGATACCGGTGAACAAGCTATGGAAATTGTTGAAGCCCTGGTAAGAAGTAACGCTATTGATGTAGTGGTTATTGACTCTGTTGCGGCTTTGGTACCCCGAGCCGAAATCGATGGTGAAATGGGGGATTCCCATATGGGGCTTCAGGCGCGACTGATGTCTCAAGCCTTAAGAAAACTGACCGGTGTGATAAAAAAATCAAATACGACAACGATTTTTATTAATCAGTTACGTGAAAAAATTGGGGTAATGTTTGGTAATCCGGAAACAACCACTGGCGGAAAAGCGCTTAAATTTTATGCTTCGGTACGAATCGATGTGCGCCGGATTGAATCCCTTAAAAAGGGCACCGAAATTGTTGGTAACCGGACCCGGGCTAAAATTGTAAAAAACAAAATTGCGCCACCGTTTAAACAGGCAGAATTTGACATCATGTATGGCAAAGGCATCTCAAAAGAAGGTGATCTTTTGGATGTAGGAGTGGACTTTGGTATTGTCGATAAGTCTGGATCCTGGTTTTCTTATAATGAACAACGATTGGGACAGGGCCGTGATAATTCAAAAGAATACCTAATGGCCAATCCTGAAGTTGCTAATACCATTGAAAAAGAAATACGTGAAAAAAATGCACTTAGTAAGATTGTTGCTGAACCTGAAGACATCGAAGAAAACTTGATGGCTAATGACGATATTGAATAAAATAATGAATTAATCAGGAAAACCATTCAAAAAAGAACCTTTTCGAGGTTCTTTTTTTGAATTATTAAAAATAACCCCTTTGAGTGGCCTTTGTTTCTTGACACTATTTTCAAAAGAGTATAAAATATAGATCATGATGAGTAGATTAGAAACATAGCAAATAGTTTATAAGGAGGTGAAAATTATAGACATACTAACAATTATTTTATTCATTGGTATTATCGCAGCGTTTGGAGTTGGTTATTTTGTGCGCAAGAATATTGCCGAAGGCAAGATAAGGAATGCTGAATTGACCGCAACAACGATTGTGAATGATGCCGTAAAAGAAGGAGAAACTTTAAAAAAGGAAATTCTTTTTGACGCTAAGGAAGAATCCTTAAAATTAAAAGAATCACTTGAAAAAGATAACCGAGAACGCAGAGCCGAGCTTCAGAAACTTGAAAATCGACTTATTCAAAAAGAAGAGAATCTTGAGAAAAAACTAACAAATTTAGAACGCAATGAAGATGCCCTCACCAAAAGAGGCAAAGAAATTGAAAAGAAAAAAGAAAAAGTGGATAGCTTATATGATGAGCAGGTTAAGGAACTTGAACGTATATCCGGTCTTACTTATGACGAAGCAAAAGAAATTCTGCTTGAAGATATCAGTAAGGATACACGACGAGAAGCTGCAATTATGATCCGTCAAATCGAAGTTGAATCAAAGGCTGTTGCTGATAAAAAAGCGAAAGAACTCATTTCACAGTCCATTCAACGTTGTGCAGCAGATCATGTGGCAGAACAAACCATAACGGTTGTCAACTTACCAAATGACGAGATGAAGGGCCGTATTATTGGTCGAGAAGGTCGAAATATCCGAACATTAGAAACACTAACAGGAATTGACCTGATCATTGATGACACCCCAGAAGCCGTCATTCTTTCCGGTTTTGATCCCATCCGCCGGGAAGTTGCCAGACTGTCCTTAGAAAAACTAATTATTGATGGTCGAATTCATCCCGCCAGAATCGAAGAGATGGTAAAGAAATCACAAAAAGAAGTAGAAAATCATATCAAAGAAGTTGGGGAACAAGCTTGTTTTGATACTGGAATTCATGGCCTGCATCCTGAGATCGTAAGACTGTTGGGAAGACTAAAATACAGAACCAGTTATGGTCAAAATGTATTAAAGCATTCCATTGAAGTATCCCATTTGGCTGGCATTATGGCGGCTGAATTGGATGGTAACATCAAGGTCGCTAAACGAGCAGGATTATTACACGATATTGGAAAAGCTATTGATCATGAGGTCGAAGGACCCCATGTTGAAATTGGAGTCAATGTATTAAAAAAATACAAAGAAAATAAAAATGTCATTCATGCTGTAGAAGCTCATCATGGTGATGTTGAAGCACGAACAATGGAAGCAGTTCTTGTTCAGTCCGCAGACGCCATTTCAGCAGCACGTCCTGGTGCAAGAAGAGAAACACTCGTTTCTTATATCCAAAGATTACAGGAGCTTGAAACCATTGCCATGTCATTTGAAGGCGTTGAGAAGTCATATGCTATTCAAGCTGGACGTGAAGTAAGAATTATGGTAAAACCAAATGAAGTTGACGATGACGAGATGATTTTACTATCACGTGATATTGCTAAGAAAATTGAAGCAGAAATGGAATATCCCGGGAACATTAAGGTTAATCTAATTCGCGAAACAAGAGCAAGCGACTACGCTAAATAGTCAAAAAGGGGAGATGATCTCCCCTTTTTTTAATCAGTTTTCTTAACCAGCGAGAAGGAATTATTTATGAATATATTAATACTCGGTGATGTCTACGGCAGACCCGGACGAAATATTTTAAAAGAAAAATTGCCCCAATTGATCACGGAGCATCAGATTGATTTTACCATTGTCAATGGCGAAAATGCTTCCGGTGGAAATGGACTCTCGACAAAAAATGCCAAAGAAATGTTAAGCTTACCCATTGATGTTATCACCATGGGTAATCATGTCTGGCAGCAAAAAGAATTGTTGGAAACAATCGCTGATTTTCCACAAATTATCCGGCCTCTGAATTATCCAGATCCGTGCCCCGGTAAAGGTTATGATTTTTTCACTTGTGAATTAAAAAATGGTGGCTCTAAAACAATCTGTGTTATCAATCTATCTGGACAGATCTTTATGCCCAATCTTAACTGCCCTTTTAATACCATGGCGCCTTTAATAGGAACATTAAAAAGCTCCGCTGATCTGGTCCTGATTGATTTTCACGCGGAAGCAACCTCAGAAAAAATTGCCTTTGGCTATTTTATGGACAGCTGGGCAACAGCGGTGTATGGAACCCATACCCATGTTCAAACCGCCGATGAACGAATTCTAGAAGGTGGAACTGCCTATATCACTGATATTGGCATGACCGGACCCATTGATGGGGTTATTGGCGTTGATCGCCAGATTATAATTGACACGATGCTAACTAAAAGACCCAGCCGGTTTGTTACCGCAACTGGAAATGTTCAAATCAATGGAATTATCCTGGCAATCGATGAAATTGAAAACAAGGTGAGTAAAATCACGCGATTATATGAAACCTACAAGACCGATAAGTAAGAGACGGATTCTTTCGAATTCTTGCTCTTGTAGAATTTGTGATCTAATTGAAAGGAATGGAAATTATTATGAAAGCATATTATGAAAACCCGTTAATTGAACGTTATTCGTCAAAGGAAGTCCTCCATATTTTCTCAGCTGACAATAAGTTTCAAAACTGGAGGAAATTATGGGTCGCTTTGGCAGAAGCAGAACGCGATCTGGGTCTTAATATTACCGAAGAACAGATTGCTGAGCTAAAGTCCAATATCACCAACATTGATTATGAACTCGCGGCTAAAAAGGAAAAAGAACTGCGACATGATGTCATGGCGCATGTTCACACCTATGGTGCCCAATGCCCTAAAGCAAAAGGAATCATCCATCTTGGTGCGACCAGCGCTTATGTCGGCGATAATACGGACATCATTGTTTATACCGAAGGACTGCGGCATGTTCGAAAACAACTGCTTAATCTGATCAACCATCTTTCTGTCTTTGCGGCTAAGCATAAAGATTTACCAACATTAGGTTTTACCCATTTTCAGCCTGCTCAATTAACTACGGTCGGTAAACGGGCATGTTTATGGATTCAGGATTTATTAATGGACTTATCGGATCTTGATCACATCATTAGTAATGTTAAACTGCTAGGGGTTAAAGGTACTACTGGTACTCAGGCAAGTTTTATGGAGCTTTTTGATAATGATCATCAAAAAGTTAAAAAGCTCGACGATTTGGTCGCTGATAAAATGGGTTTTAAAAAGTCTTTTGCCGTTAGCGGTCAGACCTATTCTCGAAAATTTGATTCGCAGGTGCTAAATGTCTTAAGCGGCATTGCTCAGACACTGACAAAATTTGCCACAGATATCCGACTGCTCCAGAATTTAAAAGAGGTAGAAGAGCCCTTTGAAAAAAATCAGATCGGTTCATCAGCAATGGCATACAAACGAAACCCGATGCGGTCAGAACGGATCTGTTCTCTAGCTCGCTATATTATCGTGAATTCTCTTAATCCGGCTTTGACTGCTTCGGCGCAATGGTTTGAACGGACTTTGGATGATTCGGCCAATAAGCGAATCAGTATCCCCGAAGGATTTTTAGCCACCGACGCTATTCTGACGATTGCCATGAATGTATCCGAAAATTTAGTTGTTTATCCCAAAGTTATCCTTCAGCACATCAATGCAGAACTACCTTTTATGGTCACCGAAAATATTATTATGGAAGGTGTAAAACGAGGCGGTGATCGACAGGAACTTCATGAAAAAATCAGAGTCCTCTCGATGGAAGCAGGTCATACTGTTAAAGTCGAAGGAAAAGCCAATGACTTAATTGAACGAATTCTGAAGGATCCGTCGTTTAATTTAAAAGCTGAAGATGTTGATGCCCTTTTAGACCCAATCCTTTACGTCGGTAGAGCACCTCAGCAGGTAGACGACTTTATTAATGAAGAAGTGAGCCCAATCTTGAGAACCAATCAGGAATTGCTTGATTTAAATAAGATCGATTTAAAAGTATAAATATTTGATAAATATATTGACAAGTATCCCACCAGCATTTATAATATAGTAGTTGCTGTTGTAGGGGTATAGCTCAGTTGGTAGAGCAGTGGTCTCCAAAACCACGTGCCTGAGGTTCGAGTCCTCATACCCCTGCCATATTTATTGATTTTTAACTCCGACTCATATGAGTCGGAGTTTTTACTTTTTGACGAATGATAAGTTTCAATCATTATTCGAAAAACCAAAAAAACAAACAATCATTAATGAAGATTTGAATTTTAAAATACTATAAATAATGCAAGTTGAAAAATAAATCTTTCATATTTTAGTATATATTGGTACAATCTATGTATTCAGGCATAAAAAAAGGTGTTATTAAAAAAAGTCTTTCAAAAGTACATAAAAAAATAATTAATTAACTTTATTTGAATCATATTTTATTGTATAATTATATAAAATGAGTGAGATAAAGGAGATAGAAGATGAATCATATTTTTTCGGAAATTACCCCTGAGATTATAGAATATAGCGATTTATGCGTAAAAAATAGTTACATTGAACCATCATTATATAAAAAACATCAAGTTAATCGTGGTTTGAGGGATTTAGATGGAAATGGTGTCTTAACCGGATTAACTGAAATCTCTGAAATTCAAGCCTATGTTTTTGAAGATGGTAAGAAAATTGGTACTGAAGGAAAACTTTTCTATCGCGGCGTTGATGTTGAAGAACTTGTAGCTGGTTTTGTTAAAGAAAAGCGTTTTGGTTTTGAAGAAATTGTCTATCTATTACTTTTTGGCGATCAGCCGAATCAGAATGAACTTAAAAATTTCACCAAGGTACTTGGTAATTATCGAAGCTTACCAACCAGTTTTGTCCGCGATATTATCATGAAAGCCCCCAGTTCAGACATGATGAACACTCTAGCCAGAAGTGTTTTGACACTTTTCTCTTATGATGATAATGCCAGCGATGTTTCTATTCCTAACGTTTTAAGACAATCCCTGGAGTTGATCGCCTTATTTCCCATGTTGGCGGTATACGGATATCAAACCTATAAACACTATCATGATGATCAGAGTCTATTTATTCATCAGCCCCAGCCTGAGCTGTCAACAGCGGAAAATATTCTCTATATCCTTCGATCCGACAGCAAGTATACTGAGCTCGAAGCACGAATACTTGATATTGCTTTGGTACTCCATGCCGAACATGGTGGGGGGAATAACTCAACCTTCACCACCCATGTAGTGTCTTCCTCCGGCACCGATACCTATTCGGTTATTGCCGCTTCATTGGGTTCGTTAAAAGGCCCAAAACATGGTGGCGCCAATATCAAAGTCGTCGAAATGTTTGAAGATATGAAAAAAACACTAGCTGATTGGACCGACGAAAAACAAGTACGACAATATCTGGTGGATCTTCTTCATAAGCGAGCCTTTGACAATGCCGGTTTGATTTACGGAATGGGTCATGCCATCTATTCAGTATCCGATCCGCGAGCAAATGTATTCAAAGGCTATGTTCGAAGTCTTTCAGAGGAAAAGGGACTACATGATGAATTTGAACTCTATTCAATGGTTGAACGATTAGCTCCAGAAGTTATTGGTGAGGAGCGAAAAATTTACAAAGGTGTTAGTGCTAATGTTGATTTTTATAGCGGCTTTGTTTATAGTATGCTGGGATTACCCCTTGAACTCTTTACTCCAATTTTTGCAATCGCCAGAATTGCTGGTTGGAGTGCTCACCGACTTGAAGAGCTCATTAACGCTGGTAAAATTATACGACCGGCATATAAGAATGTTAGCGAACGTCGTGCTTATGAACCATTAGGCGAACGAAAATAGATTCCTTAATTAAAAAGTCGTCGTTTTTCGGAGTATAAAAATATCTAGGCGTTTTTCATAGTCTTCCTGATCTGTTCATGCTAGAATAGATCAGGAAGTTTTTGTATTCGTTCTATTATTTCATCGTTTCTAGTGGAAGTTGGATTTTGCTCTGACAATACCGTTCAATGATCGTTCGTGAAGCAATTGTAACAAAATTGTTTCTTTATTATGTGTTTAAATTAGTGTATAATGTTACATATGAAAAATGAGGTTAAGATGTTCGATAATTTTAATGATATTGGTGAATCAGTAAAACTCGGCGTTAAGAATACCCTTGTCATCGCAGCTGCCGAAGAAGGCGAATTATTAAAAGCCCTTTCTACAGCAAACGAATTATATTTGAATCGGGTAATTCTTGTCGGCAATCAAAAAATGATTGAAGAAATTAGCATTAATGAAAGAATCGATGTCAAAAATATGGAAATCATCGATGTCCCAGATCGTGTGACCGCTTGTGAAAAATCGGTGGCTTTGGTGCGTCAGGGACAGGCTGATTTTATTATGAAGGGACTTGTCGACACATCCATTTTTTTAAAAGCTGTCATTAGTAAAACCGGTGGTCTGACGACCGGACGACTCCTGAGTAGTATAATGATGATCAGAATTTCCTCCTATCACAAGTTTCTCGTTTTATCTGATGGTGGAATGATTATTGCCCCCGATTTAAATAAGAAAAAAGGGATCATCACCAACGCCGTTGATTTTTCCAGACTGCTGGGTATGCAGCACATCAAGGTTGGTTGCCTTGCAGCTAAAGAAAAGATTAATCCTAAAATGCCTGCTACTGTCGATGGTGCAGCATTAAAAGAGTTATCTCTACACCACTATTTTGGTGAAGATGTTCTGGTTGAAGGTCCCATCGCGATGGATTTGTTGATCTCAAAAAAAGCTGCGCAGATAAAAGGTTATGTATCGGAAGTGGCGGGAGATGTGGATGTTATTGTTATGCCAGACATTGAAACTGGCAATGCAATCATAAAAGTAATGACTCATCTGGGTAATGCCCAGTTGGGAGGGATCGTGATGGGTGCCTGTGCACCCATTATTTTAACGTCCCGATCGGATTCTTATGAAAATAAACTAAATTCCATTATTCTGGGGGCATTTTTAACCCAGGAAATGGATGATTGTCACCAAATATGAGAGGAGCATTAAAAAAGAAATGAAGCTATTATTAACTGGAAATGAAGCCATCGCAAGAGGGGCCTGGGAGGCTGGGGTAAAGTTTGCCACAGCCTATCCGGGAACACCAAGTACCGAAATATTAGAAAATGTGGCTACTTATAAGGAAATTGTGTCTGAATGGGCCCCCAATGAAAAGGTCGCTCTGGAAGCAGCAGCCGGTGCATCTATCGGTGGCATCAGAAGTTTATGTGCCATGAAACACGTGGGTGTTAATGTTGCCACCGATCCCCTGTTTACTTTTGCTTATCTGGGGGTTAATGCTGGAGCAGTTCTCGTTACCGCTGACGAACCAGGGATGCATTCTTCTCAGAATGAACAGGATAACCGCAATTATGCTCGCCATGCAAAAGTCTGTATGTTTGAGCCTTCTGATAGTCAGGAAGCTAAAGATATGCTCAAAGAAGCTTATGCTGTCAGCGAAACTTATGACATGCCGGTCTTATTCAGAATGACAACCCGGGTTTGTCACTCTAAGTCAATTGTTTCTTGTAGCGACCGGGAAGAAGTGATGGATAAACCTTATGAAAAGGATATCCGGAAATATTGCCCGTTACCAGCATTTGCCCGAGGTATGCAGGTTAAGCTGGCTGATAATTTCAAACGTCTGGAAGCTTATTCTAATACCACGCCATTTAATTACAGTGAGGATAATCATTCTGACATTGGTGTAATTGGATCCGGGGTGGCCTATCGTTATGCCAAAGAAGTGTTCGGGAATACCGTTTCATATTTAAAAATTGGTTTTAGTTATCCACTACCAATGGAAAAAATTGCGGCCTTCGCCAAAGGAAAAAAGACCCTTTATATATTTGAAGAAAACGATCCGATCATGGAAAAAGAAATCAAAGCAGCCGGAATTGACTGCATCGGTAAAGAAAAATTGCCCGTCATGGGTGAGCTGACTCCTGATCGCGTCCGTAAAGCCCTTTTAGACGAGACTGTTCAAATTATTGAGCCCAATCCAGAATTGGTATTACCACGACCCCCGGCACTGTGCGCCGGATGTCCGCATCGCGGCGTTTTTTATGAGTTAGGCCGACGAAAAGATCTAATGATCTTCAGCGATATTGGCTGTTACTCGTTAGGACTGATGGCCCCCTATAATGCTACTGATGCGATGATTTGTATGGGTGCCAGCATCAGTGCTGGTCACGGTGTTCAAAAAGCCTTTGACATCAAAGGCGATCATTCAAAAAAAGTGGTATCAATTCTTGGTGATTCAACCTTTTTCCATTCGGGAATAACCAGTTTGATGGATGTCACCTATAATAAAAGTAATACTCTAACCATTATTCTCGATAACCGTATTACCGGTATGACTGGTCACCAACAGAATCCCGGAACTGGTTATGATTTAATGGGCGAAGCAGCACCGATGATTGACATTGAAGCGATGGTAAAAGCCTGTGGCGTAAAAAACCTGATCTCTATCGATCCCAATAATCTTCAGATTGTTGAAGAAGCCATTGAATGGGGACTAAATACTGATGGTCCTGCTGTTATTATTACCCGTTGGCCCTGTGTTCTGAAAAAATTCTCTGGCCAGGATAATGAAGAGTTCCCAATGGCCTTTAAGAAAGTTTGTTCCGTCGATGTTGATAAATGCATCGGCTGCAAAAAATGCCTGAAGTCCGGTTGTCCGGCATTGGCTTTTGATCGAGCCAATAAAAAATCGGGTATTCTAAAAGAAAGCTGTGTAGGCTGTGGTGTTTGTGCACAGATCTGTCCCAAACAAGCCATTACAGTAGAGGTGAGATAGAGATGGAAACAAAAAATATCGTATTAGTGGGAGTCGGCGGTCAAGGAACAATTTTAGCCGCTAAGCTTTTAACAACAGGATTAATGGAAGCCGGTTTTGATGTAAAGATGAGTGAAATCCATGGTATGAGTCAGCGCGGCGGCTCGGTTTCTTCATTGGTTCGTTATGGCGATGATGTCCAATCTCCGGTAATTGAAATCGGCAGTGCCGATATCGTCGTTGCCTTTGAAAAAATGGAAGGTCTGAGATCGCTGGAGTACCTCAAACCGACCGGCAAAATGATTGTCAATGACACCGAGATCTTTCCGCTTTCTGTCATCATTGGAGCGAACACTTATCCTGACAATATTTTAAATGAAATAGAAAAAAAGGTTAGTTTACGAGTGATGTCGGCAACAAAAATGGCAGAAGAACTCGGTAATTCAAAGGTAATGAATGTGATTTTGCTTGGTTCCATTATAAAATCGATGGGTTTAACCGATATTGATTGGGAGACGATCATTGCTCAAAATGTGAAAGAACAGTTTAAAGATCTTAATATCAAAGCCCTGCACGCAGGGATGGATGCTGTATAGAATGAAAAAAGACGATTCGAATTATAAGTTTTTTCAGCATACCTCCTGTGAGTACTTTCCTTGCCATAAGGTTGATGATTTAGAGGATTTTAATTGTCTGTTTTGTTATTGCCCGCTGTACGCCTTGGGTAACAACTGTGGTGGTCATTTTAGTTATACCGATAAGGGGATTAAAAACTGTAGTAAATGCAGCTTTCCACATCATCGCGAGCATTATGATGCGGTGTTGGAGAAATTAGGGCTGCTAATTGAACAACTCAGAACAACAAAAATATAATAGGTTAAAGGGGTAGAAAAATGTCGATAGTAATTGGAATTGTTTTTATTGTTGCAGCTTATTTAATCGGGAATCTAAATTTCGCTTATATTCTGGTAAAATTTTTAAAAAATGAAGATGTACGTAACTACGGCAGTGGCAATGCAGGAACAACAAATGTGCTTCGGGTGATGGGTAAAAATGTGGCTATTCCGGTGTTTCTTCTCGACGCATTAAAAGGCTGCCTGGTGATCGTTGTTGGTCGATATGCCTTAAGCCTAAACGAGATCTTTCTAATTTTGGGTGGGATTGCCGTTGTCGCCGGTCATAACTGGCCAGCTTTTCTTCAATTTCGCGGCGGAAAAGGTACTGCAACATCGTTAGGTGTTTTTCTTACCTATGATTGGGAAGTAGCTCTGATTGCCATTATGATTGGACTAATCATTTTGGCAATATGGAAAATGGTTTCCCTTACCTCGATGGTGGGCATGACCATGCTACCGGTTTTTACCCTGCTTCTAGGAAGAACTGTTACAGAAGTTATTTTCGCGATTGTATTATGTCTGTTTAGCATTTTTCAACATCGTAAAAATATTGGACGGATCATCCAGGGACGAGAAAGCAAAATTGGACAAAAAGTTAAAATGAAAAATTAGCTTTTTAGCACTCTATTTAACTACTATTTTAAAAGGCTCTGAGATGGGCCTTTTTACTTGCTTAAAGCGAGCGTTTAAAATCAATCTTTAAAAACATAAAAATACATTGTTAAACACTACATCTATGTTTATAATTAGAGTTGCAACCCAATATCATGTATATAATTTAGGAGGAAGAAATAAATTGAATCAAATAAATCAGCTGTTTAAACGAGTATTTACGAAAGAACTGGAAAATTCAAATAAAACTGTTTATGATCTGTTTCAGTGGCAAACTGTCGACGTTGTGTTAAAAAACTATCAAACTGGTGAAACCATTTATGAAATGAAAGATCTGGAATTTCCAGAACACTATTCTCAAAATGCTTGTAATATTATCGCAACAAAATACTTTAGAAGAAAAGGTGTTCCCAACCAATTCGGTTATGAACACAGCATGCGTGAAATTGCCGATCGTCTAGTCGGTTTCTGGACGGATGCCATTAAAGAAGAAGGACTAATCGATACGGATGAGGAATGGCAAATTTATTACGATGAACTGGTATATGCCTTCCTGATGCAGATGTGGGCCCCTAACTCACCTCAGTGGTTTAACACTGGTCTGATGCGAAGTTATCAAATTGCCGGTTCCAAGGATGATTTGTATTATTATGACGAAAAAGCCGAACAGGTGCTTGAATCAGAAGATCGATACACAAGAACTCAGGCTAGCGCCTGTTTTATCCTATCAATTGAAGACCGACTTCTTGGTGATCACTCTATTTCGGAGCACTATGTCAGTGAAACCAAATTATTTAAAGGTGGTTCTGGTGTTGGGACTAACTTCTCCAGCCTCAGAGCTGCTAATGAAGGCCTTACCAGTGGCGGGCAGTCATCGGGGATGATGAGTTTTCTCCAGGGACTGGATCGCAATGCCGGGGCCATTAAATCTGGGGGGACAACTAGGCGGGCGGCTAAAATGGTTATCGTTGACATTGATCATCCGGAAATTGATAATTTTATTAACTGGAAGGTAAAAGAAGAGCAAAAGGTCCGGGCACTGGGAAAAATGGGTTACGAGATATCCATGGATGGTGAAGCTTATCAGACTGTCAGTGGTCAAAACAGCAATAACTCAGTCCGTCTCAACGCTGAATTTATGGAAGCTGTTTTAAACCTGAAAAATGAACCAGATCATAAAATGAAACTCAAAGGCCGAGTTGATGATAAGGTTGATCGAGAAGTGCCCGTTAAGGAATTATGGAATCATCTTAATCAAGCCACCTGGGAATGTGCTGACCCAGGCATTCAATTTGATGATGTTTTTAATGCTTGGCATACATGCCCAGGGGGCGAAAATGGTAAAATCAACGAAAAAAACAACCGAATTAATGCTACCAATCCTTGTTCGGAGTACGCCTTTTTAGATGATACGGCTTGTAATTTAGCATCGATTAACATCTTCAAATTTTATAATCAGGAAGATAACAGCTTTTCACTTGATCACTACATTCACTTGGTTGGATTAATCCAATGCGCTTTGGAAGGTTCCATATACCACGGACAATTCCCAACCAAAGATGTTGCTCGAAAAAGTTATCTGTTTCGAACCACTGGTCTCGGCATCGCCAATGCAGCATCCTTGCTTTTAGCCATGGGATTTCCCTATGATTCAGCAGAAAGTCGTAATCTGATCGCCGCGATCACAGGTATCATGACCGGGACCTCCTACTATGTTTCGGGACTGATGGCGGGGAAAATTGGTGCTTTTCCAAAATATGAAATCAACGAACCCTATATGAAACGGGTCATTCGCAACCACAGTCGTGTTGCTGGCAGCCGAACTGACAGCTATGAAGAATTGCATTATGATCCGATTAAGATTAACCATGAGCTGCTACAAAAAATCGGCTTTAAAGATATCAGCAATCAATTAAAAAGAGCCTGGAAACTAGCGGAAGAAGCCGGTGATGCCTATGGCTATCGAAACGCCCAGGTGTCCGTCATCGCACCAACTGGAACCATTTCGTTTGCTATGGACTGCGGCGCTACATCGATAGAACCTTTTTATAATCATGTGGTTTTTAAAAAACTGATCGGCGGCGGGTCCATGGAGATTGTCAATCCAGTTATGGAAATGGCGCTTTATAATCTCGGTTACAGTGAAAAAGAAATCAGCGAAATCCTGACTTACTTACTTGAAAAAGACAGCCATGGCTATTTTTTACATGAAGGCGTAGCCGGTGCTCCTTATATCAAACCCGAACATTTGCCTGTTTTTGATAGTGCCAACACCATTTCACCAATGGGTCACGTCTTAATGGTCTCTGCCATCACCCCAATGATCAGTGGTTCAGTTTCTAAAACGGTAAATTTACCTAATGATGCATCAGTGGAAGATGTCGAGAATATCCATCTACTGGCTTATCGGACGGGGACCAAGGCAATAGCCATTTATCGAGATGCCTGCAAAGCTTCTCAGCCGTTAAGCTCGGGAATGGCAGACGATCGTGACAAGGCACTCGACGACTACTCTTATGCTGAGCTGCTTGCACTGGTAAAAGAAGGATCAACAAAAGCTCTGAACCGAGTCCGGCCCGAAGGCATGCGGCTCAGTCGAACCCATGCGGCAAAAATCGGCGATATCGAGCTCTATATTACCATCGGTTTTTATGAAGATGGTGGCATCGCTGAAATATTTGTCTCTACTGACAAAGAAGGAACGGTCGTCAAAGGATTACTGGCATCCTTATCCAAATCGATATCCAACATGCTTCAATACCATATCCCGCCCGATCAAATTTCTAAGATGCTCAGAGGGCAAAAATATGAACCATCTGGTTTTGTATCTCGCCATCCTTACATCAAATTTGCTTCATCAATTTCTGATTTGATTAGCAAAGTGATTGATATTGAACATGGTGATTTTTCAAACTGCCAGGTTAAACCCAAAAATTTTACTCTGATGAATAAGCAAAACATGGTAAAAAGCATCAGTGCTGATAATCCCATCCAGGATTACAATAAAGATGTAGCCAGCGAGGTATTATACGGAGAAACCTGCAGTCATTGTGGCAGTGACCGGATGATGCGCAATGGAACTTGCAAATTATGTCTGGACTGCGGGACAACCACAGGATGCAGTTAAGAATAAAAAAGATTTTGATGTTTTCCCATTGTTTGATATAATAATTAACTAGGATACACACCTTAGGAGATTTAGATGCGAGAAAAGATTAAAAATGCAACAACAATAGTAGTTAAAATGGGAACAACCTCAGTAACCCACGCTAATGGAACCCTGGATCTCCGAAAATTGGAAATCTTGGCTAGGGTTTTGACCGATCTTGAGAATAGTGGTAAGAAAATGGTGCTCGTCTCGTCTGGCGCCATCGGTGCCGGAATGAACCGGATGAAGCTGAAAGAGCGACCGAAAACCCTCAAAGAAAAGCAGGCTGCCGCTTCGGTGGGACAAGGCTTACTGATGCGTGTCTATCATAAATTATTTGATGAATATCACCAGACTGTGGGACAAATTTTACTGACAAAAGATGTTTTCAGCCACTCAATCAAGCGAAATAATGCTATGAATACCTTCAACGCCCTGATAGAAGGAGGAATCATCCCTATTGTCAATGAGAATGACTGTATTGCTACAGACGAAATCCAGGAAGAATGTTTTGGGGATAATGATATCCTTTCAGCAATGACAGCTGACCTGGTGGATGCTGACCTATTGATAATTTTGTCCGATGTGGCTGGCCTCTACGATGACAATCCGGTACTTAATAAAGAGGCCCAACTAATCAGAACAGTTCATCATGTCGATGGCCAAATTATGAAAAGCGCTGGAAGTAGCACCTCATGTCTGGGCACTGGAGGGATGATTACCAAACTTGGGGCAGCAAAATATGCCACTGATTGCGGTATCGATGTGATCATCGCTTCTGGTGAAGATTGTAAAACCCTTTATGATATTTTGGATGGCAAAGAGATAGGGACCATTTTCTTAAGTGATTAAAAAGTAACGCAAATCAATTTTAAATATGGAGGATTCTTATGTTAAAGAAAATATTCGTCGGATTTTCTGCCGTAGTTGCGGGAATGTTAATGGTTTTTGGTGGAATTTATTTTGTTGAAAAAAGAAAAGAAGAAGCAATGGGTGGAAAACTGATGCGGGTAAATTATAAATTCACTAAAGAATTCGAAGAATAAGGTTTGTCATGTCGAAAGTATTTATTTTTACAGCGTCGACCGGTGCTGGTCATAATTTGGCCGCTCAGTCGTTAAAAGAATCCTTGGACGAGGCTGGCTATCAAACGGAGGTTTATGATGCGTTTAAAGAGACGAATATCACCCTGGATCGTCTGATTACCAAAGGCTACCAGCAAATTGTGGTGAATGTACCCAAGCTCTATGAGCAAATGTACAATCAGTTCAATAATATGAATCGTTTCCAACAGGGGATTTTTCAGGCTCTGACAAAGGTCATGAACCCTGATATTGTGCCACTGATCAATTCTGGAAAACCGGATTTAATCATTACCACTCATCCGTTCGTTACCAATGTATTAGGTACACTAAAAGAACATCACGCTTTTGATGTACCGGTGTTGTCCATCGTTACGGATTACAAGATTCATACTCTCTATCTGAAAAAAATGATTGACGCTTATGTTGTTGGCAGCGATTATACGAAACAGACGATGGTTGACAAAGGTGTTGCTGAAGAGATCATTTATCCCTATGGTATCCCGATACGGCAAACCTTTTTAAAAAACAACCATCTTGAACGTAAGGAGACCGCCAATGTGGCAGGCACGATCTTACTCATGGCCGGCAGTTTGGGCAGCAAACAAATGGAGAAAGCCTTTTCATCCTTGCTGAAGGTAAAAGAAAAAATCCGAATTATCGTTGTCTGTGGAAATAATGAAAAGATTGAAAAAGATATTAAAAATCTTTATGCCCAGGAAACAGATGATGAAAAAATCGTTGAAATTCACGGGTTTGTGAACAACGTGTCCGAGTTGATGGATGAGTCCGATGCTATCATTTCTAAGCCCGGGGGACTTACTACAACGGAAGCGATTGTTAAAAACATCCCCATGATTATTCCGTTTTATTATCCTGGACAGGAAGAAGAGAACGCCGATTATCTTGTTGATGGGGGAATGGCCATCAAAGTTGATAAGATCAAAGATTTGACCTCGATGGTTGATTTTTTGTTTGAAAATAAATATATTATTAAGCGAATGTCAGAAAATATGTCGGAGGAAGCGCAAAAACGATCGATGAGTAAAACAATCGAACTCTGTAGAAACCTGATCGCCGATTATACTACTCGAAAGTCACTCACTGAGCCGCAACAGGATTCCTACAAAATCAAGGAAATAGAAGACCATTAAGAAGAGCAGGAGCAAAAATGAAAAAAGAAATGTCAAAAACTTATAATCCGAAGGAAGTCGAAGATCAAACCTATACCCGTTGGCAGGAAAAGGGATACTTCAAACCAGAGGTCAATCCTGACGGCAAGCCCTTTACCATTGTGATGCCCCCTCCAAACATAACTGGACAACTCCATATGGGACATGCCTTTGATGGCACCCTCCAGGATGTTTTAACCCGATATAAACGGATGGATGGTTATTCAGCGTTGTGGTTACCAGGAACAGACCATGCCAGTATTGCTACTGAAGTTAAAGTCGTGGATAAACTCCGGCAAGAAGAAGGCAAAACTAAACAGGAAATTGGTCGAGAAGCTTATTTGGAGCGAGCGTGGGACTGGGCGTTGACCTACAAAACTCGAATTACCGACCAGCTAAAGAAACTAGGAGCATCTTGCGACTGGAGCCGGGAACGTTTTACTATGGATGAAGGCTGTAGCCAGGCGGTTAATGAAGCCTTTGTCAGTCTTTATGAAAAAGGACTGATCTATAAGGGCAGCCGGATTATCAACTGGTGCACTACCTGTAAAACAGCACTATCTGAAGCTGAGGTTGAATACGCTGAACAACAGGGCCATTTATGGCACATCCGTTACCCGCTAACCGATGGTGATGGCTATTTGGTGGTTGCCACTACCCGTCCTGAAACGATGTTGGGGGACAGTGGGGTAGCTGTTCATCCGGAAGATGAGCGTTATCAACACTTGATCGGTAAAACCGTAAGGTTACCATTACTCAATAAAGAAATTATTATTGTCGCTGATGACTATGTGGATATGAGTTTTGGAACCGGGGTAGTTAAAATGACGCCGGCGCATGACCCCAACGATTATGAGGTGGGACTCCGTCATCATCTGGAGCAAATTCGGGTACTTAACGATGATGGTACAATGAATGAGCTGGCCGAAAAATATGCCGGAATGGATCGCTATGACTGTCGCAAGGCGGTCGTCGAAGATCTAAAAGATTTGGGCCTGCTAGAAAAAATAGAAGAACATCAGCATAATGTTGGCGAGTGTTACCGTTGCTCAACAACTGTGGAAACCATGACTTCTGAGCAATGGTTTGTCAAAATGGAGCCGCTGGCGGGTCCGGCCCTAGATGCGGTACGCAACCACGAGACCGATTTCATTCCTGAGCGGTTTAATAAAATCTATTATAATTGGTTGGAAAACATCCGAGATTGGTGTATTTCCCGACAATTGTGGTGGGGACATCGCATTCCCGCCTATTATTGTGACGATTGTGGGGAGATGATGGTTTCCAAAGAGGCCCCTGAAAGCTGTCCCAAGTGTGGTTGCACCCAGCTCAGTCAGGATGAAGATGTCCTGGATACCTGGTTCAGTTCCGGTCTATGGCCGTTCTCAACCCTGGGCTGGCCGGAAAACACTGAGGATTTGAAAAAGTTTTATCCGACCACGGTGCTGGTCACCGGTTATGATATTATCTTTTTCTGGGTCGCCCGGATGATTTTTATGGGCCTCTTCGAAATGGGCGAAACACCCTTTAAAGATGTCTATATCCACGGTCTGGTGCGGGATTCGCAAGGCCGCAAAATGAGCAAGTCCCTGGGTAACGGCATCGATCCGCTGGAACTGATCGAAACCTACAGCGCTGATGCGCTGCGTTTTACCATCATCACTGGTAATTCCGCCGGCAACGATATCCGCTGGCAGGATGAAAAGGTGGAATCCAGCCGTAATTTCTTAAACAAGATCTGGAACGCTGCCCGCTTTGTACTGATGAATCTGGATGAAGACATTATGGACAAAAAGGATCAGGCTTTGGCCAATCTGGAAAACACCGACAAGTGGATTCTGTCCCGAATGAACACCATCGTCGCCGAAGTCAACCACAATATGACCAAGTATGAACTGGGCATCGCTGCTTCAAAAATTTATGATTTCGCCTGGAACGAATACTGTGACTGGTATATCGAGCTGGTGAAGCCACGGTTATACGGCGAGGAAGAGCAGACCAAGATCTCGGCCCAGTACACCCTGCGCGTGGTGTTGGATACGATCCTGCGGTTACTCCACCCCTTTACGCCCTTTATTACCGAAGAAATCAACGGCTACCTGCCGGGTACCACCGGTGATATCATGGTAGCCCAGTGGCCTCATTTTAATGAAACCTATGTCTTCCCGGAAGATGAAAAACAGGTCGAGTTTCTAATGGCTGCGATTCGCAGCATCCGCAACATCCGAGCTGAAATGGATGTACCTAATTCCAAAAAGACCCAGTTATTCCTGATTTCCAATAATCCGAAACACCTGACCTTGATGGCCGACTCCCTCCATTATTTCCAGAAGCTGGCTTCGGTTTCAACGATTCTGCCGATTACCAAAGCCGATATAAAAGATAACTATGTTTCTGCCGTGGTGGAAGATCTGGAAATTTATATTAACCTTGACGAGTTGGTCGATAAAGAAAAAGAAATCACCCGGCTGGAAACTGAAAAAAAGAAACTCCAGCAGGAAATTGACCGGGTCACCCAGAAGCTGGGAAACAAAGGTTTCACCGATAAAGCGCCGGAAAAGGTAGTCGAAAGTGAACGGGACAAACAGAAAAAATTCCTGGAAACCATGGCAAAAGTCCTGGAACGGTTAGAATATTTTAAAAAATAAATAACTCACTATCTGATTATCATATCAGTCTTATCTACACTCACGCAAAACCCGGAACACTCTGAACATTCAGAGGTGTTCCGGTTTTTTTTATTATCTGCTATCTCAAATATAAGTTGAACGGGGAGACTATGGTGATTATCTAGTCGATGCCTGTGACTGGGGTAATTTTTTTAACTCGTCTCAACTGATGCCACATTTAACCAGGGGTATGCTTCATCATCAAATGAGGGCGGTTGGGGTGGCAGGTGGGCACTGATGGATTAAGTGAATTAAAAGAAGCAGCATTGCCTGGAAAGTGAAATTTGCTCTAGTCAGTGGTACGGAAAAAGCGTATAATAAAAAACAGGGCAATGCCTAAAAACCCATTAGATAACCAAATATAATAAACTGGTAGCAGACAAGAAAAATTTATGGAATTAAACGATTGGAGTACCCGTGACAGATAAGAATAAAAAACCAATGCGAAGGGATTATCAGGCCATTTTTGAAAAAGCCTATGATTTGATGGATGAAACGATCATCGCGGGGAATTGTGGGGAATGTTGTGGTTATCATTGTTGCCGCCGAATTGATGACAACGGTAAGCGCCTGGGCATGTATTTATTACCCCTTGAATATGAATATATGCAATGTGAGGTCGTGACCAATTACGATCTGCACAGTCAGAAGCACTACACGATGCCCCCTAAAATTAAAAAATTGTATTATATCTATTGCCATCTGACCCACGGTTGTCTGCGAGACTATCGACCTATCCAATGCCGGACCTACCCCTTTGAACCCCATCTCGAAAACGGAGCCTTCTCACTGGTGATTGAAAAAGAGCAGCTTCATGACTGTCTCCTGATTGAACACCGCTCAGCGTGGCGCCAGGCCTTTATCGATGGTGTTTATAATGGGTGGCTTGAACTGATGAAGATCCCCATCATTTCCTATTACGTTGAATATTTTTCAAAAGAGCGAATTGCCGCTAATAACATGATGATACGCTATCCTTCCAATGGATATGATCATCCAATAAAGGAGAACATTACGAACCTACCATGAGTAACTCTAACTATAAAAACATAGACGAATCCTTAGACTTCTATATTAATTACTGTTAAACTAAGATGCAGCCGTTAGGGATCACTGCAGCGACACTTGTTAATCTCAATTTAATTCTTGCCGAAACTGGCTGAACTCGATGATGGGAAAAAATAAATTTAGAAAAGAGAGATAAAATGAATAATGAAAAAAATCAATTAGTTAACGATTATGCGATCGAAAATTTCAAAAATGGCTTGAATTGCGCCGAAAGCGTCTACGATGCTTTGATCCGCGCCGGTGTTCTGGATGTTCCTAAAGAAACCGTCGCTATGTGTACCGGCTTTGGCGGGGGAATTGGGCTTTGCGGTGAAACCTGCGGTGCTTTGTCGGCGGCAGTGATGGCAAACAGTGCCGTCCATGGCAGAAAAGATCCCTGGAGTATCGATTCCGATGTTCGAGGCGCCGAAGTCGGCAAAAAATATTACCGTCGTTATAACAATCTTGTCCGGGAGTTTAAAGAAGCTAACGGATGTACAACCTGTCGTAATATCTGTGAGCCTTTTGATGATTGGCATGGAAAAGACAGACGGGTGCATTGTATGAAATTGATTGGTGCAACCGCCCAGTTAGCTTATCACTATCTACAAATTCCACAGGAGGAGGCCTTCGAAATGCCTTACGGTGAAAAAATGGGTGCAACAATACAGAAATAATGCGATCCTTAGCCCCAAAGCAAAGTCATGGATTCAAAGAAAATCCATGACTTTATCAGTGTTTACAAAAATAGGACTTATATAGTTTTGGTTCATTACGACATTACCGAACGATTTCAGTTCTTTTTTGATAGCCGCGGACGACACAAGAAAGGCTGAAACAAATCACAAAATAACCAACTGCTAGTACCGAAAAGATCATAAAGACCTCCGGTGTTGTGGTATATCGTCCCATAACAACAAAACCACTACGGGTATATTCAGGAATCGCGACGACCTGTAAAAATGACGTATCTTTGACAGTCGTAATAACTTGCGATAACAGAGAGGGAATAATACTTTTAAAACATTGAGGGAGAACAATAAATATCAATGTTTGAATTAGCGTAAAGCCCTGGGACTTGGCCGCTTCAAATTGCCCTTCGGCGACTGAATTTAAACCACCACGGACGATTTCAGCAATGACTGCTGAAGTATATAATGTCAATGCCAACCCGCCACGAATGACAATGGTACCATATGGAATCATAAAACAGCACACCAGAATCCAGAGGAGTAGCGGTGTATTTCGAAACATTTCAATATAGACTCCGGCTAACTTACCCAAAAATCGTTTTTCATAGGTTCGGAGCAACGCCAATATGGTGCCGAAAAGAATCGAGATAATAACAACTGATACAGAAAGCGTTAATGTTAACACCATTCCCTTCGCTAAAAACTCGACGTTTGAAGGCGTAAATACATTTGAAAAAACTTCTAGCATGTTACCGCCTCCTCACTTGGATCAAAAGGAATATGTGTAGTATCCTTGTTTTTGAGGCGTTCTTCGTATTTTCTTGCCCAAGTTGCCAATGGGAAACAGAGCATAAAATATAAGAAACCGGCAAATACATAGGATGGACCATAGTCAAGACTGGATGATGCCCAGGAATCAGCCATATACATGAGATCAAAACCTGATATCATCGCCAGTACTGACGTGTTTTTAATCAGATTGACAGCCTGATTTGTGAGCGGAGGGAGGACGATTTTGATGGTCTGAGGTAGAATAATAAAACGCATATATTGGATATAAGTAAACCCCTGAGACTTTGCAGCTTCAACTTGTCCTACTGAGATTGAGGTAATTCCGGTTTTAACAACCTCAGAAACATAAGCACCATGATAAATACCCACCCCTAAAACACCAATTACAAACACACTTAGCCGTAGTCCGGCAATTGCCAGACCATTGTACATAAAGAAAACCTGTATAACCAGAGGAGTATTTTGAAAGAACTCAACATAAATCCTTGCTAGTCCCCGCATTATTTTATTGTTTGAAGTTGAGATAACGCCAAAAATAACACCCAGAACAAGAGCAAGGACTAAGGCGAGGGCTGCGACCTCAATTGTTCGCAGAAACCCTTCGCCAAACATTTGCCATTCTCCAAACATCTTCTCCCAACGCCATAAGGCAAAAGGATTAGAACTTTTCATTAATAGTTAAGTCCCCATTTTGTGATTAGGCCTTCAATGGTACCATCTTCAAGCCAGCCATTGATGTATCCGTCAACAGCTTCTGTCAGAGCTAGGCTGTCAAGTTTTGATGTAACACCATATTGTTGAGGTGCGAATCGATCTGGTAAAATCATGGTTGAGTCATCAACGTATCCACCAAGGATTGATCCATCAACACAGAAAGCATTGACACGTCCGGAGTCTAATGCCGCCTTGATTTCTGGATAGGTCGCATATTCAGAGAAAGATACAGTAATACCGAGTTCGTCCGCTACTTTTTGAACGGCTTCTTTTGATGTTGCGCTTTGAGCAACACCGATTGCTGCACCATTCATGTCCGCAAGACCTTTGTAACCAGCATCTTTTTTGACTAACAGGCCAACCGCATCTTCGTAGTAAGGAGTAGAGAAGTTATAAGTCGATTTTCGTTCATCAGTTATCGTAAATGTCGCAATAACGAGATCAACTTCACCATTGTCAAGCAATGGCCCCCGGGTTTTAGCGGTTACTGGAGTTAATTCATAAGCATTTTCATCGCCAAGAATTTCTTTTGCCAGAAGTTTGACAATATCAATTTCAAAACCCTCGATTTCACCGGTAGCGGTATTGCGAAGACCGAAGTTGGGAACGTCTTCTTTAACACCGACTCTTAAAACACCTGCTTTAACAACTGCATCGAGACTGCCATCAGTGGTAGCAGTATCCTTTTTTTCAGTCGAAGATGAACAAGCTGCCAAGGTAAACACCAGGCATAAAATAAACAGAGCAGAGAGTACCTTTTTCATAATCATTTTCCTCCTAATTAATAAAAATTATAATACCTAATATCGTTCTGATATTAGAAATTAACGCAAGATCTTACTGAGAAAAAGTTTCGTTCGCTCCTCCGAAGGATTTTCAAAGAAATGTTCCGGTTTTCCTTCTTCCACAATTCGGCCGTCATCCATAAAGATGACACGATCGGCAACAACACGAGCAAAACCCATTTCATGAGTTACAACCACCATCGTAATATTTTCTTTTGATAGTTTGATCATGACATCAAGCACTTCCTGAACAGTTTCAGGGTCAAGCGCGGAAGTCGGTTCATCAAAAAGGAGAATCTTTCGTTCAGTTGCGAGAGCTCTGGCAATCGCTACACGTTGTTGTTGTCCACCAGATAAAGTTGATGGATACGCATTTTCTTTTTCGCTCAGACCAACGATGGCTAAGTATTTTCGTGCTTTTTCAATAGCTTCTTCTTTTGGAACATGTTGCAATTTTATCGGTGCCAGTGTCAGATTTTCTGACACCGTTTTATGCGGGTACAAATTAAAACTTTGAAATACCATGGCTGATGTCCGGCGAACAAGTTGAATTTTGTTTTTTTGAGTGAGCTCTTCACCATCAATAAAAACATGCCCAGAAGTGGGCGCTTCTAAAAAATTCATACAACGTACGGTAGTACTCTTACCTGAACCTGATGGACCAATAATAACCAGTTTTTCGCCTTCCGCCACGGTTAGGTTAATATCTTTCAGGACATGATTTGCACCAAAAAATTTATTTACATCTTGAAGTTTAATCAATTATACTTCCTCCAAATCTAATGTCGATAAGCCAAAAAAAGAACTTCCATAAAATATACGCATTGTGATATAGTATATTAGAAGCTCCGTTGCTACATCAGGCATCTTTTAGTAAAATGCCTTTTAACAATAATATTATGAAGAAGAGCTTTTGTCAAGCGTTTTCAAATTTCACGTATAATTAGAAACGTCAATGTTGAAAAGAACTAAGTGAAATTTCATCTCACTTAATGAGTCACAAAATCAGTTTATGAGCATGCTATTTTTAGATTCATGTTGCCTTATAATTGAGCTTAAATTATTTTGAATATATTAGGAAATGAAAATGCATTAACAACTTGGTTTTGGGTATAAACGAGTGTATTCAAATAAGAACCTAAATTAGGGTGAAAAGAGGGCGGTAACATGGGTGAAAAACTAACAACAGTTCAGTACAAAGGCAATTTAAATGAGGTTTATCGAGTTGCTGAAAAAGGAGTCGGAAATGCCTGTCGTGAATATGTAATTCGAACAAAGGATGACGAGGACCCGGTTGAGCTTGCTAGAATTAAGTTTCAAAAAGGGGCTCGACAAGAACCCGGATCTGAAGTCGGAGTGATTGATTCTGATTTACTTGAGATTGTCAGGGATCGTTTAAAGTTGTTCCAGGAAGGTGAGTTTGAATGTACTGAAAATGCGATGGCGTTAGTCCATATTGAAACGGCTATTATGTGGCTAAATCGTCGTGTTGAAGATCGGATCAAACGTGATGTCATTGGAACACACAACAAATAAAAAAAAGGTTGCCCATGGGGGAATACCCCCCTGTGGCGAACCTTTTAATGAGCTAGACTTTAGCACTATCAGGTTAAGAGATTCAATACTGATGAATAAAGATCCTGGGTATTTTTTTTCCAGCGATCGCAGACATCCAGAGCCAGCTTTAAGGTCGGCGCATTCAATGAAATTTCCATTAAAACCATGTTGTTTTCTTGCAATTTCAACTCGATGAGATAATCAGTTTCACCTAATTTCTGATAGTTAGCGGTTACTTTAACTTCTTTAAAAATTTTCTCTCTGTTTTCTTCAAGATAACGGTCGATCATTTCAGTAATATAAATGGGGATTTTTTCATGAAAAACCTTCAATGTTTCCTTGCCCATTGCAGATAAGGTAAGCACTGATTTTTCGTCATAATCTAACACAGAAAGAAATTCATCTTTGATCAGATCATCAATATATAACTGAATATCAAAATAGCCAATCTGTAAGTTTTCAATTATTATCAGAGCGACCTGTTCACGGGTTAACGAAGTTTTGATTTTTTTCAAGACATAGAGTATGATTAGTTTATCCTCAGCCTGCTGCTCAGAATTAAAGATCATCCATATCACCACCTTTATTTTTCTAATGATATTGTAACATAACAATGATATAATTTCCCAATTTCTATGTAAAAAAGAGGAAAAAATGAAAAAAAACAAGTGTAACAATCTCTCCTCACAACAAAAACCTTATAACCAGAGAATTATCCGTCTGGTTCAGGCAATGGGTGCCACTGAAATCGGATTCTCAGATTTATCAATGTTGCCTGTTAAAAAACGAATGGGTTTTAAACGCGGCATTTCCGTTATAATAAAGCTATCAAATGGTATTTTAAACCAGATCGAAGATGAACCCACTCAAACTTATTTCAATCACTATCGGAGTGTTAACCGTCTCATCGATGACATCTGCCTACGAATTCTATTAGAACTGGAAGCCGACGGCTACCCCGGTGTAGCTATTGCCACATCGCAGTCAGTCTCAGATCCAAAAGATCAATTTACCGGAGCATTTCAGCACAAAACAGCAGCGGTTTTATCTGGTTTAGGGTGGATTGGGCGCAGTGCCTTATTTATTCATCAGCGCTACGGACCCCGCGTGCGCATGGGTACAATTTTAACCAATGCACCTCTAATTGTGGGTGAGCCGGTTACCGAAAGTGCTTGCGGTTCCTGCCGGGCCTGTGTCAAAGCCTGCCCGGCAATGGCCATAGAAGGGCGGATCTGGGAACCTGGAATGCCGCGAAATGAGCTTTATGATGCCTATAGCTGCAGCCAGCATATGAAAGAAGCATTTCACCATATCGGCAGGGGCGTTGTCTGCGGCCTATGTGTCGTTGCCTGTCCCATCGGAAAATAAGAAACTTTCCACTGTTTACTTAGATAAATCATTAAAAGACCGCTTTAATTGGGAAAAATTCTTAAATAGGTTTTTTTTTCTCTGAAAATATTATATAATAGACAAGGAGAACTGCCAGCTGGTTTTGCTAGGCAGTTTTTAAATTGTAAAGAAACAGAGAGATGTGTTGAAAAAATTTATAATAAACGGCGTCGAAAATAATAGCATTCTTGATGAAATGGAAGTTGAGGCGGGGGACATCCTCCTGTCGATCAATGGAATGGCGGTAACTGATATCCTCGATTACCGCTATCTGATTGCCGACGACACCTTAGTTGTTGAAATAAAAAAACCGGATGGTGAAATCTGGGAACTGGATATTGAGAAAGAATACGAAGAAGATTTAGGTGTTACGTTTCCAGAAGAGATGATTGGAACAAAAACATGCAAGAATAATTGTATCTTCTGTTTTATCGATCAGTTGCCGATTGGCATGAGAGATAGCCTTTATGTAAAAGATGACGATGAGCGTTTGTCATTTTTAACTGGCAATTATATTACCATGACGAATCTTACTCCCGATGAACTGAATCGGATTATTTGCTACCGCATAATGCCTATGAATCTATCCATTCATACCACCAATCCCAATTTAAGGATCAAGATGCTTAAAAACCGTTTCGCCGGAGATGTGATGTCCTATCTAACGACCTTTTATGATAATGGCATCGCGATGAACGGACAAATCGTACTGGTACCGGATTTTAATGATGGTATCGAATTAGAAAAGACGTTGCATGATTTAAAAGTGCTTTATCCCGTTCTTCAATCTGTTTCAGTGGTTCCGGTGGGCCTTTCAAACCATCGCCAAGGCTTAGAAAAACTGCGTCTTTTTAGTCAGGATGATGCACTGAAAACCCTGGATATTATTAACTCCGTTCATGATGAAATGGAAAAAAAATACGATAATGGATTTGTCTATCCCAGCGACGAGTTTTTTTTACTGGCGCAGAGCCCCATTCCCGAAAGCACTTACTATAGCGGATTTCCCCAAATTGAAAACGGGGTAGGAATGATGGCCGATTTTAAAGCCTCCGTTAAAGAAGCATTACAGACGATAAATGTTAGAAAAACTGACTCACCACTTAAAATCACCGCGATAAAAATTGGGATTCTGACCGGAACTGCTGCTTATGATTATCTTGGTAGTCTGGTTGATGCGATTAAAACGGAGCTTCCGTCTCTCGATCTGACCGTTTTCCCGATCATCAACCACTTTTTTGGCGAGGCGATTACCGTATCCGGGCTGCTCACCGGTTCGGACATACTGACCCAAATGAAACCCCGGCTTGATAAAAATCCCTGTGATTTACTCCTGCTGCCAGAAAATGCCCTGCGCAGCGGTACTTCTACCTTATTAGACGACTGGACCCTGGAAACGCTAGGCGAAGCCCTTAATGTGACCATCCACAGCATTCCGGTTCAGGGTGAAGACTTGCTGCAGGCATTATTAGACAAATAAAAAATGCAAATATAAAATTATTATTAGAAATGAAGTGAGGAAAAAAATGCCAAAGCCTATCGTTGCAGTGGTTGGCCGCCCGAATGTGGGAAAGTCAACCCTGTTTAATAAATTAGTTGGAGAACGAATTGCCATCGTCGAAGATACTCCTGGTGTAACAAGAGATCGGATCATCGCCGACGCCGAATGGCAAAACCACCATTTTACCCTGATTGACACCGGCGGGATCGAACCCCACACCAAAGATGATATTCTATTGCAAATGCGGGTCCAGGCGGAAATCGCCATTGATATGGCCGATCTGATTGTCCTGATGGTAGACGGTCGAGAAGGAATGACCGCCTCAGATTTGGAAGTTGCCAATATGATTAGGAAACATGACAAAGATGTTTTATTAGCTGTAAACAAGGTTGATAGCCAGGGTCTGGAAAACAACGCCTTTGAATTCTATAACCTGGGAATCGGAGAGCCAATGGCGATCTCGGCCGAACAAGGTTTGGGTCTAGGCGATTTTCTGGACGAGATCATTAACCATGTTAAGCGTTACTATGACGAAGAAGAAACGGAAGATGAAAGGCTGCGAGTCGCTGTCATCGGTAAACCGAATGTCGGAAAATCGACCCTAATTAACAAGGTGCTGGGCGAAGAGCGGCTGATTGTCAGCGATATTCCAGGGACAACGAGGGATGCCGTAGATACTGGCGTCAGATACGACGGGGAAGACTATGTTTTAATTGATACCGCCGGATTACGTCGAAAGAAAAAAATCTACGAAGACATCGAACGTTACAGTATCGTTAGAGCTATTGCTGCCGTCGAACGGAGTCAGGTTGTACTGGTTCTGATAGACGGATCTCAGGGTGTTACCGAGCAGGATGCAAAAATTGCCGGGATTGCCCATAATCGGTCCAAGCCATCGATTATTATTGTCAATAAATGGGACGCCGTCGAAAAAGACAATAAAACCATGAAAAAGATGGAAGGGGATATTCGGGACGCACTTTCATTTATGGATTATGCGCCAATCATTTTTATCTCGGCCAAAACCGGACAACGACTGGGCAAAATATTTGAAACCATCGAATATGTAAAAGCGCAAAGCGCTAAACGGATCACTACTGGTAAGGTCAATGAAGCACTTGCCGAATTTGTCATGATGAAGCAGCCGCCATCAAAACATGGTCGTCGACTAAAATTATACTATGCATCTCAGGTCGCCATTAATCCGCCGACATTTGTGGTGTTTGTCAATGATATGACCTTAGTCCATTTTTCATATCAGCGTTACCTTGAAAACAAGATTCGGGAAACCTTTGATTTCTTTGGAACACCGATTCGATTTTTTGTTCGGGAACGAACGGAATAAGATTAAAAACAGTTATTAATCTGAAGAGCGGGAATTTTGCAGCAGCTTATGCAGAATTTTCGTTCTTTTTGAATCTGTAATTATGGTCAGACCAGCTAAAGAGACTAAAATGTTTTGTCGCGAAATGTAAGTTTCGTGACAAAACGAATAAAATGTGATAAACTAAGATCAATCTATTTTAGCCGCCTGGTTACCATCATGAACTGTTCTGATCTTGTCTTTACGCACTACATAAATACCAAATAAATTTAGGAGTACTTGTCATGACACCCCCAACAAATAAAACTGATCGAATAATTTTAAAAAACGCATTGATTGATGAATTTCTGAATTATGTTTTGACCATTAAAGGTTATTCTGAAAAATCAGCTCAGGCTTACCGTTATGATCTGATCATCTTTTTTCGGTTTATTAAGCGTTATTTTGCGATGGTTCCCCAATCCCTAGACTTTGATGAGATTCCCATCGATGATGTCACGCTTGATGATTTAAAAGCAGTCAACCTGGGTATTCTTTATGCGTTTCTTTCCTATTCAAGTAAGGAGCGGCATAATTCCGACGCCGCCCGTAGCCGAAAGGTATCCTCACTCCGCTCGTTTTTTAATTATCTGTGTAATAAACAAAAATATTTTCTTCCCAACCCCGTGACAGAACTCGAAATGCCCAAGCTACCAGCTCGCCATGCCCGTTATCTGGAATGGGATGAAGCCGTGGATCTATTAAAAGGGATAACCGGTCGTCATAAAGAACGGGATTTTGCCATTGTTACGTTATTTCTTAATTGTGGAATGCGTCTTTCCGAACTCACTCAAATAAAAATAACGGACATCAAAAATGACGCCCTGCGGATCATTGGAAAAGGTAATAAAGAACGTACCGTCTTCTTAAACCATGCCTGTTTGAAAGCGATCAATCGATATCTTTTAGTCCGCCAGGAATCAGGCTCCCCCCATTTGTTTCTCAGTCAGCAGAATACTCCTATCAGTAATCGGGCAGTTCAACATCTGGTAAAGAAACATCTGGCCAGTTGTGGACTCAATACGGACGAAATCAGTGTCCATAAGCTCAGACATACAGCGGCAACCCTGATGTTTCGCTATGGCAATGCGGATCTGCGCTCGGTTCAGGAAATTCTGGGACATCAAAATGTTTCAACAACGCAGATCTATACCCATATCAACGAAGAAACCCTTCGCGATACTCTCAATCAAAATCCCTTATCTCAATTTGAAAGCGATGACTAAGTAAAATGATTTCATAGAAAGAACTTACGTTTGTTTTTATTCGTAGGATATGTTATAATAAATTATAAAAATTTGGAGGAATGCTAATGTACGAGGATTTAAACAGCAAACAGTTTGCAATATTAAAATTCATTGAAGCTCAAATGCGAGATAAGCGTTATCCCCCATCTGTACGGGAAATATGTGCCGCTGTTAATCTAAAATCGACCTCCACTGCTCACACCTACTTAAAAAAGCTGGAGGAACTGGGTTATATTAAACGGGATGCAACGAAAACCCGAGCCATCGAAGTTCTTCGTCACGATCCTAACGAAACAATATCAAGTTACTTCGATGAAAAAACAGTTGTTTCACTGCCAATTTTAGGTTGTGTAACAGCCGGAGCGCCAATTCTCGCGATTGAGAATATCACCGATGTTTTTCCGTTGCCCCTAGATTTTGCAGGAACAGATAGCGCGTTTATTCTTGAAGTTAAGGGGACCAGCATGATTGATGCCGGCATCCTTGATGGTGATAAAATTATCGTCAGAAAACAGGAAACGGCAAGTAATAGTGAAATTGTTGTGGTCCTTCTGCTTGAAGATAATGAAGCTACGGTAAAACGTATCTTTTATGAAGACACCAATAAAATCAGGCTCCAACCCGAAAATAAGACTATGGACCCCATTATCTGCAATGAAGAAGATATCAAAATTTTAGGTAAGGTTACCGGATTAATGCGTAAATTCTAAACAAAAAAAAGATGTTTTCACATCTTTTTTTTAATTGATAATCTTATTCTAATTTCATTTTGTCTTCAATATTTTTAAAAACGTCTTTTTCAATATGATTTTTGTTTGCTTTTACTAATTCAATCTGGCTTTCAAATAGTTGATTCTGTAAGTCTAAAATCGTTTTACGACTGGTTTCGCTTTCAATTTTACTTTGTCGCAAATGCTCACGGTATTGAGCCAGTAAATCATTTTTTTCGTCTAATTCTTTTTGTAGCAACTCTTTTTCTTCCGCCAGAGTCTCATATTTTCCTTTTTCTGCATCTAATAAGTCATTCGTTTTCTCAAGTTCATCTCGGACTAGTTTAATCTCGCCAATTTCCTTCGCTTTTACTTCTTCACTGGTACGAACTTCTTCTTCGGCAATAAAAAGTCGCTCAGTTATGTTCATACAGCCTAGAATTGCAATCCGAATGTGATTAGTAAAAGGATTAGCCGCCTTGACGCGTTCCAACTCGGCATTGACATAATCAGAAACAAGTTTGATATGCTCTTCGTTTCCCTTTGCCTTTAAATTAAATTCAGTATCTAATATGCGTAATTCCATTATTGTTTGTTCAGGCATTTTTTCCTCCTGCGAAATAAATTTCTAAGTGGTAAATTGTGTTCCACTCTATTATATGTAATAAACTTAAAAAACACAAATGATTTATCAATTAATAATTTTCGATCACTTGCATCAGTTTTGTGTTTTCGATGATCTGAAAGTTGATGTGCTTCTGAGTGATGTATTCAAATCCATCTCTTGATTGATCATAAACAACCGGGATGGAGTAAATCGGCTTCTTGTATTTGTTAGCGTAACTCAGCGTATGGATGGTTCCGCTACCCGGCGAAAAGTTAGAGACAATCACAAACTGACTGGTGCCACTTTGCAGGCGATCTCGTTCGACAAATTTATAAGGCTGAACCGTTTCATGGTGATTGTATTCTGAGATCAGGCAACCGCCATGATCACAAATCCTTTCTGCTAATTCTTTATTCGAACCCGGATAAAGCCGAACCAAACCTGAAGGCAAAAATGCCACTGTCTTTCCCCCGGCGGCCAGACAACCACGATGTCCATAACAATCTGATCCGGCGGCCAGGCCACTAATCACGACAAAATTATTTTCGGCAAGAATCTTACCGGCCTGAAAAGCAAAATCCGCTCCCAGTTGAGACGGCGTGCGACTACCGATAACCGCGGCCCGTTTGGGTTGATTTAAGATTTCAAGATCTCCGATATAATACAGTAAGATCGGATGATCATTAAAATCAAGACACACTGGAAAACCATCATCTAAATAGGATTTGCATTGAATCCCCAGCTCTTCGCATTCATCGACGAGCCGTTTGGCATCCGCAATGGCTTGCTCAATCTCAACTCGTCCGATTTGACTTGTAATAATATGAAAAGTTTGACCGATTTCCACCACCTCTCGGAATGAAAGAACCTGGGGCGAGGTAATAATTTCTAGCAGCAGCTTAATTTTCTGGCGTCCGACCCCTTTTAATTGTAAAAGGCCAATAATAATCTCATATATATGATTCATACCCGTAATTGCATTAATTATTCGCGAAGCTGAGCGTCAAATGATCGTTTGAGTTCGCAAATGATTTGATCGATCACCGGATTGATATCATTGTCGTTTAGCGTCCGTTCGCGATGTCTGAAGTTTAACGCATAGGCCAAACTCTTATAACCATCTGGTATTTGAGCCCCCGTATAGACATCAAACAATTCGATACTTTCGAAAATATCACCACTATTTTTGCGGATAATTGTTTCAACTGCAGTAGCCGGAATATCTGATTTCAATAAAATAGCCAAGTCCCTGTTTGATGCCGGAAATTTTGGTAAATCGATAAATTTATTAACCAGCGAAGAACAATTGTAAAGTGCCTCAAAAGACAACTGGCATACATAACACCGCTTTGGCAGTTCATAATTCTTGACGACAACAGGATGAATCTCACCGATTTCTCCTAATTTTACGCCATCTACGAAAACTTCAGCTTTTCGTCCGGGATGGAAGAAATCTGATCCGCCGGCAATAAATTCCGGATATTTGATTCCGCACTGCTTAAGTAATAGCTCGACAACTCCTTTTAAGTCAAAATAATCCTCATTACCATAGCTACTCATTACTAGTTTCTGTTCTTCTATGGGCAACTCCCCGGGATTAAAATTTTTGCGATAGGTATTTGCCAATTCAAAAAAACGACCAAACGGATTTTTTCGATTATAGTTTAGTGAAATCACTTCCAATTGATGTCCGATGAGGGTATGGCGCATAATACTGTTTTCTTCTCCCAATGGATTAATCAGCGGGATGAGGTTGTCTTCGAGCTGTGAATTCAGCCCTTGAAGGCGTTTTTCACTGGTGAAAGAGGATGTTAGTGTTTCATAATACCCCTGACCGACCAGGATGTTTTTAAGGGCGTCTTCAAATTTTTGAACTGGTGTTTTACCCCCTACCATGGTTTCGCCTCCCATAATGGTACCGGGGATCATATCATAGCCAAAAATCCGGACCACTTCTTCAGCCAGATCTTCTTTAAGTTCAATATCCATCCGATAACTAGGAACCTCAACTGCCAGAATATGATCGTCGATTGATTCGACCTTAAAGAATAAACGGGCCAGTATTTTTGAAATTTCATCCTTTGAGAGCGAAATACCGACAAAGGCATTGAACCAATTAACATCCAGGATGACTTTTTTTAAGGATACAACACTCGGATAAACATCAATCAGCCCTTCAATGACTTCACAAGCGCCGATTTCTAAGAGTAAATGAGTTGCTCGCAGGGCGGCAATACCTGCTAATTCAGGATCAACGCCTTTTTCAAAACGTGACGATGCCTCGGTTCTAAGACCCAGTTGCTTGGCTGTTAAACGCACACTGCTTTTGTTAAAGTTGGCAGACTCCAGAACAATAAGGCTGGTTTTTTCAGTTATTTCTGAATTTTCTCCGCCCATTACACCGGCAATCGCCACCGGTTCCTTACCGTTTGTGATCATCAACATGGTTTTATCAATGGCCCGCTCTTGATCATCAAGAGTAATCATTTTTTTATCAGTCGTAGTTTTAATCACAATTTCCTTGGACTGGAGACTATGATAATCAAAGGCATGAAGTGGTTGGCCCAGTTCGAGCATTACGTAATTGGTGACGTCAACAATATTGTTAATTGGACGAACTCCGCTGTTTAGAAGCTTAATCTGCATCCACAGCGGTGATGCTTCAATTTTTTTTACCTTTAGCATCTTGGCTACATAACGAGGACAAGCCAGATCTTCAATCTTTACCGACAAATAATTAGCAATTTGATTTGAGCTTTCGATAGCAGAGTAAGTAGTAAAACCGGCCATCGGCAGATCCAGGGTTGCTGACGCCTCCCGGGCGATGCCGATGATGGACTGGCAGTCCGAGCGGTTAGCCGTCAATTCGACATCAATGATCACATCATCCAGCCACAGCAGTTCCCTGGCGTCCATTCCCAGGGGGGTATTTTCTGGGAGAATTAGAATCCCTTCCATGATTTCTTTGGAAAATAAATCGGTGTTCATACCGAGTTCTTCAATGGAGCAAAACATCCCGTGTGAAAGCAGTCCTCGAAAATCATTGGTACCGATTTTGGTGCCATTGGCAATCACAGCGCCATCAACAGCAATCGGAACGATCGCGCCTTCAAAGACGTTTTTAGCGGCCGTAATAATCACCCGTTCGTCAGTTCCCATATCCACCGTACAGACAATTAGCTTATCGGCATTGGGATGAGGTTCAATTTTGGTGATTTTTCCAGTAAAAATATTAATTACATTTTCAGCAACAACCGTTAATGTTTCGACTTTTGTACCCGACATGGTCAGAGCCTCGCCAAAATCATAAGGGGGTATTTTTATATCAACAAATTCTTTTAACCAATTCAGTGAAACGAGCATGTTATAGTTCCTCCTATTTAAATTGCGCTAAAAAACGCAAGTCATTTTCAAATAATAAACGCAGATCGTTAATGCCATATTTGATCATCGTTATTCGATCCAGTCCCATCCCAAAGGCAAAGCCACTGTACTGCTCGGGATCAATGCCACAGAACCGCAAAACGTTGGGGTGAACCATGCCGCAGCCAAGAATCTCAATCCAACCGGTGTTGCTACAAACCTTGCAGCCGACACCACCGCATTTAAAGCAGGTGACATCCATCTCCGCGCTTGGTTCGGTGAAATAAAACTGGTGGGGCCGGAATTTTGTCTTGGTCTGTTCGCCAAAGAGTTTTTTAGCAAATAAATCCAGGGTTCCTTTGAGATCGCTCATGGTAATCCCTTTGTCGATGACCAAACCTTCCATTTGATGGAAAACTGGCGAATGGGTGGCATCTATTTCGTCGCTACGATAAACTCGGCCTGGTGAGATAACCCGCAACGGTGGCTTCTGCTGCTGCATAACCCGTACCTGTACTGGTGAGGTCTGGGTTCGCAGGACAATCTCGTCCTCATAATAAAAAGTATCCTGCAAGTCTCTAGCGGAGTGATCCTGAGGAACATTGAGGTAGTCAAAATTATATTTAGCCCATTCAATTTCCGGACCTTCGGCAATGGAAAATCCCATCCCCAGAAAGATTTCCTTGAGTTCATTAACGGTTGTGGTAAGCGGGTGAAGATTTCCGACTTGATGCTTTTTTCCCGGCAGGGACACATCGATGCTTTCTTCTTTGATCTGAGCTTCGATTTCCTTTTGTTCAAGCGACTGCTTCTGGGCTGAAATATTATTCTCAATTTCTTCCCGTATTTCATTGGCCAATTTTCCAATTATTGGACGCTCTTCGTTGGAAAGCTTACCCATTCCCTTAAGGGCGATGGTCAGTGCCCCTTTTTTGCCCAAGTACTTTATTCTCACATTATCCAACGTTTTTAATTCTTCAACAGCATTAAGATCAGCCAAACAGCGATCTCTTAGTTGTTTGAGTTCTAACTCCATTTTATTCTCCCTTTTTTATCTTATTAAGTGTTCTTTTTTAATCATTTAACTAAAAAAATCGTCCTTCTAAAAAGGACGAAATTATTCCGCGGTACCACCTTAAATTAATACTCTATGTATTCACTCAAAATTTTAACGCAATTAACGTTAGAAGCTAAAGGTCATCAAAAGATGACGTTCACGTCTAAAACTCCAGAGGGAACTTCAATAAATTTAAACACAAAATCTCTCAGCCTGGGATTTATTCTCTGTAAAATTCAATATTTATTTACTCGCTCTATCATTGTTGATAATTTATTTAGTTTTTGTTTAATGCTGTTCTGAAAATAATCTATTTAAAATCTCTGATCAGGTCATACATGATGATCCCTGCTGCGGTTGCAACATTAAGCGACTCGGCCTGTCCCCAAATAGGAATTTTAAGTAAAACGTCACAGCACTCACTCATCTTATCCGACATCCCCCTGGACTCATTTCCCATAATAATAGCAAACGATTCGGTAAGGGGTTCGCGCTCCCATATGGAACTACCAGTTAAAGAGGTACCAATGATGGTGACTAGCTGCTCTTTTAAGTGTTTTACATAAACTGGCAACGATTCAACTTGATAAATCGGCAGGTGAAAGATTGAACCCATGGAACCCCGAAGTACTTTCTCGTTATAAATATCTGCTGTTTTATTCGATGTTACAACACAGTCAAAGCCAGCCGCATCAGCAGTTCTGATAATGCTACCAACATTGTAGGGATCCTGAACATCTTCTAATAAAATAGATCGTTTAAAGATGCCTGGCTGGACACTCATTTTTGGTAACGTACAGATTATCCCTTCCGGTTTTTGCAAGTTGGAAACGGATGTTAGAATTGAAGCCGCAACAATTGCGATGGGCACACCATTATCGACCAGCTCTATCATACTTTCGTTGAACAAGGCATCATTTGTTTTTAGCCATTCACTTGTCATAAATACTTGTTTAAATTGCAATCTTTTTTTGACGGCTTCTTGAAACAATTTGGTTCCCTCAATTACAAAGGCCCCTTCCGCATCTCTAAAAGATTTACTGCTGAGTTTCCGTAAATATTTAATTTGCTCATTATTTTTTGAAGTGATTTCTAAAAACATTGCTAATGATCTTTTCGGGATAGTTTATTGATCTCATTAATGGATCGATTTTCACCCATAACAATCAGTTTGTCGCCAGGATGAATAAGATCACTTGCCAAGGGCGAAGCATTTAATACATCGAGAGTACGAATGGCAATCACATTTAATCCGTGTTTTTCTCTCAAGTTCAGTTGCTCCAATGTTTTTCCTTCCCAGACATGGAGCGACTCCACTTCAACAATGGAATGATTAGTATCCAGCTCTAAAATGTCGATAAAATCGCCAGAAAAAAGATTGTGCGCAACCCGTTCACCCATATCACGTTCAGGGGAAAATACTTTTTTAACCCCTAATTTAAGCAGTACTTTTTCATGCTGAGCATTATTTGCTTTCCCATAAATCTCGCTGATCCCCAACTCCTGAGCATTGACAATGCCCATGATGCTGCTGTTAATATCAGAAGTGATGGATACAACAACAGCATCTACATTTTTCAAACCAATCGACTTCAGCGCATTGATATCGGTCACGTCGGCCTGTACCGCATAGGTTACCAAATTCGCGATGTTTTGAATCTTTTCTTCGTCTTTATCAACAACAACAACATTACAGCCCAACTCACTAAGAGTGATGGCAAGTGCTTCACCAAAACGCCCTAAACCAAGGACTGCAAACTGCTTTTCTTTCAATTAATACTCCTCCTCTAGCCAATCATAATATTGCCTTCAGGCAATTTAAAATTACCCACGTTTTCCCGGGCTCGTTTTTCACTTCGTGATATAGCATAGGCTACCGTCAGAGGACCTAGCCGACCAACAAACATGGTAATACTGATGGCTATTTTCCCAGCAATAGATAAATGTGGGGTCAATCCCGTCGTTAACCCAACCGTACCAAATGCAGAAAGCACTTCAAAAACGATTGTTTCAAAAGAAGCTTCGGGTTCAGTACATAATAACACAAAAATCATCAGGATGACAATAGCGAAAGCAATGACAATTACTGAAATTGCCCGGCGAATAGCTGGACCTAAAATGCTTCGTTTAAAAATAGAAACATCTTTTTTACCATGCAGCACTGAGGCAACAGTCATAATAATAATGGCAAATGTGGATGTTTTAACGCCCCCACCAGTAGATCCTGGTGATGCACCGATAAACATAAAGAGCATGGTTAAAAAAAGTGAGGGCGGCGTCAACGCTGCTGTATTGATAGTATTATATCCAGCAGTTCGCGGTGTTATGGACTGAAAAAAAGCAGCCAAAAATTTTTCTGGAAGGGATAAGCTTCCCATGGTTTGAGGGTTATTATATTCAAATATAAAAAAGAAGACAAACCCAACAATCAGTAAAACACCTGTAACGGTTAATACCAGTTTAGCATGCATACTCATCTTTTCAAACTTGCGCACATTAATCAAATCACTGGTAACAGCAAAACCTAATCCACCTAAGATAACAAGACCACCAATAACAAAATTAATAATAAAATTCCCCGCATATTTTGTTAAACTCGAATAGTTCCCAAACAGATCGAAACCGGCATTGCAAAAAGCTGAAATGGCATGAAAAAAACTATATGCAGTCCCCTGTAAAAATCCGTATTCAGGAATAAAAACAAGTGCCAGCAATAAAGCCCCGATTCCTTCAATCAGAAGCGATGAAAAGAATATATATTTGGTAAATTTAACGATTCCAGAGATCGAATCCATATTCACCGAAGACTGAATCAAGAGTCGATCTTTGATGGTAATGCGTTTCCCGGCCAGAACAAAAAACATGGTGGTCAGTGACATGAAACCTAAACCACCAATCTGGATCAGAAAAATAATAACGAATTTTCCGAAGACTGACCAAAAGGTTCCCGTATCCACAACCACAAGGCCTGTCACACAGACAGCTGAGGTGGCGGTAAACAACGCGTCGATTAAACCAGCGCTCTCTCCTGATACACTGGCGATGGGCAGAGTAAGAAGAATTGTACCTAAAAAGATAACCAGAGCAAATCCATAAATCAACATTTCCGCAGGGGAGCGCTGTCCAACAAACTTATTAAAATTCCAACGTATCTTTTCTGCCATGATCTTGTCTCCACCTAAAATATTTGATAACCATACTTATTTTAACACTCTGTTTTGAAAAAGCAACAATAATATATAATAAAAAAACTTCCCAAGCATGGATAATCCGTTGAGAAGTTTTTCGTACGATTAGTTCATGTTTTTCTTTGATACGTCAACTAAATCATTGAATGCACTAATATCATTCATTGCCAAATCTGCTAAGATTTTACGGTCAATTTCAACACCAGCCTGTTTTAAACCAAACATAAATTTACTATAGCTTAAACCATGCATTCTTGCCCCAGCATTGATTCGAGTGATCCACAATCTTCTGAAATTTCGTTTCTTTTCTTTTCGGCCAACATATGAAGATCTGAGTGCTCGCATAACGGCTTCATTTGCTGATCTATATAACTTACTTTTAGCACCATAATAGCCTTTAGCAAGTTTAAGTACTTTTTTATGTTTCTTTTTGGCATTAACGCCTTTTTTAATTCGCATTATCTATTTCCTCCTATCTTCAAATATTATCTTTTTACCATTTTGATCATTTTCATTACTACTTTAGCATCTCCAGGAGCCAAACCAGTCGCTTTTCTGAGGTTTCTTTTTCGCTTACTGCTTTTTTTGTTAAGAATATGGCGTTTTCCTGCTTTTGTCCGTTTAATAAAACCTGATTTTTTTATTTTAAAACGCTTTGCAGCACCACGGTGTGTTTTCATTTTTGGCATAACTATTTCCTCCTCCCTGTACAAGGTGTCTTTTATAAAAAACTAGATCTGAGGAACTTAATCAAAAATAGATCGGTTCCAGTAGCAGATAGTCAATTAACGTGTTGATTTATTTATCTTTTTTCGGTGCTAAATACATGACCATATTTCTTCCTTCAATTTTCGGGTTTTTTTCTACCACGGCGAGATCAGAAACACGTTCTGCAAAATCAAGAAGTACCGTTTTTCCCTGTTCAGTATAAGCCATTTCGCGGCCTCTGAAACGAATAGCCACTTTGACTCGGCTACCTTGTTCCAAGAATTTGATGCAATTTTTAATTTTAACATTAATATCATGCTCTTCAACTCGAACCGACATACGTATTTCTTTAATAACCACAGCTTTTTGATTTTTCTTAGCTTCTTTTAATCGCTGAATTTCTTCATATCGATACTTTCCGTAGTCAAGAATCTTACAAACCGGCGGTTTAGCGTTTGGTGAAACTTTCACTAGATCTAAGTTTTTTTCATCGGCTAGTTTCTGAGCGTCTTTAGTCATCATGACTCCCAACATTTCACCTGCTTCGTCAATTACACGGATTTCGCGATCTCGGATCTCGTTATTAATTTCGTGTTGAACATCTTTACTAATAGTAATATACCTCCATATATAAAAATTGCAGGTAGAGTTACTCCACCTGCAAAAAAATACTAACGAAACTTAAACTAAGTTCATTCATATTTACCTATTCCCCTGAGAAATGAGGTGAGAAGTGGAATCCTCTACTTTGTTACTTTGATATTATATGCTTATTCACTCTTAATGTCAACTGTTTTTTTATGAAAGCAAAGTCCGATCATTGGCAAATTCTTCGCCGCTAACTTGACCAAAACGTTTGAGCAAATCTTCAACCGTCAACTTCTGTTTCTCTTCACCTTTGATGTCTAAAATCACCCGGCCTTCATGCATCATAATCAGTCGATTACCATGCTCAATGGCATGGCGCATGTTATGCGTGACCATCAGCGTAGTCAGATTTCCTTCTTTAACAAAGCGATCACTTAGCTGCAAAACCTTATCCGCAGTTTTGGGATCCAAAGCTGCTGTGTGTTCATCCAGTAAAAGTAATTTCGGTTTTTTTAGTGTGGCCATCAATAGGGTTAAAGCCTGCCTCTGCCCGCCAGAAAGCAGACCAACCTTGGCATGAAGTCGATTTTCCAGCCCCAAGTCCAGATGGCTGAGATACTCTTTATAAATCTCTCGTTCCTTATTGCTGATTCCCCAGCTCAATGACCGGGTTTTACCACGACGATAAGCCAGAGCGAGGTTTTCTTCGATCCCCATATTACCGGCTGTGCCCATCATCGGATCTTGAAATACCCGACCAATTACACTAGACCGTCTATGTTCCGGAAGCTTGGTGACATCTAATCCGTCGATAAGAATGGAACCCTTATCAACACCAAAGACGCCCGCCACACAATTTAGGAATGTCGATTTACCAGCGCCGTTACCGCCAATTACAGTAACAAAGTCTCCTTCTGTCAGCGATAAACTAAAATTGCTTAATGCGATCTTTTCATTGACTGTTCCGGCATTAAATTTTTTCTCAATATCCTTGATTACTAGCATTTTATAAATCGCCTCCATTCATCGATTTTTTAAGGGGACGAAGATAGGATTTAAAGACTGGCAGTGACAAGGCAATCGCCACTGTAATCGCTGTGAATAATTTCAAATCGTTGGCTGGCATACCCATTTTCAATACTAGGGCAATGATAATACGATAGGTAATAGCCCCTAGCGCCAACGAAATCAAACAATTGAAAAAATTTCGGGTACCAAAAATTACTTCACCAATAATAACGGAGGCTAAACCAATGACAATTGAACCAATTCCCATTTGGATATCAGCAAAACTTTGACTCTGAGCAATTAATGACCCGGAAAGCGCAACCAAACCATTGCTGATGACCAAGCCTAGAATAATCATATTATTAGTATTGATACCTTGAGCTCTAGCCATTTGAGGGTTGTCACCAGTGGCCCGGATGGCACAACCGATTTCGGTTCCAAAAAACCAGTATAAGAGACCAACTATCGCCATCACACTGATAAAACCAAAGAGCATGACCACATTTGTTGGGCTTAATCCCAGGTTCTCAAGTGGTGTAAAAACCGTATCAATCCGTAAAAGTGATAAGTTAGCCTTTCCCATGATTCGCAGGTTTACTGAATAAAGTGCAATCATGGTTAAAATACCTGCCAGCAACGCAGGAATTTTTAGTTTTGTATGAAGAATTCCAGTTACCAGTCCTGCCAGCATACCGCCTACGAAAGCTAAACACGTGGCGATAAAGGGATTCATCCCATTAAAAATTGAGAAAGCTGCGATGGCAGCTCCCATTGCAATACTTCCTTCTACTGTTAAATCTGCGATATCGAGTATTCGGTAGGTGATATAAACGCCGATTGTCATGATGGCCCATAAAAGACCAAGCGATATTGCACCTAATATAATCTCAAACATTATTTTGCCTCACTTCTTATCTATTGATTATGTGCATTAATAACTTTAGCAAGCAGTCATGATTTCCATGACTGCTTGCTAAATTGTTTCTTTTGTTTTTTATTTTGCTGTAATGACGTATTGAGAAAGATCCGAAGGAATGGTTAAACCAATTTCCTCAGCAACTGCGCCATTAATTGCATACTCAAATTTAGTCGCTGCTTCGATGGGCATAGTAGCCGGTTCTGCTTCACCTTTAAGAATTTTTACCGCCATTAAGCCTGTCTGATAACCCAGATCAGAATAGCTGATTCCCAAGGTAGCCAATCCACCCGATTCAACCATGCCGGATTCACCACAGATTACCGGTGTTTTTGACTGGGAGGTGATGCTTTGAACCTGAGGCATCGCTGATGCAAATACATTATCAGTAGGAATGTAGATGGCATCACACTGGCTGACAATAGACTGGGTTGCCTGCTGGACGTCATTAGAATTGGTGACTGTTACTTCTACATAGTTTAAACCCAGTTTTTCAATGGCTTCTTTTGCCATTTTCGCCTGGATGATAGAATTGTCTTCACCTGAAGTATAAAGAACGCCTACCGTTTTTGCTGTTGGTACTAATTTAACCAAAAGGTCGATTTGTTCTTTAATTGGATTCATATCTGTTGTACCACTGACATTTCCACCAGGTTCTTCATTTGTTTTAACGAGACGAGCAGCTTCATAATCAGTAATAGCGGTTCCCAAAATTGGAATTTCAGTTGTTTTGCCAGCAATGGCCTGTGCAGCCGGGGTCGCAATCGCCAGTACCAGGTCTACCTTGTTGCTGACAAAACGGTCGCTGATGGTCGATAAATTACTTTGATCCCCCTGGGAGTTTTGGATATCAAGCGTAATATTATCGCCATCCGTATAGCCATTGTCCGCAAGAGCAGTGACAAAGCCTTCCCGGGCAGCATCTAAGGCAACATGATCAACATACTGTACGATCCCGATTGTAGCGTTCTTACTCTCTTCCTTTGTTCCAGATGTCCCAGAACTTGAGCAGCCAGCGCCTAAAACAATCACCGCAGCAATCAGAACCGCAGTCATTAATTTTTTTCCGTGTTTTTTCATTTCTTTTCCTCCATTTTTCATTCTTTATTCAATCAAACCTTTTCAGGCTGAATTGTTCGTATTCGTTTGTGTATTTACGCAAAAAAATTCGTCTCTGTATAACAGGGACGAACTAAAATTCGCGGTACCACCTTGCCTTTGATGCTTACACATCACGCTCTGCAAGCAACCTTAGTCACTTAACCAGGATAACGGTCGGTATCCGGCCCAGCCTACCGGGCAAACCCATTCGGTGAGCAGCTCACAGGATGTATTCATAATGGTGTCCCGCTTCCTTGCACCAACCGAAAGCTCTCTGAAAAGATCATCCTATTATTACTGTTTCCTGATCATCACTTTATTGTTTTTTATTATATTGATACGAGTCAAATTTGTCAACCATTATCGCAAATTTGACTCGTATTTATTCCTGATTCAGTCTAAGGTCAACGATTTTGTTTTAATTTTTTGAATTAGCTTTACCTTGAAATCTTCCATACTGATGAGTCCAGCATCACCAGTATCCCGAATTCTAAGTGCCAAATCGCCGCCTTCGGTTTCTTTATCTCCCACTACCAGCATATAGGGAACTTTTTGCATTTGTGCTTCCCGGATCCGGTAGCCCAATTTTTCATCCCGGGTATCCACCGATGCGCGAACACCAATGGCGGTGAGTTCTTCAGCAATACCTTTGGCAAAATTATGATGGGCATCAGCAACGGGGATAATCATGACCTGAACCGGCGCCAACCAAACCGGGAATTTTCCGGCAAAGTGCTCAATCAGGATCCCCAAAAATCGTTCGATACTCCCTAAAATCGTACGATGAATAATAACCGGACGATGTTTTTCGCCATCCGAACCAATATAGTTCAGATCAAAACGTTCCGGCATTTGGAAATCTAATTGAATCGTTCCACATTGCCATGTTCGTCCTAGGCTATCTTCCAGGTGGAAATCAATTTTAGGTCCATAAAATGCTCCATCGCCAGGATTGAGACGATAATTGATTTCTTTTTTCTCAAGGGCTTTTCTTAATGCTTCGGTTGCTATTTCCCAAACTTCATCAGATCCAATCGAATTTTCTGGTTGTGTCGATAATTCAACTTTATAACTAAAACCGAATATCTTATAAACATCATCAGCCAGATCGATTACCTTGATGACTTCTTCTTGAATTTGCTCGGGAGTCATGAAAATATGCGCATCATCCTGAGTAAAAGCACGGACACGCATCAGTCCATGAAGCGCACCATGCAGTTCATGGCGGTGAACTAGACCCAGTTCTCCCATTTTTAACGGTAAATCACGATAGGAGTGACCCTTTGTTTTATAAACCAGCATGCCGCCGGGGCAGTTCATTGGTTTAATGGCATATTCACTCTCATCAATCTCAGTAAAATACATATTTTCTTTATATTTATCCCAATGTCCCGAACGTTTCCATAGATCGTTATTAAGTATAATGGGTGTTTTAATTTCATGGTAGCCTCGACGTTGGTGTTCTTCGCGCCAAAAGTTTTCCAGCTCGTTTCGAATGATCATGCCCTTCGGATGGAAGAAAGGAAATCCGGGACCTTCTTCATGCAATGAAAAAAGATCAAGTTCTTTTCCTAATTTACGATGATCCCGTTTTTTGGCTTCTTCGAGTCGAGTCAGGTACTCATCCAACTGACTTTTTTTAGGGAAGGTAATGCCGTAGATCCGCTGTAGCATTTTATTTTTCTCATCACCCCGCCAGTAGGCACCGGCCAGACTTAAAAGCTTAATGGCTTTAATTCCGCTGAGGTTTTGAATATGGGGACCGGCACAAAGATCCGAGAACTCACCCTGGGAATAAAAGCTGATGATGGCGTCTTCCGGCAGATTTTCGATCAGTTCAGCCTTATAAATCTCGCCTTCAGCATTAACCTTTGCCAAAGCGTCGTTGCGGTTCAGTTCGTAACGACTAATCACCAGCCCTTCCTTAACAATTTTAGCCATTTCTTTTTCAATTTTTTCCATGATTTCCGGGGTGATAATCACATCGACATCAATATCATAGTAAAAACCATTATCAATGGCCGGGCCAATGGCCAGTTTTGCCTGTGGATACAATCGTTTGACCGCCTGAGCCAGCAGATGGGAACCGGTATGCCAGAAAGCATGCTTGCCGCCTTCATCTTCAAATTTTAACAGATTGAGGGTGGCATCTTCGTTAATCGGTTGACGAACATCGACAACCTTGCCACCCAGTTCCCCTGCCATTGTATTTTTAGCTAAACCGGGACTGATATCATTGGCAACTTCAAGGACAGTGATTCCGGGTTCATAAGTCTTTATGGATCCGTCTTTTAACGTAATAGTAATCATGGTTTTCTCCTTTATTTCTGAATTTAATTGTAACCCAGCATTATTTTCCAGCGACTCGCTTATAAAAACAAAAAAAGTCCCTTTGTCAAACAAAGGGACGTATTAACGCGGTTCCACCCAATTTGATTCACATGCGTGAATCCACTTAAGTTCTGAATAACGGTCAGCTCCGAAAAACCCTACTATTAAAAAATGAAAGATGCTACACTGCACAACTATCGATCCGATTTCAGGTTTTGACTCCAAGGTGGTTTTCAATTATCACTAGTATAGGCAATTACAGCCAGGTTGCCTATTCTCTGAATCTAATGGGTAACTTACTCGTCCTTATCAGCGCCTTTTTTATTTTTATTGAGTATTAGTATAACCTTTATCTAAAAAAGAATCAATACTTTTAAAAAAAATTAATTTAGTAAATTAAACATCAAAAATTAGCAAATAATGCTAAATCCCGTTTCAAAGAATACTAATAATCCTTGTTCATTATTGATTGTTGTTGATTCGGAAAAATGATCAATCAACGTTCTCGAAAAATACTGAAACTTGACCTGGTTATAGATTTTTTTTGGTGTAAAATTAGCAAAGACATTCAGGAAAGTCGCGATATTCTGAGGATCTTTTAAAAATTCGAAGATCCATTCCTTATCAGGACAAGTATCAAGCATATCGCCTGGCAGTCTGAGATTCCCCTGGGAGAGAAAGTCAAACTTAATCCATTCACTAACTTGATCATTCTTTTTTTGTTCTTTGAAAAACTCCTTTAAAATACTAAAGAGTTGTTCTTTTGATTTTCCTACTTCATAATATCCCTGTTCGTCCCAATAGCAAGAAAAGGCTTCAAAAAAGTCAAAAGGGGTGTCGTAAATCTTGGCTTGAAAAATAAATGCCAAACTATGTTTGAATGCGCCGCTATTGAAATAACGATCCACTAACACTTCAATTTGACGCAATTGATACAGTTCCTCAGCACTAAGATACTTATTAGAAATAATTTCATATGGCGGAAAGCTGGCATACTGGTAATCATGGATCTCAGACTCTTTGCGAATGCGGGTACCTTTCAGACACTTCAGAAAGCCTAATTGCAGCATACCGGGATTAAGGGCAATGACCTGATTAAAGGATGACTTAAACACCTCATAGGTTTCATGGGGTAGGCCAGCAATCAGATCCAGATGAATATGAATATTATCTTGTTCCAAGAGTTTTTTTACATGATTTTCTGTTCGTTCGACACTGATTTTTCGGCCAATAGCCGAAAGCGTAGCGGGTGCTGTGCTTTGAACACCGATTTCGAATTGAATCAGTCCCGGCGGTGCCATCGCTAGCAGAGCAATCATTCCATCATCGATGAGATCTCCGGTCATTTCAAAGTGAAAATTAGTGTCGCCGCCTTGTTTAATAAGATAGGAAAATATTTCTTTAGCTCGGCTCAAATCGCAGTTAAATGTCCGGTCTACCAGTTTAACCTGTTTGACACCAGCCTGAATAAAGAAATCCAACTCCTTAAAAACCCTATCCAAACTCAAGATGTTTAGTTTCTGTGTAGTTGAAGAAAGGCAATATGAACAGGAAAACGGGCAGCCTCGCATGGTTTCATAATAAATAATCTTATGATTGAGACTGTTTAGATTCTCATTTAAATAAGGAAAAGTCAATTGGTTTAATGGAACCGCTTTCGAATCGGGACTATCAACAATTTCTCCCGATCGTTTTCGATAGCAGAGCCCGGGAATTTTACTAAAGCGTTCCTGGTCGCGATCTTTGAGCAACGCGTTTAGTATACCTTCCCCTTCCCCCTTTACAATAATGTCGCAGAAAGGATAGTTCTTCATCAGCGTCATGGCATCAAAACTAACCTCCGGACCGCCTAGAATAATTTGCACCTGGGGCCTGGCTTTTTTAACTATTTCGGCTAACTTTAGAACAATTTCTATATTCCAGATATAACAAGAAAAACCAATACGTTTAGCATCGTGATCGAGCAGTAGCTTGATAATACGATGAATTGGATCATTAATTGACATCTCCAGAATTTCAACATTAAAATCCGGCAGTTGCGCCTTTAATGAACGAACGGCCAGATTAGTGTGGATATATTTCGCATTGACAGCGACTAAAACAAGATCTTTCACAGTAACCTCCAGGTTATCGGGTGGTTTATATCTAAATGCTAACTGCTAGGATAAATAATCTAGACATTAAATCGAAAAAAGGTAACATCGCCATCTTTCATGACATAGTCTTTTCCTTCAACCCGGGTGACGCCGCTTTCCTTGGCTTTTACTTCCGTACCGGCTTCAATTAATTGTTCAAAACTCGTTATCTCAGCCCGAATAAACCCACGTTCAATATCAGTGTGGATCTTACCGGCGGCCTGAGGCGCTTTGGTACCTTCGGTGACAGTCCAGGCTCTTATCTCCTGGGGTCCGGCGGTCAAAAAAGTAATCAGCCCTAATAACTTATAGCCTGAACGAATAACCTGGTCAAGTCCCGATTCTTCCAAACCCATATCAGATAAAAATTCTGCTTTTTCAGCATCATCAAACTGAGCGATTTCTTCTTCAATTTTTGCCGAAATTTTAATAATATCCTTGTGACTACCGGAGTGATTTTCCCGAACAGTCACTTTTAAACGGGTTACCATCTCATTATCTTCATGAAGATCATTCTCTGAAACATTGGCGATATAAAGTACCGGTTTAATCGAAATCAATTGAATCGTTTGAATGAATTCCCATTCATCGACTGTAAAATCATCGTCATGCGGCATTTTTCCACCTTCAAGAATTTCCCGCAATCGCATCGCTACTTCGATGTTAGCTTTTTCCTGAGGATTTGTTTTAGCCAGCTTTTTATTTTTTTCGATCCGTCGATCCAGCATTTCGATATCTGCAAAAATAAGTTCCAGATTGATGGTCTCCAGATCGTCGATGGGATCGATTTTTCCTTCCACATGAACCACATTTTCATCTTCAAAACAACGGACAACATGGACAATGGCATCAACCTCACGGATATGCGAAAGAAACTTGTTTCCAAGACCTTCGCCTTTGCTGGCACCGCGCACCAGACCGGCAATGTCGACAAATTCGATGGTAGTAGGGATTACCTTTTTTGAATTGTACATTTTTTCTAAAACAGCTAAACGTGGATCTGGCACTGTCACAACCCCGATATTAGGATCAATGGTGCAAAATGGATAATTGGCAGACTCTGCCCCGGCCTTAGTTAACGCATTGAATATGGTGCTTTTCCCGACGTTGGGTAAGCCAACGATTCCTATTTTCATAGTTACCTCTTTCTAATTTTCTTAGTACTGAAATTAATTGTTTTATTATGAAATTCACTCTGCTATCCATGATAGAATTAATCCCGACATTTAAAAAGGTGGATTTTCCAGCCCCGAAGGATCAAGAAGTGCCACCATTTCGATTGGTTCAGTAATTCGGTTGATACCCAAAGTTTATATCAATTGTTGACTTTTTATCTCCAGTAAAATTCACTTAGATAAAAAGTATCAATCAAGTTGATTGCATGAGACGCAGATTATCGATTAACAGGGCTGCTTTTCCAAAGTTTTTCCAAGTTATAAAACTCTCGTTCTTCGGCATGAAAAATATGGATGATCACATCATAATAATCCAGTAAAATCCAGCGACCTTCCCGTTGGCCCTCGATGTTTTTGGGGAATATTTCCAATTGTTTAGCTTCATACTCTATATTATCAGCAATAGCTTTGACCTGACGTTCAGAACTCCCGCTGGCAATAACAAAATAATTGGCAATGGATGTCATTTCGGTTACATTAATGACCTCAATATCCACCCCGTTTTTGTCCTCAATCCAGCTTTTTATTTTTTGTGCAAATTCTTCTGGAATAATAAAAATCACTCACTTTCTTTTTTAATTTTCTTTAAGTTTATGGTTTTGATAATTAAATCGTTTCGCGCATCGATGGTTCGCTTATGGAGTAGTGCACCTGTTCGCGCCACATGACAGATACAATTAGTTAGTGCCATAATAGTGGCCCCGTCCAAATCAGTATCTGCCATTTGTCGAATGGTCTCAACGCCTGGAAAAGTACGGTCTTTTTCAATATAATCGGCCAGATAAATAATCTTATCCAGCGTGCTCATATTCTTGCAACCAGTAGTGTGACAATCTATGGCATTTTGAATTGCGGTATCGTTGATACCGTAACGCTCTTTAGCAAGGACCGCACCCACTGGGCCATGAAGTAGCTGGGGATCATTTCGACTCACACGATCGATTTTAATCTGATGCCGTTTGGCGCAGTCAAGCTGCTGTTCATCTGTCAGATTCTTAGCACAGTCATGCAGCAACGCTGCCAACCTGGCCTGGTCTTGATCACAGCCAAAGTTATGAGCCAGTTTCTCAGCCGCCTCAACCACGTTTTGTGTGTGTGTGAAGCGTTTAGGAGTTAGAATTCTTTTTAAATCTTCTTCGATATCAGTCCAATTCATTGCTATCCTCAATAGACACATTCGGCAAGTAAAGGTGATACTCATGAATATAGGCTTCCACCGCGTCAGGAAGTAAATAACGAATGGAGTATCCATTTTTAATTCGTGCCCGGATATCAGAAGAGGCAATGTCCATTTCGGTGGCATACAGCTTGAAAATAGACGCCCCGTAAATCTCCTGTAGCTCTTTGATCCGCATATCCAGCCGATCGTGACTATAACCCGGACGGAATGTCGTGATAAACTTCACCGACTTTAATAATTCCGGGGCACCCTTCCATAAGGTGATTTCAAACATTAAATCGGCACCGGCAATAAAATAAAAATCACAGTCCGGATAAATTTCTTTAATGGTATTGATGGTATCAATCGTATAGGTGATACCACTCTGATCAATTTCATGGGTCAAAATTTCAAAACTGTCATTGCCTGCGATTGCCAGTTCGACCATTTTAAGTCGGTGCTTTCTGGCAATTTCGTCTTGAGATAACTTAAATGGGTTATTCCCGGTAGGAATAAACAACACCTTATCCAATTCATATTGATCTCGAGCCGACTCTGCCAGTAGTAGATGCCCCGTATGGATGGGATTAAAACTTCCTCCCAGAAGACCGATTTTTTTCTTCATCTCAAACCTTTGCTTACTATGAATTAGTGAATTTTCGCGACGGACTAAGTGCCTTTTTCTTGACACGTTTAATGGGTTTCTGATTTTTTGTAGGCACCTCGATTTTTGTTTTTAATAAATTCTTCTTATAAAGGATAAATTTACTACCGATGGTGCACACAATATCGGATTTTGTGGCTGCAGCTAATTCCCGGGCCACATTATTGACATCTTCCAGAGAATTATTTTGAACCTTTCCCTTGATCAGTTCCCGGGCAATAATGGCGTCCCTGGTCTGCACGATGACTTGTGGTGTGATGCCATCTTTACCGATGAAAATGATATCGGGAATATCCATCGCAAGTTTTCTTAAATAACTTCTTTGTTTACTTGTTAACATTTTTTCTCTACTTTCTACGACGCTATTATAACATATAATAATGCGGGAAATCTATTTAAAATACTCAAATTCGATCTCTTCGAGTTGAACCACATCTTCATCCTGAATGCCCATTCTTTCCAATTCTTCAAAGACGCCTTTATCTTTTAGAACCCGCTGGAAGAAACCTATGGAATCCAAATCTTCAAAGTTAACCGACGTAATCAGTCGCTCCACGAATGCACCTTTAACTACAAATAAATGATCGAATTTTTCAACGGTGAATTGTTTTTCTTTAAAGTCCGGGGTGAAAATGATTTCAGTTTCCGGTTCAAAGTCAAAAATCGGCTCTACTTCGCCAATTTCATCGAGCAACTTTATGGTTCGGCTTAACAGTTCATTGAGTCCCTGACCAGTTACTGCGGAAATGACAAAGACTTCATAGCCCATTTGTTCCAATTCAGCCTTTAAATTATCCGTTTCTTCAGGTTCTAAAAGAAGATCAACCTTGTTCAAGGCCACGATCTGAACGCGTTTTGCCAATTTTTCGTTGTATTTTTCCAATTCAAAGTTGATCTTTTTAAAATCATCCAAAGGCTCCCGGCCTTCACTGCCAGAGGCGTCCAGAAGATGAATCAGCAGTTTGGTTCGTTCCACGTGTCTAAGGAACTGATCCCCCAGTCCGGTACCCTCATGAGCACCTTCGATCAAACCGGGAATGTCAGCGATCACAAAAGGATCAAAATTTCGCCATTCAACCACTCCAAGATTGGGAACGATGGTGGTAAAATGGTAATTGGCTATCTTGGGCTTAGCTTTAGTGATCACCGATAAAAGGGTTGATTTACCGACATTTGGAAAACCAATCAGACCTACATCAGCAAGCAGCTTGAGTTCAAGAATAACGGTGCGTTCCTGACCCTTGACACCACCCTGGGCAAAACGAGGTGCCTGTCTGGTGGCGGTGGCAAAGTTCATGTTTCCCCGACCACCCCGGCCGCCTTCGGCGACCCGGTATTTTTGTCCATGTTCTGAAAGATCGCAGATGATTCGTCCGGTATCTTTATCTTTAATAATGGTTCCCACTGGTACTTTGATAATCAGATCTTCTCCGGTTTTACCGGTAGACCGACAACCGGTTCCGTTTTCGCCATTTTCTGCTTTGTGTTTTCTTTTATATTTAAATTCCATCAGGGTCCGAAAACCATTATCAGCCATAAATAAAATATTGCCGCCATGCCCTCCGTTACCACCGTCTGGACCACCATTGGGAACATATTTTTCGCGGCGAAAACTCATGCCGCCATGTCCGCCGTTGCCGGCCTTTAGAATAATCTCTGCTTTATCTACAAACATTGCTACCTCGCTTTTTTTATGGTATCTACCCAAACAACAAAAAATAAAACCTCTTATCTTGTAAAAACGAGCATAAGAGGTTTTATGGATGTATTATTTTGTCACTGGAAAACTAGATGGCTTCCCGAGGATAAATACTTACTTGTTTTTTATCTCTGCCTTTTCTTTCAAAACGTACGATGCCATCTTCTAATGCGAATAATGTATCATCTCCGCCTTTTCCAACGTTAGTACCAGGGTGAATTTTTGTTCCTCTTTGACGAACAAGAATATTCCCTGCTAGCACGAATTGACCGTCTCCTCTTTTGACTCCAAGACGTTTGGCTTCACTGTCACGACCATTTCTTGAACTACCAACCCCTTTTTTATGGGCGAATAGTTGAAGGTTCATTTTTAACATGTTGTTCACCTCCTATTTATTGTTCTTCAAACTGGATATAATCTCCATAAGCTTCCTTAATCCCCCGGATTCCCAGGAGATAGGTCGAAATGAGTGTATCTGTTTTCATCTTCATTGATTCATCTGTGATTTCGGGAATGATAAAGCGGACATAGCCTTCTTCTACCACTTCGCCGAGATCTTTCCGACCAAGAATTTCGGTAAGTCCGTTTAAGATGCTGATGGTTAATACCGATACAGCAGCACAAACGAGATCTTCGCCATGATCAGCAAAACCGGCATGACCAGATACGATTATTTCTTGTGCTATTTTTTTCTTACCTTGAATCTTTACTGAAATCATAAACGCCTACGCTTGGATGCCAGTAATTTTAACTTTCATGAATGGTTGTCGATGACCTTGTTTTTTACGATAATCTTTTTTAGATTTATACTTGTAAATAATAACCTTAGGTCCTTTTGCAACTTCTAAAATTTCAGCTTTAACAACAGCATTTTCAATCATTGGGGTACCAATGATCATTTCACCATCTTTGTTGACTGCTAAAACTTCAGTAAAAGTAATTTCTTTTACATCTTCTTCAGTTAATTTGATTTTCTCAATATGAATAACATCATTTTCTTGAACGCGGTATTGTTTACCACCTGTTTTAATAATTGCATACATGATTCTACACCTCCTCATACCAGACTCGCCACAAAAGGTGCTTTCGACTTAAAACCTTGTGTGTGCGGCTACATAACTTTATAAATAATAACATGGCAAGCTCCAAAAGTCAAACAAAATAATTAGAATACAAGCTGTTTTGCATAATTGATCAATCCACTCAACTATTTTTATTTATTTGGAGGTTTTTCAGTAAAATTGGGTATAATTGATACAAAACAACTAGAGGAGGAAAATAAAATTGCAAAAAAGCATGTCTAAAATAAAGATTGTTGCTGTTTTTTTATTAATCGCATTGGCGATCGGATTCACTATTTATAATTTTTATCCAAAGATCAATCAGACCGTGCAAAAGGATAAAATCATTGCTGTTGCTAAAGAAAATCACACTGAAATCGCCGACCGGATTGATTTTAACGCCTTACTTGCACTCAATCCTGATACGATCGGTTGGGTTCAAATCGAAGGAACCTCTTTGGAGTACCCGGTCGTTCAGACCGATAACAATGATTACTATCTATCCCATAATTACTTGCAGGAAGAGTCCTTTGAAGGTGCAGTTTTCCGGGATTACCTGTGTAATACTACCACTACCCGGAATCACGTTCTCTATGGTCATTATATGTCTGATGAATCGATGTTTGGCAGTTTGTGGAACTATCAGGATCAAGCCTACTTAAAGCTCCATCCGGTGATACAGTTTGATCAACCTGGTCATCCCGGTGATTGGGAAATCTTCTCGATTTATATTACTAAAGCTGACTACGACTATCGACAGCCAGAATTTATAACCGATGGTGAGTTCATAGACTACATGAATCGACTAAAGGCGAGATCCCTGTATGATACCGGAGTGACTCTTGATCCCGATGATGAAGTATTAACTCTTTCCACCTGCATTTATACCTTCGATGATGCCCGATTTGCAGTTCATGCCCGTAAGGTAAAATAATAAAAGTGTCCGCTAATTACAACATCGATTGTAATGTTTTGACAGCGGACACTTTATAATAATCAACTATTTAAAACCTACGGTAGCTTATTTTCCAGCTTTTCTTAATTCACGCTCTGGCTTGATTATTTTTTCTTCATAATCAAAACACTCTTTGGCGATGACGCTACTTAAAACAAGCAGTGAGATTAGATTCGGAATAGCCATCAAGCCATTCATCGTATCTGAAAAGTCCCAAACTATTTGCAATGCTGTGGTTGCGCCTACAAAAGCTACTAAACTAAATAATAAGCGATAAGCTTTTACCGCTATCGGAGCCTTTATTAAATACTCCAGTGATTTTTCGCCATAATATTCCCAACCTAAAATTGTTGAAAAAGCAAACAGCATTATACCAATGGTGACAATGTATCCTCCGATAGGTCCTAGAGCAGATTCAAATGAAGCAATGGTCAATGCCGCTCCACTGAGTAGTTCGCCTGCTTCAGTCATGGTTCCCAGTGCCCCTGAAGAGGCGATGACCAATCCAGTAACCGTACAAACTACCAGGGTATCAAAGAATGTCCCGGTCATATTGATATAACCTTGCCGAGACGGATGATCCGTTTTTGCTGCGGCGGCTGCAATTGGAGCAGAACCTAATCCGGCTTCATTTGAGAATACGCCTCGGGCGACTCCCCAACGCATCGCGCTGAGCATGCTGGCGATTACGGTTCCGCCTACACCACCAGCCATAGCCATAGGTGAAAAGGCCATGGTAAAGATCTGAGCAATACCTGCAGGAATATTTCCAAAATTAATAATAATAACTAGTATACCTGCAACAAAATAGAAAACCGCCATAAATGGTACGATTACGCCACAAACCCGACCAATACTTTTAATCCCACCTAATAGAACAATAATTGCCAGAATGGTGATCACTGCACCTGTAATCCAGGTTGGAATGCCAAAGGTTCCCAAAACTGCACTTGAAATGGAGTTTGCCTGGGTCATGTTACCGATACCAAAAGAAGCAATTACTGCGAAAACTGAGAACAACACCGCCAGAATCGATCCGATCGTCTTATTCTTAAAGCCGTTTTTCATCGCATACATTGGTCCGCCAGCCATTTCACCTTCACTATTCGTTTCGCGGTACTTAACCGCCAATACACTTTCACCATATTTAGTTGAAAGACCAAATAATGCACTGATCCACATCCAAACCAAGGCGCCGGGTCCACCAAGGACCATTGCAGTTGCTACACCAACAATATTACCTGTTCCAATGGTTGCCGCCAAAGCTGTCATTAAAGACTGGAAGGGTGAAATATCACCACTCGATTCTTTTTTTGTCGGGTCCTGCTTGGCAAAAACCGATTTTAGCGCATAACCGAGATTCCGCCATGGCAAAAACTTTAACCGAATTGTTAAAAATATCCCGGTTCCCATGAGTAATGCCAGCATTACAGGTCCCCAAACAAAATTGTTGACTGCTGCAATAATTTCCGAAAAATTCATCTTAACCCCCTTAAAAATATAATGGGATTATTTTATCACTATTTTTTTTACTTCACAAGACTAAATTAACATAAACGAGTTAATGACAAGTATTTACTATCAACTGATCGGATCTGGTACAATAGGTAAATTTTCTCATTTTTCGTAAATATTTTAACCAAACCGTGAATTGTCAGATCATGCTTCAACAGCTTTATTAAGTCTTCTTATATTTTTGAGCTGATCATAGGCGCAAATATTTCATAGGTTTTAGGCCCAAACCAAAGTTTCATTTCAATTAACAAGGATTCCATTGAGTCGCTACAGTGAATTAGGTTGTAGCAGCACCGACCTTCCCGATCGGCGTTTTCAAAGGAATCAGTTCCCAGATCGCCGCGGATCGTTCCTGGTACAGCTTTGGTCGGATCAGTAGCACCGGTTAATTCCCGAGAATTGGCAATCGCATTTTCGCCGTCCTGACTGAGAATAATCGGAACCATTGGTTTACCCACAAACGCTGCGATGGCCATTTTTTTAAAGGATTCGCCAAGTTTTTCAACGACATGGGCATAATGTGTTAAGATTGATTTTTCATCAGCGCTCTTAAATCCGATCATCTCAATCAGGAATCCCTTCTCAATAAATCGTTGAATAATCGGTTCCACTAATTCTGCTTCCAACGCGTCTGGTTTCATAATAATCAAAGCGTATGTTTTCATCAGTAATCCTCACTTTCCATATTTACTATTTATTATACTGATCTTTTACAGGTATTGGGTAAGCTAAACAATTGTTCTGACATAAAAAAGTCAAACAAATACAAAAAACGATGAAGCCGATCCCGCATCACGATGCAGAACCGGCTTCAGCTTTCAATTTCTGATGTCATTCCTTTTGGACTCACCCCTTTCTATTTAGCAAAAACCTTCTCTTTCACTTTTCAAAGTAACAAACACTTAACTTGAAAACTTCTTCCATTTACCTTGGAAACCAGAAAATTAGAATTATTTGGAGATTGTTAATCTAACCTTTTTTAAGGTTGCTTTCCAGTTTTTTCTTATTTTTTTACGCTGATTGTGATCTCCTATTTTGAGGATTACTTATCTTTGATCTATTATTTGTATTTATGGCCACATCAATTTCGTACCATCATTAAAACTTGATATAAATACGTGATGCTTTTTTCCATAATGTAAATACCGATCTCCAATCAATCACACAATAATTGTCTGCAATCTACTCAGATAAAATTCGAGAACTGTTGCAGATGCGGAGGTAACAATCGATAAAATTTAACTAAGCGATCGGTATCGTGTTAGAATTTTTTTCTAACAGATTGCCGGCTTCCTTTAATCTTATCTGCAGTTAAGGTTTATTTACTTTTCAATGACCGTCTCAGTCAATCTGGAAAAGGATTGAGTTGATCTTTGATTTAGCTAAATTATAGCACGTTTTTTTTAAATGTAAAGTCTTTTTTTGTAAACGTTTTTATTCCTTTTGTAAACCTTAAGCATCAGCTTTAATTATGAGTTCTTCACGATGAACCTCGATCGTGGGATCAATTAGAAAGACCGTGCTATTTTGATTATTTACACTCTCTAGAACATGTTCTGGCTTAACACTTTGTTGCTCGATATAAATCAAGGTCATCTTGACATTCACCTTGTCTTTTTCAGAATCAGCAAAAACTGCGATCGATTCGATAAATGGTCGTATATCTTTATCAACAAACTTCCCTTTTTTATTTCTTTTTTGCATAAAAATCTGAGACCGTTCAAGATAAGAACGGATGGATTCAGACAATTCTCTTAAATCAGTTTCAGGCACGACTTTGATGCGAATCCGATAGATGCTTTTACAAAGCGATGCCGACAGGGATCTGACCCCTTCGTCGCAGATTTTTGCAGTGATGATTTCCAGGCCATTGGGCAAAACCTGGTTCATGCGGCTGATAAATGTTTCTACATCGATGTTTTTTGATACCATCACTTCACCAAACTCACCATCACTTGTCAAGCCCACGGACATAGCCAGTGCGAATGACATTTTAGGATGGGGATTGAATCCCTGGGAGTATTCAACAGGAATATTGGCCCGACGAAAAGCCCGTTGAAACAGGCGCTGCTGATCTAAATGGGATAAAAAACGCAGGGGTGTAGTTCGCTTAAATTGATATTGAATTTTAACCATTGCATTTCCATCCTTTCTTGAACTCCATAATTCCACAATTCGAGCAGCTTTCGGGGCAGAAGGGCGTCGTTAACGCAGCTTCCGCTTTTTGTGCTTCGGCTTTTAAAAATTTCTTAGTGACCCCTGTATCAATAAAATCCCAGGGTAGGATTTCGTCAAAGTCTCGATTTCGCAAGGCATAGAAATTCGGATCAATTCCTGCTTCAGCAAAGGCTTCGGTCCACTTTTCCAGATCAAAGTATTCACCCCAGCCATCAAACCGGCAGCCTTTTTGATGGGCTTTTTCCAACACCAGACCCAATCGACGGTCACCCCGGGCAAAAACAGCTTCCAGAAAGCTAACCCCACTATCGTGCCAGCTGTAGGAAATCTTTCGTTCTTTAATGCTGGCTTTTAAATGACGCTGCTTGTTCATAAATTCTTCCGGGGTATTCTGTCCCATCCACTGGAAAGGCGTGAATGGTTTCGGTACAAAAGAAGAAGCGCTGAGAACAACCTTCACACTTTTATTCCGGGACTCACGATCAATTTTATAGTACTCATTCACGACTTTTTGTCCCAGATCGGCAATGCCTTCGATATCGGCAAGGGTTTCTCCCGGCAAACCAATCATAAAGTAGAGTTTGACATGTCCCCACCCCTTCTCAAAGGCAGTTCTAACCGTATCCATCAGGTTTTCTTCGGTCACGCCCTTATTGATAACGTCGCGCATCCGCTGCGTACCAGCTTCCGGTGCCAGAGTCAATCCGGCTTTCCTGACTTTTTGAATCTCTTCCAGCATCTCAATACTTAAGGAATCAATGCGTAGAGATGGCAGGGTAATACTAACCTTACCAACTTCAGCATCACAGACCAGGTTTTTAATCAAGGTTTCAATTTCACTGTAATCACCCGTGCTAAGAGATGACAACGAAACTTCATCGTAGCCAGTAGATGCGATTAGAGCTTTAATTTTTGATTGGATCGTTGGTACGGTTTTCTCACGGGTGGGACGATAGATCATCCCAGCCTGGCAAAAGCGGCAACCCCGCCCACAACCTCTGAAAATTTCGTAACTGATGCGATCATGAACGGTTTCCGTATAGGAAACCACAATTTTATCCGGGAAGTAAGCCTGATCCAGGTCTTCGATAAATTGTTTGCGGATCGTGGCTGGCACTTCTTCTGCAATGGGGGTGAAGGCAGTAATCACCCCAGACATTTCATCATAGCTGACCGCATAAAAAGCCGGGACATAAACCCCTTCAATCGCCGCTGCCATTTTTAAAAAGTCCTGACGGTTGCCGCCGACTTTTTTCCACTCACGGTGAGCAGCCATAATTCTTAAGATCACCTCTTCTCCCTCACCGATGACAAAAATGTCAATAAAGTCTGACAGCGGTTCGGGATTATAGGCACAGGGACCTCCCGCGATCACAAAGGGTTCATCTTCTTTTCGCTGGGTGCTTCTCATGGTGATCTTCCCCAATTCAAGCATATTTAAAATATTACTGAAGCTCATTTCATATTGAAGGGTAAATCCCACAAAATCGTATTCGTTTAAAGGCATCATCGATTCCAACCCATATAAGGGCAGATCATGTAGCCGCAATTGTTCTTCCATATCCACCCAGGGTGCAAATACCCGTTCACACCAGATGTCCTTTTCTTCGTTAAGTAATCCATAAAGAATTTTCATGCCTAAATGGGACATTCCCACCTCATAGGTATCTGGGAAGGCAAAAGCAAAGCGAATCATCTCTTGATCTGGGGTCTTATGGACAGAATTCACCTCATTGCCAAGATAAGTGATCGGTTTTGTTACCAAGGGTAAAATATTTTTTTCAATATAATTATTCATTCATTTCCTCATATTTATAATTTTTAAACGTTAGTCTAATTTTAGCACACCTAATCTTACATGATTCTTACTGGCTTGTATAGTCCCCGCATCAGAATAAATATTCATTGCCTCAATTTAATTCTGAACATCATTCAGAAAAGTGCATTTGATAAACAATACCAATTGTGATAGACTACACAATGTTTGTAATTTTATATCGAACTTTTGCGGAATTAAATGGGCCTTGTGTTCAATGAATAACGCAAAAAACGAATTCTTATTCGTGAAAGGAGAAACGAATTGTTAGAAACAGTAGATGTGGGCATTTTATCCATCATTCCTCCAATCATTGCCATTGTCCTGGCGTTGATTACTAAAGAAGTCATCTCTGCTCTGCTTATCGGAATCTTATCTGGAACTCTGATCTATGTTGTCAGTAGTGGTGGGGGTCTTGTTGAAATGGGAACGGTTGCCTTTGGTTTAATGGCCGAAACCGTGGGTGATCCAGGTAAATTCAACATTATCCTATTTTTGGGGCTGCTGGGCGCCCTGGTTTATGTGGTGACCATCGCCGGAGGATCAAGAGCCTATGGCAATTGGGCTACAACTAAGCTTAAATCGAGACGCAGTGCCCAGCTGGCCACCAGTGCCTTAGGGGTCATTATATTTGTCGATGATTACTTTAATTGTCTAACTGTAGGTACCGTAATGAAGCCGGTCACCGATAAATATCAGATTCCTCGGGCCAAACTCGCTTATATCATCGATTCCACTGCGGCTCCAATTTGTATCATTGCTCCGATTTCTAGTTGGGCAGCGGCGGTCGGATCGACTCTTTATGAAACTGGGGCCTTTCAGAATGAACTGAGCGCTTTTATGTCGACGATTCCTTATAATCTCTATGCTCTTTTAAGTATTTTGATGGTCATCATTCTTTCGATAACCAACCTGGATTTCGGACCGATGGCCCGAGTTGAAAAGCAGGCGCTTGAAACCGGAGACCTGGGAGCTCTGGATACTGAGCTGGAAGAAAAAGTTCTAATGGATGGTAAGGGTACGATCTGGGACCTGATTATTCCGATTGGTGCCCTGATAATCTTTTCAGTTCTATCGATGCTTCAGAACGGTGGCTACTGGTCCGGCGAAGGTTTAACATTGTCCGCCGCCTTTGGCAATTGTGATGCTTCTGCCGCACTGGTAATGGGCGCTTTTTGGGCGCTAGTGGTGACCTTCTTACTCTTTATTCCCCGCAAACTTATCGATTTTAAAACCTTTATGGGTGGTATCGGTGAAGGGATTAAAACCATGGTACCCGCCTATATCATTCTGACTTTGGCCTGGACTATCGGTGCTCTGTGTCAGGATCTGCTGGGAACCGGCCTCTTTATTGGGGAACTGGTCAAAGCAAGCAATATCCCGGTGGGGTTGATCCCGGCCATGATTTTTCTGGTGTCAGCATTGCTGTCCTTTTCCATTGGCACCGCCTGGGGCACCTTCGGTATCTTTATACCTATCGTGGTTATGATTTCTCAATATACCTCACCGGAATTGATGGTCGTAACCTTGTCGGCAACTCTTGCCGGCTCAGTATTTGGCGACCATTGTTCGCCCATTTCGGATACCACCATTTTATCTTCAACGGGGGCTGGTTGTGACCATATTCAGCACGTATCAACTCAGATGCTTTATGCTATCGTGGTGGCCGCTTGCAGCTTTGTTGGTTATCTGGTTGCCGGTTTAACTTACGGAAATCTTATATTAACCTGGATAACTTCGATTGGCCTTCTGATTGTGTCGCTAATAGTATTCCATCGTATTTCCAAATCCAGAATCAATCGACTGAATTATTCTACCCCAGATTAATCCTGGTAACTTCAAATGTCCGTCATTCTACAAATAAGCATGGCGGGCATTTTTTTATTCAGAATTTTTTCCAGATTAGGACGCCTTTTCGTTGCTGCAAGGATTCCGTAATCATATCCTTTTCAGCGATTTTCTCCAGGTATTGATGGATCCGGCTGATTTGCTCCGGGCTTTCCAACACTGACAGTTCTCGCGTATAAATCTCCTTGGCTTTTTCTAAAGAAAAGAACCGTTTATGAATGCCAGTTTCGTAAGTCAGTTCCGGAAAAATGCCCTTCGTCCATAAAATGTTAAAAATATAGTTCAGCTTATTAAACTGACGAAGATAGTTTTGATCGGCTAACGTGTATAGTTTTTCTTTCAGGTTGCTGTGTCGTTCCACAAATGCGGACAAATAGCAATAGCCTCGGGAGCAATCCATCAGTTTATAAAGATGAGCCGGCCCATGAATGGCCGGGGACATACTCGCTACAACCAGATCAAAGGGTTTCATGCATTGAAAGCTATCCCAATCCGAATGAACAAATTCCGTGTTTTTCAGGCCTGCAGCGGTGGCATTTTCGTTGGCAAAGTGTAGCATATTTTCAGAGAAATCCAGACCAACTACTTTTTTTGTCTTTTTCGCTAGTTCAACCGCCAAATGTCCTGATCCACAGCCAATATCCAATACCGTTGATTCACTATTGATAATACCCTTATCAATCAATGTCTGAACCTTCTTTTTTCGATTTAACTGAGCCTCCTCGGTCGATAACGAAAGGTTGTATTCTTCTGCCCGAATGTCCCACAATTCCACCGATGGCTCTTTTTTCTGGTTATCGGATAACCAGAGTTCCTCAAAGTATTCTAACTTTAAATGCATCCTGTATCACTCTCCTTTATTTATCCAGACACGCCCAAAATCTTCCTTTAACACCTGAAAATCCTGATAGGGCTTTTCAATGCAGAGCAAACGTTTGATGACACGTTGTTGTTCTTTGTCTAAATTTAACTGGGAAATGGAAAAGCCACTAGCTCCGACGCTCATTTCGTCACAGTTTGATGCCAACCGCAGAAAAACATCACCGATTCCCCAGAAATCAGGATTAAAGCGGCGGCGAAATTTGGGATCACAACTGGCCGAGCCAAAATCAATGAGTGACAGCAGATCACCAGTCCATAAAAGATTATCGGTTTTGATGTCCCGATGAGTGATATGCAGCCCCGACAGATAATCCATCACAGCAATTAATTGCTCCATGATCGCTGTAATTTCTTTTTTGTTAAAAATGTAATCCCACTCTAATAGGTCTTCGAGTGACTGTCCTGGCATTTTTTCCATCACCAGTCCATAGAAACCATCCCGATCAAGAAGTTGATTCAATTTGGGAATAGCCGGATGGTCAATTTTTTTCAGAAATTTGCTTTCTCGGGCCAGTTTTTCTTTACGGCGCTTGACATCATTGGGATTAAAGATTTTTAAAACATAGTGCTTTGTATCTCGGGACATCAGATAGCAGCTACCAAACCGTCCCTGCCCCAGAGTCTTTATCAGCACAAAACCATCAAGAGCAAGCGTTCTCCTGAGCGTTTCGAGACGGTTACCACTCAATCTCGTCAACCGATAAGGGTTTCTCATTGAGATAACTTTTCTGAACCTGACCATTTTTCATAATAATGACCTTGTCGGCCATGGGAGTAATGGCCTGATTGTGGGTGATCAGAATTACTGTCATATTTTCTTTGCGGCTGGTTTCCTGGAGTAGTTTTAAAATATTTTTCCCCGTATTATAATCCAAAGCTCCGGTGGGTTCGTCACAAAGCAGAAGCTTCGGTCGCTTAGCCAACGCTCTGGCAATAGCCACTCGCTGCTGCTCGCCTCCGGAAAGCTGTGATGGAAAGTTTCCCAGCCGTTCTTCCAATCCAACACTCTTTAATACGGTTTCTGCGTCCATCGGATCATGACAGATTTGGGTCGCCAACTCGACATTTTCAACGGCAGTCAGATTTTGAATAAGATTATAAAACTGAAAAACAAAACCAGTGTCATAACGTCGATATTCCGCCAGCTCCCGGCGATTCAAGGTTGCCACATCTTTTTCACCGACAATGACCTGGCCCTCATCGCAGTTATCCATCCCACCCAAAATATTAAGGACAGTCGTTTTTCCGGCCCCACTGGGGCCTACTACCACCGCAAATTCGCCTTCGTCAATAAAAAAATCGATCCCATTGGCGGCATTGATGGTCACTTCCCCCATATGATAGCGCTTATGGACATCTTTAAATTCAATAAAATGTTTCATCTTTTCCAGTCCTTCTTTTATTAGTGCCGGAGGCTCTCCCCCAGCAATTTTTTTTCATACTAACAGTATATCGAATAGAACCCATAAAAGCCATATTACCTCGAAAAAAAAGAAAGGTTTCCCTTTCTTTCGGTTATTTTTTGGCTGGTTCCCATTTGCATCGCACCGGGGATACAATGGCTTCTTCTTTTTTTAGCAGTTTAAAGGCTTTGTCAACTTCTTTTCGATCGACTTTCAAGGCTTTTTCAACTTCTCCCGCTGTCATCGGTGATCCATGCTGCTCCATAAAAGCTAAAATTTTATCCTTCAGTTCCATAAAATAGCCCTCCAAATTTACTCATCTTTATTTACTTATCTTTTGACAAATTATAGCAAAACTTTCTTAATTCGGTTTTAATTGCCCCCCAAAATTTATTGAATCATCTTAATTTTCGACAATTGCAATAATTGCAGCCTGGTTCAGTTTTTTACTTTGAATCCCTAAAATATGATTCAACACCAAAGCGATGGCTGCGAAACCAATAATGACGATAAATGTTGAACTGTAACTACCGCCTGAGCTTTGCAGTAGATAGCTAGATATCATTGGTCCAATAATTGCTGCTGGTACCAATAAAAAGTTGGACAAGCTAAAATTCAAGGGATAATTTTTTGAACCAAAGCTTGAATTAATAACAACCGAGGATAAAGCGGGCACACCACCATAGGTGACTCCCACCGATAAAAGACCGATGAAGATGAAGATGACGTTATTCATTGTTGCTCCAAACAATAAAAAAACACCAGCAACCAGTAAGAGAATGGTATTGGTTGCCATAGCTTTCCCTCTGCCAACTTTATCAAACAAGCTGCCTATGACAACCCGGCCGCCGCCATTAAAAACAGAAACCAGCAAACCCAATTGGGCCGGCGCCCCAAAGGCCATCGCGATAGTTGCCGCACTGCCAATAATTAGCAATCCTGATGCGGTAATCATGATTCCCCAGAAAAAGTATGTCCAGAAAACGCCGGTCTTTAACATTTCCCCAGCCGAATACTCTTTCTTCTGACTTGCTTCACCCTGAGCAGTGGCCGCTTTTTTCGCAGCCATTTCAGGTTTCTTAATAAAGAACGATCCTAAAGCCATGACTATCGCTCCCATGATCGCCAGATAGAAGAAAGTTTCCAATACGCCAACACTCCCGACTAACGAGCTGATCAGAGTACCGAGAATCAGCCCCCCCAGACCAAAACCCATTAATAAAATTCCTGAAGCTAAACCGGCTTTCTCAGAAAACCAGGGCACTACAGCACTGATAATTGAATTGTATCCCATACCGACGCCGGTTCCGCAAAGCACACCATAAAAAACATACAAAAGGATTAAACTTTGACCCGGTTGGGTCGGATCAATTTTCGAAACACCAAAAAAACCAATAAATAGCATCGCCGCTACCATTAACACAATGGTTTGGCTTTTAATGAATCGGGTTAATTGACCACTAACAAAACCGCCAATACAAAAAAAGATAATTGAAATGGTGAAATTAAGTGATAAGTCCGTAACTGTCCAACTTTCAAAGACCTTGTTCAGTGGTGCTCTAAAAATTGACCAGGCATACAGTAATCCCAGAAACATTAGCATAATGGTCGCTACCGCCAGATAAATCCAGCGTTTTAAATTCTCATTTTTCATCATTTTCCTCTTCTTCCTAAAATTTCCTTGCTTTATTGTATCAGCTAGCTAAAGTAAACACAATAATAAAAACCAGTAATCGCTATAACGATTACTGGTTTTTATCATTCTACTGGACAGCTTGTTTTAAAAAGATTAAAATATACAAATAGCTACTAACCAGAAGTTTCAACAGGAGGAAACCATGAATTTATCATTTTTTATTGGACCGATACTGGGAGGCATTATCGGACTGATTACCAACGGCATCGCCATACGGATGCTTTTTCGCCCATTAGAAGCCATCAAGGTTTTCGGGCTGACCTTACCCTTTACCCCGGGTTTAATTCCCAAAGAAAAACCTAGAATCGCCAAATCATTGGGGAATGTGGTTGCCAACAACCTACTAAATGAGAACGTGATAAAAAACGGCTTATTGTCCAAAGAAGTGGATGATAAGATTGCTAATGCCGTCAATGGACTGATCGCTAAAAAAAGCACCAGCGAAGAAACCCTACGGGAGCTGTTTTACTCGTTTTCCGGCGATCAGCGTGGTGAGCAAATTATCACTGAGGTCAGCACGAAAATTGTCGATTTTTCTTACGAGCGAATGGTAAAAATGGAGTTGGGACCGCTATTATCTGAAATAGCAGTCACTGAAATTGTCAGCAATCTACAGGGCTCAATGTTTGCCATGTTGATCAATGGAAACTTGATCAGTTCTGCCAAGGTCAAAATGTCTGAAATTATTGAACGAATGGTGGTCGAAAAAGGAGAGGGCATCCTGGGTAATATCATTGAAAAAGAAGGTAATAATCTTTTAGGCAAGCGACTATGTGATCTTTATAACGAATATGAAGACCGCATTCCGGAATTTGTCACCTGGATTATATCGAGCTATCATCAGCTAATTGAAAAAAACATTGGCAGTCTAATTAATGCCCTAAACTTATCAAAACTGGTCGAAGATCAGATAAACGGCTATGATGTCCTGACTTTTGAAAAAATGATCCTGGAAATCATGCACAAAGAACTAAGCGCAATTGTCTGGTTGGGTGGATTATTGGGCTGCATTATGGGACTGGTGATGTCCTTTGTTTAGGGCCTCAGAACAAATATTTAAAAAGGAGTTAAAATGACTAAAAAAGCAGCAATTAATTGGGATCAATTGGGATTTGACTATATAAAAACAGATTATCGATATCTGTCTTTCTGGAAAGATGATCAATGGGATGGCGGAACTCTGACCGAGGACAATGTCCTGCACCTGGGCGAAGCTGCCCCCTGTTTGCACTACGGGCAGCAATGCTTTGAAGGACTGAAAGCCTATCGGACGAAAAACGGGGACATCCAGTTATTCAGGATTGACCAGAATGCCCGGCGACTACAGGATTCCTGCGATCGGCTATTAATGCCAACAATTTCTGAAGAAACGTTTATCAAAGCATGTGTGGATGTAGTCAAGGCCAATGAAGCCTATATTCCGCCTTACGGCACCGGCGGTTCGCTATATATCCGTCCGATGATGATTGGGGTAGGCAACAGCGTGGCGGTCAAACCGGCCAATGAATATATCTTCACAGTTTTTTGTATGCCGGTGGGTGCTTATTTCAAGGGTGGCCTAACGCCGGTTAATTTTATGGTCTCCGACTATGATCGGGCTGCCAGTAACGGCACCGGCCAACAAAAGGTTGGTGGCAACTATGCGGCCTCGATGCTGGCTCACCAAATTGCCGTTGAAAAAGGCTATGCGGATTGCATTTATCTGGATCCCACTACCCACACCAAAATTGAAGAAGTCGGAGCCGCCAATTTCTTTGGCATCACCAAAGACAACCGTTTTGTCACCCCCGCTTCCCCCTCCATCTTACCCAGCATCACCAAATATTCCCTGCTTTATCTGGCTGAACATGTTTTGGGAATGGCAGTCTCGGAAGAAGATGTTTTTATTGATGAGCTTGATCAGTTTACCGAAGCTGGCGCCTGTGGTACCGCAGCCGTGATAACCCCCATCGGCGGTATTTTTCATCACAACCGGCTACACATTTTTTACAGCGAATCCGAAGTGGGCCCAGTAACCAAAAAACTCTACGATACCCTCACCGCCATCCAACTCGGCGATCTGGCCGGTCCGGAAGGCTGGATTACCAAGCTATAACTGTCTTGTCATTAATTATTTCCAAAAGAAAAACGATGGATTTATTCCCCATCGTTTTTGCTTTATTTTTGCTGAACAGGCCGTTTCTTCTTTTTCTTTTTGCGGATCGAATACCCGAAGCTGCCAACCTTCTCTCCCAGCCCAAAGTATTCGCCATGAACGTAGGCTAATAGATTGGCTTGATCCAAATGAAGTTTACCGTTGGCGTCAATTAGAGTGTCAGCCACATGAACTGCTAGAATCTCGGCCATAAACAGATCATGAGTACCCAGTGGGATAATTTCTTTGACCCGACATTCCATACTCAAGGGACTGGCTACCAGCATCGGACACTTCACCATATCACCGGGAACTGACGCCAGCGCCAGCAATTCGAATTTATTCATCTCCCGGCCAGAGCGCACCCCACAGAAATCGACTGCTTTCACCAGCTCCACTGTGGACAGATTGATAGTGAACTCCCGGGTTTTTGTGATAATCTCGTAGGATAAACGGCTGGGCCGTAGTGAAATATAAGTCATTGGCGGTTTGGTATTGAGAATCCCAGTCCATCCCACGGTTAAGATATTTGCTAACGCGTCCTCGCCACAAGTTACCAGGACTGGAGGAACCGGTGCCAGCAACACGGATCCTGGCCATTTTGTTTTACTCATTGCGTTTTCTCCTTTGTTTGCGATAAAACCATTATATCAGTTATGCGATGATAATTACAGAAAATCGTCACCAACTTGGCCATCACTACCGTTAAAAAAATTCAATTAGATGATTTAAACACAATTTTTCTTGCAATTTTTGAGATAAGCCGATAGTATTATAGTTAGAATAGACAGTGGACAGGAGAACTATGAAAACAGAATTATTATTTCTAATTAAGCGCCTATGTGATCTTGAAGAAGAATTCATGGAGCTGACTGAAGAAGAAAAAGAAATTGTCGTAACCACCGCCGAAAGTATGACCGGGAGTCTGGTCTTTTTATTGGAAGCGCTTGAAGATTACTCCATGAGCGGTTTTTATGACGAAGATTGAAGCCAATTGAAAAAAACAAATAAGGAGGTAGTTCGATGAAAGTAGCCGCTTTTGTATCCAGCATGGTTGCCCTTTTACTGGGAGCCGCAGCCCTGACCTTAAGCATTATTGCCGTTTCAAAAACTGCCCGTTAGTGGCAAAAGAGCAACGCTTCTCAGTGTTGCTCTTTTTTTATCATTCTATTTCGATACTTTTAGTCTTTATTTTTTTTATCTTTTTGCAATTAATTTCTGTATGAATGACTGGAGACTTTTTTGTTGCAATGAGAATGCCGCACACAATCAGACTCATCCCCAGCAAATGACTGAGCTGTATTTTTTCATTAAGCAGGATAGCGGCCAAGATAATACTACTGACCGGAACTACACTGGTGAAGATGGCCGCGTTACTGGCCGTTACCTTTTCAATCCCTTGAAACCACAGGACATAAGAAATAAATGAAACAAAGACACCATAATAACAAATACACAAAATAGTTTGTAGCGACATTTTTGCAAATGGAAAGTCCCAGGCATCATGAATCGCAAAGGGTAATAAGCAGATAAATGCCATCGCCGCCACAAGTGTCGTCCGGTACACCGGGGACATTCGGATGCACTTTATTTTACTGAGCACCGAAAATAATCCTTCGCCAATCACTGCGATCAAAATCAGAAAATTCCCCAATACCGAACTGTCAAGAGCCCCTTCTTTAAAATACGTGTAAAGATTGATGCATAACAAACCGACAATGACCAAAGCCAGCCCGATCGCGTTGTTTTTTGAGATGGTCTCTTTTAGTAAAAAGAATGCCAGAATCACAACAATGGCTGGTCCCGAGCTTGAAATCAAGCCGCTGTTGGCGGCGGATGTCAGCTGCAATCCCCAGAAAATGAAGACCCGGTAGAGGACAATCCCAGCCAGAGCCTGACCCAACAGAACGCCAACAGTTTTTATATCCAACTGATGGTGCTCTTTTTTGATAACAAAGGTGACGATCAACAAAAAAATCAAACCAATCAGGATCCCCAATTCAGTGGCCAAGAATACCGGAACACTTGTCACCATCATTTTACTTACCACAACCGCGCTGCCGGCGATAAACATCGCCAATGTTAAATCCATATAGGCTCTAAGTTTTTTCCGCATAATAACCCTCTTTTCTAATCGATATACTTATGATAAAATCTTACCTGATAGATGTGGTTTGTAAAGAACCACTTAAACGTTTTTTTTGCAAACCACTTTAGGAGGAGCACGATGTGGATTAATATCGACAAAAATAGTAACACGCCCTTGATACGGCAGCTCTATAATCAGATCAAACACCTGATTTTAGACGGCCAGCTTGCCGCAGATGAGAAGCTGCCATCAACCAGAAAACTGGCCATGAATCTGGGGATATCCCGAAGTACCGTTCTGGATGCCTACAATCAATTGATTGCCGAGGGCTACTTACAAGGAAATCATGGCTCCGGTACGGTGGTCTCCGGCGGTATTGATATTTTTTTTATCCCTCTTAAAAAGCCTGATAAAAAACATGATTTATCCGTTACACTAAAAAAAGAACCAGAAACCATGGTCATTGATTTCCAGTCCGGCGTTATTGATTCGTCACTGTTCCCATTGCGACAGTGGAAGAAAGCCTACCAGCGCAGCTTTGATCAGATATCCGAAACGGCTTTTTATTATCATCCCTGTGCTGGTGTGCTTAAATTGCGCCGGACGATTGCCGATTATTTGCTGCGAACCCGAGGACTCCATTGTCAACCGGACAACATTGTGATTGTTTCTGGTGCAACACAGGGCCTTGCGCTGATATCAGCTTTATTTCATGATCAGCAGCAATCTGTACTGATTGAAGACCCTACCCATCCCGGATTGCGAAAAATTATTGAGCGCTCAAAACTAAGTCTAATTGGAATTCCGGTCGATGACCGTGGCATGGTGACAGATTTAATCACCCCTTTTTTATCCCCAGCTTTTATCTATACGACCCCCTCCCATCAATACCCTCTCGGTGGCATCCTCCCGATCCAACGCCGTCAGAAACTTATCCAGTATGCCATTGCACATGATGCTTATCTGCTTGAAGATGACTATGACAGCGAGTTCCGCTTTGAAGGACAACCGGTGTCATCACTCTATGAGCTAAATCCTGACCGGGTTATCTATCTTGGGACCTTGAGTAAAATCCTCACCCCGGCCATTCGTCTGGGTTATCTTATTCTCCCGGATAAACTCATTGAACCCTATCTGGAACTAAAAAAATATTCAGATGTCCATAGTGAAGCCTTTACCCAATACGCTTTGTCCGAGTTTATTGAAAATGGCGAGCTGGAAAAGCATATCTGGAAGATGAAAAAAATCTATACAAAAAAAAGACAGCACCTGATTGCTGAACTATCCCGCTGCTATCCTAATGATTTCGAAATAAAAGGTCATGCCGCTGGTCTTCACATGGTCGTTCATTTTAACGGTGTTGTTTTTGATGACACGCTGATCAATCACATCAATTCTCAGCAAGTCCGGGTCTATCCGATTGCAAACTATGTTTTTGGAAATAAGGCGGCCTACACCAGCGATATCCTTCTCGGTTATGCGCATTTAAGCTTTGCCGAAATCTCCATGGGCATCACCCGGCTCTGTTGTGCACTTTTGAATCTCGAACACAAAAAAGACACTCCCATGAGTGTCGAATCAAATAAAAAATAACCCAGTACCGGAAATTGTTACATCATGTTGTGACCAAGGGGTCAGACCCTACGCATCGGGGCGGACAACAGATTAACAATTAATCGGTACGGTAATTTAACCTTAACAAATTCATTGGAAACTGGTTATTTTTCCACCGCATCGATGGCAGATTCCGCATCGTCAACAGTTCCTTCTGGACTGGTTGGAGACAGCGTCATGAAAAAACCGTCGGTCTGATCCATAAAGGCCTTGGCGCTGTCGAAGCTGACATCCAGCAGATGCCCGCCTTTGCTGCGGTCATCAGAAATAAAATGAAAATGATAGCCTTTCACATTTAAGTCGCCGATGTCTTCCGGGCACCACAAGCCCACCAGGGTTCCGGAAATCTTTTGATAGTCAAAGATGGATTGATTTTTCACAGCCTCGGAAAGAACCGGATAAGGTTTTTGCTGACTGGGAACCGAACGGGCTTTAACGGTGTTGAAGGTGCCATCAATCCGGAACACATAAAAGGACGCCGGATCGGTCATCAGTTTGTCCAGTTCCTGTTCGAGGGCGTCCAGACTGGCGGTTTTTTCTAATGATTTAGTCACATCCTCATTAAAATAAGTGACGGCGGCAAAGGGGGTCGTATCGGTATCCGGGACTTCCACCACTTCGCCGCTGGCTTTGACCTTGTAGATTGTGTTCTCAATCATCACCAGCTCGCCGTCTAAGGCATCAAAGGTACCAATTCCGACATCTCCATGCTGCTTCAATTCGCCAAAGCTCATAAAACCATCGTAATTCCCGGCCAGCAGGGAATTAATGGTTGATGCCTGGAAGAGGGTTTCCTCTTTTGAAGCGACAGCGTCACTACTAGTGCTAGTGGTTGTCCCGGCACAGCCCCCCAGCGTAACCACGCAGAGTACCGATAAAACAATTGCGGTAAATTTTATTTTCATATTAGCTCCTTCATTTATTTAATTTCTGCCACGGGCTTCGCCGCCGGTTTGTTGGCGCGACAACAAAGTTTTTGCTCGATGTTTATTTAGCTTGCTCAATCCAACCCTCTTTGAGGGAACCCAGCAGACAATAGTCAAACAAGCTTGCCCCGATTTTTGCGATGATCTGGGCATTTTTCAGGTTTTCTCCTTCAGCTTTGTTGATAAAAAGAATCCGGGTAGCATTTTTATCCAGGGTATTGTTTAGTTTATTGTGAATAAAATTCTCAAGCGTCTGCTGTAAAACGTCTTCATCAAAAATAATTTGATCATTTCCAAACAATTCTGATCGATGAAAGGTCGCTTCGTCAATTTTTTTAAATAGAATCTCGGCTCCCATGACGTGAATCAGCTTGGTAGTAATTTTCGGAATTGATGGCTCGTAGTCGTTATAGAATTTATAAGGCTTTCGTTTTGACCCGTCTCCTTCGTTAATGATAACTAACGGCACGATCGCCTCTTTTAAAGTGATCAGCTCTGTTTCGGAAAAGCCTGAAATTTTCTGTCCATTCACCCTTTCTTTGCCAATAATCCATTCCCGTTTAGGGTCTTTCGCGATTGCTTCAATCACCTCCGCCAGTTTTTCGCGGATCAGACACTGTTGCTCGGGCACATCGGCAATACAAATTTTTGCGGTTGTCGTCATCACATGGTGTACATCTCTGGCAGCTAGTTCTTTGCTGATTTCAAACATCAGCGAGGTTTTCCCGCCACCTCCAGTAATTGTAATCACATCATTCTCGGTAATGTTTAAATTGCCGATAAGTTCCATCACTATTCTCCATTCCATTATGTATCGATATTTAAAAAGACCACAAGTTTTGTAATCAATTTCCCGGTATCGTTTCAGATAGTTAAATTTTACACTGCAATTTTCTTAGGCGCAATGATAATTATCAGTTATTACTCCATCTTAATAGTTATGAACTCAAAAATAATCGGGGCTTCCGGATCTGCATTGACACCTGTTTTAAGCAATGATAAAATCAATCAGCGATTGTGATCAAGGCTTTTTTGTCTTATAAAAGCACGATCCACCACAAAGGAGGCATAATGATTACATTTATTATCGGACTATTTATTCTAATTCTGGGCGGTTTTTTCTACGGCAAGCTAATAGATCGGGTATTTGCCCCAGATGATCGGGCAACCCCAGCCATTAGTCAGGCCGATGGCGTCGATTTTGTCGTTATGCCCAAATGGAAAAACCAGTTAATCGAGTTGCTGAATATTGCCGGTACCGGGCCGGTACTGGGACCAATTCAGGGAATTCTATTTGGTCCGCTGGCGTTTATTACCATCCCAATCGGCTGCGTGCTAGCCGGCGCGGCTCATGATTATCTTAACGGAATGATCTCGATCCGAAACGGTGGTGCTCAAATGCCCCGGATGATTGGCCAGTATCTGGGTACCAAGATTAAGCGCTTTTATACCCTGGTGTTATGGTTACTGCTTTTTCTAGTCGGCGACGTTTTTATCTATACTCCTGGCGATCTGATTACCAAAGATATCCTAAAGCAAGATGCCAGCCCCCAGAGCTTAACCGTCTGGATCGTTTATGGTGGTATCTTCGTGTATTATATAATTGCTGCTTTTTTCCCGATCGATAAGATAATCGGCCGGGTCTATCCGATTTTTGGTGCCTTTTTAATTCTCTCAGCAATTGGAATTTTTATCGGGGTTTTAAAAAATGGTGGGGTTAATCTCGTAAACCTGTCCTGGGAAACATTACCCCAGCACCCCCTCGGTCAGAAATTTGTTCCGGTCTTCTTTATCACGGTCGCCTGCGGGATCCTTTCCGGTTTCCATGGTACGCAATCGACCCTTATTTCGCGGACGATGAGCAAAGAAAAAGAGGGTCGCGGGACCTTTTACAATATGATGATTGTGGAAGGATTTATCGCCATGTGCTGGGCAGCCGGAGCGATGATTCTCTTTAATCAGGGTGTCGATTTAACTACCGGAGCGACCGCCATGGTCAGCCTGATCTCGCAACAATTTTTGGGACCGATCGGTGCCTATTTTGCTATCCTTGGGGTCATTGTATTGCCAATTACTTCCGGGGATACCGCTTTTCGTTCATTGCGGCTGATGATGGCAGAAACCTTCAACATCGATCAGACCAACCTTAAAAAACGCTTACTAACCACCCAGATCATCTTTATCCCTGCAATCGTCATTCTCGTGTTTGCCAAAACCGCTCCCAATGGTTTTAACCTGCTCTGGCAGTATTTTGGTTTTACCAATCAGTTTGTGGCCATTTTCGCATTGGCGATGGCAGCAGTCTATTTGATGAGCAAGCAAAAATTTGTCTGGATTGCCCTGATCCCGGGAATGTTTTACACCTTTATCGTGATCAGTTATATTTGTCATGCCCCCATCGGTCTGGGTCTTGAACCCCGACTTGGCCCTATTATTGGCATTGACCCCAACAGTTATATCCTTTCCTATGCAATTGGTGCCGCTGCTGCCATCTTCTATATGGTGTTTGTCTTAAAACAGGGCCGGCGGGATCCTAACACTCCTCAACTTTAATAGCTGATTAAATTTTTAAAAACCCTATTTCGACAAAATCCCATCATCATCGATTTTGATAGTGATGGGATTTTTTATTTATTTGCTGAATAATCCAATTCCTGAAGTTTGACATACCAGATAACCTAGCTACATCACTTCAACCCGATTACGACCGTTTTCCTTAGCCTGATATAAGGCCGTATCAGCCTGGGAAACAATCGTTTCCGGAGAACTGTCCGTTTTAAACGCCGAAACTCCGAGACTAATCGTTACCTGACCAGCCGTTGTAAAGGGATACTTCTCAACCGCTTTACGCAAATGCTCAGCCAACACCACGGCCTCAGTGACATGCGTATCCGGCAGAATGATTAGAAACTCTTCACCACCCCAACGCCCCACTACATCCCGGTTGCGGACATTTTCATTTAGGACTGCTACCAATTCAATCAGGACCCGGTCCCCGACCTGATGACCATAGGTATCATTGACCAGCTTGAAATGATCAACATCCAAGATGATAATGGCAAACGGCGATAAGCTGGTTTTTGACCATTCAAATTGTTGTTCCAGGGTTTCATCCAGTTTTAAGCGATTAAAACTTTGTGTCAGCTTATCAGTGATGGACAGTCGCCGGATTTCTTTTTCCATCAGCTTCCTTTCACTAATATCCCGACTTACCCCTAACATACCAATAAATCGACCATCTTCATTGTAGATACCAGATACCGTAGCCTCAGTCCAAACCGTTGAACCATCTTTACAAGGTTGTTCCAGCTCTCCCCGAAACACTTGAAAAGGCAGGTTCTTCTCAACAGACTCAACCGCTCTCGCCAGACCCTCATGCATCTGAATCAGAGATCCCGGGCACAGGACTTCTTCTTGAGACTGGGTCATGACCTCTTCAACCGTGTACCCTCGGAGCTTTTCCACTGATGGGCTAATATAAGTGAAACGCCCTTCCAGATCCATGGTCCAGATAACATCCGCGGCATTGTCAGCCAGCAGTCGATGGCGTTCTTCACTCTGCTGCAGTTTTGCTTCTATTGCTTTGAGCTCAGTAATATCACGGATCACGCTGAGGGTATGGGGAATACTATCAATGAAAATTTTTTTTGATGATATCAGGCCAATATGTTCTTCATTGTCTTTTCCATAAAAAGAGAACTCCAGATTTTCAACAAAACCATCCGTTTCAAGTTTCTTTATGAAGGATTCACGTTGACTATGATCACTATAAAGATCACAGATATTAAATGAACCGACTGTTAAATCTTCATCGGTAAATTTAGTGGCTTCCATAAAGGCGTGGTTATATGCCATCAAAGTGCCATCGTCGATTTTTGTAATTATGGTTGCATCCGGGATCGCCTGAAATACCATTTCAAAATGGGAGCGCGCTTCTTCCAATTCACGGATAGAAGACTCCAGTTTTTCTGCCATTCTGTTGAAGGCATCCGAAAAGTCGCCTAGAAAATGAACCCGCTGAGAAAAATCCCCCGAGGCAATCGTTTTTGTTATCCAGGTCAGGTTCCGTAGGGAGGCCTGCAGATTTTTAATTGCCCCCACTACATATCCCTTACCTTTTATATCATGTGACAGATTCCCGTTTCCCAATTCTGCCGATGCGGCTCTGATTGTTTTAATGGTTTGATCAACCTCTAAGAAGGTATCATCACTACAGATATTTTCAGGAGGAACCGCTTCGACCCGAAGGTCATTAAGCGCGGCTTTAAAGTACTCTAAAATTGAGCTTGCGTCTTTACTGATCATATCTGTTTTGTTAGCTCCCTTCTGTTAAGGCTGTCAGGTTATTGGATTTTTTAAATGTCAAACAATTATTGTCGAGCAGCCATAAATTCGGGTTTATTTCCCCACTATTGATTGACTGCTCTGGCACTAAAACGGCAGGTTCGATCCCCGGTACACCAGCAATCAATCTCTTTGACAATGAAGGGTTTGCCAGAATAATTTTCCAGCAGGGCCGAAATAAAACCTTCATCATAGGTGCAAATTTCATAACCTTGCTCAGGCAATCCGGAACAATCCAGATCTTCGGAAACTGTCAAAATTAATTCACCTTTTTCCATATCCGCTTGTTCGACTCGGAGAATGCCCATGCCGAGCTCTCTCAGAACCGCTTTTAATTGATTGACAAAATTATTGAGATCATCGGTTTTCGTAATCATATGCTGATAGAATGCGCTTCCTGCCAGCTGTCCGGCTTCATAAAATATTTTATCAGTTTCTTCTTTGCCAACATGTTTTTCGATGATATCTCTGAATGTGAATTGCATCAGTCGATATACCTCAATCCGGGTGGTGTTGCCCAAGTTCGGACGTCCTTTTTCAATATCACCCAGCAGATCCCAAGAAAACGCGTATTTTCTTTCCATTGATAATTCCCTCTCACTCCTGGTACTTGTTTGCATAATTTATTTTTTCGCCAAAGATATGTAATTTTATTGTTTTATTTTACCACGTCGACCCGGGGGATTGTCAAGCTGGTTTAATTGGCATAACCGCGATATTATCAACGAAGTATTTTTTATCTTAAAGATAATATAGACCGTAATATTTCTGAAAACGATTCTTACAAAAGTTGACTTGACAATTAAAAATTCTTTAGATAAAATAGATAGCATGCTAAGTATTGGAGAAATGATGAGACGAGAAACCTTTAATTTTGGACGATCAGTGAAACAATTGAGCAACATTATGGAAATGCGATTCAATCAATCTTTGAAGCAATGGGATCTGACCTCATCCCAGTTTTCCGTAGTTATGTACCTGCTGCACAATCAGGATCAGGAAATTAACCAGAAGATGATCGAAGAAGCCTTCCTTCTTAAAGGACCCACGGTTACTGGCATTGTTAAGCGACTGGTTGAAAAAGATTTCATCCTGAGACGACTAGATCCCCAGGATCGACGAATTAATTATCTGGAGCTGACCAAAAAAGGACAAGCTTTGGAGCCACTGGTGTGTAAAGAAATCACCCGCCTGGAAACCGATACCCTCAGGGGGATTTCCGCCGAGCATTTAGACCTGCTGGAAGAGCTCCTGATTCAGGTCCTAAAAAACATCACCACCCCCACTGCTGATCAGGACTAAAGTCAAATTAACGACCTGACACACAAGCACTAAAATTTACGGTGATCTAGATCACTGTGATTCAACGAAAGGAATTATTTTATGAAGAACGATTTATTTGAAAAGTACCCTATTCCTAAAGCGGTATTAACACTAGCCATACCCACCATGCTGAGTATGCTGGTGACTATTATCTACAACATGGCTGACACTTTTTTTGTAGGACAAACCGGAGATGCCAATCAAGTTGCAGCTGTCTCTCTGACCATGCCAATTTTTTTCTTGCTGATGGCCTTTGGTAATATTTTTGGCATCGGTGGTGGATCCTATATCTCCCGACTTTTGGGAGAACGTAAAATTAGTGATATTAAACACACTTCTGCCTTTAGTTTTTACGGTTCAATTACCCTGGGTTTAATTGGAATGGCAGCTTTCCTTTTGTTTATGGATCCCGTTCTTAGAATTGCTGGCGCGAGCGATAACACCATTGGCTTTGCCAAAGGATATCTGACAATTATCGCCTATGGAGCAGTTGCCATCTGTCTGCAGAATTCTCTGGCCCAGATTGTCCGTTCGGTCGGCGCGGCCAAAGAGTCAATGATTGGGATGATGATCGGGACCGTCATTAATATCATTCTGGATCCGATTATGATTTTATCTCTGAATATGGGCGTTGTCGGGGCTGCCTGGGCGACAATAATTGGAAATGCCTGCGCGGTTATTTATTTTATTTATTATATCTTTAAACATAGTGATGTATTGTCTATAGCTCCTGGTGATTTCCGAATGGAAGGTGCCATCGCCAAAAACACCTTTGCCATTGGACTTCCAGCCTCGATCAATAATATTCTGATGAGTTTTTCGATGATGATTCTGAATAATTTTGCATCATCTTATGGAGATATTGTCATTGCCGCTTTTGGCGTTTCCAGCCGGGTCTTTTCGATCGTGGTCATGTTGGCGCTGGGTCTTGCCATGGGTATACAACCCTTTATCGGCTATAATTATGCTCAACAAAATTACAAACGAATGAACGATGCGATTAAATTTGCTGCGGTTATTGGGATGATCATGGGAGCTGTGGTCATGGTCGTCACGATGATTTTCAATACTGAAATAGTTTCTTTTTTCATCAATGATCCGGCCGTTGTTGAAATCGGAGCTTATATCCTGGTGATCCAAATGCTGGTCAGTCCCTTTCTTGGCCTCCAGTTTATTGTCACCACGGTATATCAGTCGCTGGGTAAAGCCATACCTTCCCTAATTCTGACAGTTAGCCGACAGGGATTGGCGTTTATCCCGATTCTAATTATCGGATCGGCTCTATTTCAACTCCAGGGCGTCATCTGGGCCCAACCTCTGGCAGACGTCTTTTCGATTATCCTGGCGGTTTCCATGTACATCGTCACCTACCGAAAACTACAAGCCAGTAAAAAAGAACCCGTCACCCTGGCTATGGAAGACGGACTGGTCTGAAAATAACACAAAAGCATCCTTATAACACGGGATGCTTTTTTTATTATTTTTAACCATTTTTTTAGCAAAAAATGAGTGGATTAACATCACTAATTGGGGTATAACAGCTGTATAAAATATATAAGGGGGTTATACCCATGATTATTCTTGTATTGAATTGTGGAAGTTCTTCGGTGAAATTTCAGATTTGTCGAATGCCAGAATATCAGGTTCTGGTTAAAGGGTCCATCAGCAAGATCGGCTACTCTGATGCAGCATTCAAATTACAAATCAAAGATCATGTCCAAATCCTGGAAACATTACCTATTTACGATCACAAAAGCGGTATCAATCTAATTCTAAGCACCTTAACAATCAGGGAAAAGTCATTAGGATTTGTTCTCACTGATCTCGCTGCCATCGGTCATCGGATAGTTCAGGGCGGTGAACAATGCAACGATTCCCTTCTCATTACGCCAGCCATCATTGATTATATCGAAAGCATTAAAGAACTGGCGCCGCTACACAACCCCCATCACCTGGCTGGTATTGATGCCTGTGCCAAACTGCTGCCCGACATTCCCCAAATCGCAGCTTTTGATAATGGTTTTCACATGACCCTGCCCCGCCATGCCTATTTGTACGCCCTACCTCTGGAGCTCACTGAAAAACATAAAATTCGGCGCTATGGGTTTCATGGGATCGCTTTTCGGAGCATGGTTGCCCAGGCGCAAAAATTTCTGCCAAATGGTTATGAAGCCTATCGAATTGTCAACATGATGCTAGGCAGCGGAACCACCGCCAATGCGGTTTACTATGGAAAATCAATCGATGTGAGTACTGGCTTCACACCGCAGGAAGGCTTGATCCAATCTACCCGAGCAGGCGATATGGATGCTGCCGCATTACTTTATTTGATGAAGAAGGAGAATCTGACCTTGAGTGATGCCGACACCCTGATTAACAAAAAGAGCGGCTGGCTGGGCTTATCCGGGATGGGAAATGATATGCGCGAAATATATGAGGCCTCTTTAAATGGAAACCAGCGGGCCATCGATACCATTGCCACTGTCTGTCACCGCTTCCGAAAATATATTGGGGCGTATGCGGCTGAAATGGGCGGTCTCGATCTGCTGCTCTTTTCTGGTGGCGTCGGGGAAAATGCCTGGTATATCCGGGAAGCCGTCTGCACTGGGCTTGAATTTATGGGGATCGCGTTGGACCCACAAAAAAATCGGGATCTATCGGGTGAAGGGGTGATTAGTACGACAGATACTGCCGTTCAGATCCTGGTAGTCAGTGCCAACGAAGAACAGATTATTGCCGAGGACACCTTTGACATCCTCGGCCATAGTGATTAATTGACTAAATAACTGGCGAGTATGAACCTTTATCGGATACTCATGGTTTTTTTGTCTCACTGGCTCGCAGCCGATGTTCGGTGTGAACCATCCCGATATTGGTGGTCATGACGTTACCAGTAGTGGCCGGGTAGTCCATAAAGATGGCAATGGTCACGGCCAGGGCCAATCCTTCCAGTGGAATCCCCAGTAGATTGAACACAATCGTAAAGAGAAAGGCGCCCATACCCGGAGATGGCGGAACTGCTACTGAAAGAATCATGCACAAAATCACCACCGGAATCATATCTGGTAATGAAAAAGCGATGCCATAAATATTCCCTACAAATAAAGAAGTAAGCAACAGCATTGGAATGGCATCCTGCTTATTAAACAGGACTCCCACCGGAATGGAAAAATGCACCACGTAATCCCGGATTTTTTGTTTATTCAGCGCTGTAGAGGTATGGCTTACAAATGTGGCACTAGAACTTGCGGTCGATAAGGCAATCAGCAAAAATGGCGCAGTCGATTTCAAATAAGCCAGAGGACTGGTTTTTTCATAAAAAGCCAGGCTCAATAGCATGGCCAAATCGATAAACAGGTAGGTACCGAGAATCAGAGCAATCAGCCGAAAAGCCCCCAGCAAAGCAGCGCCTTCTCCAGAGATCATCATGTTCAGGATGCTGATAAAGACCACTCCGGGCATCAGTGCGCAGACTGCATCCAAAATGGTTGAGAAAATCAGATTGGCTTCAGTAATAATCCGGGTGATGGAGGGAAACCGTCCTTTTAAGGTCAGCATGACAATACCGCTAATAATGGCCAGAAAGATAATCTGCAGAGTATTACCGTCGAGAAAGGGCGAAATGATATTGGCGGGAATAATTCCAAAGACCATCGTCCCAATCTGATTCCACAGCTCATTCTGACCACCCTGAGCAGTGGACCCTGTCCCGCCCAGCAAAAATATCTGAGCCATAACCAGAGAAACTGCTGAAGCCAGTAGAATAACTGCCATCGACCAGGTTAGCAATAGCCGGAAAATGCGTTTCATTTGGGCCAGATTATCCATATTAAAGATGCTACCGATAGCTGAGAAGAACAACACCGGAATGACAATGGCGTTAAGAAAACCAAAAAAGGTACTGCTGATTGGAGTCAGAATGTCGCTACCGATCTGTTTGCCCAGATCCGGTGTTACCGCTTGAAGAATAAGCCCCGTAAAAATAGCACTAACCAGGGCAATCGCGGTGGTTAACGCCGGGTTTAGCGGTTTTTGCTTAAGTGTATAGGAGACGTTATTGCAGCCTTTTTCATACGAGTAGGTCACTGCTGACAGGCCGATTAAAATATTTTGTCCGATACGGTTGTATTCAGCTTCCTCATCTACTGATGTTTCTGGTAAGGTCAGCGGGTTTTCCGGATCTCCCCAGTAGTTTAGTGCCAGGGTGATGGTTCTGAATCGTTTCTGAATTGACAATTCAAAACGGGCATTGTCCTGAGCCTTCTCCGCCCAATAAACAATGGCTTCTTCTACAAAGAGCTGGGCTTTCATATTGTCAGTTTTAGGACATTTGTATTTTTGAAGCATTTCCGAAACAAAGGCATTCGCTTGATTAAGGCTCGACAGACGCAGTGGTAATATCTTTTTTATTTCCATGGTTCCCCCTTGTGTTATGTATCTTATGACTGCAGTCTTTAAGAACCATGCCGCTGACTTTTTAAAGCTTTGGATAAAAACCCGCAATTTCGGAAATAGCCAGGGGCTGTCATACAAATAACACAGGATAGACTCTACCCTGTGTTATTTGTATGACAGAAAATTCCTATCTTCAGCAAATGGTAAACATGTTAGTCTAAGATTGCTACTATTATACCACCTGACTCATTCTTCCGTCATCATAATTTAATTGCCAACCCACTCCAAATTTATCGACCAGGGATCCGTATACCTTGCTCCAGAAGGTTTCCTGGAGTTCCATCTCCACCGTACCCCCAACTTTTAATTTATAGTAAAGAATTTTGATCTCATCCAGATCATCACTAAAGATAACCAGGGTCATCTTATCGCCTTGAACATCTTGAGGTTTGGGGGGGATATCCGAAAGTAATACACGTGTTTCATCCGTCTCCAAATCAGCCCGGATCACCACTTTTTCAGATTGATCCAGATCTGCCGCTTCCTGTTTGTTAAGCATTTCACCAAATACGATGATTTCCGGATTATCAGTGCCAAAAACATCCGCATAGAATTCCACAGCCTCCTGACAATTTCCATTAAAACTAATATAGGGTTGTATCTGCATCACTACACTCCTTTTTCTGTTTTGGTGCAAACTGAACGTTTGAGGTTCGCGCCATTATTTTCTGTTTCAATCAATTTTACAGAACCATGACACTCTTTTACATTGTATAGCCCGTATTTTGCATTTTAAACGGTTTCGGGTAATTTTTTTACAACTTTCTGCAAAATAAAATTGACCAGTAGTAAATCTGCTGGTATTGTTATAAGGGCGCAAATGCAATTTTACACTTTATGGTTGAAACAACTTTTATCCTGATTCTGCATCTTGTACTACAAAAGGAGGATTTATTGTGAGTATATTATTTTTAATTATCGGACTGATACTATTAGTTAAAGGCGCCGATTATTTTGTGGAAGGTTCATCCTCCATTGCTAAGCGGTTTAATATCCCCAGTATGGTTATCGGTTTGACTTTGGTGGCCTTTGGTACGAGTTCACCGGAACTCGCTGTCAGTGTTTCTGGTTCTCTTAATCAGACCAATGGAATCGTCTTCGGGAACGTTGTGGGTTCCAATATTGTTAACATCCTTTTTATTCTGGGAATCTCAGCTTTTATCAACCCCATTAGCATCAAGTCAAAAACAATCTTCAAAGAGATGCCCTTTGCAATCCTAACCACCATCGCATTAATGCTGATGGTAATGGATGGCTTGATCAATGGCGCCCCGATCAGTGTGATTTCCCATTCTGAAGGATGGATATTACTGTTATTTTTTGCAATTTATCTTTATTCGATGGTAGAAATTTCTGTTTTGGGCAAGGAAGAATCCGAAGAAGAAATTATTGTACTTCCAGTTCCTAAAAGTGTAATATTCACCATTGGGGGGCTGGTTGCCATTGTTTTTGGAGCGGAACTGGTGGTGGGAGCCGCTAGCGAAATTGCCGCTATCCTGGGTTTATCAGAAACCCTAATTGGTTTAACCGTTGTGGCTATTGGCACCTCACTACCGGAACTGATCACCTCAGTAGTGGCTGCCAAAAAAGGTGAAAATGATATTGCTGTGGGCAATATTGTCGGTTCCGGCATTTTTAATGTGCTTTTTGTCATGGGCATTTCCGGGGTAATTTATCCCATCGATATTGATGTTGCCTACTACACCGATCTCTGGATCTTGCTGGCGGCGATGCTGATTGTGGTGCCGATGATGTACACCTCAAAGAAAATCAGCCGTTTTGAAGGCGTCGTGATGATGCTGGGTTATGTTGGATATACGGCCTTTATCATTATGCGGGCTATTGCCTAGCTATAAACGCCAAAAGCACATGCTTAACGTGTGTGCTTTTGGTGCCAATTTAGAGTCGATCTTCATATTTGTGAATCAGCTGATCCATGGCGGCCACCGTCGTTTCTTTAGGCAATACATAGGGGCTGTCAGGCAGGCTTCTGAAAAAATCATCAAAAGCCGCAACAATATTCTCTTCCTTCAATTTAATGGTTTTAAACACCTGCTGACCAGCTTTTTCATAGTGAAGGATAAGATGCACTAAAGTAGCTTGATTGACAAACTCAACCGCCGAATTAAAAGCAATCTTATCTTCATTAAATGCATATGTTTTCCGAGCATCTACGTGAATATCATCGCGGACCCGTTTTATCAACATTAATCGTTCTGCCGGAGTAAAAGGTTCACAAACCTCCTCGGGAAAGTACATGTTGCCATTCTCCATAAATGCTGCCAGATTTTTTAGCGAGAATATGTTGATCATAGCTCGGTTTTCCTGTTTAAAATAGTCATAAAAACGATTCGTGGCTGTCACTAGCTGTTCATAAAAAGGAAAATCCTTTCGAACCTTATCTGCTACCAACTCATGGGTGGCATAATAAGCAAAACAGGGCAAGGGCTCTACCACCTGACGAATCCGATAAGAGCTGTCCAGTGAGTAAATAGCAAATAAGTCCCGGCTTTCTTCAATAAAAGGCTCAGTTTGCTGAAGGATTGTCACAAAGCCGGTCTGATAAAGTTTGAAAAGCTCCGGATCACGATATCGAATAGCCCGACTGAAATCCCGTGAAACGGTAATCACATCTACTGAGGTCAGGATAAAATAAGGAAAGAGAACATTGATTTCCTGGGTATCCCCGACAGAATGATGATAGTAATTCGAACGATACGTGACATTGTCTAACAGGGTCAGCCCGATCAACGTTTTAAGGGCACCAAGTCCTGGATCTGCAGCAGTTTCTTCACCGGTTTCCGGAAAACTCTGCACATCCTGCAAGGTCAAATGTTTCTGGCTTCCCATCATCTGCTGAAATATATGCTGGTAAACCGCTTCAAAATGGCTGGGAATGGCCAGTTTTAAATGCGGACATTCCCTGCAAAACAGTTCCTGATCGACACTGCTTTCAATCAATGCCAGAACCGGTCCGGTTCCTGATATAATTTGAATTTTTTCCCTTTCATCAGTGGCAGCTTCACACCTAATTTTTATTTCTTTTGAAAAGGAAATCTGGTAGGTGGTTAACTCATAAATAATTGCGATTAGTTCGACTATGTTTTGACGGTTATAATAAGTCCGTTCCCCCACCTGAATAATTTCCAGCAAGGCTTGTAGTTCTTCAACCTCAGCACTTGAAAGGCGTAATACCTTTGAAAGATTGTCAAAAACTTTTTTAGTGGGTAGCCGCTCCCCGGTTTTAATCTGTTGGAGAGTGGTACGGTTTATTTTTCCCATTTCTGCCAGGAATTGAATTGTTTCTCCACTCGCTTCAATCAGTTCCGTTATTTTTTTGCTAAATTGCGTCATGCTCAGCTCCCGTTCGGTTTGATTTTAAAACTTTACTAAAGTTCTTACTTCCTAAGTCTCCACTAAAAACAAGATGTGGCATTTCGTGTGCCAACATATTTTTTTCTTGCTCGATCAGGGCTTCTGATTACATAAAAAAAGATAGTCTCCTCAGTTTAACTGATGAACTATCCAAATTTGATATTACCTATTTTTAGCCGATGCTAAGCGATATTACCAATGACGTTATTTGCCCATTTGATCGACTCCCGGTAGTCGTGGTAAATAAAGTAATCTTCGATTTTTAGAGCCCGAGCTATGGTTTCAACCAGAGACCAATCACCTTTTTCATAGGCCAGTATTAATTGATGAATTGGAAAAAGGATCCCCTGTTTCTTTACCAGTGCATCAAAAATGGACTCTGGGAGTGTGATCTCTGCCAGAACCATATCCATGGGCTGATCCAAAATGGCGTCCAATACACTGAACAGCCCCATCAAAGCCGCATCATGCTCCTGCTCAATCATCCCAGCTCTTTTAGCCAGAGACTCAGCAAAACGTGTGCGAATCAGCGATAGTTTGATGAGTTCAGTAGGTTTATCCTTACTTACTTCATGGATCATTAAGATACTGATCCAACGTTCGAATTCTCTTAGACCGATATAACTCAAGGCAAATTTAATGCTACAAATTGATTCACTACCAGCCCGGAAACTGGCTAACCTGAGCAATCGATAGGTCAGGGTTACATCCTGTTCAATAAGATCCGCCAACCGATCAAAAGAGGGTTCATCGGCATTGATTTCGGTCATCAGTTGAAGGTATTGAATCTGCGATGGGGTAGCCTGGAAGGAGCGCCCAGCTATCCGGGGTTTACTGAAGAAATAGCCTTGAAACAAGGAAAAACCCATCTCTTTGGCTTTAATGAATTCATCCTGGGTTTCCACTTTTTCGGCTAATAATGTTTTTCCCTGGGCCAGGCCAGCTGGAACATCATTGGCAATGGTATCCAGAGGTGTTACCATAATATCGTACTTAATAATATCCGCCAAAGGGGTCAGGGGGTAGCTTTGATAAGTTTGGGCAAAATCATCAAGGGCGATGCTATAACCCATGTTTTTAATGTCTACCAAACGCTCAATCAGATTTACACTGACTTCGATATTTTCCAGCATTTCTACAATCATCCGATCCGGCTTGATCAGTTCGACAGCCTCTGAATGAATGAAGATCTCATCAAAATTGATAAAAGCGATTTTGTCTTCAATGAGATTTTCAAGGCCTGATTCAAATAAACCGGTGATGACCATGGCGGTTGCACCTTGAGAAGATACCCCACCAAATTGAGTGGATTGGCTGTTAAGCCGAAATAAAAGCTCATATCCGAATACTTCAAGTTGAGCATTAAAAATCGGTTGTCTGGCAATAAACATATTCTCCCCCTTTTAAAGCGGAGGTTCCGCTTCACAGCTAAAATAGGCATATTTTAGTGAGTAGTATTTAGTTTATCATAACACAAGCGGTGCGGATTAACAAGCAAATCGAATCGTACTAATTGAAATAACTGAATCCATCGATTAAAATCGAGCACTGATAGTGCCTTGATTACCGGGTTTATTTTCCAGGCTTTCCGTAAGCAAATTTGCCTTTAAAAATCAATCGGCCATTACGATCATAAGAACGCCCTTCCCCATGCCAGACCCCATTGACAAACTCCCCCTCATATTTGAGCTGTCCATTATCGTAATACTCTTTGCAATGTCCGTTAGGCACCGAGGGATCTTTACTATTAACTTGATTGCTAGGGAGCCGGGCAAAGTTGCCTTCGCATTTGAGTTTACCATTGGCGTCAAAAATGCGCCCCTGACCGGAGGCATAACCATTGGCAAAATTTCCGATATACTTGAGTTTGCCGTTTTCTTCATACAGTTTACCCTGACCGGAGGCCAGACCGTTGACAAAATTGCCTTCATATTTCAGAATACCGTTTTCGTAATATTCCTTGCCTGATCCCACCTGGATGGTATTTACAAAAAAACCAACGGAGGCCAGCCGATTGTTGATAAAACGCTGGCCGGTAAAGCGATTCCCCTGATAATAACCGATAATGTAACCATCTTTACAGGGGATTCTTATCTGAGGCTGCTGGCCATTCGCCTGGCTATTGTTTTGGGATGTTAGATAGAGCCAGAAGCCGACACCGACGATGACCACCAGAACAAGAAAAACAATGCCACCCATACCTACCTCACTTTGTACTTATTGATAGTTATATTATAAACCCATTCGCGGTGGCACCACAAGTCTTTCTATTAAATTAGAAATGCCGAGTTTAATCACAGATCGCCTTCAATTCGTAGTTCCGAATCAGTTTATCCATTTCAGCAAGGGCTTTTTCAGTAGGAAGAACGTAGTCACTGTCTGGTAAATTGGTAAAAAAATCTTTAAATGCTGTAACGATGCAAGGTTGCCGAAGCTCAATCGTCTTATAGACAACCCGGCCATCAATTTTATAATGCAAAATCAAACGCTGACAGCTGGCGCTTTCATAGATAAATTCCGGTGCTGAATTTAGAAACAGTTTATCGTCATCGATGGCAAAAAGAAGCCGTCGATTGTTAAAGAGATCATCGCGAACCTGTTTTAATGTAGTGAGTCGTTCAATCGGTGTTAAGGGATGATAGATCTCCTCAGGAAAAACAAGACTTCCATCTTCCATAAACCGCCGTAAATTTTTCAGTGAAAAAATATTGAGCATTCCCCGGCTTACTTGCCTGAAATAATTATAATAACGATCTACCGCCTCAAGTAAATCTTCATAATATGGAAATTCTTTATTGAGTTTAATCTTAAGCATTTGTCTATCAGCGTAATAAGCAAAACAAGGCAGTGGCTCAACAACTACCTCTACCTTAAAACTCCGATCCAAATCAAAGACCTGAAAGAGATCATTACTCTCCAGAATAAAAGGCTGCGTATCCTCAAGCATTTGCTCAAAACAGTTTAAATAGAGCTTATGAAAGCCAGGGTCCTGGTATCGCACGGCCTGGGTCAAATTCCGGGAAATGGTGATAACCGCTCTTGAAGTTAAAATAAAGTGCGGGAACAGAGCACTAATCTCCTGACCATTGTTCTCTTTCTTTAATTGATGAACATAACAATGCGATTGATAATTGACATTATCCAGCAGTGTCAATGCAATCAAATGCTTCAACGCTCCTAAAATCGGATCAGCCTCGATATCGTCGGCTTCACGATGCAGGCTCAGTACATCCTGAAGCCGTAATTGCTTATTATTCCCCAACATCTGCTGAAATAAATAATCGTATACCGCCTGGAAGCCATAGGGGATAACCAGTTTTATCATTGACTCGGTTTCCTCAGACAGTTCCCGATCAATACTTTGTTCAATCAGGCTCAGTACTTGTTTTTCTCCGGAAACGATCTGCATCGATTTAACCAGATTCTCTGAATTTGCAGCAAACCTTTTGGGACTGAGCTCCTTCGAAAAGGGAATCTTATATTCGGTCAACTCAGAAATAGTTTCGATGAGTTCAATAATTTTTTGACGATTGGCATAGGTCCCTTCCCCCACCTTAGCGATTTCCAGCAGTGATTCCAGTTCCGCTTCTTCAACCGATGAAAGCCGCAGGACCCGGGTCAATTTCTTAAAAAAAGCCCGCGTAGGCAAACGTTCCCCAGATTTAATCCGCTGCAAGGTGGTACGGTTGATGTTTCCCATTTTCGCCAATGACTGAATGGTTTCACCGCTTACACTAATATATTCTGCTATTTTCTGAATAAATACTGACATAATACCTCCCCTATTATTTTATATTGCTTGTTATTATTATTTTCTCTTAAAGACTTATATTCAATTATGTCTTTGAATACTCATTTAATCTTAAATGATCATAATCTTTTTATTGTTTTCTTACAAGTGTAATATTTTGTGATGTTACCGATCGATAATATTATCACTCAAGATTCACATTAGTTTATTTGACTTTTTGAAAGTTAGTAATTCATTTTTATTTATTTTTGTGATTTTCTTAACACTATCACTGGTAAATTGTTAGGTGAATCGATATAATAGGTAATGTTGCTGACACATTGCTTAGTATTTTTATACCTACGCAAAACCAATAGCAAGCACAATAAAAGGATTCAACCTATGTTGTGTGACAATCAAAATTGATTGAACATAGTGTTGAAAATCTCAAAGAAATGGTTTAAAAAAACAGAAAGAGGTTCACCATGAAAGAAAAAAAACAGTCCCCCATTGACACTCAACCGATTTTAAACGCGACTATTGCCGTAGGTAAAGACAGGCAAATCATTAAAAAACACCTGTCCACCAAACTGTTGGGATTCACCCTGGCAATTCTGGCCATCGCGGTCATCGCCCTTGGCGTGGTTTCATATAATATGGGCTCAAAAGCCCTTCTGGAACAGGCCAATAGCGATGCCCAAAAATATACCAATGAAGGTGCCGCACACGTGGCTGCTATCATCGCCGGAAATCTGGAAACCCTCACAGAAGTCAGTAAACGCAATGGTATTGCTTCAATGGATTATGCCACCCAGGTGGCAGCCATCGATAGTGATATCGAGACATTAGGGTATGAGGACCTGGCCGTAATGAATATGGACGGTCATGCCAAATACCTCATCAGTGGCGGTGAATTTGACTCCTGGGGCGAATTCTGGTATGAAAATGGATTCACGGGAGAAAATGCCATCTCAGATGTTGCCATCAGTAAGGTGACCAAAGCCCCCTGTGTCTTTGAGGTTGCCCCCATCAAAAAAAACGGACAGGTCATTGGGCTATTGGTTGGCCGCCGTTCCCCGACCTTCTTAAAAGTAACCACCAACGCCATGGGTGATGGTGACCGTCAATACGGCTTTGTCGTCAACAATGAGGGCGGCTTCATGGCCCATCCCAATGATGAGGTTATTTTAAACCAGACCAATGTCTTTAATGAAATTGACAATGAGGGTGTTTGGAAAAATTTCGGGCTGGCTTTTAAAGAACTTGGTGCCGGACAAACCGGAATGCTCACATACGTCTTAAATGGTGATACTAAAATCGGCGCCACGGCGCCGATCTCGGGCACCAACTGGAACCTGATCATTGCTCAATATGAAAGTGATGTGCTGGCACCGATGGTTCATTTACGCAATATCACAATGTTAATTTCTCTGCTAGTGTTAATTCTCGGTGCCACGGCGGCCTGGTATCTGGCTAAAAAAATTACTAAACCGATTGTTGATTTAACCTCTCTCGCCAATCAGATGGCTCTGGGCGATGTAGATCTCGAAATCGCTGCTACCAGCGAAGACGAAATTGGCGCACTGATGAATTCTTTCGCCACCATCATTGCCAACCGCAAAGACCAGGCCAAGGCTGCCCAATGTTTATCAAGAGGTGACTTCTCCGTAGAAATCATCCCCCAATCCGATCAGGATGTGCTGGCCTACGCCCTGATCGACATGGTAGCAGAAATGAATAAGGTCAACGCGGGAATCAAAAAAATAGGCACGGCTGCCCAGGATGGACAACTTAATTACCGGGGTAATACCACCGAGTACACTGGTGCTTTCAAGGATATGATTATTAGCCTCAACAACATGATTAACACCTTTGTTAAACCACTTAAGGTAGCCAGCAAGGCCATTGAGCGAATTGGTAACGGGGTTATTCCACCCGCCATCACGACCGAATACAAGGGTGATTTTAATGCGCTCAAAACTAACATCAATGCCTGTATCGACGGGTTGGGTGCATTAACAGAAGGAAATCAGGTGCTGGCAATGCTTTGTGCCAATGATCTGTCCCAGAAAATTGAAGGCAGTTATCAGGGTATTTACCAGGAAATTGGCGAATCGATTAACGGAGTTCACACCCAGATGGTTCACATTGTCGAAATTGCCAACAACATTGCCGCCGGAAACCTCTGTGATCTGGACAATCTTAGAGCTATTGGACAGCGTAGCGACAACGATACTCTGGTGCCCAGTTTTATTTCGATGATCGAAAGCATTGCCCTGCTGGTAGCAGAAACCCAGACGATGACCCGGATCGCCGTTTCTGGCGATCTGACCAACCGCGGCAATGTGTCTAAATTCCAGGGCGAATACGCCAAGGTGGTTGAAGGTTTCAATCAGACCCTGGATGTGGTTATTGAACCCATTAATGCTGCCTCGGCGACGCTCCGGGAACTGTCCCAGGGCAATCTCCACACCGCCATGACAGGCGACTTTAAGGGCCAGCATGGCCAAATTAAAGAAGATATGAATCAGACCATTGCCTTCCTGAAAGAATATGTTGAAGAAATCACCCACACTCTGGAAGAAATTGGCCAAGGGAACTTGAATCAGGAAATTACCACCACATATCTGGGCGATTTCCAGAATATTAAAGCCGCTCTCAATCGTATAACCGCCAGCCTCAGCACAACCATGTTTGACATTAACAATGCTGCCGGACAGGTTGAAAGCGGCGCGCGTCAGATTTCTGACGGTGGTCAGGCCCTGGCACATGGTGCTACGGAACAAGCCAGTGCCATTGAGGAACTCACCGCTTCGATTGAGGAGGTGACCCAGGAAACCAAGCAAAATGCAATCAGGGCCAATGAAGCCAACCAACGCTCCATTGAAGTTCGTAACAACGCCGAAATCGGGAATGTCCGAATGAACAGCATGGTCACTGCCATGGTAGATATCAATGACTCATCCCAAAATATTTCAAAAATCATCAAGGTGATTGATGACATTGCCTTCCAGACCAATATTCTGGCTCTGAATGCGGCGGTAGAAGCCGCTCGAGCCGGACAACACGGTAAAGGCTTTGCGGTAGTCGCCGAAGAAGTCCGCACCTTGGCCGCCCGCTCGGCCGAAGCCGCCAAAGAAACCACCGGGTTGATTGAAGGCTCCATCGACAAGGTTTCAATCGGTTCAAAAATTGCCGATGAAACAGCTGAAAGCCTGTCCCAAATCCTTTCTGATATTGAAAAGGTCACTGCCCTGGTAGGGAACATAACCCAGGCATCCAACGATCAGGCCACGGAAATCGCTCAGATTACACAGGGGATTGAACAGGTTTCTCAGGTGGTTCAAACCAACTCAGCCACCGCTGAAGAGAGCGCAGCCGCCAGCGAGGAACTCTCCGGGCAGGCCGAAATGCTCAAACAAATGGTTGGTGCATTTACCATTAAAACTAAAAAAATCGATTTTTCCTCAGAAGGGATCAGGAAAACTTCGCAATCTACTGCTTCACTATCAATACCTCAAATTGAGCTGGATGAGTGGACAATGGATAATGACAAATATTAAGATCGTCAGCTTTGTTTTCTTAATAGTAGTGATAATCTAACTAAAACCAATTTACTTTAGAAGCACTCTTGATTTTCTAGTTCAACAGGGTTATAATTTTTACAGGTAAATTTTTATTGCATTTAATTTTTACACCCAGGAGGATTTAATATGGCTATTGTATGGACTCAGGATTTATCTGTCGGTGTCGCCAGTATTGATGGGCAGCATCAACAATTATTTAAAATGGCCGATGAACTTTTTGAAGCCGGTAAAAACGGTAAATCCAAAGAAGTAGTCGGTGAGCTACTGAATTTCTTGGATACTTATACCAAACAACATTTCAGTGATGAGGAAGCCTACATGAAAAGCATCAATTACCCGGGACTGGCTGATCAGCAGACTGCTCACAAAAACTTCATAGCAGAACTAGCCAAACTAAAAAGCGCATATGATACATCGGGCGGTAATATCTCGGTGATCATCAATGCTAATCAGATGGTTGTTGACTGGCTGACCAAACATATTTCCGTCATGGATAAGAAAATTGGCGTTCACACCAAAGCATAATCTAAAAAGAGCGGGAAGATGATTGTTAACAATCATCCTCTCGCTCTTTTACTATGGATACATTCTTTTTATAATCTAATTGGTCTAAGTAAGGTAAATAAATTCCCTATATTTTCGCTTAGATCGTAGTCTGTTACACATTTAACTTTTTCAAGTCAATTTAGCTGTAATTAAAAAAGAAGCAGTCCGCTGGATGATAGAGATCCGGGCTTTCGCTTCTTTTCAGGTTTATGCTTGTCAACCAAAGCATTAGAATATACTGTTTGTGGCTTTTTTCCCGGACTGGCCCATCACCGGTTTTTTGTTCTGGGGCTCAGCGGCATCATTGTCGTTTTGTCTCCTTTTCACTTCAGTATTATAAGCAGCCACAGTAATCTTTCCCGATAAAACCAGACCCTTTAATTGAGAGTTGGTGTATCCACCCAGCTGATTCCCGTTAACCTTTTCTTCTTCTTTTTCGTCTATATCAGCGGTTTGGCTCTTGGCTTCCTTTTTTTCAGAGTTCTCTTCTTCGTTCTCGTTGGGTATCCGTGACGGTTTTTGATCAACGATAGAATTACGTTGGTCGGTATCGCTGTTGATGGTCGAATTTTCACTCTTCATCCGAGACCCCACATATTCCCGGCTGAGCTCCATGGTATCGTATTTATAATAAGAATTGGCTTCAGCAGCAGCGTTCTGACCGTTAATGCTATCTGCTGTAGGCTTAACAGTAACCGCTTCAATTTTTTTTGAAAGTGTGGGCGCTGAACCTTGAAGTTCAACTGCATTTAAAGTGATTGGATCCATCGTTTTTCTCCTTTCAAAGGAATATGACTTCCGACAATTAAATAGTGAAGAAAACTATTTAAACCGTTCGCTACATTTTAGATATTATATCACAAGTTATTCTTAATTTCATTACATTTTTTTCTTTTCGTTATTTGTACTTATAGTAAAAAAACCCGGTCTCCCGGGTTTTTTCTATGAAACCAATTGGTTTCAGAACTTTTTATAAGATTTTGCTCCTGCCAACACTTCGATGACTTCATCAAATGATGAGCCGATAGAAGCCTCCACAGAACTAAAGATTGTACCTTCGACAATCGGTGCATCAATAATCTTTACCTGACTGCTATCTTCCAGCATTTCTATGGCCATTTCCGAACTCATCACGGCACTGCCGAGATCAACCAGAATTACCACACCATCACCTTCCTGAACAGCTTCGATGCCAGCCAATATTTTAGAAACGTCGGTACCAATGCTACCATCTTCCATTCCCCCAGCAGCAGCTATTTTAGCTTCTGGCGCCATTTGTCTGGCCAGTTCTACTGCTCCTTCGGCGACTTTCTGACTATGAGAAACAACTACAATTCCGACCATAAGTTAAACACCCACCTTTTCTGCCACTTCTTTAATGGCTTGAAAGGCATATGCCATTGATGTTGCCCCAGGATCCTGATGCCCAATACTCCGTTCTCCCAGATAGCTGGCCCGTCCTTTGGTGGCAATGATTGTTTTCGTGTATTCAACTCCGTCCCAAGCCGCGGCTTCAGCGGCAACCAGAGCCTCGGTCATCGTTTTGCCGTCAGCAATACTGGCTTTAATGGCATTGATAGCGGGAATCATACTATCGAGGATGGTTTTTTCACCTTCGACTGCTTTTCCTCTAAACTGGATGCCACCGACAGCTTCATCCAGTGCCAGAATAATATCCTCATCGGACAATTCTTCTTTACCTTTGACAGCCGCCCCGGCTTTCATAAAAGCGGTGCCGTAAAGTGGTCCGGAAGCTCCGCCAACGGTGGAGACCAGGGTCATCCCCACAGTTTTTAAGATATCGTCAATATTTTTTTCGTAAACAGTCGGTAATTTTTCCATCACCGCTTTAAATCCCCGACTCATGTTAATCCCATGATCGCCATCACCGATTGCCTGATCAAAATCGGTCAATTCTTGTCGATGTTCTGCCATTTTATCCGCATAAACCCGGATAAAATCCAGTACTTCTGCCTTTGTTGCCATTTCTTTCCTCGTTTCTATGTTCTTCTCAATTAGTTCTCTAAAACCTTTATCTTAACACCAAACTAAGTACCGATAATTGTTACATCATCTTGTACGCATCGGAGCGAACAACAGATTAACAATTGGTCGGTACGTTAGCGAAGTACTTACCAAATTGTAGCGCGAAATTTTAGTACATTTTAAAACCGATGGTATCAGCTTGAGCCAGTAATAAATCTTTTAGTTCGGCATCTAATTTTAATAAGGTAATCGATGCGCCAGCCATGTCGATGGAGGTCATGTAGTCACCCACAAAAGTCTTAAATACTTTAACGCCTTTGTCCGCTAAAATTTGTTGAACTCGACGGTTTAAGATATATAGTTCCATTGGTGGGGTTGCTCCGGCACCATTGATCATGACGGCGACTTCGTCACCGGCTTTAGGATCCATATCTTTTAAAATTCGTTCCATCAGATAATCAACAATTTCATCAGCTGTCTGGATTGGTTTTCGTTCGGTTCCCGGTTCACCGTGGATTCCGATACCCAGTTCCATTTCATCTTCTGATAATTCAAAACCCGGTTTTCCTGCCGCTGGAACAGTACAAGGTTTCAAAGCGACACCCATGGTGCGAACGTTAGCAATAACCTTTAGTGCCGTGGCTTTGACTTCCTCCAGGCTAGCACCAGCTTCAGCTTTTGCACCGGCGATTTTATGAACAAAAACAGTTCCGGCAACACCGCGACGTCCGGTTGTATAAAGACTATCTTCAACAGCAACATCATCATTGGTAACCACGTTGGCCACTTTGATGCCTTCAGCTTCAGCCAGTTCGGCAGCCATTTCGAAGTTCATGATATCACCAGTGTAATTCTTGATAACTAATAATACACCTTCACCGGCATCAACTGCTTTGATCGCTTCAAATACCTGGTCTGGTGTGGGAGAAGTAAATACAGATCCTGCGACAGCACCGTCAAGCATTCCTTTTCCGACAAATCCGCCATGAGAGGGTTCATGTCCACTGCCGCCGCCGCTTACCAAAGCAACCTTGCCAACTTTTTTGTCAGCACGAATCAGCACATCAAAACCTTCTACTCGAGCTACGTATTCAGGATGGGCCAGAACGATACCTTCAAGCATTTCATTTTCCACATTTTCTACATCATTAATAAATTTTTTCATAAGACGTCCTCCTACAAACATTATTAGTACTCTAACCATACTATAACACGTTTTTACCCATTTTGAATGTAAAAAAACGATATCAATTGATTTTTTTTGGACGGAATCAACTGATACATGAAAAATATTGAAGGAAACCTGCAAAAATTCGTTACATCAATAGGATTCCGGTTGAAAATAAAAATTTTGTGTTAATCTTTTGTAAACTTTGTGCGGATAATAGGGATTGAATGCTGGTTAACGCTATATTTAAACCATTACGTTATCTTGCTGTACCGACCAATTGTCGGTACTAGCTTTACTGCCGATACACCCTAAACCAGCGCCGCCTTCATCTTGCGGACGTAGTCAGACAGTGGGTCGGTGGCGGCGGCGCCGTGCTCGGCGATGATCCGGACGATGGCGCTGCCGACGATGACACCATCGGCGAGCTGCGAAATCACTGCAGCCTGTTCTGGAGTGGCGATTCCAAAGCCCACCGCCACCGGGGTCTTGGTTACCTGGCGGATGTCGGCAATAATGGCGGCCAGATCGGTTTTAATCTCGCTGCGTACCCCGGTAACGCCCATCGATGACACCAGATAGATAAAACCGGTGGCATCGACGGCCAACATCTGAATCCGATCCTGGGAGGTCGGAGCAATCAGGGTGATGACGTCCAGCCCGTGGTTTTTAGCGGTCTCTCGAACCTCCCTCTTTTCTTCAAAGGGCAGATCTGGAATAATGACCCCATTGATTCCCACTTTTTCACAAGCGGTAAAAAACGTTTCGGTCCCATAAACAAATATAGGATTCATATAGGTTAAAAAGACCAATGGAATTGATGTTTTCTCCCGAACACGCTTAACCATCGCAAAGATCTTATCGGTGGTGGTGCCGATGCTTAGCGCCCGTTCGTTGGCCGCTTCAATCACCGGCCCTTCAGCGATGGGGTCCGAAAAAGGAATCCCGATTTCAATCAGATCGGCCCCGGCGGCGGCCATCGCCAGAATAAATTCCTCGGTTTTAGCAAGGCTCGGATCGCCAGCCGTTAAAAAGGCAATAAAGGCTTTCTGGTCTGCAAAAATTTGTGAAATTTTATTTGCTTTGATTTTATTTGCTTCTATTATATTACTCATAGATATTTTCCCCCTTGTAGCGGGCAATCGCCGCCACATCCTTGTCGCCCCGGCCGGAAACATTGACGATAATGATTTCGTCTTTACTCATCGTCGGTGCCAGCACCATTGCATAAGCAATCGCATGGGCCGATTCAATGGCCGGAATAATCCCCTCAGTCCGAGACAGATAGAAAAAGGCGGCGACAGCTTCATCATCAGTGATCGGCACATACTCAGCCCGTTTGGTGTCATGGAGATTAGCATGCTCCGGCCCAATGCCCGGATAGTCGAGCCCCGCCGAAATCGAGTAAACCGGGGCGATCTGGCCGTATTCATCCTGACAAAAATAGGATTTCATGCCGTGGAAGATCCCCAGACTGCCATTGGCAATAGTGGCCGCATGGAGGGCGGTATCGACCCCTTTGCCCGCCGCTTCACAGCCGATCAGCCGCACTTCGGCGTCGGGAATAAAGTTATAGAAGGCGCCGATGGCATTACTGCCGCCGCCGACACAGGCGATTACAGCACTGGGCAGTTTGCCTTCCTTTTTTAGAATCTGCGCCCGGGCTTCTTTGCTGATGACACTCTGAAAATCGCGAACCATTTCCGGGAAGGGATGCGGCCCCATCACCGAACCGAGGACGTAGTGGGTATCGTCCACCCGGGTTGTCCATTCCCGAAAAGTTTCGTTAACAGCATCCTTTAAGGTCATCGTGCCGGAGGTAACTACATGGACCATGGCACCCAACAGCTCCATCCGAAAGACGTTGAGAGCCTGGCGGTCAGTGTCTTCTTTACCCATAAAGATTTCACATTCAAAGCCCATCAAAGCGGCGGCAGTGGCGGTAGCCACCCCATGTTGACCGGCACCAGTTTCGGCAATCAGCCGGGTTTTCCCCATTTTCTTGGCCAGCAGTGCCTGACCCAGAACGTTGTTAATCTTATGGGAGCCGGTATGGTTTAGATCTTCACGCTTGAGATAGATCTTGGCACCACCCAGATCGGTGGTCATTTTCTTCGCATAATACAACCGCGAAGGCCGACCGGCGTATTCATTTAACAGTTCGGTTAACTCAGCCTGAAAAGCCGGATCGTTTTTATAGTGTTCATAAGCTTTTTCCACTTCAATAATGGCATTCATCAGGGTTTCTGGTGTGTACTGCCCCCCGTGGATCCCGTATTTTCCTTTACTCATTTTCTTTCTCCTTTTTATATCAAATCTCCATGCTTTTATTAAACTGCATCGTCTATCCTCGGTTTGTAGGGGCGATTCGCAATCGCCCGGACGCTGTTGCTGTTAAGATAAACGCATGGCATAAGATCTACGCTTGCGGGCGGTCAATGACCGCCGCTACGGAATAATGCGTTACGACAGTGTATTTATTCCAGTAGTTTTTATTAACCGCGAATTTTTCTGATCATTTCGACAATCTCAATAATCTTGTCCCGGTCTTTCTTACCAGCGGTTTCGACGCCGCTGCTTAAGTCGACACAGTAGGGATTGACCTGGTTGATGGCGGCGGCGATGTTGCTGCGGTTGAGGCCGCCGGCCAGAAAGAAATCGCCGCTGGTTCCGGCCAGCAGATCCCAGTTGAAGGCCGCCCCGGAACCGCCGTATTGGGAAGGATCGTAGGTGTCAAAGAGCCGGTAATCGGCGGTGCTGGCCCGGATGTCGACCGGGTTGCTGATCCGCAACGCCCGGATTACCGGCACACCGGTTTGGGTTTGCAGCAACCGGACGGTGGCTTCCTCCTCATCCCCATGCAGCTGGATGATGTCGATAATGCCCTGCTCGGCCAGCGCAATGATCTCGGCCACCGGGTGGTTGACAAAAACCCCCACCGCGGCAATGCCGGGATCAAGCGCTTGTTTTAGGACTCGCGCCGTTGCCATATCGACCTGACGCCTGCTGGTGGCAAAGACAAAGCCAATATAATCCGGCCGGGCCGCGTTCACCGCCGCAATATCTTCTAAGCGGGATAACCCGCAGATTTTTATTTTTGTCATGGTTAACTCCTCGCTCTTAATTCCATCCGGCGCCAATTTTATAATAAACATTTGCCATAAAATCGACGTTCCGGGCGGGTACTACCCGCCCCTACAACCTAACACATCACATTGGTGTATACTATTTAAACGGCACCGTCTATCATCAATTCGTAGGGGCGATCCGTGATGACCAAGGGGTCAGACCCTCGCCCTCACCACCGCCGCAGCTACCCCCGTAGCTTGTCCAGTTCCTGTTTCTTATCCCCACTACGCATCAACGTTTCGCCAATCAGTACCGCATTCGTCCCATTTTTCCGCAGTTTCGCGATGTCTTCCGGAGTCCGTATCCCACTTTCCGAAACAAACTGGATTTCTGGCGGCACCAGCTTGCGCAAGCGGATGCTGTTTTGGAGATCCACTTCAAAGGTTTTAAGATTGCGGTTGTTGACCCCAATGATCCGGGCGCCGGCGGCCAGGGCTTGCTTAACTTCTGCTTCATCGTGGGCTTCGACCAGCGCCGACAGCCCCAGCGCATCAGCAATACCTAGATAGTCCTTAATCTGCGCGGTGGTGAGAATTGAACAGATCAGTAAAATCGCATCGGCGCCGATCAGGCGGGCTTCATAAATCTGGATGGCATCAATAATAAAATCTTTACGCAGCACCGGAATGCTTACCTGTTCTTTGATTTCGGTCAGATAAGCACTCGTGCCCTGAAAAAATTCCGGTTCAGTCAGCACTGAAATGGCATCGGCTCCGGCAGCCTGATAGTCCCGGGCAATCTTAAGATAAGGGAAATCTGGCGCAATCACGCCTTTGGACGGCGAAGCTTTTTTGACCTCGCAGATAAAAGCAATTTCTCCAGCGGCTGACTTTCTGGCCAGGGCTTTTTCAAAAGCAAAGGGCGTTTCCGAGCGTTTGGCCTGACTTTTTAGCAGCGCCAGAGTGGTTGTTTCTTTAAGCGCCGCCACCCGTTTAGTGGTGGAGGCCACAATTTGATCCAATATCATGCCAGCACCTCGATGGTAATCTCATTGCTGCGCTTAACGAATTCATCCAGTTTAGCCTTAGCCTTGCCGGAATCGATAATCTCCTCGGCCATTTTGACGCAATCCCGGAGGGTGATATCGTTGTGGGACATATACAGGCAGAAGGCCGAATTCAGCACCACCACATCCCGCTTTGGTCCTTTTTCGCCGTTTAAGATATTCAGGGTGATGACAGCATTTTCTTCCTTTTCGCCGCCGATCAAATCCGATAATTCACAGCGTTTTAGTCCCAATTGTTCCGGGGTGATAAAAAAGCTGTTGATCTTGCCATTGGCAATTTCGCAGATGGTGGTGGTGTCAGTCAGGGTAATCTCGTCCAGGCCGTCGTGACCGTGAACCACCATCCCCCGTTTGACCTTTAATTTGTTCAGAACATTGGCCAGTGGCTCGACCAGGTTTTCGTCATAAACGCCCAGCAACTGCATATTGGCGCCAGCCGGGTTGGCCAGCGGACCGAGAATATTAAAAATCGTCCGGATCCCCAGTTCTTTGCGGACCGGCCCGGCGTATTTCATCGAGGTATGATAAGTCGGGGCAAACATAAAGCAGATCCCCAACTCATCCAGAATTACGGCACTTTTCTCCGCCGACAATTCAATATTCACGCCCAAAGCTTCTAGCAGATCGGCCGAACCGCATTTGCTGGAGACGCTGCGGTTGCCGTGCTTGGCTACCGGCACTCCACCAGCAGCAATCACCAGTGCCGCCACGGTCGAAATATTAAAGGTCGACACCTCATCGCCGCCGGTACCAACAATATCCAGTACATCGGTTTTCGGGAGGATCTTAGTGCATTTGTCCCGCATCACCATCGCACAGGCGGTAATCTCATCGATGGTTTCGCCCTTCATCCGCATCGCCGTCAGAAACGAGGCGATCTGGGCGTTAGTAGCCTGGCCGTTCATAATCTGATCCATGACCTCGCGGGTGCGCTCCAGGGACAGATCCTTGCCGTTGACAATATCGTATATCGCTGCTTTAATCATTTTCGTTTCCTATCTTTAAAAAGTTCTCAATCATCGTGTGGCCCGAATCGGTGAGGATCGATTCGGGATGGAACTGCACCCCGTAAACATCATAATTGCGATGCTTCACCGCCATCACCTCACCATCGTCATCCTCGGCGATAATCAGCAGCTCATCCGGCAGACTGCTGCGCTCGGCACTGAGGGAATGATAGCGGCCGGCTACAATAATCGGCGGCAGACCCCGAAAGATCGGACTGCCGTTGGCAATATGGACGTTGCTGCTTTTGCCGTGCATCAGAGTACTGGCATAGGTGATGGTACCGCCAAAAACCTCACAGATCGCCTGATGACCCAGGCAGACCCCCAGAATCGGGGTTTTGTCTTTGAAAGTGTCGATCACCTCTTCGCAGATCCCCGCCTCCGCCGGTCGTCCCGGCCCCGGTGAGACAATGATATGATCCGGTTTTAAAGCAATAATTTCGGCCAAACTCAGTTCATCATTTTTAATCACCCGGATATCGGGATTGATCATTCCCACATATTGATACAGGTTATAGGAAAAACTGTCGTAATTGTCAATCAGTAAAATCATTATTCCACCTCCTGGGCTCGTTCGAGGGCTTCAAACATCGCTCTGGCCTTGTTTTGGGATTCATTAAATTCGTTTTCTGGGATGCTGTCAGCGACAATTCCGGCTCCGGCAGAGACATAAACCTTGTCGTTTTTGCGAACCGCCATCCGAATCGCAATGCACATATCCATATTGCCGGAAAAATCGATATAGCCGACCGCCCCGCCGTAAACGCCACGCTTCTGGCCTTCCAGAGCATTGATGATTTCGATCGCCCGTTTTTTCGGCGCTCCGGACAGGGTTCCCGCCGGCAATACCGCCCCGAGGGCATCGAGCTGATCCAGCCCGGCTTTAAGGGTGCCGGTGACAGTGGAAGAAATGTGTGAAACATGGGAATAACGGACGACCTCCTGGTAGGTTGTCACCGCAACTGAGCCAAACTCACTAACCTTGCCGAGATCGTTGCGACCCAGATCGACCAGCATATTGTGTTCACTGAGCTCCTTTTCGTCCTTGAGCAACTCGGCGATAAAGGCCTCGTCCTCTTCCGGTGTCTCGCCGCGGGGACAGGTGCCAGCAATCGGAAAAGTTGCCAGCCGCGAATTTTTCAGCGACACCAGGGTTTCCGGCGATGCCCCGGCGACCTGAATCGCGTCAAAGTCGATATAAAACATGTACGGCGAGGGATTAACCGTTCGCAGCACCCGATAGGCCGACAGCAGATCGCCCTCAAAGTCAGCTTCCAGCCGGTTGGAAATGACGGCCTGGAAAATATCGCCCTGAACAATATGCTCCCGAGTTTTTTTTACCATCTCGCAATAGTATTCTTTGCTAAACAGCGAGCGATACTTTGATGTCACCTGACCCCGAAACGCCACGGTGCTGTTTCCGCTTTTTATCAACGCTTCAATTTCCTTAAGTACAATCACCCCGTCAATATAGTTTTGCTCAAAGTTATCGGTTTTAATATTGACAATCACCACAATTTTCTGGCGCAGATGATCATAGGCGATGACCTTATCAAAAAGCATCAGATTCATGTCATCAAAATTTTCGGCATTAGCATTTGTAAGCACCAGGTTGGTTTCGGTGTATTTAACAAAATCATAGGAGATATAGCCGACAAAGCCGCCGGTAAACACCGGCATAAAATCCAGCTTGGGGCTTTTCCACTGGGCCAGAATTTCCCGCAGCACCGTCCGTGGGTCATCGGCGAGAATGTCCTTGATTTTGCCATTTTTAACCACCACTTCGCCATCCAGACAGCTCACCGTCAGGGTCGGATCAAAACCCAAAAAGGAATACCGCCCCCATTTTTCGCCGCCCTCCACACTTTCTAACAAGTAACACATTTTGCCGGTTCCTTTTAAAACTTTAAGCACCTCAATCGGTGTCTTAATATCTGAAAACAGCTCCAGACTAATCGGGATGCTCTGATAATCCCCACAATACCCTCTGGCCTCTTCCATCGATGGTTTAATCATAATCGTATCCTTTCGTAAAGAAAAATTTATCTCGTAATCCAGTTTTTAGTTCTTATGAAACTTTGTTAATTAGCTGCTTAAAAGTGATGAGCAAAAACTAAAATCCCACCACTACCCAGTACCGACAATTATTACATCATGTTGTACGCATCGGGGCGAACACGGCGAAGCCTGTCCGATCCCGCAGCGAACAACAGATTAATAATTGGTCGGTACGTCAGTGACGAGTTAACCTTCCAATCAGTGCCCACACCTATTTATACGTTTTTTAAGTAATAAAAAACGCTCGTCCTTGATTAATAAAAATTAATCAAGGACGAGCGCAAAAAATTTAAGCCCGCGGTACCACCTTCATTTACAGAGAAAAATCCCTGTACACTCTGCAGGATACAAACATATCCCTCGCAACTGACGTATGCGTCACGTCGCAGAATACTCAGAAATACACATTTCCTTTGACTGCGCCCTCAGTGGTCCATTTGATGATCTGCGTTGTGCGAGGCTCTCAGCCTTCCCCGCTCTCTGTAACTGCACGATACACCGTTATCTCCACGTCAACGGTTTGATTGAACGATTAAATTAGATAAAGCTTAATCGATATTGCGGTTTTTGTCAAATTATTTTTTTATGACAACGCAATCATTAAGAAAATTCCAGGACCACTTAACAAACTGTCAGCTTCATCGGTACAAACCGAATCCCTTTGTTAACCTGTTCCGTAGCGGTTGCCTCAAAACCGAAACGACGGTAAACTTCCACCGCATAAGGAGATGAATTGACCGTCATTACAAAGAATTTTCCCGGTAGCTGGCTTTTTAAATCCGCCAGCACTGTGTCAAATAAAGCCCGGGCAATGCCCTGGTGGTGATGGTTCTTATCGACAAACATAAGTGAAACATGAAAACGATCCCGGGTGCCAATGACCCCGATGATCCGGTTGTCTTCATAGAAACCCCACAGTTTCTTATGGCCGCTTTCCAAATCCTCAGCCATTTCTTCCAACTTATAGTCCAAATAATCGGTAAAGGTCTGGCGCCCTTCTTCGGTGTAGCCATCGGCAATAAATTCATGAAATACCTGATTGGCCAGATCTATTGCTGCTTCCAAATCTATATTTTCAATTTTTTTTATCATTTAAACCTCTCCTGGGATGTCAACTGGGATTACTTGGCAAATCCCTAATTGTTTTTCATCGAATCCGCCAATTCCTTCAAATTTATCGGTTCCGGACAAAAGCCTGGACTACTGCTGCGCAGAGCATTCATATAATTAATATCCTGCTCTCCCAGCTTCTGGAAATAACAGTTGATCCGGTGATTCAAAAACAGGTTGTCCATCTGAAAACCAATCGGAACCGAAGCGTTCACGTGTTCATAGAACAACCCGGCTTCAGTGAAAGGAGCCGGATACTCGGCGGCTGGCAGGGTTGGGATAAAATCATGGACATTAAATATCCGATAACTGTTTTTGACGTGGGCGTTGTAAGTACCGACAAAATCCCGATCACCGGGCCGACCTGCCGCAATGGTATAAACAATCGCTTCTTTACGGGCAGTATTAACAGCAAAATCCAGCGCCGCCATAATCGACAGATCACCCCCCAGACTGTGACCAGTGATGTAGAGTTTTTTAGTGTCAGGCAATTGACTGATCTGCTCTATCACTTCCTCCCTAAGCGACTGATAAACCCGGGTGATGCCTCGATGGCTAGACCCGGCATTTTTTACATAGGGAAAGGGAATCTGAAAAAGATCCAAATCCGAATCCAGATTGGGGGTTGAATCGGTCCCCCGAAAAGCCAGTACAAGCCGATCTTCTGACTCAGCAATAAAGCCAAAATTTTCTTCCGTTTTTTCCGTCACCCCGGTCTTACCGTTAAATGAATACCTAAGCTCAAAACCGGCTGGCAGTGCCAGCTGCTGCTGATCAAAAAAAGGGTAGGTCTGATAACTAAAACCAGCCATTAAAATGGCATCCTGTTTACTGTAAGATTCCGGCAGATTTTGTTGCTTCATCTTATTTCTCCTTTGAATTAAAAATTGTGACCTAATCGTTATTTAGCGTTTGTTTTTATTTTTTGCCTGACGCATGATCTGTTTCATTTCGCCTTTACTGCCAAACATTTTTTTAATTTTTTCGGCTTCCAGCTGACGTGAATTGAGTCCTTCGTAGTCCATTTCTTTTTGCAACTTGCGATAGTTTTCAAACCGTTTTTCCGAGAGGTTTTTCGATTCAATGGCAGCTCGGACCGCACAACCCGGTTCGCCGCTGTGGCGACAGTCTCCAAAGCGGCATTGCTTGGCCAGTGCCTCAATATCCTCAAAGGACTTGGAAAGATTCGCCTTTTCGAGATGGAGTTCCCGCATCCCTGGGGTATCTATGACCACGCCACCGCCGGGCAATAGCAGAAGTTGACGATGGGTGGTGGTGTGCCTGCCCCGATCATCATTTCTCAGGCCTTTGGTTTCGAGCACTTCTGCCCCCATCAGATGATTGATAATGGTGGATTTACCCACCCCGGACGATCCCAGAAAGACGCTCGTTTTTCCCACCGACAGATAGGCTGCAATCTCGTCATAACCACGGTTGCCCTCACTGGAGCAAACCACCACATCAGTTCCTACCCGGACAGCAGAAATTTCGCCTAGACGCGACGGTAAATCATCGCATAGGTCCGCTTTCGTCAGGACAATCACTGGCCTGGCCTGACTACTCCAGGCAATTGATAAATAGCGTTCCAGCCGGCGCAGATTAAAATCATTGTTTAACGACATGCAAATAAAAACCAGATCAAAATTGGCAGCGACAATCTGAACTCCATTTCCCGTTCCGGCCGCTTTTCGTTCAAACAAGCTGGTGCGACTTAATACCTGATGGATCACCGCATTGCCCGAACCTTCCTCGGTCCGATCAATCATCACCCAATCGCCAACCACTGGAAAGCTGGTATTGTCTTCAGTCTTAAACACAAATTTCCCGGACACCTCAGCCAGCAATTCGCCGTTTTCAGTGATCACCTTATACAGTTCCCGATGTTGCTCCGTCACCCTGGCTACGAACAAGTCACTGTACAAACTCGCTTCCTGTTTAAGGTGCTGATTCAATCCGTAATTTTCTAAATCTATTTTATTCATTTTTTTCCTCCAAATTTAGTATTTTGACCGTTTGGAGGGCTAAAGGCTTAGTATCGTTCTTTGCCCTCCGGCGTCACGACACTATCCATTTTTCTAATATTTTTCATAAATTCTCCACTCTACTTTAAATTCGTAATTTCAGCCTATTAAAGAGCATATCCTAATACCAATAATTGTTCGCATGTTGTACGCATTAAGGCGAACGCGGCGGTAGCCTGTCCGATCTTGTGGCGAACACCAGATTAACAATTGGTCGGTATGATAGTTTATTAATATCCTGTACTATTATTGTAAATGATTCTTTTTAATCAAGTCAAGGCAAATAAATTGCTTGTTGATGTTAATATTAAAACTAGCCAAGAAAATAAATGCATTTCTAACAAAAATCAGATAAAATAGAAGTGGATAACTATTTGACAAAAAACGAAAGGCTTAAACACATGAGAACTCTAAAATATGCCATCCTCGGCTTGATCAACCGGGAATCTATGACTGGCTACGATTTAATGAAAGTATTTAATATGGAACTGGTTAATTTTTGGTATGCCAAGCACAGCCAAATCTACCCGGAATTAAAAAAGCTCACCGACGAAAAGCTAATTACCTACGAAATACTACCCGAGGATGAAAAACTTCGCAAAAAAATTTATTCAATTACAGAAAAAGGCAGACAGGAATTTCACAACTGGATTTTACAGCAGGATTTACTGGAGCCTACTCCCAAGGATATTTTTCGGCTAAAAGCTTATTTTATCGAATCTCTGTCCAATGCCAAAATCCTGAACCACTTTCACTACCAACTGACCCAACGTCAGGAAAAACTGGAAAAGCTCCAGAACAACATGCAGATATTACTGGACTCTAAAGACATTTCAAAGATACAGAGTCCCGAATACGGCGACTATATTGTCCTTAAATCGGCCATCAAACGCGAAAAATCCTACATCGAATGGCTCAACGAATGCATTGAAGAAGTCACCACCAATACCCGAATTTTTGTCGACGAAAGGAGACCCTAATGAGCCCTATCTTCTGTCCTAAATGCGGCGGCATTAACACCAGCCCAGCGACCTTACCCTTATTGTTTTGCCGGGACTGCCAAGCCAAATTTGGCCACGATTACCATGAACTCGTAGCAGACACCCGCCAGATTATCTTTAATACCTATCAGAAGGCGATTGCCAGTCAAAATTTGACCTTTACAAAAACTGCCGCCGGAGCCACCATTGAGGGGCCCTTTCTGTGTTATTACCCGGATCTTCCGGAGATCTACATTGACCAGCTCCAGTGGCAACAATTACTTGAGGATTTCTATCAGCTTTATGTCTTGAACTGGAAAAGCAATTATCAGTCAGCAAACACCTCAGAGAATAGTGATACTGCTTTCGGCTGGGATTTAAAAATAATCATCGAGAACCAGGAACCCTTGATTTCTAAGGGTCAGGGACTCTATCCACCCTATTGGACAGCTCTAATGGATCTTTTTACCCGCATCGGTCTGCCCAATATCAGCAAGCCGCTGGGCCAGAATTTTTTACAGCTTCAAACTCAAATCCAGGCCCAGTAAAAAAACATTACCGTTTTAACTTTTTTTTACAAAAATTCACCTCCAGTTTTTCAGTAATAAAATAACGACTTTTTAGCAGCGATTTAACAATTATACCGTAGCGTTTCGGTTTAAAATGATTTAGAATGGGGTATAAAATGACCACTAATTAAAAAATATAAAGGCGGAAATCACAATGAAGATTTTTAACAAGCACTCAATCGGTAATAAAATCACCTCAATGGTGATCATTTTTGTGGCCCTGGCCCTGTTGGTGATTGGCATCACTGTCACGGCATTAAGCATCAACACCGAAAATCAGCAAATTGAAGAACAAATGAATCTCCAGCTTAGTAATACTATTGGTGAGATTGAGCAGGTACTCAGTACTCACAGCAAAGCGGTGAGCAGTTTGAGCACCACTATCGGCGTCACTGGCACTCAGATGGCTCCCTCAGAGTATAACAAGCTCTTAACCCAATATGTTGAACTTACTGACGATACTTATGGTGTCGGAGTCTTTTATGACTACAATGCTTATCTACCTGAAATTAAATATTTCGGACCATACGCCTATCGGGAGAGCTCAAATATCGCCTACGCTGAAGCCTTGTTTAGTACTGATGATTATGATTATCCCAATCAGGAATGGTACATGGTAGGTAAAGACGCTGGTGGTAAAATTGCCTGGTCGTCACCATTTAAAGACGAAGCCTTGGGGATTTCGATGGTCACTGCTGCATCCGCTTTCTATGATACCAATCGTAATTTCAAAGGGGTGGTTACCGGCGATATCGATCTTTCCAGTCTTCAACAAATGGTCAGCAACATCAAAATCGGTGAAACCGGTCGCGCCTTTCTGGTGGACCGAACCGGCCTCTATATTGCTGATGCTGATGTTTCCAAGGCAATGGCCGTCAACTTGCTTGAAGATCCCAACCCAAGCTTGTCGACGCTGGGGGAAGCTATGCTCAGTGGTGAACCCGGTTCCGGGGTATTCCGTGATGATTCCGGCAAAAATAACATCTATTATGCCCCGATCCCTGCAACCGGCTGGACCCTTGCTATTATGGAGTCCCAAAGTGAACTCAATGCCCCGATAATGGCCCTGATCTTCCAGTTAATCGGATTATTCTTATTAACCCTGATCGTGCTCAGCTTTATCATCGTTAAACAAGTCAAAGGGGTGGTCAATCCTATCGTTCTGATCACTGAGCTGTTTCGTAAGGCTGAATTGGGTGATTTTGACAGTGAAATTCCTGATGCAATCATCAACCGTGAAGATGAGCTGGGCAAGCTGGGACTTTCCTTCCAGAAACTATCGGAAAATATTCAGGAAAATATTGCCACCCTGGAACAGATTTCTCTGGGAAATCTTAATGTTGCCGTCGATGTCAAATCGGATAAGGATATTCAGTCTAAAAGTCTTATTGAAGTGGTTGATAATCTCAAAAACCTGGAAACAGAGGTAGAAATGTTAACTCAATCAGCCACCGATGGTCATTTATCTGTTCGAGGTGATGCCACCAAATTCCAGGGTAAGTACCGGGATATTGTGGTTGGTGTCAACAATACCCTTGATGCAGTGGTTGAGCCGCTAAACATGTCGGCGGACTATGTCAATAAGATCAGCCGGGGCGATATTCCCGAAAAAATAACCGCTACCTATCATGGGGACTTTAATACGATTAAAGAAAACCTTAACTCATGCATCGACAATATCAATGCCTTAGTATCTGATGTTGATATGTTAGCTCAAGCTGCTACCGAAGGCCAGTTAGAAATTCAGGCCGATGCCACCCGGCACAACGGTGATTTCAAAAAAATCATCGAAGGCTTTAACAATACGCTAAATTCCCTGTTAGCACCGATCAATGAGGCTCGACAGGTGATGACCAAGATGGCCGCTAATGACTATACCATTAGCATGGAAGGTCATTATAAAGGTAATATGAACGCATTTTCCGAGGAGATCAACCTGGTTCATTCCCGCCTTCTCAATGTTCAGGATGCTTTTATCCGTATTTCTCAAGGTGACACCAGTCGTTTGAGTGACTTTATCGCCATTGGCAAACGTTCCGACAACGATAAACTGATCCCATCGGTAATCGCCACCTTAACCACTATTGACAGTTTGATTGAGGAATCCCGTAATCTTGCTCAAGCTGGAATCAACGGCAACCTGACCGTTCGCAGCGATGCGTCAAAATTTGCTGGTGGTTACCGGGATATCGTCGATGGCTTTAACCAAACTCTGGATGCCATCGAGCAGCCCATCAATGAGGCCGCCGTCGTACTTGAACAAATGGCTGCTGGACAGCTAACCCACCACATGGAGGGGGATTACCTGGGTAGCTATGCAATTATTAAAAATTCATTAAATGATACCATGAACTCACTGAATGAAATTCTTGGAAATATCAATGACTCAGCTGATGAGGTCGCTTCCGGCGCCCGACAAGTCTCCTTCGGCAGTCAGGCTCTGGCCCAGGGTGCTACCGAGCAGGCCAGTTCAATGGAAGAGCTCAATGCCTCCATTGATGAGGTGGCGGTTCAAACCAAAGAAAATGCCATTAATGCCAATCAGGCCAATCAGTTGACTCTGACCGCTCAGCAAAATGCCGAAAACGGCAACACTCAGATGCAGCAAATGCTAAAATCGATGGAAGAAATCAATGCCTCCTCGGCAAAAATTTCAAATATTATCAAGGTCATCGATGACATTGCTTTCCAGACCAATATTCTGGCCTTGAATGCAGCAGTGGAAGCTGCCCGGGCCGGACAACAAGGCAAGGGTTTTGCGGTCGTCGCTGAAGAGGTCCGAACCCTGGCTGGACGCAGTGCCGAAGCAGCTAAGGAAACCACCGAACTGATTGAAGGATCTATTTCCAAAGTTTCCGAGGGCACTGTCATTGCCAATAATACTGCTGATTCACTCAACGAAATTGTGGATGGGGTTACCAAAGTCGCCGTCTTAGTCAGTAAAATTGATACCGCTTCTCATGAACAAACCGCTTCTATCAACCAAATTAATACCGGCATCGATCAAGTGTCTCAGGTTGTTCAAACCAATTCGGCCACTGCCGAAGAAAGTGCTGCCGCCAGCGAAGAGCTCTACAGTCAGGCGGAACTGCTCAAGAATATGGTTAGCAAATTTAAATTGACCAAATAAACCAAAAGCCACCCGTTTTAGACAATAAAAAAAAGAGCATGATCCCTGATAGGGGGATGCTCCTTTTTTATTACTTTAAAACTCTCATTTAATCGAGTGCCACATTGATTTCCAGTTTAATGCCATCGATATCAAATTCTACACACATGACTTGGTCTTTGCTCATACTAAGCTCAATACTTTCTCCCGTCAGCATCGTTGGTGGTGAAATATCTACAGTAACATTGTCATTGGAAAAATTAATCGCCGCATTGGCAGTTAACATATTGGAAAGCTCAGAAATTGCACTTTTTGCCATATCATCCAGTTCATCCACCGGCATCCCCATCATCATAATGGAAGCGATCTGCTTAGCACCTTCAGTATCAATAGCATAGGCTACATTTCCCTTTTTATCACCAACTATCCCCAAAGTTAGTACAATTCCACTGGCCACAATTTTTTTTGATTTCTCGCTTTGTTCTTTCAGGTCAATGTTAGCAAACCCCAATTGAGGCATCACATCCGTCACTGAAGCAATAAAAGGATTGATAATTGTTAAATCCATTCCACATCCCCCTTTTGAAAGCCAACATTCATAAAAACATCACCCATATCTGTTTTAATAACAAATGATTCGCTCATAATATCTCCAATCGAAATCGTGATATCTTTACCTCGGAATACTGTGGGTGGTGAAACTCGAAGACCAAAGGAACGATTAAGTCCATTTAAAAGCGAACAGGCATTACCAGCGATAACATTTGTGAATTCGCTTAGAAAATTAATCGCTTCGTCAATTTGCTGGCCTTCATCCTGAAGGATTTTTCGGGTCATGCTCAAGGCAGTATCTTCGGACATATCCATAATCAATCTTCCGTCATGCCGTCCAATTATCCCAATTGCCACAGAAATTCCTGAAGAATTTGTAGTCATCGGATGATCCTCAACCTTTTCAACTACGACTTCTCCACCAATCTCCCGCTTCAAAAAACTGAAAATTGATTCTTTAAACGCTTCTTCAAAATTGCTCTTTAAGACACCGTAAAGTTCTTCACCTTCAAAAAGTCGCTCAATTGCGGCGTCCAAATCCGTTTGATCTACCGGTTTTTGCAAGTAACCTTTGATACCAACTTTTCTAGCCAGCTGAATAATTTCTTCATCCATCATTGCGCTGATGGCAATAATTTTTGTATCATGCAGACATTTAAGAATTTCTTTTGAACACTCGATTCCATCACCATCAGGCAAGGTCATATCCATCGTAATCAGATCTGGTTTGATCTCTTGGGCTTTTTTTATTGCCTCGTTCATGTTAAGAGCCGTGGCAACGATCTCTATCCCATCTTTCTGAAGCATCCGTTTAAGAACTGCTATTGAAAAGGTTGAATCGTCTACTATCATCACTCTAATATTTTCCATAAATCCACCGCCTTTTTAATCGAATCGAAACTTTCCTATTTACTAATTCTAATGGTTATCACAAGCATTCGTCAAGTATTATTTACGGATATCTTCTGTAATAATTTTTACCCAGACGACTTCAAAATACACAAATTTTACAGATTATCTTTTCTCTTGTTTTTCGCATAAAAACGATCCCGATCTTTTTTCCCACCAGTTGACTTACCTGAACCGCTTCCGCTTCCGCGACGATTTCGGGGCGCTGTGGGCTGATGTGCTGCCAAACGACGGGAAGATGCTATTTTTTGTTCTGCTGGCACCTCCACCAAAGGAAAGGGATGAACCTCAACCACGGGAATTGATTTCAACACAAGTTTTTCAATGCCGTCCAGTAAGGGCATCTCTTCCTGATCACAAAATGCTATGGCTATGCCGCCAAAGCCAGCCCGACCCGTACGTCCGATCCGATGCACATATGTTTCCGGTACCTCCGGCAAATCATAATTAAAGACATGTGACAATTCATCAATATCGATTCCCCGGGCGGCAATGTCTGTTGCAACCAAGATCCGAGTTTTTCGTTCTTTAAAGTTATTCAGAGCCAATTGCCGCGCATTCTGAGATTTATTACCATGAATCGCCTGCGCTTTAAACCCGGAACGCTCCAGATGCTTAACAATTTTATCGGCCCCATGTTTAGTTCGGGAAAAAACCAGTGCAGAGACAATTTCCTTATTTTTAAGCAAATGAATGAGTAGATTGATTTTATTGTTTTTATTTACATAATACACATTTTGCTTAATTACTTCTACCGTTGATGAAACCGGAGTAATGGTTACCTTGGCCGGATTTCGGAGGATGGTGCCAGCCAGTTTGGCTATTTCCATCGGCATAGTTGCCGAGAACAGCATATTTTGACGCTCGGCCGGCATGTGCTTGATAATTTTTCGGACATCCTGAAGCATGCCCATATCCAACATCATGTCTGCTTCATCCAGTACAAAAGACTTGATTTGATTAAGACGTATGTATTTTTGGTTAATCAAATCCAGTAGCCGTCCCGGGGTTGCCACCAGAATATCAACACCAGCTGACAATGCCTTGGTTTGAGGGTTTTGAGATACACCTCCATAAATAACCAAGGTCCGCAAACCTAAAAATTTGCCATAAGCTTTAAATGAATCACTGATCTGTAGAGCCAGTTCTCGGGTAGGTGCCAGTATCAACGCTTTAATGGGTCGGTTTCCTTTGAGATTTCGCTGCTCGTATGAAAGCCCCTGTAAAATCGGGATAGCAAAGGCGGCAGTTTTGCCCGTTCCGGTTTGAGCACATCCCAGTAAATCCCGGCCTTCCAGTAAAGACGGAATGGCCTTCTCCTGAATTGGTGTAGCTTCTGTGTATCCTTCAGCTATTAAAGCCTTCAGAATCGGCTGTATAATATTTAAATTTTCAAATTGCAATAGTTTCTCCTTTATAATATAAGTGCAGAATGGGTTGAGATAGTTTACCAACCCATATCATAAATAAAGAACGCAGTCTGCGTTCCTTAGAAAATAGATTTATTTATCGAAAAATCCGCCTCGTTTTGTTGTTTTAAATGCTTTTCGATGACTTACCTTGTTTTGACTCGGTTTATCAGCTTTTATTCCCTGTTGTGCACTTAGCTTTTTCTTCGCGTCAATTATTTTTTTCATCGCTTCGATGTTGTTTGTTGACATAAAATCCCCTCCTTTTCCCCGTAAAACCTCAGTAACCCCTTGGGATTATCGTTCGCGATCAGGGATCAGTGCTGTCAATATTTTGTGACAGTATAAAAAAAAACTTATGCCGTTTTCAGGCATAAGTTTAAAATATCTGTGTTATTAGATAACTTGAATATTTTCGGCTTGTGGGCCTTTAGGTCCTTGAGTAATTTCAAAAGAAACTTCTTGGCCTTCTTCTAAAGATTTATAACCGCTTGATTGAATTTGTGAAAAATGTGCAAATACATCTTTACCATCTTCCCCTGTAATAAAACCAAAACCTTTTTCCGAGTTAAACCATTTCACTGTACCATTCATTGATGAGTACCTCCTAATTTTATTCCCTAAATCCTTGTAATACGGATAACAACTACATTTCTAAATTAGGATAATACTGTAAAGCATAGTACCAATTAAAAAATAATACTGTTAAATTCATTTACTATTAATTTAAGTTCTTACTTATAATAACACGTAACAATCAATAAAGCAAACATTTTAATAATTTTTTTTAAAAATATCTTAAACCCTTTAATTAAAGCCCCAATTGTTCCTTATTTTTTTTCATTGAAAAGATGGAAAATCTGCTTCTTAAATGGTACAATATAAAAACTGTTTCTAAATTCTTACTGACCTTAACAGCCCGAGGGGCTTTTAAACTTACGGTGGCATTTAGCTAGAATTTTTTCTTAGGAGGTTTCATATGCGTTTAGTTACTCGATCTGATTTTGACGGTTTAATCTGTGGTATGCTGTTAAAAGAAGCCGACATCATTGATGATTGGATTTTTGTTCATCCAAAAGACCTGCAGGACGGGCTCTTCTCCCCCACCGAAAATGATGTGCTGGCCAATGTTCCCTATGTGCCCGGTTGCGGGATGTGGTTTGATCACCATTCTTCAGAGAAAGAGCGAATGGGATGGCATCCTGGGGTGGCAGGCGTAAGCCGACTGGCACCTTCGGCTGCTCGAATTATTTATGAATATTATGGCAGTGCCGCAAAGTTTCCCAATTATGAGGAAATGATTTTTTCGGTGGATAAGGTGGACTCCGGGAAGCTTACCCGGGATGAAATCTTAAACCCCACTGGCTGGATCCTACTGGGCTTTATTTCTGACCCTCGTACCGGATTAGGTCGATTCCGGGATTTCCGAATCAGTAATTACCAATTAATGGAAGAACTGATCAATCTTTTTCGAAACTTGTCCATTGAAGATATTCTGGCCTTGCCGGACGTAAAAGAACGAATTGATCTTTACCACGATCAGGCCCGACGTTTTACTGAAATGGTAACAGCGCATACTCAAATTATTAATAATGTGATTGTTACCGATTTACGGGATGTGGATACCATTTATACTGGCAACCGTTTTATGATTTACAGCCTTTATCCCGATCAAAACGTATCACTCTGGATTGTTGACGGCAAGCAAAAACAAAATGTCTCCATTGCCTGCGGTTACAGCATCTTAAACCGAAGCTGCACTGCTGATATTGGCAAACTGATGCTCAAGTATGGGGGCGGCGGCCATCACATGGTCGGTACCTGTCAAATCCCGTATAACGATGCTGACACCATTATTGAAGAGATCATTGCGGCACTTAAAAGCAAATAAAAAAACGCAACCGTCGCAGGTTGCGTTTTTTTTATTGCTCGGGACGAAATTCAAAGACCATGACCGTTCCCCGATAACCCAGAAAAGTAACATAGGCCACTGATCGATCTGGATTAAACCAGGCCATCACCGTATAGGAATTTTCAGCATCTTTTTTATTGTAGGCAGAATTTATTTCGGTACCGTCTACTCCACCTAAAATAGTCTTGACCTCTTCGTAGGTCATCCCTTCTTTAAGGGTGTTAACCTGATCCGCCGTAACATTGGCGTTGACAAGTCCGTCGAGATAGGTATTATCCGGGACAAATAGTGATTTAAACACCACTACCTCCGCACCTTCTGTCTCTTCCGAACCATCCGTAGCTTCTGTGACCATTGTATTATAGCTCACTGTGACCCCATAGCCGGTGTTTTCATCGACATAGTTAAAGCCTTTCCCTTTGGCAGATCCTTCGACTTTCAAAGCTTTTTCAGCTTCCTCTCTAGGCATCCCCACTAGTATCTTATTGTATAAGTTTAAGGGATCTTTGCTGACCTCTTCTTTACCGCCCCCGAACATCATCAGTACAATGACGGCAAGAACAGCAATGCCGATTAACACCGCAATACCGCCGATCAGAATCGGCTTCGAAATTTTTTTCTTCATTCACTCTTCTCCTGTTCTATTTCTCAATTTGTCTACAATGGCATTAACCGTCATAAAATCCTGCAAAAAAAAGAGTGGGCCTCGCAATGTCTCGACAATACCACTCTCAAAGTTGATTTTTACTGAGATTTTCGCTGAACTCATTCTAAACAAAAGCTGTGGTTTTGTCAATTAAAAAGCAACAATCCTCAAATCGGTTTGTTGCTTTTTTATTGCCAGCTTTTAATTTAGCTTCACCCCAAAATAGCTTTTTAAGGCTTCTTTGATTGCGGCATCGCCGTTGATGGCTGTTTCGGTCAGCACCTCACCGTCAGCAATCTTTAAATTGCCATCAAAATAAGTGATCTTGCCGGTTTCTGTGACCAAAGCACACATCTGCGCCTGTCTGAAAAAGGACTCCGGGTAGGTGGCAGTGAAATGATTTGCAATCAGATAATCCGCCGGACAACAGGTTTCCCGGGTAAAAGCGTAGATGGGTTCAAAACCAGTGGCAGTTTTGAACTCTACTCGGCAACCGTAAACCGGGTCGGCCATCACCCGATGAATTCGTCCCAGATGCTCCTGCTCCAGACCTTCCTCAAATAAAAGCGGTGCGGCCAGACTGTTGCCGCCAAAACCTACATCACAGACCCATTTCTGGCCGTCAGCTTCTGCCAGCAACACCATATGGGTTTTTCCCGAGTTATCAAACCCTCCGTGGTAGACTCTGGCCAGATGCCTGGTGACTGGAAAACCCATCTCGGTCAGCACCGCCGCAAAGAGACTATTCATTTCAAAGCAGTAACCGCCGCGATGGTTTTTCACCATCTTCTCGAAAAGATCGTCAAGATCAAGAGAAATATTCTTCTTTTCAAAAACATCGAGGTTTTCAAAGGGAATGTTCATCACATGGCCAAGATGGAGTTGTTTCAGGGTTTCAGCGGAAACCTGGCTACCCCCGGTATAATGAATCCGCTTAAAATAGTCCTCCAGGTTAAATAATTTATCTGGCATACGTTCTCCTTTTTTTAGTTTCGTTTAAACTAACTCCAGTATACCAGAACGCCTGGGAAATTAAAGCTAAAACTGATTGCATTAAGAATAATTTTATTAAGCACTTAATTCCAATTGCCGCCTCTATCAATAGGCGACAACCTCCTTGATACTGAATTCCCGGCCGGAGATCAAACTGAAATATTCACCCTGACAGTTTGGACAAATCTTGCGGTGGTCAACCACATTATAAATTTTATGACAAGACTGGCACTCCCCGGTGGCCGGCAGCACGATGATTTCAAGCTTTGTATCTTCATAGGGGGTTTCACTAACCGCCGCCGGATAACAGGCTTCCACAAAGTGGGGAATGGTCTGGGACAATTGTCCGATCTCCAGAATAATCGTGTCAACCCTGGTCAGATTGTTCTCCACGGCGAACGCGTCGACGATTTTAATCACTTCATAAACAATCCCGAGCTCATGCATGGCCTCACACCTCTTTTTCTCGTTTCTTTAGTTAAACTACAAACTTAGTACCGACAATTGTTGCATCATGTTGTCCGCATCGGAGCAGACAGGTTGATCAACCTGTCCGATTCTGCGCGAAGGCAACGAGCCGATCATAAGCTTGTTTATAGTTGGCGACTGCCCGCGACCTATGCGAAAGAAGCGTAGCGGATTTCGCATGGCGCAGCGAACAACAGATTAACAATTGGTCGGTACGATAGCGAAACACTCCGCTAGTTTTATTTATCGGGTTTCCGAAAATGGATTGACCTTATTGAGTGCAATTTTTGCTTTTCGACCAATCGCTTTTTTAAGAACTGCTTTTTGCAAGTCGTCGATTTCATAACCCATCTCATCATAAACCCGTTCCAGTTGAATGGCCTCAAATTTGCATTTAAGGGTACAGGCACCGCATCCGACACATAAATACGCATCCACCTTGCTAGCCCCGCAGCTTAAGCATCGGGCCGTTTCTTTCTGGATTTGCGCTTCGGTTAACACCCCTCTTAAATCTTTAAAAGTTGTTCTTGAAACCTTTCCATCAACATGCGAAATCCTTTGTCGCTCGGTGCCATCATAATCGATTCGCTCATCCAGATTGTCCTTATCAAGCATGGTATAGGCATGATTATCGCGACCAAAAACCAATGATTGACCTTTCTGGACAAAACGATGAATCGAAACGGCGGCTTCTTTACCGGCGGCAATGGCATCAATGGCCAGCTTAGGTCCGCTGGCAACATCGCCTCCTGAAAAGATGTCATTTTTAGAAGACTGTAGCGTGACCGGATCGACCGCTACGGTGTTGCGACTGGTTAATAACACCGCTTCGTCGGCAAACAAATCGCCATAAGCATAGGTTTGTCCCACTGACAGGATCACATTGTCACAGGGCACAATCATCCGATCCGCTTCTTCAAATTGAGGATTGAAACGACCAGCGGCATCAAAGGTTGACAGGCAACGCTTAAACTCAACCCCGGTAACCTTACCACTTTCTGTGACAACCCGAGTCGGTCCCCAGCCGTTATGAATGCCGATTTCCTCACTCAGTGCCTCGGCCACTTCCTCGGTATGAGCAGGCATATGATCCCGGGCTTCCAGACAATATAAATCGGTCTGGGCGACATTTTTTAGTCGAACTGAGCTACGGGCCACATCAATGGCCACATTTCCGCCGCCGATAACCACGACCTTGCCTTTGACGTTGGTTTCTTGGGCCAGGTTTGTGCGGCGCAGAAAATCCACGCCACTAAAAACACCCTCGGCATTTTCGCCGTCAAGGCCAAGGGTTCGTCCCGCTTGAGCCCCGATGGCTACATAAAAAGCCTTAAAGCCTGAGTTTCGCAGGTCCTGGAAGGAAATATCCTGACCTATTTCCACACCGGTTACAAACTTGACCCCCATCTCGCGAATCACATCAATTTCTGCTGCTAAAACGTCTTTCTCCAACCGATAGGAAGGAATCCCTAGGGACAGCATCCCCCCAAGGCGACTTTCCTTTTCAAAAACTGTGACATCATATCCGTCAATGGCCAGATCATAAGCACAGGTTAGTCCTGACGGTCCCGAGCCGATGATGGCAATTTTTTTGTCACTGTAATCATGTCGTTTGACCGGCATGAAACGAGATGCCATTTCCAGATCCTTTTGGGCAATAAATTTTTTGATATCATCAACCGCCACCGCCTCGTCAATATCCCCCCGGGTACAGTCTTCTTCGCATAATCGCGGACAGATCCGGCCGCACACCGCTGGTAGCGGATTATGTTTCTTGATCAGCTCCAGGGCCTCGGTATAGCGTCCCTGAGAGGCCAGTTTGATGTAGCCCTGAACCGGGATATGGGCTGGACATTTGGTGATGCAGGGGGCCGTTCCTGAATCCAGGGCATTTTTGCGGTTGATGCGGTAATCGCTGTTCCACTTATCTTCCAGCCATTCGGTATTACGGGGGGTCACCTTGGTTACCGTTTCGTCAATGGGCGTTTTGGAACATAGCTTCTGGCCGAGTCTGATGGCATTGGTCGGACAGACATCGACACATTCACCGCAGGCGACACATTTGCTTTCATCGACTACCGATTTATAATTCGACCGGACGATGTCAGTGTTCAAGTATTCGTTGGCCAACCGCATGGCATAGCAACCACAACCACAACAGTTGCAGATGGCATGGGTGTGACCTGGGGTATCCAGATTGGGGATTGAGTGCATCAGGCCATTGTCTTCCGCCTTTTTAATAAGCTCGAAGGCTTCTGCTCTGGTGATTTCCCGACCGCGACCGGTTTTGATATAATACTCAGCAGCATGGCCCAGTTGAATGCACATATCCTCTTTTAAGTGGCCACAACCTTCACCCATGGATTCGCGGGAGGTTCGGCAGGAGCAATCCGATACCGAAAAAATGCTGGCTTCATTTAAATGATGCGATACTTCTTCATAGGTCACTTTTTGGGAATTTCCATCAATCGACCGTTCGATCGGCAAAACCCGCATCGGACCGCTGCCAATCGGCATGATCCCAGCGGCCATAGGTCCTTTTTTGCCGCCAAAATAATAAAACGCTTCAGCGACTTCCGGATGTTTGGCGACTAATTCTTTGTTATTATTGATCATTTCCAGATGGCCAGGGACAAAAATATCCTGCCAATATAGATCTATCCCATCGACCGTATTGACAAACGCAACCCCGGCCCAGGCAATGTACGAAAGGGCGTCGGTGACCAGATCGAGCGGTTCCCCCGCTGCTTTGGCTACCGCTTCAGCACTCAGTTTTTTTCGAAATTCAAGGTACATGGCAATTTTGGCCTGGTACGCGTCAAGAATCGGCTCCAGAGCATAGTACTCCGGACCGAAGGGGATGACTTCCCGACTGGTTCCTGCTTTGGTACGACCGATTTTATTGGCCAGATCAACAATTTCCTGACGATAGGGTCGGTCATTGACATCCGCCCAGGTTAAGGCAAAATTAAAGCGTGTCGACTTACTAAAATTTGTCGGTTCTGTTTTTTTGTTCATCTTGATCTCCTCTTTAACTCAATAATTCTGGCTGATTCCAGTTATTAACTTGATTGCGTAGCCAGTTTGCCCATTCGTCAATACCTTCTCCGGTTTTGGCGGATATCGGAATGACGACCAGGTTGGGGTTGATCTTCTTAACCCGCTCCCGCAGAATATCCAGATCAAAATCGAAATGCTCCTGTACATCGATTTTATTAATCAGCAGCACATCCACCAGTGAAAACATCAGCGGATATTTCAGCGGTTTATCATCCCCTTCCGGGACACTCAGAATCATCGCATTCTTAGAAGCACCGGTATCAAACTCGGCTGGACAAACCAGATTGCCGACATTTTCCAGCACTACCAGATCGGTCTCTCTGGTACCAATCCCCTCCAGACCCTGGCGGGTCATGCTGGCATCCAGATGGCACATCCCCCCGGTATGGAGCTGAATCACCCTGGTTCCCGTTTTCGCCACGGTGTGAGCATCCACATCTGAGTCAATATCGGCTTCCAGAATGGCAATGCTCAATTCTTCCTTTAGAGCTTCAATGGTTCGCAACAGGGTTGTTGTTTTTCCCGAACCCGGCGACGACATCAGATTCAGCAGAAAGGTCTGCTCCTTTTTTAATTCCTGACGAAGCTGATCAGCTTCCCGGTCGTTATTTTCATAAACGCTTTTTTTGATTTCCAGTACCTTATAAACTTCCATCTTTTTCTCGCTTTCCGCTTATGTAATTGTTTGCAGTTTCTTCATTAGCTTGATTATAAGCCATGCGAATAACTTTGACAACATTTTAACAGCGCATAAAAACACATCCCGTCAGTTGTTTTAACTTGGTGTTAACAACTTATCGGGATGTGTTTGAAGTAAAATCCAGCAACTGTCACAAACCTGTAAACAGCAAGCCAAAATAAATTTATAATTGATCGGGAGAAAAATAACGGTTGGCAAAATCATTGAGGTATTGGGTCAGTTTATCAAGGGTGGGAAAACAAGTCAGACTTCCTGAAAAATAAATGCCATCCTGGCCCTGGCGGGTGTTCACCTGATCGTAAAAACCATTTTTTATTTCCGTCCCGGTGACATGGGGAAAGGTTTGCCACTGTTTGTAGGCAAACAGCCGCTCGGCCTTATAGCCGGCCTGTTTCATATCGGCATCAATAAGGGCCTTTAACTCTTTAATTGGCAGGTCTCCGGCTGCATAGGCCGTCAGAAGCGGTCCCGGCTTATCCGGCTTGCTGCTAAACAAAAGCATGAGTTGCCCGTCTTTATCAAAATTATGACTGAAATAACTGGTTATCCGGTAGTTTTCCCGGGCCACATAAGCCAGCACATTGTAGTGTTTTCTTTGATAGGATTCCATTAAGCTGGCATGGTCCGGGAACTTAATCACTTGTCGATTCAGTGGCACCGTGATCACCGCCGCATCAAATTCCTCATTGCCGACGGGAGTTTCAATGGTCACACGGTGATACTCTGCGGGAGCAATGCCAGTGACTGGGGTATTCAAGCGGAGATCTTCCAGCTTTTGCGCTAATTTTGTAATGATCTCAGTGGCCCCGTTGGTAAAGGCAATCAGCTTTCGGGCCTCAATCATCGAAGACAGGGTCAGCAGATCCAGATACTTTAAGGCATAGATGGCCGGAATCTCGCTGGACTTCCCAAAACCAAAGGCAACCAGATGGGGTGCATAAACCCGGATCAACGTTTGTAACTTGTTTTCGATACACCAGGATTCAAAGGATTGGGTCAACGCATCGGGAACGTTTTCCCAGCCCTGAGCATTTAAAGCGGCTTGATAGGGGGCCAGAATTTTCGGCAATCGTTTTAGCTGTTCCTGAAAGCCAGCGATTTCATGGGGATTAATTTGAGCCAGTTTTTCACCATCCGGCCCCAAAAAATTCCGATGAAAATACTTGTATTCCGCCTTAACACCCAACTGTCGCAGGAATTTCATCAGTGCTTCTGAGGTTCCCAGCACCACTCCCAGCTCACAAAACTCTTTTTTATGAAAAACTGTGTAGCAATGGCCTCCGGCCCGTTCTTCCTGTTCAAAAACCGTCACCGTATAACCAGCTTTTTCAAGAAAATAAGCCAGAACCAAACCGCTGTAACCACCGCCTACCACCGCTATCCGCTTTTTCATCGTTCTCCCCTCCTGGCAAATTGTTTTTTCTGACGCTTCCAAAATTCTAGTTGCTTTTATTAACCGCTAGTATTTTCGATTGACATAAGACCATAGTGGCAGGGTCACCCCTGTTCCCTTCGCCTCGACAACAATTTCGAGGGGCGTTTTCTGGCAGTTTTTACCATAACCCAGAGACATGTCAAAATTATAATTGCGAATAAATTGCTGAAAATCATCCTTGATTTCTTCGAAGGAACGAGTCGATTCCAACGCTGCTTCCAGATAATCCCCACTTTTCTGATTGAATACCTGAACTGTTTTTGAATATAAATTATTTTTTTCTTCCCAAATCACCTGTTTGATGTTCATTTCCCGGAGATTTCTGGTGTACAGATGGCGGCTGTGAATTCTTCCGGTGGTATACTCCGCTTGATGGGGGGTCATAATCCACCGCGGTTGCATCAGCAGCTCATTACCCATGGGAACGGCCACCCCCAGCAGCAGGTCCAGAGCACAGTCAGAATTTTTTTTCGTATAAAGTCGGGAAAATGCCATGCCACTGATTAAGTCCACCACCGCATACTGATAAAGATTGCCCATCCCCGGTTGATAACCGCGTGTCACCGTCCAGGCCATCCAGCATTCTCCCACCGTCAGATGCTCCGGTTCCGGGGCCCGATCCGACCAGATTTTTATTTCAGGGCCGACAAATTGATGTTGCTCGGCTCTTATTTTCCGGCTATAATTTTTTCTGGCCTGTTTCTGGTTAAGATCGTGACGGCACATAATATTATAAACCCCGCTGCTACTGATGATCAGGTCCCGATCTTCAAGCAGCCAGGCGATACTCTGGGGGCCGTAGTCCGGAAAGGAAACGATTGCATCAAGCACCGCCAGCTCCATCGCCAGATCGGATTTATTGGGCGGGACATAATGTCGGACCTGATCCTTCAAGCCGGCCAGACCCTTTTCATCAAACCGTTTGAGCCAACGGTAGTAAAGGGTTCGGGAGATTTTATATTTTTTACAAGCCGCACTGACTCCCTGCTCCTGACCGCACAGCAAAATCTCATGGCGGCGTTTGATTGTTTCCTGCTCTTTAATAGCTTTTAGCATGTGCGATCGTCCTTTCTAATCATTGCGACAACATTTCCCTAGATTTATTACCTTATTGATTCTTTCTAGTAATGATCAGTTTTAGAACACCGATCTTAAAAAAATAGATTGCCGATAAAAAATAATACCACGATGTGCAGCGGATAAAAAACATAAAACAGATATTTCATGCCCCGTCCCTTTTCACCATTATAAGAAAGCATCAGCGGTAGGGAACCGATCATCATCCATTGATAATTCGTGTAAAGAAGGGCTGTCGGTTGCGGATTCATGGCCCATTCCAGAGCAAGAAAGCCCAGGCAGTAAAGCCCATAAGCCAGGATCAGCCGTTTTTTGTCGGTTCGATTAAAGTAAATCAACACGCCCAGAAAAACAAAGATAAAACTACCCTCGTTAAAAATCAGATTGCCGGTGATGGCCCCCACAAAGCTCATCATGCCGGTGAGGGGAAGTACTTGGCCGGCCAGAATACAGAGGATTGTTGTCAGAATCTGATAGACCGCGAACAGGGCGAGGTATTTGTTGCCTTTGGGCTTATCGGTTTTTCTGATTTCGATGAGCCAGACAATTACCGCCACCAAAAACAGCGTTACAAAAATATTGTTGGATATCATAGCGTAAGGGTCTGCGACAATATTGTTGCAAATGACATCTATCAGGCCCATTCCCAGGCCGAAGAAATACATCCTTAAGAGATACTTTTTGCGGTCATGGGTGTAGTAAAAACCCCAGGCCATACAAAACATAAACACTGGGGCCGAAATCCGGCCCACCCAGTGCAGCCACAGCGGTGCACCCGGAATAAACTGCCCCACATGGTCCAGTAACATCAAAATCAGGGCGATTACTTTTAAAGTTGTCGAGTTCATCTGTCTTTCTCCAATCTACTGTAAACTATTTTTATGAATGACAATTTTTATATCACTATAGGAGCAACTCTCCGGCAAGGCTTCCTTGATGGGTCGCAGTGCTTCCAGACCAACGGTTCCAATCGCATTGATGATTGCCACTTCTTTTTCGGTATCCACAAAATCACGCCAGTCAATCGCTTTTCCTTCCTGGTCGCAGCGGATTAAATGACCAAGCACCGTGTTTTCGGTTAATTCACGCTGCCTGGCGATATCAGCAATGGTCATGCCATCTGTAAATAACTCGTAGCTGAGTTCCCATGAGGGCACTTTCGCTTCTTTTTCTCTACTTTGCTGCCTGGAAACCCTGGGTTCCGGGTCATCCGTCGCGATCGGCCGGGGTCTGATCGTGATCGGGTGATTTTCGGAAAAGCTCTTAATCGCTTCGATAAAGACTGCCCCATAATGATCATAGCGGGCCTGGCCGACCCCATTGATTTGCAGAAATTCGGCTTCTGAACGGGGAAAGTAGGCTGCCATTTCCTTTAAGGTCGCATCGGGGAAAATCACATAAGGTGGCAATCCCTTTTCCTGGGCAATGCTGCGTCTCAGGGTTCGCAGTTCTTCAAACAAGGCTTCATCGCAATCCACCGGCGGTTTGGCTTTACCCGAGTATTTTTTATTGGCAGCCTTGATATTGAGCAAGTGTTTTTTATGGAACACTGTTTCGTTGCCCTTTAAAATCCCGCTGGCGGCCGGGGTCAGCTTGAGAACCGGATACTCATCGGCAGTGACCATGATATAGCCCTTGGCTACCAGGGTCATGATGATCTCCCGGAGGCTTTCGGCACTCTGCTCCTTAAGAATTCCATAGGTTGAGAGCTGATCAAAACCTAACTCCAGCACCTTTTTATTTTTTGAACCCCGGAGCACCGCAATCACCATATTCAGGCCAAAGCGGTTTTTCATCCGATAAATACAGGAAAGAATCTTCTGGGCGTCCAGAGTGATATCCACCATTTCCGACTGATCGAGACAATTGCCGCAATTGCCGCAACGCTTGTAGTCGGCGGATTCCCCAAAATACTGAAGGATGCTTTTTCGAAGGCAATCATTGGTGTGGCAATAATCGACCAGATACTGGAGATTTTCAAATAGTAAGGTTTCCCGTTCCGGAGAGGTCTGATTTAATTGGATCAGCTGTTTCTGTTTAACAATATCCGCAGGCGAATAAAGAATAGTACAGTGGCTGGGTTCGCCATCCCGGCCACCACGACCGGCTTCCTGATAATAGGCTTCCATATTCTGGGGCATATTGTAATGGATGATAAAACGGACATCCGGCTTATTGATTCCCATGCCAAAGGCATTCGTGGCTACCATGATGTGAAGACGGTCATTAATGAAATCCTGCTGATTCTGCTCCCGAGTCTCAGAATTCATCCCGCCATGATAGGCTCCTGCTAAATACCCAAGGCCTTTAAGCTTGGCAGTAACGCTTTCCACGGTTTTTCGGGTGGCGCAATAAATAATACCGGACTGATCCGGGAATGTCTCGGTGATGGTATTTTTGACGTAACCAAGCTTATCGCCGGTTTTAACCACCTGATAAAGCAGATTGGGCCGATCAAATCCGATGATCGATTCCACCGGATCTTTAAGCGCCAGCAATTCCCTGATTTCCTGAATAACCTTGACTGTGGCGGTGGCGGTATAGGCCGCTACCACCGGCCGGGGCGAGATATTCCGGATAAAAGCGGGAATCTCGCGGTAATGGGGGCGAAAATCATGGCCCCACTGACTGATACAATGGGCTTCATCCACCGCGATCATGGAAACGTCAAGCTCCCGGACCAACTCCACAAAGGCCGGTGCACAAAGCCGTTCCGGGGCGATATAAAGAAGTTTGTACTGATTGGTCCGGATCCCTTTAAGCCTTTTTTGATAGGTAGCATCATCCAGACTGCTGTTTAAAAAGGTGGAAGCGATTCCCATTTCGCCCAGGGCATCGACTTGATCCTTCATCAATGAAATCAGCGGTGAAATCACCAGCGTAATGCCTGGCATCTGAATCGCCGGAAGCTGATAGCAAAGGGATTTTCCCCCACCGGTGGGCATGATCCCCAGCACATCCTGACCATTTATGGCGGCTGTAATGATTTTTTCCTGCCCTTCTTTAAATGTATCGTAGCCAAAATATTGACTCAGGTTTTTTTTTAGTGTCACGATGAACCTCCTGTGAATCCTTGTCTCCGATTAGACGGTTCCGTGGGAACCTTGATTTTTGTCATATCCTTTATTATAAGTTAAAATAACGCCCCTGACAAGGAAAGTGACTCACTTTAAAAATCTTGTTCATTCATTTTATTGTCCCAATGCTGATCGCCAATATCCATTTAAAAAAGGGCCTTTACACATCGTTTCCGATGGCAAAGCCCTTTTAAATTTACTCGTTATCGTTACTTTTCAATGCGTCTAAGTCTTACAAATCAAAATGAGCAACCCGCCGATACTCAGTGCTGCCCGAATCGTCCTGGATAAAATGCCAGTTTGATGGAAAACTCAGTTCTTTTGCTAGTCCTTCAAGGGTAAATAGCATAATCCCGGCATCGGTATAATTCTCTTCCCGTTCTGGATTAACCACCGCCAGTTCAGCGTAACCATCTTTCAGAATCAGCCGGCAGGGCTGAATATTTTGGAATGAGGGCGAATTCCTGACGTAGTAAAGCAAATCTAGAACCCCTCTTTTTTCCATCTCTGAAAATGGTGCTACATTTCCCCAATTTTGAAGAAAAACAGTGTCTACCACTGATAGTCGCGATTCATCGTTAGTGGTAATCATGGTGATCCCGTAGGGATTCTGTTCATATTTAGTGTCACAACTAATAACGGTTGTATGTTTATCTGTACTGCTTTCTTTTTTTACTGGTTTTCCAAAAACTAACAGATGCTCAACAATACCTTTTTGTCCCCCCAGTAATTTTTCTTCTTGAGCCTGGCTTATTTCACTTAAGGTGATCCAGCAACTGCCCAGGCCCAGATCATAAATCTTTTTTACCACCGACTGCATATAAAAAGCGCCAAAAATTTCAATCTCATGGTCAGCTTTGTCCAGTCGCAAACCGATATAATGGGGTCCTTTAATCATCACCCCGCCATACCCCCCAGAGCCTTCCAGGTTCTGATAAACAACGGCACCGTTTTCTATCAGGATCAGGGAGAATCCCTTTTCCTTACCAACAGTACTATTTACTTCATCAAGATATGTTTTTATTTCTTTCATATCCTGTTCTACCACACCAATATCCACAAATTCTCTGGTTGAGTGACTATTCACCATAAATTCTCTAAATTTCATAAGTTAGACCTCCTCGCATTATCTGTTTACTTTATACCCCACTTAGTGAAGATTAATCATAATTATCCCTAAAACCGTCTGGAAATCCTTCTAATGACAATGGTAGTGAGTAAAACCCCGAGAATTGCGCCAGCACCATCGATAAGCACATCCTGAAATTGACCGGAGCGGCCCGGTACAAACAATTGATGGAATTCGTCTGACACAGCAAAAAAGACGCAAATGATTAGAGCCAGATTAACCGGTTTTTTGACTTCGCTTTGAAAGAGCGAAGAAATCGTCAGGGAACCCAAAATAAAATAGGCGATAAAATGGGCATTTTTACGGATATAAAAATCCAGACCAAAGATTTCCATGTTCTCGATATCCGGTGCAAAAGGCTTCAGAAAAGATAATAATCCATTCTTCACCCCAGTGCTGAGATGAGCCGACTGGGTCGCTGGCTGACTGGAAAGATAAAAGATAATTCCCATCCAAATCAGGGTGCATATCCAGGTTAATATAAGTATTATTCGCTTTCTATCCACTTCTTCACCTTTTTTTCTGACCTGGCCGAATCCCCTTCTGTTTTCGTAGCTTTTAATAGCAACTTGAGCGCTGTTAATCATCCAGTTTTTCTCATAAACAAACGACAGTGTAAACCCAATAATATTATTCAAGACAGCTCCACTTTTTTAAGCAATTATGGTAAACTAAAGAAAAAAACTGGAGAATGCGATGAAACGACATGATTATATTACCTGGGAAGAATATTTTATGGGGATTGCCCTGTTATCGGCCCGACGCAGCAAAGATCCCAATACTCAGGTGGGTGCCTGCATTGTCAATAAAGACAATATTATTCTGTCCACCGGCTATAACGGCATGCCTAAAGGCTGCAGCGATGATGCCCTGCCCTGGGAGCGGGAAGGAACCTTCCAGGACACCAAATATGCCTATGTGTGTCATGCCGAATTAAATGCCATCTTAAACTCAGACGGGCGATCACTGGCTGATTCCATTTTATATGTCACCTGTTTTCCCTGCAACGAGTGCGCCAAAGCGATTATTCAAGCCGGGATTATAAAAGTGATTTATCTTGAAGATAAATATCCGGATGCGGATGCCACCCAGGTTTCCCGACGCCTGTTTAGTATGGCTGACATCACCTTAAAAGAATTTCTAAATCCGGCCTTTTATCGTGAGTTATCGTTGTATTAATGAAAATATTTATCTTCCTCTAATACCAAAGAGATGCTTTTTTCGATGAGCCGCAGATGGCCTAGCTTTTACTGGTTGGCGATCTGCGCAAGCATTTTGCCGAACCGTTTGTTGAGTTTGGCAATCGGCAATCCCACAATATTATTATAGTCTCCTTTAATCCACTTAACCCAGAGGCCGGCCTCTTCCTGGATGCCATAGGCCCCGGCTTTGTCCATGGCCTTGCCGGAGGCCACATAATCAGCCACCTCCCGCTGCATCTGATGATCCCATTCATAAAACTTAATCGTAGAATTCACGACAAACCGCTCTTCGAGATCCCGATAGCGGATGCTGACACCAGTAAAAACCTGATGGGTGTTTCCAGCCAGCCGTTTAATCATGTTATAAGCATCCATTTCATCCGCCGGTTTCCCGAGGATCTGTTTATCGATCACCACAATCGTGTCCGCTCCCACTACCAATGCCCGAGGATTGATCTTTTGCACAACTCGGGCTTTCCTTGCCGCCAGCTCTTCAACAAGTATTTTTACCGCGTCCTGAAAATCCTCGTCACTGTTTGCCAGAATTTCTGTCTCAATCCGTTTTTCATCGATTTCTGCGGCCTGGATGATAAAATCTTTGATGCCATGGCTTTTTACTACCAGCTTAAACAGCTCCTGTCGGCGGGGAGACTTGCTGGCAAGAATTATTTTAGGTTGCAAGGTATACCTCCGTTTATTCAAAAAAGATAGTAATATTGTATCATTTTATCGAAACAAATGAAAGATTTTGGAGATAAATTTTAAACTGAAGCCCGAATTATCGTTTTAGTGCCCGTACCACTAAAAATGATGATCTATCCAAATCGATAGCCCACTTACAAACAGCCATTATGCCTGAATCATTTTTCGCTCACTGGTCAAAAAGTGTTGACAAGCCAGCAACTAGTATTATAATTTTATTATAGATACCTGTCTCAGAGATCATTTAAAAACAAGCCTTATTTTTTGTTCTTTGGGGCGGATCACAGATGCGTACTTTCAACCACCACCCAAATCGAACCAGAGAAAGGAAACAAAATGAAAAAAAGTATTCTTAGATCGATCACCGGCCGTCTTTTGATTCTTTTACTGATGCTGTCCATGATTTTTTCAACCGGCGTTTTTGCCGCTGTTGATTCTGAAAAAACAGATACCGATAACACCATTGATACAAAAGCCACTGGAGATATTGGTGTTCAATATCGGGGGCACATCCAGAATAAAGGTGATGTTCCCCTACCGGTTGGCAACTTCGTTAGCGGTCCCGGCGAGCTGGGAAGCCAAAGTGAGGGGCTCCGGCTGGAAGGGCTCAGGATTGAACTCACAGGCGATGTACCTTCCGGTGCGGGAATCAGCTATGCGGTTCATGTCCAGAATAAAGGTTGGATGGATACGGTGGAAAACGGTGATTTTGCCGGAACCACTGGCGAAGGCCTGCGCATCGAAGCCATCAAAATTAATTTGACCGGTCTTGATGGTTACGAGGTTTATTACCGCGGCCACGTTCAAAACAAAGGCAATATTCCCATCGTTGATAACGACTGGGGCTGGGTTAAAAACGGAGCCGAGCTGGGAACCACTAGCGAAGGGCTGCGTCTGGAATCAATCCAGATAAAAATAGTCAAAACAGAAACCTATACTGCCCTGGGCGATTCCATCGCCTATGGAATGAGCGCAACCCCCGGTTCCGGTTATGTTAATCTTTTTTATAACGACTTAAAAGGAATGAGTGGAAATGAAGACTTATCTTTAGTCAACCTGGGCGTCCCGGGTTATACGTCCAGTCAGCTCCTTAATCAGCTTTCAAGCGATCCGACAACCATGGCAGCTCTGAGCAAGGCTAAGGTCGTTACAGTCAGTGTCGGCGGTAACAATATTCTTGCTCCAGTTATCGCCAGTCTGGCTGCAGCTTTCTCTTTGGATCCCACCTCGGCCACCTTCCCGGCTGAGCTGGCAGCCGCTTTAGCCCAACCCGGTGCCGAGGATATCATTACGGCAACGCTACCAACAATCCAGACAAGCGTGACAGCCAGTGTTACACAGTTTGTCACCGATTGGCCACAGATCATTGCCACCATCAAAACCCTGGCACCTCAGGCTGATATTGTTGTAGCAACCCTGTACGATCCCATCAATACCCAAGATCCGCTCTACGCCATTTTCGAGCCATCGATTCAGACGATTAATCATACCATTATGACCCCTGGTGCCGGTTATAAGGTTGCTGATGTCTACACCGCCTTTGCCACCTATCAGGGCAGTGAAGCACTGGTTAATTTCAACTGGTACATCGGTAGCTTAGATCCCCACCCTACCACCGCCGGCCATGAGTTGATTTACCAGTACCACCTAAATGCCGGGTTTATCAACTAGCCTGAGCCGTCGCCATTAATCTGAACTTAATATCAATCTAAAGATAAATGCGCTGGACGTTAAACGAGTTAACGTCCAGCGCATTTTATCTGTTCAAATCTTGTCCAAAACGCTCAGCAGATAAACTGTAATTAACAAATGACGGTAACGATGCTTGCTTCAAACACTTTGAGCCGCTTGCTTTATCGTTGAGATAAACTTACCTAAATGGCTTGGGAGGCTCTGTAGCGGGTATTTTTTCTTCCATTTCTTTGTATCCTTATTCATTCTATGCTATAATACATTGAATTTAATTTAGGAGGAAAAGAATGAGTACTGATAACATTCAAATACTGATCGCCATGATCATTTACATCGTGGCGATACTTGGTATAGGCATCTATTTTTTAAAAATCGCCAACGCCAGCAGTGACAATTATTTTATCGGCGGCCGTTCCCTGGGTCCCTGGGTGGCGGCAATGAGTGCAGAAGCATCCGACATGAGCGGTTGGCTTTTGATGGGATTACCCGGTGTAGCGTACTGGTGTGGCATAAGCGATGCTTTCTGGACCGCTTTAGGTCTCGCTTTAGGAACTTATCTGAACTGGAAGATTACCGCTAAACGACTACGGAACTATTCCGCGATCGCAGGTGATGCCATTACCATTCCAGAGTATTTCAGTAATCGCTTTAAAGAAAGTAAAAAAGTCATCATGCTGATTGCTTCCGTGTTTATACTGGTTTTCTTTACCGTTTATGCAGCCAGTTGCTTTGTGACCGTAGGCAAGTTGTTTACTTCACTGTTTGGCATTCAATACCAGGTTGTGATGATTGCAGGTGCATGTTTTGTTATTCTATATACCTTATTGGGTGGCTTCCTGGCTGAAAGTGTTTCTGACTTTATGCAGGGTGTTATCATGATTATTGCACTCTCTCTCGTTTTGATACTTGGCGTTATGGCGGCCGGGGGATTTGGTGACGTGATGGAAAATATCCAGCGCATTCCCGGTTTCTTTGATTTCTTCGGTATTGCCAATCCAACGGTGGTTGACGGTACACAACAGGTATTGGCTGGTAACCCGGTCTTTGGTGCAGCCTTGCCTTACACCTTTTTGACAATCATCTCCACCATGTCGTGGGGTCTTGGCTATTTCGGTGTTCCCCAGGTATTGCTGCGGTTTATCGCCATTCGGGATGCTGCCGAAATTCCCAAGGCCCGACGCATTGCCACCACCTGGTGTGCTATTTCGCTGTTTGCTGCCGTCTTCATTGGTCTGATCGGTCGGGTTTTATTCCCAACGGAACTGCTGACCCCAAGCGGCGCAGAAAGCATTTTTATTGTGATGTCAACTAATCTATTGCCACCTTTGATCGCTGGATTTGTAATGGCCGGGATACTCGCTGCGACTATGAGTTCTTCGGATTCCTATCTGCTCATTGCCGCATCGGCTTTTTCAAAGAATATTTATGAGGGCATTCTCAAAAAAGACGCTACCGATAAAGAAATCATGCGGGTTTCGCATATCACCCTGATTGCGATTTCAATCATTGGGGTTCTTCTTGCCCTTGATGAAACCAGTGTTATCTTTAATATCGTATCTTTTGCCTGGGCTGGTTTTGGTGCCACCTTCGGGCCATTGATGATCTTCTCACTATTTTGGAAACGAATTAATCGAGAAGGTGCCATTGCCGGAATGCTCGCCGGCGGCGGCATGGTCTTTATCTGGCGACTTTTCATCAAGCCATTAGGCGGCGTTTTCGGGATTTACGAACTCTTGCCAGCCTTCCTGGTATCCTGTGCCTTTATCGTGGCCGTTTCCCTGATGACCAAAGAACCCTCTCAGGAAATTCAAGATGAATTTGAACAAGTCAAAGCCGCTTCAATTTAGTATTACAAAATTAATAGGCAAAAATAAAAGCCAGCTAAAAAGCTGGCTTTTATTAGCTGTTTTGTCACAAAATAATATTATGCGACAAAACATGTGAGCTTTAATAGCTTGCTTGAAGATCTCAAGCCTGTTGCTTAGCGTCGACTGATTTCTGCTCAATCTCGGTGACACAGGTGGTTTTTATGGTTTCCACCAGATACTGCAGGGCATCAATTACGTGAGGGCGGATGTCACCGCCAATGAGGACAAACATAATATCATCACCCAGCTCCAGCTGACCTTCGTTTAGCCAGACCCGGGCATGAAAGATGCCGTCCATTTTTTTTGTTTTAGCAATAGCCGCTTCCACCTTTTTAGCATCATAAAAAAATTCCATGCCGGTGACCAGCGAGCCGTCATCGAGCCCTTGTCGTACCTTGGCTTTGGGTGTTTGACGGACGGTGCCGTTATGAACCAGATACATGCCCTCCTGTAAGGCCTCCGGATCATTTTTAGCTTCTTTTAACCATGCATCAATCGATGGTGCTGTCTTTTTTGTATTTTTATTGCTCATTTACATCTACTCCTTATTTTTCTTTGTGGATCTTTAACAGTCTGAGCTGTTATCATCATGGCATCATTATTTTTGCCGCTAACCGTCAGAACCGATCCATGAAATCATGGAATCCCGCTAATCTACTTTACCACATCAAACCAGAATTTCAAAGAACTTGTTCGTCGGCGCGTACCTGATTTGCTTTTACAAATCGTATTTGGTATCATAAGACTCACAAAACTATAAAAAGGCGGATAAAAGCATGAGTACTTCATTTTATATCCAATCAGCTTTACCATCAATTTCAACGATCACCGAATCTGAATTACGGAGGTTATTCAATGGATAATCAGGAACCGAAGCATCAACGACGTCCACACTACAAAGGTACCCACCCCAAGGCATATAAAGATAAGTATAAGGAACTACAGCCCGAAAAATATGCGGTTACGGTGGAAAAGGTAATGCAAAAAGGCAGCACCCCAGCCGGAATGCACCGCTCCATTTGCGTCTATGAAATCCTCGACTTTCTGGCGATTAAACCCGGACAAATCGGATTGGATGCCACCCTGGGGTTTGGTGGCCACACCCAAGCCATGCTGCAATGTCTTGAAGGTCAGGGTCACCTGTACGCCACTGATGTGGATGCCATCGAACTGCCCCGGACGCAAAAGCGTCTCGAAGATAATGGTTATGGGCCGGAAATTCTGACTATCCGGCATCTCAACTTTTCGCAAATCGATGAGATTGCCCGGGAATCTGGACCCCTGGATTTTGTTCTGGCAGATTTGGGGGTATCTTCAATGCAGATTGATAATCCCGAACGGGGCTTTTCTTTTAAGTTTGAAGGACCATTGGATTTACGACTTAATCCCGAAAAAGGTATCTCTGCGGCGAAGCGGCTAAAAACCATTTCCCTGGATGAGTTGGAAGGTATGTTCGTTGAAAACGCTGACGAACCCAATGCAGCCGCTATCGCCACTGCCATCATCGCCAAAAGGAATAAGGGCATTGACCTGGCTACCACGACCCAGCTCCAGGAAACGATCAAAGAAGCCCTTAAAAATATTCCCGGCAGCAACAGTAAGGAAGCCATGAAAAAAACCTGTCAACGGTGCTTTCAGGCCTTGCGGATTGATGTCAATGACGAGTATGAAGTGTTATATGAATTTCTGGAAAAACTGCCTGCTGTGCTTGCCCCCGGCGGCCGGGTTGCCATCCTGTCTTTTCATTCCGGCGAAGACCGACTGGTTAAAAAATCGTTTCAGCGTTTTTTTCGAGAAGGCATCTATCGTGAGGTGGCTCCCAGTCCGCTTAGGCCTTCCGCCGAAGAATGCCATGCCAATGGCCGGGCCCGATCAGCAAAATTGCGCTGGGCCATCAAAGCCTGATTTTGTGCCCTGCTATGTCGAATCCTAGTAATTTTCTGCATAATCATATGAAAGCAAAAAAGAACCTTGAATTTCAGGTTCTTTTTTGTTTAAATGGAATTTATATATATTTTGATGCTAATGGATAATATAGGTGATATTGCCGGACTCTGCCCAGGCAGCCGCAAACTGATCTAATCGATATCGGACCCTAACTCCGGCATCGCTCGAAGCGGCCGGATCATTGATGATGATATACTCGGTACCGTTTTCCTGGGTAAAACCGCAAACCACAATCAGGTGACCATAGGTTGACCGGATTGGTGCCCCATCGATTACCGGTAAATTTGCGTTAACACTGGCGCTGTTTTTATAGGCCACTGCTACCGCCGCGGGATGACCGCCAGCAATTTCTCGTTTTAAGCCCTCGATGGTTGAATAGTCCACATAGGCGTGATAACCAAAGCTTGAAGCGTAGGCGGTATTAAAGGGCCAGTTGCCGAAATCTTGATAACCATAATCATAGGATCCCCAGGCCGCGCCTTCCGGTTGAACCGGGGTTCCATAATAATTTAAGATCATCGCCACGCTGGTGGGACTGCAAATGGAATCGGCAATTGAAGGCTCCCGAACCATCTGCGATAACTGGGGGACATTGAGAATCGGTAGGTTTGATAAATCCGGATTATCGGTAAAGACCTTGGTGATTCCCTGGCCGGGATTGGCATTTCTTAAAGCCACTGAGATTAATCGCACCGTGGGTGTCACTCCAGCATTACCGGAATGCAGGATGACCCGATACTGAATTTTATTGGCTGTTTTTCCGTCCTTGACCACCAGGGTATCGACATCCATTTTAGCGACCGGACCATCGGTTACTCCGACCCCGGAGGAGCGGTTAATGGTGGTTCCCCACCGTCCCCAGGAGAGCCAGTCGGACCAGTTTTCGGTGGACAGGCCATTAGCGTCCACGGCATTTTCACAGACCCGGGCTTCCACCTGGACCAGGGTTCCGTCGGGCGTGTCCGTATCCCAGGAAAGCACCGCTTTGGTAAACGAGTTGGCATTAAAGATGTTGGAAGTATATACTCCCGATTGGTTTCCGGACTTAAGCACAATTGCCCCATCTCCGGAATTTGCTACAATCTCAACGCGATCCAGCCCCATCGCATTCTCATTAAAATCACTGCCCGTTGTCTGAATCATCAAATTCCCCAGCACGGATTTTCGTTCGATAAAGGGAGCATCCTGGTCCACGGTTCCCGTCGGCGGGTTTCCGCCTTTGGGCACAATGACAATATGGATGCCTTCCAGCCGATACGAGTAACCCGCGGTTCCTGAGCTTTCTCCGTTTTTAGCCCAGCCCAACCAGCCCATATTCTGGGCATGAACCTGATAATAGACATCAAAACCTGCAGCATCAGCCCCGGTTAAATTAATTTGAATGGCTTCCAGCCGATAGCTCAGCCCTTCAGTACCGCTCATGGCACCATTGCTTTGCCAACCCCGGTCGGTATCCGCTTCCCAACCGATGTTCTGGATATGAGTTTGATAGGTAATGCCCAGATCATAATCCGGAGCATCCAGCTTCACCTCAATACCCTCCAGTCGCAAACTCCTGCCAGAGGTGCCACTCATGATTCCGTCGGTTACAAATTCCTGCCAGCCATCATTCTGTACATGGGTCCGATAGCTCACACTTGGGTTTTCGACCGCCATGATCGCGGCCGGGAGCATTCCGGCAAACAGACACAGTCCCAGCAATACGATCAAACTGCTTTGGAAACACTTCTTCACGGATTTATCCTCTTTCCTGTTTTTATGTTGCAACACTTTTTGATTTATTTTACTTATTGGCTATCATATTACAATAGACGAGGTCAGTCAATCATACTTATTTAGTTCTTAATTACTGGCTCAATTTCGGCGCCGGGTTTAAAGTCCCGGATAATCTTCAAACCCTTTTTGATGCTTTTTTTCTCACGATACATTTTTGCATCGGCTTGGTTGATAATGGTGTCAATGTATTCATTGGTGCCACCACTGAAGGTTTCAATCCCATGGCTGGCACTGATTTGATAGCGACGGTTTTGCGTCTCATTGATGTGCTCAAATTCTTCCACAATGCGTTGCCAGATCGCTTCAGCCCCGGATTCATCCAAGCCTTCAAAGATGATCAGAAACTCATCGCCACCCAATCTGGCCACGAAATCATTTTCCCGAATCATATTCCTGATACCATTAGTGATGGTTAAGATCAGTTCATCACCAACATCATGTCCCAGATAATCATTGACATCCTTGAGACCATTGATGTCGATAAAGCAGACTGAAATTTCGCTTTTGTTTTTCTCAGTATTTTTATATAGCTGCGCTAATTTTTCGAAGCCGGTTCGGCGGTTATAGATCCCGGTCATGGTGTCATATTCAGAATAGTACTTAATTTCATCATTTTTCGCCTTACTGATGGTCAACAGCACCCCTAAAAACAAGGCCAGTGTGAAAATCATAAAATAAGCAAAGAGATTATTTTTTAAGACCAGTAGGACGGTATCAAACAGACTACCTGTTAACAGCTTGCCGTCCTCTGTATCCGGCGAAATATACGAAATAATGGTCCAATCCCCCAATCCCAAAACCAGAGAATGGTCGCTTTCTAATGCAAGTTCATCATCCGTCAGAATTTTCGTATAATTGAAGACGCCTGCATCGGAAATCTGAGAACCGTTTTCTTTTGTCTGAATAGTCTGCCAGATATCGGGAAAATCGTTCTTAAAGCTTTCATCTTGTCGATTATCATACATAAATGACCAGGCTTTGCTATCATCACCACTATTATAAAGCCAATACCCATCAGCATTGAGCATAAAAATATTGCCCTGACTGGTGGAAGAAATTTTTCCCACTTGACTTAGCATATCAACGGCAGAATAATTCAGCACAACGATTCCTTCAAGTTGGCCGTTCGTGTCATAATATGGTGTTGCCAAGCGAATCATCGGTTTAATAGGCTGCACAATCTGATTATTTTCCATGTTTAAGTCGAGTTTTGAGACATAGATCTGATTATCATCCAGATCAATCGTTTCGGTAAAATAATAGCGGTCTGCCTTGTTCTGGAGATCATCACTGTCAACGAGAGTGGCACCGGTATCGGCATAATTTACCCGAATCACTTCATTGCCATCCACGTCAATAAAGCGAATCTGATCATAGATCATTTTGCGGTTTGAAAAAGCCAACCAGTGATCTTCAACATCGGTATAATCACCGCGGGCGTTATCGCCCAGTTTCAAGGCATCGGTGACGTACAACAGATCAGTTACCAGCCGATTGACCTTATTAGCGACAATGGTTTTCTCCACATCGACCAGCTGTTCTTCCTGTGTCATAATTTCATTTTTTTGAACGGTGTCGATATTAATCTGGATTACCAGAGTGATCAAAAAATACACCAAACTGAGGACAAAAAATACTCCGGTGATATATATAATTGTTTTTTTTGTATCTTTTGTAATATTGTTCAAGGTAAGAACTCCTTATTTATAATTGAAAGATAAACTTGATTTCATTGTATCTTAATCAAATCGTCAAGACAAGAGTCCTGGTGTTCTTTTAAAATGAAATAACTTAGCTTTCCTATTTTATAAAAGCGCGTTGAGATTTTTAGTCAATTTTTAGAAAGTGTTTCCATTCCGGAACATCCCGTTTTCCCTGTGCATAGCCGAGCTGATAGCTTTGGAAAAGTTTCTCAAAGTCAATCTCGCGGTTTGACACTGGCATGGTCTCCGGATAAACCAGAAAAGCCTGTCCTTTGCGCTCCAGGGCTTCCAATTCATCTAAGGTCTTGTTATAAATCACATGGCGGCGTAGCATCGCCCGAGCCACCTTGGGATAGTTATGATAATAAGCTTTGATGGATCGCTTAAACCTAATCGAGGATTTTCGATAACCTTTTTCCCGCGTTAACACAACAAAGAATTTCTGATATCCGTCTTGTTTTGCAATATCCAGGGCAATGCCTCCACCCAATCCGCCGTCAACAAAGGACTGACCGTCATAATGGGTTGGTGGCATAAAAATTGGCAGTGAGGAGGATGCCCGAACAATTTTCATTAGATCTTTGATATCTTTAATATCATCCTTGGTATAATAAATAACTTTTCCTAAACTGCGTTCAAACATTCCTATTCGCAATTGGGCGGGATTCTCCATAAAGGTTTCAAAATCCAGCGGCAGAACCCCGCCAGGTAGAGATGTTTCTTCGTAAAGATATTGGGATCTGAAAAATCCATCACCTTTTAAAAAGGACTTCCAGCCACCAAAATTAGGATCTTGGGCGATTTCCACAAAAGAGCGTCGAGCTCTTTCAGGATCCCGGGATAAATAATTAACACTATGGCTTGAGCCAGCCGATATTCCAGCAACATAGTCGAAATAAAGATGGTTTTCCAATAGATTATTCAAAAATCCAGCGGTATAGCTGGCACGCATTCCCCCACCTTCGAAGATCAGGGCGGTATCTTTAATATTACATTTTATTTTATTGCTGATTTCCATTTTGTCTCCAGTTTCTGCGTTGATTCACTTTACTAGTTAAGTTTAACTTAAATACCCGGTTTTTTCAATCCTAGTTGCAAAATTTGGTTGTGTTAATAACCCTAGTTAAAGTGTTTACTTCGGTAAAAGAGATGCCTTCTTTTTAATAACAAAACCATCGTTTATCAAACAGTCACCGATCTTTTATCCTACGATTGCGTCGCCTCCAAATAAAAAAGCTGATAGTATCTGGAGATTTTTTCTTCGAGACTGTTCAGACTAATAATACCAGCTTCTCTTACTGTTTCTTTACCTTGAATGAACAACATCACAACCGGAGCTGAAAAGATGTGAAAACTAGCCGATAATTCCGACAAGTTTTGCACATCAACCTTAACCGCCCGAATGTTTGGATAGCGATCAATCATCGCATTAATTTTTGGCTGCAGGTCACGACACACGCCACAAGTGTTACTGCCAAAATATGCCAGCAACATGTCGTTTGTCTTAATCAGTTGATTCATTTCTATTACTGTATTTACCTGTTCCATTTATTCCCCCACAATCTCAATCTCAAAAATATTACTCATTAATTATAACATATCGTCGATGCTAGAAGGAGACCAAAACTGCATAAGAAGCGGATCTTGTATACCATCATCAAACTTTCCCAACTGGTGCCATATAAACGACGAACTCATCTTCGCCATCTATACTAAGGAGGCGATCGGCAGCTTGCTGATTGTAAGCTGCGATGGCACAGGTTCCGGCACCAATGGCTTCGCAAGCGAGATAGAGGTTTTGACAGATATGTCCGGCATCCAAAGCTATTACCTTGTATGAGGCCTCAGCATAGCGCCATTCCATCCGATAGGAAATGGTTGTCCAGATAAAGGTAACGGCACTTGATCCGGCAAATTTTTGATTTAATGCCGCCTCTGTCATCCTTTCTTTGAGATGATCCGGTGATGATTCTAGAACTAATTGGTGCTGGGACGGCAAGTACCGATAGATTCCCGTTTCCAGGCCGTCCACATTAAATACCGCCAGATAGGTTTCCAGGGCATGACGATTTCCCGCTGAGGGAACGGTTCTCAGAGCATTTTTCTGTTGCCACTTGCGAACTCCCTGGGTGGCCCAGAGAAGAAATGACAATTCGTCAATGGACAAGGCTTCATTGCTAAATCTACGCCGTGATTCTCGGCGTAAAATGGCTGTCTTTAAAGACACTTCACCGATCTTAACCGCTTCAGGCTTAATTAAAGGTATTTTCTTTGCATCCAATGGACATGGTTTTTCAATCGGCGGGGCTGGGACGCCCATGTTCTGATCGGTCCTTTTAAAATCAGTTTCCTGTCGAATATCGTCTTTCAAGAAGTACTTTAAGGTTTTAATATTTTCATTTTTCATCGTTTTCTGCCTTTCATTGTCTCATGGATAACCATTTTTCTGATTTCACTTTCTATTATTTTACCCGATAAGAATAATTTAAGCAGCAATAAGATAAAAATCTTATCGTGATTGTTATGATTTCTCAGTTAAAAAACGCGCTTCTGAGAAAGTGTTATTGCTTTGCTGAGGTTCTAATCATGTACTAACTAAAAAAAGAGATCAGCAAGCTGACCTCTTTTTCGCTTATCCGCCGCCCACCGGCGGAAAAATTAATACCGTATCATCATTTTTCAAGCTGCTATCAAGCCCAGCTAAGGCATGGATCACACAGCCATTTACAAAAACAGCAATCCCCGGATTAAGCGCTCCGGTGTCATCAAAAAGTCGTTTATTTAATGCTGGGCCATAGCTGTTACAAAGTTGATTCAGGGCATCCCGAACCGTATCACCCTCTGAAAGCACGATGGTCTGGTCTTTTTTTTCACCCATCAGAGCTTTTAAACCCATGATGGTGGTAATGTGTATCGCAATCATTTTTTCCAATCATTCTTTTTTATAACATATTTCGTTTTTCTAGCAGGGTTACAGCTTCAGGCAGATCAAGTTCGACTAATTTTTCTCGAGTCGGCACCCCGTCTTGGCTCCAATTTCTGGCATCATAATATTCGTTGAGCATGATTTCCAGATCAGCTTCGGGTATCAATTGTCCTTTGGAGCCGCCTTCTTTGATGGCTTCTTCCATGATTCGTTTGGGAAAGTTATCATCCGCCCGGGTAAAACCGGCTGAAATGTTATAGACTCGAGCCAGGTTATTGACCCGCTCCCCAACCTTGCCGACATCTTCTTTAGTCAGGACGAGACCGCTGGCACTGCTGACAAGATCAGCAGTGTTTTGCTCAGCAATGGCCGGCAGTGCCATATCCATCAAGAAGCCACACATGGTGGGGCAATCAGTGGTGGCACAGCGGATATCCTGATTCCATTTGGTCAGCCAACCCTTGCCAACCACGGCAAATCGATCATAGGCCTGAGGTACCGGAATCCCAAATATCTCCTGAAAGGCATAACCCCGATTATGGTCGGCTCCCGTATAACTGGTGGCAAAATTCAGACCATGAGCCTTAGCACCCCGGGGATCATAGGCTGGCAACTCCAATCCTTTGATATGCATGGCAAAATCACTGGCGTCGCCGCCAATTTTTTGTGCCATAACCCGTGAGCCATCGCAAAGCAGCTCTCCAAGTCCTTCTCGTCGGAAGGCAATTTCTTCAATCAACTGAGTCACTACCTCATGATTTCCAAAGCGTAAATCAAACCCTTGCGTGTCTTTCTCACTGAGTAATCCGCGCTCAAAAAGCTCCATGGCTAAGGCAATGGTGACCCCCACTGACATGGTATCTAAGCCATACTTGTCGCATATCATATCATTGTAAATAATGCTATCGACGTTTTCTACCCCGACCACACCGCCAAGGCTGTAATAGGTTTCGTATTCAGGATCCGACATGCCACCTTCATAACGTTTACCCTTGGCCAGTTTCAGCTGGGTACAACCTACTGGACAACCATAACAATGTTCGTTGCCCTTGTTACGGCTTGTGCTGGCTTCGACTCCAATGGAAGTCGAATAATCTTTTTCGCCGGTGGTCCGAAAGTTTTCAGATGGAAACATCCCCATGGCAGAGGTCGCATCCACTACCATTGGGGTCCCCAGCTTCGAAAACTCGGGATACAAAACCGGACTTTCTTTCATGGCCCCCAACATGAACTTACGGGCCGCCGCGAAGGCTTCAGGGTCGGCAATGGGCACCTCCTGAGTTCCCCTTATGGCGATGGCCTTTAGATTCTTTGAGCCCATCACCGCGCCCACGCCTTTACGACCAAAGGCCCGGCGCTCATTAATAATCGCCGCCATCTTCGACAGATTTTCACCGGCTTGGCCAATACAGGCAATCCGAGTGTTCTGATCATTCACATCCTGCTTGATGATCGTCTGAGTGATCTGCGTATCCATCCCCCAAATTTTTTCGGCATTTTTTATCGACACCTTATCGTCCTTAATATGAAGATAAACCGGGGTTTCTGATTTTCCCTCAATGATTAGCACGTCGTAGCCGGCAAATTTCAGTTCAACTGGAAAATAACCCCCAGACAAAGACATTCCCACTGCCCCAGTCAAAGGGGATTTGGTCGTTACCGCGATTCGGCTGGCACAGGGTGCCGAGGTCCCGCTCAAAGGACCTGGCGCAAAAATCAGCTTGTTATCGGGCCCCAGGGGATCCACCTCACCCGGAACCTCATCAAAAAGGTATTTCACCCCAAAGCCGGCGCCGCCAATATAATCTCTGGCAATCTTTTCCGGCAAATCTTCAACCGATACTGTTTTTGTTGTGAGGTTTACTCGCAACACTTTTCCCATATAACCGCCCTGAAACATCTCATTACCTCCTCGTAATCTAAAAATGAGCAACCAAGTCATTTTTGTATTCGCTTCTGATCAGGTTTTGTTAACGTTATCATAACATATTAGTAAAAATTAATCAATCAGCTAATTTAAGTGCAACTAAATTTTAAGCACGCTCAGATCTACCTGTCCAATTCGTTTTACTCAAACGGTTCTGAAAATGATTGTATTTCACTTTATTTTTGTACTATAATAAGTTATGCACTGATTCTATCAATAGAAAGGACTACTCAATTGCAGAAACTTATTTATAATAATATTTTAGAAACCATCGGTAATACCCCGATGGTTCGGATTAATCATTTAAATCCTAACCCTAATGTGGAAATCCTGGCGAAATTCGAAGGTTTTAATCCAACTGGCAGTATTAAGGATCGGATTGCCCTTAAAATGGTTGAGCAGGCTGAAGCCGAAGGTGTCTTAACCAAAGACATGATCATTATCGAACCGACCAGTGGAAATACCGGGATTGGTTTGGCGATGATCGCTGCCGTCAAGGGCTATCAGCTGGAAATCGTCATGAGCGAAGCGGTCTCGATTGAACGCCGTAAAATGATTCAAGCCTTTGGTGCGACCGTCACGCTGACCTCACCGACCGAAGGAACCGATGGTGCAATTCGTAAGGTGCGGGAATTAGTTGCCGCCTATCCGGAGCGTTATTTTAATCCGGATCAATTCAGCAATCACTATAACAAGCTCGCCCACTATTCCACCACAGCCGAGGAAATCTGGGAACAGACGCAAGGCAAGGTTACCCACTTTGTTTCCTCTTTAGGGACCTCCGGCACCATTATGGGCGTTGGCATGGGACTTCGTCGGCACAATCCGGATGTGAAAATTGTAGAAGCCCAGCCGGTGCTTGGTCATTACATCCAGGGTCTTAAAAACATGGAAGAAGCTATTGTTCCGGCCATCTATCAACCCGATGAGATTGATTTACATATCATGGTTGAATCGGAGATCGCCTTTGATTTTGCCCGTCAAATTGTCAAAAAAGAAGGCATCTTTGTCGGCATGAGCAGTGGTGCGGCGATGTATGCCGCTACCGAAGTGGCTAAAAAAATTGATTCCGGTCTGATTGTGGTGATCTTCCCGGACCGTGGCGAAAAGTATCTCAGCACCGATTTGTTTAAGCTGTAACCTTTTAGGTGACAGGTGATATGAGGCATGCTCATATCGCCTGTTTTATTTTGCCCCAAAAACGGATTAAGCTAAGTGCGGGGGGGAATTTACACGCTCTGCAAGAAACTAAACCAATATTGCATCAAAACGAAAAAAACTGGTTTTTGATAAAAAAATGCTTTAGTATATAAATTGTAGGAGGGAAACGAATGAAACTGATATTTAAAACTGATACCAACATTGCTGCCGAAACGGCACTTATTTTTACGCATCCAAAGGAGCCAGGGATAAAACAACAAATTGAGACGGCTATCCAAAAAAACGAAAAATTCATCACCGCAGTTAATACACTAAATAACCGGAATATCCAAGTGCCGATTCAAGCCATTCTGATTGTCGAATCAGAGGAACGCATGTGTAATTTACGACTAACGACCGGTGAGATGTATTTATACGCTAAACGGCTAAAATATGCGGAGGCAGATTTTATTAACAATGGTTTTATCCGGATCAACAATCAGACAATCATCAATATTAAAGAAGTAAAGCAATTTGCACCCACAACAAATGCCAGAATTGAAGTAAGTTTAAGCGACGGTTCCACTTATTTTATAAGCCGGCATTACATTCAAAACTTTAGGAGGGCTCTATCATGATCAAAAATTTAAAACAATCGTTCTTTCAGGTATTTGCCGTTACCTCGGTCTGGATCACACTGCTTCTCACCATTTTCTTTAATGGCCAAACCATCGCATTGAGTTATCTTTGGAACTTAATCGGGATTTCCACAATTGTCGCACTTTTATTTGGTATAGTCTACAGTGGTTTGTGGAACTACCTGACCTTAAAACCAATCACCAATATTTTAATTACTTCTTTTTTGAATATTGCAGGGGGCTTGACCGCTGTTTGGCTTTTCTCTTTTGAAATGTTTTATTTTATTGCTCCGTGGATTCCCGGCATGCTGATCCTTTCTCTTGTGCTTCACACCATTGCTTTCTATGTGTACGCAAGGTTCGATGCTAAAAAGAAAGCTGCTGAACTAAATAATTTGGTAAAAAACAAGCAATAATAGCGAGACGTTTTGAATGTCAATTCCAATTGTGCAACATGGAATATGACAAACAAAACGTCTCTAAAAAATTACTTTCTAAATTAATAGTTAAACCCCTACGTTAAGTTAAGCCAAGCACTATCAGCAGCATTCTGTCACCTTCTTTTTTGCTTATCTACCATCTGTTTTTTGCATGTTCACAAAATGCCAACAGATTATTTATGATAACTTTTTTACCGTCTGGCAACATCACAAATCCGTCAAAAGATCCGAATAACTGATGACAGTACATTTGAATAAATGCAACTTTAGTATCCGTCACCTGATCGTAAATTGGTGTCATCACAAACTGAAATTTTCCCTCTTCATCACGAAATTTCCAGGGTTTCATATAATCCGTCGTGTCAATTTCAGTATGAAGTCTGCCTAATTTATAAGCTTTCCCGTTCCAGAAAAACATATTCTCCGAAGCGTTTTTTAAATCACCAAATCCCCAGCCAATATTAAATCCAAAGTGGTTGCCTTCAATAATGGCTGAACCGTTGCCCCAAAACCATTCTTGTGAAAAAGGCCACACCCCTCTGCCCCAATCAAGGACTGCGGTGCTATTCTCATCAAGTTCAATCCGTCGCTGGCCAAACGCGATGATCCCTTTTCCGCCAAAATAATTTTCTTTATAGTTTAAATAAAATTTTGTCTTTTTAGCAAAGGGTGTCGCAATCACCATTTTTTCATTAGTGATGTCGTTGTTTAGGACAATATCGATATTAATGGCCCCAATTTTATCGTCCTTGGCCGTCAGCTTTAGCTGCCGATGCGTCTTCTGCACTTCAAAGCTCATGGTGTAGTCTTTACCTTCAACCCGAATAAGACTCGGCTGCTCCGGGTCATTTGGCAGTACAATGCTTTTAAGCGGCAAGGGCTTCATTCTTGAAAATGAGTAACTCTCCTTTGTTGTCACATTAAAAAGTTCAGCCGAAAAATTAGCTATATATGAAATGTTGCCAATGGTCATTTTAAGAATGTAATCACCGCAATAGATTTGATAAAAGTCCCATTCCTTCAGTGCGAAGGGATGGGCTTTAATATTCTCTTTGTTATAGTTATATAGCATTTTCGTAGCATAGCCGGGCTTGATTACATGCCCTTTCCGATCCAACAGATCCGTTCTTTTTGTTATTTTATTTTCCATTTACAGCCTCCCTGTGGTTCATTTTAAACCAATATCTTAAGGGTAATTGCCTGACCTGCTGTCCACTGGTGTTGGTTTTGTCAGTTTTATATTACGATTCACTTATAGAAATATTATCAAAACCATACGAGAAATTGATTCTTTTTTTATGATTTGCCTCATTCGTGCAGAGCAAAATCACTTCGTTGCTTTTGTCTGCCAGATCGCCACCCGTTTATCTGGAGCGACATACATTTTATCACCTTCTTTAATCCCATAGATGTCATAAAATACATCGATTGAACTGAGCACCGCATTGACGCGTACTGGTGACGGTGCATGCACATCGCTCAGCAAATAATTCTTCTCGAGATCCTGAGTCGTGAGTATTGCCCAGATCGTTGCCCAGTTGGTATAAACATCTTCAAGCGATTCACCCTGTTTTTTGGCCACCGCTGTGACCGTGGACAAGGCCCCCAGATCAGCAATATTTTCTGACAGGGTCAGGGTGCCATCAACAGCATCTCCGGTAGAAATGGTATAGTTACCGTAGTAATCAATGATTTTTTGTGACAAGGTGTCATAGTTTTGATATTCTGCGTCCGTCCACCAGATATTGTAATTGCCCTTTTCATCATATAAAGATCCGCTTTTATCAAAAGCATGACTGATTTCATGGGCAATGACGGCACCGATCCCACCAAGATTTTTACCATTACTTTGATTTTTATCAAAAAATGGTGCCTGCAAGATGGCCGCTGGAAAGACGATTTCATTATTGGCCGGATTGTAATAAGCATTGACTTCCTGGGGTGTCATATACCATTGCTCCCGATTGACGCCCTTTTTATATTCATCATAGTCAAATTGCCTGTTCGCCTTCCGAAGTTCAATCACATTTGACAGATAACTACCACCTTCTGCTAGTGCAGTCACCTGGAGATAATCGCCGATGGTACTCCACTGATCCGGATAACCAATTTTTAAATCCATGGTATCCAGCTTCAGGATGGCTTTTTGTTTTGTCTCCGGGCTCATCCAATCCTGACTGTTGATGATTTCTTTGTACTCTTCGATGAGCGTTGCAACCATGGTTTTAACATCCTGCTTGGATTTTTCATCAAAGTACTTCTCTACATAGATCTTTCCGAATTCCCACTGAAGAAACGTTTCCACCTCATCAAAGGCCAACCGCTCGTCGGTTTTTTTCTCAGTAGAGCCATCCAGTTTCATTTCCATATTGAGCTTAAGATCCCGATAATCAACCGGTGCATAATCGGCCAGATCATTTAATACGACAAATTTTGTATACTCCTTCAGTACCGGCAGGTTTTCTTCGGTAAACATCGCATTGATCTGTTTTATTGCATCCACTTCAAAAACAACGTAGTGATCCTCACGAGAAAGCCCCTGAGCCTCGAGATACTTTTGCATATTGATATTACCGTAAAGGGCCAGTAGCTGCTCATAGCTATAGACATTATAGTAGCGATCCGGATTATAAAACTCCTCCGGTGCCAAGGCCTGTGCGGCCACCGTACTGGCAAAGACATACACTGCTTCGGCATTTGTCCCGGCTGCCTCTTTTTCTTCACCGCCAAGAACTAACATATCCTGGATGTACTCTTTGTAGGCGTCGCAATACTCCTGCATTGAATCGTTTTCCATGTATTCTTTGCCAATTAAATCATCCATCGACTCGAATCCAACCATCATTGTATCCGAATTCATGTCATCCTGATAATAACCAAAATTAATCAAGCTGGACTGGCCGATTGCTGATAATGCGATTAGTCCATCCAGATATTCTTCCATATTCCGGGCCGATTCAATCTGCTCAAGATAGGGCGTAACGACGGTCAGACCCCGAGCGTTGCGATCGTCCAGATCAATAGCACAGTCGTATAAATCACTTATTTTTTGTTCACTGCTGCCCTTGGGATAGGTTTCTTTGCTATTTGACAATTCGGTGACTATCTCCTGAAGCTGGACTGATGTTTTTTCGCCCAATTCATAGAAGAAGGACCACGATCCTTCGGTTGGCGGAATCGTCTTTTCCCCTAGCAGGTCATAATTAATGGCACCATAATAGTCCTCAGACACACTCGGCTTAACCGTTTTTCCGGCATTTGAATTCGCACAACCGGTTAAACTAACCACCAATAATAGTGCCATAAACAGGACTATTCTTTGAATTGCTTTGATTTTTTTCATTTCATCTCCTTTTTTTAAAAATTATTTTTTGTGAAAAGTCATGGCACTGTTTTTAAGACAAGAGATACCAGGGTCACAGCTTATCGATTGACTGAACTTTGAATTGAATCTACATTATTCTTCCTTATCAGATAATAAAAAAATCATTCGAATAATGAAAGATCCACTCCCTAAGAGGCTTCTGATTGATTTTTAGGTGTTTTTGTAGTTTAATATTAAGTGAATCTTGAATATGAGGAGAGTTTATATGGCAAAACAATGGTACCCGGTTATTGATTATGATTCTTGTATTAGTTGCGGTAGTTGCACCGAAAAATGTAGCCATGATGTATATGATACCCAGAAGGCTCCTTCAGCTCATGTCATTTATCCAGATGGCTGCGTTGATCAATGTCATGGATGCGGTAACCTATGTCCAAGTGGATCGATTACCTATAGCGGCGACGATACTGGTTGGCTTCCACCTAACCGGTTGAATTGATTTATTGTAACATTTAATCGCGTGGAGGGAAAGATTTTAACAGATATTTTGCTAAAAAACAACTCACAGGATTGACACCTGTGAGTTGTTAAACACTTTAAATGATCGTAAAACCATTCGCAAATAATTGCGATGGTAACCTTTTCCTGCAAGCCCCTATTTCGGTAAACTACCGCAAGCAAGTTGACTTGGTACTTATCCAATCTAGCTATTATAGATATTCAGGCATCGCTATCTAATCGTCAATCTCTACCACAATATCAATGATCTTGAAGAGATCATTTGGGTTCATTTTTAACGTGTAGTCGGCATCACCGCAGCCACCGTAAACATAGGAATAGCACAACAAATGACGATCAAGCAGACATGGCAGGTGATGGCCTACCATGGGTACATTTCCCGCATCAAAGCCAGTTGTTTCGCGAACCTCTTCCAGGTTTGCCATCCGTACATTCTTGCAGCCCAGCATTTTCTTGATCTGTTTGAAATCGATCCGGCCGCGGTCACCTGATAAAAGCAAAGCGAAATACCCTTTTTCACTTTTGATAATTATTGTCGGTGCTGTTTCCTCAATCCGATAAACACCCTTTGCATCAGCAACGGTTAAAATGGGCTTTTTATTTGCCAATATTTCAAAATCCACGTCGTTTTTAGACAACAATAACTTGAGTTCTTCGATCATTTTAATCCCACTTGAACCTTAATCCCTTCCAGGCGGTATCCAAAACCTTCGGTTCCGGCTGGCTCTCCATTCTTTGCCCAATCCATCCAACCGATATCCTGGACATGGACCTGATAGTAAACATCAAAAAGATCGGCATCCGCCCCGGTTAACTCTATCTTAATGGCTTCCAGGCGCAGCGATTCCCCCGTCGTACCGCTTAAAGCTCCATTTTCCACAAAATCCTGCCAGCCTAGATTCTGAACATGGGTTTGATAACGAACACCAATATCATAGTTGCTGGCACTGGCGTTCAGTTCAATGGCTTCTAAGCGCAGGGCTTCACCCTCGCTGCCGCTGATTTGACCATTGTTCACCAGCGCCTGCCAGCCGTCATTTTGAACATGGGTACGATAGGCGGTGCTCACCACGGGATCTTTCGATATGACCTGGGCCAGAGCTTGATCCAGTTGAATCAAACCATAACCATAGTGATCGTCACGACCGTTTACACCCAGGTCGATGGCCGTTTCTTTTAACACCGCCTCGACCTCAGCTGCCGAAAGCGTTGCATCCGCTGCCACCAGAACCGCACAGGCACCCGTTACAACAGGACATGAAAGGGATGTCCCGGACTCCGTGATATAATCATCCTGAGCCCACAGAGTCGTGGTCTCAACACCTGGTGCACACAGATCAACCCTTTCGTTATACTGGGAAAAATCGCCAATCACATTGTCACGATCCGTGGCACCGACCGAAATGACCCCGTCATAGGCAGAAGGTATCGTAATTTTCCCAGCTTTTTCTGGAACGGCGCCATCATTTCCGGAAGCCGCCACTAAAATCTTACCCGCACTGGCCGCATAAGCGATGGCCGTCTCCAGAACCGGCGACACCTCATATCCCGCAAAGCTCATATTGATCGCCCGCACCTCGGGGCGATTGGCCGCATGATAAAGGGCGGCACAAGCATAACCCAGATTGACCTCGTAATCATCGACCGTTTCACCCCCAACCCGGTATGGAGCGATTTTAATATTCGCGATGCCGGCCACTCCGGTGATGCCAATCTCATTATTGGCAATCGCCGCAATACAGCCACTGATCGCAGTGCCATGGCCAACCTCATCGATCGTCGCCGTTTGTCCTGTGACATAATCATAACCGTCGACAGACTTGCCGATGATATCCGGGTGTTTGGTATTAAGACCGGTATCAAGGACCGCGACGACGACTGACTCTTTATTGTTAACCTGATCCCAGGTCTTATCGGCGCCGACCGCTTCAAATTGCCAGGCTTCGGATAACATTGGATCATTTGGTACGCTCGTTAATTTGAGGTAAGCATTTTTTTGAGCAGCCAGCACATGGGGATTCTTTAAAAGCTCTAAAACCAGCGCATCAGCCTGACTTCCATCCTTGACCTTGATAATATCAACCCGATCATTTAGTTTTTCGCCGGCTTCAATCTGATTCGTCGTCAGCCCCAGATCCTTAATCGTGCCTTCATTCTGATAAATGATAACGATTTGGTCATCAATCTTAGCATCATAATCTAAATCATTGACTTGACTATAACTTTGGATGCCTTGACTGGCTGCGACCACTCCAATTGGTAAACCGGTTAGAATTATAGCCACGATGAGCCAAATAATAATCCGTTTTATTAATTTCAATTGATACCTTCTTTCTACAATTAAGCTTCTTCTCTTAAGAATTTGTCAATTAACGTGTAAACCCGATCGCGGTCAAAATTCCTTGCGAAAGTAGTGCGAACATCACCTTAATCTGTCCGTCAATTTCGCTGACAAAACTAATCCGCTTATATTTTTTTATCTTATTATATAAATTCAAACCTTATAATCTATGAATTTGCAGCGTATTTTAAAATTTGCGTCAGATTTTTAACAAAATTTTCCCTTCTTGGTTATTCATCTGGATCCAGGGTATTTATTAAGTACTCTCCTTAAAAATAGGAGAGCAAACCTTCCAAGAATCATACGAATAGCGAGGTCATCTTTATGGATCAAAATAATGAATTTGATATTTTTTTATATTTGCTTGACTGTATCGAACAGAATAAAAGCAATGATTGGAACACTTTCCGCCGGAGAAACAGAAAATTGTCAATAAATTTTGATCACAAAGTACTCACCTCTATTGAATTGACCGGATTTAACTTTCGCAAGATTTCTTTTTGTGATGCCAACTTTTCCGAATCAGTCTTTAAAAACTGCGTCTTTGATTCGTGTCAAATCGATAAGGTTCAAGCATTTGGCGCAACCTTCGAGGAATGCAGTATGGTTCAGGCCACCCTGACCGATGGTAATTTTGTCACAACCCGTTTTAATCATTGTGACTTACGTTACGCAAACTTTTCTAAAAGTAAAATACATCAAAGCTACATGGCTCATACTCAAGCAGATTATGCCAATTTCCTTCATGTTTCATTTTATGACACTTGCTTAACCGGCAGTTCGTTTACCTATTCTGATTTTTTCGGATGTGATATGAAAAATGTACAGATGTATGATACTGATTTCTCTGCCATTTCCGTCGATGGCGAAACAATATTTTGGGATTGCTATTATGATCGGAAAACTAATTTTACCGGTGTTGGGCTAAGCAGTTGTAGAATCGAGCCAGTCTTATTGTCAAGCTTCCAATGTAACATCCGCCGTATCTGGTGGGAAAACTGGTATGAAGAAAAAAGACTTGCAACCGCAGACTATATAAAAACATTCAAACATAACCCCATAGTTAATTTTTTCAAACTTTTAAAAAGTTTAGGTAATTCCATCATCAATCCGGTAGTCAAGTTTTTCTGGTGGATTACCGATTATGGTTCATCAACGATTCGTTTAATTTTAGTGTTTCTGGCAACTACTTTGGGTTTTGCTCTAATCTATACTATTTTCCCACACTTTACTAATGATCTGGTTATTAATCAGTCAAGCAATCATTTTCTTGTTTTAATTAGGTCTTTCTATTTTTCAGTCATTGTCATGACAGGCCTTGGTTTTGGTGAGATTAATGCGAATCCTACTTCTTATATTGGACATATTGTCATTCTTGTTCAATCATTAATGGGCTATATCTTATTAGGAGCTTTTTTGGTTCGCATTGGTATTCTGTTTCAGGGCGAGTTTCCGGTATCATCAATTCGAAAAAAAAATTGTAATACTGAATGTGATATCGACAGTAATCGTTCAATCAACCAGAATGATCGTGTTTAAAAGGAGATAATCTGAATGGACATTCAAAAATTAACATGCACTATTGCTGATGATAGTATTTTTTCAAGAAAAATTCTTCATAATATCTGCCAGGAGCTTAATCTGTCTGTTGTGAAGGAATATGCCAGTGGCGATGAACTTTTAGCTGATCTTGACACGACAAGCTACCCTGACCTCATTTTTCTCGATATCAACATGCCTGGTCACTCTGGAACAGAACTGATCGAAATTTTACTCGATCTGAATCCAGATTTCATCATTATTATGATTTCATCAATTAGTGATCTTGACGAAATCAAAGAGTGCCTTGAACTGGGAGCCGCAAATTATGTTCATAAAGACGCTGGCATCTCGACAATGAAAGAAATCATTCGTTCAACCATAAAAAACAGTGGCTTGTCCTGATATTTTGATCGGATAATTCTAGACATTGGACCTGAATCTGTCAAAGCTTGTCTCTTTTTATCAATCTCAACGATACCAGCCAGGTATATCGTTTTTAAAATTGTCATAATGAGCCCATGATTTTTAATTTGTTTAAACATGCATACTTCCTTGAACCGACATCTTTTCACCAATAATTTAAACCGGTCTGATGGTTATGTTTTTGACGATTTCACCGTATCTGCTGGTGGCGGATTCAGAAGGACATCCTTTTTGACAGAACCTAAAATGACTGATTTTTCGGTTAGGATGTTCGACTTTCAACATCTGTTGATCATCCAGTTTTTGGCTAAGTGCTTCAAACGCTGCTTTAAACCGTTGATCTTGTTGGGCCTTTGGGTAAAAAGACAGCACATAAGTATAATAAAAAAGATTATACCTTAAAAATGGATATTCAACCTGCATAAACAGACTTCCCATTCCATAATGACAGGGACCCACTGGTGTTTTTACAGTCCAATGATCAAGAAGGGTTTCTACCGCGTCGTCCAGTTCTTTGCTGTCCAGATATTTTTTTGAAAATCGAAAGGCATCCAAGGCCAGAAGTGTAACATTGGGATTTGAAAATTCCGTTTCCGGACCCCGACCATAAATGAATTTATTACACCGCCATCCGCCATCTTTAAATCGATTCGCTAAGAGCCAGGTAAAGATCGACTGAACCCTTTTGTCTTCGGCATAACCATTACGACAAAGGGCTGCTGCCGCATGTGCTGTATGACAGGGATAGATGGCAGCTTTTGGCGCAATCCGCACCCGACCATCTTCCCTGATTGCTGCCAGCACCAAATCCGCAGCCCCTCGCAACGCCTCAGAATCTTCACTAATATTTAATTCACTGATGATCATCAAAGCTGTCAAGGTGCTGATTGGTTTTTCAATGCCGAGACGACCATCCGGAGTTGCCCAAAAATCCGCACCATTATCATGGCGCATCGCCAGTAGTAAATCAAAATCGGTTTTGTTGGTTTGTTGAGTCATATTTACGGTTTCCTTTCCATTGGATACTTAATTGAATTAAGATTGTTGTGGTCATTACCTGATACTATTGAAGCTATATAATATTGCCCGTTTTACCTCGTCATGCTTACCAAAGGTAAGACCTTTCAACTAAGTTAAGTATGGCTGGTACCGTGGATTATAAACATCTTATTCCCTCACAATCACACTTCTGCCGTGTAAATCAGCTTTCCTTCGTCGCAATGATCGCATTGATGAAGTCGATCATGCCGTCTTCGACCGCGTCACGAATATCCCGATAATTGTGGATTTCATGACGATAGCCGGAATAAATCTTTGTCTTGACCTGATTTCCGGTATCTGCCAGCCAGTTTGACACCGCATAGACACCTTCTCCGTAAAGACCGACAGGGTCCTGATCACCGGCAATATTATAAACCGGAATGGCAGCCGGAACTTTCTCGGCCCATTGGGTTCCGATAATGCTATCAATCATCATGATAAAATCGTAGGTTGAGCGGATATTCGGCGGACTGGTGAAATTGTTGAAGGGATCACTGGCATGGTCGGCAACGATATCCGGATCGCCAGCGATCCAATCATTGGGGGTCAGGGGATTAGTGATGCGGTCAGTCATCCATTCAAAAAGAACGCCTAAGTAGCTCGGATCGACTTCTTCGCCTTTACCTTCATCAATACACTTTTGCAGCGCTGCCGCCAACTCCTGAGTCTTCGGAAAAATCGACGAGGTTCCGCAGAGCAGCAAACCATCAATGCCTTCCCCATAAATTGTCGCATAAGATCGAGCAATCATCGAGCCCATGCTATGACCATACATAAAATAAGGCAGTTCGGGATAGTCTGCCTGGACCAATTGGCGCAGGCTGTGTTCATCTTCTGCCATGGTCAGATAGCCTTTATTTCCCCAGTCACTCCAGTTTCCCGATTGAGCGGCGGTTTTACCATGTCCCACATGATCATCTGCCGCAACCACAAACCCGGCCTCGTTCAGCTTGAGAATCATATGCAGATAGCGTCGTGAATGTTCCCCAAAACCGTGGACAATTTGAACAATCCCCCGGGGTTTGCGAATTGGCTTATAAATCCAAGCCTGGATTGTATCCTTTTCGTTAAATGATTTGAAACTTCTTTCTTCAAATGCCATTGTCTTCCTCCTATAAATTTATTATCAGGCTGTCATGCAGCCGGATGATCTTAAGTTAAGTGCGCCTGGCATGTCAATTTCCAACGTCACTGACTGATTTGTCAGGCCGATCTTTTTTTACAATCCGATAAAGCAAGAACCCATAGAATACCAGAATAAAACTGGGATTCCCTGGCCCGGTGTACATTCCCAACCGAAAGATTTGATATATTAGCGGCAGGTTAATATTAAAGTAAATAAGATAACTAAACAGAATCAAAAATGAATAAACCACGCCCAGAATACAACCGACACGGATCGCCTTACCGCTATCGTTTTTAATGCCGGATCCCAAAATAAAGATGCCCGCACCAATAAACACATTAAACACGATGGGTAGAATAAAAACCGATAAATTCTGATAAAAATTGCTGGCATTGGGACCAAAGGAGATTTCATCCCGGGCTAAATATTTTGTGTAGTTTAAAAGATAAGGGAACAGGGTCAGGTATAAAAATGGGATCACCCAAATTAATAACGTATAACTCCACTGCATTATTTTCTTTTTACGTTGTACCATACTGATCGTCATTTTCGCACTCCTTAATTACTATAATCGTATTCCAATACTATCGACCGGGAATCGCCGTTTTCATTGATCAAATTTCCCGAGAAAATGGTCCGACAATGAACAAAGTCTTTCGTCCGAAGGAACCATGGACTAGGAGCAATTCGTTCTGTTTCGTAGGAATTGGATGCTGTTTCAAGATCCCATAGTACCAGCTCATTGACGGCACCATTTTCCACCCCAATGCCATTGCTAATCCGGTATCCTAATTCTACATCTTGCAGGCGAACAGTTGGATCTGTTATTTCCCAATCAACATAAACGCCGTCGATCCGAACAACTCGATAAATTCCAAAGTCTCCCGTAGCATAGCGCATCCCCAGCACCACCGAAATCACATCATCTTCATCTGTTCTGGGACTGCTGATTTCGGTGCCAGAACCACTTTGATCAACATTTTTGGGCAAACTGACAATGATATCCTGATAATAATGTTTCTCTCCGGTACCATCATTGAAATAAACGAGTTGGGGTTCTGTGCTTTGAGTCACCAGATCTTTATCCTCTTGCGAGTTGAATTCAATGGATTCACCCGTCTCTTTATTGGCAATAGCACCCTTCCATGCGATCATCTCCAGCAGCTCCGGGTCTGTTTTTTGTTGAAAATTCTGAGCATCAAGATCTGTTTCGCTCTTTTCCAATGCTGCTATTCCCGACGTTGATAAACCAAAAATTAGAATGAGCAGCACGATCAGACAAGTCTTTACTTTTCTGGATTTCATTCGCTTAACTTCCCTCTTTACAAATTCTTAATCCCTCATCTTGGTAAAACAAAGATGACCTTCTGTTCTCCGGCTAGCTTTTCTTAATCCCTGATTTTGTTCAAGGTCTATTCGCTACATTTAGGACAGGGACGCTTTCTGTGTATTTTAGCAATTAGTAAAAGTCTGACCGAGCTGCCCGTCAAAAATCCGGCCGGAAACGACTGCCAGAGATTATTGTTAGATTGACGATCTTTAAAACCGCTTTTAAACTTATTTCAATTCTTCAATTACGGCCACAAAAGTATCAACTGATTGTGCTCCATTTATGACCTCTTTTCCATTAAACAAGAAGTATGGCACACCATTTATTTGGCGCGAATGTGCATTCGACTGATCTTGTCTGACTTCTTTTGCAAAGGCTGATGATTCTAAAATGCGTAGTGCTTCTGTTTTATCTAATCCCACTTCACCTGCAATTGTAGTTAACACGTCAAAATCTGAAATGTTTACTGAATCGGTAAAATAGCCTTTCATCACAGCTTCTGTATATGCCATCAACTTGCCTTTCTCCTTGGCATAATGTGACAAACGATGGGCATCAAAGGTATTGGTCGGCTGCAATTTGTCAAAATTGAATTCCAGGTCAACTTCTTTTGCAACATTGATAATATTATTATTAGCGGCTATTGCTTGTTCGATGCTCATCCCATATTTCTTAGCGAGCAATTGATTAATGTTCTCTTCATAGCTCTTCTTTGCGTTCGGATCTAATTCAAACGAGTAAAAGACGATCTCAACGTCTTCTGTTATGCCTGTTTTCTCAAGGGCTAAGGCAAGCTTTCTTTCCCCAATATAACAAAAAGGACAACTATAATCTGACCAAATTTCTATTTTCATTGTTATTTACCTTTCTTACCACTGGTAAGACCTTTCAAATTGGTTAAGTGTGCCAGGCATCAAGGCCGATTATTATTTGAGCTGCCATCAAATTATTATCACCGATCTACTCATCTTCTCCGCGATGCTCTACTGCCATCTGGTCTACCCAATCTTCCTCTACGTACACCATACCATTCCGACCTTCCACCTTACGGTTAGGTCCAGACTTATGCAGCTTGCAACTTAAAGGACCATAACAGAAAGCCTCAAACCGATACTTTCTTAGCCCTCTCGGATTCCAATTATCGACAATAATCTCAACTGGCATTCTACACCCCCATATACAACTGCGACACTTCGTATCATAGGTTCTTGCCGCCAGTCTGCGGTGTCCTCTTTCTTTGTAAACTTCCAGCTCCGGTGGCACCAGTTCCCAGGGTGAAGATATGCTGCCCGGTTCGCCACTAGAGATAACACTAAGCTTTGAGACTTTATAATAGTCAACCGGTTCTTTTGAGGTATTTTACAGGTGCTCCAGCAGCTGAATCTTAAGCCCATTGGGGTCGCTGATAAAGAGGTACCTGATCTGCGGTGCGGGCTGAAACGGAACGCTGTGCTGGATACCTTTTTCTTCTAATTCTGCCATCGTTTGCTCCAGTGAACTGACTTCAAATCCCAGCGAAATGTTGGCGTCAATGCTTGTCGCCGGGATGGTCTTATTGTAAATCAGTTCCAACTTGGTTTCGCCATCCCCTAAAAAAGCCAGTTCAAGATCTGGCCCGGCCAGCCTGCGGCTGTCCACCGTCAATCCCACAATATCGGTATAAAACCGGATCGATTCATCCATATCTTTGACGGTGACTGTTACCCATGAAAACTTCATAACTTTCTCCTTTTTAAATCTAAAATTTTGTTTTATCAGTTGTTAACGGTATTGTAGCATAATACTCTATTTTTGCATCAAGGTTACAAAGATTTTGAGCCCATTTTTGCTGTTCCGCAACAACGAATAAGCGGTGGGCTTCAAGCATCGCCAGTCGTTCGGGGATGGTCTGATCGCCCTCGGCTCTCAAATCGGAATATTTTTTAATCTCTCGCAACGGCATCCCGGTCTCTTTTAGTCGTTTTATGAAACGAATCCATTCAATATCGTTTTCATCATAATTACGTCGACCCCGGGCATCACGGGAAACGGTAATCAATTCCTTCTTTTCATAATATCGCAGGGTATATTCACTGATCTTGGTCAGTTGGGCCATTTCGCTGATAATCATAATAAAACCTTTCAAAAAGAGGGTTGACTTAGAGCATAGTCTAAGCACTATACTGATAGTATAAAGAATTTTGGAGGTAATTACAATGGATCAAACACGTTATCAAATTGGCATCGAGCAGTTAAGAAAAATTGATGGAGTTGGCGGCGAAAAAGTGATCGAATCACTTAAAACAATCGCGCCCGACCTGGGCAATTACATTATCGAATTCGCCTTTGGCGATATCTACCCCCGGCCGGGGCTGACCCTTGCGGAACGGGAACTGATCACCATCACCAGCCTGCTGACCGCTGGCGGCTGTGAACCTCAGCTGGACGTACATATTAATGGTGCCTTAAATGTCGGGATTCTACCAGAGAAAATTATTGAAGCCTTTATTCAATGTATCCCCTACACCGGATTTCCGAAAGTTTTAAACGCCGTTGCAGTTGCCAAAAAAGTCTTTGCCGACCGTGACGCACTCCCCCATGACCAGCCGGCTCCTGGCAAGCGTTAAGCGTTCCTGGCCTTGGTGCCTGAAGTAGGCCTGGTGGCGACGCTCCCTACCGATCTCACTTCTTGCCGACACGTTGATAGGCCAGCCGTTCAGCCCCACTCTTGAGATAAATCAGACCGCAATAAGTAAAACCATTCTTAGTGAGGACACGTTGCATGATCCGATTGTCCCGATGGGTATCAATCCGGATATTGGGACAGATTTTTTCGCACCAGTCAAAAATCGCCCTGGTTAGTCCGGCTACATTGCCGGCACTGGCCACCCGATGGATGGCAACGTACGGGTCATCATTTCGCCACTGTCCGTCAAAAATCCGGTTATAGTCAGGATCGCCTTCCCGTAGCAGCACAAACACCGCCTCGATCCGACCGTCAACTTCACAGACATAACTGATCTGCTTTTTGATGTCATCTTCAATCAGGCTTGGTTGGGGATAACCATCAACCCATTGATGGGGATTGCCCATCGCGGCCATCATGGTGCGGGCATGGCTGTAAATTTCTTCAATCCCCGGGATATCTTCAATTTGCGTATGTCGAATCTTCATTTTTTGCTCCTCATTATCCTTTCGTTGATCTGGTTAGTATAAGTTGAGCCAGGCCACCAGCTGCTCGAATAACTGGCCGTAAATTCCAACAAGGTTTGGACGTCAACCTTAACCGCCCGAATATTTGGATAGCGGTTAATCATTACCTCAATTATGGGCTGAAGATCCCGACACGCCGCAGGTGTTGCTGCCAAAATAAACCAGCAACATGTCATTTTTATGAATCAGTTGATTCATTTCCTTTAATGTATTTACTGGTTCCATTTTTTCCCTCACAATCACACTATGAATCGAACACCCTAACTTTTTATGCCCATGCATGCATAATATTATATTTGATGATATTTTACAAGAGAAGCATGCTATTTAGCACATTCAATGAACGCCTACAGCTACTTAATTTGCGTGCTCTGGTTTTTAACCTCTTGACATTAATATGATCATCGACTAAACTGTGCTTATAGTGCATGCACACTATCCAACTCTGGAGGTGATCGGAGATTGAACATCATTATTATAAATTCTGCCGAAGTACCGATTTACGAGCAGATTATGAACCAAATTAAATCCGCTATCCTGGCTGGGGAATTAAAAGAGGGCGATATTCTGCCTTCTGTCAGAGGCTTGGCAAAGGATTTGAATGTCAGCGTGATTACGACACGAAAAGCCTATGATAGCCTCGAAGCTGAAGGATTTACCATTAATATGATGGGTAAAGGTTCTTTTGTTGCACCCCAGAACATGGAGCTTTTGCGCGAAACCCGATTGATGGAAATTGAGAAAAAGCTAACCGATATCCTTGACTATGCTAAGCCTGTCGACATTTCAGGCGAGGATTTAAAAAATATTATCGACGTGTTAATCAGGGAGGAATAAAAGTGAATGTGGTTTTAGAAATAAACAACCTATGTAAAAACTATCATGATTTCAGCTTGCAGCATATTAATATGACACTGGAAAAAGGAACCCTGACTGGCTTCATCGGGCCGAATGGTGCCGGAAAAACAACAACCATTAAAAGTATTCTGGGCATGATCAAACCGGATGAAGGAAAAATCACCGTTTTAGGTCTGGATAGTGTCCGTAGCGATCTGGAAATCAAATCAAAGCTAGGCGTTGTTCTTGATGACGGTCATTTTTATGAAGATTTAACCTTGCGAAAAATGACACGTCTGATTGCTCCGATGTATTCAACATGGGACGATCATGCTTATCAGATTTACATGAACAAATTTGACTTGCCAGAGGATCAGAAGATCAAGCATTTGTCCCGGGGTATGCGGATGAAATATGCACTGGTGCTGGCCCTTTCCCATGGTGCTGACCTTTTTATTCTGGATGAGCCAACATCTGGTCTCGACCCGTTGGTCCGAAATGAACTGATTGACATCCTTAAAGAGATTGTGTTGACGGACAATAAAACGGTTTTAATGTCAACGCACATCACCTCCGACCTTGATAAAATAGCAGACTATTTATTTTTTATTTTTAACGGCAAAATTATCCTGCACGGGCAAAAGGACGAAATAAAAGATCAGCACGCCATTGTCAAAGGCGATCCTGCGGCATTATTACCGGATTATGAAAATTACTTTGTCGGTCTGAATAAATCTACTTACGGTTTCGAGGGTCTGACCGATAATAAAGCGACCCTCAAAAAGGTATTGCCCAACAAAACAGTTTATGAAGTACCTTCCATCGAGGATATTCTAAGCTACTATGCAAGGAGGCAGCAATGATAAACTCAAACTTTCTCAATTTCACCAAAATGCAAATTACAACGTTAAGCCAAATTGTCTGGTTGCAACTTTTCTGTGTTACCTTATACCCGATGTTTTTTTATCAAATTAACGTCAATAATGATTTTTCCAATGTCATTATTTTTACAACGGGACTTTTGATGCTATCCTATTTACTTTTACGAAATTTTGCCTTTAATGACGCAAAATATAAGACGAAGTTACTATTTTACATCCTACCGGTTACACCGTCCATAATCATCGGCGCCAGAGGTATCATCGTCTACCTTTTTTGTCTGATCGCCACCCCGCTGATCGTCTTGTTTTCCATCATCAACCACGCCATTAAACCGGAAATGTTTGCGGTTGTGCAAACCTATATTCTCCCTGACGGGTTATTGTTCGTTGCCGTATTTTTACCTCTCGAGTTTTTGATTTTTTATCTGTTTGAGGCACAAAAAGCTGATATTATCGGGGCCCTGGCACTTTTCCCAGCTATGGCTTTGATGTTCCCCTTATCGAACTTGATGAATGACAACCTTTGGATTGTCGTGTTAATGATTGCACTTTTCACCAACGTCATGAGCTTCCGGTTTTCCCGTAAGCTTTACCAGAGGAACTGTTGATACATAATTCTAAATAGCCAGGGGCCGTTTCCGAACCAGATAACCCGCGGCATCGCGATGATGACAGTTCAGCGCTTCCCACAGGTCCTGGATGTCATTCAGCAATGAATTCATCACCGCTGCGATGGGTTATTGCTGTGATCGGGGGTTTTCGCATTTCATCGATTTTTTCTCCTTGCCTTGCCGCCTGATATCATTTTGAGCTTTGAACGGATCACCGTCATCAACGACTTCCTGAATGATCACAATCGGATCGGAGATCAATCCATATTTTTCATCCTCGGGATAGGTCACCGCAATCGCCGGTTCCTGCCCGGCATAAGCAATCATGCAGGCCATTGTATCCCACTTTGTACAGAGAAAAAAATGAGCATACTCACCCTGCTCGATGATTTTCAAAAAAGCACCCCGATTGCCCTTAATCGCCAAGGTATCTTTAACCCCAGTTTGATATTCATATTGTTCAAACGCCGCCCGCATTTTAAGTGGCACAATCCCATGCCAGGTTCGTGAAAACATTAATAACTCCTTTAAACTAACATTACTTCAGATCAAAGCCAACCAACATAAATAATACTCTACTCCGCCTCCCATTTATTTTTTGCCATTGCGATCCCTCCTTATTTTTTTACAAATCAATCATTATGACACGGGCCCAATAAGTTAAGCTTACTAGGCATGTCAATTCCCAACGTCACTGACTGATTTGTCAAGCCGATCTTTTTTTACAATCCGATCAAGCAAGAATCTGATTGTTTTTTTACAATGCTGTTATTTTTGATGGCGACAACCAACAATCAATATGACAATCAGGATCAGACCGGCCTTTATTCTTCTGGTTTCATCAATTCAGCACTCCTTTTACTAGTTTAAGTGTGTTTGACACCCGTGCTCTAAGTCCGGCACCGTCAGTTTTTAGTCTTTTGTGCTGTTTTTAATATATTCCTTTACCGTGTCAGCGATATATTCCGACTGATAATAGAAAATATAATGACCACAATCCAAGTAATCAATACGAGATCCAGCCTTCTTTGAAAATTGCTCCTGACAAGAAATCCAGTTAGCTCCCATTTTCTCAGTTGACACGAACTGAATGATATCAACCTTTGGTATTTCCTTTTCATTAATTAACTTTGAACTTTTACCCGCGGCCAATCCTTCAGTTTGGATATCGATATTTAAGGCATTCTTATAAAGCAGGTATTTTAATTGCTGGTTTTCTTTATCAGAAACCCAGTTGAGAGATGCGTCATACACTCCTGGAATGCGTTGTACACCCATCCACAGTAAAATTGCATAAATCCCATCCACGATAGATGGCTTAACCTCTTGATTTAAAAATGTTTCCGGGACAGCCATATCCAAACCGATGATTGCCTGTATTTCCTCGGGATACATTTGAGCCCAGTAGATCGCTTCGAGGCCGGAATAGGAATGTGGCATCAAAATATACGGCCCACTTTCGCCGGCAAGTGAAAGCGCCGACCTGGTTTCCTCTAACACCGAGTTGACATCTCGATCAATATCAACAATCTCCGAATAACCATAGCCTGCTTTCTCGACAACGGCGATGCGATAGTCTTCTGAAAGTTTTGAATACAATATTCTGAAATCATAAACCGGAGCAATGGTACCTGACCCCGACATAAACACCAATGTCGGCTTGCTTTCACTGCTTCCTTCTGCATATACGTGTAATTGATGCCCATTGACTTCGACCATAACACCAGGCGGTTCCAATTTACTTTCCTCTTGCGCCAACATATACCGATGATACATACCATATGCAAAAATGAATAAAATAAGGATGCCGATTAATACCATCATGCTCTTTATAACAATTTTAATTACTTGCTTTGCTTTCATTTTTCCCCCTTGTAAATGCTGCCAAATAATTGACCTGTGAAATCTCAGTGAGCGATTTTCATCATACCGAAACTTAATAAAAATACCACCGATTCGCCCTTCTAAACGAACAGGAGGGTGATTAATTTTGATCGGCGTGGGATTTGTTGCTGTTTTCCGAACCCGGCTCATCCCTACTCATCTTCTCCGCGTTGCTCTACTGCCATCTGGTCTACCCAATCTTCCTCTACGTACACCATACCATTTCGACCTTCCATCTTACGGGGGTCCCCTTGCGTTCACCAATCGACATGTACCACCAACGCACTACAAAACACCCCTAGCTGATTATCTGTCAGGGGTTCATTTTAATCAAATAAAAGCTCTTTCGATAGTGACGAGACTATCACCGTCCCAGATTTCATCGATGATCATTTCGAGAGTGATGGCATCCAGTTGGCCAATTTTTTCCCGATAGTCAGCTGATAGGACACCAAACTTTTTCGTTAACAACTTCATCACTGTTTTAGCCAGGGCTTTCGTTTCACCTTTTTCGATTCCTTCTTCCCGTCCTTTCTCGATACCGTCTTCATAGCCTTCTTTTCTCAACACTTCAGCCAATGTCATGGTCACTTCACTTCCTTTCGGATAATTTATATCGATTTGATGAATCATTTTTTTTAGCTCATCTTTTGTTAGCTGAGGTCCAGCGTTAAAAACATAGCGCATAAACGTCTCGGTCACGCGAAGAAAATCGCTTTGCTCATTTCTCGTTGATTCACGGACAGTCGCCAACTACAAGCATGCTTGTGATTGGCTCGTTACCTTCGCGAAAAATACTCAATTCCCATTTCCTGGTCTTCCAGTTCATCCAGAGCAAGCGTGGCATTAAAAACGACTTTTAAAAACTCATTACTGTTACTCTTGAAAATATCCCGAAAAACCGATAATAAGATCCGCAATCGGGCTTCGCCCTTAATTTCTTCGTCAGAAAAAGTTGAGAGATCATAGAGCAGATACTGATAATTGGGAACAAATCGTCGAACGTCTTCAGGGAGTTCGTCATACCCTCTGATCATTTCACCCAAACTTGTTTTTATTTTCCATTTATCCTTACCATGATAGAGCACCAAAGGGATCACCACCGGGATTTTCAGATCAAATTCCTTTTTTATTTTCTGTTCCCAGATGCGCACAATATAGTTCAGCAACTGAAAAGCCACACCCTTGCTGGGATAACTTTTATGTTCAAAGAGAAAGTAAACATACCCTTCCTTTTTGTTGATTGTGACTTAAAAAAGCATATCTGAAAAGACTTCCTGTGATAAAGCAGTCTTTTTGGAGTTCCAGGGTTTCCAGATCGATGATCTTTAGAATACTTTCCGGCAAATAGTTTTCAATGAAATCTCTGGCCACTTCCACATTGGAGAAAGTCTCCTTAAAAAACTTATCATGGGGGTTTTGTATCTTCTTCAGTCCACCTACCTTTGGCATTATAATACTTGATTGATCTTTAAAATGATATAGTGAATCACAACGACAAGCCAGATCAGCGGCGAAATATCCGGGAAAATCAGGGAAATTTAAAAATAGGCACCACCAAGAAAAAGCGTCAACTTTTCAGCATAACTTATGCCCAGGTAGATTATTACAAAACAATTAAACACCGGCACAAAAGTAAGAATCTGCATACCTGTGCCGGGAAGTCCACAAAACCTTCGATCCCTTGTGCACCCAGTTTCCCTGGCAACTGGGGGTCTCTCGCATTTTATAAAAGATGTGCAGTAACTACCACTATTAAGAATCTCTTTTAGAATACCTTCTTCAAAGCACCTAACTTTTTACCATAAATTAATGAAGCCATCTCTCTACTGGTATAGGTACCACCAGCCCCGCTCATTGATAAGAATCGGTATTTGACTAAATCATTGCTTAAAACAACAATGGTAACATTGTCATCAATGTATTTCTCAAAATGAGACGTGTAACCATTTGGCATTGACCCACCGTGGCAGATACTTTTACAATCAAAATGTTTTTTTACAAACAATCCATATCCACATTTTACATATTTGCCATCATGGTGAGGCTTTTGCATTTCCTTTACTGTTTGCGTTTTCAATAGTTTACCATCCTGAATTGCTCGATCAAGCAAATAAAAATCACCAACCGTTGTGACAATATCACCACAAGCAAAGAACATTGATGGGTCCATATAGAACCCTTTTTCACCGTTAATATAATTATTGGCTACATTTTTTTGTTCTTCATCAATAAATCCTGAATGATTCATTTTAGCAGGAATAAATAGATAATTCTTAACATATTGGTGATAATTCATTCCTGAAACCATTTCAATTATCAAACCAAGAATGAGATAATTCGTATTACTATACGACCATTTTTCACCAACAGGGAATTTCAATTTATAACCTTTTACAATTTGTAGTATTTCTTGGGGGGTATGATGTTCTCCCCATTTTATTTGTTTTCTTAGCATCACGTAGTTCGGTATCCCCGAAGTATGCGTTAGCAGATGATGAATGGTAATACCATGACCCTGGTAGAGGTCTGGAAGATAATCGTCAATATGCTGTTGTGTTGAAAGCATCCCTTTTTCTGATAACTGCATAATACATAATGCAGTTATTACCTTTGTCATCGAGCCAATCATAAATTTTGTTTGAGGTGTATTTTTTATTCCTTTTTCCTTATTTGAATATCCATATGATTCATTAAATATAATTTCATTATTTTTTGATAACAAGACATTTCCACTAAATTTTTTTTGTTTTTTAAAGTACTCATTTAAATTAATATCCATCGTTGATGTCCTCTAAATTTATTATCGGGTAGCTTAAAACCAACCGGTCGATCTTTGATTTAGTGTAGCCTGGCAACGGGACTGCTTTCCATAATTTCCCGCTGTTTCTTTTTCGTCAGTTTCATCAACATGGTCTGATAAGCCAGTTGGATACAATCGATCAAAGCCGGTTCCGGGACACCGCCTGTAAGCAGAAGCGAATTCCAATAGTGTTCGTTACATCCGGACTCTGATCAAGAAAAAAACAGGGAAGAACCGCCCCCCAAAGTTAAGACAATAGGTCAATTCCATCAGCATTTTGGCTTGATTCACAGAACTTTCGTCTCCTTGTGCTCCCCATACCTTACCCGTTGAGATTCGCAACACCTATATGAAACGTCATAGCTCGGGAACACTAGCCTGGGGTTACTCTTACTTTCACTGAATCGGCTGTATAAATAGTGCACAAAACCTCCGACCCTTTGTGTACCCTGTGCCGGGGAGTTTTGGAGCTGTTTTATTCATGATAAACCTTCTTTCCCTGAACCTTAGTTTTTTACCTTAATGGATTTATATTTAGGTTTTATTTATCCTATAATTATAGTACAATGGTATAAAGACTAGGAGGTGCTAGTGATGCAAATCAATACAAAAAATTTAGTTTCCATTACCGAAGCCAACCAGAATTTTTCGAAGGTTGCCCGGCTTGTTGATGAAAACGGCGCTGCCATCATTTTAAAAAACAATACCCCCCGCTATGTCCTGATTGAGTTCAGCCAGTTTCAGGAAGAAGCCGCACTTGACGATGACGCAGTTGACGCCATTGCCAAACGGATTCTTAAAAAACATCAGGCCGCCTTTGAGGAATTGGCCAAATGAAACGGTTGTCTCTTCAGCAGGTGTTGCGTCTTCACACCATGCTGATTAACGAAAATGGCGGCAGTGATGGTCTCCGGATGAAGGGCTGCTGGATTCTGCTCTAAATGCGCCCTTTCGAAGCTTTGGGGGTGAAGATCTGTACCAAACGGTTCCAGCCAAAGCCGCTCGTTTGGGCTTTTCACTGATCAAAAACCATGCGTTTTTAGATGGCAATAAACGGATCGGTATTCTGGTTATGCTAACATTTCTGGAGATGAACGGCTTTATGCCTGATTGTACGGATGATGAACTGATCCAGTTAGGTCTCAGGCTGGCGGCTGGTCAAATCGATGATCGGCAACTGCTTGACTGGATTATTGATCATGTCTGACACCATCTGGTTGGATCTTGTTTTAAAGTTCACAAAACCTTCGTCCGGGACTTGTGAAAAAGTGATTATTTTCGAAAGAATATTTTTCCAAAATGAAAATCGATACATTATGTTGTATGCGTAATGCTGATCGATCACATTTTGTGCCCATGCAAATGGCACTATTCAAAATAACAGGACTTTTTCACAGGTACCCCTCCGTCCCTTTGTGCTTCGCCCGTCCCCTTGTGCTTCGCGTCCCTTGTGTTCCCTACATCTATTGTTGTGCTAATTGCTCAAGCGTCTTTGATATCAATTTGTTGTAGCATGCATTTAGCTCAACCTCACCAAACGTATTACCTTTAAATGTATCTTCGCAGATTTTGACTAATTCATGAAAATCATGATATGTTATTTTAGTTTCATATATTTTTAGTAAGCTAAAAACCTTTTTCTTCAAATTTTCTTCTATAATTTGCAGATAATTCGAATCGGATTCAGCAGTCAATTCCTTTTGTGCTCTAGAAAAAGCCCATAGTAATTCAAATATGGTGTCCAATCCTTCATATCCTGTGCAAATAGGAATGAATAATTCAAACTTTTGTTCGAAACAATCTAAAAATTGTTGTGCTATTTCTTCAGGAAATGTTGGTGATAATTTCTGCATCAATTCTTCATCTTCTGTGTCAATAGCAACCTTAAGTTCTTTCAAAAATAAGTTAAGTGGTGCCAGGCACCGGTAATTAAAGGCTTATAAAAAATAGTCTCGTATTAAGTCTTCTTTTTTGATTTTATGATTTTCAGATACGAGTCGGTCGACTGAGGAGGTTAATAACGCCATTATACCCTGTGTTCCAAATCAGTTAACGTGAATATCAATCGGGATAAATACTTTGTTTTAATGTTTGAAAGTATTTTCGAGTATTTGCTTTTTTTTCAGGTGTAAGGTCATAATTCAATTCTTTTTCAGAGATAATTTTTCTAAAAACTCTTCGAACATAATCATCAACAATAGTTGATAAGTTTTTTAAACTTTCACAATTATTTTCTTTTAAATATTTTAAATTGTCACCGTGGGAACTATCCGAACGTATCCCGAATGCTTCTTTCATATAATTAATAATTTTTCCCCTTTCCTCATTATTCTTACCAATATAAACTGCTGTAATATGCGATATATTTGTTTTGTGCTGTTTATTTATCGCATACAGACATTCTAAAATTGAACAATATTTATCAATCTTACTTGTTAACTCGCCTGTCCTTCTTGCCTCTTGTAATAGTATTAGACCCCTTGAAAAACTATTTCCTTCCTTACTAATTGCTTTGTCAATTTCCCATACTGTTGTACCCCTACTGCTCGTACAATTGATATGACCCATTTTTGATTCATCCGGTAGCAGACAGCTATACACTTCATACATTCTTTCAATTGCCTCTTTTACTTCTTCAGCTGTTAAAAATTTCTCTGCTATAGAACCATTACTTAAAGTTACTGCCATATCCCTCTTTGTCTGTGAATTATAAGTATTAAACAGATTAAGCCAATAAATATTCGTAGCCGAAATACAAGAATCTTTTATAAACCAACTTCCTATAGAAAATGCTTGTGCAAAATTATTTAAATGTATTGCTTTGATGCCATATTTTTCATCACATTCATTTTTTGACCATACAAATTCTTCTTCAATCGTTGGCATTAAATAAACCATCATTGGTTTTCTTAATAATGCATTATACATATTTACACCAATTTGATTTTTTAAGTTTGTTTTTTTTATCAAAGCCATTACATTCATTTTATTAACAATAAATTTTCCATTTGCTCCAACTATAACTCCCTCAATATTAATATCTTTCTTAATCTCATCAGGTATAAATTCAAAGCTCCTATCACCAATATTTAAATTATCTAGACTATTCAATAATATATTCATTTTTACCCTTTCGTAAGCTAAAAATAATAATCTGTCAGCAAATCAACTAAACTGCCTTTCTCTTTTAAATCAATTTTTTTATTTTTTAAAGCAATACAAATTTTCGATATGATTTTTTCTTTTACTAAGAGATGATCAGATAGCTTTTTGTGAACATTTCTATTAAAATCAAATAACCAAGCAATATTAAGTAGTGCCTGGCACCTAGGTAAGTAATTATTGATCTCCCTGCACTGTTGCTGATGATCGTTCCCACATCACCTTTCCCCCCGATATTCCCCCTGCACCTCCGCCACCTTCTCATACCAGAATCCCTCATGAACCACGTTTTCGCACATTTTTTCGGTCTGACACATGGCGATCTTCAAGTCTTTGACGGCCTGTTCTGGAGTATATTTGTTTTTTTTAAATAACTGTTTGATGATTCTGCACATGTTGGACTGGAACTAGCACTTTAAGTAACTGGTACCGTTAATCAAAACCCACGTAGACTATGAAGCATTCCACTTAGTTCTTCATTTTCCTTTATAAACTCTTGTAGAAATTGCTCAGTAATAACATACTGTTTATTGCTCTTATCTTTAGTAGCTAATTTCTGTTTTCCATCGGTATCCGTTATTTGAAAGCTATGAATTATTCTATTTCTTTTATTAACCAAACTGAAAAAAAGTATACTGATTTTACTATTGCTAACCTTAGTTATTGTTTCCATAATAGAGGATTTCAAGTTCCCAGATGTTCTATCCATTAATTCATACCAATCGAACTGCTTTTTCTCATCAAAATTCAAAATATTCTCAATAATAAAAGCACTATTCGAATTGAAAACGCAAAGTGCACTTCCTAATAGTGCACGGTATTCTTTCTCTGGCAATGCTTGTCTGGTGTAATTTTCATACACGTTAAATTCACCTACTTCCTAATTTTATTTACAGAAGCTCGTCACGCATGCTACTAAACATACTTTGTTTTCGTCCAAAAGCCCGAAAATAAAGTGCACAAAACCTCAGTCCCCTTGTGTTCCTCAGTGGGGGGTTGTTCCTGTCACCGAGGGCTATTATTGATTTTTTAATATCGCATTGGCAATGAGTCGATCAAATTTTCTAATATCTACACCTTTTCGCAAATTCACTTTAATATGACCGGCACGGGTCCAAAGTTCAACTTCAACATTTAAATCAAGCAACTTACCGGCATTTTCGGTCGACCACATATTAATCGCTGAGTATGGCAATGAGTATACTTCTACTTTTTTGCCGGTCAACCCCTGGGCATCTCTGACAATTAAACGTTTATTAGTAAAAACAGCACTGTCTCTGATTGTTTTATAAGCGGCCACAGCCTGTTCCCCTTCGACTAACAATTCCTGCACATCTTGTGGAATGGGACACTCCGAAATGAAGGTCCATGATAAAATTAGACTTGTTTCTGCCATTTTTTGATTAGACCTTACTCGAATCGGACATGATAAGGCGTTTCTACTGCGCCGAGGGCGCACCCCCAGTTTAGTGGATCTGGTGGGCCGTACACAACACCTCCGTCCCCTCGTGCGCCCCCTTGTGTACCCCTAAAATATTATCCTTATATCTTGCCAAATATTTCTTCAATGCCTTCTTTCATACTATCATAGACATAATCCGATAAAGGCCTATGTTTATTTGACCGTCCTATTATAATTTGATGTGAAAGGCTAGTATGAGTGTATGATAATTGATGTGCAACTTTATTCTGTTTCAAATAACTATCTCTAATTTGCTCAAAAACACAATCCCCATTATTTTGATAACAGTCATTAGTTTCTATTATTTCTGGTTGCTCCGGTAAATCGGACTCTGAAGCTATATGAAAGTGCATAATTGATGGTTGGAAATATTGATCGGTTGGTGTTTCACTTTTTTCAAGATAGATTATAGTTTTATATGGTGTATCTTGATATTTTGAAAAATTGTTTGCTAATAAAGGGAAATTTGACATAACCATCTCAATATAACTTATTTGATGAAAATAAAAATATTTAGATATTATTTCCTTTAATTGTCTATCTGAGTATAATTCATAAATCCAATGTTTCGAAATATTCATCGGGTTGATATCTTTATCCGGTAAAATACATTTCTCATAGTCAACATGTTCACTAATCAAGGTTTTAATTAACTCATGAAAACTCCATAATTCTACACCATTAAAATCTATTTCAACAATGTTCTTTCCTTTAGTAGATGAATAAACTGTAGTTATTTCATTATCCAAAAATTCAAGAATTAACTTCAAATCTTTGCAGTTTTTTATTTTCTTTAATCTTTTTTTAGAATTTTCTACACGCTCGCATAATAAGTACTTACTTTCAAGTAAATAACGATTTTCGAATATCTTTTTTAACTCATCTTTTATTCTATTAATAGTTACTTTTCTTGCACTATCACCACTTAAATTTGATAAATCTAGATTTATATAATGATAAGTAACACTTCTTCCTTGATTCATTGAAGCAAATTTAATTTTTTCTTCCAATTCAGAAAAATTTTCACTTTCTGTGAATAAAACTTGTGGCGATCCTTCTTCAATTCTATCAAAATAAAATTCTAAATGTTTATAATCATCCGAAATGCTACCAACAATAACAATATTCATTTTTTTTGACTTGTTTTCTCTCAAACCAGGTTTAGGATCAAATGTTTCTTTGATTGGTTTAAAATACTTATCTAGTATATATGTGTATGTTTTCACAATAGTATTTAAATAACGTTGTACAAATTCCGTTTTATTTAATTGCGCAACTTCAAAATTTAAATCGCTCATGGCATTTACACATTGGATATACAAATTTAAATTATTTTCCATTATAAAATCTAGAAAAGTGTTTTGTTCATCTAAATTCTCAATCAAACCGCTATAAAATATAAACACTTCTTGCCACGTATCTTTTTCAATTAAAGCTTCAAAAACGTTCATATCCGTAGTTAATGCTTTATTTTCAAAAAGATGGTATGCCGCAAAAAACTCCTTAAAAAGCTTATGATAAAATGATATTGTATCATTAACAACAAAAATACCAGTCCTCAATAAAAAGTCAATTAATGATGGTTTGTTATATATCGAAAATACGTTTTGAAAAATGAATTTATCGAACTCAATAAGAGAAAAATTTGGTTGATCATATTTTTCATAAGCTAATTTTCCAATAATAGAAAATAATTCAGTATAGGTTAATTTCTGATCAATGAAAATTCCTTTCATTTTATCCCATTCACCACAATAGATAATCATTAATTCCTGAAATAAAACACTTCTATTAATCAAGTCTCTATGCCTAACATTCTTCATCACTTTTATACCTATTGATAAAAGCAGTGGGTTTTTAAAGAGTTGATAATAACTTTCAGGTAAATTAGCAAAAACATTTTCACTTTGTAATTTTTTTACTATTGAAGCTTTGTCTAATTCAGTAAGATTATATTTGTTAATATTTCCAAACTCATTATGGTATCTATTATTTCGTATTGTTATAAATACATAGGTTTTATTATAATTTAATATTAAATGTTTGATATCGAGTATACATTTTTCTCTCATTTCATTGTTGAGAATATCATCTAAACCATCCAGTATTAGCGCTAACTTATCATTTTTTAATAAAGATTCGACGTATTTTTTGCTGATTCTTTCAAAATGTACGTTCAATTTTATCACTATAGCTTCAAAAATAGAATTGTAATTTTGACCATATTCTTGTAACTGTAAAAAGATAGGTATTATCGCTGTAGTTCTTATATCCATACAAAATTTCTTTACCAAAATCTCACATTCAACAGTTTTTCCGTATCCAGCTTCACTTAATAATAAAATTTGTTTTTTTGCTAATAAAGCCGTTAGTGAATCTTCGTCGTCTTCTTCACTATAAATCTTTCTTTGAATATAGTTCTCATCTAAAACATTTTCAGATAGCATAAGCAGGAGGTTTTTGTGATAATTGTCCAAATCAATTTGTTCAATGTCTACAATTTCGTCAATATTGTTTTTAACAATCGAGGGATCATTTAAAATATCTTTTATATCCTCGATTCCAGCTAAAACTGAATCGTTATGCTCTTGCATATTCTGAAAAATTTCTTTGAAAAATTCTTTATTGTTATTTAAAATAAGCCTAACTGTATCATCCGTTTTAAAATCATTTAAAGCATCCTTGATCACAATAAAGCAATTATTGATTGCTTCTTCTATCTTAACCAATTTATCTCGATATTTGGGATTTTCTTGTATATTCCGACAGTGAAATCCCATCTGCACGGTCAAACCGACCCAGCGTCACGATTGAACTGACCCACCTTAACGAAAGGTGAGCCATTCATATAAATTGAACCTATAATGAAGTTGGCACACAAATGTGTGACTATCATTACAGGAGGTCGATAATTATGGTGAATTATCGAGAAATCTTGAGACTGAACAGTCTCAATTATACCCAGCGACAGATTGCTGCAAGCGTTCATAGCTCGCGAAATACGATCCGGGAAGTGCTTGAAGTTGCATCCAAAGCAGGTATTGAATGGCCACTGGACGAAGCGGCAACCAACGAAGTTCTGATGGCCACCTTCTACCCCGATCGGCTGACAGCAAATAATCACCGAAAGGAGGCTGATTACAGCACCATTCACAAAGAACTGGCCAAGCCGGGAGTGAATCTTTCTTTGCTCTGGAGCGAATACTGCGAAACCTGTTACACCAATGGCAATACGCCCTATATGTATTCGCAGTTCTGTGACAAATATCGCCATTGGGCCAGAGTGACAAAGGCAACCATGCGGATCCGGCATAAGCCAGGTGATGTGATGCAGGTTGACTGGGCGGGTAATACCATTCCCATTCAGGATCCCTTTACCGGTGATACCACCGAAGCCTATCTGTTTGTAGCGGTTCTTCCCTGCAGTTGCTATGCCTATGCAGAAGCGTGTTCCGATATGACTTCGGGTCAATGGCTTTGCTGCCATGCCAATGCCTATAGCTACTTCGGTGGTGCCACCCGGCTTTTGCTGCCGGATAATCTCAAAACCGGCGTGGTCAAAAATACCCGGTATGAGACCATTCTGAACCGCAGTTATCAGGAACTGGCGGAGTATTATGATACTGCCATCGTACCGGCCCGGGTCTACCACCCTAAGGATAAAAGCCTCGTGGAAGGAACGGTTAAGTATGCTTCCACCTGGATCATTGCAGCACTTCGGAATCGCCGGTTCTTTTCAATCGCCGAAGTCAAAAAAGCGGTCAGTGAAAAGCTCGAAGAGCTGAACCATTTTCCTTTTAAAAAGCGGGAAGGCAATCGCCACCGCGCTTATTATGAGGAAGAACATGACTTCATGAAGCCGCTTCCGTTTACCCCATATGAACCGGCCATCTGGTCCACCGCCAGGGTTCCCCGGGATTACTTGATCTCTGATGGAAAAAACAAGTTTTCGGTGCCGTTTGATCTGATTGGGGAAGATGTCGACATCCGGCTGACAGAGAAAACCGTGGAAGTCTTTTTTCACGGTTCCCGGGTGGCATCCCATCCCCGGTCAGCAACGCAACTGCGGGAGCCAGTTGTCCGTTTCGAACACATGCCGCTGGCTCACCAGAAGTATCTTTCCTATAGTGCCGAAGAATTTCAGGTATGGGCTCAAACAGTGGGCGAACAAACTAGTACCGTGATCAAGCTCTTTCTAGCTGCCGGTCGGGAACCGGAACAGGGTTACAAAGCCTGTGCAAGCCTGACAAAACTGGCGGACCGTTATGGTCATGAACGCCTTGAAAACGCCTGCCAGCGGGTGCTTCTCTACAGCAGTTCACCGACAATTCGCAACATCAGCACCATTTTAAAAAATGGTCAGGATAAAATCAAAACGGGACGTGAACTAAAATCGGAAACTTCCAGCAGTTATGGGATCACCCGTGGGGCTGCCTACTTCCAGAAAGGCGGTGAGCCGGAATGATTAATCAGTCAACCATTGCTGCATTAAGAGCCATGAAACTGACGGCCATGGCCGATGAACTGGAAGCCCAGTTTACCGATCAGACCACCTACAGCCAGCTTGGTTTTGAAGACCGGCTGGGGCTGCTGGTGGATGCGGAGTGGAACCGCCGGAAGTCCAATAAACTGTTGCGCTTTATCCGGAATGCCCGTTTTGCTGAGCCCGGTGCCACCATTGAAGGGATTGAATACCACGAAGACCGGAAGCTCGACAAAGCCCAGATTCTCCGGCTGGCCTCCTGTCAATATATCGAAGACGGCCATCACATCATTTTAAAAGGGGCCTCCGGCAATGGTAAAACCTACCTCAGTAATGCCTTGGGTAATGCCGCCTGCCGGAAATTCAAATCCGTCCGCTACATCCGGATGCCGGAATTGCTGGATGATCTGAATGTTGCCAAGGGCTGTGGCACCTTCCGTAAGACTATCAAGTCCTACCAGAAGGTTGAACTGCTGATTCTCGATGAATGGTTGATCCGCACCCTGGAACCACAGGAAGCCTATGATCTGCTTGAGATTGTCGAAACCCGCTGTAAGGAAGGTTCCATTATCTTCTGCACACAATATGAGATGGAAGGCTGGTATGAACGCATCAATCCCGATCCTGATAATGACAGCCCGATATCTGAAGCAATCATGGATCGCATCATTCACAATGCCTATGACATCCGGATTGGCGGCAAAATTTCGATGCGGGAACGGCGCAGCTTCAAGGCTTCTTCCAAAAGCGGTGCAAGCCATGGTTGATCAGAATGAACGCTTTTGCAGCTGCCACTGCGATTGCCAATACGAATTCAGTCAGTTAATTGATGATCTGATAAAAGACATCCAACATCTCGAATCTGAAACGGTCAGAACCCGTTATGAGCTGAGCCGTCATCTTACATATCCTTATGATGAGTATCTCAGAAGTGACATTCTCTCCGATCTGGGCCGGCGATACAGTGATCATCCCGCTTATCAGCTCTATATTCAGTTGTTATATAATAACCAGGATCCTATGGAAACCGATGCGTGGTGCGAACATATCTGTCGCCTCGCTCATGGCCACGATGATTCTGAGTATTAGCATTTAGTTACTACTGGTTCAGCTTCCGTGAGGGTGGAACTCATCCTCCGTGAAGCTGGGTCGAAATGACCGTGCAAATGGAGTTTGCCGGTCGGAATATACATTTCTTCAATAAAAAATCTTGAATAGTATTGAACCAATTGCTTTGATGTTTTATACTCACTTAATTTTTCTGAATCAAAACTAAAAAAAACTTTATCAAATACGTTATTTCTATATAAAAATGAATCAAGATCATAGAAAAAAACTTCATTATGGTATTTTCCAAGTATTTGTTTTTCAAGTTTCTCAATTAAGTTTTTTCTTAATTTTCGATATTTTATTTTTTTAATAAATTTTTGTATGCTATTCTTACTATTGTCAATCAATACACTTAATAATTTTTCTGCTATCCACAACATCATCTTATACCTCTCAAAAGTAATTGACTAAATTAATTAATACAATACTTATTTTCTATTTAGCATGTCTTTCAACAACTCCACCGCACTCTCTTCCCGCGCCTCATTCGTTCCCAGTTGCCCCCGGAAGGCTTGCCCGAGGATGGTTTTTTTGATGGCTTCGATCTGGTCGATGAGGTCGATGAGGTCTTTGGCGTTTTGTTCTTTGGCAAAGAGGTCGTCGAGAATACGGACGATTTCTTGTTGTTCTTGAATAGAAGGAATAGGAATTAGTATTTTTTTTAAATCCTTTGCATATATAGCCGCAACGTTTGTAGTAACTTTTTTAATTTTTTCTAAATCAGATTTACCTTTTATCGAATTAAAATAGTAAGCAACATATATTGAAATGACATTTGTAATAAACCGCACTCGCATTATATTGTTATTAAATAAAATTATTTCATCAGAAATTTCTTTCCATATTGCATTTTTTCCAACTAGTTCTCTACTGTTCCTTGTATTAAAGAGAAAATCACCATCTTTTGTCAAACACATTTCAAAAATCCCCTAAAAAATCGGTCGAAAAATCCCCGTTTATACGGTAGGTTTTTCGTCAAACTTGCTGGTGTCATAAAAACCAGCTTTTTTCTTTTCCCGGATACGAAAGCTATCACCTTTGATATTGATGGTTGTGGAGTGATGTAGTAGACGATCCAGGATGGCTGTGGCAACGACGTTGTTCCCGAATACCTCACCCCAGCTACCGTAGGATTTATTGGACGTAAGAATGATCGAGCTTTTTTCATATCGGTTTGAAATGATCTGAAAAAAGTAATGAGCCACTTCCTCATCCATTCCAGCATAGCCAACTTCATCGATGATCAGTATTCCAGGTTTGGTCAAGGTTCTGATTTTACGATGAATCTTGCCGATTGCGATGTTTTCTTTGATCATTGAGATCAGTTCATGAGCACTGAGAAAATAGGCAGTATAGCCATTTTTTATGGCTTCCACGGCCAAACCGACAGCCAGATGGGTTTTTCCAACTCCAGGTGGTCCAAGAAAAATGACATTTTCACTCCGCTCGACAAAATTCAGGGTTTTCAGTTCGTTGATCTTACGTTTGTTTGCGCTGGGCTGAAATTCAAAATCATAGTCTTCCAGCACCCGCACATAGGGTAGCTTGGCCAGTTTAAGATTAGTCCGGCAACCCGTTCTTTTTTTGCTTCAATTTCTGCCCAGAGAAGCTTGTCTAGAAATTCAAGATACGATATACTATCTTTAGAAGCTTCTTCCGCGTGGTGATCATAAATATTAGGGATATTGATAAATCCCAGGATTTCGAAAGCCGTCTTGAGTCTTTCGCTAATCATGAAATCACCTCGGTTAAAAATGAATCATAGACTGAGAGCGGTCTTTGATGCACTTTGGGTGGGCGATCCGGAATCAGTTTGGGTGCTGTGCAGGCGACTTTCTTCTGAGACCAAGCGATCATTCCCTCAAAGTGTTTTTTATTGCTCGTTTTCTGATATTTCCCCAAGGGTTTTTCAAACCGTTCAATCCAGTCACCATTGGGAGCGTAGATTTCGACAAACCCATTATGAAGGTCTTTTACCCCAACCCGCATGCCAACATAGATAAATGGTACCGAATACAGATTTGTTTCAAACGTAATGTAGCAGTCATGCATGACTTTGCGCGTATGCAGCATTTTTTCAATAAAAGGAGTCGGATTGATCAAACTGAGTTGTTCACGCTTAAATGCTTCATTTGGCTTTTCATGGGTTGTTTTATGAAGCCTTTCGTTACAGATGGTATCGAGCCAGAGCAGTGCCTGTAGATTTAGATCAGCCAGGCTTGTGATGACCCGAATCCGTGGCCAGAAATTCCGTCTGACATATTTGACACCATTCTCAACCTTACCTTTACAGCGGGGATTGTAGGGACGGCATCTCACCGGTGTAAAATCATGATGCCGACAGAAACTGAGAAACTGCTGGTTCCATTTATTTTCGCCCGTTTCATGGCTGTGCTTCACAACCGTCTTCATATTGTCATACAAAATCGTTTCGGGCAGACCCCCAAAGTACTGAAAGGCCCGTTCATGACAACCGATCAGTGTCTCCATTTTCTCATTCTCGGTGAATTCCAGATACGTTTTTCTGGAGTGACCCATGATCATAACAAACGCATGATATTTGATTTTTTTGCCTTCAGCATCCAGAGCGACAAACTCGCCCCAATCCACCTGAGCCTGTTTACCGGGTGGCGTTTCAAAACGCCTGGTTGCTCTGGTTTGACTGGGTTCCCGATAGTTTTTCATAAACACCCGAAGGATGGTCATTTTTCCGGTATATCCCATTAATACAATTTCATCAAATATTACAGTCGCATTCAGGCAGCCTTCATTCATACGTGAATGGATATAATCTTTATAATCATCCAACTTGCTTTTTACCAATGCTCTCGGTTTGTAAGTGGGTATGTCTTGTGATTTTACCCACTTGCTGACTGTTTTTCTGTCCAGATCACAGATTTCAGCTATCAGTGTCGTTGACAATCCTTTGCATTTCAGATCCTTGATCATAAAAAATTCCTCTCTCTCAATCATTTATCATACCCCCTTTTAAAAGGAGAGTACGCTTATTTTGAGGAATTTTCAACCGTTTTATATGAGGATTTTATCATTGTTTCTTACACTTTGAGAGAGTACATTTCAATTTCATCTTTGGTCGCATTTACTTTAGTTATATTATTGAAGTCGATATGACCATACCTGTCAATATTATTCATTTTCAAATATTTAAACTCAAAGTTTTCTGATTGTTCACTTAAATTTCTTACAATCCCTATCTTAGTATCTAAAATAATATCTTGAAACTGGTGTTCTACCCAACTCCCCAACCCAACCCCATGGGCTTCCCGCCACTTTTTCGTTAGTTGGCCGGTGAAGGCCTGGTTGAGGATGGCGGCTTTGCGGGTTTCGAAGCTGTCAAGGGCGGCCTGGATCAGTTCTTTGGCATGATCCAGCTTATCAAAAAGACTTTCGATGCGGTCGACGATACGCTGTTGTTCGGCCAGGGGTGGGAGGGGAAATTCAACATTCGCTAGCTGTTTTTGATTAATACTGACTTGATTGACCGCCATGTTTATTCTTTGGATAATACTGCCTTTATATTGAAATGTTTGAGAAAAATACTGAAAATATCGTGGGTTACAGGCTCAATTAAAACGAATTCTTAATAAATTCATCCCATGAACTAACGGGAGTAAATCTTTTGTTATCATGGCAGTTTTACCAACATGTGCGGCACTATTAATATGGCTTAACGCAATGTCCCCGTCACAATACCAGTCAGTTTCTTTTATTGTCTTCATGTCCTCAATAAAACCAAATCTACCAAGCTCAAGATTATTATTTTGTATTGTTTCTATCCGTGTTACTTTTGCGCCTAAACCCTGTTTATTTTGTTTTACGGTTGTTCCATTTTTTATTTCTTGGATTAATCCACCCAGCCTCACCCAAACCCAATTCCCCGGCACCTGATAAGGCCAGTCCTCTTCCCTAACCAACGCTTGCTCCAGCAATTCCTCACTGCTCAATTCCTGCTTTTTCTTCGCCATCCTACGCCTCCAAAGAGCGTAGCTCTTTTAAGACGCTCTGGATCAGATCAACGGCTTCTTCCAGTTTGGCCACCACTTCTTCGCCGCTCTCAATCGGGTCCTGCATATCTTCGTAGTCGATGATGCTGTCGTCCCGGATCAGGCCCAGATCAAGGCTGTTGTTTTTCTCGGCGATCTGTTCCCGGGTAAAGCAGCAAAAGCGATCATCCGTGACAGCATTGCGGTCGGCGGCGGTATAAGCAGTTATAAAATCGGCAAAGTGTTCGTCGTTAAGGGTTTTGGTTTTGCCGAAGGTCTGCATATTGGTGCGTAGATCATAGAACCAAACTGCTTTGGTATTGTCTTTTTCGGTTTTGCCCCGGGTAAAAAATAAGACGTTGGTTTTAACGCCCTGGGCATAGAAAATCCCGGTCGGCAGCCGCAAAATGGTGTGGAGGTTGCATTTGTCCATCAGATCGGCCCGGATCGAAGCCCCGTCGCCGTCGGCAAAGAGGACGTTGTCCGGCAGTACCACGGCTGCCCGGGCCTGACCATCGGCTTTCAGGCTGCGGTAGATGTGCTGGAGAAAATTAAGCTGTTTGTTGGAGGACGGAAAGGTGAGGTCATCCCGGGTGCTACGCTCGCCGCCTTTCTTGGTACCAAAGGGCGGGTTAGTCAGCACCACATCAAAGCCTTTCATCACCTTACCGGCATTGGACAAGGTGTCCCCCAGCAGAATCTCGCCTTCAATATCGTGGAGCATGGCGTTCATCAGCGCCAGCCGGTGGGTATCGTGAACCAGCTCACAGCCGCTGAAGGCTTGGTATTTCTGAAAGTCCTGCTTGGCCTGGGAGCCCAGATCAAAATAATTGTCGGTCTTATCTTTAAGATAACGGTCCGCCGCGATCATAAAGCCAAAGGTGCCACAGGCGGGATCGTTACAGCGTTCCCCGGGCTGGGGGTCAATCAGCCTAGTCATCAGATTGATCAGCACCCGGGGGGTGAAATACTGACCGGCCCCGGATTTCTTTTCGTTGGCATTTTTTTCCAGCAACCCTTCATAGAGGTTGCCCAGGCCTTCTTCCTTGGCGGAGTACCAGTCCAGAGCATCGATATTTAGGATAATCTTCTCCAGATTTTTAGGCTCGTCAATATTGGACCGGGCCCCGGCGTAGATCTGTAAAATTCGGCCGCTGGTTTCCTCACCCAGATGGGTGAGCAGCTCGTTATAAAAACGTCTCAGCTCGGTGCCCTGTTTTTTAACCAGCACCTCCCAGCGGTAGGCCGCGGGAATGGTTCCATCGGTGCCGGTTTCTTTGGCCATCTTTAGAAATAAAATATAGGTCAGCTCGGTAACGTACTGGTGATAGGTAATGCCGTCGTCTCTGAGGACGTTACAGAGATTCCAGAGTTTGGATACAATTTCCTGATTATTCATGATGCTGCGTTTCCTCCATCGTCATATAGGTAGTGATTCAATTCGGTGATCAGTTCCGGGAGCTGGTTTTTAAAAACCTTGTTGATTTTGGCAAAGCCGCCCTGGGATTTAAAGGCCCCGCTGTCAAAGGTACCGGGCTCGAGAATGGTTTCAGCCAGCAGATTTTTTTCGATCCGGTCGATCCAGTTGCTTTCCATCTGAGTAAAACGATGGTTTTGTTTGAGCCGGGTAACCGCCTGGTGAATCCGCTCTTCATGACTGATCAGGGCCGATCCAATCGCTTGCTGGCGGATCAGACTGATGATATCAGCGGCGATGTCCACCTGGTTGAGCTCTTTGTAGGCGCTATTGAGCTGAGCTTCGGTAAAGTGATTGCGATCCAGCTCCAGTTTCAGGCTTTTCAAACTTTCCCGGGTCATCGTGGCGGGGCTGGTTAATACCAGTTTCAGCGCTAAAATCTTATTCTTGTTGGCATTGATAAAGTCCTTAAATTCGTCCAAATAATCCTGGGGTTTTTGACCTTCCCCATAACCCCGGGTGTGACTCAGCAGCTCGTCATCCTTGTCCGACACTACCACTGGCTGGCGCCCCGATCGGGTGGATCGTTGCAGGATTTCAAACAGCTCGGGGTTTTTAAGCAGGGTCTTTGTCGCCTCTGTTACGGTCATCTGGCGCAAGGTCTTAATAAAATCGTCGGGACTGTCGCTGCCGGTCAGGTCGGCAAACTGGGCCAGGCCAGTTTGATCAAGCTGGCGCTTACTGCGCTGGAGCTTGGCAATGATCAGCTCAAGCTGATTTTTAAGCTGGGCCTCAGTGGTCAGCACATCCAGTCCCGCCAGCAGGTCGGCATAGCTGGTGCTGGGGTTGGCGACCACCGGTTTCATGGTGCTGTAAGGGTCCAGGGTTTCATAAACCCCCACCGGGTCGTAAATTTCAAAATGCGTTTTACCGATAGCCGGACACAGCCGGCTCGCCCGGCCCATCATCTGTTCAAACAGAATCCGGGATTTGACCCTGCGCATAAAGATGATGGTGGTGATTTCCGGGACATCGATGCCGGTGGTCAGCAGATCCACAGTAACGGCGATGTTGGGAAATTTTTCGTTTTTGAAATGTTTGATCGCTTCGATGATTTTTTTCTTATTACCGCCACCGACACTGCCGGTAATTTTTAAAATCGCATCGTTGTCCACCCCCAGGGGCTCGTAAATCTCCTTGAGAATTTTGACAATCAAATCGGCATGGTTGTCATCCACCGCAAAGACCAGGGTTTTACCCAGCCCTTCGGGATCGAGATCGTTGGCGATTTCAGCCAGCACGGTGCGGTTGAAGCTTTCGGTAATGACCTGGCGGTTAAACTGTTCAATCTCAAATTTCAGCTCATCCTCCAGCTGATCACTGTTTTTCACCTCATTAGTGATGGGGTCATAAATCACCACGGTCTCACCCTTTTCATAAACAATCCCCTCGGTGGAAAGCCGGGTGGTAATGGTGTGGGGAGCGTCGTGATCAACCAGAAACCCTTCGATCACGGCCTCCCGATAGCTGTAAGAAAACACCGGGGCGCCGAAAATCTCGCTGGTGTGAAGGGCCGGGGTGGCAGTCATGGCGACCTTGACAGCATCGAAATAGTCAATCACCACCCGATATTTGCTGATAAAGTCGTCCTGGTTGCGGTAGAGCATCTCGTCATCGCTGAGCTCCTTGTCGAGAATGTAGCCCCGGTGGGCCTCATCCACCACAATCAAATCGTAGTCGGACACTGCCGGGATGGTGTCGGCTTCGTTATAAAGAATCCGTTTGACCAGGCTCTGCACCGTGGCGACATGGATTTTGGTTTCGCGGTCAATATCCCGATCGTCGAGATTTTTGATGTTATAGATTTCATCCAGAGTCATCAGGTCTTCCAGTTTAACCTCCCGGAAGACATCCTGGGCCTGCTCGCCTAGGGCTGATCGGTCAACCAGAAAAAGCACCCGCTTGAAACGACCGATTTTCAGCAGCCGATAAATCAGCCCCAGCATCGTCCGGGTTTTGCCGGTGCCGGTGGCCATCGACAACAGGATTTTTTCCTGCCCCTGAATAATGGCGGTTTCGGCGGCTGTGATGGCCTCAATCTGATAAGGTCTGAGGTTCAGGCCGTTGGTGTCGGTGAGAAAATCGGCGGGCATGGTTTTAAGAGCGGTGTTGGCGGCAGCGATATCCGTCGCCAGCAGCTCCATCATCCCCTCTGGGCTCATCCAGCCCTGCAGCGCCCGAGGAATGTTGGCCTCGTTGCGAACGTCCCGGAACCAGATCCCGGATTTAGTTTCCAGCTGCTTGAGGTATTTGCGGCCGTTGGTAGCAAAGAGAAAGGGGGCCTTGTAGCCGTCCCAGTTGTTGATGACATAGGCAGCGTCACTTTCTTTGACGGCCTGAGCGTAGGACTTGCACTGGTAGTCAATCACAGCCGGGATATCGATGGCACTGCGTTTGGCTTCGATGATCCCGACCAGGGCAGTACCGACAAAGAGGGCGTAGTCGGCATAACCGGTTTTACTGACAGTGGAGTCGGTGGGCCACTCGGCAATGGCCAAGTTCCGGCCTTTCTGTGGGCGAACCCCATTGGCGTAGGTGAGCCGAACGCTGTCAGCTTCCCAGCCCACCTTGCCGAGCTGGGTGTCGATCAGATAACGGGTTTCGGCTTCAGAGAGATTAAGGTGATCAATGGCCGTCTTGGCCTGCCGGGCCCGCTGTTGGGGGGTGGCGGGAGTGGCGGCGAGACCCTGACGCAGATCTTTTTGCAGCACGTTAATGAGGGCTTCTTTTTCCTCAAGCTGGCAGACCAGTTGCGCTTTTTCGGCGGCTTCTTGTTGTTGCTGCAGTTTTAACTGAGCTTTGGTTTTTTTGCCGTAGCGGACGGCTTCGGTACGGGGTTGCTGTTGGGGCAGCACAAACCCGCCGGGCTCATACTGCCAGTCTCCGTAGACCTGCATAAACCAGACCCCTAGCTTGTAGGCCATTTCCAGCAAAATAACGGCGTCGTCAAAGCCGTCGTAGCCTTCATGAACCGCCCGGTTCCGGGCCTTGCGCAGGGCGTAGAAAATGTCGTCAATGGCCGCCGGAATCAGACCTTCCCGTTTCAGCGTTTTGATCCGGTTGGCGTGGGTATTCTCCCCTTCTGGCGGGGTCACCCCATCCAACGCCATCATCAGATTGACCATCGTCTCGCCAAAAAGACCCAGCTTAATCAGGCAGGAATTACCGTCGGTATACAGATAGTCCTCGGCCAGACTGCCCATCCCGGCCAGCGCTGGAAAGTGATCATTTAAAAAAGCGTAGTTTGACTTCATAAAACATTTACCTCAATGCCTGTGTAATCGGTGCGAATGGACTTATTGTATCATTTAATGGCACTGTGGGAAAGATTTTTAAGTGTTTGAGCAAAAAATTAAACTCACCGGATTAACACCTGTGAGTTTTAAAAAATGGTTTGGGCTATATCGCTAATTCTAGGATGGTTTTCTTCCGATACTGATTGCTACATGTGCTCCAGCAACTGAATATTCAACCATTAGGGTCTCGGTATAAAACCGGATTGATGGAGTTGGCGACGAAAAAGTAATCGAGTCGCTAAAAACAATCGCCCCCGACTTGGGCAACTATATTATTGAATTCGCCTTTGGCGATATTTACTCCCGACCGGGGCTGACCCTTGAGGAACGGGAACTAATCACCATCACCAGCCTGCTGACCGCTGGCGGCTGCGAACCCCAGCTGGACGTACATATCAATGGTGCCTTAAATGTCGGGATTTTACCAGAAAAAAATATTGAAGCATTTATTCGGTGCATCCCCTACACCGGATTTCCGAAATTTTTAAACGCGGTTGCTGGTTGCCAAAAAGGTCTTTCCCGCCCGTGATGCACTTGCCCATGACCAACAAGCTCCTGACATGAGCTAAGCGTACCTAGCACCGGGGCCTGAAGTAGACCTGGTGGCGACGCTCCCTACCGATCTAAGTTAAGTGTGCCTGGCACCCGGGATATGCGAAGTGGTAGTGATAAATTTGAACGCTCGGTGAGCAAATTTATATACCCTTTATCAGAAAAATAGTCATTGTTAATTTGCGTTGCTTGTCGCAACGGGCAAATATCTATTATAATTAAGTAGCAATCAAAGGAGGTATTTGCTATGTTAAACGAAAACATTAAAGCTATTAGAAAGTCAAAAGGACTTTCACAAGAAGAACTTGCTATCAAGCTGAATGTGGTGCGACAAACCATCTCTAAATGGGAGCAAGGATTGTCAGTTCCTGATTCTGAAATGTTAATCTCCATATCGGAAGTGTTTGAAACACCCGTAAGCACTTTGCTTGGAGATACTGTTATTGAGTCGAAGGTTGATGACTTGAAAGTAATTTCCGAAAAACTGGAGATTATAAACTTACAGCTTGCACAAAGGAAGACCGCGAGAAGAAAAACACTTCACTGCCTACTTATCTTATTGTGTGCGATCTTAGTAACGATTTTGGCTGTTTTAATAGTATTAAATAGTCCTTACTTAGGTTGGGATTATAATGACCCTGAAACTGCCGTTGTCGGAGTAGCTTTTCACGCGTTTGAATGGCTGTTTGTCAGATTAGCACCAATTGTCCTTATAGGGGCAATCGTCGGAATTTTCTTGACACGAAAGAAAGTATAAAACGGCTCTGATTTTTGGATGCAGTTCATACTTCAAAATTCCAATTTGTCAATGAGATTATGAGCATTCGCTTGATATGAGCCTTTTAGCTCTTGCTAAAGCTAATCTTGATTACTACGAAAGTATGGGCAACCTCGCCATTATCGGCTTGGTTGCCCTCTTTCTATTTTCACCGTCCTTCACAATCAAATCATAATCAGACACTGCCGGGATGATGTCGGCTTCGTTATAGAGAATTCGTTTGACGAGACTTTGCACCGTGGCGACATGGATTTTAGTTTCCCGGTCAATGTCCCATTCATACTGTTCAAATGCCGCCCGCATTTTAATCGGTACAATCCCATGCCACGTTCTCGAAAACATTGATAACTCCTTTAAGACGATATTTTTTCCAGATCGAAGTTCAGCCAAATATGACCGCCAGTTTCAGAGCAAGGCTGGTTATAAGTTATGTGCACCTAGCATCAGTGCACTAAAGAATTGCATTTTCGAATCATTACTTCGTTACTATTGGCTTTCATTGTCTTAACAACATCAGAAAATCATCCTGCTGAACGCTAAGGATCTCAAAGCCACATTTTTTATAAAGAGCCACTGCCGGATTGTTTTGTGTCACACTGAGCGAAACCGTCGTGTGACCGGCTTCACGAAGCCTTTTTAACATCGCGTACTTCCTTCTTTAAGTTAGGGATCCTGACAAGTAGCTTAATATAACATTTACCTCAATGCCTGTGTAATCAGTGTGAATGGATTTATTGTATCATTTAATGGTGCGGTGGGAAAGATTTTTAAGTGTTCGAGCTAAAATTTAAACTCGCGGAATTGAAGGCGGTGTCGACGCCCAAATGGATGGTATGGGCAAAGGAATAAATGCCACCTTGCCAGCCACGATGGATCGGTTGCTTTCTATGGTCGAGCGTTGAAAGGCTCCCGGTATCAATCCCATAATGAAAGTACCAGCTTACTCTTTTGGTAGGTGTCCACCCTTTGGTAGAGAGCGATTAAAGACGCATTAAGGCAATTCGATTTGACACATACCCAATATGTCATTCTTGCTAAAAAAGACAAATTTCACAACAAACATTGAGCAAGTCATGCTTATGTCGTCAAGCAATAAAATAAACCGTTGTGATGGCGACAGTGTGGTTATGCTTTAAACAAAATATTGAAGCCTAACGGCGGTTTTTAAATAACGATCAAAACCGCCGCTTTCTGATTATCAATCAGAAAGCGGCGATTAAATCATGAGTTGCTATTTTTTCCTAGAATCGGCCGATGTTGCGGGCAGTCATAAAGGCTTCGGCATTGGCACTGGTAATATCTCTTGGGGCGATGACATCACCGACCAGATAGAATTCCGGAGCACAGAAATTAAGCGCCAGGGCATCGTCGCGGCGGGGTTTCTGGCCGACCGCGTAGATCACGGTATCGGCGGCCAGCAATTGGTCAGCGCCGTCTATTTCACAGAGAACACCGTTTTCCCGGATTTCTTTCACCCTGGTATTGAATTGAATCTCCAGATCCCGTTTGATGATTTCAAACTTCAAGCCCAGCATATGCAGGAAATTACCGCCGTCATTGACATGATCGGACAATTCAACAATTTTCACTTTTTTGCCATTGGCTATCAGGTGCAATCCCAACTCCACCCCGACCAGACCGGCACCAATGATCACCGTCTGATCGCCGATGGTGTCAATGGCGGTATAGGCGTCCTGGGCACAGAAGACATGCTTGTGATTGATGCCGGGAATCGGCGGTTTAACCGGTTCCGCACCCAGAGCGGCGATGATAATATCGGGCTCGATGGTTTCTGCCATTGCTGGCGTCACCGCGGTATTCAGAAGGACTTCGATGTTGGCATCCTGAATCCGTTGTTGCTGCTGGTTCAGGTAGGCATCCAGATTTTTCTTGAAGGCCACCGCTTCTTCACAGCGGAGCACCCCACCCAGATGGTCACTTTTTTCAGCCAGGATCACCTCATGACCGCGGTCGGCACAGGTCAGTGCCGCCTGCATCCCACCGATTCCACCACCGGCGATCAGCACTTTCTTTTTAACTGCCGTGGGAATGGCGAATTTCATTTCCAGCTCCCGGCCGGTTTCCGGATTCAGAGCGCAATAGGGCTCGCCGTTTGCAAGCTCGCTGGAAAAACAAGATAAACAGCGTAAACACTTAATGATCTTGTCTTCATTGCCGCTGCGCAGTTTATTGGGGAAGTCCGGATCGCACAGCAGCCCCCGGGCCATTTCAACCACGTCTGCCTGTCCCGAACGAATAATTTCTTCCATCAGTTCCGGATCATCCAGGGCACCCACGGTAGCCACCGGGGTTTTGACGTGTTTCTTGATTTCGGCCGCATATTTAACATTGCAGCCATCTTCAGTAAACATGCTGGGATGGGTGATCGCGAACACTTCTTCGACCTCGTGGTTACCGGCCGAGATATGCAATAAATCGACATGGTTTTCCAGCTGTTTGGCAATGGCAATACCGTCTTCAATGCCGAATCCGCCATCGTAGCATTCCGAACCGCTTAGGCGGATTTCAATCGGGAAACCCGGTCCCACTTCTTTACGGATAGCATCACAGACGGCAATGATCAGCCGGGAGCGGTTCTCGACATCCTTGCCGCCCCATTTATCGGTACGGGTGTTGGTGATCGGCGAGAGAAACTGATGCAGCAGCCAGCCATGACCGGCATGAACCGTGACCATTCCAAAGCCACAGCGTTTTGCCAGCCCCGCCCCCTGGGCAAATTTTCTAATCGTCCGTTCGATGATCTCTTCATCCATGGCCTGAATCGTCCGGCCCGCCAGCTCACACTCCACCGGGCCATAGGCAATCCCTTTGGAGGAAGCGCCAAAAAAGGATAGATCCCGATTGGCAAACATGCCGGTATGCTGAAGTTCCAGGGATGCCACCGCGCCATAAGTTTTAACGCCATAAGCCAGTCGGGACAGATTATTGCTGATGTTGGGCGTGTCCAGACAGATATGGGTGGCCCCGCCGCGGCCCAACTCGCCATCGACAATCCCTTCAAAAGAAGTGACGCTGGCCGCCCCGCCCCGGGCTTTTCGTTCATAATAGGCGGCGGCGCCCTCATTGAGATAACCGTCTCCATTTAAATTCTGGTAACCGGTGGGGGAAGCAAAAATACGGTTTCTAAACAGGGTGTTCCCCAGCACAATCGGGGTAAAAAGATTGGGATATTTACAGTTTTTCATACGATCTCCTCTTCAACTCTGAATTATAGCGGCAATAGCTGCACCATCGTTTGTCAGCGTTTACACGGGTCCTGCTTCAGGACGTGTAAAAATGCCGACATAAGATTTTTCTAAGCTGATTATACGTCTGCCCCATCTCCCTGTCTAATAGACAGATCTGATGAGGTGATCAGAATAGCTTATGGAGATTGTCCTGAATTAACTTTGCAATTTTGGGAATAAAGGCGTTGCCATTATTTCTTAGCCAGCTCAAATCGACGCAGTCGATATGGTGAGTTCCTTCCAGCTCGACATAACAGATGTTTTTAAAGATTTTTTCAACATAGCCTTGGGAAAAAAACGAGACCCCGCTGTTGGCATCGACTTTCAGAAACATCGCTTCACAGGTGGGAACTTCTTGGGTGATATTGGGTTCATAACCATCGAGCCGACAGCATTTGATCATATTCTCATAACTCTTCCGGCCATAGTCGGGATTGAGCATGATGATCTTTTCGCCAGCAACCGCGGCGGCACAGACACTTTGCTGCCCAGCCAGGGGGTGCCGGCTGCTGACCAGCAGACCCATCGGCTTCCGACGGATCGGGATGGTTACCACTTGGCTGGATTTCACCAGATCATAGGTGTAGGAGATCACCATATCCATGGAGCGATTCGATAACGCCTCGATGACTTCCCGAAAACTGCTTTTTTCGAAGTTAAAATTGAGATCCGGATAATACGCCTGAATCAAGCTGACCAGCGGTTCAATGATGGTAGCCTCAATGGGACCGGCATAACCGATGTTGATATCCAACTGACTGCGAAAATGAATTTCCCGGGTTTTCTTCTGGATCTGGTGATAGTAATTGACAAATTCCTGACAGGACTGGTAAAAATATGCCCCTGCCTCGGTGAGTTCAAATTTGTTTTTTACGCGATTGATCAGGATCACCCCCAGGTCATCCTCCAGGCTGGCGATCTGCTGACTGATGCCCGACTGCGACACATGCAGCCGTTTAGCCGCCTTGGTAAAGCTGGCTTCATCAACCACACAGAGAAAATATTCAATCTTTCGGATATCCATTTCTTTCTCCTCTTCTGAAAATAAACTGTAGTCTTACAGACTATTCACTTGTGACGTTTTGGTTTTCTCATCATCTGTTACAATTTTATAACTACTTTGGTCTATGGTTAAAAAATCTAAATACGCCGCCTCGCTGATCGGTTTGGAATAATAATACCCCTGTAAATGGGTGACCCCGAGGTTGTTGAGGTAGGTCGCCATCTCTTTGGTCTCCACCCCTTCAGCGACGATTTTAACATTTAGTTGCAACAGAAGCTTGATGATATTTTCCAGAATAGCAGTGGCCTTACTGTTTTTCCCGCTGTTCTCCTGGTCGAAACAGGGCCAGATCAGACTCTTGTCCAATTTTACCAGGTCGTACACCACTTCAGCCATCCGTGACAAATTGGAATACCCGGTGCCAAAATCATCCATCGAAAAGCTGCATCCCATCTGCCTCAGCTTAAGCATGTTCTCCCGGAGCATTTCACCCGATTCCACAAAGGCGGTTTCGGTTATTTCCAGGTTGATAAAACCCGGAGTTATATCATATTTTTTCATAATACCCTGTAACTGACAGGGGAGATCCGGGTGGACACATTGAATTCCGGAAAGATTTACTTCAATGTACTCGATGCCCCGATCCTTAAGTGCCTCTTCCCGGGCAAAGGCACAGACTTTATCAAAGACAATCTCCCCCAGTTCCATGATCATGCCTTTTTTTTCGGCGATGGGAATAAACTCTTCCGGGGAGATAAAACCAACCGAGGTGGTGTCGGTTAAGCGAACCAGCGCTTCGGCCGAAAGAAACTGCTTATTTTTGGCATGGTATATTGGCTGGTACACCATTACAAACCCGTCATGCTCGATGGCGTCAATGAGGATATTTTCAATGGTTGAATAGCGTATTTTACTACTGATGACCGCTTCATTTAAAAGATGAATGATTTTTTCCGCTGTGGCATTATTATGTGAGGCCATATAATTCATCATGTCGTAGACCTCATCGCAGGTTTCCTGATTTTTGTAATTATCTGTAAAAATCACATCAATATGCGCTTTAATAACAATGGTGTGCTTTGAAAACTGGATCGGCTTTTTTATCTGCCGGGCCAACAATTCCAACTGATCTTTAATATCGTCAAGAGTGGCTTCGGTTAAAAACGTCATCACATTGCTACGAGAGTGATAAAGGCTGAAATCGGCATTGTGTTTTATTTTTTTAATCCTTTTTCGGTCACAACCGGGACAGAATTGGAAGCTGTCTTTCATCATCATCCCGATTATCTTGAGGATGTGATTGGTATTCTCATGCCCCACCATGGTTTGAATTCTTCTTAAATCATCCACCACCACGCTCACCAGAATCAATGGCTTCTCAGCTTCCTTTTTTTCATTTAACACCAGATGAAAGGCCCGTTTGTTAAAGGAGCCTGTTTCCTCATCGATGTATTCTTTGGGATTTTCAAAGGCCAGATAGATAAACAGAATCATCAGGGTGACCGCCACTTCCGAAAAAAGCAGACCAAAATTAAAGAGTTGAATTCCGCCTCCGGCAACCAGCATCAGAACCCCCAGTTGGATAGCCAACCGATTTTCTTTTTGGATCGTCTTTTTATAACGAACCGTATCCACAAAAATCCATCCACAATAGAAAAGCAGGCTTAATGTGAATCCGACAACCATTGATCCATCGGCATATAATTGCTGATTGCGGAGTTCGTAATTCAAATCCCCAAAGAGTATCATCACCATCGGGAAAGCCAGGGGCAGCATACGCCTCAGAACCTTTTTCCACTTCATTCGTTTCTGATTATTCCCTAAAATTTCAACATACCAGAAAAGAAACACCACAATCATGATCATACTGCCGTAAAAAAGCTGGCTAAACATCCGGTCTACCAGCGGTATAAACGCATCAACGTTGACCGTGGTATAAAGTTTGAGCACATTAAAAACAAGATTTACCGCCGTAAAATAAAGCATCAGCGCAAAACATTTATTTGATAAAAGCGGTAATTTTTTATTTCTTAAAAAATCCACAAAAATAATCGAAAAAAAGAGTATCGTTACGATCAGTAATCGAATATCCAATTGAAACATCACTATCCTCCAGTTTAGTTGTCGTTAAGATTGTATTCTATCATTTACAAGATCCTCTTTTCAACGACTTTTGTTATATATCTACCTCATTTAATTTTTATCCCAAAGTATTTTCCGTACTTTTACAACTATGTCTCTATACTTTTCACCCATTTCCCCTTATAATGAAAACGTTAAATTATATTTAAATCAAAATAAAGGAGAACAACATGAAAAGAAAAATCATTCTATCAGTCTCCCTGGCGTTTGTCATCTGTTGTCTGGTGGTTGCCGGATGTACTACCGCAAAAAAAGATGGTGCCCAGATTGAAACCTCGGAGGCCATCGTCCCCACGGATTACAGCCAGAGCGCACACTGGCTCAATGTTCCGGCTGAAATAACCAAAGAGGTGGACGTGTTCTACCTGTACCCCTCTGCCTGGGCCAAGGTAAACGCCGATGACCCGATTATCTGTGAAATCGACAATCCAGTCATGCTGCAACAGTCCAAACTGGCCTATGACCGACAAGCCACTGCCTTTGAAACCTCAGCTAATATCTTTGCTCCCTACTACCGTCAGGATGACGCCGGCTCCACCCTGGCGATGGATGTTGAGGAACAACAGGACATCGTTAAAGGCGTGCCGCTGACTGATGCCACTGCCGCCTTTGAATACTATATCGAGCATTACAACAATGGCCGACCCTTTATTCTGGCCAGTCATTCCCAGGGCTCCAACGTAATGATCTATATATTGCAGGATTACATGAAAGAACACCCGGACGTTTACAAACGGATGGTAGCCGCCTATGTCCTTGGCTATTCCATTACCGATGACTACCTGGCTGAAAATCCTGACCTCAAATTTGCCTCTGGCTCTGGTGACACTGGGGTCATTGTTTCCTACAATACCCAGGCCCCTACCATTGAAGGCTCTGATGGTGTGGTTCTGCCCACCGCCCATGTTATCAACCCAATTAGCTGGACCACCGAAGAAACGGTCGCACCAGCCTCTGACAATCTTGGTTCCCTCCAATTAAATGCGGATGGGTCTGTGGTCAAAAATGCCGATGGCACCCCATTAAAGGTCATGAATTTTGCCGATGCCAAGGTCGATAATACCAAAAATGTCCTGATCTGCAGCACCGTTAGTGTCGATCAATATGCACCCGGTGGTGGTACCTTTGGCCGGGGCGTTTTCCATACCTTTGATTTTCCTTTCTACTATTTCAATATCCGGGCCAACGCCGAAGAGCGGGTGGCAAACTACCTGAAAGAAGTTAAATAAGTACTTGTTAAAGTAAAACTAGAAAACTCAGTTCTGTATCTGCAGAATTGAGTTTTTTTATCTTTTCAATGATTTAAGATGAATAATCACTTCCAAATTGGTTATAAATATAACGCAGTACCAATTAAAAACGACCAACTGCAAAAAGAGAGTAACTTGTTAGGAGAATAACCGATGAATAAATATGGAATACTTCGAGAAAAAAAAGGCAATAGTCTGATTGAATTTCCGGATCATTACGTCATCATTGATATTGAGACGACCGGATTCAGTCCCAAAAACTGTGAAATAATTGAAATCGGCGCTGTTAAAGTCCGCAACGATAAAATCACATCCGTCTTTCAAATGCTAATCAAACCAAAGAACCCCATCAGTTCTTATATTACTAATCTGACTGGTATCACCAATAATATGCTCACCGATGCCAACCCCATTGCTGAGGTATTAGACGCTTTCGTTTCCTTTATCGGCGACAATATATTAATTGGCCATAAGGTTAATTCTGATGTAAATTTTTTGTACGATCACTGTAAAATAACGATCGGTCATGATCTGACCAACGATTTTATCGATATTATTGATCTATTTAGAGAACGGCAAAGATCGGTTCTCAATCATCAACTAACTTCTCTGTGTGAAAAATGCGCCATCCAGAATACCAATGCTCACCGGGCTCTATCTGACTGCCTGGTCAGTAATAATTTATTCCAGTCGCTAAAATACCACGATGGCTCAATCGCCTGCGTGGAAGAACTGGATACCCTGATACTGGCCTCGGAGTTTAAACATAAACACTCCCCCTACAAAAAAAAATGTCAGAATATGTCAGCCAGCATGGAACGGTTTGCCCGAATTTCTGTTTAATTATAACCTCTTCTTTCGCGTAATCGCCGATTTTATCACGACACCATCGATCTGACGATTAGTAGCGAAATTGTCCAATGGGACCATACCAGCATCAGTGAATTGATCAAGACTGCCGACCGCTTACTTTACCAGGCCAAAAGATCCGGCCGCAATACGATTCTGCAATAGGAAAAAATAATTCTATAGATCGAAAAAAAGAGAAAGACCAGCGGTCATTTCTCTTTTTTGGTTTATTCAGTTTTAAAATCTGCCTAACGATTCTAGCTGACTAGTTAGCTTTTCGCTGGAATGCTGCCAGATGGCTTTCGGATGCTTTTTTCAGTGATTCAAACACGTTACGAACAGTGTCTGGTAGTTCTTGCGTTAGAAAGCGGTTGTACATGTCAATATTCAGAATCTCAGCCTGGACACCAATGTCGTAGCTTTCTTTCAAGGATGCAGGCAAGACCAGGTGACTGGCTGCGTCGTTAACTGGAACCTCTAAGCAGTTGGCTTCAAAAAGCGGTGTCAGTGCTGCAATATGTTTGGCTTCTGCCTTGACAATGTTAGTGTATGGTCGAACCGATCCGTAGGTTTCAATGATTTTAGCGTACTCTGCTTCGGCAGCATATTCATCCTGAATTGCGTAGGTCAGCATTTCCTCCAGCGTCAAGTTGTCGTCAGCCAGCGCTCCCGCCGACCCGAAGTCATTGCCTTCCGCCATCACAACTCCCATGGAACCCACCAAGGTGAAAGCCAGCAGAAGGACAGTTAATAATTTTGATAAACGTTTCATTTTACACATCTCCTTATGTTTTTTTGGCGTCGCGAAACGGTTAGTTGCGTCGCTGCGTCTTTTGTTTTCCTGAGATGATAATATTACGTTTCTGTGTCAATCGGGTGTCAGACCCCATTCGGCACTTTAAGGATCAGATATTTTCAGTTTCGTTTAAGAAAATCTAAAACCTGTAAACATCATCAATTGGGTTATGTAAACTGCAATCACACTTTTATTTCATTAAAACCCGCCACATGAAAAATCAGAAGTACTTATTTCAGACTTCCCTTTTATTCTTATTTTAATCTCATGTTTGAGTTGTTTTTTTTAGGGTATTATAATATAAGAAAAACAATTTTCAGGAGGTAGAAACATGGATAACGAAAAAAAAGGCGTTTACGGCAATGCCGAGGAACTTGGTGCAAAAGATAAAAATATCAAAAGTGGTGTAGATCCTATTTATGGTGAAGCTGAGGAAGCAGCAAAGGCAAATCGCGAAGATGTTCGCACATTCATGGCTGATCCAGACGGTCACAACCCAAAAGTTGACAAGCAAATAAAACATTCCCCAGTAGAATCCGATCAAACCGAAGGTATTTATACACAAGCTGGCGAATTAGCGGAAAAAGAAAAAGTGGTTGAAGAAAACGAAGATGGTATTTATAGCGAAGCTGAAGAACTGGCAAAAAATAATGCTGGAAATATGCATAATTTCATGGCCGATTCAGATGGCAAAAAATAACAACTGATTTAATCTGTGTGTACATCCAGTTTTAGCCGATAGTCACAAAAATATTCACATTATATTAAGGATCCTTTTGATAATCGTCACAGTTTTTTCAACGGTGACGATATACATCAAAAGGATTTTTTTACGTTAGCCCGTCCCTTAACTTTTATCAATCCCAAGACAAAATGACAAACACTCACTTAACCCCGGAACACCTTCATCGCCCGTTCCACATCAGCCTGCATGGCAACCCGGGCAATCTCGGCAATTTCATCAAAGCGCAGGTCCCGACCTGGGTTTTGATCAGAATAGGCTTTAACCGCTTGACCTCCAGCCAGGGACATATATGTAAAGTAATTGATTTTTGAAATCCCGGATGCGATGGCTTTGCGGAAGTCAGCCGCACATACCCCGGAACCACCATGCATCACCAATGGTACCTCCACCAATTCGTGAATCGCTGCGATCCGATCAAAATCCAGACAGGGTTCGGCTTCATAAACGCCATGGGCAGTGCCAAAGGCAATCGCCAGTGCATCCACCCCAGTGGCCGCCACAAAGGCGTTAGCCATCGCTGGATCGGTGTAGCATGCTTCCGGGGTCAGGGCTTCTTCCTCGGGATCTGGAACGCCCCCGCCTTCTGGTCGTAGCACCCGGCCCAGCTCAGCTTCCACCGATACCCCCAGATAATGGGCCACCCGGACAATTTCCCGGGTGTTGGCCAGATTTTCCTCATAGGGCAACCTCGAGCCATCATACATCACTGAGGTAAAACCCATTTTCATGGCGTGAAGCAGGTAACCCAGATCTTCGCCATGATCCAGATGAACGCAGACGTTTACCTTGGCCTGATCGGCGAACCGGATCATTACCGGACCGATCACTTCCAGGGGAACAAGGCTTTCATGAATCTGGGCATGCATGATGATCACCGGCTGGTTCAGGGTCTCTGCCGCAGCGATCACCGCCTGAACACTTTCCAGATTGGGTGTATTAAACGCCCCGATTCCGCATCCTTTGTGATTGGCATCCGCTAAAATTTTACTGAGATTAACACGCATGATTTTCCTCCTTAATACTTCGACAAGCCACCACATCTACCCCGGTGCCGCAGATATCCGCAATGACTACATCCCCCATCTGGCAGGAGCCGGTGAGCTTCGTTTTGCGGATCGCGTCCAGGGCTAGAGCCATGGCTTTTTGGGGGATGGGGCCGGCCGTTTTTACTGGTAATAGGCAGGCTTTGTCACCACATTTCACCATAACTGTACTGGTTAATGTTCTTTCTGGCGTGGTAATCTCCTTTTGCGCAAACTTTTTACCCCGCTTACAGCCTTCTCCCTCCACTCTGTCCATAACGCCCTTTTTTAGATGAACCGTAATAACGCATTCCTTGGGACAGGTGGTGCAGCAAACTTTTATTTCTTCTTCACTTTTAATTTCACTTTTAATTTCACTTTTATAACGACTCATTGTTTCACCTCCCGGACCGATACGATTATCGGTAGCGCTACACTATTTTGATCGCTCATAGCCTTTAATCCATTTATTTCGTCTGGGTTTAGCTGTACCTCTTCCATCACACTGGGCTTAAAGGCTCTGGGTTTACCTTGATATATAATTTTTTTACCGGATTGAATGATAACTTCGGCATTTTCTAGCGGTTTTCGCACCCGGAATAAAATTCGTGCCGCTTTTTTAGTCGGGCTGGTCAGTTTAGCTGGCACGGTATAGCCGACATTTTCTCCGGGTCCCAGCGGAATAGTTGATTTATTTTTGGCCGATCTGTTTTCACCAGCCATTGCCTCTACCTTTTGCTGCAAAGCATAGACAGCGGCAGCAGCTCCGGCAGCTTCGGCTTCCAGGGTGACGTTATCCACCAGATCGTGAACGTGAAGGACATTTCCGCAGGCAAAGATTCCTGGCTGGTCAGTTTCCAGCTCTTCGTTAACCAACGGACCGTTAGTCCGGGGATTTAGACTGACTCCGGATTTTTGGGATAGCTCATTTTCGGGAATCAGACCAATGGATAGCAGCAGAGTATCACAGGGGACTACTTCTCGGGTTTCTTCAATCACCTTAAAGTTTTCGTCAACCTTAGCCACCTCAATAGCTTCCAGATGAGGATGGCCAATAATATTAGTTACCGTGGTTGACAAATGGAGGGGGATATCAAAATCATCCAGACAGTTTTTAATGTTTCGGTATAGTCCGTTAGCATATGGCATCAGCTCATACACCCCCAGAACCTGCATACCTTCAAGGGTTAACCGTCTCGCCATGATCAGACCGATATCACCGGAACCCAAAATGACAATTCGTTCCCCGGGTTTACGGTTTTCGATGTTTACATACCGCTGCGCCAGTCCGGCGGTGAGGACTCCAGCCGGTCTTGAACCAGGAATTTTAATCGCACCCCGGGTCCGTTCCCGACACCCCATGGCCAGCACAATGGCCCCGGCACAGAGAAGCAGCATGCCATCTTCATTCATCGCTTTAACTTGACGATCCTGGGATAAATCAATGACCATGGTTTTTAAATATACATCAATACCGGTAGTTGCCACCTGATTAATAAACAGCTCGGCGTATTCCGGTCCGGTGAGCTCCTGCTTAAAATAGCTGAGCCCAAAACCACTGTGAATACACTGATTAAGAATGCCTCCCAGTTCGTCGTTACGTTCGATAATGGCAACGGTGGCACCCTTTTCGTTGGCTTTCAGGGCCGCCGCCATACCAGCCGGACCACCACCAATGATGACGACATCATAATTTAACTGTTTCATTTCACACCTCCCTTAACCGATCCACAGAGCTGTTGTGAGCCCCGATCTTCCAGACAGATGTCAGAAACTGGCAGCCCCAACTCCCGGCTCAGAATAGAAATGACCTTATACTGACAGAAGCCGCTTTGGCATCTCCCCATCCCGGCCCGAGTCCGGCGTTTAATCGCATCCAAGGTGCGGGCCGGAATGATCCCGTGGATGGCATCGACGATTTCACCCTCGGTGACCGTTTCACAACGACAGACAATCCGTCCATAGGCAGGATTCTTTTGGATCAGGAAATCCTGTTCGTCAATGGACAGTGTCCCAAAGACAGGTTTTTTCTCCCGAAAAGGATTATAATCCGGTTTTAGTTTCATTTCAAGTCCGGCATCATCCAACAGATCACGGACCGTTTCGGCAATCGCCGGTGCTGAGGCTACCCCCGGGGACTGAATTCCAGCGGCATGAATAAAACCTTTGACAGTTAGCGACTCGGCAATGAAAAAATCATTATTGTTGTTCAGCACCACTGGCCGAAGCCCAGCAAAGGTGCGGATAATTTTACCGGCGTCGAGTTCCGGTAAAATCTTATGCACCCCATCAATCAAAGCCTGAATTCCGGGGGCATAGTTGTTGAGTGCCTCCTTGTCATCCATCATGGTCGCGGTAGAACCAACAATGGTATTGCCATGAACCGTTGGAATACAGGCAATCCCCTTGGTATCCGGTCCGGGACAGGGGAACATCACCGTTTTGGGCTTATTGACCATATCCTTGTCCAACACCAGCAGATCCCCATGCCGCGGCTTCATCTGGTATTCAGAAATCCCTGCCAACCTGGCCACATCATCAGCATGGTTGCCCGCTGCGTTGACGATATAGGAGCAGGACAATTGTTGATCGGGAGTGTTAATCAGAAAACTGCCGTCCGCTTTTTTTTGTATCGCGGTTACTGGCTGACTCGTCAAAATCGCCACACCGTTGGCTTTAGCATTTTCAGCAAAGGCGATGGCCACCTCAAAGGGGTCCACCACGGTGGCTGTGGGAGCATAAAGAGCATACCTGGCATTGGCAGCCAGGTGGGGCTCACGGCTTCGCATTTGGTCGGCATTGATAATGGCCAGATCCCGCACCCCGTTTTTGATACCGAACTCTAGCTTGTGTTTTAACGCCGCTTCATCGGCATCGGTAAACCCGATCACAAACATACCCGGATTGATAATACCAAAATTTAAGTCCCTGGCTAGTTTGGGATAAAGATTGGCTCCCCGAACATTGATCTTTGCTTTCAGACTGCCTGGAGTGGGATCGTAGCCGGGGTGAACGACCCCGCCATTTCCTTTGGTAGCACCAATACCGATATCGGTGCCCCGCTCTAACAGGGCGGCTGTCAGTTTATATTTTGAACATTCATGGGCAATGGCCGTACCAGTGATACCGCCCCCAATGATGATGATGTCATAATGATTCATTCTCTTTTCCTTTCGTAAATGGTGTGTGTTTTTTACGCCGTTGTTTATTCTGCTTCGTAGGGACAGGTACTACCCGCCCGCAGACGTCCGTCTTGCAACCCATGTTCCATTTAAATACCCTACCGCATTAGCATTCCTCCGGTCGCATCGATGGTTGTGCCAGTGAGATAAGATGCCGGTTCCGAGACCATAAAAACTGCGATGTTGGCCACATCTTCCGGCTGAGCCACTCGACCAATGGGGATCCGGCTTTCGTAATAACCGGGGTTGGCTTCTAAGTTATCCCTTATCATATCGGTGTTAACTATCCCCAGGGCAATGCCGTTAACCGTAATCCCTTTAGACGACAGCTCCCGGGCCATGGAAATGGTCAATGCTACCATCCCCGCCTTGCTGGCAGCGTAGTGGGCATGGCCAGTGGTAGAGCCGTTAAAGGCCGCCTGAGAATTAATATTAATAATCCGCCCGGGTCGCTTCTTTTTTAGATTGATTTTGGCAAAATACTGAGAGGTGAGAAAAGGCGCTGTCAAGTTCACATCCATGGTCTCTTCCCAGTCCGATAAGGGGATATCCTGAATCCATCCGGTTAACCAGATCCCAGCGTTATTGATCAGTATATCCAGATCTCCCAGCAGCGCTTCGGCCGCCTTCATCATTTCTCCCACATCATCGGCATTATTCATGCTTACCCCCAAAGGATAGGCATTTACCCCCATGGATTTAGCTTCTTCCACCACTTCTGATAGTTCTTTCGATTTTTTTCGGGCTGTTACCACCACATTAACGCCTTCTGCTGCTAGCCCCAGAGCAATCGCCCGTCCCACTCCCCGGGAACCCCCGGTGATGATGGCGTTTTTTCCTTTTAATTTTAAATCCATTTTCTTAGTCTCCCGTTTTTTTACATATTTGTCCATTATGGGTTCGTAGGGGCGGGTAGTACCCGCCTGCAAGCGTTTTCTTGAGATCAACGTTTACGGGCGATTGATAATGACCTCGGGGTCAGACCCTCGCCCCTACGAAGCGATGCATAACGTTCCTCGGTAATTGCTGAATGGCCTTCTTTAATATTCGTCCCAGATCCCATCCAGCGCATTGATAACCTTCAGATAGCGGTTGTACTTCTTTTCATAAAGGGCCTGTTTAGTGGGGTCGGGAACCGCAGTAAAGGCAATTTCCACCATCACATCCGAAGCCGCCTTGAAACTTTCATAGGCGCCAGTGGCAACCCCGGCACAAATCGCTGCTCCCAGTGCCCCCAGTTCGGTACATTCAGTGACTTCAATAGGTACCTTAAGAATATCTGCAAACATCTGCACCCAAACCCGGGATTTAGCCACCCCACCGGCTATGCGGATACTCTTTGGGGCACTACGATATTTAAGCAACTTTTCAATATGATACTTATGACTAAAGACAATCCCTTCGTAAACGGCTCTTAGCATATTATCCCGGTTGTGATAGCTGGACAATCCGACAAAACAGGCCTTGGCATTGATGTTGACATTGCTGGCGTATAAAAAGGGTAGGAAGACCACGCCACAATCTTCATCGGCCACACAGTTGACACAATGGTTGGAATACTCATAGACATCCTGCTCTTTGAGATCAATATCCCGAAGGATTTCAGTTAAAAACCATTCCAGATTACTGGCCGAGGTCGGGCTGCCTTCCAGGATCATCCAATAACCGGGGATCGGATAAATGGAGGTCATAAACAAGTCCTTGTCAACTACCGGTTTTTTACTGATATATTCATTGATGCTCCAGGTCCCGGCCACCACGCACATTTTATCCTCATCGGTGATTCCCACTGCCATTGCTGAGGCGTGAATATCCATACAGCCCCCGGCCACTGGGGTTCCTTCAGACAGACCGGTCAGTTCGGCCACTTCCTTGGTGATCGTGCCGCAGACTTCCCCTGAATAACGCAGTGGCGGCAATTTATCATAAATGCTTTCAAGCCCCATGTCTTTGAGCAGATCCCGGTCATATTTCACATCCCGGACATTCATCAGACTGGAACCGGACATATCAGCAATTTCCCCATAAGCTTCCCCGGTTAACCGGAAACGGATATAGTCCTTGCACATGAAAATCCAACGGGTTTCTTCCAGTACCTCGGGTTTATGATCCATAAACCATCTTAGCAGAGTAGTGGGCTGTCCCGCAAAAACACTCTGCATGGTTTTAGGCAAGATCTTATCATGAGTGCCGTCTTTCTGCCATTTAATAACGTATTCCCGGCCCCGGACATCGGTGGAGATCATGCCATTGGTAGTCTGGCTACCATCAGCTCGAACCAGATAGAGGCCGTTCCCATGACCAGTGGCGGAGAGCCCGATGATCTCACTGCCATTGATACCGGCTTTGGCGATCACCCCTTTAATCGCTTTGACATTGGCCTGCCACATTTCTTCGACGTCACGTTCGGTGAAGCCCGGTTCCGGCTGGTACATGGCTGTTTTGGAGCTAGAAATTGCCACCTCGTTTCCTTTTAAATCGTAAAGTGCCGCTTTAATCATGGTGCCGCCATTGTCAAGACCCAGTAAATATTTTCCCATTTTGTAGCCTCCAATTATATTTTTAAATTTAGAACGATTTGATTGTTTAACCTTTGCGGGCAACTGCTGTTGCCCCTACAGTATGATAAATTACGTTTTGTTTCCCTTCCTCAATACCCCCTTTTCTCACGAAAAAAAGTCCTGCTTAATAAATGTGATATAATTTATCACATTTATTAAGCAGGACTCACACAATTACCATCCGGCACATTCTATTTTGTTTTAATGTCCTATATCAAAAATCACGTTACCACAGCGACTTGTCACTGACCGTCAAACCCTTAAAACCACATGCTTTAATCTTTCTCATCATTTCCCGGTCCCGGACAAATCCGCCCGCTAATAAGGGAATTTTTGCCGCCGCCATCAGTGTTTGATAACAATCCAGAGCCATGATCGCCGGTAGCAGCTCAGCTCCGTCAACCCGTGAACATTCAATAATTTTAAGCGCGGTCTCAAAAGATCGCGAATCATGAAGAAAAAATCGCTGAAAAGTAACGAGGCCACATTGTTTTGCCATCCCCAGCTTACCGCTGTCGGTTGACATGACCCCATCCACATGGTAATAGTTTTTTAATAGCTTCATTCCCACGTGATCTTTTCCAAAACCACCCAGCAACTCCAGATTGATCAGCGCCTTCTTATCTTTTGCATGTACCAGTTTAACCAGCTCCTGCAGATTGGCAATGTGGGCTTCAGTGAGTAAAACGACCTGAACATCACTATTAAGCGCAATTTCTAAATCACCCAGCCTGCGAATTGAAGGAATAACCTGAAATTCTGTAAAATCAATCCAACTCATTTTATCTCCTCATTGACTAGATCATAGCACAAGGGGAATGAAACCGTCAACATTTTTTTAAGCAGTAACATTATCACTTGCTTAAAAGCACTGATCATTATCGATCGTCTACGTCCTTAGAGTAGCGACCATCCGGTCTGAGTTTAATAATAAATCCAGAGCATCCAGCGGACTGTTCACGACAATATCCGCTGCCAGCAGTGACTTTACAAAACAGCCTTCAGTTCCGATCACAGCGATGGAAAGCCGGCTTTCTAAAAACATTTCCCGATCATTGTTGCCGTTTCCGATGGCAACATTAGTCGCTCCACCGATCGACTCAACGAAGGCTTTTTTCTTTTTTGAAATATTATCTTTTGAAAAAATCTCAATGGTCACCGGCAGATCGCCACATTGCTTTCGCACCAGACCAAAGGTATCAGCGGTAAGAATATACACGTCCACCCCCAGCTTTGTAAGAGCCACCAGTCTTTCTTTAAGCCCCTTCACCAGAAAGCCATCGACTGCCAGGGTACCGTTATAATCAAAGGTCACATGCTCAACTGTGATGGTCTCATAGCCGGGAATTTTTAGATTTATCATCACTAACCTCTCTTTCTCATCATTTGTCCGTAAGTACAATCACAGTGGCCACTTTCTTCTCGCAGTCTTTCTTAAGTCGACTGCACAAAGCCAAAAAGGCGGCGGTACTAACACCCCGAGGCGGGGTGTTGACAATAATCAATTGGGGTCGCCGGATTCGTGCCATGCCATATTCCAGGCGGATGTATTCAGCGCCACTAAGATCTTTAATAGAAGTATTCATCTTGTCCTCAAGACCAATCATGCTTGCCAGTGCATTTAGGTTGATCCGATTCTCCCGGAGATGTAAAAGCAGCGCAACCAACACTGTCTTGACCCGGGTTTTGCTAACCCGCAAATGCGAATTTTCAAAGATCATCACATATTCCTGCTTTCGCAATCGTTTTAACTGATCCTGCTTGTCCCTGGTAAATGTGACCCGGTTAAAAATCAACCGCTCATCGGATTCTAAAGACTGACCCATGATTTTTTTAAAAAAAAAGCTCTTCTCTTCTTGGGTAATAAAGTTTTCTTCCTGATAACCGTTCTTTTCCACCGCAAAGATCGGCTTTCCACCTTTTCGGATCTGTAACAAAGAAAAATCACGATAATTATCCAGAGATTTACCGGATTTTTTAAAGACATCCAACATTACCAGGGTCATTTCATTGACCAGAGCAAAATCTTCCACTGAAAAAAAACCATTTTGTTTGTTAACCAGCTCCAAGGCGCCAAAAACCTCCGATTCATCAATTCCCAACGGCACCGCAATTTCAGAGGTAATGGTCAAACCCATAGCTCGCTTCAGACTACCAACCTGTAGCCGGTAGTGACGGAAATCTTTGATATATAGTGGCAATCCAGCAAAGACTGATTGGGCTGCAATCCCCTGTCCCGGGCGCAGTTTCAGTTGATAAAGATCTTCTGCCCGGGGGCCTTTAATAATTAATGGATAAATAAATGACCCCCGGGTATCTTCATCTCGAAGCCAGATAATTGCCGCTTGAGCCTCGGTTACCAATAGGATTTCGTCCAGGGTAGTGCTTAATAGCCGGGGCAGTGAGATGATCTTGTCAATGTTTTCCTGGAACTGGGCCAAACATTCATCGTGGGTCAAACGCTTTTCAGTGGCATAGTCGTTAAAAAATCGGGTTTTCAGTCGGCTATTGGTTTCCCGGATAACCCGGGTACCTTCCAGATTTCCAAATTCGTCAAAACTAACCTCAGCAAAGCCATGAATATCAATAAAATGTCGGTTTGCATAGCGGTTAAGAGGGGCCGTACGGCTGATATAAGACACATAGCTGGCCTTTCTAGTGGGGTCATTGGCATGAACAATATACTCAAATCGATCTGTTTTTAAGGCCGCCTTCTGACTGTCACTCATGGTGTACCAACAATAGGGCTGGGCATTAACGCAATAAGCATTAGTGTTTTCGTCAAGCCGATTGATATAAACGTATGTGGCCAGATTACCACCTTTAGAATGTCCGAAAAGATTACGTTCCCCCAGAATCCCGGTCATATAGTAGTCGAAAAAATCGATCGCTTTATGATGATGAGCGGTGACCACGCCCAACGAAGCAATCAGACAGCCGCCCCAGTCCAGAACAATACTGCTGAGATCCATCTGTTCACAACCGCTAAAAACCACCGCCCCGTTATTTTCGCAGTCTTCCATGGCAAGGCCAACAAAGCTGGATTTAATCTTATCGTCGGAATTACCGTAGCAACCATAATTATCATTACGATAACCAGTAATAATAACATCGTCCAGGTTATCGCTGGATGCGTAAATTCGCTTAAAATGAGCCTGCCTTCTTCTTTTGTATTGGCTCCCATGCCGAGAGCGACTAATAAAACCAGGATACGTCGAACAGCCACACTGCTCTATCAGATCGATATATTCATCCAATTTTATCGGGGTTTCCCGGGTAATCTGATTTTTATACTGGGATGGCAAATGAAAATAAACCAGTTCCAGCAACAAGTATTTTTCAATATCCAGCAACTTACTCATTTTCAGGCTCATGGTGTTCCTCATTTCTAATGATTGCACTTAGTTAAACAAATCATATCACAATGACTTTCAGAATAAAAGATAGGATTTCTATTTCAAGAGAATATTTCTATACAGGAGATATCAATAAAAAGAAGAAATATTTTTATTCTATGTTGCATTTGCAACCGTCAAACAGAAAAACATGTAGTATCATTATGTTATCGTCAGTTTAAAAAAACGCAATAGTTTGGATAAATATTTAGTTAAACGGATGTTTAAATAAATAAATACGATTAAATCGTTATTTTTCACTATCTATGGGTAATTTATAAGAGAAGTGATTTTACAAAGGTTATTCCCCGTTGATACGGGTTAACAAATAAAATAGTTACGAGAGAGGTAAAAAATGAAAGACATGTTTTGTTTTCAATGTGAACAGACTGCCAAAGGAACCGGATGTGAGGTCAAGGGAGTCTGTGGTAAAACAGCGCCAGTTGCCGGTCTCCAGGATAAATTAGTCGGTGCCTGTATTGGGCTGTCTAAAGCCGTAAAAAAAACAGCGGCTACCCCGGCCACCGACGCCTGTATCAAAAAAGCATTATTCACTACTGTTACCAATGTCAGTTTTGATGATGAGAGTCTTAAAGTAATGGTAGACTGTGTTGACAAAATGAAAGCTGATCTGGATCCAACCGCCGAAGATTATGATATGGCAAAACTCTGGGATGATAATGAAGATATTCGATCCCTGAAAACGCTGATCCTTTTAGGTGTTAAAGGAGTGGCTGCCTATGCTCATCATGCCGCAATCCTGGGTTACAACGACCCTGAAGTCGATGCCTTCTTCTATGAAGCACTCGCTGCTGTCGGCTCTGATCTGGGCATGGACGTGTTACTGCCACTGGTACTCAAAACCGGCGAAATTAATTTAAAATGCATGGCATTGCTGGATAAAGCTAATACCGAAACCTATGGCACCCCGGTACCAACAGAAGTGCCATTAACCATTGAAAAAGGACCTTTTATTATCATCACGGGTCATGATTTACATGATTTAAAATTATTGCTGGAACAAACCGAAGGCAAGGGCATCAATATTTATACTCACGGTGAAATGCTGCCAGCTCATGCTTATCCAGGACTCAAAAAACATACCCACTTAAAAGGAAACTTTGGGACAGCCTGGCAAAATCAGCAAAAAGAATTCGCTGCTGTACCAGCCCCGGTTCTTTTCACCACCAACTGTATTATGCCAGTGAAAGAAAGCTATTCTGACCGTATTTTCACCACCGATGTGGTTCAATACCCCGACATGATCCATGTTGGCAAAGAAAAAGATTTTGCCCCAGTGATAAAAAAAGCGCTGGAACTGGGCGGATACCCGGAAGATAAGGAAATGACCGGCATCAATGGCGGTAAAACACTATTAACCGGATTTGGTCATGGCACTGTTCTAGGCGTTGCTGACAAGGTCATCGCAGCTGTAAAAGCTGGCGATATCAAACACTTCTTCCTGGTTGGAGGCTGTGACGGGGCTAAAACCGGACGTAACTACTACACCGAATTTGTTGAAAAAACACCGGCTGATACGATTGTCTTAACCCTGGCCTGTGGTAAATACCGCTTCAACGATCTTGATCTGGGCACCATCGGCGGCTTGCCACGACTGATGGATATGGGCCAATGCAATGATGCTTACTCGGCCATTCAGGTGGCTGTGGCTCTGGCTGGCGCTTTTGATTGCGATGTTAACGAATTACCGCTAAGCATGGTCTTATCCTGGTACGAACAAAAAGCGGTTTGTATCTTACTGACCTTATTACACCTCGGCATCAAGAACATCTTATTAGGACCATCACTACCCGCTTTTATTTCACCCAACGTTTTAAACGTGCTGGTTGAAAACTACAACATCGGACCAATCACCACCCCAGAAGCTGATATGGCAAAATTACTGGGTTAAAACCAACTCGCTATTGAAAAAGTGTGGTCGGTACCATCGGGTTTTCTTTATACTACCGTACCGATCAATTGTTAACATCATCAACCAAATTAAAAGTCTGTCAAAACTCCCCTGAAAAGGGCCTTTGGCAGACTTCACTCTTTACCGCAATGATTACCAAAAAACTTGAAGGAGGACTTGTTTATGGGTTACCAAACTACGCCAGAGAAAATCAATGCTATTTTTTCTGACCTTTCAAAAGACTTCATTATTTATGCCCCCAAGCGGTTTGTCGGCGATGGCACCTTTACCGATATCGACACCATTCGTTACGGCGAAATCGCAGATCTATCTGAAATCGAATTTGCCGAAAAATCAGACTACTCTTTTAAAGAGGTCTTACTCCCCATCTCTGAAACACTTTTTTATTTTACTGAAAATGAAATAAAGGAGTCTGATGTGCCCAAAAAAGGGGCGATTGTGTTTTTACGCAGCTGTGATCTGCACGGTCTTAAACGAATGGATACCATTTATCTGGAAAACGGTGCCGTTGATAGCTATTACAAAAGGCTGCGGGATCAGACCAAATTTATTTTAATCGGCTGCGAAAACTCGTTTGATAACTGTTTCTGCGTTTCGATGGGCACCCAGAAAAGCGACGACTATGACGCTTACATAAAGGTTGATGGTGAAACCGTGCTGGTTGACAGTCACTGGGATCTCCTGGACACCGCTTTGGCCGGTGCACCACCATCATCAGTGATTCCTGATTCTGTCACTGCCAATGACACCGTCGTGACGATTCCTGAAACGGTTCCCCAGACCCTGTTTGACGCTCCATTCTGGGAAGATTACGGCAACCGTTGCATTGCCTGCGGACGATGCAACTTTGTTTGTCCCACCTGTACCTGTTTCACAATGCAGGATATTTTCTACACCGACAACGGCAAAGCCGGCGAACGGCGGCGGGTTTGGGCTTCTTGCCATGTTGATGGCTACACTGATATGGCCGGCGGACATGCGTTTCGAAATGACAAGGGCCAACGGATGCGCTTTAAGGTGATGCACAAGATAAACGATTATAAACGACGCTTCGGCACCCATATGTGTATCGGCTGCGGCCGCTGCGACGATGTCTGTCCGGAATATATTTCTTTTGCCAATTGCATTAATAAACTGAGTGATTTGGTAAATGATGCTGCAAAGGAGGAAATTTAAATGACTGTGACAACAACTGCGTCTCATACAACGAATTCAGATAATCCTTATCTTCCTTTCCTTTCGGAAATCGTCGACGTGATCAAACATACTGAAATTGAGTTTACCTTCCGGATGACCTATCGCGGCGAGGTCAAACCGGGACAATTTTTTGAGGTATCGCTACCCAAGTTTGGCGAAGCCCCCATATCGGTCAGCGGCATCGGTAATGGCACGGTTGATCTGACCATTCGTAAAGTTGGCAAGGTTACGGATGAAATCTTCGAAAATTATGTCGGCGATACCCTGTTCCTTCGGGGACCCTATGGCAATGGCTTTGATATCACCAACTATATGGGCAAAGAAATTATTCTGATTGCTGGCGGCACCGGTCTTTCGCCAGTGAAAGGAATCGTCGATTATTTTTCGGCCCATCCCAACGACTGTAAAAGCTTTACCCTGTTAGTAGGTTTTAAATCGCCCAACGATGTCCTCTTTAAAAAAGACTTCAAAGAGTGGGAAAAAAACATCAATGTCATTATGACCGTGGATACCCCGGTCGACGGCTATTGCGGCAAATGCGGACTGGTTACCCAATACATTCCGGAAATCCCGATTAAAAACACTGACGAAGCGATCGGGATTGTGGTGGGACCACCGATGATGATGAAATGCACGATCACCGAGCTTTTTAATGTCGGATTCAAAGAAGAAAATATCTGGATCTCCCAGGAGCGAAAAATGTGCTGTGGCATTGGTAAATGCGGGCACTGTAAAATCGATGATACCTATATTTGTCTGGACGGTCCGGTTTTTAACTACACCAAGGGAAAATTTTTAAAGGATTAGGAGGAGTGCCATGTTAGATCTAAATACCAAGAAGATAAAGAAGAATGCCTATCGCGTCACCAAGGTCCGTGGGGAAACCGCCTCACGAGTCCGGGTTCCCGGCGGCTTATTAACGGCGGAACTGCTGCCGCTGATTCAAAACATTGCAAAAACCTATGGCAATGGCCGCATCCATTTAACCACCCGTCAGGGCTTTGAAATCCCGGGTATTAAATATACCGATATGGACGCCGTCAATGCGCTGCTACAGCCGATTATTGATAAATTGGATATTAATCAGGAAATCCCCGGCAAAGGCTATACCGCAGCCGGCACGCGCAATATCTCTGCCTGTATCGGCAGTAATACCTGTCCATTTGCCACCTATAATACCACTAATTTTGCCAAGAAAATGGAGCAGGAAATCTTTCCCAATGATCTCCATTTTAAGGTCGCCTTCACCGGCTGTGCCAATGACTGCATCAAAACCCGGATGCAGGATTTTGGGATCATCGGGATGACCGAACCCCAGTATCAAAAAGAACGCTGCATGGGTTGTCTGGCCTGTGTTAAAGCCTGCCAGAAAAAATCGGTGGATGCTTTGTCAGTAGAGAATTACCGAATTGTCCGGAACACCGAAAAATGTGTCGGCTGTGGCGAATGTGTGATCAACTGCCCAACCCGGGCCTGGACCCGCAGCCCGGAAACCTACTACCGATTGGCGATTATGGGCCGAACCGGAAAACGAAACCCCCGGCTGGCCGAAGATTTTCTGGTTTGGGCGACCGAAGACGCGATTGTCAAAATTATTAAAAATACCTATCGATTTGTAGAAAACTACATCAATCGGGAAGCACCCGGCGGCAAAGAACACATCGGCTACATCATCGACCGCACTGGCTTTGAAGAATATAAAAAGTGGGCTCTGGAAGGCGTGGAACTGGATCCCCGCACCATCGTTAAAAGCCCGGTTTACTGGGGCGGTATTCACTACGATTGAAACAAGGGTTTCGGCAACAGCCGTACCGACCAATTGTTAATCTGTTGTTCGCTACGGAATCGGACACTAATAAAAAATTAGAAATTTCTTATTTAGTGATTGGCTCGTTGCCTTCACGCAGGCTATCGCCGTGTCCACTCTGATGCTACACAACTCGATTGATAATTGTCGGTACTGGATTAGTTTGTAAAAGATAAGAGCATCGTAAAAAACGACTTAATCGAATCATGATTAAGTCGTTTTTGCGTTGAATCGATCAGCTTCTAGGCTTTGGCGATTTCTTTACCAAAGTCGATGGCTGATATCTGCTCAGTATCATCGGGGTTCCACTGATTTTTCAGACCCTCGTTGATGATTTCGAATCCGGCGCCTTCCAGCCATTCATTTAACACCTTAGTTGACTCACCGCTCCAACCATAGCAGCCAAAGGCGGCAGCTTTTTTATTTTTAAACTTAAGCTCCTTCATCAAATGAACAAAGCCGGCGATGGAGTGAAGGATACTGCCACCAATGGTCGGCGAACCAATCAGCACCGTCTTTGCTTTAAAGACTTCGGTAATTAAGTCATTCTCATCACTTTTTGACAGGTTGAAGACTTTTACTAAAACATCTGGATCGGTCAGGCTAATCCCCTCGGCAATATTTTCGGCCAGATTTTTAGTACCATTCCACATCGTGTCATAGATTATCGTGATCTGGTTTTCCTGATAATCTCCTGCCCACTGGGCATATTTCTCAATGATTTGCATCGGATTGTCATTCCAGATAACGCCATGGCTGGTGGCGATCATATCAATGGTCAGATTAAAGGCAATAATTTCGTCTAATTTCTTTCGCAATATGGCACTAAAGGGGGTTAGAATATTGGCATAGTATTTTATCGCTTCCTGATACAAATCGCATTGATCGACCAGCTTATTAAACAGTTTTTCGGTAGCATAATGCTGGCCAAAGGCATCATTGCTAAAGAGAATATTGTCTCCGGTCAGATAGGTGGCCATGCTGTCCGGCCAATGGAGCATCCGCATTTCCACAAAAATCAATTCTTTGCCATTGCCGACGTCCAGCTTATCTCCGGTTTTCACGACATTGAAGTTCCAGTCCTGATGATACTGACCCTTTAAAGACTTTACTGCGTTTTCGGAACAGTAAATGGGAACATCCGGAATTCGCGCCATCAATTCCGGCAAAGCACCACTGTGATCCACTTCCCCATGATTAGCGACAATATAGTCGATCTCATTCAAATCGATTACCTGCGTTAAGTTTTCCACAAATTCTTTGGCATAGGGTAACCAGACCGTGTCGACTAAAACAGTCTTTTCTTCCTCGATTAAATAGGAATTGTAAGTGGAGCCATGATTGGTTGAAAATTCATTGCCATGAAACTGTTGCAGCTCCCAATCGACTTTACCTACCCAGCTCACGTTATTTTTAATTCGTTTTTTCATTTTAATCTCCATTCCGCCGCTATCATTTACTTATAAGCGACATATAATGTATATACCCTTACATGTCGAAAATAACTTTATTGGAGAAAAAAGCTGTATTATGTATGAAATCCAAACAGCCAACTAGTCTTTTTCATTTTCTGCAAACAACAAGCCATTTTTTAACGCTGTTTTAATCGCCGCATTTTTCCCATTAACCTCCAGCTTTTTATAAACATTCTGAAGATGGGTCTTAACCGTACCCGGAGCGATATAAAGCCGTTTAGCAATTTCTTCGCGCTTTAGACCTTCAGCGGTAAGCCGCAATACTTCTTGTTCTCGTAGAGTGAGACTGACTCTGGACAATTCCTCATTTTTCAGAGTCTTTAGATAAACTTCACTAACTGATAGCAGCCAGCGAATAAATTGATCTTTAGGCTGTCGATCATTGATTTCTCTCAACATCACAATGAGAAAGGGTGCATTTTCCACAAAGGGCATAATGATTCCATCCAGATAAGCTTCTCCCAAAATCTTATTAAGGGCATTAATTCCTGCTTCAATGCCATATAGATTATATTTGGCAATGGCTTTAAAGATTCCGTTATGGATTATTCCCAACTGATTATGATAGATCGAAAAATATTCTATAAAACTCTCGGAAAGAATTTCAAGTTTAACAAAATTCCGGGATGCGGCGACCGCCTTGCCATAAACCAGATAATTTAAAGCCACCCCCTGATAAAGCAAATCAGCAGTGGTCATATCCCCCACCTGAAGCCAGTAGGGAATCATCTCTGTCTGTTCCAGATTGGCATAAACATAGCCCTTGCAAATGTCCATGGTGGTATTGTAAATAGGATTCCTGACCTCCAGAATTTCTTTTTCCAAATCACGAAGACGATTCAGGGCAGCAGTAATTCTTCCTTGTAAAATCATCAGCCGAATCAGTACAAAATTGCCACAAATAACAATACTGTGCTGATCTTTGGTCCGGGCTTTAAAGATTGCCTTTTCACCATTAAGTTCGGCCTCTGCCCAATTACCAGTTTCCAGACTGTATTCGGCCCGGGCCTGATATTCAGATCCGGTTCCGCAGCCACTGGTAAATTGAGAATAAACCGGAACCTTCTCGACAATCAGTTGGACTGTTTTTTGATACCGACCCGGTTCTCTGAAATAATTATAACTCAGATGGGGGGATCCAAAGGTAAATTCATTTTCTTTTCTCATAATGTAGGATTGTTCCCCATCCAATAGCTTGATAATCAAATCATTGGTGACGGTGGATTCTTCAATATGATTAAATACCGTAAACCGCTTAACGATGTTGATTTCAGCCAGAATCCGATTTCGGTAAGTCTGATCAATGCCATCCTGTTTATTATAAAACTGCTCTAACTGATCCAATTGTCTACGACTACCAATCGCTGTGCGCTCATTTCCGTGGAACAAACAAACAAGAATATGCAGTAAATAGGCCATCGGATAGTGATACAACACGTTAAGCGGCGTTTTTTCAAACATCTCCTGCGAGCCCTCAAATACCGCCATTTCAGAGCTGATGTTTTGGGGATTGTTCAAATGCTCAAGAATCCGTCTAATTTCTCCTGCGCGATAAAAGCTCGCATAAGCCTTTGGAAAATTCAATTTGTCTAGATACCATTCACCCATGCGGATGTACAGCGCCTTTTTTTCATCGGCTAAGAGATTTTGTTTTGACCTTAAAAAATCAAGCAATACAAAATGAATTTGATAGGTTTTATTTACTTCATCAAAATAAATAAATGAATTTTCTTTCTTCATTTTTCTCAAAATATCAGCCGTCTGCGATTCGCCGGTTATAAACTGGGCCTGTTCGGCAGTAAAACGATCCATAATTGAAAGTTTGATTAAATATTTTTGGGTCAGCGCATCATAAACACTAAAAAGCGTTAAACTGATGAGCTCATCGATGGTCATATTCATCCCTACTGGAATCCCTTTTTCCAAACCAAGCAGCAGCATATAGGTCAGAGTAATCCAACCACCTGCGTATTCAGTTATTTTTCGCAAGTCTTTCTCCGATATTGTTTCCATCATCATGATGCAATAATCCCGGACTTCGACTTCCGTAAACTTTAAAACTTCCTGGGTGATCCAATTGCAAAATCCCTTGGCCACAAGTTCTGTGCTGTTTAAATTCCCTGTATTTCGGGTAACAATAATAAGATAAAAGTTTTCAATTCGCTCGGTCACGATCAGCTCAATCAACCGATTCAAGGGCTCATAATCAGTCAGATGGTAGTCATCTAAAACCATGAATAAGGGCTCATCTGTGATTACCGTGTTTAATACCGATAACACTTGATCCATCTGGGGTACGTCCACCGGAAAGCCCAGCTGCTTTAATGTCTCGCCGGTATCACGATCCCATTTGCTAATTTCATCGCAGACTTTGCTCCATTTATAATCAGCAGAACCATTCTCAGGTTGAAACGCAACCCAGATGGATTTTATTTCTTTCGTTTCCAGAAATTCTCTAACTGCCGTAGTCTTTCCATAACCCATCGGTGCTTCCACAATGGTCAGTGGATAATCATAAACTCGTGCTAAACGATCATTAATGCGTTCTCTTTTTAAGAATTGTTTTTTCACTCTAATGTCTCATTTCCTAGTTTCAATTCAATGTAAATTGATAATTAGAATAATCTCTATGATTCATTATAGCCGGATTTTTGACACCTGTTAAGTTTTTTTTAAAGACATTCTCGAATTTATGGTTCAGACCAGGAAAGCTGACCCTGCTAACCCTCGATATTGATAATGTGCTCAGCCCAATCTTCATAAAACGAGGCTTCATGTGAAACGAGAATCAGACTACCAGTCCATTTGATCAGCTCGCTTTTTAGTACCGCTTTAGCATCGGCATCCAGATGATTGGTGGGCTCATCAAGAATCAGAAAATTCGCATTGGTCAGCATCAGGATACAGATTTTTACCTTGGCCTGTTCCCCGCCACTAAGGGTCGCGACCCCCTGAAGCATGCTTTTTGCTTTTAAACCGCACTGCGCCAGATAGCGCCGCAATTGGCTCTGAGACAGCTTGGGATACACATCAGAAACGACTTGAATAGGGGTCAGAGTGGGGTTGTCCCAATTGAGATCTTGCTCAAAATAAGCGATTTTAATATTATCCGCAAACTTGAATTTTCCCGAAATCGGTGGAATCTGTTTGACCAGGGTTTTTAGCAGAGTGGATTTTCCAATCCCGTTAAAGCCGGTGATGACGGTTTTCTGACCCGACTCGATTTTAAAATTCATTTTGGCTAGCAACGGGTAATCATAGCCAATCTCCAAATCCTTGACCGTTAAGGAGCGCTGGGCTGAGATGTGCAAGGAAGTCAAACGAAAATTGGGTTTTGGCACTAATTCTGGCGGCGGAATCCGATCGATTCGATCCAATTGCTTCTGCCTGCTCTTAGCCATGCTGGCGGTGGAAGCCCGAGCCTTGTTTTTGGAAATATAGTCTTCAAACTTTTTAATTTCTTTTTTCTGGGCTTCAAATTCACGAATATAGCTTTCCCGTCGCAGCCCTTTCAAGGTGATAAATTTGGTGATGTTGCCGCTGTACTTTTTGATGGTGGAAAACTCGATGTCACAGACACAGGTGGTGATCTTGTCGAGAAAATCAAAGTCATGGGAAATCACCAGAAAGGTGCCCTCATAGGCTTTTAAATAGTCGGTCAACCATTCCACATGTTCCTTGTCCAGAAAGTTAGTCGGCTCATCTAAAAGCAACACATTAGGTTCTTCCAACAGCAGCTTGGCCAAAATAACCTTGGCCCGCTGTCCCCCACTAAGCTGTTCCAGGATGCTATCCATCCCCAATGCTGTAATCCCCAGCCCATCAGCAATTTTTAAGATCCGGCTTTCCAGTTCATAAAAACCGGAATTCTCAAGCAAACTTTGCAGGTCCGAGGCTCTGTTCATGGCTTTTTCACTGCAGTCGCTGCCCATGTCTTCATAAATTTTGGTGAGCTGGATTTCTGTTTCGTAGAGCTCATGAAACGATGTTTTTAAATAGTCAAACACCGTCACATCCTGATCAATTTTAGCATGTTGATCGAGATACCCGACCTTGATCCCTTTTTGCCAGCGAATCTCCCCACCATCGGGGATAATTTCTCCGATTAGGGTATTTAAAAGGGTGGTCTTCCCCGTTCCGTTGCGCCCGACAATCCCCATATGCTCTCCTTTGAATAATTCAAAGGAAGCCTCCTGATATAAAATTTTATCACCAAACGTATGTGATAGATTAATAACGTCCAATAGTCCCATTCATATTTCTCCTCGTTGCGAATTTTTAGCAAAAATAAAACAGAGAGCCATTTTATACTGACTCCCTGTCATTATAAAAGGCCATAACGAACATTGCGTTATGGCCTGAAAACTTTCCTGTTGATTATCGGTTTAAGCACATCAAAATAAAGCATAGCAATATAATAAACAAATATCGTAGTACCGACAATTGTTATGTCGTGTTGTGTGCCTCAAGGCGAACACGGCGATAGCCAATACGACTTGCGCGCATACAACTGATTAACAAGTAGTCGGTACGGGTAGTTTGCCGTTACACTTAAAATAAGTTGCTATCCCATAAAAACGCTTAGACCGATGAGAATAAAAGTTTTAGTTTAGGCTCTAAACAATGTCTCATCGAAACTTTCATTGCCAGAGCTACTTCAATAGTTAAAATCATTTTGTTACACCTTCTGCACCTATTTTATCAAAACCGGTTGAACTTGTCAATTGACACTTAAAAAACCAGCACTGTCCTTTAAGGATGGTGCTGGTACTTTCTCAGTATAATGCTATAAGAACTTCCATAAAAATGAATACTCTAGTACCGACAATTGTTGTATCGTGTTGTTTGCATCAGAGCGGACACGGCGATAGCCTGCGTGAAGGCAACGAGCCAATCACAAGCTTGCTTGTAGTTGGCGACTGCCCGCGACTAATAAGAAATTTCTAATTTTTTATTAGTGTCCGATTCTGCAGCAAACAACTGATTTAACAATTGATCGGTACGGTAGCTCAATCGAACGCCTGATTACATCAGTTTGCTGATGTTCTTGGTAAAGGCTACCACGTCGTCAAGCGGCAGGCCGGCAATTAGTCGGGCCTGATTGTAAAGCAACTCGGTGTAGAGCGCAAACTGATCATCATCTACTTCATAGAAGCTTTTCAGTTTTTCATAAACCGGATGGTTTTTGTTGATTTCCAGCACTTTCTTCGCCTTCACATCACCCCCCTGAGGCATGGTGTTTAAGGTCATTTCCATTTCGATGGAAAGATCTCCTTCAGTGGAAAGATAAGCCACGTCATCTTTTAAGTGGGCCGTGGTTTTTACCTTCACGACTTCATCTCCAATCAGGTCTTTCATTTTTGCCAGAAGTTTTTCATCCACTTCAGATGTTTTTGTATCATCATCGGTTTGATTTTCTTCCGGCGCTTCCAGTCCCAGATTCTGGCTGGAAACTGAACGGAATTCCTTGTCCTGATACTGTTTTAAGGTCTGGGTGACAAATTCATCAATGGTCTCGATTAAATAGAGAATCTCATAATTTTTGTTTTTAATAATGGAAACCTGGGGCAGCTTTTCAAGCTGACTAACCGATGAACCAGTGGCATAATAAATGTATTTCTGATCTTCCGGCATCCGTTCTACGTATTCTTTAAGAGTAACCATCTTGCCTTCTTTGGATGAATAAAAGAGCAGGAAGTCCTGAAGTTTTTCCTTATCCTGTCCCCATTTGTCATAGGTTCCGACTTTGATCTGATTACCGAAAGCGGTAAAGAATTTTTCATAGGTTTCGCGATCGTTGGCCAGCATTTTTTTGAGTTCTTCGGAAATTCGGGTATCGATTTTACGGCTGATTAAGCGTAACTGACGATCCTGCTGAAGCATTTCCCGGGAAATATTTAATGAGATATCCTCGGAGTCTACCACCCCTTTAACAAAACTGAAGTAATCCGGCAACAGCTCGCTGCATTTTTCCATAATCAGGACGCCGTTGGAATAGAGCTCGAGCCCCTTTTCATAGTCTCTGGTGTAGTAATCAAAGGGGGCCTGACCGGGGATATAAAGGATCGCTTTATAGCTCATCGCCCCTTCAATACTCAGGTGAACATGAGCCAGGGGGGCATCAAAGCCTAGTCGCTTGTCGTGATAGAAATTGTTGTAATCCTCATCGGTCAGCTCATTTTTATTTTTTCGCCAGATCGGGATCATCGAATTCAGAACATCATCTGCCAGATAGGTTTCGTATTCCGGATTTTCACTGTCCTTGGTGTCTTCTTTGACTCGACTCTTTTCCTCCACCATCTTAATCGGGTAACGGATAAAGTTGGAGTAATGCTCAACTAGCTGGCGAATGCGATAGGGTTCCAGATAGTCATCGTAGTTATTATCTTCCGAATTCTCTTTGAGATACAGGGTAATTTTTGAACCATGGGTGGTGCGGGTTCCGGGTTCAATGGTATAGCCATCAGCTCCTTCAGAAACCCATACAGAGGACGTTTCCTCGTCAAAGGATTTGGTTTCCACCTCAACCTTGTCAGATACCATAAAGGCTGAATAGAAACCGACCCCAAACTGGCCGATAAGATCAAAATCTTCTTCCATTTCCTGATCGTCCTTAAAGTCGCTGGAACCACTTTTGGCAATGGTACCCAAGTTGTCTTCCAGTTCCGCTGCGGTCATCCCGATCCCGGTATCTTCAATGGTCAGGGTCCGGTTATCTTTGTTGGGATGAATACGGATGTAGTAGTCGTCCTTATTAAAGGTTTTATCTTTGTCTGTTAATGTTTTGTAGTAAACCTTGTCGATGGCGTCGGACGCATTTGAAATCAATTCTCTTAAAAATATTTCTTTGTTGGTGTAAATTGAATGGATCATTAAATCCATCAGACGCTTGGATTCTGATTTAAACTGCTTTTTTTCCATAACATACCTCTTCTTCATGTCGTAATCGTATTAGCACTCTTTCTTTGTGAGTGCTAACAATATTGTAAGTAACTTTATGAAAAGTGTCAACACTTTTAATGATTTTTTAAGACTAAATGGTCATCAAATTAATTAATCCTTTGAAACGATAAAAAATCAAAAAAATGCCCGGCTAATTCTCACAGCCGGACATTTGCTATTTTGTTTTTACAACTTAAATTCGGTGGTAAAACGTCTGATCGCTTCTTGTGTGTTTTCCTTGCTGCCAAAGGCAGTCAGTCTGAAATACCCTTCACCGCTGGGACCAAAACCCACACCCGGTGTTCCAACAATGTTGACCTCACTGAGAAGTTTGTCAAAAAAGGCCCATGAGTCCATGCCTTCCGGCGTTTTTAGCCAGATATAAGGGGCATTAATCCCGCCAAAAACTTCAATTCCAGTACTGGCAACGCCTTCACGAATCATTTTGGCGTTATTCATATAATATGCTACTAGCGCTTTGATCTGCTGTTGACCAGCTTCGCTATAAACAGCTTCCGCGCCTTTTTGGATAATATAAGGAACGCCATTAAATTTGGTACAGTGTCGGCGGTTCCACAGTTTATTAATTTCAACCGGTTCGCCCGCTTTGGTATAGCCCATCACTTCTTTGGGAACTACTACATAGGAGCAACGGGTTCCGGTGAAGCCAGCATTTTTGGAAAAGCTTCGGAATTCGATGGCTACCTCCTTGGCACCATCAATTTCGTAAATACTGTGTGCCACATCGTCTTCCTGAATATAGGCTTCGTAAGCAGCATCGTATAAAATAATAGCCTGGTTGGCTTTGGCATAATCCACCCATTTTTTCAGCTCAGTTTTATTAATCGTGGTTCCGGTCGGGTTATTGGGGAAGCACAGATAAATCAGATCCACCTTTTTGGTTGGCAATTGTGGCACAAAGCCATTTTCGGCGGTGCAGGGCATATAGGCCATCTCGCTCCACTTACCGTCAGCACCTAACGTTCCACTGCGGCCAGCCATAACGTTACTGTCGACATAAACCGGATAAACGGGATCAGTGATCGCGATTTTAGTATCTTGACTAAATAGTTCCTGAATATTGGCAGTATCACTTTTGGAGCCGTCACTGACAAATATTTCATCAATCGCCAGATCGACACCCCGGGTTTTAAAATCAAACTCGACAATTTTTTCCAGTAGAAAATCATAGCCTTGTTCCGGACCATAGCCCTTAAAGGTTTTTTCATCGGCCATTTCATCAACAGCGGCGTGCAGACCGGTGATGACTGCTTCAGGCAGCGGTTTGGTCACATCACCAATTCCCAGTCGAATGATGTTGGCCTCCGGATTAGCGGTTTTATAGGCTTCCACCCGTCTCGCTATTTCTGAAAAAAGGTACGAGCCTGGTAATTTAAGATAATTTTCATTAATTAATGCCATGTTATTTTTTTCCTTTCGTTATCGTCTCTTGACTATTTAATAAAGGTCTTTTGCAAGAACCGTACCGACAAATGTTAATCTGTTGTATGCTGCAGGATCGGACAGGTCTATGACCTGTTCGCCCTGATGCATACAACATGATGTAACATTTTTCGGTACTCCGATTTTTTTTAATATTAGCGTCACTATTTAAAACTACTTTTTCCACTTGGAAAAATCCAGGGTGGCGAAGTAATCGTCCGGGGTTTCGGCCCGACGGATCAGTTCGGTACTACCGTCTTCTTTAAGCAACACTTCAGCAGATCGTAGCTTGCCATTGTAGTTATAGCCCATCGCAAAGCCGTGGGCACCGGTGTCGTGAAGCACAACCAGGTCACCGATATCAATTTTGGGAAGTTCTCTGTCAATGGCAAACTTGTCATTGTTTTCGCATAAGCCCCCGGTGACGTCGTAGATATGATTAAGGGGGGCATCTTCCTTACCCATCACCGTGATATGATGATAGGCACCATACATGGCCGGACGCATCAGGTTGGCTGCACAGGCGTCAAGACCAATGTATTCTTTGTGAGTATGTTTCTCATGCAGGGCGGTGGTGACTAGATGTCCAAATGGTCCCAGGACAAAGCGACCCAGTTCGGTGTAAATATCAATATCACCCATTCCGGCCGGCACCAGAATTTCTTCAAAGGCTTTTTTCACACCTCGGCCGACTTCATAAATATCGGTAGGTTGCTGATCGGGCAGGTAAGGAATCCCCACGCCTCCCGAGAGATTTATAAAGGCAATATGAGCGCCGGTTTCCTGATTCAATTCCACGGCGGTCTGGAAAAGAATTCGTGCCAGGGCCGGGTAATATTCATTGGCGATGGTATTGCTGGCTAAAAAGGCATGGATCCCGAAATGTTTAACCCCTTTACTTTTTAGAGTTGCAAATCCTTCGGTCATTTGTTCCCGGGTAAACCCGTATTTAGCGACCTGAGGGGTATCCATAATAGCGTTATCAATAACAAAGTCACCGCCGGGATTAAATCGGCAACTGATGGTTTCCGGCAATCCTGCTACCTCTTCCAAAAAGTCAATGTGGGTGATATCGTCCAGAGTAATCAAAGCGCCCAGTTTGCTGGCCAAAACAAAGTCTTCTTTTGGCGTTACATTGGAGGTAAACATAATATCCGCTCCGGAAAAACCAACCGTATCGGACATCATCAGTTCGGTATAAGATGAGCAATCTACCCCACAGCCTTCTTCTTTTAGAATTTGTAAAATAGTTGGGTTGGGGGTCGCCTTGACGGCAAAATATTCTTTGTAGCCCTTATTCCAGGAAAAGGCTTCCTGCAAGTTTCGCACATTTTCGCGAATCCCCTTTTCATCATAGAGATGGAAGGGGGTTGGGAATTCTCTTACGATTTCTTCTAATTTTTCTTTGTTTACAAAGGTCTTTTTCATCTTTAATTTCCTTTCGTCATTTCAATCAGTTTTATTTCATTTTTCATCGAGTCTTTAAATAAATCAACCAGATTCCGCTTGCGGGAATAAAGACAGGTGGAATGTTCACCGTTATTCATATCGCCGGTGAGGACATTGGTTGAATCAACAATCAGTCGAATCTGCTGGAGCGGTTGATCAGCAATATAGACAGTGGCTCCTGCCAGCGACAAGGACCCATCGGTGATGATCACCATCTTGATGTCGCGATTAATCGCTTCTTTTATATCTGGCAGTACGGTTTTTAAAATCTGACCGGGTACCGAGATGTAGATCCGCTCCTGGGCTTCCAGAATCATATTGCGCAATTTATTGAGGATGTTGTTTTCCCCTTTAATGGTAATATAGCCTTCCACCGCATCCCGTTTTGTGGGAATGGTAACAATCAGATCCTGCTTGGCTTGCTGTAGTTTTCTGATCTTATTTTCGCAGAATTCGGAAATAGCGACCGGGGTATAGCGGATGGTTGCTTCCTCGATGACATAAGCCCCGCCCTTTTCCACCAGCGACGCCAGCGATGTATAGGCGTTAGATCGCGAAATACCCGTTATCTTTGCCACCTCATAGCCATTTAAGTCACCTTCAGCAAGCAGGGTTAAATAAATCGAAGCCTCATGCCTTGTCAGTCCAAATTGTGTCAGTCGTTCAACAATATCCATCACTCCATCAGTCCTTATTTTAATAAACCATAAATTGTTGCCATAATCTGCCGATCGGAGCCTATTTAAAACTGCTACTCTTCAGATCTACTACTGTTTTACTTAGTGTTCCTACTTAGTAAGTCTACACTAGTTTAACAATTTTGTCAAGAATGATTATAAAAAAACAGCATCGAAATTGGATGCTGTTTTTTTAATATTATTATTTATGGACCAACATATAAATCATTGGCGAAGGTTCCCACATAGGTGGTCCCATCCGCCATGGTCAAGGTTCCTTTGCCATCCATTAAGCCTTTTTTAAATTCGCCCACATAGGTATTACCATTATCTGTCTTGGTCCCATAACCATCGAGCTTGCCATATTTCCATTCGCCTTCAAATTTTGTTCCCTCATATCCGATAGCAGTCCCCTGGCCATGAAGCTTGCCATCTTTCCATTGGCCCTCGTAGATTACATCCTCTGAGTAAACAAACTTGCCGTAACCATTGGGCACGCCATTTTTCCATTCTCCTGTATACACCCCACCGCCATAGGTATGCGTACGGATACATCCGCTGGTAACCAATAATAACAGACTTATCACTGTTAATATGGCAAATAATTTTGATCTCATCCTTTTGTTCATCCGATCCCCCTGTATAATTTTGCATCCTTTTCATATGCCTCAGCTTATAAAGAATTGTGATTTTATTATACCGCATAAGTCTGACATAATAAATATTAAAACAGTAAAGATCAACATTTTTTTAGAATAATTCCGAAACTGATGCCGAGGCAAGCTTTCTTCAGCTTCCAATTATAAACAAAGTTCGCGTTAGCACCATATAAAGCCCGGTTCCAGCAATAATGCTAAGAAATACGTTTTTTTTGATGCGATGAACAAGGATCACCATCGCGACACTTAACAGCTCCGGCAAACCGAAGGGGTAGGCGATCAGGCTGATGTTTCGCAGACAAAAGACAACAAGAATAATCATAATCGCGGCCGGTAAAACAGTTCCCAGATAGCGAACTATATCGGGCAGCTCTTTCTTACCACCAAAAAACAAGAATGGCAGAGCTCGGGTAAAAATAGTAACCAGCGCCACAACCGCCAGAGCTTCCAAGGTGTCAATCCAATTAATACTCATGGCTGATTTCCTCCGTTTGTCCAGCTAAGCCAGCTTCCAATTCAGGAACACCACTCTTTTTTTGATTATTTGATTTGGCTTTCATCATCATCAACACCAGGACACTGACTGTCAACGCTGGTAAAATAAACTGACTGGGTCCCAGGATAAAATAAAAGACCAATGCACTGGTTAATCCAGTGATAGCCGGTAAATGAGAATCCATCACCTCCCATTGATTCATACAAACCGTAATAAAAAAAGCTGTCGCTGAAAATTCGATACCAGCCAGATCATAGGGTAATAGCTGACCAAACAGGGCTCCAGCCACACAGCTGAGAATCCAAACCAGATGAAGAATCAGAGTAATGTAAAAATCGGTCTTCCTGATATCCACTTCATCCGGATAGGTAATACTGCAAAGAATGGAATAGACTTCATCCGTAAGCGTTAAAACCATATAGGGGTATCGCCGACCCATCTTGCGGAACTGATCAATGAAGGCAATACCGTAAAAAATATGTCGGGCATTAACAAAAAAGGTCATCAGTGCAATGGTTCCTAATGAGGCTCCCGCGGTAAGCAGCGAAACCAAAACAATTTGCATCGATCCGGCATAAATAAAAACACCGGACAGAAATGACCAACCGGCGCTGTAGCCAGCCTCATCCATTAAAACTCCAAAAGCAATGCCAATAAACAGATAAGGAAAAAAAACCGGTAACACCTGTTTAAAGGCAAAAATAAAACTTTTCACTATGACTTACTCCCTTCACCCGCAGTTTAATTTGAGCCTTATTTTATCACGCAAAAATACGCCACACAATAAATTAAATGTATGGCGTACAAATTAAAAATCTTACAGCTGATCGAGAAGGTTTTTTAAAATTATCATTCCCTGTTCCAGTTCGGCCAGGGTTTCCGGAGCACAAACAGACATCCGCACAGCACGGCTGGGCACGTTATTTCCAACGGTAAATCGCTCAGCGCCGTAAATTCGAACCCCCTTTTCCATTGCCAGTGCTTCAAAATCCGATCCACTAATGGTTCCCGGCAACTCCAGCCAACGAAATATTCCCGTTTCATTACCATGACAGGTGAAGTCCCGTAAGTAGCAGTTTACCAACTTATTGCGCTGTCTGGCATTCTGCTGGTGACTTATTATAAATTGATCCAGCTGTCCGGAAACGATAACCCGGGCCGCCAGCACTGCCATTAACGGCGACACCGATATATTTAGATTATACAGCGCTTTTGACACCGGCTTTCGATAAGCCAAAGGCACTGACACATAGGCCATACGTAAGCCAGGGGCCAGCGTTTTTGACATGCTGGCGATATAGATGGTATGGTCCGGTGCAAAAGAGGCCACCGCCGGCAGAATATTTTGACTAAGCAAATGGTAGGCACCGTCTTCGATGATAAAGATCCCCTGATCTCTGGCGGTTTGGGCCAAAGCCCTGCGCCGATCAGTAGACATGGTATGAGTGGTCGGGGTGTGATTGTCCGGAATCAGATAAACACCTTTGATATTTTCATTACGGCAGGCATCAAGCAGTGCTTCATCGTCCATTTCCCCATCACGATGACGGATCGGGGTTAGCTGGATACCAAGCATCGAAGCAGTCGTTTTAAGCCCGGAATAGGTGTGGGGATCGGCCCCAATTTTATCGCCGTGACGGCACAGCCCAGCAAGAATGGCCGTAATGGCATTTTGGCCGCCATTAGAAAATAAGATACTCTCCGGTTCTGGACAAAAGCCTCCTTTTTCCATTAGCTTAATCGCTGTATCTTTTAACCAGATATTGGCATTAGGGCGGCTGTAATTTAGCAGTTTATCGGCATCCGCTTCGTTGAGTATTTCTTTTAAACAACCGATTAATGGTCCAAAGGTGGCGGTATCTGGGAAAACTGCCCCCATCTCAATCAAATTTCGTGGTTTATCATCCGGCAATAGGTAAGCATTTGCCAGCGCATCAAAGGAAACAAAGGTGCCGCTTCCGACCGTGGCACTGAGGAGGCCTTTTAATTCACAGACCTTACAGGCTTTGGACACGGTGCTGACGTTAATATCAAGAAAATCTGCCAATTCCCGCTGGGGCGGCAGTTTTGTTCCGGGCAGCAGCTGACCCTCTTTAATATCCTGCTCCAACTGGCGGGCCAGGGAGAGATAAAGCGGTTTAACCTTATCGTTTAACGTCGGTTTCCAGGACATCGGATAATCTTCAAATGAATTGACCGGCATGATCTTCGTCTCCTTTTAAACTAATAATTATCCCATTCTATCGAAAACACCTGCCGACGTCAAGCCGACAGGTGTTTTAGACTTTTTAAGATTATTGTTCTATTTGTTGATAACGGTCTTGAGTTTTTCACAGGTTTTTTCCAAATCTCTGGTCAATACCGCGAGATCCTCTCGCTTCTCATCCAGAAAGGACCCCTTTATCCCGATCCCCGGAATAGCCAGTAGATTGCCTAACTCATTATGGATGTCGTCCAGATTGTCTTTTAATTTATTGATCTGATTTTTGGTATCAATCCGATTTTTAATGCCATCTACCATTACGGTTTCATTATCAAGATCGTATTCGGAAACATCCTCGACTACGGTGCAATCAAATCCCAATGTGTTTTTTGCTGTATTGGCAAAGCTTTTCTTCGCTTCTTCTTCGCCGTGAACCAGGAAAATTTTCTTGGGTTTTTCTTTAAATCCGGACAACCACTTCAGTAGATCATTTTTGTCGGCATGGGCAGAGAATCCTTCCAGAAAATAGATTTCAGCATTTACTCGGATCCGTTCTCGCAAAATTCTAATATATTTTTCCCCGCTGGTGATGGCCCGTCCAATGGTCCCCTCGGCCTGGTACCCGGCAAAAACAATACTTGATTGGGGTTTCCAGAGGTTGTGTTTTAAATGATGTTGTACCCGGCCAGCATCAGCCATGCCGCTGGAAGAAATAATGATCTTAGGTGATGTATTCTCGTTTAAGGCCTTAGACTCATCAATGCTTTTTGTAAAACTTAAATTTCTGAAATAGAAAAGTTCATCCCCTTTTTTGATCCGTTCCTTTATATAGTCATTGAAGTAATGGGCATTTTTGCGGAAAATTTCAGTCGCATCGGTGGCCAGTGGACTGTCAACATAGACCTTGACCTTATCAAGCTGATTCTGATACAGCTCGTGGTTATCATAAAACACTTCCAGCTCATGAATCAGATCCTGGGTTCGACCCAGAGCAAAAGCCGGTACTACCACGGTCCCCCCCCGAGCAACGGTTTTAAAAACGATATCAAGAAAACGCTTCCCGCTTTCCCACCGGGTTTCATGGGTGCGATCCCCATAAGTCGTTTCCATGATTAGATAATCTGCCTCAGCGATCAGAGTCGGATCATTTAACATCCGTTGATTACTTGCTCCAATATCCCCTGAGTAGACCAGCTTAGTGGTTTTTCCGCCTTCCGCAATCCAAATCTCGATGATTGCAGCCCCCAGGATATGGCCTGCTTCATTAAGCCGGATCCTGATCTGGGGATTAACCTGAAAACACTGTCCGTATGCCACCGGGAAAAAATACTGGATGCAGCGGGCGGCATCTTCCTGGGTATAAAGAGGCGAAACCAGCGGCTGTCCGGAACGTGCTGTTCGCCTGTTGATCCATTTAGCATCCGTTACATGAATCGTGCCGCTATCCTGAAGCAAGATATCAGCGATCTCGGCTGTTGCCCCGGTACTGTAAATCTGCCCGCTGAATCCCTGTTTAACAAGTAAGGGAATCCGACCACAATGATCAATATGGGCATGACTCAAAATGATAAAATCGATCTCTTTCGGGTTGAAGTCAAACGCCTGATTATTTAGCTCTTCCAGAGCTTCGCTGCCCTGAAACAAACCGCAGTCCAGGAGGAATTTACAGTGCTCGGTAGTCACAAGATGGCAGGAACCAGTGACAGATAGTGCTGCTCCTAAAAATTTAATTTTCATTTTCTTTCTCCTGTTCTTTTTTTCAATTAAAACAATCGCAAATTTTTTAACTCAATAGCCTTGCGTATGCCAGCCATCAATCTTTATCATCTTTTCTATCTTTTAACCCTTTACTTTATAGATATCCAAATTACTAAAATTTACGCAGATTATGACGATAAAAATACCTGGAGCAAAATTAAGTGTCACTTTTTTGACCAGATCTTATTTTTTAAGCCTTATTGAAGTAAGTTGGCCCTGATCGAATTAATCATCCTCTACACTGATCGAAAGCAAATGATTGATAAATTGCTGAGCAGTTCGACCAGAAATCCCACCATGCTGTAGTTCCCATTTATTGGCTTCCTGAGAAAGAACTTCTTCAGATATCTCAAGACCTTCTCGCTTGGCCAGCTCCGCCACAATTTTAAAATACTGTTTCTGACTGGGACGTTCGTAAAAAATACTGACCCCAAAGCGATTCACTAGCGACAGTTTTTCTTGCATCGTGTCTGACCGGTGGATATCCCCGTTTGCTTCCAGATCATTTCGGTCATTCCAGGTTTCCCGAATCAAATGGCGTCGATTTGAGGTAGCATAAATCAAAATATTATCCGGTTTTGTTTCCACACCGCCTTCAATAACTGCTTTGAGAAACTTATATTCGATCTCAAATTCCTCAAAGGAAAGATCATCCATGTAAATAATAAACCGATAGTTCCGATTTTTTATCTGGGCAATGACATTTGATAAATCTCGAAATTGATGCTTGTAGATTTCAATCATCCGCAGTCCCTGATGATAGAATTCGTTGACGATAGCTTTGATACTGGTGGACTTCCCGGTACCACTATCCCCGAACAACAACACATTGTTTGCTTTTCGCCCTTCGACAAAGGCCTTGGTGTTTTCGACAAGCTTTTGTTTCTGACTTTCGTATCCAACCAGATCTGCCAGCATGACCTTATCCATGTTATTGATCGGATTAAAAATTACCCCGGTGTTATCGGCTTTGGGAGTAATCCGAAAGGCTTTATTCAGGCCAAACATACCCACCCCAAAGTCTTGATAAAACCGTGTAATCTCATCAAAAAATAGCTGTTCATTTGCTGATGCCGCCAGTTTTAGGCTCAGTTCTTTCACTTTTTCACTGACGTTCTGATTGTACATGAATTCCGGCTTTCGGATAGCCTGGTAATCTGAAATCCGGGTAAAGCAATCAATCCCCAATACGGACTCCAACTCAGTAAAATCGAAATCAAAAAGATCCTTAAAAATTTTACAATCGTTCTGAGCAAAATAATTAACACTACCTTCTTTTTTCCCCACCTTTTCACAGGTCAGACTGAATGGATTTTCATTGGTGATCAGTAAAAAGGTCAGATAGTGATGCCAGAGGTTGCGGTCAAATCCAAAATCTGTAGCTATTTCCAGCAGCGTTTTTATCTGGCGATAACTCTCAGCAATCAGTTCTTCCTTAGAATCCTCATCTTTGTAAAAACGTTCATAGAGCTGTCCCATTTGTTTAAGTAAATTTTTCTGATTTGAGTCGGTAAAAAGTATCAGTTTGGCAATTAATCGATTCATGCTGATCTCCCTTCTATAAAAAGACCACCTCATCACAAGGTGGTCTTTTTGTCTTTATTTTCCTGATTGACTTAACGCAGCGAAAACTGGTCGATCATCTGTTTTAACAAGATCGATTGGCCAGACAATTCTTCACTGGCAGCGGCACTCTCTTCGGCTGTTGCCGAATTCTGCTGCACAACCTGAGCAACCTGCTCAACACCCATATTAATCTGAGCGATGCCGGTGGCCTGTTCATTGGAGGCCGTGGCGATGTAGTCGACTAAGTCATTGACTTGGGTAATACCGCCAACAATTTCATCTAACGCACTGGCCGTTTCATCGGCAATTTTTGTACCGACCGCCACCTTGTTGATGGAACCTTCTATTAAAACGGTTGTTTCTTTGGCAGCTTCAGCACTACGGGCAGCCAGGGTGCGAACTTCTTCAGCTACCACAGCAAAGCCTTTGCCATGCTGTCCGGCCCGGGCTGCTTCCACTGCCGCGTTAAGCGCTAAAATATTGGTCTGGAAGGCAATATCGTCAATCACCTTGATGATCTTGGAAATATCTTCGGATGACTTGTTAATTTCCACCATTGATTGCTGCATCTCTGTCATCTGAGCGTTTCCTTTGTCAGCATTTCCCATCACATTTGTCGCCAATTCTCTGGCCTTGTTCGCATTGATGGCGTTGTTCTTCGTTTGGTCAGCTATTTCTGCTATGGATGCGGTTAGTTCCTGGATCGAGCTAGCCTGTTCGGTAGAACCCTGAGCCAGGGCCTGACTGCTGTCAGATACCTGATTGGCCCCGGCATTAACCTGTTCGGATGCATGATTGATATCTCCAAGCAACGAGTTCAAAGTTTCAATGATGGTATTGAGGGCATCAGAAATCGCATTAAAGTCACCGCCAAAAGCTCTGACATTCTCTAAATTAAGATTCCCATTGCTGATGGCTCCGGTAACGGTGGAAATTTCTGTCACAATCGTTTTAAAGTTGCTACCCATTTCATTGACAGCCTGTTTTAAGACATCAAAACTGCCCTGATAATAACCTTCAACCATCACATCAAGATTGCCACTAGCGATGGCATCCATCACATTAGCGACTTCTTCCATCGGCTTTGCCATAACACCAAGTATGCCATTCATGCCACTGATCAGTTCGTTCCAGGAGCCGCTGAATTTGGTTTCATCGGCCCGAACATCCAAATCTCCCTGCATTGCGGCCGTCGTCAAGATGATAGCATCACTAATGAGACTGTCGATGGAATCTTTCACTTCATGTAAATTTGTTTCGATGGCTTTAAACTGTTCATAAACCTCCTGAGTGTGCTCATCCGGTTCCTGAACATCCAAATCAAAATCGAGATTTCCTTCTGATAAACGTCTTAAATTATCCGCCAGCCGAGTAATTTCGGTCTTCGAATAATTGTTAACACTCATCGTTCCGGTCGTATTAAACGAGGTTTCAACATAACCAATGGTGTCACCATGTTTATCAATAATTGGCGTCGTGTCCATACGATAATGACCACCACGATATGGAAACGGAAATTCAATTCGGCCTGTTTTTCGGTAAGCCTTGACGCCACAATCCTCATTTTTACACATGTCAAGGTTTGACTTGCAACAATCATCACCATAAAGTGTTTCCCGTTCGCCTTCTCTTCCGGTAGCTATTCTCAGGTCTTGAAGGGTTTTATTTATAAATGTCCACTTCAAATCTGTATCAACAACCGTAATGCGGTACGGCATCGCATCAAGAATTGCCTGAAAGTAATCGCGTTTGTCGGCCACCGTTTGGATGGCCTGGTTCACATGTTCGATCCCAGTTTTATAATCACCAATAATTTCGGGTTCCAGTTTATTTTCCAGGTCCGCTTCTTTTTTTACACGTTCAGGCAACTGCATCAGGTAATCATTCACCCTTTTTATGGATGACTGAATCTCTAGCAGATTGTTACCCAGCACATCCTTATCAGATAACGGCGAGATCATAACTGATAGATCACCCTTAGCTAATTTAACCGCCGCTTCAGACTGCAACTGCATATTCTTTGCCAAACCCGAAAGGGCATAAGCAACTTCACCTAACTGATCTTGAGGGGGGCCAGATTCGTAAACGACTTCAACGTCTCCCTCTGACAACCGATTGGCAGTCTCGGCCAGGCTGGTTAAGCGACTCGATATTCCCTTTATGCCAAGTACACTTACACCAACCATTACAACTAAACCAATGCCAAAAATCAGCACGATATTATTCTGGATCTCCCCAAACTGATTAAAATTTTGACTGACAACAGACATTGCAATGCCCGCCGTTGCGCAGAATATCAAGACTACCGGCAGCACAACTGTCAATAGAACTTTTGACAGCAAACTCTTTTTATGTTCCATTCTTTCCTCCTTGAGATTGAGATAATTTGAAGTTACTTCTTTTATTCTCCACCACTTTTCTTTGAAGGGTTATATCGCTAAACGATATTGCAATCAATACTGTTGCGTTTCACAGCTAGGGCGTTTCGCTACAATAATTTATATATGGACAACATTATATATGATATTTATAGTAAACTCAACTTCAAATTTTGTTTCACCTTAACTTTCTGGTGTTATTTCGATCCACTTATGAAAAAGAATAACATTAGGTAATTCCTAATGTTATTCAAAATGACTCAGGATAAAAGTTCTGATTCTATTTTTATCTCAGTTGAAACTGATCAATCATTTGTTTTAACAAAATTGATTGTCCTGAAAGTTCTTCGCTGGCAGCAGCACTCTGTTCAGCTGTCGCCGAATTCTGCTGCACGACCTGAGCAACCTGCTCAACACCCATATTAATCTGAGCGATGCCGGTGGCTTGTTCATTGGAGGCCGTGGCGATGTAGTCGACTAAGTCATTGACTTGGGTAATACCGCCTACAATTTCATCTAATGCACTGGCCGTTTCATCGGCAATTTTTGTACCGACCGCCACCTTGTTGATGGAGCCTTCTATTAAAACGGTTGTTTCTTTGGCAGCTTCAGCACTACGGGCAGCCAGGGTGCGGACTTCTTCGGCTACCACAGCAAAGCCTTTGCCATGCTGACCGGCCCGTGCTGCTTCCACTGCCGCGTTAAGCGCTAAAATATTGGTCTGGAAGGCAATATCATCAATTACCTTGATGATCTTGGAAATATCTTCGGATGACTTGTTAATTTCCACCATTGACTGCTGCATCTCGGTCATTTGATGGTTACCTTTATCCGCATTGCCCATCACATTTGTCGCCAATTCTCTGGCCTTGTTCGCATTGACGGCGTTGTTCTTCGTTTGGTCAGCTATTTCTGCTATGGATGCGGTTAGTTCCTGGATCGAGCTAGCCTGTTCGGTAGAACCCTGAGCCAGGGCCTGGCTGCTGTCGGACACCTGATTGGCTCCAGCGTTTACTTGCTCAGCGGCATGATTAATATCTCCAAGCAATGAGTTCAGGGTTGCAATAATGGTATTAAGTGCATCAGAAATCTTATTAAAATCCCCTCCGAATGAGCTGACATTCTCTAAGTTGAGATTTCCATTACCAATTTCTTCTGTAACGGTGGAAATTTCTCCCACTATTTTTTCAAATCCGCTCCCCATTGAATTGACAGCTTGTTTTAACGCTTCAAAACTTCCGCTGTAAGAACCATTTACGCTCACATTTAGATTTCCGTTTGTTATTTCATCCATCACATCCGAAACTTCTTTGAGGGGTTTTGCTATTTCACCAAGAATGCCGTTCATTCCGCTGATCAGTTCCTGCCAAGAGCCTTCGAATTTTGTTTCATCGGCTCTGGCATCAAGTTGTCCCTCAATTGCTGCATGCGTTAGCATGCTGGCATCATCAATGAGATTACCGATAGTACTTTTAACCTCTGTTAAGCTGTCCCCAATTGCTTTAAACTGGTCATAGACTTCGTTAGTATATTGTCCCGGTTCATCCACATGCAAATCAAGATCAAGATTTCCCAATGATAATCGATGCAGGTTGTCAGCCAGTCGAACTACCGCTTCACTTCGATAATTATTGACACTCATTACCGGTGTTGTATCATGAGATACTTCAACATAACCGATCTTTTCACCGTTTTTGTTTATGAGGTTCATGGTATCCATCCGGTAGTATCGATCCAAAAATTCAAAGCGATACTCGGCATAGCCAAGTTCATTCAGTTGATCCCCACTGCCATTTAACATCGTTACGCCACAGTTTTCGGTATGACACATCTCCAGATTACAGCTATGGCAATCCGCGCCGCGAATATCTTCTCTCTTTTCAGCCGTACCGGTCAACTTCATCAGATCTTCAAGAATTTTATTGACAAAGACCATTTTCATATTTTTGTCCGTAGTAGTCACACGGTAAGGCAGGGCATCCAGAATGGCTAAATAGTATTCCATATTTGAGGTGACTGTCTCCATAGCCTGATTTGCCTGCGCAAGTGCTTTTTTATAATCACCCTTCATGTCATTTTCAATATTCCGATCAAAATACTCTTTGTTCTCAACCAAATCCGGCATCATATTAAGATAATCGAGTAGTTTTCCCACCGACTTTTGAACTGCTGATAAACTATTTCCCATCTGGTCCTTGTCTGACTGTGGGCTGATGATTGCTGAAAAATCACCAACTGCCAGCTTATCGGCCATTTCTGATTGAATTTTAATATTTTCAGCAATCAATGATAACGCATAACTGATTTCACCCAACTGATCCTGAGGTTTCTCAGATCCAAGTCCACTTTCAAGATCACCTTCTGCCATTCGGTTAGCAACCACTGCCAGACTGGCGATTCTGTTTGAAACTTCTTTCATTCCTAAAGCGATCACACCAACAATAACAACTAAACCGATTACATAAACTAATAATAAGCTGTTTTGAATACCTGTAAACTGGTCATAACTTTGACTTGTAACCATCATTGCAATACCTGCTACGATACAAAATACAATTGCTACAGGCAAAACAACCGTTACCAGGATCTTTGACAACAAACTCTTCTCATGCTTCATCCTTTTTCTCCTCCTAAATTTTACTTCAATATAATATAACGCTTATATCCTAATTTATACCCATCTTTCATCGAATAATTAAACCGCAATCCTCAATAAAAAAAAGCGTTGCTACCTTTTTCTTTATCGGCATCGAATAAGGCAGCTAACTCATGATCAATCGTTTAGCGGATTAATTGTTGAATTACAATTGTCATTTCATTTTTCGTATACGGTTATTTTCATTTGCCACTTATATACTATCGTCATTAACCCGGCTTACTTTAGTTCTATTTAATTTTTTACGATAATTTTATTGTCGTGTTTAAAAAAAAGAATAGCCAGCTGATGAGAAATTCAGCCGGCCTGACAAAATTTGTAGCGGCACCTAAAATTCTACTAAATTAATGAGAACTACTATAGACCAAATCGTTATTATTAAAATCGAAGGTATTATTAATATGTCTTAAAATAATAAGCACCTTGCTGAGGTTCTCATAATAGACCTCATCATATTTAGCACTGCCAATATCAAATCCTTTTAAAGTAGGTAACAATTCTTCTGCCCGCTCAGGATTGCTATCCACCGTGGTACATAGCCTGTAAAGCTTTTTAAACTGGTATTCTTCCACCAGATAAAACCGCCCATCATCAACCCCATTTTGAATATTTTCTAAGAACCAGCGATGAATCTGGTTCGTTTTTTTTAACCGACCCATCACTTCAGAAGCTACCGCCCAGGGCTTTAGCCGTAATTGTTTAAGATCTACTCCCCGGTCGCATTTATATAAAACACTCTCTAACCCCATGTTACTATCCTCCATTGTCGATCTCACATAATCGACTGCTCTCTGTTTTAAATTCAAAAGATCCTCTTTCGATTATCATCTATTCTTAGATCCTCTTTCTACCATTTTACCTACCCTATTTCATTAAGTCAATTACTATAAGCCCTCTGACTGAATTATTTTCTCACTTGAATAAATCCAGGAAGAATGAAATTTTATCAGAAGCGTGGTATAATAAAGTATTTTAAAAAAAGGAGAGAAAAATGAGAAATCGAGTAGGCAACTTGTTGTGGGGGCTATTATTAGTCGTTATCGGCCTTGGCTTTGCCGGAAACGTATTTGGTCTGTGGAATTTTGAGCTATTTTTTGACGGCTGGTGGACCTTATTCATCATTATTCCCTGTGCTATCAGTATGGTGCAAAATGGCGTACAACTCTGGAATACTATTGGCTTAGGTATTGGTGTGTTATTATTTATTTCTGCCAGAGGCTATTTTAACGGTGCATTGTTGGGGGACCTGATCTTTCCGATCATTATTATTGCCATTGGATTGAGCATCATGTTCAAGGATCGACTCAGTAAGAACGCTAAATTAATTCAGGGTATGACAAAGGATGGACTTCCTGAGTATTCGGCTATATTTGGCGGTCAGGAGATTAACTTTCCTGGGGAAGCGTTTAACGGCGCTACTATTACTGCAGTTTTTGGCAGTGTCGACCTTGATTTAAGACAAGCCATCATCAACGAAGATATTTATATTTCGGCTACTGCTGTCTTTGGCGGTATTGATTTGATGGTTCCCAGCAATGTCCGGGTAGAAATGGCAACCACACCGATTTTTGGTGGCGCATCAAATAAGACTAACAGACCGCTGGACGAAAATCCACCGACGATTTACATCAATAGCACAAATATCTTTGGAGGGACTGAAGTCAAATGAGTAGTAATCAAAGTTGGATTAAATACCTGGCCATCGCTTTTGGTCTGGTGCTGGCATTAGGAATCATCGCCAGCATTGTCAATGGGGGCGTCGCCATCATGCGGGGTTTTGGTCTGATTGAAAACAAAAACCAAATCATCGAACAAGGTGAATCCAATTTTCGACAGGATTTTACTGGTGACTTAAAATCTGTTTTTGTTACTTTTGATACCGGTAGTATCACGCTTCAAAGCGGAGATGCCTTTGTCGTTGAAGGAACCAATGTCCCACCAAGTCTTAATGCCACCCTTGACAACGGCAAGCTTATTATTGAGGATAAAAAGAGCACCCAAGTCTTTCCGAATCTGTTTGGTAAAGATCGCATGACCAACCTTATCGTTACCATTCCCCGGAACACCCAACTAAAAAAGCTGGAACTAGAAATTGGTGCCGGCCGCGGTGAATTGTCTCAACTAGTTACTGATGAACTGGTCATCAAGCAGGGAGCTGGAGAAGTCGTGGCCGATCAGCTACTGGCTAATTCCGGTAAACTCAGCGGTGGAGCTGGAGCCGTTCATTTTACTAACGTAAAACTCAATGACTTTCAGATCAACGGCGGGGTGGGACTTATTAGTATCCAGGGGATTGTCACTGGAGAATTTGAAGTCGACTGCGGCGTTGGCCAGACCAATCTGGATATCAATGGCAATGTTGATGACTATTTCATCACTGTCGACCAGGGTATTGGACCCATTACCATCAACGACCGGAGTATTTCAGAAACGGGCGTCGGCACGCAATCTGCCCCTCATCGCATCGATATTGACGGCGGAGTCGGACCGGTTTACATGACATTTAAATAACCAATAAAAAAAACACGTTTAACGTGTTTTTTTTATTGGCATTAACAACTTCTTTTATCTGACGAAGTGCATATAAACTTTTTTAAAGGGATTTGGTTCCGCAACCACACCCTTGCCGTTTTCGATGAGACGCATCAGCCAAATCATGTTGGCTGCCGTAACTTCAATGGTCTGGGCGCCTTCGGTATCCTGGGAAGCTTCTCCGGCAGTGCGACCATGAATAACATTCCAGTAATTACCCGTTGCCATTACCATCTCCGAGTAGGTAATATAGTGATTCAATTGATCAATACTTGCCACTCCACCGGAACGTCTTACCGCTACTAGAGAAGCGCCGACCTTATGCCGAAATAATCCGCCATTGGCGCCAGCTACATAAAACGCCCGATCCATAAATGACTTCATATTTCCGCTGATGCCAGAAAAATGAACAGGACTGGCAAAAATAACGCCATCAGACTCTTTAATTTTTTGAATCCCTTCGTTGACGACATCTTTAGTAAAGATACACTGTTCATCTTTATTTTTACTACAGGCATTGCAACCAGTACACCCCTGTACCGCTTTCATACCAACATCGAAAACTTCAAAATCGATGCTCTCCTGAGCAAATATTTCACCAGCAATACTCAGTGCTGTAAATGTATTGCCTTCTCCATGAGGACTACCATTAATGCCTAATACTTTCATTTCTAACCTCCCGAAGCAGAGTGCTCCATCTGTTCTGTTTTATTGCTTTTAGTATACCACATTTTTAAGTAAGTAAAACCTCTATCGCACAATTTAGCAAAATTCAAACGCTGTACACTTTGATCTTTAATCGCCAATAAATTTATGGTATACTTATACTATTACCCTTTAAGGAGGGCCTTATGGCAGAATACATTTTACGATTTTTAAAACTGAATTTTGGTCTTTTTCTTTATGGATTGGGAATTATTGTTACCATGCGGGCAAATATCGGTTATGCGCCCTGGGAAGTTCTTCATAGCGGTATCAGTCAAACTCTAGGCGTCAGCATTGGTTTAATAAACACAGCAGTGGGTGCGCTTATTGTCGCCCTTGTTTTTCTGCTTGGTGAAAAAATAGGACTGGGTACTATTTTTAACATGTTTATGATCGGTTTATTTATGGATCTCATCCTTTTTTTAGACTTTATCCCACTTTTTAATCATTTTTGGATTGGAACCCTAGTGCATATTTTGGGTCTCTTTATTATTTCCCTGGGGACCTATTTTTATATTTCTTCGGCCTTTGGCGCCGGTCCTCGGGACAGCCTGATGGTGGCGATAACCCGAAAAACCGGATTACCAGTCGGTCTGTGTCGCGGTATTGTGGAAATCAGTGTTGTCCTGATTGGCTGGCTACTCGGCGGGATGGTTGGTTTAGGAACAGTTATTTCAGCTTTTTCAATTGGTTTTTGTGTACAGATTACGTTTAGACTTCTGAGATTTGACCCTACTCAGGTAAAACACGAAACCTTTGGTGTGATGTTTCAGAACCTCCGCAAGCTAAAAAAAAATAATTAACCTGGTCTTAATGGATCGACCGGGTTAATTATCGGGCTGGATTATGTTATTTTTCATTTTCAATCATCTCAATAAAGACTCTGGCAATTTCTGGATCAAATTGGGTGCCGGAACAACGACTGATTTCTTCAATGGCTTCTTCAGCTGTTAAATCATTCCGATGCAAGCGCATCCTGGTCATGGCATCATAGGCGTCAGCGATAGCGATAATTCGGGCTTCCAGGGAGATCTCTTCGCCTTTTAGTCCTTTAGGATAGCCACCGCCATCCCAATGCTCATGATGCTCCAAAATATGTTCCGCAATTTCGGCAAATTCATTAGCTGAACTCAAAATCCGGTAACCGATTTCAGGATGTCGCCGAATCTCATCCCAATCTGTTTCATTTAGTTTTTCTATCTTATCAAGAATGCCCTCCGCAATTCCGATTTTGCCGATGTCGTGCATCAGCCCGGCGGTTTGAAGATCATGGGAATCTTTAGAATTAAAACCGATTTTATTTCCTATCTCTGCTGACAATTTGCCAACCCGCTCTGAATGAAACATTTCTTTCTGATATTTGTCGAATAGGGTTTCAATCATCATGCCCACCGTTTTGTTCCGCATTCCCAGGCTTTCGGTCAGTTTACGGCGATACATATAGTCTTCAGCTCGTTTAAAAATCCGCTGAATATCTTCTTCCTCGTTAAACTTTGTTTCAAAACCAAATGAAATTGAAAGTTCAACGGTACCGACTTTTTCAGCTTTAGCCAGTTCTTCAATCCGATTGATAATTTCTTCCGCTTCTAATTGATCTGTTTTTGGCAACAGTACCACAAATTCGTCGCCGCCTAATCTTGCCACCACATCATCTGCTCGACAGGCTTTGACAATTGTCTTAGCCGCTTTTTTTAATAACTCATCCCCCATTACATGTCCAAAACTGTCGTTTACCAATTTCAGGCCATTAACATCACCCATAATTAGCGAAAACGGTAAGTTTCTTGGCGTATCCATACGACTAAGCTCTTCTTCGTAAAAGCGCCGATTGTAAAGCCCAGTAAGCTGATCATGATAGCTTAAATACTCGATCTGATCCAGTTTCTGCTTTTTTTCGGTGTAATCTCTAAATACCAGAACAACCCCCAGAACATCGCCGTTTGCGTCAATAATGGGAGCGGCACTGTCTTCAATGGTTCGTTCTATACCATCCTTAGCAATCAGCAGGGTATGATTATCCAGCTCCCTGATTTCTTTTGTCTTAATCACTTCTGCGACAATATTTCCAGCTTTTTCCCGATTACTATCGTTTATAATACTAAAAACGGTTTCGATCGGCTTACCCAGGGCTTCCTTCTTTTGCCAGCCTGTCAATTCTTCTGCCACCCGATTAATAAACAAAACATGACCATTTTTATCGCATGAGATGACCCCATCCCCAACGGAAACCAAGGTTGTTTCGAGTAGTTTGCTTTCTTTTTTTAATTCACTTTCCAGACGTTTACTCTCAGTAATATCAATCCCCACGCCGGTGAAATATTTTTTTCCATCCAGGGTCATTACCACACCATTCGAACGAATAAGTAATTTTTTTCCGCTTTTGGTAATCAGATTGGCATCTACCTCTCCATACCCCTTACTAAACACCTCCTCTACTGCCGCCATCACTTTGACCAAATCATCGCCCTCAAACCACTGATCAAGCGTCATATGAGCCAATTCATCGGCCGAATAGCCTGTCATTTCTTCATGTTTTTTATTCCACTTTATCAGTTTTCCTGCTTCGTCATAAACATAAAGATAACCTGGAATGCTTTCAAACAAGGCTTCGATAAAAAGCATCTCGCGCTTTAATTCTGCCTGCGCGGCGATTAGCTGTTCATTAAGTTCCTTCAGCGCATAGGTGCGTTCAGCGACCACTTTCTCCAACATCATGTTTTCTTTTCGTAGTGCATCGCTATCGAGCTGCAAACCACTGATGTCTGTCACAATCGAGAGTAAATAATCTGTTCCATCCAAAGAAACGGGACTTGAACGCACCTCGACGTCTCTGATTTCGCCCTTACGACAACGATGCTTAAAATAAAACTGATTACGCTCTCTATTTTTTGCCAGTTCCGCTTCTTTTTTAATTTGATCTTTACTAAGGCAATTAAAATGGGTAATCTTAAACGTTATCATCTCACTATGGGTTTTCCCGTAGAACAAACAGGCAGAATGATTGCAGTCTTTAATTTCAAGCGTGTCAATATCGATCAGAAGCATAATTTCCTGATTATTTCGAAAAAGGTCTTCGAAAAATGATTCTTTGCCTTTTACCTGTCCTATTTTTTGATCGTTCATATCTCCACCCACTCACCTTCACTTAGATAAACGATAAATTAAAGCACTACACGTCACGACAAACTGCTAATCTATGATTGACTGATATTATCTATCTACCCCAAACGCAATCCGCCAATCAAGGCTGCTACTTTTTGGAGAACAAATTTTTCCAAACAAAAATCGCGAGATATCCTTACCAGGAGATTTCTCACGATCGGTTGACGATAGTTTAATCAGTGCCAAGCGGAAAATAATCGCCATCTTCAGACATCCCAACTGGATAATAGCATCGCTTAAGCCAACTCTGAGTAGAAAGCTCAGGAATGGGTGGAAGTTTTAGACAATGCTCAAATCCTTCTCTGACAATATCGACAAGCTTCTGATCCATGTCGGTGGCCACAGAGTCAAAGACTTCCCAACCTTTTTGGGGCAGATGGAGCAGGATAATCTGGGTTTTGTCTCCCCTTGTCCAGATATCCAATACCTTGAAATGAGAACCCGCTTCCAAAACACATAAGCCCCAATGGGTATCGTGCTCATAGACCCGCATATTATCATAGTGGTTTGACAGGATCGCCAGACGATGGGTCGTAACCATACCACCGCGACGCAAACTGGCGTCGGTAAACCCCAGCTCTTTTAATACCATTCCCACCTGATATTTTGACCCCAGATCACCCAGATTGCAATCCCGAATCAATAACGCAATACCCGGATAGGTAAACTCAATGACTTTTTCTAATTCTTCTCGTTTCTTATATTTTTCTGTTAACATTACACCATCCATTGTAGTTTTCTAATTATTTATTTCGGCCGGGAATGCCGCTTTCACAAGGCACATTAACCTGACATTTACCACAACCATATCGGGGTTTAAACTTTTGGGCAGTTTTATCAAGAAAAATGCCGCATAATCGATGATCCTTACCTTTTTCAATGGAGATGGCTTTGACCGGACACTGTTTAATGCAGGCACCACACTGGGTGCAATAGGCATTATAAATTTCATAAGGCCGCTGACTGGGCTCTAACTTAAGTTCAGTTACCAGACTACCAAATCTTCCCGCAATTCCTTTTTCAGTGATCAATCCCTTTGATAAACCAAAAGTTCCCAAACCGCAAAGATAGGCAATGTGCCGCTCTGACCAGTTGCTAGTAAACGCCAGGGGCTCACCGCAAAGTTCTTCAATCGGTTCAGTAATGCTGAAAAACTTAATATCCATGGTTGGCACCATTGTGGCATAACCAGCACGATTGATACTATTTTGCAGATGCAATAGCAAAGAACGCAATAATTTGTGCCCTTCAACCCGGCCAACTAACCAACCCCAAGAGGGCCAAATTTTTTGGTCCCGATTACTCCCCTTTACGGCCTCACTAAAGGGCAGAAAAAACGAGATCACCGTTTGAGCTGTCGGCATCCACTCCTGTGGGTTTCTAAAGTGACAGCCAATCACCTCCGGTTCCTTAAGCACCTTAAAGACATCCTCACTCGCTTCACAAAATCCGAAAATTGGTGGATCATATATTTTTTTCCCAACTAACTCATGAGGTGCATTACTTTCTAACTTTATCTGATTATCCAAAGAATTCGCAATAAATTCTTTGGCAATTTGGATTACATCTTTTTTGTCCATTTATAGCCTCTCGATCCGATTCAACTTATCACCTTAATTATAAACCAATCTTCTAGCTTTGTAAATTTTTTAGTTGCTCAACGCAAGAATAATTGTTAAATATTCAACAAACAAACCTCATTCGAGCATTCAAATCTTTAATTGCTCTCTAACTTACCGCATATTTTAAGTAAAGCTGATCCAACGGTTACCCCTGCCGTCTTAGAATTTTTTCAATCTCCAGCGCATCAAGTGGTTTATAATAGTAGTAGCCCTGAATCAGGTCACATTGGGACGTTCTTAAAAAGGCTACCTGTTTTTCCTTTTCCACACCTTCTGCTACCACCGCCAAACCTAAACTTTTCCCAAGTTGGATAATCGCATTGGCAATGGATTGATCCTTATGGTTAAAGCCGATACCATCGACAAACTGCTTGTCCATTTTCAGTCGGTCCAAAGGCAGCATTTTTAAACGACTCAATGAAGAATACTCCGTTCCAAAGTCATCAATAGCTATCGAAACGCCAAGTTCTTTCAGGCTGTTAAGCTTACCGATAATTTCACCTAATTCTAAAATGGCGGTACTTTCAGTAATTTCCACTTCCAGATATGCTGGACTTAGGCCAGTCCGCTTTAGAATTCCTTCGATCTGACTGATCAGATTTGGGTTTTTTAACTGACTGGCCGAAATATTAACAGCCATTAATATCGGTTCCATTCCCATAACCTGCCAAGCCTTGTTTTGTCGACAAGCAGTTTCAAGAACCCATTCACCGATCGGATTAATCAAACTTGTCTTTTCAGCCAATGGGATGATGACAGCCGGAGAGATGAGCCCTAATTCTGGATGCTGCCAACGCAAGAGTGATTCGACCCCAGTCACTCGCCCCGTACTCAAACACACTTGCGGTTGGTAATTGACAATTAACTCACCTTTTTCCAGGGCCCGGTAGAGATGATTCGTAAGCTGATTCTGGCGATTTACTTCTTCTTTCATTTCAGAAGAACAGAGCAGATATTGATTTCGGCCTTTCTCTTTGGCCTTTATTTTTGCAATATCGGCGTTCATGATCAATTCTTCAGGATCTTTCCCATCAATTGGATAGAGTGCAATACCCGCACTGGCAGTCATAAAAAATTCCTGTCCTTTGAGAATAAAGGGTTCATAAAAAAGATTCATCAATTTTTCGGCAATCAAAGCCATTTCACCTTTGTTTTCAATATGACTGATCATAATCAAAAACTCGTCGCCACTGAAGCGGGAAACTAAATCCGTCTTTTTCATTAAACGTTTGATCTTTTCACCAACCAGATAGAGCAGCTCATCTCCCATTCCGTGGCCGACTGTATTATTAACAACTTTAAATGAGTCGAGATCTAAAAAAACAACGCCCAGATGGGTCTGGGTAAACTCCTGTTTAACAATACTAAAATAGAGAAAATTTGTAAAAAGATTGCGGTTTGGCAGCTTCGTGATTTCATCATAATGCGCCATAAAATTCAGTTCTTTTTCAGCATCAATCCGGGTAAGCGTATCACCTAATATATTTGCGATAATTTTCATAAAATTCAAGTGATCTTCCTGCCACTCTAAACTTTTTGTTTCCTGATCAAGTCCCCAAAACCCAATAATTTTTTCTTTACTGGTAATCGGTGCAATGATCTGAGCTTTAATCGAACTAATACCCATATTAAAAATTTCTGCATTAACAAATTGAGGGAGTTTACTGATATCCGATGCGACAAACAATTCATTCTCAAGAATTTTTTCCATCCGCCAGTGATTGCGATTAATCGGCAAGTTTTGAATGAACTCCTGACCAGATTTTATGCCTTGACGACAATAATCCTGGATGCATGAAAATGTTTCACGCTCCTGATCAAAAAGGCAGATATAGGCACGATCAATCAAAAAAAATTCACTACTGATTTTTAATAAATTGTTGATACTCGCTTCAAAATTATGCTGATTAATGCCGACACAATCGGATGAAATCTGGGTGATCAATTCTTGAAGTCTCATCTTTTCTGCCGTTTCATTGAGTCTTAGTAAAAATAACTGATTAATATAATAGCACAGCCATATCCCAATACAAAACAAGCCAATTCTGAGCAAGTAATCAACACCACTTAACTTCACATAAACGAGCGGCATCATTACCCAGACAATAATTTGAGTTAAAATAATAGAGACGGCCATCATTCCCAAATAAACGATTTCTCTAAAGACCAGAAAAGGAATAATTAAAATAAAAGGAAATGCCCAAATCGTAATTGCCCCAAATTCCAGAAATTGCATCGTAACGATGGGTACCAATATCGCAAGCAGTGAAACATTGACAAAATCTTTCCACCGATCCGGTAACGCTAGCCGCTGCACAACCTGAATGATTAATCCAAAACCAATCAAAACGGAACTTAAAACCAATACGTCGGTAAGATTGGATTCCTTGCTCATAAGATACCGGGTAACAAAATTCAGTATCCCACCAAAAACCATTGCAATCGTAAGATAAAAATAGACCTTCTTCGTTGAAATAACATGGGGTAATTTAAAAAAGACATAGAATCCTGATAATATATAAAAGATAAAAAAGACAAAAAAGACAATTGATAATAAGAATACCAAGTTTTCCATGGAGCACCTCTATGTATTCATTCGAATTAACTTTCTGAATTATATCATTTTTATGGCAATTATAACAGTCATTTTAAAAACCGGGACATCAACGACGTGAAATAGTGATTTTATTGAATAAAAAAAGCACTCCTCTAAATGGACGATCTCTTTTCCATCATTAGAGGTGTGCTTTTATAAATATTAAGACAACGTTTTTTTATAGTTGATGAATTCATCATAGGTCGATAATCGATCGATAATGCCTTCTTCTCTGATTTCAATAATTCGATTGGCCACAGTTTGCATAAACTGGTGATCATGACTGGCAAATAGCAAGATGCCCTTAAAATCAATCAGACCATTGTTGACGGCAGTGATCGACTCCAGATCAAGGTGATTGGTTGGCTGATCCAAAACCAGCACGTTTGAGCCAAACATCATGATTTTTGAAAGCATACAGCGAACTTTTTCTCCTCCGGAAAGAACCTGAACCTCTTTATAAATATCATCTCCGGAAAATAGCATTCGACCGAGGAACCCGCGGATATAGGTTTCCGTGATTTCTTCGGTGTATTGCTGAAGCCATTGGCAGATATTCAGGGTACAGCCATTAAAATAGTCACTATTATCTTTGGGGAAATAAGACTGGGTGGTACTGACGCCCCATTTGAAACTGCCTTCGTCCGGTTCAATTTCTTCCATAAGTATTCTAAATAAGGTCGTCATGGCAATCTCATTCTCCGCCACAAAAGCAATCTTATCATCCTTATTGACCCGAAAACTGACGTTGTTGAGAACTTTAACCCCATCGACAGTTTTTGATAAATGCTCAACCGTTAGAATTTCCTTGCCCGGCTCCCGATCAATCTGGAAACCGACCCATGGATATTTTCGGGATGATGAGGGCATGTCTTCGATGTCTAACTTATCCAACATTTTTTTACGGGAAGTGGCCTGTTTGGACTTGGATTTATTAGCCGAGAATCGGGCAATAAAGTTCTGCAGTTCTTTGGCCTTGTCCTCATTTTTCTTGTTTTGATCTTTTAATAAGCGCTGTATCAATTGACTAGACTCATACCAGAAATCATAGTTACCAACATAAACCTTAATCTTAGCAAAGTCAATATCGACAATATGGGTACAGACATTATTGAGGAAATAGCGGTCATGGGATACCACAATAACCGTTCCTTCATAATCCATTAAAAATTCTTCCAGCCATTCCACCGCTTGAATGTCAAGGTGATTAGTGGGCTCATCCAGTAAGATAATCTCGGGCTTGCCAAATAAAGCCTGGGCCAATAAGACCTTAACCTTTTCGTTACCACCAAGGCTATCCATACTGGCGTCGAGAATATCAACCCCCAGACCAAGGCCCTGAATAATTCGGGAAGCATCGGATTCGGCTTCCCAGCCGTCCATTTCAGCGAATTCACCTTCCAGTTCGCCCGCCCGGATGCCATCTGCATCGGAAAAATCTTCCTTCATATAAAGCGCGTCTTTTTCTTTCATTACAGCGTAAAGATGCTGATTCCCCATCATTATGGTATCCAGAACCGAAAACGCATCAAAGGCGTAATGATCCTGCTTAAGCACTGACATCCGCATGTGTTCAGGAATAAAAACGTTACCGGTTGATGGCTCAATCTCACCAGATAGTATTTTTAAAAAGGTGGTCTTACCAGCGCCATTCGCCCCAATAACCCCATAACAATTCCCCGGGGTAAATTTTATATTTACATTGGAAAAAAGATTCGTTCCGCTAAAATTTAAACTTAGTTCTGATACTGTTATCATTAATCGTTAATCCTCCACTGATTTATTTAGTCGGCAATCCAAGTTAAGTAAGCTCTGCACAGTTTTTTAACTATTTATTAGTCATTCCGATGCACATCGCCTAATTTACGGATGTGATCTCGTCTACTTACATTTCAACTGGTTTTCTATAATTTGGTCACCTTTCCGTAAAGAAGAGGCCTTCATCAGAACACTGACAAATAGCCTCTATCATAAGCTGTTTTATTATATCCTTTTTAACGTTTATTTTCCACTCTTTTTGCTAAATATTATCAGATTATTCTCGAATTTTCCAGAATACTTGAACTAATACCCGGTATCGCATTTTGTTTCATGCGTGGTTACTTTGCTTTGACAGAATTATATCTGTAGTAGTTCGCATTTTTCTTAAACTTCACTTTTGTCAGGATCGCACCGATGACGGTTGCGCCCACCTTATCCAGATTTTTTTTTGCTTCAATAATCGTTGATTTTTTTGTTTGATTGGCTGCGATAACCAATAAAACACCATCAACCACTTTTGAAATGATGCTAGCATCAGCAAAACTTAGTACTGGCGGTGTGTCAATGAGAATTACATCGTATTCTTCTCGACATTGTTTGATAAAGGTTTCAAATACTTCTGAATTCAGCAGCTCCGTTGGTGAAGCATGTTTATTGCCCGAGGTCAGAATTTCTAATTTATCAAGATTTTCCATTTTGTTAACAAGTGACTCTAATGCCAAGTCATCCATAAGCAGATTGGACAAACCGTTTTTTCTTTTATTAATATTAAAAATTGCACTTATATTGGGTAACCTTAAATCGGCATCAATTAACAATACCCGCTTGTCAGCCTGAGCAAATGTTACTGCCAGGTTTGCAATTGTCGTACTTTTCCCTTCTTCTTTCCCGGCACTGGTTATAAGCATCACCTGATATCGGTTATTTGAATTTTTAAAATTTATATTTGTCCGTAACAACTTATAACTCTCAGTTATAAGTGATGTGGGGTCGCTTAGTGTGATTAAATTTAATGTATCCATGTTATCGAACCTCCCCTTTAAATTCCGGAATGTCACCCAAAACTGATATGTTAATCAAATTTTCGATATCTTCGTCATTTCTGACCGTATCATTAATCAGGAACATCAAAATTATTACAAACAATGCTATAAAAAAACCTAACAAACCGCCAATAACAGCATTTAGAAGCGTATTAGGTGAAACAGGCGCTTGTGGTACCAAGGCCTGATCCAGGATTCGAATATTCTCTACTCCAACAATTTGTAAGACGGCAACTGTTAATTGTTTAGCCAGTTCATCGGCAATCTGTTTCGCGACTTGTGGATCAGAGTGTCTAAATCCAACTGTAAAAAGCCGCGAATCCGAAACACTTTCGATAATAACATTTTCTTTAAATTCATCATAGGAAATTGTCAACCCCAGGTTTTTTATTACTTCATTGACTACCAATCGGGTTGCTGCAATTTGCTTGTAATCGACGAGGAGTTGACTATTCGCATTTAATTGACCCAAAGAAACATCAATTGACCCCAAACTCCCCCCTTCCTGACCAATGTACAAAACCGTATTCGCCTCATAGACGGGAGTCACATATTTTATCGTATAAACATAAGCCGCCCCGAAACCAATAATTGTCAACAACAGGATCAGCCACCATTTCTTAATGATGATTTCGAAAAGTTCTTTGAAATTTACTTCTTTTGTCGTTTCCATTTCGTTTTCCTTTCTTTTAAAGCCAACTAAGTACTTCAGTTCCAGTTTTCCTGATTGATGTCTTCATTAACATTAAACAAATTAATAATCACATCCAAATCTTCCTGATTGTATAACTCATACCATAACCCATCGATAATTTCCGAATAAGTTTTTAAGCGGTAATTTTCAAAAGTAAGATTTGCATCGCCGCCACTCATATTGAGATACTCTTTGAGTTTAGCTATATTAGCATCCGTCTCAATCCCATTGTTATAATAGGTTTCAACCAATTGTAATTTCTTTTTGAGACTCATCGTTGATAAATTCCTCATTAACGCCTTAACCACTTCTTGCTGTCTTGCAATCCGACCATAGTCGCCATCACCATCGCTGCGGAATCTCACATAAAAGAGTGCATCTTTTCCATTTAATAGCTGTTCTCCTTGACCAATAACTAACTGATTCTCATTTTTATAAAAGTCCTTTTGTGCTATTATATTCACACCGCCGGTCGCTTCAATGATACTGGCAAATGTATCAAAATCCAGTTTTACTGAAAAGTCCAGCTTAATACCCAACAATTCCTCAATCGTCTGATCAATTAATTCTCTTCCCCCATAAGCATAGGCATGATTGATTTTATCAAGTCCATACCCGGGGACATTAACCCTTAAATCTCTGGGCAGTGAAGCCATTACCATTTTTTCCTGAATCGGATCATACATTAACACCATGATAATATCACTTCTACCCGTTTCATCGGAGCGTTCATCTGTTCCATAAATTGCAAAAATAACGGTTTTTCTCGTATCAACTAATTCCAATAAATCTTCATTATTTTGATTTAAAACATCCTCGATCGAACCTAAATCTGTTTCATTTTCTGAGTTAGAGTTCTGGTTATTACCGATCGACGATCTGTCATTCATATTTAAAAAGATGAACAAACTGACAACCATTACCAGGATTAAAACACTCCATAGAAATATAATTGATTTTCGTTTTTTCATGGCGTTTGATTCCTTTCTCAGTTTAACTTGCATGAATTGAAGAACTAAAACAGTTAACCAGACAATTCGATGTCTATTTTAGGTAATCCCCATTGTTATGATTAACTTCAGAATTGTCTTTATAGGTAGGGACAATCGTTTTAACCCTATTGATCAGCGCTTTTTTGTTAGATAAGTTAAGCAAGGGTCTCAGTTCTTCAAGTGAATTTTTAAGCTTGGTATAGTCAATATCACCCGGTTTACCTACTCTGATTTTTTCAAATCGGGTTTCTGTTAAGCCTTCTTCATCCATCAGCAGCTCTTCGTATAGCTTTTCTCCTGGTCTTAGCCCGATGATCTCAATCTCTATATCTTCATTAAGCTTTAATCCTGAAAGCTTAATGAGGTCAACCGCCAGGTCAAATATTTTCACTGGTTGGCCCATATCCAACACAAAGATCTCTCCACCTTTTGCGATAGCACCGGATTGTATTACCAATTGCGCCGCTTCTGGTATGGTCATAAAAAAGCGGATGATCTCTTTATGTGTTACGGTGACAGGACCGCCTTCCTTAATTTGTTTTTTAAACAAGGGAACAACCGAGCCGTTACTACCAAGAACATTTCCAAAACGAACAGCGGTAAACTTTGTTTTACTTTGTCGGGCCAGTCCTTGAATGATCATTTCACAAATCCGCTTGCTAGCACCCATAATGTTAGTAGGATTGACCGCCTTATCTGTCGAAACCATCACCAGGCGATCGACACCAAACTCATGGGCAGCTTCGGCAATGTTTTTTGTCCCAAAAACGTTGTTTTTGATCGCTTCCCAAGGTGAACGTTCCATCAATGGTACATGTTTGTGGGCAGCGGCATGGAAAATAACATCCGGATGGTAGGTTTCAATAATTGAAAAAACATCATCACGATCGCGTACCGAGGCAATGATTACGTCCAGATTAATCTTATCTTCATAATCATTAATCAGTTCATTTTGTATTTCATAAGCACTATTCTCATAATTATCCAGAATAATTAATTTCCCCGGGTTGAATCTGGCAATTTGTCTACACAATTCAGACCCAATTGAACCGCCTCCGCCAGTCACCATGATAATCTTCCCTTCTAGATAACTGACAACTTCTCGTATATTAAGATTAACCGTTTCTCTACCCAGTAAATCTTCAATCTCAACATCTCGAATTTTACTAAGTGAAACCTGACCATCAATCATTTCACGAATCCCCGGTACAATTCGAACCTTGGCAGCCGTACGCTTACACTCACTGATTATCATGCGAAGTGTTGTTGGGTCTGCTGTTGGGGTGGCAATAATAATCTCATTAACATTATACTTGTGTGCAACGCTGCCGATATCATAGTTATTTCCCAGAACTTTCACCCCGGCAATTGTTTTATTGAGCTTTTTCGCATCATCATCAATAAATCCGATTACCTGACCATAGTTTGACGCATGATTTTTTATCTCTGTTGCGATCAGTGTTGCGGTAGCACCACTACCAATAATTAAAATTTTCTTTTCAAGATCCTGTTTCATAAAGATTTTTCTGTTTTTAAGACTTCGCATCAATCGATAACTAAAACGCCCACTGCTGACAAATGCAATCTCAAAAAGCATACTTGTTATATAGATTCCAAAATATAGTCTTTCTCCCATATAGATGAGATAAATAATGCCAAATACGTTCGCTACTACTACTGCCAGGAGAATTTTTAATAACTCTTCTACCGAAGCATAGGACCACAAACTGTTGTATAAATCAAAATACCTGTAAATCAACAGCTTTCCAACCGTAAAAACAAAAACACTATTTATATAAATGCTAATGATTTCAGACGGTATATTTCCCTCATAATGTAAAAATAAAGTCAATAAAAACGCCGCATTTACTGCCACTATATCAGCTACAATAAGAAATAATTGTCGGCTTAATTTTGTTTCCATGGGTTACCTCACTTTTGGCAGATTAATTATGACCTTTACTCCGATCATTTGAAAATTTCATTGATTTAAGTATTTTTTATCAATGAAACCAGAATCTTTTCCTTTTATTTAGAGCCGGCACCATCAATTCGCAATCTTGGATTATCATTCCCGGATTCTCCGTAAAGAGCATTTGTCCACATTCTTCACCAAAAGCTTTTATCACCGTTTCATAAGCCATTTTCATAAAAGGTGGGCGTTTGATCATATCATGTGCATCCGAAGCAACAATATGAATTAATCCGGTTTCGATCCACTTAAGTGCCTTTTTTCTGGTTTTGCTTTCCATAATATAACGCGATGTAAGTTGTCCATAAATACCGTTCTTACTCAAATACGCAAATTTTTCCGGTTTTTTTGAAAATATTTCATACCGTTCGACATGAGCTAGAACTATTTTATAACCTTTTTCCTGGAGCTCGAAAAGCATTGATTCGTGAAATGGATAATAATGATAATAGGGGAGTTCAATCAGTAAGTATCGACTGTCACCCATGGTATGGGCTTTTCCTTGATCGATCCCAGCCATGCTTTCTTCACTAAGATAAATCTCGTTACCTAAATGTAGCTTAAAATCAATCTTTTCTCTGACAATATATTCTTTTAGCAATTGATACTGCTTGTCCACCTTTTGATTATGATAGGCCGGCATATTAAAATGGGGTGTCAGGATCATCTCATTCACCCCTTCATTCATTGCCATATGCATCATCTGAACTGAAATTTCTAAATCTTTCGCACCATCGTCTACTCCTGGTATCATATGTATGTGTGTATCAATCATTATCTCACGCTTTGAGCATTCCTTTCAATGGGATCTAGTACATTTCAAGCCCTTTTTAATCGCGACTAAACAAGTCCCGTGTATATACCTTATCGACAACATCTATTATCTCGTCCGAAAGGCGATTAGCAACAATGACATCAGCAATTTTTTTGAATTCATCCAAATCTCTTATCACTCTGGAATTAAAGAAATCACTTTCCTCAAGAGTTGGTTCAAACACAACCACTTCAATTCCCTTCGCTTTAATTCGTTTCATGACACCTTGAATAGCCGACTCACGAAAATTATCAGAATTCATCTTCATTGTTAACCGAAAAATGCCGACAATTTTAGGTTTTCTTTTTATGATCATATCTGCAACATGATCTTTTCTGGTACGATTTGCGTCCACAATTGCCGACATAATGTTTTGAGGAATGTCGGCGTAATTTGCCAGCAATTGTTTGGTATCTTTCGGCAAACAATAGCCGCCATAACCAAAAGACGGGTTGTTATAATAATTGCCAATTCGAGGATCCAAACTTACACCCTGAATAATATCGTGAGTATTGAGACCTCTTACCTCTGCATATGAATCGAGCTCATTAAAATAAGCGACTCTTAAAGCCAGGTATGTATTGGCAAAAAGTTTGATTGCTTCTGCCTCCGTAGAATTCGTGTAAAGAATTTGAATATCTTTTTTTAACGCACCCTGAGCCAGTAATTCCGCAAAGACTTGTGCACGTTCTGAGCGCTCTCCAACCACAATTCTTGACGGATAAAGATTGTCATACAAAGCATGCCCTTCTCTTAAAAATTCTGGTGAAAAGATAATATTCTCTGCTTCAAATTTTTCTTTTATGGCCTCTGTATAACCAACTGGGATGGTAGATTTTATAATCATCACCGCATCTGGATTGATGGCCAAAACGTTTGCAATAACCGCTTCAACGGTTCTGGTATTAAAATGGTTTTTTTCCGGATCATAATTTGTTGGTGTTGAAATAATCACATACTCGGCATCTTTGTAAGCTTCATAGTTATCAGTTGTTGCACGTAAATTAAGTTGTCTGGTATTTAGATATTCTTCAATTTCACTGTCAATAATCGGAGATTTTTTATTGTTGATCATCGCAACTTTTTCTTTTATAATATCAAGTGCAATAACCTCGTTGTTCTGAGCCAATAAAATGGCATTTGACAACCCCACATAGCCGGTTCCGGCGATTGTTATCTTCATTTTAATATCCCCCGTCGTTATCTTATTTATTGATCTTGTAATATGATTTATACCATTTCACAAACTGAGCCAAACCCTTTTCAATACTTGTACTCGGTTTAAAACCAATATCTTTCTCAAGATCGCTGACATCCGCATAGGTTATCAACACATCACCTGGTTGCATCTCCATAAATATTTTTTCCGCTTTCATCCCCAGTTGATCTTCTAAGATCGTAATGAAGTGCATTAAATCTACCGGACTGTTATTTCCGATATTATAGATCTTATACGGTGCAAAACTTGTGCTTAAATCATCTACGCGTTCATCCCAATTCTCATTGGCAATGGGAATTTTATCAATTAATTGGCTGATACTCCGTACAATATCGTCTACATAAGTAAAGTCCCTTTTCATTTCACCGTGATTAAAAACCTTTATCGGTGTTCCTGACAAGATATCCTTAACGAAGGAAAAATAAGCCATATCCGGTCTTCCATACGGTCCATAGACCGTGAAAAACCGCAATCCCGTTGTTGGAATATTATATAAATGGCTGTATGTATGTGCCATCAGTTCGTTCGCTTTTTTTGTTGCCGCATAAAGGGAAACCGGATGATCAACATTATGGTTCGTAGAAAATGGCACAACTTTATTTCCACCATAAACAGAACTTGACGAAGCATATATTAGATGCCTAACCGGGTAATTGCGACATGCTTCAAGTACATTCATAAATCCGATGAGATTTGAATCCAGATAGGCATAGGGATTGCTAATCGAAAAACGAACTCCCGCCTGGGCTGCCAAATTAATTACATACTCTGGACGATGTGTTTCAAAAATCTTATCAACTGAAGGCTTATCTTTTAAATCAGCCTTGTAAAATAAAAATTGTTTATGTGCTTCCAAAATTGCTAATCGATCTTTCTTTAACGATTGTTCATAATAATCGTTCAGATTATCAACGCCTACAATTTGATGATTCTGTCTAAGCATTAAATTCGCCAAATGAAAACCAATAAAGCCTGCTACCCCAGTAATTAGTATCTTCATTTTTACAACCGCCTTTATTATCGACTTGTTTTTTTTGATAGGTAATTTATATTTTACCCTTTTTGCTCCCATCTTACCAGTTTTTTAATTAATATTCATTCCGATAAAATAGTTTTCCATTTTTATATTGTTTTATCATAACTTAAAAAAAGCCCTGTTTAAAACAAGACTTTTCAAAACTTTTATTTTTGAGATTGTGTGAAATGATTTTGATCGATCGTTCTCTAGTCAACTTTTGCTGTCAAAAGGTTAAAGTTGTTGGCAACTACCGAGAAATCAGAACTGGCATTCAACCGCTGAAATCCGCTATACGAATTATCAGATACTTGAATTGACGTTCCTTCCGGGTTGTAAATCAAATAAGAATACGCCGTACCACTGTTCGTAAAGGTATTATTTCGAAGGACTGCCTGCGATCCCACGCCTCTGAATCCGATGCCATATTTATCAATGCTTTTGTATTTAAAGTTTGAATTTTCAACAACGACGTTGGTCGTTTTTGATGCGCTGTTAGCACTTATTAAAGGAATTTTATCCACATTCGTTACGTCCATGCCAGAAATATTTGTATCCTTTACTTCTCCGATTAACCAGAATAGTGCTCCTGCCATACCGGTTGAGTCGACAGTAACATTTGAAATATTTGACTGCGAACTGTTACCAATGCTGAACGCTCCAATATCGGAGGTCGATGGTATGGCTCCGCTGATATTTACATCGTTTATGCTTAAGTTATTTGCATTTACAATTTTGAATCCCAGACTACTGCCTTCGATGCTTAATCCTTTGATGGTAACGTTATTCGCACCGGTATTGATGTGCATACCGACGACACTGTTTTTAATACGACAGTTCTCAAAAACGATATGATCAGGAGCGGTAGGGAATTTGTCATTGCCAGCCACCGCAATTCCTCCTCCAGAAGCATTGTTAAACTCGACATTTCCAAAGTAAAAATGACTGTTATCACCGCGGATGTATGCCGAATGTAACCATTTTGTTCCGCCCTCGCTCGAATTCAAAACACTGTCTGTCATCGTAAAGTTATTGGTTCCTGAAATTTGAATCGGCATGCCAGATTTATCAATTTTCAGATTGCTGATGGTAATTCCAGTATTTCGAGTACTTCCAGATTGCCCCATTTTTATGCCAACATACATACTGTCCATAGCGACATCTTTGATCGTCAGGTTACTGATCCCCTGAAAAAACATCCCCTGCACATTACTGATCATGCTGTTTGCATAATAATCGGTTCCAGCGATCGTGTTTTGAGATTTTAGTGTCAATCCTTCAATGGTTACGTTTGAAATATATGATGCGGGATTCGACCATAGAATATTTGCAACTGCTGACTGCTGGGGCGCCATGTATAAAGTCGCGCCATAGCCGCTAATTTTTGTATTATTCTTTAATTCCAGTTGACTCGTAACCATATAGGTTGCAGCAGGCATTGTTAAGGTTACATTTTTACTACTTGCCTCGTTAATGGCTTTTTGTATCGCTGATGTATCATCACTGACACCATCGCCTTTCGCACCAAAATCTCTGACGTTGACTTCCTGACTCACTGGTGGGGTTGGTTCTGTGACTCCTGGGTCTGTGACTACTGGGTCTGTGACCACTGGGTCTGTAACCACTGGGTCTGTAACCACTGGGTCTGTAACCACTGGGTCTGTAACCACTGGGTCTGCGGGTTCGTTGGCTACTCCAGCTGACTGCTTTTCAATGATGATTTCAATTGCCTCTAAGCGCAGACTTTTTCCTTCCGAGCCTGAGAGTGCCCCGTCTGACACCCAACCTTGAACCCAACCTTCATTTTGAATATGGGTTCGGTATTTAACAGAATAATTTGCTGCATTCTCACCGGTTAATCTAATCTGGATTCCTTCCAGCCGAAATCCTTCGCCTTCAGATCCTGAAAATTCTCCGTTTGTAGCCCATTCCTGCTCCCATCCCTTATTTTGCACATGGGTCCGATATTCAATTTCTAACCCTGAGGGGACGCTTCCAGTCAGATTTATTTTTATTCCCTCGAGGCGATATCCCTTTCCTTCTGAACCGGAGAGTTCGCCACTACTCATCCAGCCCTGTGCCCAACCTTCATTTTGTATATGGGTCTGATAGGTGACTCCAGGTAATTCAGTCGCTTCGGTATCGATGGTTGCTGCTAAAACGTTCGAAGAAAAAACGCTACTTAACATCAATAGGATTACCACCACACTTACACAAATTTTCTTTGCGCGATGATCCAAACTATAACTCATTTTTTTGCTCCTTTCGGCAACCGGCTACCTTTCTCTTTGAGTTAAGGCCCTTAGTTTTGCGTCCCAACTTTTCAATTGGTTTGCCTTTATCGTGGACACAATTGTTAATATTCGACCACTTTAATTTGTAAAATAAAGCCTTGTTCAAAAGAGCAAGGCTTTTAGTAATTGCTTTATTGAATTAATACGATAAACGATATGTCCATTTTTAAAATCGATTAGTCAACTTTTGCTGACAGAAGGTTGAAATTATTGGTAGCTACTGAAAAGTCCGAGCTGGAAGTCAAGCTTTGGAATCCGCTGTAAGAATTGTCAGATACCTGAATAGCTGTTCCTTCGGGATTGTAGATCAGATAAGAATATTCAGCACCGTTATTTACAAAGGTATTGTTTTGAAGCACTGCTTGTGAACCAACGCCTCTGAAACCAATTCCGTATTTATCGATATTGTTATATTCAAAACTGGAGTTTTCTACAACAACATTGGTCGTTTGAGACGCGCTGTTGGCACTAATCAAGGGAATCTTATCCACATTCGTTACATTCATTCCAGAAACGTTAGTATCTTTTACTTCACCAATTAGCCAGAATAAGGCTCCTGCCATACCATTGGCATCGACTGTAACATTTTCTATATTTGCTTGATAACTATTATTAATAATGAATGCTCCAAGATCAGTAGTTGATGGCATCGCACCGCTAATGTTTACATCTTTGATATTCAGGTTGTTTGCATCCGTTATCTTAAACCCCAAACTGCTTCCTTCGATGGTTAAACCTGAGATACTCACATTGTTTGCACCAGTATTGACGTGCATACCGACAACACTGTTTTTAATACGACAATTCTCAAAGACAATATGATCGGGTGCAGTGGGGAATTTATCATTGCCAGCTACTGCAATACCGCCACCAGGGGCATTATTAAATTCAACATTGTTAAAAAGGAAATTACTGTTATCGCCTCGGATGTATGCTGCATGAAGCCACTTCGTTCCGCCAGAATTGGCATTCAGAATGCTATCTGTCATGATTAAATCGTTGGTACCAGAAACCTGAACAGGCATGCCAGTTCTATCGATATTGAGGTTGCTGACAGTAACTCCCTGATTCCGGTTGCTTCCAGATTGTCCCATTTTTAAGCCTACATACATACTATCCATCGAAACATCTTTGATCGTCAGGTTACTGATGCCCTGAAAAAACATCCCCTGAACGTTGCTGATCATGCTGTTTGCGTAATACTCGGCACCTGCAATCGTGTTTTGAGATTCTAGTTTCAATCCTTCGATCGTTACATTAGAAATATACGAATCTGGATTTGACCATAAAATATTGGCAACTGTTGACTGCTGGGGTGCCATGTACAAGGTTGCACCATAGCCGCTGATTTTTGTATTGTTCTTCATTTCCAATTGACTCGTAACCACATAGGTTGCCGCCGGAATTAACAAGGTGACATTTTTACTGCTTGCCTCGTTAATGGCTTTTTGAATGGCCAAGGTATCATCGCTGATACCATCCCCTTTCGCTCCAAAATCTTTGACGCTGACTTCCTGACTGACAGGTGTCGTTGGTTCTGTAACTTCTGGTTCTGTCACTATCGGTTCTGTGACTACCGGTTCTGTCACTACCGGTTCTGTCACTACCGGTTCTGTCACTACCGGTTCTGTCACTACCGGTTCTGTCACTACCGGTTGAGTAATTCTAATCGGTCTTCTTGGGGGTCTAACTCTGGCAGCAAACGCTGAATTTACTGGCATCGCACTGAATAATACAAATAGTGTGACTAAAAAAACAGATAACTTTTTCATGATGGTATTCCTTTCGGTAGCTGGCTGCCATTTTACAGGCCCTTAGCTTTGCGTCCCAACTTTTCAATTGGTTTGCCTTTATCGTTGGATAACGATGAATTCAGAACAAAAATAATTTCAAATAAAAAACTTCCCCTTCGGTAACTGGCTGCCATTTTACAGGCCCTTTAGTTTTGCGTCCCTGTTTTTCAACAGGTTTGCCTTTATCGTTGGAAAGTTATTCCACGATACTTATTAACTTAACTCTGTTTTTTTGTTGATACCTTCCTTTCGTTAGCTACCTACCGACTTATAGGCACTAAACTTTACGCCACTGAATTTTAACAGGTCCGTATTTACTCCTAGAAAATAAAACTGTAATTAATACAACTCAATCATTAGTTGTCATCTATTAAACGTCTCTTAAACCTATGCATTTGATAAATATGCGATCATTTTTTGTAACTATTAAAATGAAAGCAGGAGAATATTCGAATATTAAAGTATTTACTTTTACGAAGTCACTATATCACATATCCAGAGATTAGTCAAGACCTGTTGGATGCTTTTTATTCGTTTGAAGATTGGGACTTTTGCCAAGCCGTAAAAAACCACTTTGTCAAAAATAAGCATGATACAATTTCATAAATCTGTATCAAACCTTGCCTAAAAGCGCTAGCCCCTGCCGTCAATTAGATCATATTCCGTTAGTAGCGCTTTAACCTGCGTCAATGAATTAAACATCAGCACATCTATGATCGATAAATTGGGAACAAATGTATTGTAATACTGCCGATAGTGTAGCGATTCTCGCGTTTTAATAAACTTTAAAAGAATTCCGTTTTTTTTAAATTGCTCTGCTGAATAAAGATCCATTCCACCAATTGAATTTATATAACGATTTGCTTTGAGTTCTTTGCATACGTAGATAACAGAATCCTGATAGTTCAGTTCAGGTGAAAGCTTGAAACTCGATTCGATGATCATCTCTGTCTTAATATCCAGATATGCACAAATTTCCGTAATGCTATTTATTAAATATTTTGCCACATTATTATCATCATAATTTATGATTGTTTCAATAAGTGGATAAACCGTTTTAAATTCCGGTGCCTTACGATAAGAATTCACAATCTTATTCAGAAAGGTAGACCTCCCCTTTGTTCCTTCCTGAATTGCGAAGCTGCGCTCATTGATTTTTAGGACGTAACTATCTTTATTTAATGGCAGCGTAATCATCGACGGCGCTCCATTTAATAATATCCGGTTTCTGTGAATCCATCCTTGTTTTATAAATTGCACATCATCAGCAATAACGAAACAATCCGAACAATTGATCATTTGATAATACCCAATGTAGGGGAATAGATAGGGTTGCATTATTGAAATATCCACTTTATTTCCTCACTTTTTTATTCAGACTGATTTTTTCCTAGCCGCTAAAGAAACTCCCTTTATATCGTCAGCTTATTTGCGCTTATTTCGATTAACCAGCAGTTCTTTTCCGGTTACTAATAAATATGTTAAGCACTCAAAATTTAATAATTTTGCCATCCCAAAATAAAAGCTAATCCCAATAGTTACCTGAATTATCAGGGTTAATCCAGGCGTCATATTGAACCATGAAACAAAGTAAATAATTATCCCCATTACCACCGACAATAGAAGTGAAGGCATCACGTCTTTCATCTGTTGCATATAACTATAATCCAACAGCATTTTGTTAGGATAAGCATTTATAAACGATGAGGCGACACTGCTAAAAAACATTCCGGCCGCAATGGCATAAATACCATAAAAAAGAGAGATCCCCAAAATCACCAGGCTGACTGCATTTTTAATAATTTCCAGTTTTAGGAATATATCACTTCGCCCTAAGGCATTAATTGCCTGAAGATTAGCCGTATGAATCGGGAGTAAAGCATAAGCAGCACAGGAGATCTGTAAGAACGGAACGCATGGCAACCATTTTTCAGTCAATAAAATGATTACCAGAGGTTCTGCAATCACCGCCAGCCCAACCATCATAGGAAAGATAAAAAACGCACTGGTAACGATCGCTCTTCTAACCATTTCTTTAACGCGATGCAAATTATCTTGTTTGAGGGCAAGGGCTGGGAACATAACCGATTGGATTGAGCCATTAATATTTGCGACAATTAGTGACGGAAATTGTTGCCCGCGGTTAAAATAGCCCAACATGGCCGGATTATATATTTTTGCGACGAATAAACTTTGGATATTGGTGTATAACATATTGATGAGCGCTGAAACTAATAACTTCCAACCATATGAAAAAAGCCCCTTTAAACTTGCTAAGGAGAAAATAAAACCTGGCCGCCACTTCACTGTAAACCATAGAATCAAAGCCACAATGAATTGATTAGTTAGCTGCTGAGCCACTAACGCCCATGCTCCAAAGCCATTGTAGGCCATTGCAATACCGACTATCCCAGAAACCACAACCGCCCCTAAACTGCTGTAAAACAGTTTTCTGAATGCCAGATTTCTGGCGACCACTGCATTTTGAATTGAATTCAAGCCGCCTAAAAACAGTGTAATTGATAAGACCCGAAGTAGTGGTGTAAGCATTTTATTCTCAAAATATCCAGCCATCAGTGGCGCCCCAAAAAACAAGGCCACATAAAATACCCCGGCAACGGCTAGACTTAAGAAAAACACGGATGAGAAATCCGATTCATTTGCATCTTTCTTTTGTATCAGCGCGGTGTTAAATCCGTATTGAACAAACACATTCGCAAATGAAATAAATATTGCAATTAAGGCAATTGTTCCATATTCTTCTGGCAAGATAAGACGGGCCAGGATAATTTGTACAATAAATTGTATTCCCTGAGTTCCCAGTCGTTCCAAAAATTTCCAGACTAACGATGCAATCACTTTAGATTTTATTTGCTTATCATCCATAATCCCTCTTCCAGATTCATTTATTTGATCTGTTATTTTTAGCTACAAACTTTCTAATCATCTGATCTTTTACAATATTAATAAAATCTCTGAAATCTTCAGGCATGTATTTAAGTATAAAAAACTTAAACGCAACAAGATACATCAAGCCCACTGCTAGAGTCATGACAATCAGCCTTAACAGAGCAGATGGCAAATTTGCCACTGGGCTACTTATCATATAACTGATTGCGCCGATTAGTATGCTGACAAGAATAATCGGGGCCAGATATCCTAACAGTTCCCGCATTTTTAATGCGACTAAGTGTCCAATCAGCAACGTCATAATAAAATAGTTGATAATAATCGCAATTGTGGTTGTCACAGCAACACCTGCTATTCCCCATTGTTTACCGATATATGCACCTCCAATAATCAGGGTTGCATAAGCAATCTGTACCCATAACCGTTTGTAGATAGCACCTAAAGAACGTACCAATGCGTCACCAATTTTATAAGCCATTCTAAAAAACAGACTTATTATCAGTATCTTAAAGGGCATTATGGTCTGCTCCCATTTCGGCCCTAAAACCACTTGCACTAAATCGGCTCCCATCGTCAGCGACACAATCGTAATTGGAAAAGCCAGAATGGCAATCAGGGCTGTTAAATTCAATACCACATACCTGATTTTTTCATGTTCATCCTGATACCTCGCCAAAAGCGGAAACAAAACCCGTTCCATCACCGTTGCAATCAGATTTGTGGGCACTAATAACAATTGGTATGCCCGGTTGTAAAACCCTAAAGCCGCACTTCCAAGCGTTTGACTTACAACAAAATAGTCACCCTGATTTGCGATGTTATTAAAAACTTTTGAAAGAGCGAATCCGGTGCCAAAATTAAGCAGTTCTTTTGCCGATTCTTTTTCGATCCGTAAACGAAATTTGATGGGCTTATTGATTAGCGACAGGATTGTTTGTATCATTACGCTAAGAATCTGTGCAAATACCAACGCCCAGGCGCCAAATCCATTAAAAGCAAGTGTTATCGCAACGATTCCATTGGTTAAAGCAGCAACCGTATTAATGATACTAATCACTTTAAATTGCATTTCTTTTTGAAGTAAAGCTTCTGACACCCCTGAAATACTGTGAATGACAAACACGATCGAAAGTACTCGCAGCATGATCACGTCATCTGATCCAACAATCCCGGCAATAAAGGATGCAAAAATGAAAATAGTCGCATAAATAATGAGACCCAGGATCAGGTTTAAGGTATTGCCAGTTGCAATATAATCGTTATTTAACTGTTTTTTTTGGACAATCGCACTTCCTACCCCCATCATCCAGAATATTTCCGCAAAACTGATGATAATCTGGATTGTTGCCACCTGCCCAAACGCTTCCGGTCGTAATAATCTGGATAAGGTCATTGTGATAAGCAACCGAATAACAACACTGGTCAGTCCCATAATTGTCATCCAATAAACGCCTAAAAATGCTTTATCTTTATTCGATTCCTTCATCGCTTATACCTGCCTTCACTTTTTGCTTATCGACTGCTTAATTATTCCTTGTTAATGCCATTTATGTTTTAATATCGATATTTTAAGGGAACTCAGAACCTATCAATCCATTAAAACTGTTCATCCATTAAAACGGCCTTGTTCATAATAAGCTCTTAATAATCCCACAAATTCGATCAACATCCTTTAACTCTAAATCCGCATAAAGCGGTAGCGTCAGAACGCGTTCAGCCGTTTTTTTTGCGACTGGCGTCAGACTCGAATCAAATTGGCTGGCATAGCATTCGTAGTCAGTGATCAGTGGATAAAAGTACTTCCGGGGAATAATTTGATTATTTTCCAGCGCCTCGAAAATACAATCCCGTAAATTTTCTTTTCCATCGAACACGATTGGGAAGTATGCGTAATTGCTCTTAACACCTGATTGTGGTTTGATTAGCTTAAGCCCTTTTACATTTCCCAGATTCTCTTTATAGCGTTTATCCACTTGCTGACGTTTTCTGATTTCTTCGTCGATATGTAAAAGGTTACAAATCCCCATTGCGGCCTGAAATTCATTCATTTTAGCATTGCCGCCAACAAACTCCACGGATTCGGGTCCCGTTATGCCAAAATTCTTAAGAAAATACAGGATCTTCTTTAGTTCCTCATTATTATAAGTTACGGCGCCACCTTCGATGGTGTTAAAAACCTTTGTGGCGTGAAAACTAAAGATTGATGCATCACCAAAATTTCCAATTCCGATATTATTTAGCGTTACCCCGAAAGCATGTGCTGCGTCATAGATTACCTTTAAATTATATTTTTTAGCAAGGCTATCAATCGCTTCCACATCACAGACATTTCCATATAAGTGAACGGGGACAATTGCACATGTTTTTTCAGTAATTAAAGCTTCGATCTTTTTCACATCAATATTATAGTCGTCCTCATTAATATCACAAAATACTGGCTTCAAGCCATTTCTGACGATTGCATGGGTTGTCGATGCAAAGGTAAAAGGCGTCGTAATCACCTCTCCTTGTAAATCAAAGGCAGCAATTGCACATTCAAGAGCAAGATGCCCATTTGCCAACAGTGTTACCATGTTTACATTTAAATAGTCTCTTAAACACTTTGCGAATTTCTTGTGCTTTTCGCCCATATTTGTCAGCCAATGCGTCTCCCATAGATCTTTTATTTCTTCCATGAACTCCTCAAATTCTGGCATTGATGATCGTGTTACGTTAATTAGGTCTTTCATGTCATACACCTTCCCTCTGTGAAGTCAAACCATCAAAATGATTTTGTACTGCTTGCTTTAAATCCCAGTTGTCTAACAAATGATCCCAATCCTCTATTACATCAGGAACGTCCTTGCTTCTATCCAAAATCTCAAGAAACTCATCCCGCGAAATAACAACGGCGCCCAGGCTTTTCATATGTTCCGTTGGCCAGATACCACAATCCATAATGGCAAAGTTCATTTCTGCTAACCGAACAGACAATGCAATATAAGCCAGTTTTGAAGTATGACTCACCCGTGCAAACATTGACTCCCCATGAAAATAAGACCCAAATGAAATTCCGAATAATCCACCGACCAGTTTTTCATCTTGCCAGACCTCAACCGAATGTGCAAATCCCAACGCATGAAGTTTATGAAAAGCTTCTACCTGTTCATGAGTTAGCCAGGTATATTTTTGTCGCGTTTCTGAGCAAGCACTAACAACATCGTAAAAAGCTTTGTCAATGGTTAATCTAAATTTATTCTGGCGGATAAGCGCCCGCATATTTTTAGGGATATGAATGTCTTTCGGATACATGACACAGTGATTCTCTGCCGTCCACCAAAGAATCGGCTGGTCCTTAAATACAACTGGATATACGCCATTTTTATACGCAAAAATGATTCGTTCCGGCTCCCAATCGCCCCCAACTGCCAATAATTCACCCTCTGGTCCCATACGGATGTCTTTATTTGCCGTATTATGGGGCGGGAAATATAAATCCTGCGTTAAAACGTATGCTTTCCCTCGATATTTGATGCGATGACTGTAAAAAGCTTTAAGTCTTCCCTTAAGGATAATATCGTCGAGTTTCAATAGTCCCGACTTAAATTTTTGTAGCGTCACCTTCACTCCTCCACTTCCATTCACAACTTTTGCCAAACGACACAATCATCAGGTTTTTTAGTCACTTAAGTCGATACTTCTTTCTCAGACTTTTATATATTTTAACTGTATGTGGAAAGTATTGTTTAATTAATATTTTAGTTTTTTCTTTCTTCCCTAACTTCTTGAAAACAGATTTAAATTTTTCCTCTTTTAATTCTTCATATCTTTCTTGTGCGATCATAATTTTAAACCGATTTAGACTCTTTTTGTTATTTATAGCCTCATTATATTGGTATTTGGTATGTTCGTTTAGATCGTCCAACATTATGTCGGTATTGTCAACGTGTTTAATTATCTTTTCAAGGTTTGACTGTTCTGTCGTTGTCCAGGAACCGCTAACGCCCTTCCGATAAGCAGCCATGTACGCATCGATGTAATATACTTTTCCTTTAAGGGCAAGATAAATAGTCAGGGGATAATCCGTTACCGGTGCTTTTTTATAAAAATCTGGTTTGCCCGCATCCAAACAGCGGGGATACATTATCGTATTTGTCGCAAACAACCCACCGCCACCTTCAATTATTTCTTCAATCGTAAATATTTTATTGCCCACATTGGGTCTAACCGATTTTATTTTACGTCCCATCACGTTAACAATATATGCCGCATGAACACAAAGTGTGCAATCAGGATGACTCTCCAAATAATCAACTTGTCTCTGAAGTTTAAGTGGGTCGGTCCAATAATCATCACCTTCACACAAGGCGATGTACTTTCCTTCTGCTCTTTCGGTATTTAAATCATCCACATCCACATCTTTGGAGTATTGATTTTCTTTTTGATAGATCGGTTTTATTAAATCCGGATATTTTTTTTCATACTCACGAATAATATCCGCCGTTCTGTCAGTCGATGCATCATCATGGATTAATATTTCATAATTAAACCTTGTTTTCTGCATGATAAAACTTTCTAAAGCCTCGGCGATATATTTCTCATGATTAAAGGTGATACAACTTACACTGACCAATATTTCATTTTTCACTAGCTAACCCCCTTACTTAAGTAATTTCGCTTTTAAATCATCTTAAATGAGCCGCGAATTCCATTAAACATCTGGCTGTTTCATTCCCTTTATATAATTTTCAAGAAGCAATACGTTTGTCTCTATCGATCCTTGGGTATTAACGGTAATACTTTCCAAGTCAAGTTCTCTGATTATTTTTCTGATTTTATTAAAATTGTTCTGCTGCATTATCAGCGTATGCATAGCGGTATCTTTTTTTAGCTTCTGTATTCTTGAAATATTTCCTTCTCTTCTTGTTAAGCGCTCAAATGACTCATTGATATCAAGATCAATATTGACAATGAAGATGCCCATATCTTTTTTTTGTGTGTATCGAATTAGTTTTTTAACATATTTTTCCGCGATCAGTTCTGACTCGAAAAGCATGGAGACCATTTGTTGCACCATGCCCTGATCAACTAAGATCACTTCTTCATCATTAGCGAGACTCTTTTTTTGATAAAAATCGAAAAGTACGATTAATGAAATTACCCTTAACCCGTTTTCGTGATTGAGTTTTTTATTTGTAATGAGGTACATCAATGCCAAATATCCGATCTTGAAGCTTGAAAGTTTTATGCTAAAAAGATATCTTACCAAACGTTTCAAATTATTCCTTGTCGGTTTTTCAATTAGCTGATGATAGGACTCAACCGTATAACTAACACCTTTCATATTCTCAATCACCCGATCAGAAAGCGTTGTTTTTCCCGAACCGGGAATGCCGTTAAACTCCAGAAAAACTACTCTATTTTTCATTAATCGCTCCATTTCCAGGCCGCCTTAAATCTTTAGGGCTATCATAATCAGCCATAATCAAAGTGCAGATTATCAAATAAAAAATGAAATTATCTCTAAAAAATAGATTTATCCCAAACCCTCGAAAAATCAGAGCCGCTAAAGGCAAAAGACATAGCATTCGTCCTTTGATTTTTACTGAAAATGGTTTAAAGATTGAGTTTAGCACATTTAAGTAGATCATTGTTCCGACGATCCCCAGATGCACCAGGAGTTCAAGAAAATAATTATGTGCTTGTCTTAAATTGTAAGCCTCAACAGAGTAACCCACTCCAAAAATGAAAATTCGCCAGTCACTTAGATACAGCTTTAAATAATCTGACCAGATATCGGAACGACCCGTCGTAAGATCCGATAGACTTTGATCAACAAAACCACCAGCCCCTAATCGTTGGAAATAAATATCCATATAAGGTAGATTGCTAATTTGAGAAATTACAATTATTGTTAAAACGATAACTAAGGTCCCTCTCAAAACAACGTTTATGTCAAAGGATAGTCTGGTTAACCGGAATATTTTGTATATGAGATAGAGTAGAAAAACAAAGGCCATTGAAAGCATAAAAGACAGACTCAAAGAGAGTACACCAAAACCCAGTAAAACAATCACCAGAAGATAGTCAAACCATCGATGTTTTTTGCTACCAATGAAATATAAAAGCGCGGCGATTGCGATGGTTATATCCATCGTATAGAAGTTCGGATTTGTCTGAATGCCTGAAAACCGCCCCACTATATCACCATCATCTAATTTAATTCGGGTCGCTCGCATAAAACCACTTAAGCCAGGTACCCAGTCGCTAAACGTTCCTAAAACTGATGCAATTAAGATGCCGGCTACAAAAAACATCAGCAATTTCCTGACATTAATATTCTGCTTCGAGTTCATAACTAAATATGCCAACACAAAATAAATAATCAGATCTACTAATTTGATTAAATTTGAGCCACCAGTATTGAATAGGGAAAAAATAATAAACGCCAGAATCGAGAGGATTTGATAAAATGACAGTTTGGATTTTTCATTTAAAAAAATCATTCTCAGAATGTAAACGGCAACGAGAATATTAAAGAATGTGTTCCCACCCGGGGAAAACTTCATTATTGGGGAAAATGGCAGTATAAAAAACAAACCATAAATTCCATCCTCGCCACTGATGAAGATATAGCAACTCGCAATAATTATTCCAATTACTAAAAACAGATCATTCGAAAGGCCGAGAATAATAAATATTAGTGATAATACGAGTATCACGATGGAATTAGTTGATTTCCTGATTATCATTATGAACCTCTTTTTCGTCATCAATCATAGTGTTAATGAATCGTAAGATTCGATCAGTCCGATTGTTTATATGATACTCTTTTGACTGATCATAGGCGTTTTCTGCCATTTTTTTTCGCCGACTCACATCAGTTTTTAACGATTTAATTGCTTTGGCGATAGCAATAATATCCCTACTATCCACTCTTAGGGCATACTGGTCATTTAGAATATCGTCATTAAAGCTGAGGTCAGAAGAGATAATCGGCAACCCACAGGCCATTGCTTCAAGAATCGCGTTGCTGCATCCCTCTGCCAGGGTTGGCAGAACAAAGACATCTGAACTATTTAAATACTTACAAATCTGATCATGAGGAAGCTTTCCCATAAATAGAATTTCATCACCTTTAGGGATGAGGTCACCCGATCCAATATAGACTGCCTTTGCTTGATCTACCAGTTTTAAGGCATCTGATAGTCGCAAGATTCCTTTACGTTGATCAAATGAACCCATGAAAGATACGATAAAATCGTCTTTGGGTAATCCCAGATTTTTTCTCACTTCACCTTGGTCCAATTTATAGAACTTTTGGGGATCAATGGCGTTTGGAATCACGACCATCTTATCCAGTGGAGCAAGTTTCAACTCAACGCTTTCGTTCATATTTTTTGTCGACACACAGATCACACCGTCAATATCAATGAGAGCTTTATCAATCATCTTGCGGGTATAGAGACTTTCAACCCAAATCTTACTTTCACCTGTTGCAACGAAGAAAGGAATGCCATATTTTTTGCTGAGCAGACCAGCTGTTACACCCGAATGCCAAAAATGAGCATATAGAATATCGGGCTTTGGTATGATTTTTGAAAAAACCCTCGTCACGGCCTTTTGGGCAAAATGTGCCGAAATATTTTTTCCGAAAATTCTAAGATTTGAAAATGACAGAACTCTGGGCTGATAAACATCCACCCACACCCCATCTTTAACGTAATCTTGCCAAAATTGTGGCCGGGCTGATTTTTTTTTCAGGAGCTTTCTTGTTATGCTTTGCGGGGCGATTACCGAACACCGATAGCCTTGCGTAGCAATTGAGCCGACAAGCTCTCTAACAAAGGTATATACCGGATCATTTTGTGTAGGATAGTTTGGTACAATAAAGCATATCTGTTTTTTTTGCATCATGGCCTACCCTCACCTTCTTTAAAATCTTTTTTTTTAATTGCCTCATATATCTTTTTATATTCCTGATTAATGTCTGACCAGCAGAATCGTCTGGCATTATTTATTGCATTTTGTGACAAATTATTGTAGTTCTTTTTTATTTGGATAATCTTATCGGCAATCTCTTCAGCATTGAAACAATCTACCGCAAATCCAACCTCACCATCTGTAAATTGACCATCAAAACCTTGTCCTTTTGTATAAATCACCGGCAATCCCTGACTCATCGCTTCGGGATAGACAAGACCAAAAGTTTCAGTGATAGAAGGCATCACAAATATATCATTGTTTCGATAAATCTCAATCAACTTTTCTTTAGAACAATGAGAAATGTATCGAATAAATTCTTCTTTTTCGATTTGATCATAAATTGCTTTGTCGGTGACTTTTCCGACAATCGTAAACGTCACATCATAGCCTTGCTGTATCAACCGCCTGATTGCTTTGATTGTTGATGGAATATTTTTTCTTTTATTGATCAGCCCAACAAATAGAAGGTTTAGTTTATCACTGGCTTGCTTTATTTTGGGAGCACCCAAATTATCCAGCCAATATTTATCGATACCATTTGGAATAACTGCACACTTGACAAACATTTCTTCATGTAAATGATCGGGCAGATATTCTTTTATCACTGCATCTCGATAGGTTGTCGATAAGAATATTATTTTTGAAGCCTCTTTCAAAATATTAATCCCCAATTTTCTCAGCCAGACCAGGCGTTTAAAAAATACGTTTACATCGGTATCTCTCACGGCAACGAGATAGGGAATGCCAACGTCTTTTTTTATCCGCATGGCTATATATCCATTGGAAAATAGTGAATGGGCGTGAACTACCGAATAATCATCAAGTTGGTATGTTTTTTTTATATCTCGATAGATTTTTGTATGTTTTAAATGGAACAAATAACGATCATACCGTTTATGGTTAATCCTGATCGTGGTATAGTTTCCCAGATCGCGGGTTACCGGAATCGGTGTCGGTACATAGACATCGATTGCCATTCCCATTTTTATCTGTTCATCATATAAATGCTTATAAAAAGACCCTTGCGCATAATAGGAATTCACATGTAAAACTTTCATCTTTGCGATCCTCTAGACATTCAGAATTATCTTGCAAACTTGATCGATTTCTTCCTCTACAAGATAGGGGTGCATCGGCAACGATAACACCGTATCACAAAGCGCATTAGCGACCAGATAGTTGGATTCATCATATTCCCGGGAGCGAAAAGCTTCTTGTTTGTGCATGGGTTTCGAATAATAAATCATACTCGGTATCTTATGCTCACTTAATCTGGTTTTTAAGGTGTCTCTTTTTATTTTATTTTCAAGTTTGATGGTATACTGAGCGAAGCTGGAGTAATAACCCTCCGGTATTATCGGGACGCCGACAATGCCTTCTAATCTTTCATGATATCGTTTATAAATCTGGTTGATATCCGCAAGCTCATGTTCAATAAATGCTGTTAATTTAACATTTAAAACAGCTGCCTGAATTGTGTCCAACCGGGAATTGAGTCCAATCCTGACATTATCATATTTATTTGTTCCCTTACCATGAACCTTATACGAATTGAGCAGGTTGGCTAATTGATCACTATTTGTAAAAATTGCACCGCCATCTCCATAACAGCCGAGTGGTTTGGCCGGAAAAAATGATGTTGTGGCAGCATCACCAAAACTACCGGCCTTCTGTCCGTTAATATTTCCCCCAAAACCTTGGGCGGCATCTTCTAAAACCAGCAAATCATATTTTTGGGCAATCCTTGCAATTTCATGATGATCGGCAGGCAAACCAAATAGATCCACCGGAATGATCGCTTTTGGTTTTTGTTTACCTGCTTCAATCACGCTTTTGATGGCTTTTTCCAATTTGCTGGTATCAATATTAAATGTATTGGGATCAATGTCAACAAATATCGGTGTTGCCCCTCTTAAAGAAACAACTTCGCCAGTTGAAAAGAAAGTAAAATCAGGTACAAAGATCGCATCATCTTTTTCTATCCCCCAGGCCATTAACACCAATGTCATCGCTTCAGTACCATTGGCACAGGAAATACAATGTTTGACACCAACGTACTTCGCCAGTCGTTCTTCTAAAACATGAATTTCTGCTCCACTGATAAAGTCAGCCTTCATCAAAACTTTTTGAATGGCTCCGTCAATTTCATGTTTGTATTTTTGATACGGCATTTTTAAATCTCTGAACTCCATTGAAATCACTCTCCATTCGCAATATTTTCTTATTTCTCAATTAATTGATTATTCTCAAGCCTATATGTTCTTTCACAAATTTCACAGGATAGTCCTTCTTTTAATGGTGTTCCGCATTCGCAAACCCAGCCGATTTGTTTTGCCGGTATCCCCGCCATCAGAGCATAGTCTTTGACATCTTTGGTTACCACTGCACCAGAAGCAATCATTGCCCAACGACCGATGGTGTTGCCACAAACGATGGTTGCATTCGCACCGATTGATGCGCCATAGCTCACCAAAGTCTTTTTAAAGCCACCTGGACCTTTTGGATATTTACTTCTCGGGGTCAGGTCATTAGTAAAAACCATCGATGGTCCACAAAAAGCATAGTCTTCCAGTTCAACCCCTTCATATACTGAAACATTGTTTTGAATTTTTACCCCATTGCCAATTATTACACGACTGCCAATATTAACATTTTGTCCCAGTGAACAATTTGTGCCAATATGCGCTCCTTCTTGGATATGGCAAAAATGCCAGACCTTTGTTCCATCTCCAATTTTAACATCTTTATCGATATAACTGCTCTCATGGACAAAATAACTCATTTTTCAAATCTCCCTTTAAAGTCTGAGGTACTGCATTTTTCTAATGGCAACTTTATCCGCTGTCCTTCTGCGGCAGATTTGTAGATTGCTAAAACAAGCTCCACTGCTCTGCGACCGTCTTCTGCCGTGATGGATGGTTCCCGGTCATTTTTTATCGCGTCAATCACATCGGCATAATAGGGCGTATGGCCATAACCGTAGACACTAGGCGGGTTTTTACTAAACCGTTTTTTAACCTCCCCGGAGTCATTCAGGGCATCAGAAAATTGCCATTCTTCAATAATATTGACCGATTGACCGGCTGCTTTGACCGTTCCCTTTTCGCCAAACAGGTAAAGTGTCTCTTCCAAATTTTTGGGATAAATAGTCGTCGTTCCTTCAATAATACCATAACTGCCATTTGCAAAGCGGATTAAGGCAATTCCAAAGTCTTCCGCTTCAATATAGGGATGGTTGAGATTATCAGTCATCCCCACGACTTCGATGATATCATCTCCCATCATCCACCTCAGCAGATCAATATTGTGAATACATTGATTCATCAGGGCACCGCCATCGTGTTCCCAGGTCCCCCGCCATTTCGAACCAGCATAGTAGTCGCTTCCCCGGTTCCATCGAATATGCGCAGTTCCGTAAAATAGTTTTCCAAAACGTTTTTGGTCCAAGGCTTCTCTAATTTTAATAACTGACTGATTGAAACGGTTCTGATGACAAGCGCTGACCTTTATTCTTTTTTCTTTGGCTTGCTTAATGATCTCATCGGCTTCTTCAAGCGACAGGGCAATTGGTTTTTCAATAATTAAATTGCAACCAGCATCAATAAAATCCAATGCGATCGAACCATGCTTGCCATTTTCGGTGCAGATTGCAACCAGATCAAGTTTTTCATTTAGTATTAACGCTTGATGATCGGTATACTGATGGATTGTGTCCGACAGTTCAAATTTTTCCATTAGTGTGTTCATACTATCCGGGTAGACGTCACATAAAGCGACTATGTCAAGATCATTAGCCCTAGCAGCAGCAATATGATTGGCTGAAATCTTTCCGCATCCGATTATCGCATATTTTAAACCCAAGATGATACCTCCTTAAAGCAGTTCAATATTTTCTCGATCCACACTATTTTTCATGGCATTTTTTGTATCAAAAATTACTTTTGCATGTTTTTGAATCATATCATAATCAATATTCGTATGAGCAGTTGTAACGATGACCAGATCAGCCGATTCAATCAGTTCGATGGTTAGTTGTTCCTCACCTTTTCGTACTTTTCCATGTTCCTGAAATTCAGGTACAAATGAATCATAGTAACATACCTCTGCCCCTTCGTTTTCGATTTCATCCATTAATTTAATTGCCGGACTTTCTCTATAATCACCAATATCCTGTTTGTATGCGACACCAAGAAACAGGATTTTGGCGCCTTTTAATGTTTTTTTATGCCAATTCAAAATCTTACTGGCGCGCTCAGCACAATACTCGGGCATCCGGTCATTTACCATCATCGACGATTCAATCATTGATGTATGAAATCCGTACTCCCGGGCTTTCCAGGAAAGATAGTAAGGATCTAATGGAATACAGTGCCCACCAACCCCCGGGCCGGGATAAAAAGCCTGAAATCCATAGGGTTTTGATTTGGCGGCATCAATTACCTCCCAGATGCTGATCCCCATTTTATGGCACAACATGGCCAGCTCATTTACTAACCCAATATTAATATTACGATAGGTATTTTCAAGAATCTTTTCCATTTCTGCTACGGCTGGTGAGGAAACCCGATAAATGGGAGCCTGCAAAATACTCTCATACATAGCAGCGGCAACTTCGGTACACTGGGGGGTGATGCCTCCGGTCACCTTAGGTGTGTTTTTTGTTTTGTAGATCAGATTTCCGGGATCAACCCGTTCAGGTGAAAAAGCCAGAAAGAAATCCTCTCCGCATTTTAATCCGGACGATTCAAAAATTGGTTTAAGCAGTTCTTCTGTTGTCCCAGGATAGGTGGTCGATTCCAGAACAATCAGCATTTCTTTATGCATGTATGGAACAATGCTCTCCGCCGAGGATTTAACATAGCTAATATCCGGCTGCTGGTGTTCATCAAGGGGTGTTGGCACGCAAATGCATACGCAATCGGCTGCTGCTACCTTTGAAAAATCCGTTGTAGCCGAAAGCAGGCCTGACGTCACAATTTCTTCCAGATCTTCATTCACCACATCCCCAATATAATTATTACCAGCATTAACCATGTCAACTTTTTCTTTTTGGACGTCAAAACCAATGGTTTTAAAACCAGCTTTGGCTTTTTCCACTGCCAGTGGCAGCCCCACATAACCAAGACCGACTACACCTAAGATTGCTGTTTTAGAAATTAATTTCTCTTTGATCGTCATTTTATAACTCCCTTTAAATTAATTCGATAAGTTTTTCCGTTAACCGCTGATAATCATAGTCCTTCGCAGCCTTTAAGGCATTTTCACAGTATTGCTGATACTCGCTTCCCGGCATATTGCTAAAGTGGATAATCGTTTTGGCTAATTGTTTCGGATCGGCCTGATCAACCACCACTCCGCAATGGTACTTTTTTATAAGATCATAACCAAACTCACAGTCAGAAACCGTAGGTTTTCCACTGGCAAAATATTCAAACATTTTATTGAGACTGGCCCCGTACTTTTTTATTTGATTGTCTTCAAAGTGAATGATATTAAGATTTGATTTACTTAAGACATAGGGTATTTTATTTTTGCTGACATAACCTTTAAACACAACATTGTCAATGTTATTTTTTTTACAAAAATCTTCCAGGTTTTTTTTATCACTGCCATCACCATAAATAAGGAATATAATCTGATTGACCGTTTCATTTTTGACAACTCGAGCTGCATCAACAATGGTTTTTATGTTATTCACAAGGCGAATTGACCCGGTATAGATGACTTTAAAGGTTTGCTCATTGTCTAAATCCCGGTCTTCCAATTTATAAATTGTCTGATTTCTTTTAAAAGCAGCTAAATCAACGCCATTATTGATGTGATATACTTTTTTAAGATCAATAGAGCCACCATTTTGTTTACTCCACCCGCGTTCAATGATGTAATCAGTCCCACCTTCCATGGTAAAGATAAGTTTGTCTGCCTTTTCATAGATCCATTTTTCGCCGCGATAAAGCACTTTTGCAATCAGGCTGGTTCTTTTTAAACCGCTATAGGCCACAATACTTTCTGGCCATAAATCCCGCACTTCGCAAATACAGGGGACTTTAAACTTCTTTGCGATTTTTATGCCCGCAATCAGGGTGAGAGGATGAACACTTGACGCCAGAATGACATCCGGTTTTTTATTTTTTTTGGCATATTCTTTTGCAACCGGGAAGAGATTTTTATAAAAACGCATCATGTTATAGAGCCTTTTTCTTGCATTTCCAACATAATCAGGTGTTTTTATAATCACAAAAGGGATCTCATCGATTACATCCACCCGATAATTATTCTTTTCAATCTCAATATTTTCATTCGAAAAATGATTGGTTGAGGCACAGAAAATAACAGGATTGTAGCCTCTTTTCCTTAGATTTTGTGCAAAAGAGTAATGCCTCCCGGCACGATCCTTATACATACTTGTGGCATAATGGTTCCAAATCCAAACAGTCTTTTTCATCAACGAATACTCCTTGCCGGTACGCCCACGTAGGTTCCAGATTCGGTTATATCTTTTACTACAACCGCCCCAGCACCAATTTTACAGTTTGCTGTAACGGTCAAATTATTACTGACAACACTGCCAATGCCAATCCAGCTTTTTTCACCAATTTCAACCATCCCTGCCAAATGCGCCCCAGGCGATACATGAACATAGTCTGCTATTCGGTTATCATGATCTACCGTCGCCGCCGTATTGATAATACAGCCTCGTCCGATTCTTGTTGCACTATTGATTACAACCCCGGCCATAATAACAGAGCCAACCCCAATCTCAACTTCCGATCCAATAATCGCCGCTGGATGAATTAAAACCGGTAGCTTTGCCCCTGCTGATCCCAACGTTTTGTGAATATTCTCTCTTATCGCGTTGTTTCCAACCGCGACAAAAATATCAGCTTCATCGATATAGTTAACGGCATCGACTGTTTTTCCCACAACACGATATCCCATGCAAGTCGTAATCGATACATCATCATCCAAAAAAAAGATGTGCTTCCAAATATTCATTTTGATCGCAATATCGACAACTACCTTTCCATGGCCACTTGCCCCGATGATCATTAATTTCTCTTTCATAATGCCATGTCTCCCTCTGGTTAGTATGATGAAATTTCAAAGACAATTCTTAGTCTGTAAGTTTTGTTCCTTGAAACAACTCCATCGTTGTCGAATCATTTGCGTTTATTCCTTCTCTTTTGAAAACTTTTTTCATCGTGAGAAAAATAATTTTCCAGTCACCAATAAAACTGATCGTATCAACATACGCAACGTCCAAATTAAATTTTTCTTCCCAACTAATCGCATTACGACCATTGATCTGAGCTAAACCTGATAAGCCAGGTCTGACCTCGTGTCGTCTTTTTTGTTGCTCATTATAAAGTGGCAAGTATTGGACCAGCAAAGGTCGTGGACCAATGACAGACATATCTCCTTTTAACACATTGACCAGTTCCGGTAACTCATCCAGACTGGTCGACCTTAAAAAATTGCCAAACCTGGTCAACCGCTTATCATCAGGCAATAACGCGCCTTTTTCATCTCGTTGATCAGTCATAGTTCTAAATTTATACAGTGTAAAGATTTTTTCATTTAGACCAGGTCTTTTTTGTTTAAATAATACCGGACTGCCCAATTTTTTTTTGATTGTCAACACTAAAACAACATATAGTGGAGATAGTACAATGATCGCCGCCAAAGATAAACAAAAATCCATTGGTCTTTTTATAAATCTTTTGTAAAGCATTTATTATCACAATCCTTTAATAATTTTGCAGATGCGTTCCTGATCTGTATCTGTCATCTTGGTATCAGAAGGCAAACAAACCCCTGATTCAAAGAGTCTTTCGGACACGGTTGTGCCAATATAATCACACCAACTAAAATAAGGTTGTTGATGCATGGGTTTCCAGATCGGCCGGGATTCAATATTCTCTTCTTCCAGAGCATCCATTATCTCCAGCGGTTTTATTTTACTATCCAGGGTTATACAACTTAGCCAATAATTAGGTTCATTCCAGAGATTGACAGGCATAAATTGAATTCCTGGCAATTCACCTAATTCTCTTTTGTAAAACTCAAAGATCTTTTTTTTCTTTGCAACTCTCAGATCCAATACTTTTAGTTGACCTCTGCCAATCCCAGCTGAAATATTGCTCATGCGATAGTTAAAGCCTAATTCACTGTGCTGATAATGTCTCGCTGAATCTCTTGACTGCGTCGACCAGAATCTTACCTTTTGTATCTTCTCTTTATTGTTGGAAACAAGCATTCCACCGCCAGAAGTGGTTATAATCTTATTCCCATTAAAACTAAATACACCATACTCACCAAAGGTGCCCGTCTGTCTGCCTTTGTATAAGCTTCCCAGAGATTCAGCTGCATCTTCGATCACCGCAACGCCATGACGATTACAAATTGCCATGATTCTATCCATATCAGCCGATAAACCATAAAGATGAACGACAATCACAGCTTTCACATTGGGATATTTCTGGAAAGCTTCTTCTAATGCCAGTGGGCACATATTCCAGGTTTCCTCGTCACTGTCAATAAATACAGGAATCGCTTTTTCATAAATAATGGGATTTACAGTTGCCGAAAATGTGAGCGTCGGACAAAAGACAATATCACCTTCCCCTACACCAACCGCTCTCAAGGCCAGGTGAATAGCCGCAGTCCCGGTATTTAATGCCGCGGCGTATCTCACCCCCACTTTTGATGCAAACTCTTTTTCAAATTCATTAACATTTGGTCCAAGCGGTGCAATCCAATTGGTACTAAACGCTTCTTTAATATACGCCATTTCAAATCCTTCATCACTCATATGCGGCGATGCCAGATATATTTTCTCTCCCATTGCGGTCTGCCTCCTAAACAGTGTTGATTGATGTCATCTTAACTCATCGCTGAACAAATCTTAAGATGCCACTAAACGAATTTGCTTATTCTAGTCTTTATTAAATCACTCAATAATCAGGTTCTTTATTTTTGCCGCACTCTCAACGCTGTATAATGGAATATTTTTTACCTCACTTGATTTAAAAGATGACAATTTTAAATCCTCAATATCTCCAATTAATTGACATAATGACCCTGTCATATCGCTGGCGTCAATTGTAACACTTGAAATTGTCGATTGATTAACATTTTCAATACTGAATCCGCCATGGTCATTCTCTTGCTGTTTTGATCCACTGATGTTCACGCCATCAATGTTTAATTCGGATGCATCGTTTATTTTAAAGCCCAAGCTACTACCTTTTATAATCAAACCAGATATTGTAATGTTTGTAGCACCACTATTAATATGAACGCCTACTACACTATCCTTGATACGACAGTCTTTAAATACCATATTTTCTGGTGGATGACGATACTGAGGATTCCCTGCTATTGCGATACCGCCACCAGAGGCATTATTAAACTCAACATTCTGGAAATAAAAATTGCTGTTGTCTCCTCTCAGATAAGCAGAATGCAGCCACTTGGTACCGCCATCATTTGAATTTAGCACACTATCAACCATACTAAAGCCATTCGTGCCGGAGATCTGTATCGGCATCCCGGAGTTATCGATCCTTAAATTGCTTATTTTTATATCTTTATTTCTCAACTTACCGGCCTGAGATATTTTCAAACCAACATAGACATCCTCCATAAAAACATCACTTATTTTCATCGTGTCTACGCCTTGAAAATACATGCCTTGAACATTGCTAACCATACTATTTTCATAATAATCGATACCTATAATCTTATTTTCAGATTTCAAAGTCAGGCCTTCAATTGAAATATTTGAAACCATGTCGTCGGGACTTGACCATAGCATATTTCTGATTGTGTCTTCTTCCGGAGCCATAAATAATGTTGCACCATAGCCGCTTATATGCGTGTTTTCCTTCATGACAAGCTGTTTTGTTATCAGATATGATTCACTCGATTCTGGTATCACCAACAGTGCCTTTTCTTTGCTTGCATCATCAATTGCATTTTGCAAGGCCGTTGTGTCATCCGTTAAACCATCTCCTTTTGCCCCATAATCTTTTGCATTTATTTCTTTATCAAGCGGCACCAAGACTTCTTTTATTTGATCTGGATTTGATGATAGCTTTTCAGAGGTGTTCAAAATTTCGGGACTTATGTAGTTAAACGCAAAAACACCAAGGCTGATGACTGCCAGTATTACCACTGATATCGTTAACTTACTCATAAAAATCTTCCTTCCGATATTAAACTAAATAACTATCCATCTTTAAAGATCTGGTCGTCCTGGCCAAAACCAAACCTGTAAATCACTGCTTAAAATAGAACTATTCTAATTATAATAGTATTTCTTTAACAAAATTACAAGTATTAGTTTCATTTTAGTAAATGGTCAATCTTTTTAATTATTAATCGTGCGCTTCTTCAAGTTACTTAAGATATATACCCAAGATTCCTCAAATAACGCAGAGATTCACAGCGCCACATGCTGCTCTTCCACCTTAAATTGCGCCCCCCCTTTTTAACTCCTGGATGATTTATTATATCATAAAGCAAATTGGAATCAGCGGAGGTTTTCTTAAAAATATCTTATCCCTCTTGTTTTTAAATAGACTGATTGGGTATAATATGCTTGAGGTGATAGATTATGAAAGTTGAGTATAATAAAATTGTTCGGGATAAGATTCCAAAAATCATTAAAGACAGTGGACGTACCTGTGAGTACAAAATCTTAGGTGAATCAGAAGTTCGAGATGCATTAAAAGAAAAGCTTCTTGAAAAAGCTCAGATATTTTTGAAGCGACCCTCGGAAGATGAACTTTCGGATATCTACGAATTGCTGGATACAATTGTGGAGACCTTTGAATATGAGCCACTTCATATTGACTATTTAAAAATTCAGAATAAAGAGACTAAGGGTACCTATTCTGAAAAGGTGTTTCTGATCTCAGTGGATGACGGCCAATAGTATTTAAAAAACAGGACTGAGGTCAAATAAATCTGATCTTAGTCCTGTTCTTTCAGATTAATTGAATTCCTCTCACACTAAATCCATTGCATTAAAATGAAAATGCGTTTTCAAAGTGATTAATCACTTGCTCGCCATCTAAGCCGTAATATATTTCAATGACATCAAAGCGAACGCTTACGTCATCTAGCTGTTTCTCCTTTAAATACCAAAGCGCCGTTTTCGCAATGCGTTTTTGTTTAGCCCGATTCACCGCTTCCCGGGGATATCCGTAATCCAGATTCTTTCGATACTTCACTTCGACAAAAACCAGGGTATCACCATCCTGGGTAATAAGATCAATTTCACCAGACGGTTTTTTATAATTCATTTGACAAATCCGATGATTGATATTTTCTAAAAATGTTACCGCCAGTGCTTCCCCGGCCTTTCCTTTTTTGAGATTGTGTGTCTTCATTACAAACCGATATTTTTTATGAAGCTTCGACGGTGAATGGGCGTTGGTCCATGCTTATAAAGGGCTTTTATATGTTCGGCGGTACCATAACCCATATTGTGATCGAAACCATATTCGGGATACTCCTCGTGATAAATCTGCATCAGATTATCCCGGTAGACCTTGGCAACAATGCTCGCCGCGGCGATGGTATAACTGGTGGCATCGCCGTGGATAATCGATTTTTGGGAAATTTTGGAGTCAATTTGGAGGGCATCAATAAGTAGCAGATCCGGTTTTGTGGATAATGTACTTAACGAATCAGTCATGGCTTTTTTAGTGGCATTTAGAATGTTGAGACTGTCAATCCCATCATTATCGACCTGGCCGATGGCATAATCCAACGCGTCTTCAAGCAGCTGCTCGCATAAACTTTCCCGCATTTTTTTTGAAACCTTTTTTGAATCATTAACATACAAACGATTGGAATCCGGCTTTAAAACAATGACACAGGTTACCACTGGTCCCGCTAACGGACCCCGTCCAACCTCATCAATACCACCAATTTTTTTTATCCCATTGTTGTAATAGCTTGTCTCAATCGATTTCATCCTTTTAATCCGTTCTATTTCGATCATTCTAGCGTCAACCTTTTTTTCCAAAGATTTTGCGATTTTTTGAACTGCTTGACGTGTATCGCGCTTTAGATCGGGAATCAGGTCCTGGTACGCTTTTATATCCAGTGTTGAAATATAGTCTTTAAGTGACGTAATGGTCATGTTTTGAAATGAATTCATACTTACCTCTTTTTGTTTTTTTACGTATCTTTGGATATTATACTACAGAATTAAAATAAAAAAAACAACCATCTTCCTGACAAACAGAAAGTGATTGTTTTAAATAAGCTATCGCGTACTTTTTTTAAAAGTTATTATTTGGTCGTTCCAGAGTGATACGTCCAATCCGACCATTTTTAAAATCATTGAGTATCAGCACACTGGTACGCGCATAATCGTACTCGCCACCTTTAATCAGCAGTCCCCGACTCTTAGCAATAGCATCGAAAACCTCGGGAAGATTTTTTCCTTCAATCTCGATTTTATAAATCGCTTCCAGTTCATCAGGATAATATACCAACAAGTATTTGAGCAAATCAGCCGCAATATTTTCTTTTTCATAAATCGTATCTTTGATGGAACCTAACCAGGCTAAATGCAGCCCCACTAGTGGATCATCGAATTTTGGCCATAATATCCCCGGGGTATCCAAAAGCATCAGGTGATCCGGAGTACTAAGCCATTGCTGCCCCTTTGTAACGCCCGGCTTATTGCCAATCTGGGTTTTCTTTTTTCCAATGAGGCTGTTAATAACCGTCGATTTCCCGACGTTGGGAATTCCGCAAACCAGGCATTTTACCTGCGCTTTCTCTTTGATATTAAGTTCATGAATGGTTCTGACCAGGTCGGTTTTCATCCGCCGATCGAAGGCATCAAACAGTACAACCTTCTGAATGTCAGTATTTTTTTTAAACCAGTCCATCCATAAAAGACTGACTTCCGGATCCGCTAAATCCGACTTATTTAGCAACAAGATGTGTTGCTTATTCCAGGTATACTGGTTAATCTCGGGATTCTTGCTCGATAACGGCAGTCTGGCATCGACCACTTCGATCACCACATTGATGAGCTTGAGTTTTTCTTTTATTTCTCGATTGGCCTTCGCCATATGACCCGGATACCATTGTATGTATTCAATTTTCTCTTCTGACATTTTTATACCAGTCCAATTTCCGAAAGGGGCCAAATTCTAAAGATCACTTTGCCGTCAATGGCATCTCTTTCGACAAAACCCAGACTCGGATAACGACTGTCCGAACTATTTGCGCGGTTATCCCCCATCACAAAATAAGTACCAACTGGAACGGTGACTTCTGAAAAATCTTCGTACGCTTCAGTGTTGATATACGCTTCAGATAAGGGCTCACCGTTCCGATAAACAACCATATCTTTTATCTCAATGGTATCTCCGCCCTTTCCTATTACCCGTTTGACATACTCAACGCTATCACTATAACTGAGGATCACAATCTCGCCATAATCTGGCTCACCGATGGTATAGCCGATTTTATTGACAATCAGGCGATCACCCCCTACCAGGGTGGGAAACATCGAACTTCCCTGGACCATGACAAAGTCAAATAGAAACATTTTTATGATAAAAGCAAGAACAATGGCAATCACTGCGGATTGTATCCATTCTTTAAGTTCCAAATTACCCTTAGAGTCCTGATCTTCTTTCATTTCTTCACTTCCTTGCTAACAACTCGTTATTTTAAACAACCAAGTTAATCAAAAAAGAGGCTTGCCAGCCTCTGAATTATACTCTTTTTTCTTTGACTTTTGCTGCTTTACCGACGCGATCACGAAGATAGTTAAGTTTAGCTCGACGGACTTTACCATGTCGAACCACTTCAACTTTTTCGATCTTTGGTGAGTGGACCAGAAAGGTTCGTTCAACCCCAACACCCGAAGAAAGTTTACGTACTGTGAATGTTTCACCCACACCACCATTTTGTTTTTTAAGCACAATGCCTTCAAAAATCTGAATTCTTTCACGTTTACCTTCAATAACTTTAACATGAACTTTGACCGTGTCACCAACGCTAAACTTAGGTGGCTCTGCCTTCATATTTTCTAATTGAATCTTTTTAATAATGTCCATTTTTTTTCTCCTTAATATTCGATTTCCGACGTTCATGCATCATGTACAGAGGACCGTCTCCCTTGATAACATACTGACATATTATACACTTTGCTAACTCTTTATGCAAGTTTTATTTATTTATATTTTGATAGTGTTCAAATAAATCTGGTCGGATTAGCCGGGTGCGTGTCTCTGCCTGGCTTAAACGCCACTTTTTGATCTCGGCATGATTGCCTGAAAGTAGCACTTCCGGTACTTCCTGACCTTCAAAATCCCGCGGCTTGGTATAATGGGGATATTCGAGCAAATGACTTTCAAAAGATTCTTCCGCCAAACTATCACCATTGCCCAAAAAACCGGGAATATGGCGGGCCATCGCATCAGCCAGGGTCAGAGCCGGTAATTCTCCACCCGTTAAGACATAGTCCCCCACCGAAAATTCCAGATCCACGTAAGCATCGATAACGCGCTGATCAATGCCTTCATAATGGCCACAGATAAAAACAATTCCCGGATATTTAGAAAGTGTCATCCCATCTTTTTGTTTAAACGGTTTGCCCCCCGGCGTTAAATAAACGACTGGATAAGTACGAAAATCGGGAATACTTTTTAAGGCTGCAACAATCGGCGGAGCTGCCATCACCATACCAGCACCACCTCCATAGGGGGTATCATCAACCTTATGATGCTTATTACCGGAGAAGTCGCGGATATTGATCACAGCATAGTCAATCAAACCCGCCTTGACGCCGCGACCGATCATTCCGGTTTGAAAATACGTTTCAAAGATTTCCGGAAATAAGGTTAAAAAATAAAATTTCATAGATCCAATATTTCCTGTGGGATACTGGCATCAATTCGTCCAGTTTTGACATTGATTTCATTGAAATAGAGTTTTCTCGCGGGAACACAATAGACTTTCTTGCCTGCGGTGATAATATAAACATCCACCCCTCCGGCTTGCATCACATCGGTAATTTTTCCTAACAGTTGGCCGTCATTATAAACCGGTAAGCCCAATAATTCTTCGATAAAAAACTCATCTTCTTCCAATGTAACTGCCAGTTCTTTTGGGATACCGACTTCCCAACCCGTCAATGCTTCGGCATCATTACGGTTGGTGATACCTTCGAGAAACAACAACACGTTGTTTTTATGAAGGCGGCAATTGGTAATCTTATAGTCCACTTCACTTTTGCCATGGATCAGGGTGACCCCATCCAGGTCATAAAAACGGCCCGGATCATCGGTTAAAGGTAATACTTTTAATTCACCCTTGATGCCATGAACACCAAGAATACGGCCAACGATGATTAAACGATTATTATTTTCCATTGTTATCTCCTGTTTTTTTGCCCTGAAAAAGACACGAAAAAAAAGAGCTGTATACACAGCCCAATGCCTTTATTGGATGATTTCCAACATGACACGTTTGTCTTCTTTCGTGGCAGCGGCTTTTATGACGGTACGAATTGCTTTTGCGATACGCCCCTGTTTTCCAATGACCTTGCCCATATCATCGTCAGCGACTTTCAATTCCAAAACAATGGATTGTTCGCCTTCAACTTCTGAGACAGATACCGCATCGGGGTGTTCAACAAGAGCTTTGGCAATAATTTCCACAAGTTCTTTCATCATTTACCTCCTGGTACTACTCGATTACGTTTTCTCTTTTTAATAAATACTTAACGGTGTCCGTTGGTTTTGCGCCATTGGCCAACCATGTCTTGGCTTTGTCTGCATCTACTTTTACGAGTGCAGGGTCAACACAAGGGTTGTAGTATCCAATTTCTTCGATGAACTTACCATCACGTGGTGCCCGTGCATCAGCAACAACGATTCTATAAAAAGGTTTCTTCTTCTTACCCATTCTTTTTAATCTGATTTTTACTGCCATGTTCGTTCCCCCTTTCTTAACTTCTTTATCTAATGACATAATGTCCTTGATAACACTGATTTTACATAAACGGAAGCTTCATCCGTCCTTTTTTGGCCATGTTCGGATTTGACATTTGCTTCATCATCTTTTTGGACTGTTCAAAACCCTTTAATAACCGGTTAACATCCGCTACCATAGTACCGCTTCCCAACGCGATTCGTCTTCGTCGGCTGGCATTGATGATCCCGGGTTTATGGCGTTCTTCCTTGGTCATCGATAAGATGATGGCCTCGGTTTTTTTTGTATCCGCCCCCGATAAATCGACATTTTTCATGGCTTTCTTACTGGCTCCCGGCATCATTTCCAGCAAGCTGCTAATCGAGCCCATGCTTTCGATCTGCCTGATCTGATCCAAAAAGTCATTCAGATCAAAATCCTGATTTCTGAACTTTTCTTCCAGTTCTTTGGCTTTTTCATCATCCATCATACTTTGGGCTTTATCAATAAAGGATAGTACATCCCCCATTCCCAAAATCCGCGATGCCATCCGGTCCGGATAAAAAAGTTCAATATCGGTCAGTTTTTCACCGGTGCCGATATATTTGATCGCCTTGCCAATCGTATAGGTAATCGATAAGGCCGCCCCGCCACGGGTATCGCCATCCAACTTGGTCAGGATTACCCCTGAAATATCAAGCAGGCGATTAAACTCATTAGCTACATTGACCGATTCCTGTCCGGTCATCCCATCGACCGTTAATAAAATTTCGGTAGGATTAATGACTTCTTTAATATTAACCAATTCATCCATTAGCGCTTCATCGATTTGTAATCGACCGGCCGTATCCATAACCACCAGATCATAATGGCCTTCAACTGCTTTTTTAAGTCCCCGTTTGGCAATGCCGACCGGGTCTTTTATATCATGTTCAGAGTAAACGTCAATTTTTAATTCATCCCCGAGAATTTCAAGCTGCTTAATCGCTGCTGGACGATAGACGTCACAAGCAACCAGCAAGGGTTTGAATTTTTTCTCTTTGCGCAACAGGTTGGCAAGCTTAGCTGCTGTGGTTGTTTTACCAGCACCCTGGAGACCCACCATCATATAAACATTCTGGCGTCCCTGGATAAAGTCCATGCGCTCAATTTCACCGCCCAGAAGGGTTGTCATTTCATCTTTTACAATCTTGATAAACTGCTGTCCCGGAGTCAGGCTGCTAAGTACCTCTTGGCCGATGGCGCGCTCACCGATATTTTTGGTAAACTGTTTAACGACTTTGAAATTGACATCGGCTTCTAAAAGAGCCATTTTTATTTCCCGATTGACTTCCTGGATGTCTTTTTCGTTTAATTTTCCTTTGCGCTTAAGTTGGGAAAATATATTTTGAAATTTTTCATTTAATCCTTCAAAGATCATCTGTCACCTCTAGTTTTCTTCACTGACTTTTTTCAGTTTTTCAACCACCAGCATCAATTCAGATTGTAGCTGCTCGTCTTTTTCACGATCAACACAGTCCAATAGAACTTTCTCAATTTCTTCCAGAATAATTTGAGATTTTAAAAACTTGGCGATGAGTCCCAGTTTTTCTTCATAGGCTTCCATCATGGCTTTAGAGCGTTTAATCACATCAAAAATACCCTGACGGGTAACTGCCATTACCTCAGCAATTTCAGCCAGGCTATAGTCATCATCATAGTAATACTCTAAAATCTGCTTCTGCTTAGCGGTTAGCAGTTCGCCATAAAAATCAAATAAATATTGTTCCCCTACTTTTTTTTCCATATGCACCTTCGATATCGTCGTAAAGGAATTTTACTTGACGACTTAATTATTGTAAGTCCTGACAGTAAAAAAGTCAAGCTTTTATTCGCGCTCTTTGGGACATTTCGTTAAAATCTTTATAAACCTTTATTCAAAGAGCAAATCAACAAATTTCTTTGGATCAAAATCGATGAGATCTTCTGATTTTTCGCCAATACCAACGTATTCAATGGGAATCTGCATTTCATCGATAATCGAGATTGCGATACCGCCTTTGGCGGTTCCGTCGAGCTTAGTCAGCACAATTCCCTTAATTTCGACACACTCATGAAACACCTTTGCCTGGTTAATCGCATTTTGCCCAGTAGTAGCATCTAACACCAATAAATTATGAACCGTGAACCCTTCACCTTCCCGGTTAATCACCCGACTGATCTTTTCAAGTTCTTTCATCAGATTAACCTTATTATGCAGACGTCCCGCCGTATCACAAATCAGAATATCGGCTTTACGGGCCTTGGCTGCACCAATGGCATCAAAAACCACCGAGCTCGGATCGGCACCGGTAGTACTTTTGATAATATCCACGCCAACCCGTCTGGCCCATTCATCGAGTTGTTCCACCGCCGCCGCCCGAAAGGTATCCGCTGCTGCAATGACAACTTTTTTGCCTTCTTTTTTATAGCGCTCAGAGAGTTTGGCAATCGAGGTGGTTTTTCCGGCCCCGTTGACGCCAACAACCAGCATAATCGTGGGTAGCTGCGGCTTTTTTACTTCCACCAAAACCATATCGACCAGGATTTCTTTTAGAAAGCCCATCACTTCTTCCTTGCTTTTAGACCGGGTTTCTTTAATCTTTGCCCGCAGCGCCGCCGTGATTTTCACTGAGGTTTGAGCCCCTAAATCCGAGAGAATCAGAGTTTCCTCCAGCTCGTCAAAGAAATCATCATCAAAGCTCCCCATATACATGACATTTTCTATTTTTTCCTTGAAATTGTCAGCCGTTTTAACCAGCTTGTTACGCATCCGTTCATATAAACTTAATTCCATCGTTGCCTCCTTCGTTTTAACCCCTTAGAGCCTTGCCTAAGTGAGTTTATTTGGGGTCAGTTTGTAATTTCTCCTGACCATCATTTTAAGCGTAATCCGTCAGTCGAACCGACACCAATTGGGACACCCCATCCTTGGACATCGATACCCCATAGAGATTGTCGCACACTTCCAGGGTAGTACGACGATGAGTGATCGTGATGAACTGATTATGTTCCGCTACTTTTTTGAGGTAGCTGATGTAACGGTAAATATTATGATCATCCAAGGCAGCGTCTACCTCATCGATCACACAAAAAGGGGACGGGTTAATTTCCAGAAAGGAAAACAGCAGAGCAATGGCAACCATTGACTTTTCACCACCAGAAAGCAGAGAAATATGCCGCAGCCGTTTACCCGGTGGCTGAGCCACCAGTTCAATTCCCCCTTCCAGCACCCCAGTAGGGTCCGTAAACTCCAGATAAGCCCGACCGCCTTCAAATAGAATGCCAAAGATCCGCGTAAAATTCTCCTGTAGCTTGATAAAGTTTGCCTTAAACTGCTCGGTCATGGCGTCATACAAGGTATTAATAATATCTAACAGCTCACTTTTCCCAGCTTTTAAATCATCCATTTGTTCTTTCATAAAATCATGTCGGGCGATAATTTCTTCATACTCTTCAATGGCACCGAGGTTCACATTCCCCAGTGCGCTAATTTTTTCTCTCAAGGTACGCTGACGTTCTTCAGACAAATCAAGCTCATCAAGGCTGTGCTCCGCCTCCAACTGCTGATAGGCATCTTCAGCCATTAAATAGTTAATTTCATAGCTCTTATAGATATTCTCTTCCCAATGGTTCATCTGTAGCTGCAGACTGTTTAGTTGAGTCGAAATGGTATTTTTTCTGTCGTTGTCAATAATCAATTGGTGATTGTCATTTTTTATTTCTTCCTGTAGCGTCTCCAGCCGCTGGGCATTCGTTTTTTGCAGTTCCATCGCTTGTTTATTTTTGTCACGATGGGATTCAATTTTTTTGCTTAGCAGCTGATGATCCGCCCCCAGTTTTTCCTGAAGTCGGATCAATTCGCGGGATTCATTTAGGTAACCCGCCATTTCAGCTTCCAGAGTCGTTTTTCTGGCTGTCTGGTGGCTTAATTGTTCCTGCATCAAGACGATTTGCTGATCAAACCCAGCGATTTCTCCTTTGATCTGAGTGATAACCATTTGGCTTTCTGATATTTTTAACCGCAAATCGTCCAGTTGCTGTCTGATCATATGAGCCTGATCATCAGTTTCCTGACCTTTTGTGGCTTCCTTGGCCTGATTATATGATGCTTCGATTTTAGTCAGCTCAATATTTAACTGTTCCAGCTTCTGACTGAGTGCCTGAAGCTTTTGCTCCTGAGACGAAATCGACTGCGTACTTTCACGCTGTTTTCGGCTCAAGTCCTCAATTGTCTTGTTCTTCTCCCACAGCGCTTGTTTGCAGCGGTTATACCCCGTTTCCAGTTCCTTTAATTGATCGACTACCTGGGTCAGAGATTTTTGCACCGTCACATCCTGGTTTTTGATCGCATCCAGGGCTTTTTTTTGCTGATCCATTTCTTTTTGCAAATTCTGGATTTCAATCTTCTTAGAAAGCGGCGACTGCCGGTTGTCCTTGCTTTGTCCCCCGACAATGGCTCCGCCAGGGTAAAAGATTTCACCTCCCAGGGTTACAACGGTAAACTTAGAAGCCGTTTTCTTCTGGATATCTTTTCCCGAAGCAAAATCTCTGGCGACGATGATTCGTCCCAAAAGACTTTTAATGACCACTTCATAAGCCGCATCGGTTTTAACCAAGTCACTGGCAATCCCCTCGACTCCGGAAGTATTTTTAAGCACTGCCCGGGTTTTTTCATCAACTAAACTGTATTTTAAATTATCCAGGGGCAAAAATGTTGCCCGACCAAGACGCTCTTTCTTGAGCAAATTAATACAATCACTGGCAACCTTAACGCTGGCAACGACAATATTCTGACTTTTAGCACCTAAAGCAATATCAATGGCCTGAAGATATCTGGCCTCAGTCGAGATGAGTTCGCCAACCGGCCCAAAAACCTCATGGATCACCGGGCCGAGCAGCTTTTCTGATGTCATCAGTTTACGAATGGTTGGGAAGTAATCCTGATAATTTTTTTGAATATTTTTTAAATACTCTACCTTGGAAGCATTAACTTTCAAATTATTAGAAATCAGGTGAACCTGATTCTGGAGTTGCTTTTGTTCGTCCAAACTGTGTTGATACTGGATTTGCAACTTCTGGTACTGGTCTTTCCGTTGCTCTTTTTCTGCCAACAGACTACTCATCTCTTGTTTTTGCTGCTTTAGATCCGCAGCGACTTGATCCTGACTGGCTCCTGTTTCATCCAGGTACTTTTTGATAAAAGATGACTCCGTCTTTGCTTCCTGAATGGCCGTTTTAATTTCTAAACGCTTCATTTCGAGTTTTTCGCAAAGCGATTGCTGATTTAGAACGGCCTCTTGAGTTGCTTTGATCCGATCTTTTTCCTGCTGTTCTGCACAGAGTAAAAGATTAAGGGTATTTTCCAGTTCACCTCTGACTGCCTCTTTTGTCACGAGGTTCTCTAGCAAGACATTTTTCTCCAGTTCCAGTCCATCAATCCGCTTAAGTGTTGCCGCAATTCGGGAGGTCAAGCTTTCACCTTCGTTTTTTAAGCGTTCCTGGGTTATTTGATTCGCTTCCAACTGACTTTTACAACGGATATCTTCCCGCTGAACCCGATCGAAATCGGCTCTGAGCACCGATAGATTTTTCTTTTCCGAGTCCGCTAAAAGGTCCAATTCACGATTCTCAATGGTCAGTTTTTGATACAATTCATCCTTTTTTCTGATAATTGCTTCGATTTGTTCACAACTTTTTAGTTGTTCCTCAAGATTTTTTTTTAATACTTTCAGTTCCGTGACCGCGCCGCTCATTTTTCGATAGAAAATCACCAGATCGACAGTCTTTAACTCCTCATAGAGGGTTAAAAAGCTTTTAGCCTTCCGAGATTGGTTTTTTAAGGGGCCCACCTGTTTTTCTATTTCTGCCATAATGTCTCGCAGCCGATCCAAGTGTCCCTGAGTTTGCTCCAATTTTTTTTCGGCTTCGTTTTTTTTAGTTTTATAGGAAACAATACCTACAGCCTCTTCAAAGATATTCCGCAGCTCAGTGGGACTACTCGATAAAATATTTTCGATACTCCCTTGGCTGATTAATGAATAACCGTTTTTCCCCAAACCGGTATCCATAAAAATACTGTGGATCTCTTTTAGTTTACAGCTTTTTTTATTAATGGCATAGTCACTTTCGCCGGACCGAAATAGTTTCCGTGAGATCGCTATTTCCTGGGGATAGTTTTCCAACGAACCCTCTTTGTTGTCTAAAATCAAAACAACCTCGGCATAACCGGAGGCTTGTTTTTTTTCTGTTCCTGAGAAGATGACATCTTCCATTTTTTTACCCCGAAGGGATTTAATGCTTTGTTCACCCAAAACCCATTTGATGGCATCAGTGATATTACTCTTTCCGCTGCCGTTAGGGCCCACAATTGCAGAAATACCTTCTGAAAACTCAAGGCTTACAGGGTCTGCAAATGATTTAAACCCCGACAATCGCAATTTTTTTAAATACAAGCCCTCACCTCAATTTAGTCTTCTCGTCTTAAGCAAATAGTTTTTAGCGGCGTCCTGCTCCCCTTCTTTTTTGCTTTTACCGATGCCATGACTCACACAATCGCCATTAAAAATCAATTTAATATAAAAGGTTTTGTTGTGTTCCGGTCCTTCAGAACGGTCCAGGACATATTCAATAACATTGTCATTGTTCTTTTGAATATACTCCTGAAGTTCCGTTTTATAGTCTTTTACCAGCGCACCGGACAAAGCCAGAGCGATATTACTTTCCAACACTTTCAGAACAACTTTCCGGGTTATTTCAAAATTACTGTCTAAAAATACAGCCCCAATCAGGGCCTCAAAGGCATTGGCAAGGTTCGATTTCCGTTGCCTTCCCCCAGTTACAATTTCACCCTTTCCCAAGAAAATATGATCTCCCAACTGGAGTTCATAGGCAGCCTTGGAAAGAGACTCGGCACATACAATATTGGAACGGATTTTCGTCATTTTACCCTCAGATAATTTGTGAGACAAAAATAAATACTCACTGATAATCAGTTCCAATACTGCATCCCCCAAGAATTCAAGTCGTTCGTTGTTGGTCGAATTTCCTGAATGTGAACTATGCGTTAAGGCAACTTTTAATAACTCTTTTTTCTTGAAACGGTAATCGATTTTTTCTTCGATTGTCACTTAATATCCCCCCTTATCGATTACGAGAGTTCGCCTGAGCGTTTCTCGCTATTCCCCATGAAAAGAAGCAAACCAGAAAAGATAACGCACAGTCTCCTGAATAAGGAGAAGGTGGGTGCCATTGTTTCTCAGCGACACCCTTTAATCTTCTTAGGAAATTGCGTTGATGATATCTCCTACAGTTTGGATATTTTCTAATGCACTTTCGTCAATTTTAGTTCCAAATTCATCTTCAAACGCCATAATCAGCTCAACCACATCCAGTGAATCTGCTTCCAGATCGTCAATGAGTGAGGTTTCAAGGGTAATTTTTTCAATATCAACATCCAATTGCTCTGAAATAATTGCCGTAACTTTTAAAAATCGTTCATCCATGACTTAAGCCTCCCTGTTTTTTGCATTATCAGTAATTTTTTTCAACACATCATTCTCAATAAACTTAATACTCTGTCGCACCGCATTTTTAATCGCAAAAGCATCACTGCTACCGTGAGCTTTGATAATACCACCTTTTACACCTAAAAAGGGAGCACCGCCATACTCGGCATAGTCAAATTGTTTTTTGAAGCTTTTCAAATTATCTTTAATCAGCATTCCTCCAATTTTACCCTTGGTGTTACTCATGATTGACGTCTTCATTTTTTTAAGCAGATAAGCAGAAATACCTTCGGTTAATTTCAATACGATGTTGCCCGTAAATCCATCGCAGACTAACACATCAGCCTTCGTTTCGGGAATATCGCGTGCTTCAACATTGCCCAAAAAATTAAAATCCCCAGCTTCCAAAAGCTCATAGGCCGCTTTTACAAGACTGTTTCCTTTTTTTGCTTCAGCACCGATATTAATGAGTCCGATCCCCGGATCTGTTTTACCTAAAACATTTTCTGAATAAATTTTTCCTAATTGGGCAAACTGTTCCAAATACTCCGGTTTACAATCGGCATTGGCACCGGTATCAATAAGAACAAATACGCCGTCACTTTTGGGCAGCGTTGCTGCCAGAGCAGGACGTTTGATTCCCTTAATCCGGCCCAGTTTTAATAATCCCCCGGATAAAAGTGCCCCGGTACTTCCAGCTGAAATCAGCACTGCATTTTCTCGGTTCTTCATTTCATCAAGTGCCACAACTAAAGACGAATCCGGTTTTCGCCGAATCGCCATGGCGGGATCTTCGGTATTTTCTATGACGGTTTCGGCATGCAGAATTTCAATTTTGTCATCAGGGTAATCGTATTTTGAAAGCTCTTCTAAAATAGCCGGCCGGCGACCCACCAGGGTCAGCTTGACGTCATATTCCTTAACCGCATCAATGGCACCCTTTACGATTTGATAGGGCGCGTCATCGCCACCCATGGCGTCTAAAAAAATATTCAAACTAACGCCCTCCTTTGTATCTGTCTATTATCCCAGAAAAAACCGATTCAGTAAATACAATCAATAAAAATATCCGGGCCTAAAATAATCCCAGATAGAGAAAAAACAGAGTCTAGACTCTGTTTATTCGTTAAAGCTGATAACGCTAACGTCTTTGTATGTGCCACAAGACTTGCAAACTCGATGAGGCAATTTAATTTCACCACATTTTGGACAAGTACTCATTCCTGGAATATTTAATTTGTAATGTGTTCTTCTTTTGTCTCTTCTGGACTTAGAAGTTTTTCTCTTTGGTACAGCCATCACTCACACCTCCTAAATAGTAAAGTCATTTCACTTACAATAATTTTTTCAACGCTTCAAATCGCGGATCATAATCACCAAATTTGTCGCATTCGCATTGCTCGTGATTTAAATTGTTGCCGCATTTTGGACACAAACCCGCACATTCTTCACTGCACAGTACACGGAAAGGTTCATTAATATAAATGCATTCTTCAACGATGGGCAATAAATCAAGTATTGCTTCATCCTCTTCAACCGTTACCGTATCCGTATAGTCATAAAGACAATCAATGGGGGTTGGTTCTAGGCAACGCGCACAGGGAAAGATCATGGTCATCTCAAGGGTGAAATTCACCAGAAAATTACCTTTCGATACTTTTTCGATGGTTCCACGCACGAAAGCGCCATTTTCATCCAGTTCTCCCTCTATATCATTTAAATCCGTATTTTTTACAACAAATTCAAAAGGGATTATTTTTTCCTGCAATAGCTTATTGATTTCAAAATTCATTTTATCACTCCAAACGGGCAATCATCATTATATAGACGATTGCCCGTTTTGTCAAGTGAAATACTTTACATTATTTAGCTAACGCTAAGGTGTCTCTGGCAATCATTAATTCTTCATTGGTTGGTATAACCATAACGGTTGTTTTAGAGTCTTTATCAGAGATAACAGTCGCTTCGCCGCGCTTGCTGTTGGTAACAGGATCAAGCGTAATTCCCAAGTATTTTAAACCACCACAAATTGCAGCTCGCGAAGTTGTTGAGTTTTCACCTAAACCAGCGGTGAAGATAATGCCGTCTACCCCATCCATGGCCGCAACATAAGCGCCGATGGTAGTACGAACCCGATAGTGAAAAATATCCAGTGCTAACTGAGCCCGTTTATTACCACTGTTTGCGGCACCTTCAACATCGCGGAAATCTGAACTGATTCCAGAAACGCCAAGCACACCAGACTTTTTGTTCATGATATTATCAACTTCATCTACTGTATAGCCTTTATTAACCAGGAAAGGAATGATAGCAGGATCAATGTCACCGCAACGCGTTCCCATTTCCAATCCGGCCAGTGGAGTCAATCCCATTGAAGTGTCAACCGATTTTCCGTTTTTAATGGCACAAAGACTGGCACCATTACCTAAATGGCAAGAAATCAGTTTCAGGTCTTCAAGTTTTTTACCCATTAATTCAGCCGCAGCCTGGCTCACAAATTTATGGGATGTTCCATGGAAGCCATACTTTCTGATCTTGAATTTTTCATATAATTCATAAGGGAGTGGATACATGAAAGCTTCGCCCGGCAAGGTTTGATGGAAAGCGGTATCAAATACTGCTACCATTGGTACATTTGGCAGTAACTCCCGACAAGCATTAATTCCAATCAAGTTAGCAGGATTGTGAAGCGGTGCTAATTCTGAGCACTCTTCCAAACTTTTAATAACCGCATCATCAATAACGACTGAATCAGAGAAAGTTTCAGCACCATGCACAGCTCGATGACCGACAGCAGAAATTTCTTCCAAAGACTTCACTACTCCATGAGCAGGATCAACTAAAGCTGCCATGACAAGATTCAAAGCTTCTTTATGGGTCTTCATCGGTTGTACCAATTTCACCTTGTCTTGACCTGGCGCTTCGTGAACCAAAACAGATCCTTCAATACCGATTCTTTCAACTAAACCTTTAGCTAAAACCTCTTCAGTGGTCATATCAAGCAATTGATATTTTAGTGAAGAACTACCGCAGTTAATAACAAGTACATTCATTAATAATTACTCTCCTTTAGTTTTTAGATTGATTACACTTCATACGTTCTATATAATAACAGTAATATGCTAAGAATACCATTATTTTTTTGTCATATTTTGATAATAAGTGAAAAAATTGCTATTTTTTTAACAAGAGAGAGGCTAATATGAAAATTCTTGGTATTATCGCTGAATATAATCCATTTCACATGGGACATGCCTGGCAAATTGAAGCATCAAAAAAAGAGAGTCAGTGTGATGGTGTGATGGTTTTAATGAGCGGCAACCTGACCCAGCGTGGCGATTTTGCACTACTTAACAAATGGGAACGCGCCCGACTGGCCTTGTCTTCTGGTGTTGATCTGGTCTGCGAACTTCCCTTTGGTTACGCCTGCCAAAGTGCCGAAGCCTTTGCTTATGGGGGAATTAAAATTTTTAACGCCACTGGGGTTGTTGATGTTCTTTCTTTTGGTTCCGAATTTGGGCATATCCAGCCGCTAACCAGTCTGGCTGAAATACTCGTTCACGAACCCGCTGAATTTAAAAGCTTCCTTAAAGAGGCTTTATCATCCGGTGTTTCTTTTCCTCGAGCCAGAGAATTGGCCATCCGTTCCTATTTAGGTCACGAAGCTGGCGATCTCTTAAAAACTCCCAACAACATTCTGGCCCTGGAATATCTCAAAGCCCTTCATAAAACTCAAAGCAATATCCGTTCAATGACGGTTAAACGACAAGGTGCCGATTATCATAGTCTATTGCCGTCAAGCTTTCTCAGTGCCAGTGGGATACGAAAGATATTATTTGATGCGCTTGCCAACCCGGAGTCAGCGTCTGCTATTCTAAAAATGCTTGATCACAAACTTCCTTATTTAAGTGAAGATCTGATTCTGCCATTTAAAAAAAATTTTAACCCCAACGGCGACGACTTATTTCTTAATGCATTACGGCTGCTGATTCTTTCTCATGATGTAAAACATCTAAAAAACACCCCCTACGTCAGTGAAGGCCTGGAGCATAAAATTCGAGATACTCTAAAAGTTGCCACAACCCTGGACGAATGCGTCAATGGTATTATTTCTAAGCGTATCCCTAAAACCCGGGTTCGCCGGATCTTATGCAATCGGCTCCTGGAACTTGATAAAGAGCTCTTAAAACTTTTCCTAACTGAATCCTTTGTTCCTTATCTACGGGTACTGGGGTTTAATGAAAAAGGCAAAACTATCCTGAGAGCGATTAAAGCTCGCGGACAACTGCCTATTTTAACAAGTTTAAAAAAGAGTCGGTTTTCATTGACCCCCACCCAAAGAAAAATGTTATACTACGATTGTCGAGCGACGGACTTTCATAATCAATTTTACGAAATAAACTATTGCTATCATCGGGATTACATTCAAGGCCCCATTCAATTTTAAATCGCGCGTACCCGTTCACAATCATTGCGAACTGTTTCGCTACAACTTAAGTTTCACTAAAAAGGAGAACACCATGTCATTTTTCACCACTGATAAAACAGCCTTACCAAAACGACCAATCCTCAGGCCCCACTGCGGGCCTGTTCAAGGACAATTCCGCCGGGGACTGTCCTACTATAAAGGAATTCCCTACGCGATGCCGCCGATCGACAACCGGCGGTTTAAAGCGCCCGAACCAATGCCACCCTGGGAAGAGGTCCTTGACTGTTCAAAATACGGTAATTCCTCGCTTCAAATGGGGGGGATAACCCTTGATTCCCCCGGCACCTATCAAATGGACGGCAAAAGCGAAGACTGTCTGTTTTTAAACGTCTGGACGCCAGCGCTAACGCCAGAGGATCGCTATCCGGTTTATGTGTTTATCCACGGTGGTGCTTTTTCCTCGGGCTCCGGCTCTGAAATTGTTTATGACGGCGGACGAATGGCTCAGGAAGGGGTGGTGGTGGTCACCATTAACTACCGGCTCGGTGCTTTGGGATTCCTCGCTACCCGGGGGTTGCTTGAGGAAGCCGGGACCACTGGCAATTACGGATTACTGGATCAGATCCTGGCCCTGCAATGGATTCAGGAGAACATTGAAACCTTTGGCGGGGACCCCCATCAAGTCACCATCGGCGGTCAGTCAGCCGGTGCATATAGTGTCACGGCCCTGATGCTTTCCCCGCTGGCCAAAGGTCTTTTTCACCAGGCCATTGTTGAAAGCGGATCGATCTTCTCAATTTCAGCTTTTTCTGCGCTTAACCGGGGTGATTTGGAAAAAACGATGGATAACGGAAAACTCTTATGTAACTTATACGGCGTCGAGGATTCTTTAAATGGTCTGGATCAGCTAAGAGCCCTTCCCGGTGACGTTTTTGCCGCCCTCTCAATGGTCAAAGCAGACCAGTCGAGTGTTCCCAAAGCTTTCGGTTTCTGGCCGGTATATGATGGCGTAGTTCTCCCCAAAGATCCTGTTAAGGCGCTCAAAAGCGGTGACGTCAATACGGTTAAAATGCTGGTCGGGTACAATACTGATGAATCTTCCTTATTTATAAAGGGCCACACCAATCTGGGTATTTATCAGATGCTCTGCTATCATACCTTTGGTCCTGAACGTGCACCAAAAGCGCTGGACCATTTTTTTGTCGACGATGACCACTCACCTCTCGATCGAGCCCTGGAAATCTATACCTATTCGGCTTTCCTAATTGGAATGGTGATGATGGCTAAAGTATACGCACAGTTGGGAGAAGATGTCTATTTTTATAATTTTGATTTTGATCCGGCCATCCTCAAAATTGTCGGACTTAATACGGCCCATGGCATGGAATTGCCCTTTGTCTTTGGTAACGGAATCGGACAACGGCGAACAACTAAGGTCAGTAATTTATCGTGGATCATGCAACAATCCTGGGTCAATTTTATTAAATTTGGTAATCCCAATTTCAAAGAAGAATATAAGGGACAGATCGTCTGGCCAAAATTTGACCCGGAGAACAAATACATCATGGTTTTTGACGCCCGTCTTTCCAGTAAAAACCTCCCCAATCAGGATGATCTGGATTTCCTAGAGATGCTGATGTTTAGCTAGAACACGCTTTTCCCCATCGATTTGAGCGCAATCAGTTATTTGCCGAAATCGTATTGAGTTCCGCTATTCTTACCATAATTGACTTGCAAAAGAACCAAAAAAATGATACATTTAGCCGATACTAAGATTAAACGAATGATGCTTAACTCGGACTGATCATTTCAGAAGGTGTCATATTATTTTAACGAGGAGATTTATGATGATTATATATAAGCAAAAAGATTTTTTAAATTACATGCCCGACGTCCAGGAATGCAACAAGAGCATTTCTGATCTGAATGACCAGTGGGATAATATTAAACTACTTTCAGAGATCAATTGTCCCATCCAATCAAAAAGTGTTCTCCCCAATATGACTAAAATCCAAAGCGGTTTTATCGATTTACAAGAAGAACTGATTGATACCCTTGTTTCTGAGAAGTTAAAAAAAATGGAACAAAAAATCATTTCAAAAACCCAGGTAGCCATCGATATTCTGATCCGCAACCTTTTTGAACGAACTGCCGACATTGGTTTCCTGGCAACCGATGATGACATCCGCCGCTTCGTCGAAAATACTGACCGTAATGAAAACGACCGCAATATGATTTTATCGCGGATGCGGGAGTATGTAGCCAAGTATTCCGTTTATGAAGACATCATCGTTATGGATAATAATTATCGGGTGCTGGCAAATCTTGATGAACAAAACAATATTCTCGGCAAACAGATTAAAGGCCCCAATCTGGTCAAGACAATGGATGGCGAACAGAGTTTTGTGGAATACTTTAAAAACTCAAAACTGCAATACGGCAATAAGAACTCCCATATCTTTTCCAGTCGAATCTGTCGGGAAGGTACAACCCAAGCCATTGGCCTGATCTGCTTGTGTTTTCGCTTTGAAAATGAAATGACTCAGATCTTTGAAAAACTGACCAATGATTACGATGGTTCCGTTATGACCATCATCGACGATGACAATATGGTTATTGCTAGCAGTGATGAAAATCACGTGCCAATCGGGATCATTGTTGAACCGGTTGAGTCCGGGGTCAATGGTGTTGTCTATTATCGCGGTGCGGATTATATTTCTAAGACCATTGCCACCCAAGGGTACCAAAAATATTATGGGCTTGGTTGGAAGGGTCATGTTATGATCCCTCTTAGCCTAGCTTTTCGGGATAATCGCAATCTCAAAAGCATTGACTCCTCTGTCACAACCGGCCTGATGCATCAGGCCGATTCGTTCTCCACTGAACTCAATGAAATCATCAATAAAACCCAAACCATCAATGGCTCACTAAAACGGATCGTATATAACGGTCAGATCATTGCCCGAGATGACAGCATTGATGCTGAGTACTCCCGTCTAAAACCAATTCTTCGCGCAATCGGACGGATCGGTACCAACACCAGTAGCCTGTTTCAGAGCTCAGTTTCTAATTTATTTTCAACTGTCGTATCAACCAGCCTTGTAGACACCAGCTTTTTGGCCTCGCTTTCTGTTGATATCATGGATCGAAATCTCTATGAGCGAGCCAACGATTGTCGTTGGTGGGCACTTGATTCAAGCATTCGACGGATTCTCGCCAAAGATGATATAACCGCATCGGATAAAAAACAATTAACTGATATTTTAATTTATATCAATGAACTCTACACGGTTTATAGTAATTTATTTGTCTTTGATCAAACCGGCACCATTATCGCCGTGTCCAACCCCAAGCGCAGCGAAGATATTGGCAAGACCCTCACCGACCCCTATATCAATGAAATTTTATCAAATGCAAAACCAGAAAAATACTTTGTTTCCACTTTTGATAAAACCGAGTTATACGATCATCGTTACACCTATATCTATGGTGCCTCGATTACTGATTTTAGCAATCACAACCGCACAGTCGGAGGGATCGGGATTGTGTTTGACAGTGAATACCAATTTAAAACTATCCTTGAAGAATCCCTTCACTCTGATAACAACACCTTTGCGGTGTTTACCGATCGTAACAAAATGATCCTCTCAACAACTAATGATACCTATAAAGTAGGTGAAACCTTAACTTTACCAGACGAGCTGTTTACCGTACCGAACGGCAAAACCCGTTCCGAAATCTTAGTTTATGAAAACAGCTATTATTCGATCGGTTGTGCCTGTTCATCCTGTTATCGTGAATATAAAAATTCAGATGGCTATCATAATGATGTCCTTGCCTTTGTTTTTGAAAAAATGGCAGACTATGCAGAAATCACGGTAAGTAAGTCTAATGATAAAGAAATTGAACAATCTGATTTTGCCTTCTCAATGACTAATGAGTATAAAAAGCTGGCCACCTTTATTATCAATGGACAAGCCTATGGTCTGGAGCAATCCTATGTAGTTGAAGCCTTAGAAGCCAGTAAGGCCATTTCTGTCCCAGGTACCAATACGGTTATTCGGGGTGCTGTGGAATTTAATGATCGTTATTATGCCGTGGTGGATGCGCTAGCACTATTTGATAAGAATCAGCCCAGTCGCAACGCCTTACATGTATTGATGCTTCAACTGTCTGACGATGAAATGATCGCTATACAGGTTGAAAAACTGGTAAGTGTTCTTGAAGTTAATACAAATGACATTCAACCCGTAGAAATCTCATCAGCGATTACCGGCATTATCTGTTTAACCGATGGTTCCGAACGGACGATTTTGGAAATGGATCCTCAGATCATTCTTGAAAAGCTGGTTGAAAACCAGGTCGATGAAAATCTGGAAGCCGCACTTCCTTTACTGGAATCAATCGATAGCAATTAAAAATCATTCGTATTAATAAATCAGAACCCGGATCAAACAAAAAGTCCCAGGTGCAAAAAAGTTACAATGCAGCTGGGGCTTTTTAATTATTTTATGTTATATCAATCAGTATATTACGGTCCTCAATCTTAACCGGATAGCTACGATCATCTTCTAATTTAAATTCAAAAAATAAAATCTTCGGTTTCTTTAGACCTTTACCAGTCTTTGCATCATATTTGGCACCATGTCTTGGACAAGTGATGACCCCGTCCTGTAAGTCACCTTTAAATAACGATCCTCCCATATGCGGGCATTTGTTGGAAATAGCATAATATGCACCCGCCACTTTTGTCAGCAAAATGGCTTTGTCGTCCACTTCAACCAGTTTTTTTTCATTCTCTTCAAAATCTTTTATTTCTGCAACTTTTTGAAATCCCATTTTTTCCTCCATTTTTTCAAGTTTTGTTATTTTATTTACCCTTTTACTTAACTTCAAAACAAATCCCTCTGGTCCTTGATTGACAAATTTAAAAATTCTGCCTATAATGGGGTTAAATCATTATGAAACCAACCAGAATCGTCATATTTTGAAATTTTAAGAAGAGGTGATCTTATGTCTGCAAAAAAAGTATTTACGACCGAACAAGCAAAAGAAACGGGTAGAATGCTTGGAATTAGTTGGAACAAATTTGACATTGAACAGTTTCGAATGGGCATGGATGTTGAGCTTGAGCATGGCACGGATAATTCCCGCACAAATGTAACCGGCGATGATCCTTTCGTCACTGGTAAAATTGCCTTGGCTCATTTAAATGAGTTTCCCGATTATTATACCCGTCTTGAAAAAATGGAAGAAGAGGCTGAAGCTTTTTGGGAAGGTAAATAACTAGTTATCCTTCCTGTTGCCAGCACGTTAAAAAGAGCGTCCCAGAACTTAGGGATGCTCTTTTTATGAACTTTGCAACTTATTAAACAAGCCGTTTTGGGACATTTTTAAATCTGATTGTCAAACATACTGCTTAACCCGATCCGAAAATCAAAGTCTTGGAGGACTCATTTCCCAAGGTGCCTTTTTTTGCTCTTTTTCTATAATCTCACTGATTTGGGAAAATATTTCATGGATCCCGCTATCACCTTTTATTTTATGAAGAATCGCTTTCTTCTCATAAAATTCCAGAATCGGCTGTGTTGTTTGATTATAAATATCCAGGCGCTCCAAAATAATTTCTTCCTGGTCATCCGCCCGGTGAATCAATGCGGTTGAGCAAACATCGCAGGTTGCCGATATCTTTGGTGGATTATATTTAATGTGATAACTTTCTCCGCATTTTGGGCAGACCCGTCTCCCTAAGATACGATCGACAATAATTTCTTTGGGGACATCGATTAGAAAAACATAATTGATCTGTTCACTCTTTTTGTTCATAAAAAGATCTAGAGCCTGCGCTTGCTTTTTATCGCGCGGAAATCCATCCAGTAAAAAGCCCTCTTGGCAATCTTCTTTTTCTAATCGTTCCTCCACAAGCGCAATCGTGATACGATCTGGGACAAGCTGCCCTTTGCTGGTATAAGCACTTATTTCTCTTCCTTCTGGCGTTCCCGATGTTATTTTCCCACGGAAAATATCTCCGGTCGAGATATGCGGAATATTAAAACAATCACATATCAATTTCGCCTGCGTTCCTTTTCCACCGCCGGGTGTTCCTAATAAAATAATTTTCAAATAACCAACCTCCAAAATTTGTTGTACTACCTGATAAAATCGACAACGGTAATATTTAAGGCCCGACGATCGGCCAGGCAGATATCAAAGGGTTTTACATTCTCATCACCATTTTTAAATACCCGAATATTCGGGCGCATGCAGTAACTTTCAAAATTGTCAGTCACTACACCCGTCATACCATTGCTTAATTTAACCGAGGTTCCAATCGGGTATGGCGCGATTTTTCTGACAAACAGACTAACGAGATCTGGATCAAATAAGCTTTCAGTTCCGCCCATGATGTACTCGATCGCTTCTGATGGAAGTAACCCTTTTCGGTAAGGCCGATCCGATGTCAGGGCATCATAAACATCGGCGATTGAGATAATTCTTCCATAGAGTGAAATTTCCTCGCCTTTGGCATTATTGGGGTAACCACCACCTGAAAACTTTTCATGATGATCCAAAATACCGGTCTGAGCTCCAACACTTCCTACATATTCATTTGTCAGATATTCAAACCCTAGATAGGAATGCTTTTTCATTTCTGTAAATTCACTATCAGTCAATGGTCCTTGCTTATGGAGAATATACTTCGGAACAAAAACTTTTCCGATGTCATGCAGTAATGCACCAAATCCCAGATTACATAAATCTGTTTTATCAAGGCCTAAAGCAGTCCCAAGGCCAATCGATAAAACCGCTACATTGACCGAATGAAAATAGGTATAGTCATCAAATACTTTCAGATCAACCATATTGAGCATCATTTCTTTGCTTTTAAGAATTGCGTCCACAATCGTTTCAACCTGGTTCTCCATTTTTGTGAATTGTTCTTTTGGGACCGACACGTTATTCTCTTTGCAAATAAATATTTCTTTAATACCATTGACCGTCTTCATTCTCACATTGCTGTTGATCGTGTGTACGATGGGTATATTTACTACCTGTTCTTCTTCGACATACAGGCCACTACATTTATACTTACGAATTTTATTAATTAATGCTGCATCTAAAACAGTTTTTCTTGCCAGAATCAGCTCTCCTTGTTCCCCAAAAAAGTCTGAAACAATAACCATCCCTTCTCGCAAGCAAAATATTGGCACAAATCTCATGGTGTCTTCCTTCCACCGTAAACAATATAAACCACTCCGTTTTGAATGATTTGTTTTTTATTTAGGAACTATTAAAAAGCTAGTTTCTTATTGATTAAAGTTTGTTTCTTTAAATACGATGATAACTTTTTACTTAATCTTTGTCAATCTAAATTTGCAAACGTTTGTTGCCTGAGATAAAGCTAAAACGTCATCATAATCCACCGGACTACAATGACGTTTTAATTCTAATTCTTTCTTAGTTGATTAAATAATCCGACTCGCTGTCCTTAAAACAGGTTGCGAAAAAAGTTACCAATTTCCTCGAAGAAGGTCGATGCTTTCTGAAAAAAACCCTGAGTGCTCTGGCCGGCTTCGACCAATTTAAGAAATGTATCCGGGTCCATATTCAACTCATTAAATTTGTTGACAAGACTCAAAATCTCTTCAATTTGCTGGTCATCCAAAACAGTGTCATATTTGTCTGCGGTCTCAACAATCAGCTCCCGAATTTCATCATCATTCATTGTCTTCGTTTGGGCAATCTCGCTCTTTAAGCTATTAATAATGTTAACTGCATCATCGCCAATGGCATCCTGTAGTTCTCCAACGACCACCACTTCTTCAACTGCCGTCGTTTTTGCTGTTTCATCAAGACGGGTATCGGTTGCCACTTCATAGGCTTTATAAATGCCGGTTAAGGCACCTGTACCGGATACCGGGGTATAGGCTGCGACGATTACTTTCGCATTTTTGATACCGGCCGTTCCCAAAGCTGATTCATACATCTTATCGGTTACCCAATCAATATTATGGGTTTCCAGATCGATTCCTCCCGACGATTTTTCTTGAACATAAACACTGGAAAGGGCCAGCGTTCCAATTTTATCAAGGGATACCAAACCTTCTAAATACTCCCGTTCATCCGCATTGGTTACAACAGTTTCTTCAACATCGCCTCTTTTAATCTTGAAATAGTCATAAACTGTTTTTAGTTGCGCTTCAGTATTATCAGCTCCAATCGCGACACCGGCGCTTTTTGAATCTGCCAGTACGGGACTCACCATTACCATTGATAACACAATCGCTAAAATTCCTATTATTATTTTCTTTTTCATTCTACACCTCATATCCTTACTGTTTTTTTATAAAGTCAACTTAAAACAGCGGTATAATCATAACAATTAATCCTATTTTTTAACTTAATTTTGTGAACGCACGAGAATATTTCAGCGAATTACCGAAGTCTCGCAGCTTCAAAAAAAAGAAAAGCCGACTGCTTGCGCAATCGACTTTTTGTTCTAAATAGTGGTGCGAGAAAAGGGATTTGAACCCTCACTGCATTGCTGCAACAGATCCCTCAAACCTGCGTGTCTGCCAGTTCCACCATCCTCGCATAAGTAACAGGTGTTTTGACCCTGTTTTCTTATTATAAAGGAATGAAAGAAAAATATCAACTATTTTTTTATTTTATTTACTAACCCATTCTGTTTTGATATTTATTTAACCAGAAGCTTTCGCCTGGTAAAATAAGCATTCGTTGTGATCAGAAGATCATCCAGACTACCATTGTTCTCAATGATCGTATCAGCCAGATTGATCTTATCCTCGTCAGACATTTGCATCTCAATACGTTTTGTAGCCTGTTCTCTGGTTAGTTTATCTCTTTTCATTATCCGGTTAATGCGAATCTCTTTATCGGACACGACCAGAATTGTTTCATCGACACAATTTTGCAGATTCGTTTCAAAAAGTAGCGGACAATCATAAAAAACTGTCGGGATCCCAGATTTTTTATAAAAAGCGATTTGCGAATCATACAATTTCTTTATTACTGGATGAACAATGGCATTTAGTTTTTTTCTGGCCTGTTCATCATTAGCAATCATTTCTCCTAACAGACTGCGGTTTAGTTCACCGTTTTCTTTGATGACTTCCTGTCCAAAGACTGCAGCTATTTTTATTAAACCGGGACTCCCTCTCTCTACGGCCTGTCTGGCTAATTGATCAGCGTCGATGACAATATAACTAAACCGTTTTTTTAGGATGTCTGTGACAGTGGATTTACCTGAAGCAATCCCACCGGTTACACCTATTACTCTCATCACCGGCTCCTGCTATTTCACATCATACCAGGACATCCCGGTGTTCACATCAACAGTCAGCGGCACAAAAAGCTTAGCCGCTCCTTCCATTTCTTCTTTAATCAGACGTTCTACCCGCTCATGTTCATTTTGAGGGGTATCGATGATTAACTCATCATGCACTTGCAAGATCAATTTGGCTTCCAGACGCTCCACTTTTAAACGGTTATACACCTTGATCATAGCAAGTTTGATAATGTCTGCCGCACTCCCCTGGATGGGCGTATTTAAGGCCATTCTTTCCCCAGCCTGAACCAGCATGGCATTTCTGGAGTTCATTTCCGGAATGTAACGTCTTCTTCCCCAGATGGTGGTGACGTATCCTTCTTCTTTGGCTTGGCTCTTGACATTTTCCATATAGGCCTGTACCTTTGGATAGCGGGAAAAGTAACGGTCGATATAATCCTGGGCTTCGTTTCTTGAAATTCCCAAATCTTTCCCGAGACTAAAGGCCTGCTTGCCATAGATCAGGCCAAAATTGATGGCTTTGGCCTGGCCGCGTTGGGTTCTTGTGACCGCATCCAGGGGAACGTTAAAAATCTCCGACGCGGTTCGGGTGTGGATATCCTGTTCTTTTTTAAATGCATCAATCAGATTCTCATCACCGGAAAGATGGGCTAAGACCCGAAGTTCAATCTGAGAATAATCAGCATCCACCAGCATTCGATCAGTCGCCGATGGCACGAATACCCGTCTGATTTCTCGTCCCATTTCGGTTTTTACCGGAATATTCTGTAAATTGGGATTGGAACTGCTAAGTCGTCCGGTTGCTGCCACGGTCTGATTAAAGGTCGAATATATTTTATGGGTTTTGGGCTCAACAAAAGCCATCAAACCCCGACCGTAGGTTGAATCCAACTTCGACAGCATCCGATATTCGATGATTTTTTCAATGATTGGATGAAAGTGGATGAGTTGCTCCAAGACATCAATATTGGTGGAATAGCCTGTTTTAGTCTTCTTTATTACTGGTAGCTTTAATTGTTCAAAAAGAACGGTTCCTAATTGCTTGGGCGAATTAATGTTAAAATTTTCTGTTTCAGCTAACGCATAGATATCACTGGTGAGGCTGGTAAGCTTATTTTCAAATTCGCTGGATAAAACTTCCAGCTGGTCTAAATCAATTTTAAAGCCCAGCTCCTCCATCGACACCATCACTTCCAGCAAAGGCATCTCAATGGTTTTAAACAAGGTCATCATTTTTGTTTCATTGAGTTCTTTTTCCAGAACGGTTTTTAAATCTTTAATGGTCTCACAGTTTTTGATCATATAATCAGCCAGTAACTGCTCATTGAGTTCTTTGGCTTTTTGCATTTTTTTACCTTTTCCAAACATCTCCTCATCATCCCGAAGGGTCCGATTGAGATATTGATAAGCTGCCGATTTTAAATCATATCGCTGATCTCCGGGGCTTAAAAGATAGGTGGCGATATAAGTATCAAACGCTTCGGTGACTTCGAAAATGTCATTTTTATGAAAAATATGGATCAGATTCTTTAAATCCTGACTGATGATCGCCAATGTTTTAATCGTTGGAAGTTTTTTGAGTTTCTCAAAAAATTTCAAGTCATTAACGGCCAAACAATCCAGATAATAAAAACGGTCTGCAATTCCCAGGGCTAAATAAATCTGCGTCTCCTCCCGATGATAATAAATGATCACTTCTTTAGTGTTTTCGAGATCATTAAACAAACCATCCATATCTGAGTCAGTTTTAACCCAGCTAAACGCCACTGATTTTTCAATGGTATCCACTGTTTCGGCGACATCTATTTTTGACAACAACGTATTAAATTCCAATTCTTTGAGCAAGGTGATACTCTCCGGATTAAAAATATTATGAAAGGCCAGTTCTTCAAAATCGCCTTGCCAGGGAACATCCAATTTAATGGTTCCCAGCATTCGGCTCATAAACGCATCCTCTTTTCCGGCGATTATTTTTTCCTTTTGCTTACCTTTTTGCTCGTCGATATGCTCATAGATCCCTTCCAGATTTTTATATTGTTGAACCAGCTTAACTGCTGTTTTTTCGCCGATTCCGGCAATACCGGGAATATTGTCAGATTTGTCTCCCATCAGAGCTTTTAAATCAATCAAATCTTTAGGTGTCAATCCGTACTGGTCTTTGACCCAGGCTTCATCCACCTCTTCCAGTTGGGATATCCCTTTTTTTGTATACAACACCTTAATTCTCGGTCCAACTAACTGAAAGGCATCCCGATCACCTGTGATGATTTCTGTATCGATCCCTTTTTCTGACCCAATGCTTGCCAGGGTCCCTATAATATCATCGGCTTCAAAGCCTTCCAACTCGACAATGGCAATATCCATCTTTCTAAGCAACTCTTTTAGAATTGAAAACTGCTCGGCCAGAAGCTCAGGCATATTTAGGCGCCCACCCTTGTAGTCGTCATAGGCTAAATGCCTGAAGGTTGGTCCTTTTAAGTCAAAGGCAACGCCTAAATAATCCGGTTGGTATTCCTCTTGAATTTTAACTAATATATTAACAAAGCCATATAAGGCATTTGTCGGTACGCCCTTCGAATTTGACATTTCCCGGATGGCATAAAAGGTCCGGTAAAAAAGACTGTTTCCGTCGATTAAGATACTTTTCATTTGATCTCTCTTTCTATCTTTTTCTGCTTAATTAAACAAATATTATTATACCAAAAGTATCGCGAATTGAACATTGAATAAATCCAAATTCCTCACTTGACAACTATCTTTGTCAGATGTATACTATTAATGACAACTTTATTTGTCGTTTTGACAATTTTATTTGCCAAATTTAAGTTTGGCTTAGGAGGTACAAGCATGGTATTGGAAAATCGTTTAAAAGAATATCGGGCCCGAAACAATCTAAATCAGTCTGATTTGGGAAAGCTGGTCGGTACATCCCGGCAAACCATTAGCCTGATTGAACGCGGCGATTATTCGCCATCTGTTATTTTAGCGTTAAAAATCGCCAAGGTTTTTGGTGCAACTGTTGAAGAACTATTTTTATACAAAGAGGAGTAAACTTATGAAAAAACTAAATTCGACGATCAAATTTTTTATTATCCTGGTTTTATCTGCTTTTATCGGCGGCCTATTGGGAGGTAGTATTGTTTATGGTGAGGCTGCAATCAACAGAAGTCTTAACAGTTTTCAAAATTTTATAATTACTAATAACTTGTTAATCCAGGCGATTCTTCTTGGACTCTGTGCGATTCTTATTTTAATTTTATATTTCTCGGCCAAACTTAAGGTGAAACAATTGGAAGAAAATAATGATATACTCTTTGATCAGATTGACCGTCAGCTGGGATTTCTTGTTCCTTTTATCTCGGTTACCATGATTACCGGATTCTGCCTTTTCGGTATTACCATTGCTAATACCCTTGAAGATTTTGAATTTTTAGGCTTCTTTATCTTTTTGGCAAATACTGCATTCACCTTGATTATGACAGTCCTTACCATAAAATTGACAAAGGTTTTATATCCTGGAAAAAAAGGAAACCCGCTCGACTTTAACTTTGACAAAGAATGGGTTAAAAGCTGTGATGAAGCTGAAAAATTCATTATCTACAAAGCGGCTTATCGATGCTATCAACTCATGAATATTGTTTATTGTGGTGCCGTGACACTTTGTATGCTTACTTCCATTGCTGTTAATATCGGTATCTTTCCCTATTTACTGATTGGATTTTTATGGATAACCCAGACCTTAATTTATGCGATATCAGCCAATCGATTTCAACACGGACAATTAGATAACGGACAATAATTATATTCCAATAGGAGTAATGAAAAAAAACAACCCATCCTTTGAAGTGCAAACTTGCATGTTAATGTCACCCGAGAAGTATTTTTGATAATCTGTAAAGAAGATTAGCAAACCCATCGTTGCTCTCTAATTTTATTACTATTCGATCTCAAAAAAAGTACCGTTCTGATATGTAAACGATCAAAACGGTACTTTTTGTATGAAAGAAAGCTCTGGTTATTCAGTTTATCTCAATTATATTGCAAGCAAATATTTAGTACTTGTAATTACTAAAACGATTCAGAATTTTAAAATGAATAAACTTTTAGTGTTTTATAACTTGATTCAACTTCCCTTGAATCTCATTCATCAGGTAATCAGTATAAGGAATCTCGGTAAAGAGCCGTCCTTTACTATAAGGCTTAAATTCCACCCTGACCGCATCCGGATCTTGGGTGTTTAGAATCTCACCAATGTCAACGTTTTTAAATGCTGGGGTTGTTTCCCCAATAGCCTTTAGAATTTTTCCTGGACAAACTGAGCCAAGATCCTCCGCCAAAATTTCAGCAATTGCCTGAACCATCTTAATATTGTTAATTCCCAACGGATTTTCTACTGACTTTTTCACCTTAAGGAGTCGGCCTTCTGTGTTCACAAAGGTACCGTTCACTTCCGCGAAAGCCAGTGCCGGCAATACCACATCGGCATTCTGGGCAGCCGAACTCAGGTGAGTATCCTGAACCATTAAAAATTCGTATCCGCTTAGATCTGCATTGGGTTCCTCACCGAAGAGCAGCAGCGCTTTCGCCGTTTTTAGAACCGTTGGTGTGTTAACAACCCCCAGCGCTTTTAAACCCCGGCTGTTGTTCTTAACGGCTACTCTGAAAATGCCACTACGTTTACCATCAAATTTGCCAAGGAGTCCGAGGATATCGCCAACCAGGGCCGAAGCTTCTGCGGTGATATACTTATCACCCATAACGACGACCAGGTTTTTAGCATTAACCAGGCCTTCACCAATAATTTGAGCTTCATCACCGATTTCAAAATCCGCAAGCGATGCTTTTAATGTGTCCAAATTTGTCACATCCGCTTTCAGTTTACCATTTTCAAGGACATACCTGGTGATTTCTCCCAGGAATTCAAGATCATCACATTCAGTAATAAACTCATCCGCGATATGATCATAACCACTTTCTAAGTGGTTAATGACAAAAATATTGGCGCCTTTTTTTGATGCCTGAGTCAGTTTATATTTGACAATGGGGTTATTAACTGGTAACAATCCGAGCACCAGAATGGTATCCGCGGTCACAATTGCATTCATGTCGCCAATTGCATCGTTGCCAGGCAGAACCGTGTCTTCACCCTGTTCCCGATTGGAAAAACTAAAGGTCTCTGCTCGAAGCACCTTAGCCAGTTGAGTCATGTTAAAAATTTCTTCATTTGTATATTTAGGTGATATGCCCATTTTTACGGCATCACTTCCGTATCGAGCAGCAATGCTCTGGGATTTTTTTGCAATCATCACAAAGGCATCGTACCAACTGGATTCTTCCAGTTCACCCTGTTTATTGCGAATCAACGGGGTCGTCAGTCGATTTTCCCACTGCACCAGATTGGTACCGAATCGCCCCCGACCGCACATAACACCTTGATTGATATCCTGGTGGTTTTTCTGCGGAATGGCCTTGATAATGGTATCGCCCTTCGACTCAATGATAATTTGGCAACCGGCCGAACAATAACCGCAGGTCGATTCGGTTTTATCTGTATCCATGGGCACTTGTTTAATGCCAATAAGCCCTTCTCTTAAGGCGCCTGTGGGACAAACAGCAATACATTGTCCACAACTGACGCAGCTTGTATCTTTAAGAGGCTGGCGCAGGGCCGGTTCCACAATGGTCTCAAAACCACGATCCACCAGACCTAACGCTGAAACGCCGATAATATCCTCGCAGACCCGGACGCAAAGGCCGCAGGTAATGCACTTGCTGTTATCCCGAATTACAAAGGGGTGGTCATCCTGGATTTTTGCTTCCGGGTTCTTGCCTTTAAAGCGCTCTGGCTTAACCTCATATTCGTTGGCATAGGCGACCAGCTTACATTCGAAGTAATCCTGACAGCCACATTCAAGACAACGCTTTCCTTCTTCCACCGCTTGAAGCGGGCTGAATCCTTCCACCACTTCCAGAAAATTATCATTACGGGCATCTGGTGCCAGGTGAGTCATCACCGGTCGTTTGTTTTTCTTAATGCTTTCCAAATAGTCCTGATCCACCGATTCACGAATCACAAAGTAGGGTTCATGGTAAGCAATAGCTTCTCCACTTAAGTATCCTTCGATAAAAGGAACCGCTTTTTTGGCATCGCCGACGGCTTTAATGACAATGGAAGCACCGCTGTTAATACAATCTCCACCAGCAAAAACGCCGTCTAAATTCGTTCGGAAGGTTTGTTCATCGGCCAGAACGGTGTTCCATTTGGTCAGTTCCAGGTCATCTAGTCCTTTGGGATTGATCCCCTGGCCGATGGCCAGAATCAATGTATCGACATCAATGATCTCTTCTTCACCGTCGATAGGAACTGGCGATCGACGACCGCTGGCATCCGGTTCTCCCAGGGCCATTTTTTGAAGTCGAATTTTGACGATCTGTCCATCCGTCCCTTTAATAACTTCAATGGGGTTGGTCAAATTTTTAAAGATAACCCCTTCTTCTTCAGCTTCGATAATTTCAATTTCTTCCGCCGGCATTTCTGCTTTGGTTCGACGATAGATATTATAGACTTCTTTGGCACCAAGTCGCAGTGCGGTTCGGCAGGCATCCATGGCGGTGTTGCCACCACCGACGATGGCAACTTTTTCGCCAAGCACAATGGGTTCGTTATTGGCTACCTGTTGCAGCAATTCGATCCCACCGATGACCCCTTTGGCGTCAATGCCTTCACACCGTAGTCCGGAACTCGTCCAGGCACCTAATGCGACATAAACAGCATCGTGGTTTTTACGGATGGTTTCAAAGGGAATATCGACACCGACCCGGGTGTTATTTTTAAAGACAACGCCCATCTCTTTTATCAATTCCACTTCTTCATCCACCACCCCTTTGGGTAATCGATATTCAGGGATTCCATAGCGGAGCATCCCCCCCATTTTGGGCATAGCGTCATAGATGGTAACAGCGTGACCGGATTGAATCAGATAGTAGGCAGCGGTAAGTCCGCCCGGTCCACCACCGATGATCCCGATTGTCTTGCCACTCGCTTTTGCGATTTCGGGCATAAACATGTCATGAGTCATATCGAAGTCAGCGGCAAAACGTTTGAGCCAGGCGATGGCGATGGGTTCATCAACTTCGCCCCGGCGACAGGCCGTTTCGCAAGGATGTGGACAGACCCGGCCAATCGCCCCAGGCAATGGCAATTGTTCTTTGATCAGCTTTAAGGCTTCGGCAAATTCACCATTGGCGATTAAGCCAACATACCCCTGACAGTCAGTGGTGCCGGGACAAGCCCGTTTACAGGGTGCTACACAGTCCCCAATATGTTTTGAGAGCAACAGCTCCAGATTGGTTTTTCGGGATTCAATGACCCGGGGGGTCTTCGTGTTTACCACCATATTATCGGTGATTTCGGTGGCACAGGCTTTTAAAATTTTGGGGATGCCAGCAACCTCTACGACACAGAGTCCGCAGGACCCATAAATCTCCAGGCGTTCGTCATAGCATAGGGTGGGAATATCTATTGCATTTTCCCGGGCTACTTCTAAAATGGTTTGTCCCGGACGACCGGTTACTTCTTTTCCATCGATGTTCATTTTATATTGTTTCATTCTCCCACTCCTTTCTAGTCAATGATGACAGAATCAAATTTACAGACAGAGAAGCATTTGCCACACTTGATACAAATGTCCTGACTGATTTCATGCACTTTTTTCTTCTCGCCGGTAATCGCATCCACAGGGCAATTCTTCTTACAGGCCCCACAACCGACACATTTTTCTTTATCAATCGTATAGGTCAATAGCGGCTTGCAGCTTTTAGCGGTGCATTTTTTATGATAAATATGATCTTCATATTCGTTTCGGAAATATTTGATGGTGGTTAACACCGGGTTAGGCGCTGTCTGACCCAAACCACACATGGAACCATCCTTAATCTTATAACAAAGTTCTTCTAGCAGTTCGATGTCACCGTCCAGACCCTCGCCCTGAGTAATTCGATTGAGGATTTCCAGCATTCTTGTGGTACCAACCCGACAGTAAGTGCATTTACCACAGGACTCTTTACAGGTGAAGTCGAGGAAAAACCGGGCCATGTCGACCATACAGGTGTTTTCATCCATAACCACCATCCCACCGGAGCCCATGATCGCGCCGGTTTTAGTGATTTCAGCGTAGTCGATCTGGGTATCAAGGAGACTCGCCGGGATACATCCTCCGGATGGTCCTCCCATTTGAACGGCTTTAAAGGCGATATCTGCTTTAATCCCCCCACCAATCTCGTAAATAACATCTCTTAAGGTTAGTCCCATGGGAATCTCTACCAAGCCACCCCGTTTAACTTTGCCCGTTAAAGCAAAAACCTTAGTCCCTTTGCTCTCAGCAGTACCCAAAGCCGCGTAGGCTTCGCCACCGTTTCTAAAAATCCAGGGAACATTGGCAAAGGTTTCGACGTTATTGATATTGGTTGGCGCATTCCAGTAGCCTTTCTGGGCCGGGAAGGGCGGTTTTAATCGGGGCATGCCGCGTTCGCCTTCTAATGAAGCAATCAGCGCCGTTTCTTCACCACAGACAAAGGCACCGGCACCGGCTTTGATACGCAGATCAAAGTCGAATCCGGTTTCAAAGATGTCATTACCCAAAAAACCATTTTCCCGTGCCTGATCAATGGCTTTTTGTAAACGTACAATCGCCAGGGGATACTCAGCCCGGACGTAGATAACCCCTTCATTGGCGCCAATGGCTTTAGCACCGATTAGCATTCCTTCGATCAAAGCATGGGGATCACTTTCAAGAACAGATCGGTCCATGAAAGCACCGGGATCGCCTTCGTCGGCATTACAGACCATGTACTTGGTTTTTCCGGGTGATTTTCTAGCGGCGTCCCATTTGAACCAGGTCGGAAATCCGGCACCGCCCCGACCTTTTAAACCCGCTATTTTAACAGTTTCAATAATCTCTTCCGGGGATAGTTCAGTGAGACATTTTTTAGCAGCCAGGTAACCATCTACCGCCTGATAGTCTTCAATCCGCTCGGGATCGATGATGCCGGAGTTACGCAAAACAATCCGCTTTTGTTTTCCGATCATGGTAAGATCAGAATCCGAGATCTGCAAATCTTTCAGCTCATCCTCGCCCAGCACATAATCCTCAACAATTCGTCGGGCATCGGCAGTTGTAACATTAACAAAGGTTAGTTTTTTACCGTCCTCAGTAATCAGGTCAACAATTGGTTCCAAGTAACAAGTACCAATACACCCCGTTTGTTCAATGGTCAAGTCCAGGTTTTTTTCAGCAAGGATGGCTTCAAAAGCAGTCTGCACCTTGTGTGCTCCGGCAGCAATCCCGCAGCTACCAGCTCCAATTACAATTTTCATGCTGTCACCTCCTGCGCAAGCTGTTCTGCTCCGTTGGCACCGCTGCTGGCATTTTCTTTTAGCTCAGCCAGAATGCGGGTTACCTTTTCTTTGGTCAGTTGTCCATAGGTATCATCATTGATCATCATCACCGGAGATAAGCTGCAGCACCCCAGACAAGCGACGTTGTTGAGGGTAAACAGACCATCTGCTGTGGTCTCACCTTCATTGATCTCCAGGTAATCCATCACCGCTTCTTCTACCAGTTTGGACCCGTTGACATGACAGGCAGTTCCCTGGCATAGCATGATCAGGTATTTTCCTACCGGTTCAAACCTAAACTGGGTATAAAAAGTAGCTACCCCGTAAACTTTAGCAATGCTGGTATTGGTTTCCACCGCAATATGACGCATCAGAGCAACCGATAAAAAGCCGTACAGTTCCTGAGCTTTCTGCATGATGGTGATCAGACTTCCGGGGATGTCGGCGTAGTGGTCCAAAACCGGATCCAGTTCCTCAAAAGGCTTTGGTTGATCTCCATGACAACCACAGCTACATCCATGTTCATGTTTTTCTTGATTCATGTAAAACTCCTTTCGGGTTCAATTAATAATTGGCATCAGCAAACACTAATGCTAGTAATAAACGTTTTTTTTAACATACTCCCTACGGACTAAAAAAAATACAGATTTGAAGACGATTCGCCTTAAGGAGTGTCCATGGTTAGTTTACCATATTTACCAATAGTTAAAAGCAAAAAAGAAAATTTTCTATTAAATTAATTCTCTGGTTACGGTTTCATAATAAACAACTGGTTCGTGCGGTAAAAATTTCAAGCGGGTCACCCGTTCCCGAGCACAATTTTTTATCAGCTTGTGCATCGGTACGAATCACCCGCAATTGTAATTCTATCAGTATTATTTTGTTATCTTTAGTATTTTTTTGTTAACTAAATTTCTAAAGCCGATGTTCCATAAAAAGCGCATTCATAGATTTTTTTCACATCTTCCGGGGATGACTGTCTGGGGTTCGTCAATGTGCAGGGATCTCCAAAAGCATTTTTACTCATTCTGTCAATCACTTCAAGGTATTCTTTTTCATTGATTTCAACTTCATCAACTTCTTTTAGCGTCAATGGAATGTTTAAACGTTTATTTAAATCTTGAATAGCGACCGTTAAGTTTTCAATTCCTAATTGTTTTTCCAATTCTTCAACTTTATTGGTTGCTTTTCGATTGTAATCAATAATATATGGCATTAATATCGCATTTGCAAGGCCGTGGGTAATTCCAAATTCACCACCAATTTTATGTGCCAGACTATGAATAAGACCAAGTGAAGCATTTGTAAAGGCCATCCCGGCAAGTGCTGAGGCATTATGCATATCTTCTCTGGCTTTAATATCATTGGGTTGTTTAAACGCCACTGGCAATTGTTTTAATACCAGCCGAATCGCTTCATAAGCTAATGGATCTGTAAAACTTGTGGCTTCTGTTGAGACCCAAGCTTCCACAGCATGAGCCAATACGTCCATGCCCGTATTGGCTGTAATATGAGCTGGCATTTTCGAGGGAATGACAGCATCTAGTAAAGCGATGTCTGGCGTCATTTCATACGATACCAAGGGGTATTTTATATGGTTTTTAGTGTCGGTAATCACTGAAAAGGCGGTAATTTCTGAGGCCGTTCCGCTGGTTGAAGGCACTGCGATAAATTTTGCCTTTGTTCTAAGCTTTGGAAACTTTCCAGCAACCAGATCTTCAAAAACAGTGTCCGGATATTCATAGTATACCCACATGATTTTAGCCGCATCTAATGCTGATCCACCACCAATGGCAACGATCCAGTCCGGACCAAATTCTGCCATTTCCTGGCCCCCACGAACGACTGTTTCAATTGATGGATTTGGCTCAACGCCATCAACAATAGACACTTCCATGCCTGCTTTTTCGAGCTGTGCTTTTGCTTCATCCAGGAATCCATTCTTTCTCATTGAGCTGCCACCAGTGACAAGTGTCGCTCTTTTACCTTCAAGCCCCGCTAAATATGAAAGTGCTCCTTCCCCAAATACGATGTCTTTTGGAACTCTAAACCAATTTAATCCCATTTTGTTTCCTCCTTATAATTTTTTTAATCCATTATCCCTAAATCTTACCACTACTTTGTTGACATATTCTAATCGTCATTTTCGTTTAAACAATCATTGGCTAATCTAATCCAGGATTGGATACGTCTGTAAAGCACATTCCCTTTAGAATAACCACCTGCCAGCCTATTCGTATAATCGATTACATCTTTAAGTCTCGTCACATTTAAACTGTGCACCGCAAGTTCACCTCTTCCTCCTTAATTTCATGATAACACCGATTTTATCATTTTTCAATGAAACCTTTACCATCAATACATATCTATTTTGTTGTTGTTCTATATCATATTTAATATCCCTCTTAACTCGGTCCTGAATAACTTACACTTACTTCTTCTTAATGACTTCTTCAGCTGCCTTTTCGTGTTCCTATACCTTATTAATGGGGCACACCAAAAACCGATGGCCGCCATCCACGTTTTAACGATTAAAATTTGCGCACTTAAAAAGACCCTTGAAAAAATGTCTTCAAAGGGTCTTTGTTTTATTAATAAGGTTTATGTTTTATTAAGATCTCACAAATGTTGACTATTTAGACCGAAAGAATCTTTCCGCCCCGCTGCAAACCAGTATCTCCAGATCGGACGAACTCTAAAATACCATAGGGTTCAACCATTTCAAAGAAGCCTTCAATTTTATATCGGGTACCGGTAATTTCAATGACCAGACTTTCTCTGGATACATCAACAATATTGGCCCGGAACATATTGGCAATCTCGACAATCTGAGAACGGGTGGTGTCATCTGCCTTCACCTTAATAAAAACCAACTCTCGAATAATGGAATCATCGGGTTTAAGTTCAATAACCGTAATCACATCAATGAGTTTATTTAATTGTTTCTTTATTTGGGTTAGAATTTGATCGTCTCCGGTAACAGTAATGGTAATCCGGGAAAGCTCGGCATTCTCGGTAGTACCTACTGTCAAGCTGTCAATATTATAACCGCGTCGTGCAAAAAGCCCTGAAATGCGGCTTAATACACCAAAATTATTTTCTACCAGTAATGATAAACAGGTTTTTTTCTCCATAACCATTCTCCCTATATTCTTATGAAATCCGGATGAACCTGGCATTGAATCAAGGTCGGGCCCTGGTGTTTAATCGCTTCCGGTAGCACCTTGTTAAAGTCGACGTTTTTATCAACCTTATAATTTTTTATACCATAGGCTTCAGCCAGCTTCATAAAATCAACGTCAAAATTAATATCCGTTCCGCTATAATGTCCTTTTCCATAGTTATCAAACTGTAGCTGCCGTACCATCCCCAGCTTGGAATTGGTAATCAGAATGATATTAACATTTAACTGATGTTCAGCAATGACTCCCAGTTCACCCATACTCATCTGGAAACTGCCATCACCGCAGACGATGAAAATTTCCTTAGGCTTGTCTAGGGTTGCGAAAGACGCACCGCAGGCTGCTGGAATACTGTAGCCCATCGTCCCTAATCCACCAGAAGTATAGTATTTTCGGTTTTTAATAATCTGGTAATACAAGGCCGACCAGATCTGATTTAATCCCACATCACCGACAACCGTCGCGTCATCCGCGGTCATTTCAGACATATCCTTAAATAGTATTTTTGGATTGATCAGATCGCTACAAGGAGGATCGGCATCATAAACGAGCGGATTTTCACTGCGAATGTTTTCGATTTCAGCAAGCCAGGCGTTATGTTCTACTAAGGTATCTTTTTGAATCAGCTCCGATAAAACAGTCTTTGCATCCCCAACAATCGGAATATTTGTTTCCATGTTTTTGCCAATTTCCGCTGGATCGATATCAATATGAACAAAATCGGTGTCTTTTTCAAATTTAGTCAGATGGGATGTGGCCCGGTTGGACATTCGGGCACCAATATTAATGATTAAATCGGCACCGTTCATTACAACATTGGAATACTTATAGCCGTGGCTACCGACAATACCACAGTATAGTGGATGATCTTCCGGAAACGCACCAATCCCCATCAGTGAGGTAATTACCGGAATCTTGTTTTTCTCAGCAAAAGCAAGCAGTTCCTTTTGAGCCTTTCCCAGCACAACGCCACCACCAGCATAAATAACTGGTTTTTCCGCTTCTTTAATCTTTTTGATGGCTCGTTTAATCTGTCCGCTGTGGCCGTTTAAATTGGGTTTATACCCCATAATGTCAACCTTGTCACAAGTCAGCCCGGTTTTAACATTTTCAAGCTGAACATCTCTGGGAATATCGATCAAAACTGGCCCGGGACGACCTGTTGACGCGATGTGAAAAGCTTCTCTAATAATTCTCGGAATGTCCGCCGCACTCTGAACAAGATAACTATGTTTTGTAAAGGGAGCGGTTGCACCAGTGATATCTGCCTCCTGAAAGGCGTCTGTTCCGATCAGCGCCCGATCCACCTGGCCGGTGATGGCGACAATTGGAATTGAATCAAGGTAAGCGGTTGCAATACCTGTTACCAGATTAGTTGCACCAGGTCCGGATGTTGCTAAACATACGCCAACACGCCCAGATTCTCTGGCATATCCACTCGCATAATGGGGTGCTGTCTGTTCGTTGCGCACTAAAATATGCTTTACCGGAGATGTTCTGAATGCTTCATAGAGAGGCAGCAAGGCACCTCCCGGATAACCAAACACATACTCAACATTTTCTCGTTCGAGACATTTTAAAATTAATTTTGATGCTAACAGTGGAATCACTCCCTTTTTAAGTATTTCAAAATATCATATTAAAATTTACGTATTTTGTCAATGCTTTTTTCTCTTTAAAAAGAAGATATTTTGGACAAAAGCAAATGAAAGTTAGTCTTTATAAATTGTTAATTTTCCCAGGAGTGGCGTTTTGACTGAAATAGCGCCGACCGGGCACATTTCCTGACAACAGTAACAGCGTATACAACGGCTGTAAAAATACAACGGATATTTTCTGCGCTTGCGATTAACAATGCGGATGGCTTTTTTCTCAACCGGACAGCTCGCTTCGCAGATGCCACAACCGATGCACTTTTCCTTATCAACCACCGGCTTTTGAATAATAAAATCCTGTATCGGTTTAAAAAACGAAAGGGTCGATGGTTCACCTTCATGGACAGGAATCCGAACCACATCAAAGTCAGGCTTATAAAATTTTTCGAGGGGTTCTCCCAACATTTCGATGTTTTCTTCGGTCCAGTAGCCCAGCTCCATTTCTTCACCATAGGTAATGGTTGGGATAAAGGTGGGATCCAGATTGATCATTCTGGCAAAAGTCGCATCTAAAGCAACGGGATCGTCAGATACAAGCAACACCTTCATGGGAACGGGTTTTCCCGATGCCGGCCCATTACCTTCCATGGCAACAATTCCATCCATCACAAAAAGCCTCAGCTTTGGGATCAGATAGCGATTCAAATCTACCAACATTTTTGAAAAAATTCTGACATTCGGATAATGGGCATGGGACATCCCTTTATTTAATCCGTAGACGCAACCGAATTGGTTTTTGATCGCCCCGGTGATCCGGGTCAGGCCATGGGTTTTCATTTTTGAAAGACTGATGATGGCATCGCTCTCTAAAACCCCCTGGGCGATATCAAATTTCTTGGTTCCGATGCCAAGCAGGAAATCCATCTGCTGACCGCTACTGAAATCTTTTAAGGGTACCTCATACTGCGCCGCAATGGCCGCGAGACCGCTTTCTTTCGCAGCTCCGGCGGGAGAACCAAAGCCAGGCGAATCGCCATAGAAAAGGCGGTTGTAATCTGCCTCTTGTAGCAATCGGATCATCGCTTCAAATACTGCTGGATGTGTGGTAACCGCAGCGTCTGGCGTTTTTCCTCTGAGTAGATTGGGTTTGAGCAAAATCCGCTCTTGCCTGTTTACGAATTGTTCAATCCCGCCAAGAAGTTCCACAGCTGACTTTAGTTTTTCATAAACCAGTTCATTGTCATAGGATTCACACCCCATAATAACGACCCGGGATTTTTTATTTTCCATTTTTCTCAATGCCTCTTTCTGTTATCCTGATTTTTTTCTCTTTTAATAATTTACCCACCGCACGCTTAAAAGAACTCTTACTCATATTAAATTCTTTTTTTATTATAAATGCATCGGTTTTATCATTATACGGCAAGAAACCTTGACTTTCGTTTAACTTTGTCAGAATAACAACAGCATCTTTAGGTATTTCTTTATAAGCTTTTTTATTGGGACTCAAGACCAGTTTTCCGTCGTTTCGGATTTCGGATACCCGGGCATGGATTTTTTCCCCGCAATGTATGTCTGAATTTGCATCTTTGATCAGAATTAAGCCGTGATACAGATTATCAATAGCCACAAAAGCACCAATTTCCGGATTAATCTGATACACATAGCCTTCAATCCAATCCCCCAATTTGTAGGGCCCACCGACTTTCAGTAGGGGATAGATTTTCATGGTCGCACATAAGCGGTCACTTTTATCGGCATACAGATTAACCAGGTAGTCTCGGCCTTTTTGCACCTTGACGGTTTGCTCATTGTAAGGAAGTAAAAGATCTTTCTCCAGTCCCCACTCCAAAAAAGCGCCTACTTTGGTAACATCTGCAACCTTAAGCACTGCAAATGAGCCTAATTGGATTTTCGGTTCTCGAGTCGTTGAAATCAGACGATCCTTAGAATCCCGGTAAATAAATACGTCGATTTGATCACCAGCTTTAGCATTCTTTTGCACTTCTTTTTCTGGCAACAAGACCACGTCGGTTGTATCAAATCCATCCGATAAATATGCTCCAATGGGCGTTATCCGTTCAATTGTCAATGTTTGTACTTTTCCTATTTCAATCATTTTTTCACCTCTTATACTTTAGTAGTTAGGCATAAAAAAGGCCGTGTTCATCACACAACCCCTGACATACCAATTATTTCATATTTTTTAATTCACGCCGATTCTGTTCAATTTGATCGTTTAATTCTTTTAACTGTATCTGAAAACTATAGAGTAGCTTATCAGCATAGTTTTGCGTGCCTGTTTTTAAAGCCTTCGCACTTGTGTTTGCGTTTCGCATAATCTCATTAGCATTAGCGGTCGCGGTTTTTGTTATTTCATTGGTGTCAATTAATTCTCTAAGTCGCTTTTCAGCCTCAGCTTTGATATGGTCAGCTTCACTTTGGGCTGCAAAAATAATTTTTTTCCGCTCGGCAACAATTTTTTTTGCTTCTGCCAGTTCTTCTGGCAGTGAATCCCTGATTTCATCAATAATTTCGATCACTTCTTCAGGATTTACTAACGCTTTTGATGAAAAAGGAAGCGTGTTTCCTTTTTCCACGACTTCTTCTAATTCTGCTAATAAGTCAAGTACCCTCATTTCATACATCCTTCCTCATACTTCTTTTGTATCGCTTTCTCTACACTTTTTGGTAAAAAATCAGATACGTCGCCCTGATATTTAACAAGTTCCTTTACCAACGTCGAGCTTAAATACGAATGTTTATTACTTGTTATCATAAAAAATGTTTCAATCTCATTATCAAGATGCTTATTGGTTAATGCCATTTGAAATTCATATTCAAAATCCAAAAAAGCCCGAAGCCCCTTGACAATGATATTGGTTTTTCTCATTCTGACATAATCGATCAGAAGTCCGTCATAAAAATCAACCTCAACGTTTTCGATTCCAGAAAGAACATTTTTAATCAACGCGACCCGTTCTTCACAGGTAAAAAGATAATTTTTGCTGCTGTTAACCATCACACAAACGATCACCTTATCGAATATTTTTGCTGCTCTTTCAATCATGTCAAGATGACCTTTGGTTATGGGATCAAAACTCCCGGGGTAAACTGCAATTTTTGTGTTCATAATTCTCCCTAGAATAATAACTAATTGTCGTGATACCATACTTTTTTGATTTGTAACACGTTAATTTATTTTTTACTAATGGCATTATAACAGATTTTTCTGTTTCTATCACTAATTTTCCATTTTCAGTCAGAATTTCTTTTTCAGAAATCATTTCAAGTAATTGGTAAATCTCATCGACCTGACAGTAAGGAGGATCCATAAAGATAATGTCACACTGGACCTGATCGCGGGTCAGCATTTCCACCCCACTGCGGGCAGACTGATTAAATACCCGGGACCGGTCTTCATAACCCAACAGATCAATGTTTTTTTTTGTTGTTTTTATACTTTCACTGGAGCAATCAAAAAAATACCCCAACGCCACGCCGCGACTCAACGCTTCCAGACCCATCGCCCCCGTACCCGAAAACAAGTCCACAAATACGGCTGCTTCTCTAATTTCATTCTGGAGACTATTGAAAATTGCCCCTTTGATTTTGTCTGCTGTTGGTCGGATCGTATCACCAGTGATCGTCACCAATTTTTTTCCACGCTTCTCCCCGGCAATTATTCGCATTTTTCCTCCTAGTTAAATGATATATCTGCTATCTCAATATAAAATGATTTTAATACGTCGTGTTGAAAGGTCATCATTTCCTGACTGGTAGATTCAAAAATAACCTCGGCGATCTCTTTTGTTCGTTTAATCAAGACCAGTTCCTGGGTGGGATCAAGTAAACCCAATTTGGGCAAGCCGTGCTGTTTAAACCCAAAATAATCTCCTGGTCCCCGCAATTTAAAATCCTCGTCGGCAATCTTTCGTCCGTCACGATTGTTTACAATCACCTTCATCCGGGCCAGGGTATCTTCGCTTTTAGAATTGGTGACCAGAAAGCAAAAAGACTGATGATTTCCCCGCCCCACCCGACCACGCAGCTGATGGAGTTGGGATAGCCCAAATCGTTCGGCACTGAGAATAATCATTGTACTAACGTTAGGCACGTCAATACCAACCTCAATAATACTGGTTGCCACCAGACAATCGATCTGACCCTGATTAAATGCCTGAATGATCGCTTCTTTAGTCTCACTTTTTAGACGACCATGAAGGCATGCCATTCGATATTTCGGATCAATTTTTTGTAGTAATTCCAAATACACCGATTCCGTATCGCGAACCTCTAGAAGCTCATCTGATGCCTCGATAAATGGACATATCACAAAGGTCTGCCGACCTTTTGACATTTGCTCCTCGACAAAGCCCAGAATTTTATACAGTGACGCTTCATTATAGCAGTAGGTTTTAATCGGTTTTCGGCCTTTGGGCAGTTCATCGATATAAGAAACCGACAAATCTCCGTACAGGATCAAAGCCAGGGTTCTCGGGATTGGCGTAGCACTCATAACCATGGTGTGGGGCTTTCTACCTTTTAATGCTAACTGACTCCGCTGCTTTACCCCAAAACGATGTTGTTCGTCGGTGATCACCAACCCCAGGTTATAGTATTCCACCGACTGTTGAATCAGCGCGTGGGTGCCGATAATTACCGATACTGCTCCCTTTGCTACCCGCTCAAGAATTTCGCGCTTCTCTTTGGCTTTGAGACTTCCGGTTACCACTTCCACAGTAATGCCGGCGTTTTTTAAAAGGTCAGCAAAGTTACGACCATGCTGCATAGCCAATATCTCAGTTGGAGCCATGTACGCTGTCTGATAGCCATTTTGTGCCATCAGACAGGCCGCAATCACCGCAATAACGGTTTTACCAGATCCCACATCACCTTGAACCAGCCGATTCATGACCTGGCCGCTTTTTAAATCAGCAATCATGTCACCAATTACTGAGCGCTGACTGGCAGTCAGATCATATGGCAAGCTGCCAATAAAGGGCTCTAAACCGGCAAACAGATTAATGTCAATATCCGAGTACCTTTTTTCCCGGGCCCCGGCCATGATCCCCATATTTATTTTTAGTGCTTCATTGAATTTGAGCCGGTCAATCCCCCGAACAACATCTTCAGGCTTTTTCGGAAAATGAATCGCCTTTAAAGCACTTTTCATATCCAGCAATTTTTCAGAGGAGCGGATTTCCGCCGGCATCGCGTCAGGCACCTCAAGTTCGGCCGTAAAGAGTTGACTCAAGGTTTTGGGTATAACGCTACCGGGAAGCCCCTGAATCTTGCGATACACTGGTGTCAACTCAAAGAAATTACCCGGATGATTGGCACTCACAAACTGCGGATTAGTGATCTTTATATCCCCATGGTTTTTTTTCACCTTGCCATAGAAATAATAATCCTGATTCTCCTGGAAGGACCCTTTTAAATAGGGTTGATTAAAAAACACCGCCGCGATTTTTTTTTCTTCCCATAGTAGCGGCACTGAAAAAATCGATAGATTTCCCCGTATTCGATTGAGCCGACCACGATCTAGAATAGTCGCTTTAATCGAAATTTCCTGATCCTCATAAACTTGTGCCGAACTCCCAAAGACGTTTCGATCAATGTATCTTCTGGGATAATATGACAGTAGATCACCCACTGATTTAATTCCGGCCTTCTCCAGGGCTTCACGCCGCTTGGGTCCGACTCCTTTTATTTTTTCCAGTGAATCTTCCCATTTCATCATTTTTCCTCATATTTATCTTGTACTGGCCCGATTTAAGACTACTCCACTGACACGATATAATAATACAGGGGTTGTCCACCGTAATGCATTTCTACATCGCATTCTTCAAAACGATCGGCCAGTTCCTCAGCCAGTGCATTCGCGTCGTCTTCGGAAACATCTTTTCCGTAATAAATCGAGATCAGCTCGCTATCCGCGTTTACCATATCACTGAGCAGTTCTTTGGTAACGTCCTCAATATTTTTCCCGGTGAACTTTATTTCGCCCCCGCTAATCCCGATAACATTGGATTTCTTGATTTTTAAGCCATTGATTTTTGTATCTCTGACGGCATAGGTTACTTCCCCAGTAGCGACTTGTTTAATCGCTTCTGACATGGCCGAAGCATTCGCTGCGGCGGCTGTTTCAGGAGAAAACGCCAACATCGCAGCGATACATTGGGGAATATTTTTTGATGTGATGACGTGAACCTGCTTATCCGATATTTCGCTGGCTTGCTTGGCGGCCATAATAATATTGCTGTTGTTGGGAAAAATAAAAATGGTTTGGGCATTCAGTTTATCCACTTCGTTCAAAAAATCCTGGGTGCTGGGGTTCATCGTCTGACCGCCGGCAATAACCCGAGTTACCCCAAGGTCTTTAAAGAGCTTGGTTAGTCCCTCTCCAGGTGAAACAGCAATAAACCCATAGGGTATTAAGGTGTCATCTGCTTTTTTTCCCTTGGCCGCAAATTGTTCCCGCATGTTGTCAATTTTAATTCGGATTAAGCCCCCGAGACTTCCAGCCCGCTCCAATGCCAGGCCTGGATTGTCGGTATGCAGATGGACCTTAACGATCGCATCATCCTTGACGACGACGACGCTGTCTCCAAGCGTATTTAAATACGTTCTTAATTCTCCTTCATCCACTTCTTCAGCTTCTTTAATAATAAACTCAGTACAATAGCCAAAGGTAATATCTTCTGGTTTCATATGCGAGTCATCGACAAACTTGTCCAGATTACTTGGCTTAATCTCCAGCTCCACACCCAATTCTTCGTTTAACAGGGCTTTTAATGCTCCTTCGACAATACAAATAAGGCCCTGTCCCCCTGCATCAACTACACCCGCTTCTTTTAACACCGGAAGTAAATCCGGAGTTTTTTTAAGGGTGACCTTACCGTGAGCAATGACATCCGTCATAAAGTTTTCCAGGTTGTCGTAAGTTGAGTATTTCGCCATGGCAAACTCGCCCATTTCCCGAGCAACGGTAAGAATTGTGCCTTCGGTGGGTTTCATGACGGCCTTATAAGCGACATCTGACGCCAGTTTTAAAGCACCAGCCAGTGATGGGATATCCAGGTCTTCCCGGGCTTTGCAGCCTTCTGCAAAGCCTCTTAACAATTGTGAAAGAATGACCCCCGAATTTCCTCGTGCACCAATCAAGGCCCCTGACGAGGCTGATTTGGCCACACTATAGACATTCAATTTTTCTATTTTATCAAATTCAGAAACCGAATGACTAAAGGTAAGCGACATATTTGTTCCAGTATCACCATCCGGCACCGGAAAAACATTGAGTTCATCCACTATTCGTTTATTGATTTCTAAATTTTTAGCCCCATAACGAAACATTTTTATGAGCATTTCACCGTCAATTGTCTGGGTTTTCATTCTGTCCTCCATCTACACACGCACGCTGACTACATTTACAGAAATACGTTTTACTTTTAGTGATGTTTCTTTTTCAACTCGATATTTTACATTGGATATGATATTTTCAGCGACAACTGAAATTTTAATCGCATACTCGACAATGACATACAAATCAATCACTAATCGATCATCTTCGATGATTACACCGACACCTTTATTGGCCTGATCACCTGAAAGAATTTCAATCAAGCCGTCTTTTCCCCGTTTATGTGCCATTCCGACCAGACCATAGCACTCCATCGCAGCGTTTCCGGCAATATCTGCAATTGCTTTTCGGGTAATATCAATATATCCTAATTCACTATTTACTTTCATAAAATTGCTCCTTCTTTTGTTATTTATCTATTTTACATAATAATTCCACTTAAGTCAAAATTTCTGTTGCTTTATTTTTTATTTTCATGATATAATACACCTTGTTTTATAAAAGGTAAGCGTAAGGGAGGTTATGTCATGGCTAAAGAATGTTTTGTATGTAAAAAAACCGTTGTTAGTGGCAACCAGGTTAGTCATTCAAATAAACACAATAAACGAGTTTGGAAACCCAATTTGCAAAGAATTAAAGTTGTAATTGAAGGTACACCACAACGAATTAGTGTTTGTACACGTTGTTTGAGATCCGGTAAAGTCGAAAGAGCTTAGGCTCTTTTATCTTCGGAACAATAGTTGAAGAGTCTTTAATGAGACTCTTTTTTCTTGTGTCAAAGCAAAATGCCAAACGAGCACACTGCTCGTCTGGCAGCTGTTTGACAGCGATCTAATTTCCACGCTGCTTAACATCTTACTGTTTGTACATTCTTCTCACTTTTTTAATCTTTCGGAATAACCATCAACAGCGTTCCCTTTTTTAAAATGATCTGCTGAGTGCTTTTATTTGTCACATTGCTGATGCCATACGGTTTGTCCATGACCATTTGTCCTGCAGTGATGGGATACTCAAATCCGGTAATCGTCAGCTCCTCGACATCGCCATCAATTGGCAATAACGAAATAATCGTACCGATCGGAAAGTGAAATTCTGTTGTTCTACCAATTAAGCGAATGCGATTATTTTCATTAACTATTTCAGCTTCAATTCCAACATCCATAAAGCGCTTCAGCAAATAGATATTGGCAAGGCTATGATCCATCCGGGAACCCAGGCCACCAAGGATAACAACCTCACTTGCCCCTTTTTCTATCGCATGAGAAATTGCCAACTCAGTATCTGTTTCATCTTTTTTAGGCGGATACGACGCATACCTGGTTTCTTTATAAAATGCTTTTGTTTCCGCCGTAATCGAATCCATATCCCCAATGATAATATCAGGGTAAATGTTTAGTTCTCTGGCGTAATTCGCTCCACCATCAGCACAGATCAGATAATCTGCCTTGATTTTATTTACATAATTCGCGTAAAAAACTTTATTATGATACTCACCATTTGTAAAAATGATCGCTTTCATCAGTATTGATCCTTTTTTATTTCATCCAATAAACTTAAATAATGTTCGTATCGAACGGCACTGATTTTTCCCGCCGCAACAGCTTCTTTTACATCACAGCCTGGCTCTTCTTTGTGGAGACAGCTTTTAAATCGGCATTCCCCGCGGGAGAATTCTGGAAAGTACTCCCGCAATTCTTCCGGTTTGATCATTTCCGAAATCTGGTAAGATGAAAACCCAGGGGTGTCTAACAAGAAACCACCGTTTTTAGTTTCTAACAATTCCACATGACGGGTCGTATGTTTCCCTCTTTTTAATTTCTGACTCAGGGTGCCGGTCTCCATGGTTTGGTCTGCACATAAGTAATTTGCCATGGTCGATTTACCAACTCCTGACGGGCCGGCCATAAAAGCTGTTTTACCGCCTATTTCGCCGATAATCTCATCCATGGTGCCGGTATCATTGTGACTGAAAAAAAACAGTTTATACGGCGTTTTTTCGTAGATTTCTTTAATCGCCGTTTCGTCCACAGAACTTGTCAAATCTCTTTTAGTAAAGCAGACAACCGGTGTAACATTTTGAATCTCCGAACTAATTAATAGCATATCAAGAAGTAATAAATTCGGTTTGGGATGTGTCATTGAAAACACAATCAGGCCAATATCAACATTGGCCACAGGGGGTCTGATAAAGATGTTTTTTCGCGGGAGAATCGATTCGATCATCCATTCTCCAGGGTTATCGGATTGAATCATCACTTCATCACCAACGGTTGGTATGATTTTCTGGTGCCTTAAGACACCTCTTGCCTTACACTCCAACACCTCATGGCCGTGATTTGTTTTAACATAATAGAATCCGCCAATGCCCTTAATAATTTTTCCCGTTACCTGTTCGTTTGATATCAATCTAATCCTCCTTGCGCAACTTTTCTCTCTTCTGATATCGCTACATCTGAAAATTAAATACGGGTCTGTATAATCAATTGAAACATTGTTCCAGTCGAACCTTTCATGGAAATGTACGAATTGAATGCTTAATTGTTATATAAACCCGTAGTATCAGTTCAGTTTTAATCAACCAATTATTTATCTTTAAAAATCAATATAGCCCGTTCCAACGCTGGATCCATCAATAAATACCTCATAGGTTTCGCGATCAATACCCTCGACATTGACTGAAAAGACGTCGTCAGACAGATTTGTTCCTTCATAAATTACCGTTTCGGTATTATCTGCCGCAGTTAAAACAACTCTAACCTTAACCGATTTTGCTGGAGTCGTTTGAATATACTCACTTAAATCAATGGTCAATTTCTGCGTCGATTTCTTCCCGCTGCTGATAACAATCGCTACATTTGATCCGTTAGCAACCTGATTCCCATCGGTGGGAGACTGTTTCATAACCATTCCTTTGGTATAATCACCACTGGTTTCATAGCTAATTGTTCCAACTGTCAACCCCGCCTTCGTAATGGTATTTTTAGCATCGGCTTCCGTTTGACCAATTACACTTGGTACAGTGACTAGATTTTCGCCCTTACTTACGTAAATCGTAACCTTCGTTCCTTCATTGGCCGTCGTATTTGCGTTGGGATTCATTTGAAAAACAATGTCCGCATTATAATCGCTGTTGAACTCTCTCTTTATCTCACCAACCACAAAATTAGCCGCTTCAATTGCTTTTATTGCCTCTGTTTCACTCATCCCGATAACGGTCGGGATATTTCCGGTCTTGACTCCTTTGCTGACTGTTACCTTGACTGTTTTCCCACTTTGCAATTCCTTGCCGCTTTCCGGATTCTGAGTAATGATCAATCCCGCTTCTACTTCTGCATTATAAACTTCTTTTTCAATTTCCAGAACCAGATTTAATTTCTCCAGCGTGGTTTTCGCTTCTGTGGTCGTTTTCCCCGTTATATTCGGGACATCAACAGTTTTTCCTGAAAAGAAGGCATATGCCATAGCACTTATAGCCAGAATGCCCACAACAGCCAACACTGAAAGAAGCACCATCTTACGCTTCTTTTTTCTAGCTGCCGTTTCTTTTGGTGTTTCATAATAATATTCGTCATCATCCTCATCATCATCCGGATTAATCGTCGCATGACTGCCAGTGTTCTCAACATGAAAAAGTCCTTCTCGAATGATGTGGGTGTCATTACTCAGATGATTGCCATCACCTGCCCCAACACTTAAGTTTTCTAACAGTGCTTCAAGATCTTCCATAAGTTCATCGGTATTCTGATAGCGCTCGTCCGGTTTTTTTTGAGTCAGCTTGATGACAATCTGATTAACGCGTTCTGGTATTTTGGGCTCCAGCAACTTGGGTGGGACAATCTCTTCCTGAATGTGTTTGATCGCAATGGTGACGGTATTTTCTTCGTCAAAAGGAAGCTTTCCCGTTAACAGCTCATAATATAAAATCCCCAATGAATAGAGATCCGATCGCTCATCCACAAATCCACCCTTGGCTTGTTCCGGCGAAATATAGTGAACCGAACCCATCGTTTGATTGGTCATGGTGACCGTTGAACTGGTAATCGCCCGGGCGATTCCAAAGTCTGCAACCTTGGGAACCAGATCCCGAGTCAAGAGAATATTATGTGGTTTAATATCCCGATGAATAATTTTGTTCTCATGAGCACACCGCAGAGCATTTGATATATCCATTACAAAGCGGGTGGCCTCAATATAATCAAGGCGTCCTTTTCTCATTAAGTATTGTTTCAGGGTAATCCCATCGACATATTCCATGATAATGTAGTAAATATTATCCTGAACGCCAACGTCATAGACGCCGACAATATTAGGATGAGATAGACAGGCGACAGCTTGAGATTCCCGATCAAATTTTTTAATAAACTGTTCATTTTCAGTATACTCTTCACGTAGCACTTTAACTGCCACATAACGATTCAGTTTTAAATCCCGAGCTTTATAAACATAGGCCATCCCACCTCGTCCAATTAATTCCACAATCTCATAACGTTTTCCTAAGGTTCTACTTAGCATTTGGCACCCCTTCCAGAGGCTTAAATAGGACAACGGTGATATTGTCCTTGCCTCCGTTTATGTTTGCCAGATCGATGAGTTTTTTTGCTGCATCTTCCAGACTATTTTCCAAAATAACGGTCTTCATATCCTGGTCGCAAACCATATTAAAAAGACCATCCGAACAGATCATATAGATTGCTTCCGGATTGATCTCATAACGATAAAAATCAACATTCACTGAGTTATCGGTTCCCAGAGCCCGGGTAATTACATTTTTCTGGGGATGTATTTCTGCTTCCTCTTGGGTTATTTTTCCTTCATCAACCAGGATTTGAACAAGTGAGTGGTCTTTCGTCAGGCGGATAATTGCATCCTCTGTAATACTGTAGGTTCGGCTGTCGCCGACATGACAAATACACAAATAATTTCCATCAACGATACACATGGTCAGGGTTGTTGCCATACCCAAACGTGCGGGCTCATCGTCACCATTTTTTTTAAGTTCTAAATTAATGGCTTTTACAAAAGACATCATCTCTTCGGGATCAAAATAATTTTTAATTCCCGATAAATTATTCTTAATAAAATCGACCGCTGTTTTACTTGCTATTTCACCGCTGCGATGCCCTCCCAGTCCATCTGCCACTGCAAAAACATAAGAAAGACGATCAACATTTTTTATGGTTGCTGCCAAGTAGGCATCTTGATTTACCTTTCTCAGTGATCCAACATTGGATCCATAGGCACATTTCATACACTCACCTTATCCTCATATCTTTTTTTTCGAAGCTGACCACATGCAGCGTCAATTTCTCTTCCCATTTTTCGCCTCAACGTAACATTAATGCCGTATTTTTCCAGCTCCCCAAGGAAGTATTTTAATCGGGGACTCTCTTTATAATCCGTTTCCTGGATCTCATTTAAACCAATCAGATTCAAATGGTTTTGACTTCCTTTTAACAGTTTGATCAATCCCACGATATCTTCATCACGATCATTATAACCGTCGACTAGGGCATACTCATAGGTAATGCGTCTTCCGGTTTTTTTGAAATATGATTTACAGGCCGCCATCAATGGCTCAAACTCATAGCGACTTGCGATTGGCATCAACACTTTTCGTTGCTCTGAAAAAACAGAATGCAGCGATATGGCAAGATTAATCTGCAAATTTTCATCCGCTAAAGCTTCGATCCCCGGAATAATTCCACAGGTGGAAAGACTGATCTTACGTTGACCGATTCCAAAGCCCGTATTGGCAATACGAATAAACTTGATCACTTCATCATAATTATCAAGCGGTTCGCCAATCCCCATGATGACAACATTAGAAATTCGCATATTTTCTTCTTTTTCTACTAAATAAATCTGATCCAATATTTCTCCGGCGCTTAAATCTCTGATTTTACCGCCCCTTGTGGAGGCACAGAATTTACACCCCATGTTACATCCAACCTGTGTTGACACACATAACGAAGCGCCATGTTCATAGTGCATTAACACAGCTTCAATGTATTGACCATCTTTTTGCTCAATTAAATATTTTTTTGTACCATCATGATGATCTTCCTGCTTGGTTTGAATGCTACCATGAAATAATTCATATTTTTTTGATAACTTTTCTCTTAAACCGCAGGAAAAATTGGTCATCTCACTAAAGTTTTCACATTTTTTCTCATAGAGCCATTGATACAATTGTTGCCCACGATACCTGGCTTCACCAAGGCCGATCATGAGTCCTTCACACTCACTGATGTCTTTGCCAAAAATATTTTCCTTCATGTTTTACTCCTATACTATCAGAGAAGCATTACACTAAACGGGATGCTTTACATAGATTGTATTATTATATCAAAACAATTGAACAAATTCAATTTTTTCAAAATTCTTTTTCTCTGGTTATTGTTTATCAAAGCCCGCCCGTTACAAAACCAGCCTTGCTATTTTTTTAATAAACACATAAAAAAACTGTCGCAGCCATCGATTAGAGGGCTGGTATAGGTATAGTCATTGCCTTTGTTATCGGGAATGATCTGCAGTCGGGGAAATTTAACCAAAAGCTTTTTTATTTGATTTTCATTTTCATCTTTGTTAACGGTGCAGGTTGAATAAAGCAGCTCACCACCGGGTTTTAGATAGCGGACGGCATTTTCAAGTAAGATCGCCTGCATCTTTACCAATGCTTTGCGGCCTTCTTTGGTACTATGATATTTTATCTCCGGTTTTCGTCTGATTACCCCAAGACCTGTACAGGGAGCGTCCAATAGAATTTTATCAAATGAGGCTTCATCGGCTTGCGAAAAATCACAGCCATCCTGATCTTCAAGACTGATATTTGTACAACCCAGCCGCTGCATGCTTTGTTTGATAAGCTCCAGACGACTGGCGTATACATCCCGACCAATGATCTGTCCCTGATTTTTTATCATCTGACTCAGATAGGTTGTTTTCCCGCCCGGTGCCGCACACATGTCCAAAACCCGATCCCCCGGTTTGGGATTTAACCGCTCGACCGTCAGCATCGCGGCCTGATCCTGAATTAGAAAATGGCCATCTCGGTATAAATGAAAATTTTCAATGTTACTCTCAAAAATCCCCAGGTTAGTCAGGTGGATGGCATTGGGCGACAAGGTTCCGGGTATTACATCGACCCCGGCACCCTGAAAGTCTTTAATCAATTGATCTTGTGATGTTTTCAAAGTGTTACAGCGCACCGTAAATGGCGGTTTTTCATTTAACAGGGGAATGATTGCCTCGGCTTTTTCCACACCAAAAACTTCATAATACTTATGGACAATCCACAGTGGCACCGAATAGCGTATTGACAATGCTTCCTTTTCATTTCCCCAGTTCTCAAATTTAAATTCTTTTCCATCACTTTCAATTTTTCGCATAATGTTTCGCAGTACACCATTAATGAATCCTTTAGCCTGCGGCTGAAGCTCTGCGGCCAAATTGACTGATTCATTGACAATCGCATAATTGGGAATCTTATCCAAAAAATAGAGTTGATAGATGGCTATTCTTAATATCTCACTAACCTCTTTGTGCAACTTATTTACGGGTCGACTACTTTGCTGTTTGATTAGATAATCCAAATAAATCTGATTTTGAAGACAGCCATAAACAATATTTAAGTAAAGGCGACGGTCTTCGTCTTTAATGACAAGGCATTGCAAGGTTCTTTTGATTTCCAGATTGGAGTAGGCTCCATCATAGTCAATTTTCAGTAGTGTTTCTAAGGCAATTTTTCGAATATTTTTCAATCTCTTGAACCTCTTAATACGAGTAACCGAATCAATGTTAACAAAGCCATTAGCGCAGCCGCAACATAAGTGAGCGCCGCTGCTCTTAAAACCTTTTTAACACCAACTTCTTCTCCCGGCTGCAAGAGATTATTGTCAACGAGTGCAGTAATGGCACGCTTGCTGGCATTAAATTCCACCGGTAAGGTAACGATTGTGAAAAAGAGACTAAATGAAAAGAGAATGATTCCCAGATTCATAAACGTCACTCCCCAACCAGAGGTTTGTCCAAATAAAAGCCCGATAAAAAAAAGTGGCCAGGCTAAATTTGAGGCAAAACCAGTGATGGGCACAATAAAACCTCTAAACCGCAACGGCCAATAGCCTTCCTTGTCTTGAATTGCATGACCCGTTTCGTGAGCGGCAATCCCGACTGCTGCGACGCTTGCCTGTTGTCCTACTCCGGAAGACAAGCGCATGATTTTATGCCTTGGGTCGTAGTGATCGGTTAAATTTCCTGCCACGTTTTCAATATTGATGCTATTTAATCCATTAGCGTTTAACAGTAGACGGGCTGCGTCTGCCCCAGTCATCCCATTTTTAGTTGGCACCCTGCTATAGGTTTTGTAAGCGCTGCTTACCTGGTGCTGAGCATAGGCCGCAAAAATGATTCCCGGAACAAGTATCAGCATCGTCCAATAATACTCTAAAAAAAACATTGCATATCCTCCTTTATTTTTTAAAATCTTAGCATCGTTTCCTAAAGAACTGCTTAGACTAGTTTAAAACTGTTCCAGTCTCCATTTTTTTCCCGCGTAAAAAAACAGTGGTTTCCATCCGCTTTTTACCTGGTGCTTGCACGGAACCAATCTTTAAAGCGCCATCCCGGGTTTTCACCGCTAGTCCGCTGCGATCACTGGCGATAACAATGGTTCCCGGTTTTTCTAGCCCTTCCCAGGCGATAATCTCAGGAAGAAAGCATTTTATTTTTTGATCCCGATAAACCGCATGTGCCCCTGGCACAGGATCCGTACCGTTAATCAAAAATAGTATCTCTCGACTGCTTTTTGTCCAATTGATATGACCGGTATCTTTAAGTATTTTCTGGGCATAGGTGGCCAAGGCATCATTTTGGGGCTCCGGCGTCAGCGATCCTTCAATCAGATTTTTTACCGTTTCAATAAGTAAAGCTGCGCCTAAAACTGATAGATCACGATAGAGGCTAAAAAAAGTTGTGGTCTCCGTAATTGGACATTCCGCCTTTGCCAGCATATCTCCGGTATCCATACCTTCGGCCATTTGCATAATGGTAACACCTGTTTTTGCTCTTCCGTCGATGATCGCCCGTTGAATTGGTGCGGCGCCCCGATATTCCGGCAATAACGAGCCGTGGATATTTAAGGCGCCATAGACTGGTATCGCTAAGATTTCTTTAGATAGGATCTGTCCATAGGCCGCAACGATAAAAATATCCGCGGCAAAACGCTTTAATTGGTCAATGAATTGAGGTTCCTTAATGTTTTCAGGTTGTAAAACCGGGATTCCCAGCTCTAATGCTTTGGTTTTTAACGGAAGCATTTCAATTTTTTTACCTCTTTTGTTGGGTCGATCCGGCTGACAAATTGCTGCGACGACCTCATATCTGGCGGCTATCAAACTTTCCAGCGCAGGAACACCGAAATCGGTTGTTCCCATAAATATCACCTTAATATTTTTCATTTTTCAACTCGATCAATAAATAAAATTCCATCGAGGTGATCAAGTTCGTGGCAAACTGCTCTTGCCAGCAGATCTGAACAGAAAAGTTGAAAAACAGTGCCTTCCAGATCGGTTGCTTCAACAACTAATGATTGTGGTCGTTTGACTATCCCCGACTGTCCCGGAAGACTGAGGCAAGCTTCTTCATCTTCTTCTTCACCTTCAGTAGAAATGATAGTCGGATTAATAAAGGTCATGGGTCCATCCCCTACATCGATAACAAACAGCCGTTTTAAAATACCGACTTGGGGGGCAGCCAAACCAACCCCATCGGCTTCTCCCATGGTTTCCACCATATCGTCATTTAATATTTTTATTTTTTCATCGATTGCTTCGATAACCCGGGACTTTTTTCTAAGAATTGGGTCCTCATCAATTCTGATTTGTCGAATTGCCATTTTATCCTCCTGATTCATTGAGTCTTTTATAAATCTATATGAACAGATACCTTCGATTTTAACGCTTCTATTATACCAAGCTTAATGATTTTTGGCATTAAATTTTGAAAAACCTCTGCCTTTAATGTCTTGAGCACAATTTGATAGGTAATGTTTCCACCTTTAGTTGCTCCGACTCGCACCGGCTTGTAAACTGTATGCCCATCGCCAAACATTTTTAATTCATTTTTTATGGCAACGTACAACGAAAACGCATCGTTTTCCGCTTCTTTTTCATTCTTTTGAAAAACACTAAAACTAACCATGTTAACAATTGGCGGGTATTTCATCAGTTGACGATAGCGTATTTCACCCCGGTAAAACTCCTGGAAGTTTTCATTCTTGATGGAATAAATTGTTTCATTTTCAGGCTCATGGGTTTGAATCAGTCCCTTTGTTGTACCATCCATGGCTTTTACAAAAAAACGACTGTATGTCTGATAGACTGTTTCTGACGCCTGATAGTTCCCCTGATTAAGATCGCGATCAATCAAAACAGCGGCAGCAACACCAACATTGGTAAAATTAAAGTGTTTGATGATAACCTGGGTTCCAATTAATATATCGATCTCACCGTCGCTGATCGCCCGATTCATTTTTTTTATTTCAGTACGATTCATCGCCCCCTGGACAATTCCAATTCGCGCGTCTGGTAAAACTTTACTAAGATACTCTTCTAACTGATCGAGCCCAAAACCCATGTGTCTAATTTTTTCGCTGTTACATTTCGGACACTTTATTGGAACCGCTTTTTTGTAGCCGCAGTAATGACAATGCAATGAATGATCCTGATTGAAGTATTTTAAAGCGACGCCACATTGGGGGCATTTCTCAACATGGCCACAGTTACGGCATAAAACACTGTTGGCATAACCCTTATTATTAATAAATAAAACACCCATGCGTTTATGTAATAAGCTGGTTGTCAAATATTTAACCAGGGTTCGGCTTAAAATACCCATGTTTCCCTGGTGCATTTCCTTTTGCATATCAACAATTTCAATGGCCTGTCGAAGCTTCTGTTCGACACCAATTTGGATCTTGGCGATCTCATTTTTTTCGATTTGGTACCAAGTCGCCACCCGTGGCGTATCATCCGCGATAAGATAAGTTGCACCCATTAACGCACTCACTTTTTTAGCAATATCGGCGATATGAAACCGCGGTGTTGAGATACTGATATGTGACGGGTCGTGGTCATCATCAATAATGATCAGACCCAGATTTTGGTATGGTAAGAACAGGGCCGTTCGCACACCAATGACCACTTTAAGTTCCCCATCGCGTACTCGCCGATACAGATCTGTGCGTTCTTTTGGGGTGAGCTGCCCATGAAAAACCCCTACTAGGTCACCAAAGTACTTGTAAAACATTTCCATTCGCGAAAACGTCATATTGACTTCCGGAAAGATAACGACAGCCGACTTCCCGGATTTTAGCTGGTCTTCAATTGCTTTGAAAAACAGTCGATATTTGCTGGTCCCATCAAACACATGAAAAAAAACACCTGATTTCGCTTTCGTCAGTTCCAGGTACCGCTTGTAATTAAGCTGCTCATGAGCTGTTAAAACAACTGATCGTCTTTGCTTTTCAAATCGAGATGAATTGTATGCGTTTTGATGAGGTGAAGCCTCATATTCAATCACATAATTTTTTAAGATCAATGGGTTTAGGCTTTTTTTAAATTGTGCCGATAGCATTTTTAGATCTGCTGCCATCATATCATTATTTTGCAGACTTTTTAGTAGTTCAAGTTGCTTTTTGCCCATCCTTTTATTGCTGTCAATGGCTTCGCGTCCAAGATCAGTTAGGTGATAGCTTATTTCTCCCACAGTTTCTGCGGCAGTGGGATCACTCAGAATTCTCCATCTTTTTTTTGCAGCGAGTATTTTTCTCTCAACCAACTCAACCAAAATAACGCGGTCTTCCGGTTTTACTTTTTTTTGTCGAAGGGTCTTTTGATCTTTTGGATAATAATGCTCCAAAAACCAATTTTCTTTCAAATTCAGGTCAAAACTGCCCAGGTTTTTGTAATAATAGGTCTCATCTTTAACTTGTATTGACATCGTAAAATAAGAAAGGGCTTCATAAAATAAAGAACAATAGGTGGTCTTCATCCAAAGACACAATTCTATTTGTTCTTTATTTAAAATTGGTTGACTATCAATAATTTCCGTAATTTCTTTGATTCTACCGGTAAAATTAGTTGTTTCTTTAATTGATATAATAAAACCTTCAACCCGCCGATTTCCGATCCCGAACTGTACAACAACACGTATTCCTGCTTCAATGACTGATTCTAGCTGTTGAGGAATACGATAGTCATAGGGATGATCGATACGTTTGTTGGTCTGGTTTAAAAAAACTTCGGCAATTTTCACAGTCAGTTAATCCTATTCTGCTAATAATGCTGTGTCCTGATTATCAGCGGCCTTTAAAGAACTCAAATCCTCATCCGGTTCATGAACTTTATGTACACAATGGATCATTTCTTCCGAAATCTCATTGGTTGCGATTGTAACCGGATTATCGATTTTTATTTTCACCAATGGCTCATCACCTTCTACTATTTCTCTCGCCCGTTTAGCTGTTGCCAATACTAATGAATATTTATTGTCCGCTAATTTAATTAAGTCATTTAATGCAGGATATCGCATTGTTACCTCCCAAGTATATCTTCAATTTTATTTTTTAGTCTCTCAGTTCGGCATTTTTCAGCCGTTATGATACTTTGTACCCGTTGTGCCGCATCGCCCAGATCATCGTTGATGACGATATAACTGTAATCATCGGCATTCTTCATTTCTTCATAGGCGCAATTTAAACGCATATCCATTTGTTCTTTACTTTCCGTTCCCCGCTCTTCAATTCGCCGTTTCAATTCCTGCATCGATGGCGGAACAATAAAAATGTAAATACCTTCTTTATAGTTGGTTCGAACCTTAGCTGCGCCTTGGATATCAATTTCCAGAATGACATCAAATCCAGATTCCAATAGATCTTCCACATAATCTTTAGGTGTTCCATAGTAGTTTTCATAAACTGTTGCGTATTCCAGATACTGTCCTTGCTTAATTCTTTCTTCAAAAGCGGCCTTAGAAATATAAAAATAATCTCGCCCATGCTTCTCACTGTTTCTTGGCTGTCTCGTGGTTTCAGAAATTGACAGCCTGAGATCTGGGTTCTTTCGACAAATAATTTTACATACACTACCCTTACCGGCGCAGGAGGGTCCTGATATTACAATGAGAATACCCTTTTCTCGTTCGAAAAAAGATTCTGTTAAATGTTCTTTTTTTAATTCCTGGTTTACTACTGGACAATCACTCATAGATTTATTTAACACCCCTACTCAATATTTTGTATTTGTTCTCTAATTTTTTCGATCTCACTTTTAACATCAACAACACTATTAGCAATCGCTAAATCGCTGGCTTTTGATCCAATGGTATTGATCTCACGGTTTACCTCCTGGATCAGAAAATCCAATTTTCTGCCAACCGGTTCAGTTTCTTCGACCATACCTTCCAACCGATCCAAATGGCTTTGCAGACGGGTTAATTCTTCGTCGATGTTTAACTTGTCGGTCATCACAGCGACCTCAGTTAATAAACGTTTTTCGTCTATTTCAACCGACTCGACGTAGGAAGATATTTTTTCCCGCAATTCACCTCTGTAGCGTTCCAGCATTTCCGGGCTTTTCTCTCTGATCTGTTTAACATAATTTTGAATAACAACACAGCGACTGACAACATCAGCTTTTAAGGCACTTCCTTCACGTTCACGACTGGCATCAACTTCTTCAAGGGCCTTTATTAAAATCGGCTGAATTTTTAGCCAGATGCTCTCATAGTCATCGATATCTTCTTCAATTATAATGACATCTGGAAATTTAGAAATTAAGGATAAACTCAGGTCATCCCCTATCATTGAATCAAGTCGACGAATTTCATTTAATACTGAAATGTAATTTTTAGCAAGATCACGATTAAAGACAATTCGACGATTCTTGATCCCGAATTCCGAATATTTTATAAATATCTCGATTCGTCCTCTGGCAATACTTTGCGAAACTGTATTTCGGATTTTTTCTTCGATTGGATTAAGGGTTTTGGGAATTTTAACAAAAAAATCTCTGAATCGATGATTAATTGTTTTTATTTCTATTGAACAATCAAATTCCTCATCACGATAATCTTTTCGCCCGAAGCCTGTCATACTTTTCATGATGTTTCTCCATTTCCATACACCTAGTAAATTTCAGCATATTTAAAAATCAAACTCATATCCTGGCCACTGCTTTTCTTGTAATTTATGCATTATTTAAACAAAAGATTATTAAACACTATGGCACAATTTTTATCATAGTTGTTTAATCAATACACTATATCTAATCCTTATAAAAATGTCAACGATTCCCTACTCATTAAACACTAAATAGATTTTGGTTACACTTTACTTAATCAATTCTTATTTCTTGATTTTAAAAACCCTTTTATATCGGTGAATAACATGATAAAATCATCCTATCACGATCTGACTACTTGAAAGGAGCATTTTTATATGGCTTATGATGGCGTAACCCTGTATCACTTAATCGAAGAATTTAAACCCCTCTTAATTGGAGGTCGAATACGAAAAATTTATCAACCGGAGCTCGATGAAATCCGGCTTTTAGTTAACCATGGAAATCAAAAACACCATCTCTTACTTTCTGCCAACACCGGCAATCCCCGCGCCTATTTGACAGAAAAAATGAAAGAAAACCCCAGTGCGCCGCCAAGTTTTTGCATGGTATTGAGGAAATATATTCTCAATGGTACTATTGTTGCGATTACCCAGCATGAAACTGATCGCGTCATGGAATTATCTATTTCATCCAAAAATGATTTCAATGAAACGGTTGTCCGAAAATTACTGGTTGAAATAATGGGTCGAAACAGCAATATTATCCTGGTTGATGAATCCATGAAAATTCTCGATTCGATGAAAAAAGTAGGTTCGACTTCCAGTCGTTACCGTCAAATTCTGCCGGGACGAGATTACGTTTATCCTCCGGAGAATAATCGCCATGGATTTACTGGAATTGACGAGAAACATTTTTATGAACTCTTAACCAATCATCGCAACTTGTCAGTAGAAAAATTTTTTATTCAGGCGTTTCTCGGTATCAGTCCCAACATCGCTAAAGAGATTGCCTTCCGCAGCGGTGTCGACCCCCATTCTAATGGATCCGATCTCACCAAAAAGCAAACGCAATTTTTATATGCAGGATTTGCTCAGGTTGTTAACGAAATAGAACAACACGCTGTCCCTGTGATTCTCTATCTGGGGCGGAAAATGGTCGATTTTTCGACCGTTGACCTCCACTATTTACGGGCCGATCATCGCAGTGAGACATATCCGTCTATTTCAAAAATGCTTGAAGCCTATTACTTTAAACGGGATAAAGCGCTACGCTTCAAAACTCGGGCGGCCAATCTTAGTCAGCAGCTTGATCTTCTGGTCAAAAAAAATATTAAAAAGCTGGCCAACCTCCAACAGGATGTGGAGGCCTCCCACAAAAGCGAAAAATTTAAACTTTACGGCGATTTAATCACCGCCAATATTTATGCCATCCAAAAAGGTCAGGAAATTGCGACTCTGATTAACTACTACGATCCCGACTGTCAAACCCTCGATATCCCGTTAAAAGTCAATCGTACCCCGGCTCAAAACGCCCAACACTACTATAAAAAGTACAACAAAAGCAAAATTGCACTAAAACATCTCGTTGGTTATATTTTAGAAACTGAAGAAAAAGTCTATTATTTGGAGAGCTTGGTCAACAGTTTAAACCAGTCCACTGAGTTAGCCGAACTGGATGAGATCCGCCATGAATTTCTCCATTCTGAATTTAACAAAAAGGCGCTTTCGAAAGAAGATAAGAAAAAACAGGTTCCTTCAAAACCCTTGCATTATATTTCATCCGAAGGCTTCCATATTTTTGTTGGTAAAAACAATTACCAGAATGATTTCATATCCACTAAAATGGGCAAAAACGAAGACTGTTGGCTTCATGTCAAAGATGCTCCTGGTTCCCATGTACTGATTGTGGCTGGTGGACGCTTCATCACTGAAAAGACACTACTGGAAGCTGGCAATTTGGCGGCATGGTATAGCAAATCAAAAGGTTCAAGCAATGTCGCCGTTGATTACCTTGAGTTTAGATACCTCAAAAAACCGAGTAAAGCCAAACCGGGCATGGTTATCTTTACCCATCAAAACACCATGTATGTAACTCCAACTCAGGAAGCTATTGAATCAATGGACGTTTTTGTCGATTCGGTTTAGCTTATTTTAGATTCTTTAATACCAATTTAAACGCTTCTGGAAGCGGTGTTCTAAAAACTAAACGTTCACCCGTTCGAGGATGTGTAAAACCCAGAGTATGAGCATGGAGACATTGACCTTCCGTCTTAAAGGGGTTGTTCTTGTCTCCCTTCCCGTACAATGGATCTCCTACCAACGGATGGCCGATTTTTTCCATGTGTACTCGGATTTGATGCGTCCGGCCGGTTTCCAGCTGAAAACGCAGGAGGGTATACTGGGCATACCGCTTAACAACTTCAAAATGCGTAATCGCTGATTTTGAGTTTTTTTCCACCACCGCCATTTTTATTCTGAGCTGTTGATGTCTGCCAATGGGCATGTCCACCGTACCGCGATGGGGCTTAACACTTCCTTTTACCAGACCGTAATAGCGTCTGAGGATACTATGCGCCTTAAGCTGCTCTGATAAGCTGTGGTGTGCTACATCATTTTTTGCGATCATCAATAAGCCAGAGGTATCCTTATCAATCCGGTGAATAATCCCCGGTCGCATTACCCCGTTAATATTCGATAAGTTCTTGGTGTGAAAAAGCAATCCGTTAACAAGGGTTCCACTGCTGTTTCCGGGAGCAGGGTGAACGACCATTCCCTGGGGCTTATTAACAATGATCACATCGTCATCTTCATAGATGATGTCAAGTGGTATGTCTTGAGCTTGCATATGACATGGGACCGGATCTGGAATCGTTAAGGTGATGTTTTCTCCTGATTTAACATGATAACTTGCTTTCTTTTTCTCTCCATTAACCAAGACATCTCCAGCCGTGATCAATCGCTTAATATATTCTCTTGAATAATCTCCTGGCAGCGCGCAGCAAAAATGATCCAGTCGCTGCTCTGTCTCTTCTGGTACGCAATATTCAATTCGCTGTTTAGTCATAAAGCACGCTCCCCTTTTTTATCATATGTATCGATCCACTTCTAAACGAATATTTCCTTTTTTAGTTCGCTCATCCATACTGATTATTTTCGCCTTACCTTTGCCGCGTAGTGAAAGAACATCGCCGGGGTTCAGTCGAAAATCATTTTTACTAATCTCTGTATAATTCACCCGCACCTTACCCTGCTTGATAAAAACAAGACTGTTCTGTCTGGAAAACCCCCATATTTTATTAATAATCCCATCAAGTCGGTTCGAAGCCACAACCACCGAGATCCGCTTGAAGTTCTTTTCAACGCTCTGGATCTGTTGATAATCTTTAATCTCTTTTTTTATTTCTCTACCTTTTACCTGATTGAAATTAATCCATAAAAAATCCCGTAGTCGTTGATGCGCAATGATCTGCACCTTCTCCTCGCCGACATCGATATCACCAATGCTCTCACGGGTTATTCCCAGATGCATGAGTTCCCCGAGCACATTACGATGGTCTACAGGGATTGTTTTATTAAACGCAATGGCAAAAATTGGCCATTCCAGGTCATCTGAGCATACATAATCCGGATAGATACAGAGCATTTTTCGTTCAGCATCCGGATGTCCTCCAAAAAATAGATAAGGGACACCACTTTTTTTAATGGTGTCCTCAATTTTCTTTTGAAAAACTTCATCATAAAAATCAAAGAATCGGGGTTCGAAATTTTTCTCACAGGCATCAACGATGCGTGATAATAAAAAAACATCTTTTTTTTCGGTCATAAGACATCCCTTCAACATTTACGTATGAATTTAATTTAAAATATAAGCATAATCAACATTTTATAAAGCGGAAACAACACCATTTGCAAGATTAGTATTGCTGCAAACGCCGATAAATCCAATGATCCGATGACTGCAAATCGTCGCAACGGTGATAAAATAGGTTCGGTTAAACCATAAATCGTCTTAACGACAATATTATCCGGATTTGGTCTTATCCAACTAAAAACAATGTTAATAATAATTAGAAATGTTACCAATCTTAATAATAAGTAACCCGCCTGAATGAGAATCCCCTGAATCATAGACGACCTATTCCATATCCTCATCCCACTCTAAAATAGGGGCATTGAAATCCAAATCATCTTGCTGAGGATTGGTCAAAACAGCGACAGCTTTAGGCGCTAAAATGAATACATTATCGGCTATTTTATTGATCGATCCATCTAATGCAAATAAAGCCCCACTTAAAAAATCGAATATTTTTCGTCCGTTTTCATAATCGGTATTTTTTAAATTCAGTACCACAGTCTTATTGTTGCGAATCTTATTACAAATACTTGGAGCATCTTTAAAAACCTCAGGCTCTAATACTAAAACTTCTGGCCCATCGTCAAGGGATAATTCATTTCGTCTTGAAGGAGTCGTCTTTTTTGCCTTTGGCGCACTGAAGGCACTTTTCGAATCATCGGTGTCATCATCGTAAACATCTTCCTCATAAATTTCGTCATATCCATCCTCATTATCCACTTCCATGCCAAAAACCTTAATAATTTTATCCTTAAATTTTTCTGCTGCCATTGTATATCTCCTAACTAACTAAATATTTTGCGTCCAACTCGTATCATATTGGAGCCTTCTTCTATTGCAATGGTATAATCATCAGTCATTCCCATGGATAGGTAATTCATTTTAATTACCTCACCCCAAGATTCCTCTTTTATTCTATCATAAATTCGTTTTAATTCCATAAAAATCTCACGAATTTTTTCATTATTTTGGGTTAATGGTCCCATTGCCATCAGTCCTTTGACTCTGACAAACTGACAACTGGGTATCACTTCTAATACCGCATTTAGATTTTCAGCAAGAATTCCTGACTTACTGTCTTCCCGAGCCAAATTTAATTGGAGCAAAACGTCTGTAACAATGCCCTGCTTTTTACTTTCCTTTTCGATTACATTAACTAATTCAATTGAATCAACTGAATGGATCAAAAATGTTTTTCCAATCAGATACTTTACCTTATTTTTTTGCAAATGACCAATGAAATGCCATCGCGAACGATCCCCAATAACCTCATATTTTTTGAGGAAATCCTGAACCCTGCTTTCACCAAGGTCATGGATACCCGCATCCAGTACCGCCATGGTATCTTCGATACTTTGATATTTGGAAACAGCCACAAGGGTAACATGATCCGGTATCTCTGATTGTATTTGATTGATATTTTCTGAAATCACAGTTTTCACATCCTTATGGATAAATACTAATACGCATACCACTGCTTAGCTTTGGATTATCCACCGTTTTAAGAATCGCATTACCACCATTATATTTTTCTACCACAACTGGCAATGATTCATTGAAATACCCCTTAGTCACTGTGTTAATCCTTGTTTCATCATCTTTTTTATAAACAGCACTTTTGGGTATTTCATAGGCACTGTAGTCCTGAATGTAAACATCGGTTTTGCCAATTACGACCTTTGCAAAATCATTGACGTAATCTTTAAGCATCAAAACGATGATTTTCTGATTGCCTTCCTCAACAACATCAACAAAATAGCCGGAGTATACTTTTTCTTCATATTCAAATCGAAGTTTTGGAAAATAGTAAAGCTGATCCACTCGTTTGATCAGAAAATCATAGTATTCCTGATTGATTCCACTGTCAGCCGTACCCATTAATTCAGTTTTAAAAGAAATGACTTCTTCTTCTCCCATAACTATTGTATCACTGGGCATGGAGAAGGCGACATAGATATGGTCGTTATTAACAACCTTCAAAACTTTTTCTGATTCCTGATCAACTTTACCGGCTGTTTTAAGGAATGTCGTATTAACATAGGGAAGCATGCTCTCGCTCAACGCTTTTTCAACGGGTTGTATCGATGTGTAGACATATCCACTTGACAACAGTCCCAATTGATTAAGGGCGATATTCCGGTCTTCTCCACCCAGCAATCCCACCAGGGTCTGCCGCTTTTGCTGAAGTGCCGATAAATCAAGTCCCATGTATTGGACCGATTCAATCAAAAACTTTTTCTTCTCCCGCTCAGTTTCTCCAATCTGATTGGTAATACTCGAAATCCCCTGATAATTCGACACGATATCACCAACAATCCGGCTCCAATTGTTATAATACTCTTCTTGAATAATTGTGTCAATCACTTCGATTTGTTCATTCAGATAGTTCGTATTTACAACCTTGGGTGTATTCGTCAACGGTTTGTATCCATTCGCCTTTTCGCCTTCAATAAGCGAAAGATCCGATCCCTGAAAATCATCGATCATCCGGTAATCAATATCTTTAAAAAAATACATCTCTGTTTTATATGATTCGGTATATTCTTTTTTTTCAAGCAATAAGCTCATATTACCTCGATAACTCGAAATAAAAATTATTGCTACAATAAAAAAAAAACGATGCCAACAACAATTTTCTTTAAAGAATTGACTCGTCTATTATTTTTTCTTTTAATTTGTCCCATATATTCACCTTAAATAGAAATGGTCTGAGTGAGAGGATTTGAACCTCCGGCCTCTTGACCCCCAGTCAAGCGCGCTACCAAGCTGCGCTACACCCAGACAGTAAATATATTATAATGATAAACGCAGGATTAATCAAGCTTTTTTTTATTTAATTCATTTAAACCGATTAAAATACATCAAAAATTAAGGGTATCGACGTTAATAAAACGTCGATACCCTTAAGGTTAATTTCCCATCCGTTTTTCCATGGGTGTGGAAACAGTGTCAACTTTTTCAACAATAGCAATAATCACCGGCTGATATTTACTGCTGAATCGTCCCTGTCGATCAATCTGTCGAATCACCAGATAAGCAATAGCCGTCAGACAAATGCCAGTAAAAAATGAAGTCAGGACTTGATCCCATCCAAGATTTAAACTGCCCACCAAATAATACGCGCCACCACTCCCCAAAATAAAAGCAAGTAGCGGTATTCCATACATAATAAATGCCGCCACAAAAACATTGGCAAATTGCATCTCAACCTCAACGGTTTCACCGCTTTTTGCATGGATTGGGTTTTTGGCTGTTGTCAGCATAACCGATTGATCTTTACTGACATGACAGGCTCCGCAATCACCACAAGCCGAATTGCGTTTAATCTCAACTTCAGCCGTGCTACCCCGAAGCGTTTTTACGGTCCCTATTTCTTTCATTACAATTCATCCACACTGATACCCAAATCAATGAGTTGATCAAGACTCGCACTAGCTGGCGCATCCATCATCAGGCAACCATGATTTTGAGTTTTTGGAAAAGCGATGACGTCGCGGATGTTATCATTGTCAGTAAGCAGCATCACCAGACGATCCAACCCAAAAGCTAAACCACCATGAGGCGGTGTCCCATATTTAAGCGCCTCAAGCAAAAATCCAAATTGCTCCCATGCCGATTCCTGGGTAAAGCCAAGGGCTTTAAACACTTTTTCCTGAATATCCTGATTATGAATACGGATGCTTCCACCGCCCAGTTCAATCCCATTCACAACCATATCGTAGGCATCTGCCCGAACTTTCAAGAGATCTGTTTCCAAATACTGCAAGTCTTCTTCTAAAGGCATGGTAAAGGGATGATGTTTCGCTGTGTAGCGGCCAGCTTCCGGATCGTATTCGAGCAGCGGAAAATCAGTTACCCAGAGAAAATTATATTGATCGCTTAAATCAAATCCCAATTTACGCGCCAGTTCCAGTCTTAGTTGGCCTAAGGCATTACAGACTATTTCATTGGTATCGGCAATAATGAAAACTAAATCCCCCGGTTTGGCATCGGTTTTCGCAAAAATCGCTGCTTTTTCTTCGTCTGAAATGAATTTCAGAATTGGTGATTTCATCTCGCCTTCAGATACATCAATCCAGGCCAGACCTTTGGCCTTATAAATCTTTGCAAAATTTTCCAATCCTTTGATGCCCTTTTTGCTCAATTTATCCTGGGCGCCTTTTGCATTAATAGCACGAACACTACCGCCTTTTTTAACTGCGCCGGAAAAAACTTTAAATTCCGAGTTTTCCACGATTTCAGATAAATCAATCAGTTTTAAGTCAAATCGGGTGTCCGGTTTATCTGAACCATATTGATCCATGGCTTCCTGATAAGTCATCCTCAACATTGGTGTTTGGACCTCTACCCCTTTTACTTCCTTCATGATTTTAGCAATCATGCCTTCGTTAATCGCAATGATATCATCTTTATCAATAAAGGACATTTCCATATCAATTTGAGTAAACTCCGGCTGACGGTCCTGTCTTAAATCTTCGTCACGAAAGCATTTTGCAATTTGATAATAACGGTCAACCCCGGAAATCATTAAAATTTGTTTATAAAGCTGAGGTGACTGAGGCAAACCAAAAAATTTTCCTTTTTGTACTCGCGATGGCACCAGAAAATCTCTGGCTCCCTCTGGTGTCGGTTTGGCCAGCATTGGCGTTTCGACTTCCAGAAAACCTTTTTCATTTAAAAAATTTCTGGCAATGGCAGCCGCCTGATGTCGCGTTCTTAGTATTTTCTGGTATTTGGGTTTTCTCAGATCAAGGTAACGATATTTAAGTCGCACGGCTTCATTCGTCTGATCGTTGTCTTCGATATAAATCGGTGGTGTTTCCGATGAATCCAGAATTTTCAACTCCATAATTTCGACTTCAATTTCACCGGTCGGGATATTTTTGTTGACATTTTCCGGGCTTCGCAAGACTACCTTGCCTTTGACCGACAAGACATATTCATTTCTGACCTTTTCGGCAATCGCAAAGGCTTCTGGTCGTTCTTCGTTAACAACCAGTTGAATCTTTCCAGACCGGTCTCTTAAATCAATAAACAGTACCCCGCCGAGATTTCGGCGATTATCTGCCCAGCCAGCCAGTTCAACAACTTGATCGATATCACTTGCCGTTAACTCGCCACACATGGTATTTCTATAATAAGTATTCATTCTACCTCCGATAGCTTAAATTATTTTATCTTCTTAACCTTTATATTATAATGAAGATGTCGGAATGATGTCAAGCGGTAAAAACGAATGAAAAACAGATTTTTTTTACGTGACGATATTACAATTTTAATTTTCGTCCATAATCATCGTCAAATCTCACGATATCATCTTCTTCTAAGTAATTACCTATTTGAACTTCAATAATCTCCAAAGGGATTTCACCAAAATTTCCAACTCTATGTTTTTGGTTTTGATTTATAAAAACACTTTCTCCAGCATTCAAGATGCTCTCTATTCCATCTACTGTTATTTTAGCAATTCCCCTTGTGATTATCCAATGTTCACAACGAAAAGCATGTGATTGATAACTTATCTTTTTTTCTACATTGATTGTTATTTTTTTTACTTTATAAGCATACTTTTCTTCAGCAATAATTTCATAATGACCCCAAGGACGATAATCCTTATTATGATATTTTACTCTATTATCGTTTCTTGATTTAAGTATTTCAACAATATTTTTCACTTCTTGCGACTGTTTTTTTTTGCATATCATTAATACATCACGATTATCAATAACAATATAGTTGTTCAAACCAATAGTAGAAATTAATTTATTGTCCTCCGAATAAATATAATTATTGCTTGAGTTTATCATAATGTTATCCTTATTTTCAATTATATTGTTGTTTTCATCTTTCACAAACAATCCATCGAAAGCATCAAACGTGCCTAAGTCATTCCATTCAACATTTAATGGTACAACTGCAACTTTATCGCTTTTTTCCATAATTCCATAATCAATTGAAATGCTTTTTTTGATTTTTCCGAAAGCCTCACCAATATTCTTTGAATTTTCGAATGCCAAATAAATATTATTTTCATAAATCATTACTTCATGAATAAATAGTTTTGAATTAAACATAAAAACACCACTATTCCAAAAAAATCCTAAATTGACATATTTTACAGCAGTATCATAATCAGGTTTTTCTATAAATTTCTTCACCTTAAACCCGTTTAGTTTTATTGTTCCCGGTTCAATATAACCATACCCGGTATTAGGTGTATTTGGTACTATTCCAAAAGTTATTAACGAATCGTTTGCTAGATCTGTTGATTCTTGTATAACAGAAATGAATTGTTGTTCTTTCTGGATAATATGATCTGAGGGAAAAACCACGATAATCTCATCCGTGTTTTTCGCAGTCTGATAAACACCTGCATAAATTGCAGGCAGAGTATTTTTTCCCTCAGGTTCAATAATTATGTTATCTTTATTTATTTTGTAGCCCAACTCCTCTATTGAGTTTTTTACTAAATACATATATTTTTCATTTGTAGCGATGTAAATATTATTGATCTCAGTAAGTAATAAACTTCTACAATACGTTTCTTGGAACAATGACCTTCTCTTCTCACTTAAACGAATAAATTGTTTCGGAAATCTATCACGACTCAATGGCCAAAGTCTTGTACCACTACCACCGGCTAAAATTATTACTTTCATCTCAATTAGTCCCTTCGTTACCATTACTTTTGTATGACATTCAGTATCTAAAGCTATCTTTCAAAATCATCCTCCGAATTCTCCTCTTTTATAGAATTCTCTTTTATGTTACCTTCAACGTAAGAATCACTTATTGAGCTCTTTGTTATATCATTTTCTAAATATGAATCATTAATTTCCTCATTAGTATTTCCCATATCTTTTGCGGCTTTTTCAAATCGACCTTTTTTCTTTAAAACTTTAAATAAAACAAATATATTTAATATGATTAATAATAATGCTAAAAACAACAGCCAAATTGGCAAACCTACTGATTTTTCTATGATATATTTTATTCTTTCCCATGTAAGTGGGACTTTGTTATCTTGAGCAGATAAATTATCACCAAACAAATAATTTGTAGCTACTCCATTTTGATTGACTATCGAAATTTGGTCACTTAACCTATTCAACTTATTCGTATCGCTGAGAAATTCAGCAACGTAAGTCTTTATACTTGGGTCATACATTAAAACATATATTTTTTTATTAAAATCCCAAGGGGATCGTATTACTTGAAAAACTAATTTTTCAGATAGTGTTTCATTTGCTACTGATAAATTTTCTTTTATTGTAAACCCATCATCTAATGGCAGTATCCCTAATCTTACACTGACCTCGTCCGGGAGCCAAAGATCATTAAATGACCCAAAGAAAATCATATTACCCTTTTTCGCATCCTCAGTTAATCCATCCGATTCTGGGCAAACAATAAAATCAGAGGTCACTCCATTTACCTGACCAATTTTTGTCGACAAAATATTCATTATATTTAGTGTATCTGCATCATAATCTGTAGGCATTCCTACTGTTATACTATTGTTTTCTGCTGTTATACCAAAATATGGAAAACTAGTTAAAGTTGGATAAACGCCTGTATCACTCGGTTCTAAATATATTTCAGACTGTTTTTCAATTACTGTCCATGCCGTATCGGAGAAATCCTTTGAACAATCAATTTTCCCAAGATAATTATAAACCTCAACGCGAACCTCTATTGTCTCACTTTCACGAATCTCCTCAGGAATTTTCACCTTTAAACTACCTCCATCAGCATTTGAATTAGAGAGTTTTTCACTTCCAGCCGGAACATTATTTAAATAAACAGTGATGAGCGAATTGTCTGAAAGCAACGCTTCTGAGTGATGATATCTGAGCTTTATATAAGAATCATCACCACTTTCTATACCTCCAGGCTGCTTAAAAATAAAAGTAGCCTTCTGATGAAATGCTCCTGCCAAATTTACATCATCATATTCAAAATCAGAAAAACTGTAATAACCTGTTTCATTTGAGTTAATGTCAATTGCGCTATTTTCAGATACAACCGATGAAACTTTTAATTGCGCTTCATTAATTTGTTCCAAATACGAAATATTTGAAAAGAAATTTATTGCTTTATCAAGACCAATTTCATCCCTACCAGAAATTAGTGCATTGCCATTCTGTACCGAAAGAAAGCCTTCCTCCGAACTCAATGAATCTGGAAGTAAAAGGATCGAGGAGTTAGTAAAGTTATCAACAGTTCCTATAAACAACTTATTTTTTAAAGAAGGATCCGAAGCTTCTCTAAATGATACTCTATTACTTATCAAATTTTTATTTCTATTAAAAGCTCCTATTGATGATGAAATTTTAAGCATTCCTTGTAGAACTGCTTTATCTGGATTCTGTGGCAATACATATTCATTTTGAATCCTATATTTGTCATTAAAGCTATTGTAAAAGAAAGAATACAAATTACCTAGATAAGGTGTTCCAAATTGAACTATTCCTATTCGGAAATAAGAGTCGGGATCAAATCTCACCCAGTTACTAGGATTATCGATATCGGCACAATCACCTTCAATAGATCTTTGAGCCGTTGTTATTGACATCTCATTTAATTCACCAATTTTCATTACTTCTGAAGGAATAATCACTTTCCACCAAGATTGATTATTATCAGTAATTTCATGAATCCACTTCGTTTCGAGTGTTGTTCCATTCACTGCAAGTGTAATGCTCGAGCGATCATTTATAAGCGTATTAGAAACTTTCATATCTAAATTTAAATAATTCTCACCTCCAATAACTGTACCTTCAGGAATCGAAAACCAAAATGAAGCCGTATTTTTAGGCAAGTCTAATTGCACACTTTCTTGAAAAAGTTGAATATCGATATATTTACTATTACTCTCCAGCACTTCATTGATAGTATTTGCTTCAACTATATTACTTTTTTCAAAACTATCTTCCTCTTCTGCATAAACCTTAAACGTAAATACATCAAATAAACAAAGTAAGCTAAATACAAATAAAAAATGTAATAAAACAAATTTAACAAGTGCTTTCTTTTCCATATGTTTCACCAATTGAAGTTCTCCTTGCTATTCTTGAATTTTTGAATTTCATTGCTCATTTTTTCTAGCGTCCACGTCTCAACTTTTATATTCTTATTTTTTGTCATTCTCGGTATTAGATTAAACAATTGTTTAATATATTGCAGCGTCACCACGTAAGAAAGTTTTGATTCACCATCATTTCTCTGATCAAACACATATGGGATCTGAACAATTTTTGAATAGACACTCACCGCCATAATTTCAACACAAATCTTCCATCCGATAGGGTTCAAAGCACTTTTATTTATGATACTCCGTTTTATCATAAATATTCCACTTGTTACATCAGACACATGTCTAAGGTTATATATTGCTATCTTTCCAAGTCGTCTTGCTACAAATGAAACAAATTTTCTCCAAAAATTAAGTCCTCCATCACCACCACCGGGAATAAATCGGCTAGGTATACACACATCAGCATTGTTCATCATAGCACAATACATAGGTAGTAAAATCTCCGGTGGGTGCTGCATGTCAGCATCCATAACCGCAAATATATCACCACTAGCAATTTCAAAACCTCTTACTACAGCCGTTGCTAAGCCCTTTTTATTTTCTCTATGCTCTAATTCTATCTTCACAGTACATTTTTCAGCGGCCTTTCTTATTACCATTGGTGTTTCATCAATACTATCATCTACAAAAATTACTTCATAAGCAATTCCAATAAGAGTTTTCTGTATTTTTTCTAATAAAAGACTAATATTTCCAGCTTCATTGTAAACTGGTACGATAATTGACAAGGTTACATTTGCATTTTTACCCACCTTTGTTTGAACCTCCAATTCATAATTATCACTTTATTCAAAAGCAACGTTGTCTTCTTTTACCGAATCCAATCCATGATGAGTTTTTTCCCAATAAAACGGATTTTTCACTAATTGAAAAAGCGCTTTATAAGCCGCAATACTCATTAATATCCAATAAATAGGTGTAAATAAAGCATATTTAATAATTGAGTAGGAAAACTCTTGTCTTTTTTTTAAAACGCAATCTCGAATTACTGAATACATTCCAATAATATTCGTATATGTAAACATAAAATTACCGACCAGAAATAGTATTACTGCAGTATAATAAAAGGCTCCTGGAAATAAATTCTGTATCCACCCTGCTTTAGTAAATATCCACATTATCATTAAAAACCAAAATACTGGATTGATCAATGGTAAGAGTGGCGTGCCAAGAACCATTGCCTGATAGCCAACAAAACCTTTTAGTCCAAGTTCTTTAAGTAATTTAAGCGGGTGTCGCATGTGAACAAGCCATGTTTGCATATACCCTTTAATCCATCTGGAACGTTGTCTTATCCAGTTTCCAATGTCAGAATTTGCTTCTTCCCAGGTTCGCGAATCCAAAACAACAGTTTTATAACGGAACTTGAAGAGTCTTACACCTAAATCCGCATCTTCTGTTACATTAAAAGGATCCCATCCCCCAACCTCTTTAAGAAAATTTATTTTAAAATGATTGGATGTTCCTCCGAGGGGGATCGGTACATTCAATTGCATAATACCTACTAATAAATTTTCAAACCACATGCTGTATTCTTGCGTAAATAACCGTGTTAATACATTTTGTGTACTGTTAAAATAATTAAGCTTTGCTTGTACACAAACATATTCTTCTGGCAGTGATTTGAATGAAAGATAAACTTTTTTGAGTTGGTCTTTTTCGGGCCGATCCTCTGCATCAAAAATAACAACATAATCGCCTTTAGCTTGAAGCAGACCGTAGTTACATGCTTTTGGTTTTGTCTGGGGTTTAGAACTTGGCACAATTAAAATGCTAAAGTAGTTTTTTAAGTTCATGCCACGTATGACTTCAATTGTTTCTTTGTCGTCCTCTTCTAGAAGAATTTTTACATCTAATTTATACTGTGGATAATCTAGTTCACTAATATTTCTAATCAACTGTGCAACCACTTCTTTTTCTTTGTATACCGGAACTAATATCGTATAAATTGGTAATTCTTTTTCATCAATAGCTGTTAGTTCTTCATCACAGAATTTTAGTTGCACATTGTTTTTTTCTCCAAGTATTACAATATATAGTTTAAGCGCTGTCATAATTGCATAAATAGCTTGAAAAAGTAAATTAACAGCTATCAGTGTATTCGACCAATTAAGCATCATACAAATTACTAGTAAAACAACCGAACAAATAATACTAGTAAGTTGACCTGTGCTAAAAGTGACTATTGCAGAATTTCCCGGTTGCGAGTCATAGAGATCAAATATACTTTTGTGTTTCTCAATATTCTTAAATCGTGCCTCCCAATACTCTTTCATTTCCTCATCAGTTACGAGAACTTCTTCAACAGGTTTCCCAAGAAAACCTTCAATTTCATTAATTACAGAAGACTTTAAACGATCATTTACTGCGAGAATAAAACAGTCTGTTCTTTCAGTAATAACTACAGCACTATATTTTTTTGCAAGCTGATATGGCAAATTTTTTGTTTTCCAGTAATCTGATTCTACTCCCGGTCTACCTATTTCAAACTGTATCGATAACTCTCGATATAGAGTTTCTTGATCAACATAACCCAAAAATACTAAAATATCTCCTATTTTCCCCCCCGATTTATTTTGCATATCAATTGCTTCGTCCATTTGAGCTTGACTTATTATACTTTTCTCTACGAGAACCTCCCCAATTTTCCCTTTTCTGTTTATATTGTTTTTTAGCACTTTCTCAATTTGCTCATTTGTTACAAAACCCATGCTAATACAAATATTGCCAAATCGACCGCCATATTTCTTCTGAAAATCTATCACTAATTCCAATTGTTCTCTCGTTATTAACTTTTTCTCTAATAATAACTCACCTAACTTCGTGAATTTATTTTCAAATATAAAATTAGATAAATCACTTGAAGTGATATAACCATACTGAACTAGAACATCTCCAATCAACCCACCTTTTTCATTTTGGATTCTAATCGCCTCTACAAGATTCTTCTCAGTAAGATAACCTGCTTTAATTAATCTATCACCAAGTCTTTCTTCCACTATTCTCACCACCTAATTAATTACACGAAATAATTTAAACCCTTCAAAACTTTCTTCTTCAACACACCATTCTTCTCCATTTTCATATAAGTTTTTATAATACATATTGATCGCATCGAGACTTCCAGCACCACTTGGATCTGGTATCAGAATATATTGTATACCATTATGCAGAGGATCATTAATTGATTCATAAAAATTCTGACTACTGCTTACTACTAAATTTTCAATGTTATTGACATTCAACATTACACCGCTTAAGGTAAAAACATCCATTAGGATTTTTTCATCTGGTATTTCATTGTTTATATAGTCTGCTATTATATAGGATTCATTAGCTAACCGGGCGAACAACTCTTCTTTTGCAAGATCTTTGTCTTTTAATGCATTAAAACATAACAATGATGAAATTATAAGGCAGCTTACAATAATTATTTTATTAAATTTTAATTCTTTTGACTTCCATTCAGAGATTTCATAAGGTAACCAAGCAATACATATAGGAAGACTATATGAAAAAAAACGCAACCAACCATAAGAATTCCCTTTTATAAGCATAAGATAATGGAATGCTAGCATTATTATTACGAGTATCGCAAGAGAAATAAAGTCATATTTTATTATTTTCTTTTGTATTAAACGCATTCCCATGATTGTAATAAATAAGGGTAAAAATGGTAATGCTCTTTTCAAAACATATATTAAAACCTCAAAGTATGACCCATTTATAGATGCAAAATAACTCTGCGATACATTGGAATAAACAGAATTCAAAAAATATAATGGATTTCCTGAAATTACAAAGTTAAACAATATCCAAAGAAGAATAATATATACTAATGGTAAAAAAGTCAAAATCAAAGTGCCTTCTATATAATAGTATCGTTCTTTTTTATTATTTTTCAAAATATATTGCTTCTCATCGGGGTTAAACAGTATATTTAAAACACTACAAATAGCAATGGCAGTAGCAAAAGGAATTGCTTCATATCGGGTTAAAAACAATCCCGCCAAGGCAAATCCAAGATGTATCATGTACTTACTCATTCCAAATTTTATCCATTGTGTTATACTGCATACACTGTAAATTATAAAAAAATATGAAATGGTTTCACTCATCCCGTTAGCACCATAGAAAAATATAAATGGGTTCAATGTATATAACAGGGTTACCAATAACGCGTAGCCATTTGGCACCTTAAATTTATGAAACGTTTTTAAAATCATACCGGCTGAAAGTGCCGCAAAAAAAGCCGTAGTAATTGTTCCAGAAATTCCTTTTGAAGCGATCGGCCTCCATAATTCAGCTAAATACATAAATGGAATCTGGACAGTGCTTGGCAACGGATTCCAGACAAGACCAATAGATGCGTATCTCTGCGGTTTTATAAAAACAACATAAAAAGCATTTGCTGTTCGACTAAAAGAATCATTAAGTAAAACTCCCATTCCATACCCTAAATATATTCCATAGGCGGCCTCGAGTAAAAAAACAATTCCAATAATAAGCCAAAAGAACTTCTTATTGTTATTTCTATTTTTAATTTTTTGAAAAGGTTTTACGATTTTTAGACTGTTTGAATTGTATTCTAAGCCACTTTGCTTTTTTTTTGAATTTTTATTAATTACTTCGATTCTATCTTGATAATAAAGATTATTTTTTTTCTGTTGTCCGAATCTAGCCGTATTGTTATCAGCAATTCTATTTTCTATGTTGTTAATCTCGTTACTTTTTGCAGTAACTGCATTTATATCTATTTTTCTTGAAGATAAAACTTTATTACTCTTATTGTCTTTTTTTATACTCTTTATTTCTTGACTAAATTTAGTAATATGAACCAATTTGTTCTGTCTATGACTATTATTGGCATTAATTTCGTCAGCTGTTTTTTCATCGTTCATCCGTTCCAGCTGTTCAGTCATCATGCAGCAAAGTTGATTGAATTCTGGATCTTCAACTCTCCTTTCACTAATCTGTTCAAGAAAACTATTTGCTTCATTACATATTTGCTGTAGACTTATTTTGATATTGCCACTTTTTAAGTGGTTTATTGTCAGAATATAGTCTTCATTACTCAAATAGTGCGAAAAAATATTCGAGGCAAATGTTTCATCTATATTATAAATGCGTTTTACTAGATCAGACATACAATTATGAATCACTTCAAGTTGCGACATTAATCTACAGTTTAGGGCAACATTCACACTTTTGCCCCGATACAAATCGGGTTGAATGCTCAGAAAATCAACCATTGCCATGACCATGGATTCCATTTCTTCAAAAAGTAAATTTCTTCCTGTTTTAATACTATAAGCATAAACCTTTTTCCGGAACTGACTTAAGGTCTGTTCATTAAACGATTGTTTGTCGAGATTCGTTAACTGAAGGGCATATTGGAAACGTAAGTCACTAATCAAAAACCTTAAAAACTCATCATCTGTTAAATTAAACACTTCCTTTAAAATCAATGCACCAACAACTGAACTGATCGGAATATTTGTATCTAAATCCTGCCCTTCATTAAATAAAACTACAAAACGGTCTTCATTAATTGATGATAAAATGATCTCAGAAAAACGTTTATCCCATGATCCCAACATAAATTCCAGAGATTGGCCAAAGTTTTTTAAAATATAATTATCAAAATCTAATTGATTCAATTTATTTGTAAAAGGCATCGCTTATTACTTCCTCATGATATAATATAAAGATTAAACTGTTTCGAATATATTAAATACTCCTAGTTGCTTCGTTATTTATGCAATTAACAATATTTTTCATACCAATATTTGAAAAACTCTAAAATCCAGCCAGAATTTACAACTTGCTCTGATATCTAACCAAGTAAATCAGAGCATTCTTTCGATCAAGAAGTGTTTTAGACCATTACTTATCTGACGTTTATACTTTCTAATTATAACAACATCCAGCTTCAGTCAATACTGGTATATTTTTCTCAATCCTGAAATCCGGCATTTCTATATCCAGGTACTAAAAGACATGGAATAAGCGGATTGCAGAAATCACGCATAAATATAAAATGTATATATGTGCGCAAGACCCATAAGCTATATCTGTCAATTTACGGGGGTTTCGACTCATCATAAAATAATTTTCCGGGATTTCAAGATCCATAGTGCATTGGAAATCAACTCACTAAAAGTTCTCAACATTTTAGGCAATCCACCTTGTTGACTACTTGTTTTTCTAAATAATCGGATGACAGGTCTTCTTTCAGACCATATGCTCATCAACTTATTTTGCAAATAAAAAAAGCTACCAAAAACTGGTAGCTTGACTATCATAGCATATTATATGCCTTAGATTCAACGCTTTGCGTCTTCAACTTTCGTTAAATTTGCCATTTCATATCATTCTATATTGAAATTCTAAAAGATGTTTTGATTTTAACATAAGCATATATTAATTGTCAATGAATTGCATGTAAAATCTATATCCTATTTTAAATTCATGTAAAGCATGACAATTAGGTTAAAGATATACGTTATATGTTACTAATTTCTTCTCCACAATCTCCTCAAACCGTTCATTATAAGTCCTCACGTCCTTAACCGTAAAGACCTTTCTGATATTATCGGTAACTGGATCATAGAGGTTTCCCGTTGCTCCGGCTCCGATACCGATAGTAGACTGGCATTCAGCCATCATCAGAATATTATAAATCCCTTCATGTCCCGGCTTCGCATACCCCGTATTCTCACTGTTATCTCTGGTGTATTTTAAACGATACAGATAATAGGGTTCAAAACCTTCACCACTTAGACGGCTCTTCACCGCCTGATAAAAGCCTTCACCATAGCCCTCTTTAACGACAATCCCGTTTTGATCTTTGATTCTGGAGCCCTTTTTAATCGATAGATTATGGATCGTTATATTTTCTGGTGCAAGTGCAATAACAGCGTCCAGTGATCGTAAAAAATCATCCGGTGTTTCATTTCCCAATCCCACAATCAGATCCATGTTCAAGGTTTTAAAGCCGAAGGATTTGACGAGTGCTACCTGTTTCTCGATCAGTCCGGCTTCCCATGGTCTTCCCACACTTTGCAACGTTTGCGGATTCATCGATTGGGGATTGAGACAAAGCCGCTCCACGCCATGATCTTTTGCAACCTTTAGCTTATCTCGGTTAATGGTTTCTGGTCGCCCTGCTTCTAAGGTATATTCTCTGAGATGGGATAAATCAAGGGATTCTTCCAACGATGACATCAGCGCATCCAACTGAATGGCGCTTAACACCGTCGGCGTTCCACCACCAATATATAAAGTATCAATCCGTAAATCTGAAGCGCTTAGTATTTCGCCAGTTTTTTTTATTTCAACAAGCAAATGATCAAAGTACTGTTCAAGATTTTCACCCTTTTTGTCGACGATCGTGGATACAAAGGAGCAATAATCGCATTTGGACGGACAAAGCGGAATCCCCACATATAGACTAATCAGGTGAGAATTTGCACACCCTTGTACAGCGGGAATAAAATCAGCTTGTTTTTTTGCAATCCGCATCAATAAGTCCGTGCGGTCACGACTGACCCGATAGTATTTTCTGAATCGATTGTTGATTTCTGTTGGACTCCACCCTTGTTTTACATACTTTTGCACCATTTTAACGGGTTTGATTCCTGTTAATGTTCCCCACTGCAGCTGCCTGTCAAAATACTCAGATAAAAAATCATAAAGAAACCCCTTGTAAATACTATTTTCAAGAGGATCATCACTGTTATTAACTTGAAAGGCCCGAGTTAATGTTTTTCCATCGTCCCATGTCAGGGTCAGAATGACTTGATTCCCCCGCTTTCTTTGAGATAATACACCATCAGCAGCTCCCGATACGACGTTTTTTACGCCTGGGTCAAAGGCCTGATATAATTCGTGGAAATAATACTCCAATTCCGGTCGTTCTAAATCAAAGCGAAGTACTCTCATCGGCTCTCTAAAAACGCCCCTTTAAAAAAGGATTGTTCGTTTTTTCGTACCCAATGGTCGTATTCTCGCCATGTCCCGGCAATACAGTGGTTGCATCGTCCAGAACAAACAATTTTGATTTAATTCCATTTAGCAATTCATTCAAATCACCATCGGCAAAGTCAGTCCGACCAATGGAGGTATTAAAAAGGGTATCTCCGGCAAAAAGCTGATCCTCTGCCAGAAGACAGATACCGCCCTTTGAGTGGCCTGGTGTATGAATCACCCGGAAAGCAATATTACCTAAGGTAATGGTCTCATTTTCATTTAAAAAACCATCAGCCGGTTCCAATATCATCGACATGCCTGCCAGAACCGAAAGGTTACGTCGCGGATCAATAAGACAATCAGCATCATTTTCATGAATGAGAACCTTGGCACCGGTTAACTTTTTAATCTGATTGACACCACCAAGATGGTCAAAATGACCGTGAGTCAGCAAAATATAATTCACCTTCAGTTTGTTTTCATTAATGATATCAGATATCCGCTGATCCTCAAACCCGGGATCAATGACTGCTGCTTCCAACGTTTTTTCATCCCAGACCACATAGCAGTTCGTTCCCATCTGTCCCAGGGATTTTTTTATTACTTTCATCTGTTTCTCCCTAATTTATCTAAAATTTCTTTTCACTGTCAAGTAACAAAGTTACCGGCCCGTCATTGACGATTAAGACTTCCATTTCGGCCTGAAAAACACCGGTTTCAATTTTCTTTATTGGCTGATCTTTCAATTTATCAACAAAAATAGCATATTTTTTCTCGGCCTGGTCCACTGGGCCACTTCGGGTAAAGCCTGGGCGCCGCCCTTTTCGACAGTCACCATAAAGGGTGAACTGAGAAACCAGCAAAAGTTCCCCATCCACATCAAGAATGGACCGATTCATTTTTCCATCAGCATCTTCAAATATTCTCAGGTTGACCAGTTTATTAATAATATAGTCCATATCGGTTTCGGTATCGTCTTCTTTAATTCCGAGAAGTACATTGAGTCCTTCGGCAATTTTTCCCACCGACTCATTACCAATCCGTACTTCTGAAGCGGATACCCGCTGTATGACTGCCCGCATAACGTCTCCTTATACTCGGTAAATCTGGATAATTTCTTTTATTTTGTTTAAATTTTTAATTAATAAATTTAGTTCCCGACGGCTTTTAACTTCAAGGGTGGCTGAAAAAAAGTCGTATTCATTTTTTTCATTTTTGGCATTGAGCGCGGTCACGGGTATGCCCATATCGAGAAAAGTCTTTGAAATCTGGATGATCGTTCCAGGGGATTCCTTAGCTTTGATGTGAATTTCTGCTGTAAAAGAACCCGTACTGTATTTATTCCATTCCACTTCCACAATCCGATTGGGATCGGTAAGGTTTAAAACATTAGAACAATCCGCTCGATGAACAGAAATACCCCGCCCTTTAGTAATGTACCCAACTATTTTATCGCCGGGCACCGGATTACAGCATTTAGCAAAATGAACATCAATTTCATTATGTCCGGCAACAATGACGGTGCTACTGGTTTTCTTGGCATCCTTGGTGGGCTTTTTTAAAACAATTTCTTCAACTTCTTCAGGAAATTCCTTGGGAAAAAGCAGTTTCATTTTCTGAAAAACAGTTCCAATTTTTATCCCATTATAACCAATGGCAGCATAAAAATCATTGAGGTTTTTAAAACTGCATTTTTCAGCCAGAAGTTCCAGGTTATTCAAGTTCAAAAGATTAGAGTGTTGCAACCCCTCACGCTTGATTTCCCGTTCCAGAATACTTCGACCCTTTTGCACATTTTCGTCTTTTTCTTCTTTTTTAAAATACTGCTTAATTTTATTCCGGGCGTGGGCACTTTTGACAAAGGTCAACCAGTCCCGACTGGGGCCGTTGGAATTTTTAGAAGTCATGACTTCGACGATGTCCCCGCTTTTTAAAGGGCTGTTCAGTGGCACAATTTTATTGTTTACCCGAGCCCCGACGCAGCTGTTTCCGATATCACTATGAATCCGATAGGCAAAATCTAGGGGACATGATCCCGCCGGCAACGGAACCACCGCACCTTTGGGTGAAAAAACATAGACCTCTTCGTTTAGCAGATCCACCTTGATGGTTTCCACTAGTTCCCCGGCGTCTTCCGAATCACGCTGGAGTTCAAGCATTTGGCGCAGCCAGGACATCTGTACTTCATACTTGTTGTCCTTGGCATCCATTCGGCCTTCTTTATACTTCCAGTGAGCGGCAATCCCATACTCTGCGGTTTCATGCATTTCTCTGGTGCGAATCTGAATTTCAAAGGGCTCCCCTTTGGGGCCCATAACCGTTGTATGAATGGATTGATAGAGATTGGGTTTAGGCATCGCAATATAGTCTTTAAACCGTCCCGGAATCGGCGTCCATTGAGAATGAACCACTCCCAGGACGCCATAACAATCTTTTAATGAATCCACAATAACCCGAACTGCAATCAGATCATAGATTTCATCAAAGCTGCGGTTCTGATTCTTCATTTTTCGATAGATGCTATAAAAATGTTTAGATCGTCCGTAAATTTCAGCATGCGTGCCGACTTTATCAATTTCTTTAGCTAAAACATCAATTACATCAGCAATATAAGCTTCCCGGGCACTTTTTTTAATTTTAATTTTCTGAACCAGATCATAATATCCCTCTGGGTCCAGATACTTTAGTGCTAAATCTTCAAGCTCCCACTTGATCGTAGAAATTCCCAGCCGATTTGCCAAGGGTGCATAAATATCAAGCGTTTCTTTGGCTTTTTCAAGCTGCTTTGCTTCGCGCATGTATTCCAGGGTCCGCATATTATGTAGCCGGTCAACCAGCTTGATTAGAATAACCCGAATATCTTTCGACATCGCCAGAATCATTTTGCGAAGGTTTTCGGCCTGACTTTCCTCTTTGGATTGAAAACCAATCCGTCCAATTTTTGTGACACCTTCGACCAAATCTGCAATATCTTCATTAAACTCTTCCTTGATATAATCATAGGAATAGATGGTATCTTCAATTACATCATGTAAAATGGCAGCAACAATTGTTTCTGTATCCATTTGCATTTCAGCTAGAATGTAAGCAACAGAAACCGGATGAATTACATAGTCCTCTCCAGACAAACGTTTCTGATCTTTATGGGCTTCCCTAGCCAGGTCATAGGCCTTATTGATCATATCCGTTTCGGCATCTGGATTGTTAGCTTTTACCAGGTTTATTACATTGTCAATTTTTCCTTTTACTGCGTCATTATCCATATCGTTTCTGCCTTTTTAATTAATGAGTACTTTTAGTAGGGGTAGGTCACAATCGAGTGTACAAAATAATTCTTAAGCAGCTCGCGGCCGCCTAAATCTGTCAGTTCAATCAGCGTAATAATACCTGAAATTTCCCCACCCAGATTTTCGATCAGTTTAGTCGCCGCCATCATGGTTCCGCCGGTGGCCAATAAATCATCGACGATGATAATCCGGTCTCCCGGCTTGATGGCATTTTTTTGCATCTCCACAACATTTGATCCGTATTCCAAATCATAGGCTTCTGATGAAATTTCACCAGGTAATTTACCTGGTTTTCTTATCGGCACCAGACCCGCTCCGATTAAATAAGCCAGTGGCGTGCCAAAGATATAGCCCCTGGCTTCTGGAATTACGATGATGTTTGCATCCAGAGCTTTTGCAACCTTAGCCATCTCGTCAATGACATACTGAAAAGCCTTGGGGTTTAAAATCAGGCTGTTAATATCCTTAAAGCTAATGCCTTCTTTTGGAAAATCTTCATAAATGCCAATATTCTCTTTTAGATCCATCTTAAATCTCCCTTATCGTTCACTAATCATTTTTTTTAATTTTATCATTAGTTTCGTGTTTTGAATATCCTTTTTTTTCCTTGTTTCTATTATTTTGGAAAAAAGCAAACCATCCTTAAATCCATACGCAATCAACCCGACTTCCCTTAATACTTCACATGCCATTAAAAAATGAAATGGCGATAGGTCAGGATTCTTTTTTGAGTAAACGGATATCCCACTTCCTGACGCATTACCAAGGATAAGATAAACGTGTTTGACCGTCTCTCGCAGTAAATGCAAATCTCCAGGATTAATGTTATCCGTTGCCAAGTCAATTAAAGCTCCTGGATTTTCTGATTGGACAATCGCTTTTACTAAACGCTTGGCCGTTTCCAAATTCCAGATGGGATTCAACCTGATGTCTTTTACCAACAATTGCAGGGTTTTATTTCCCCGATATTCATTTGCGTCTAAACGACATAACAATTCCACGCCCTGATAACCAGTCAGCGCTAAATCCGGCTGCGTGCGATAAAAATCACCAAACCCAAAACCAACGCCCTTGATATCATTTCTCAAGCTCAAACGTAAATGATTAGCTTCCTTCCCCATGGTTCCCATTGAAATAATGTCTGGCTTGTCAATGACAAACTGTACCCCGGGATTACCAAGACCGCAGGGTTCAAAACGAGAACAGACTTCAAAAAGTTCCCAGGTGATTTCATCTTCACTGATAATGGCATCATAGGGAATTTTTCTGATCAGGTGCTTTTTTATTCCAACAGACTCCCCGTAATTTTTGATTTTTTCAATCATTGTTCCAATATTTTGTGCTTTAATACTAAAACCAGCAGCTTGATCATGGCCGCCGTAACTGCTGAAATATTCGCCACAGGACTTAAGCGCCTCAAAAATATTAAACCCTTCAACACTGCGACACGATGCCTTCCCAATACCATCAACGACGCTGATAACGATCACCGGGCGATAGTATTTCTCCTGAATCCGGCTGGCTACAATACCAATCACCCCGGAGTGCCAGTTCTCACCCACAACGATCATGATATCATCCTTATTCAACTCCTGCGATTCGACTAGCACAAGGGCGTCCGCCAGGATAGCCAGCTCCAAATCCTGACGTTTACGATTCTCCTCACTTAAAAACTTAGCCAATTCCATCAGCTTTACCGGGTCGCTTCCGGTGAGTAAATCAACAATGTGATGTGCTTCACCTAAACGGCCGGCGGCATTAATCTTAGGACCCAAAACAAATCCAAAATGCCAGGCCTTTAACTGCGTCAATTCACTGGCTTCTATGAGTGCTCGAATGCCAGGATTTCTAGGACTAGAGTTTAAATACGCTAGTCCCAGAAAAACCAAGCTTCGATTCTCGTTCTGAAGCGGAACCAGATCAGCAACGGTGGCCAAAGCCACACACTCTACAGCATTCTGTAAATCCAGATCGACGTTTAACCGGATACTTATTGCTTGGGCCAGCTTAAAGGCCACACCAGCACCACATAATTCTTTAAAGGGATAGTTTGAACCGGGCACCTTGGGGTTAATGATTCCAAGTGCTGCCGGAAGCGTCCCATGACACTCATGATGATCGGTAATGATCACGTCCATTTTATGTTGATTGCAGAATTCGACTTGATCGTTGGCCGTAATGCCGTTATCGATCGTAATCAGCAGGCCTACCCCCTCGTCAACTAATGTCTGCAATGGCGTCGTATGAAGTCCATAACCTGTAATCAACCGATTAGGAATAAAATAGGTGACATTAAATCCATTGCTCTTAAGAAAGTGAAGCAGAATCGATACTCCCGTTGTGCCATCGGCGTCATAATCACCATAGAGACATATCTTTTCATTGGCTTCCTGCGCTTTTACAATCCGCTTTACAACTTTTTCCATATCATTAAAAAGAAACGGATCATGCAAATCATCATGAGAGGGATTGAGGTAACGTTTGGTTTGTAGAATCGAGTCCATCCCACGATTAATGAGTATTTCGGCAGCACGGCTTCCCAAATCCAAATTTTGCATTAACTGCTTTTTTAAACTTTCATAGTCTGATGGATTTAAATGACTGTTTTTATTTTTCCTCAATATCCATTTGGTTTTATCTGACATCTTTACCTCGAGACTGAATCCAAAATAAACTTCCTGAATTCTTTAACACCTAAAACGAAAGCGTCAGGGAGTTGCCTCCATGACGCCAAATCATTCTTAAATCACGTTTGTTATCTTTTTTGTAACACTAGTTTTTGAGCGCTGTTTTCTTGCTTGCCTGAAATTCTTTGACCTTACACCAAAGCGTACTGGCAACAAAGATCGACGAATAGGTTCCGCTTACAATCCCTACCATTAACGGTAATGCAAAATCCTGTACTGCCGGGACCCCAAAGACATACAAGGCGCCGATCGCCAGTAAGGTAGTAAATGACGTATTGATACTTCGTTGTAGCGTTTGAGATACACTGGTATCAACTAAGTTAGCGAAATCATATTTGCCGAATTTGGGACGGTTTTCCCGGATTCGGTCAAATACAACAATGGTATCATTGATGGAATAACCCAAAATCGTTAACAAGGCTGCGATTAATGGCGAATTGACTTGAATCTGGAAGATCGAGTAAACACCCAACACGATGATCAGATCATGGATTAAGGCAACCACTGCTGCTAGTCCAAACATAAATTCAAAACGAAAGGTAATGTATACCAGCATCAGTAAAACCGCGACAACAGCAGCAATCATGGCACTGTTGGCCATCTCCGCACCGATTGAAGGGCTCACTGTATCAATCGATAACAAGTCGGTATCCTCTAAATTGTATTTTTCCTGAAACTTAGCAAATAATGCCTGTCGGTCATCAGTTGATAAGTCTTTTTTAGTGGAAATAATCACCTGAGTTTTGGCTTCACCGGCATAGGTCACATCGGCACTTGAGTCATACTCTTCAATCAATGCCTTGGCATCACTGGTTTCAAAGGGTGTATTAAGTTCAATGGTTACAATGGTTCCGCCAATAAAGTCAATGCCGAAATTTAGTCCATTGATAAATAGCGAACCGATACTGATGGCAATAAGTATCAATGAGAAGGCAAACCATATTTTGCTTTTTTCTACTACTTGAATGTTCTTTTTCATTATGGTCTCCTTTCTATATTCCGTAAAACGTATTGCTTTTAAACAATTCCGTTTTTACAAGTAAAATAATCAGTTGCTTGGTAATCACAACGGCGGTAAACATACTCACCAGTATTCCTAAAATCAAGGTGACGGCAAATCCCTGGACACTCCCACTTCCTAAAAAGAAGAGGACAAAACCGGCAATTAATGTGGTCACATTTGAATCCAGAATCGTTTTAAACGCTCTTGAAAAACCATTGTCAATCGCTGTCAGCAAGGATTTCCCTAATCGTGCCTCTTCTTTGATTCGCTCAAAAATAATAACATTGGCATCTACTGCCATCCCAATGGTGAGAATCAGACCAGCAATACCCGGCAGTGTCAAAGTGACATTGAGAGCTGTCAAAATAATCATAAAAAAGATGATAAAGATAACCAGTGCCAGATCGGCAATAATTCCCAGACCACGGTAAAAAACGAGCATAAAGATGAGTACCAGGCCAATTCCGATCATCCCGGCATAAATGCTTTTATCGAGGGAATTCTGACCTAAGGTTGGTCCCACTGTTCTTACTTCAATGGGTACCAGTTTGACTGGCAGGGCCCCGCCACGAATGAGTGAGGCCAGATTTCCCGCTTCATCGATGTTTCCAATGCCTTCAATCACAGCTTCTCCGTTAGTAATTGCCACGTTAACCGTTGGTGACGAAATAATTTCGTCATCCAGTTTAATCTTAATCGCCTGTCCAATGTATTTTTGGGTGGCATCAGCAAAAAGCTTTGTACCTTCATCGCTGAATTTTAAGGTAACAACCGCTTTTTCTAAGCCTGAACTATCTGTTTGCATAACACCCTTGGAATCAACAACGTCTTTCCCAGTTAGGATAACGGTTTCGTCAGGTCCCACAAATTCCAACTGGGCTGTTTTTCCGATGAGTGTCAGTGCTTCTTCCTGATCACTAACTGATGGAATCGAAACCCGGATCCGGTTATCACCCTGTTTGGTGATCGTTGGTTCTGAAACGCCCAGGGTATCAATTCGCTGCCGAATCGTTAGCATGGCGGACTCAATTTTTTCTGCCGTCACTGGGTCATCATCCGTTGCTTCAGCTTCCAAGACTACATTTACCCCGCCGGTTAAATCCAAGCCGTAGTTGATATTATTGCCAACATTACCGATGTCATAAACACCCACTGACACCCCACTAAAGAGTATATATCCCACTAACGCAATAAACAGTGTAATCAGGATCAATTGAATGCCGCTTTTTCTCTTATTATTTGATTTTTGCTTACTCATGTGCTTTCCTCCTTTGTTTTTAATTTATCATTGCATAATCGATGCAACTGACTTGATTCGGCTTAAAACCTCATCTTTTCCCAATACATCCATAATTAAAGTCAGATCCGGTCCATGCATTTCCCCTGTGATCATGATCCGGGCTGGCATAAAGAGCATCTTTCCTTTTATTTTTTCTTCTTTTTGAATTTCTTTGAGCATCGCTTTTCCTCGGGCGGCGTCCAGTACTTCGGTCGCCTCGATTTTAGCAATAAGGGCTTCATAAAGGCGTTTTGACGATTCTTCGTGTAATAATGCCAGCGCTTCCTCGTCCTCAATGATAAAATCATTTTTAAAGATCAATTCCAGTTCCTGAGGTGCCTGGGCAAAATATTCAATCCGATCTCTTAAAATCTGTGCAACCTTGAATAGCCATTCCTGTTTTGCTGCTACTTCTTCCTGAGTAATCACCGCGGCATCGACTAAAAAAGGCGTCAGATGACTAACCAGCGCTTCGATTGGTAATTCTTTGATATAATGGGCATTCATCCAGTTGAGCTTGGCCCGATCAAAAACAGCTCCAGATTTATTGATTCGTGAAAGATCAAACGCCTCGATCAATTCCGCCATGGAAAATATTTCTTGTTCATTCTCCGGACTCCAACCAAGTAATGCCAGAAAATTAACCAACGCTTCCGGCAAATACCCTTTCGCCAAAAAATCACCTACTGATACGTCACCCTGGCGTTTGCTAAGCTTTTTACGGTCATCATTTAAGATATTGGGCAAATGAACAAATTTGGGCGGTTCCCAGCCAAAACATTCATAAAGATAGGTGTGTTTTGGTGTTGATGGCAACCACTCCTCTCCCCGAATAACGTGGGTAATCGCCATCAGATGATCATCAACGACGACCGCCATGTGATAGGTCGGGAATCCATCTGCTTTTAGCAGCACCTGATCATCCAAGTCGTTGGTATTCATCTCAATGACTCCCCTAACCATATCATCAAAGGTAATTACATGGTTTTCCGGTAATTTCAATCGGACGGTGTAGGGTAGCCCCGCTTCAAGCTTAGATGTGATTTCCGCTTTTGATAATTCTCGACATTTGCCATCGTACTTAGGGGTTTCGCCCTTTTCCTTTTGGCTATTTCTGACCTCATCCAACCGATCTTTAGTACAGAAACAATAATAAGCTTGTCCCTGATCCAGGAGTATCTCAATATATTTTTTGTAGATATCCAGGCGTTGCGACTGAATATAAGGGCCATGCTGACCTTTTTGAATGACCTTATGATGTTCTTTTATTAAGCCTTCATCGGGAATTACACCAGTCATGTTCAGTGCATCCAGTAAATTATCCACCGCACCTTGTTCTAACCGTGTTTGATCGGTATCTTCAAGACGAAGCAGAAATTCTCCGTCCATTTTTTTCGCATATAAATAGTTGTACAGTGCTGTCCGTAGGCTTCCAACATGAACATTCCCTGTTGGGCTCGGTGCAAAGCGATCTCGTATCATTTTTCCTCCATGTTTAACTAAAATAAATATAAAAAGTTCTTTAACTTAATTATTATAACACTTAATCTGCAATTATTCATGCCTTTTTTAGGATTAGTTGGGCATTTCGCATAAGATTTTTTTTACCCCGCCATCCACTTGCTGTTTTTCCATAACGAATTTTATAGTCCCTGTTCGTCAACATCAGAATTTCTGACAGCGGTGGCGAGGCGGTCTCTGCTTCAATCCAAAAGGCTTTCTCCCGCGTTTTCTTCAGGTCCTGGTTGTAGGGACACACCTGCTGGCAAAGATCACATCCATAGAGATAGGTGCTGATCCGGTTTTCTTCATCGGGTGTAAGGGATTTCTTTTGCGTAAGATATGAAATACATCTTGACGGATCCAGGCTGAAGCCTTCGCCGAGGGCTTGATTGGGGCAAACATCCAGGCAGCGTCGACAAGTACCACAGCCATTTTCAACCAATTGGGGTTTTGTAAAGGTAATGTAAGTATCCACCAGTATTTGTCCGATAAAGAAAAACGAACCGAAATGGTGATTGATCAGACAATTGTTTTTACCGAAAAAGCCCAAACCGGCACGGTAAGCCGATCCCCGATCAACTAACGGACTATTATCAACAAACACCTGATAATTCATCGGTAATTCTCCTGAATTTTGCCGTTCATCGTTTATGGCTTGCATCAATTCATTCATTTTTCGCCTCAACACCCGATGATAATCTTCTCCCCAGCTAACTGAAGCAAAATGACCACGCAGTTGACCATCCACGATTCCCTCAAAGGTCTGATAGTTATTGACACCGATAACAATCCCCGCTTTTGCAAACGGATAGGCGCTGCGATAATCAATCCTTTCAATGGGCACTCCCCCCTCAAAACCAGTGGATAATCCAGCCTGGTGACGCTTGAGCAAATGAGGTAGACATTCTGTTAGCGGTTCCACCGCAAAAAAACCAACAAGATCGATTTCGAGTTGTTTTGCCAAACACCGAATTTTTTCTTCAGTCATCGTTTACCTCATTTCTAATCACCGCAGAACTGGAAAAAGCTTCCTGCTAATAGGAAGCTTTTTCCAAGACAACAACGCAAAGTTCAGATCAGTTCGATCATTCTAACGTAGTCATCTGCTTGTATCCCATCAGGAAGCCCTTTTTTACTTTAAGACCTTTTCAATGTGTTCCCAAACTTCTTCCTTACCCAGCTTTGTTTCTGCTGAAAAAAGAATCACTTCCCGGGAACTTCTCAGATTCAATGATTTGGCAATATGGCTAAGTGATTTTTTTTGATTAGTTTTTGATATTTTATCCGCCTTGGTGCCGATAATCATGGGATTAAGACCGTAATGGACCAACCATTCATACATCAGCAAATCGTCTTCGGAAGGATCATGCCGGGAGTCAATAAGCTGAAAAATCATTGCGACATTTTCTCTGTTTCTTAAGTATTTCTCAATCATTTTTCCCCATTTTTCCCGTTCCGTTTTTGAAGCTTTGGCATAGCCGTATCCGGGCATATCGACAAAGTGAAACCGGTCATTAATCCGATAGAAATTCATGGTTTGGGTTTTTCCCGGTTGAGAGCTGGTTCGTGCCAGTCTGCGACGTTCAATCAAGGTGTTAACAAAGGTTGACTTTCCAACATTTGAACGCCCCAGCAGCACTATTTCTGGTAGATTGTCATCCGGGTACTGAGCTTCCGCCACAGCACTGATGACAATCTCTGCTTTTGTTACTTTCATTACGTTCTCCATTTCCTGGGAGTCTGGTCAATCTCTTTATTGTAACTGTTTAAAGACGATTTTTGTAACCTCGCTCATTTTTGAAACAGACTGAATATGTAAAGCCTCCAAAACGACATTTGGGACATCTTCCAGATCTTTTTCATTTTCTTTTGGTAAAATAATTTCTTTGATTCCGGCGCGATGGGCGGCTGTCAATTTTTCCCGCAGTCCACCAATTGGCAGAACTCGACCGCTCAGAGTTATTTCCCCGGTCATCGCTAAATTTTGCGGCACTGGCGTATTGGTCAGTGATGAAATCAGGGCTGTCGTAACGGTGATCCCTGCCGATGGACCATCCTTAGGGACGGCACCCTCTGGCACATGGAGATGAATATCTTTTTTAGAGTAAAAATCTGACTCGATCCCCAACACCGCAGCCTGAGAACGAATGTAACTAATGCCCGCTTTGACAGATTCTTTCATGACATCACCAAGCTGACCGGTAATTTCAATCTTTCCAGTCCCATCGACAACAATCACTTCAATTTGCAGGGTATCGCCACCAACTGGTGTCCAGGCTAAACCATTGACCAGACCGACTTCTTTTTTGTCACCAACGGTATCAAAGGAGTAACGATGCTTTCCTAAGAATTTTTCCAGGTTCTTCTGGGTAATGCTGATACTTTTTTTCTTATGCTCAACAATTTCTTTGGCGGCGACCCGACAAACCTGGGCAATTTTTCGCTCCAGTTCCCGGACACCGGACTCTCTGGTGTAATACTCAATGGTATTTTTAATCACCGCTTCACTAAATTTACAGGTCGATTTTTTTAACCCATGAATTTCTAATTGTTTTGGAATTAGATAACGCTGCGCTATTTCTACTTTTTCACTTTCAACATAGCCGTTTACTTCAATGATTTCCATACGATCCAGTAGTGGCCTGGGAATACTTGATAACGAATTGGCCGTTGTCAAGAAAAGTACCTGGGATAAGTCAAAAGGCAGTTCCAGATAGTGATCGGTAAAGGTATTATTTTGCTCTGGATCTAACACTTCTAAAAGTGCTGAGGCCGGGTCACCATTGAAATCCTGTCCCAACTTATCAATCTCATCCAGTAAAAACAGTGGATTCCGGGTTCCGCATTTTTTAATGTTGTAAAGAATCCGTCCGGGAATAGCACCAATATAGGTTCGTCGATGACCTCGTATTTCAGCTTCATCCCGCATCCCGCCCAATGACATCCGAACATATTCACGGTTAAGTGCCCGGGCAATAGATTTTGCGATCGATGTTTTACCCACTCCAGGTGGTCCCACCAGACAGATTATTGGTGATTTCAAGCTTTTTGAAAGCTGGAGCACTGAGATATACTCCAGTATTCGCTCCTTTACCTTTTTTAAGGCGTAATGATCTTCATCCAATATTTTTCTGGCAATTGAAACATCGATGGTTTCTTCGGTTAATGTATTCCAGGGAAGATCGAGTATCCATTCCACATAAGTCTGAATTAACCCCGCTTCAGAAGAACCCTGTGGTACTTTATTTAATCGGTTAAGCTCTCCTAAAACCTTATCCCGAACCTCATCGGCAACATCCAGGGCGGCCAATCGTTCCCGATAAACATCCAGTTCATTTTGAACGTCGCCTTCTCCTAATTCATTTTGAATCACTTTTATCTGTTCCCGAAGATAATACTCCCGCTGGTGCTTATACATTTCACTGCGAACTTTTTCGTCGATATTGTGTTCAATCTTAATCATTTCCACTTCTTCGACTAGAATTTCATAAGTCAGCACCAATCGTTTATTCACATCGGTTTCCTGGATCAGTCGCTGGCTATCTTCCAGATCTAAAAACAAATTGGCGCCGATAATATCAATCAGCTGATCGGGATCATCCAAGGAATCCATTGCCAGAATCAGATCGGTAGCGACCTTCCGGGTCACATTCATATAATTGGCAAACGACTCTCGAATCATTCGGACTAATGTGCGATTCTCTTTTGTATCATAGTACACCGAACGAACCGGTCTGGTGGTAACTAGAAAATAGGGATCCAAGCTTTCAAATTCGACAATTTCCCGTCTTTCCTGAACTTCAACCAGAACTCTGACAAGATTATCTGGCATTTTAAGCAATTGTTTGACCTTGACTCTGCAACCAATACGATAAAAGTCATCCGGGTTGATATCTTCTTTGATGACTTCCTTTTGGGTGACTAAAAATGCCATCTGGTCCCGCTCCATCGCAGCTTCTAACGCTTTGACAGACTTTTCTCGGCCCACATCAAAATGAACCACCATACCTGGAAACACACTCATTCCCCGTAGCGGTATGAGTGGCAGGGTTTCTTTTTCCTGAACAAATAGCTCCGGTTCAGTCAGACCGATCGGGTCAGTATTTTCTTCCGGAATTTCTTTTTTTTCGATACTCAAATTAATCAACTCCTTACCGCTTTTATTATAATAGTATTTTACTATTTCTGATAAGCCAAACTTTAAAAAAAGCCGCGCAAAATTTCAAATACACGGTATTAAATACCAAAGAGTAGTTGGTCTTTTGAACGGCCCTATAATAAATCTAAGATACTACATCATTTTTATTAGTTTTGCTATCATTTTTTTGTCCTAAAATCATAATCGGTTCAACTTGTTTCTCAACCACTTCTTTAGTGATGATTACTTTTTCAATATTTTCATTGGAAGGTACTTCAAACATAATATCGAGCATAATATTCTCGATGATCCCCCGAAGACCTCTGGCACCAGTTTTGGTATCCATGGCTTTTTTGGCAATCGCTACCAGGGCATCCTGATGGAATTCCAACTCAACCCCTTCGATTCGAAACATTTTAATATATTGTTTTACCAATGCGTTTCGCGGTTCTGTGAGTATTTGAATCAATGACTCTTCATCCAGGTGTTCAAGTGAGGCGATCACCGGGATTCGTCCAATAAACTCTGGAATCAGTCCATACTTTAGCAGATCCTGGGGTTGTACAGAACTTAGATTATCATCTTCGATTTTTTCTTTGGAACTGCGAATATCTGCTCCAAAGCCCATCGAACTTTTTTCCGTTCGCTGTTCAATGACCTTGTCCATGCCATCAAATGCCCCACCACAAATAAATAAAATATTATTGGTATTAATCTGGATAAAATCCTGATGGGGATGTTTACGTCCACCTTGAGGCGGAACATTAGCCACTGTGCCCTCTAATATTTTTAAAAGTGCCTGTTGAACACCCTCACCACTAACATCTCGAGTGATCGAAGGATTATCACCTTTTCTGGCAATTTTATCGATCTCATCGATGTAAATAATACCTTTTTCAGCCTTGGCAACATCAAAATTAGCGGCCTGAAGAAGTTTTAACAAAATGTTTTCCACATCCTCACCAACGTAGCCCGCTTCAGTTAACGAGGTGGCATCAGCAATTGCAAAAGGAACATTTAAAACCCGAGCCAGTGTTTGGGCTAAAAGGGTTTTTCCAGATCCAGTAGGTCCAATTAAAAGAATATTACTTTTTTGCAATTCTACTTCCGCATCATTTTCGTCCATCGCGGTAATCCGCTTGTAGTGATTGTAAACAGCCACTGCCAGCGCTCGCTTGGCGCGATTTTGAGCAATCACATACTCACTCAATTTTTGCTTGATCTCTTTCGGTTTGGGAACATCGTCAAAGACAATGTCTTCAGGCATACTGTCCACATCCATGATTTCTTCACAGAGTTCAATACATTCATTGCAAATATAGACGCCTGGTCCTGCAACCATCCGTTTTACCTGAGATTGGCTTTTACCACAAAAGGAACATCGCGCATTTTCGATGCTATCTTCATTTCTTGCCATTTTTAAGCCTCCTATCTCGACACAATGATCTCATCAATCAATCCGTAGGCCTTGGCTTCGTCAGGATCCATAAAATTATCGCGATCAGTATCTTTAGCAATAGTTTCCAGGGGTTGCCCGGTCTGCTCGCTAAGTATTAAATTTAGTTTTTCTCGTGTTTTGATCAGACGTTTTGCATAAATTTCCACATCCGTACTTTGACCCTGGGCACCCCCAAGAGGTTGATGAATCATAATCTCACTATTTGGCAGGGAAAAGCGCTTTCCTTTTTCACCGGCCGCCAATAAAAACGCCCCCATCGATGCCGCCAAACCCACACAAATAGTGGAAACATTACAGCGGATATAGTTCATCGTATCGTAGATGGCAAGCCCCGCTGTAACTGACCCGCCGGGACTGTTGATGTAGATTTGAATATCTTTTTCAGCATTATCTGCTTCTAAGAAAATCAATTGTCCAACAATCAGCGACGACAGATTTTCGTTTATTTCGCCATTTAAAAAGATAATCCGTTCTTTTAACAACCTTGAAAACAGATCATATGATCGTTCGCCCCGGCCTGTCTGTTCAACGACCATGGGTACTAGATTGTTAGAAATTAATGATTGAGTTGTTTTACTTGTTAGCATGAATATATTTTCCTGCTTTCTTATTTATTACTCAGAAATATTAGTAGTAGCTACATCTACCAGCATTTCCACTGTCTTTCTTCTAATAATGTTTGCCTTGATATAGTCTAGCATTCTTTCCTGAAGGCCTTTTTTATAGTCTTCAAAGTCATGACCATAGGCATCTGCAAACACTTTTATTTCTTCATCCATTTCTTCATCAGTTGCTTCTAACGCTTCTATTTCACCAATTTTCGAAAGAATCAATTCGGTTTTTATATTTCTTTCCGCATCTTCTTTCAGATTTTCTCTAAACTCATCGCGATTAACATTGGTAAATTTAAAATAGTCATCTAACGAAATTCCCTGTTGTTTCATTTGCGATTCAAAGTTTTGCAGATTATTGTCCACTTCTTCTTCAATCATTAAATAAGGAACATCAATTTCGGCATTTTCGACGGCAAAATTAACCGCTGCTATTTCTGCCGCTTTTCTTAGTTCGGCAGTCTTAGCGTCTTTCAAACGTGCTTCAACATCTGCTTTGAGTTCATCCAACGTGTCAAATTCGCTGGTATCTTTGGCGAAATCGTCATCGAGTTCCGGCAATTCTTTTTCTTTGATTCCCTTGACTGCTACTTTAAACACTACCGCTTGACCTTTAAGGTTTTCAGCATGGTATTCATCCGGGAAGGTCACATTAACGGTTGTTTCTTCACCGATTTGGACGCCAATTAATTGCTCTTCAAAACCTGGAATAAAGGCACCACTACCAATAACCAGCTCATGATCGGTATCTTTACCGCCAATAAATGGCTCATCATTTAAAAATCCTTCATAATCAATGGTTACTGTTGCACCATCTTTGACTTCGCCGGTTTCTAAGGTAACCAAGCGAGCATTTTGATCTTGCATTTTAGCAAGTTCTTCAGCCATCTCTTCGGCGGTAATCACAGCTTCTAAAGAATCCACTTCAGCGCCTTTGTATTCACCCAATTTAATCTCAGGTTTAACACCAACCTTAACAATAAAAGTAGCACCTTCTTCTTCACTGATCTTTTCAATATTCTCAAGATCAGGGCGGGTTACCGGTTTAATTTCAGTTTCTTCCAATGCACTGGTATAAGCTGGCGCAAAGGCAAAATCGATGGCATCTTCCATAAATACATTTTTACCATAATAGGATTCAATTACCTGTTTAGGAACTTTTCCTTTTCTGAATCCTGGAACTGAAAAACGTTTTTTATTTTTATCATAGGACTTTTTGACAGCCTGTGAGTATTCCTCCGGACTAATTTCAATTTTTAAGGTGGCGATATTTTTTTCAATACTTTCTACTGTAGCACTCATGTTATCCTCCGTATCTTTCACTATAAATTATATTCACATTCAATTTTAACAGTATATCATAGGTATATTTCCATATCAAGGATGAAAATCAAGGTGTTTAAGAAATATTATCGGTGTATGCAGTCAATTTTATTAAAGATGAAGCACCTCATTAAAAAACTGCCTCGATAGAGACAGTTTTTTCGCTCAGCCGCCTAAGTAAGCTTGCTGAACTTCCGGGTTGACCAGCAGATCTCTGGCATTACCAGAAAGTTTGATATATCCGGTTTCCAGAACATAAGCGCGATTGGCAATATGCAAAGCTTTGTTAGCATTCTGTTCCACCAACAATACGGTCGTTCCGGCATCATTAACTGTTTGGATCATATTAAATATCTCATCAACAAGCAGCGGAGCCAATCCCATTGACGGCTCATCCAGAAGAATCAGTTTGGGTCGCGTCATCAAAGCCCGGCCCATCGCTAACATTTGCTGTTCGCCACCACTTAAGGTTCCGGCAATTTGTTTAATGCGCTCTTTTAGCCGTGGAAAATTCAGAAATATTTTTTCCATATCCTCCTGGATCGAAATCTTATCTTTCCTGATATAGGCGCCCATCTGAAGATTCTCCAAAACCGTCATTTCGGCAAAAATTCGTCGTCCTTCCGGAACATGAGCGATTCCCATCATTGGTATCTGATGGGCCGGTACCTTGTTGAGATTCTCTCCTTCAAAGGATACCATCCCTTCGCTGGGTTTTAATAGTCCCGAAATAGTCTGTAGAATGGTGGTTTTACCGGCGCCGTTGGCTCCGATAAGGGTAACAATCTCACCTTCATTCACCTCAAAACTAATGCCTTTAATGGCATGAATTTTCCCGTAGTGTACATTTAAATCTTTTACTTTAAGCATCTGCGGCCTCCTAATCACCTAAATAAGCACGAATAACATCAGGGTTGTTCTTGATTTCATCCGGAGTGCCTTCGGCAATCGTTTTGCCATAATCCACGACAATGATTCGTTCACAAATCCCCATCACCAACTTCATATCATGTTCAATAAGCAAAACGGTAATATCAAATTTATTTCTAATAAAGTGGATGGTTTCCATCAGTTCGGTCGTTTCATTGGGGTTCATTCCCGCCGCTGGTTCATCTAACATCAATACTTTTGGATCAGAAGCCAAGGCTCTGGCTATTTCAAGCTTTCGCTGCTGTCCATAGGGCAGGTTTTTAGCCAATGTATCGGCATACTCACCCATATCAAAGATATCAAGCAACTTCATACATTCTTCTTGAGCTTTTTTTTCTTCCACCCAGAATTTTTTGGTTCTGAACATTCCCTGAATCATATTGTAATCGATAAAATTGTGATAGGCTATCTTTACATTTTCGACTGCTGTCAAATCTTTAAACAAACGGATATTCTGAAAGGTTCGACTCGCACCCAGTTTGACGATTTCGTGGGCCGACTTTTTAATAATACTTTGATCATTTAGAAAAATCTCGCCCACAGTTGGCACATAAACTCCAGTGAGCATATTGAAGATGGTCGTTTTCCCAGCGCCATTGGGTCCGATCAGGCCAACCAGTTCGTTGGCGCTCAGATCGAGATTAAACTGATCAACGGCAGTTAAACCGCCAAATTGCATGGTTATATTTTTTGCTGATAAAACGGTCATGATGCTTCACCTCCGTCAATAGAATTCTTAACCTTTTTTCGTTGGATCAGTGATTCAATAAAAGCTGTTAGTGAGAATTCAGATCGTCCAAAAATTCCCTGTGGCCGGAAAATCATCATGATAATCAAGACTAGCGAATAAATTAGTAGCCGATACTCGGAAAAACTGCGAAGCATTTCCGGTAATACTGTCAAAACAATAGCTGAAATAATCGAGCCGGTGAGGCTTCCCAGTCCTCCTAAAACGACAATCACAAACATTTCAATGGAGAACATGAAGCCAAACTTACTGGGCTCCAAAAAAGATTGGTAGTGCGCATACAAGGCACCGCCAATTCCGGCAAAAAACGCTGCCAACGAAAATCCCAATACCTTATATCGCGTTGTGGGAATTCCTGCCGCTTCGGCAGCAATCTCGTCTTCCCGAATCGATATAATCGCTCGCCCCTGTTTGGATCGTCCCAAAGTGAAGATCAGAATGGCGACCAGAATTGTAATCCAATAAACATTATGAAAATTAACCAGTCTGGTAATCCCTTTTAAACCGGCCGCCCCACCAGTTGGTCCGAAATTGATAAAAAAGATTCGAATGATTTCAGAAAAACCAATCGTAACAATGCCAAGGTAGTCACCGCGCAACCGCAATGTTGGTGTCCCGATAAGGAAGCCAAAAATACCGGCTACAACACCACCAACTATCATGGCCAAAATAAGAATAAATAGCTTTGGCAATGGCAGGCCGCTATCGACCAGAGCCATCGAAAAAACGGCCGATGCATAAGCACCAATGGCCATAAAACCGGCGTGTCCTAAAGCCATTTCTCCTAAAAAACCGGCAACAATATTCAAACTCATCGCCATGATAATCATAATGCAGGTCATAATAGCAATTCCGACAAAATAATTATTCATGGTTTTCGTTTGAATTAACACAAAGAATACGAGATAGGTGGCAACAATGGCGATTGTATTAATTAAATATGCTTTTTTCTTATTGTGATCCATTGTCTATACCTTCTCTCTTGTATTTTTACCCAGAATACCGGTGGGTTTGAAAAGCAGTACAATGATCAAAATAGCAAAGACGATGGCATCTGCCCAGGTTGTCGAAAGATAGGCTTTTGTCAAGGTCTCGACCATCCCAATGATAAACCCACCTAACATTGCTCCGGGTATGATTCCGATACCGCCTAAAACAGCCGCGATAAATGCTTTTAGACCAGGCATAACACCCATCGTCGGGTAAACCTGAATATACGCGACACTAAAAAGAACCCCCCCCAATGCGCCAAGCGCAGAACCCACAGCAAAGGTGAGTGAAATGGTCCGATTAACGTTAATACCCATCAGAATCGCAGCATCCTTGTCTTCTGATACGGCACGCATGGCACGACCCTGTTTCGTTTTTCGGATATAGAGATCCAACAAAACCATAAAAAACAATGACAAACCTATGGTAATCAGAGTGGTTGAACTGATTTCGATTTCACCTAATTTATAAATCGTTTCAGGAAAAATCTTGGGCATAACCTTTGGGTCCGGCTTAAAAATAATCAGTGCCAGATTCTGTAAAAACAGACTTACACCAATGGCTGTAATCAGGGCTGATAGTCTGGGCGCATTTCTAAGTGGCCGGTAGGCAACGAATTCGATCGTCACACCAATAATGGCCATAATAACCATTGAAGATAAAAGAACCGCCCAAACCGGCAATTGAAAACTGGTAGCGGCAATGAATGCAAAATACGCACCGAACATCATGATTTCACCATGGGCAAAGTTGATAAGTTTTATAATGCCGTATACCATGGTATAACCGATTGCGATGAGCGCATAGATACTCCCTACGTTTAGCCCGTTAATCAGCTGTTGCAGAAATAAATTCACGATGTATCCTCCTTTGTAGAATAACATATGTAGAATAACATAAAATGGATATAGAAGAGATGTGTCTCTCCTATATCCCTTTTGTTTAGTGTAATAATAAATTTATTAAAGACTAGTTATTAACCACTGTGGAATCAAATTTTAATTGACCGTCGTCAATTTTAATAATGGTAACTTCTTTGTCTTTGGGATTGCCTTCTTCATCAAACTTTAAGGTTCCAGTAACACCAGCATGATCAGTGGCATTTAATGCTGTGATAATGCCTGCCGCCTCTGTTGCTCCCGCCGCAGTAATTGCTTCTACCATGGTATAAACAGCATCATAACCTAAAGCTGCAAACGAGTTTGGCACTTTATTATACTCTGCTTTGTAGGCCGTAATAAAGTTCTGAACGGTTTCTGAGGGTGAATCGGCTGCATAATGATTTGTGAAGTAATTTCCCTGCGCGGCATCAGCATACTCTTCCTGTACGCCATCCCAACCATCCGCTCCGACAAATTTTGCGGTAATGCCCATTTCTTTAGCTTTTTGAAGAATAGGACCAACTGTTTGAACATAATCTGGAACAAACACAACATCCGGATTCATTTCCTTGATCTTTGTTAATTGAGCACTAAAATCTTTATCCGCTGTTCCATAAGATTCGCTGCCGGCAATGGTACCGCCTTTGGCAGTAAATGCAGCCTTAAATGCTTCTGAAACACCTTCTGAATAGGGATTACCAGTTCCAATTAATAAAGCTGCTGTTTTGGCGCCTAATGTTGTCGCTGAGAAGTTTGCCGCAGCTTGTCCCTGATAATCGTCCAGGAAGCATGCTCTAAACACATTTGGCGCTTCTTGCGTTACTTCAACCGCCGTAGCAGTTGGCGATAATACTGGCATATTATCCTGTACCATGATATCTTTCATTGCTAAGGTCTCACCACTTAAGGTTCCCCCAATTACAGCAACAACACCATCCTGGTCTCTTAATCGGTTGTAGGCATTGATCGCTTCGGTTTGATCAGCTTTTGAATCATAAGCAACCAATTCGACGTTTTTCCCATCAATACCACCAGCCGCATTGATTTCCGCTACGGCTAATTGGGCCCCCTCTTCAGCTGAGCTCCCGTAGATGGCCGCATCGCCAGTCATTGGTCCAATAAAACCAAGCTTGACAACATCTGCGTCTGCACTACCACCGGATGTAGAACAACCTGCAAATGCAAAAATAGAAGCGGTGAACATCATTACGAGTAAAACACTAATCACTCTTTTCTTCATTTTTTCCTCCTTTTTCTTTTCAATGATTATTTATAGTGATTATCATAAACCATTCTTAAGAAAAACACAAGAAATAATTGATCACATCCTACGCTTCTTTATTATTTCCCCTGCCAAAATTACAGAGGCTTCGCAGCATACAACCACTGCAATTGGGATTCCTTGCCGTACAACATTTTCTACCATGCCAGATCAACCAATGATGGGCCTGAGACCATTTATCTTTGGGGATGTTTTTCATCAATTCTTTTTCAACTTCCAGCACATTTTTCCCTTGGGCTAAGCCAATTCGTCGGGAAACCCGAAAGACATGGGTATCCACTGCAATCGCGGGAATATTAAAGGCATTGCTCATTACCACATTGGCGGTTTTGCGACCAACGCCTGGAAGCGTAAGTAGTTGCTCCATTTGATCAGGCACCGTGCCATTATATTCTATTAGTAGACGGTGGCAGGTCAAGATGATGTTTTTCGCCTTTGTTCTTGCTAAACCGCAGGTCTTAATTTTTGTGAGCAGGGCTTCCTCTCCCAAAAGTAGAATCGCTTCAGGTGTCTTGTAGTTTTCAAACAAATCTTTAGTGACAATGTTCACGCGAACATCCGTACATTGTGCCGAAAGGATGGTCGCAATCAGCAATTCAAAGGGAGACTTAAAATCTAAGCCACACTGTTCCTGGCCGTATCGGCTTTCCAGTGTGGCTAAGATTTGTTCGATCTTCTTTTTTGTCATGCGTTTTCATTAAGTATCAGTGCCATAAACACAAGATCTTCATCACCGGTATTGATAACACTATGGCTGCTTTGATCAGGAGTCACCATCACGTCTCCGGGCCCAATTTCAGCCTCCTTGCCATTGTCGATAACGATGCCTTTTCCCTGTAAAAAATAGAATACTTCCCGCTCATTGATGTGCTGATGCTCCCCAATGGAATCTCCAGGTTTCACCGTAATCTGGGCAAAGAGGCGACAATTCTTACCCAGAATTTCATTATTGGTGATATGAGTAATTTCAATATCACCCTTGCCACCCCGCATGTTTTGTTTAATTTCCAGTCTTTTTGATTTGCTTTGTTCAATCATCATCTTCCTCCGTTAGGTAGTAGGCGTTGTTGGTTCGGTTGGTTCGGTTGGCTCCGTTGGTTCCGTTGGCTCTGTTGGATCGGTTGGATCAGTTGGATCAGTTGGTTCTGTCGGTTCGGTTGGCTCCGGCGGTTCGGTTGGCTCCGGCGGTTTGACAGGCTCAGTCGGTGTTGTCGGCTCAGTCGGTGTTGTCGGTTTCGTCGTCGGCGTTTCCGTTTCAGTCTTCTTTTCCTCTTCTGTTGTCTTTTTGGTCGTGCCTGCGTCAATGGTAGAGGCTCCCGATGTTTCGCCTTCGTTCGACGTTCGCTCCATTTCTGTGATCGTCAGCAGATCCTGATTGATGACAGAGCTCATGTAATTCCCATAAATACCTGCCGCGATATAGCTGCCACCCGATAAAATATAATTTTCAGGACTACCAATCCAGACTGTCGTGGTCAAATTACCCGTAATACCGGTAAACCATAAATCTTTATTATCGTGGGTTGTACCCGTTTTCCCGGCTGTTGTATAAATCTGAGATGCGGCAGTACCGGTACCATAACTGACAACCCCCTCCAGTATGCCCATCATATTAGTTGCCGTGGTATCGGTCATGACTTTTCTGGTGGTCGTACTGGATGCATTTTTTGTATAAAGAACCTCACCGTTGATCTGTTCCAGTTTTGTAACAAAGTACGGTTGATTGTAAACCCCGGCATTGTTAAAAACATTAAAGGCCGCCGCCATTTCCACCGGTTTAATCCCATAGGTCATCCCACCAAGGGCAGTTGCTAAATTATAATCAGTATCTTCGAAGGTTGATATTCCCATCGTCTGCATAAATGCGACGGCCGCTTCAACTCCAACCTTATCGTACACTTTAACCGCCGGAATATTATAAGAATTTATTAACGCAGTTCGTACCGTCACGGTTCCATGATAACCACCATCGTAATTTCTCGGAGCATAGCCACCAAAATCGGTATAGGCATCGAGAATTGTCGTTGACGGCGTAATCAATCCCTTATCCATAGCCGCTGCATAATAGAGCGGTTTGATGTTTGATCCCGGCTGTCTTGGCGTGTTGGCCATATCAATTTGTGTATTCCCACCATAATAACTTCTTACCGCACCATCTAAGTCGATTGATACCACTGACCCTGTTTCCTCTTCCATGCCATAGTCTGCCAATCCGGTATTAAGACTGTCAATTGCATCATTCTGCATGGAGGTGTTAATCGTTGTGTAAATACGATACCCGCCGCTGGCGATGTTCTCTTTTATATAATCAATAGCCTGATCTTCTGTAAGACCACGCTCCTGCATAACGGATGAAGCTTTCATCCGAGCATATTCATCCAGAGCCCTTCCTACATAGGCTTCGTAATTATCCACAATCTGATCGTCATTACTGATCGTTGCCGGATCTCTGATAACTAATTCCAATGCATAGGCGGCATCTGCTTCTTCCTGAGTAATGTACTTTTCTTTAACCATTCGTGCCAGAACTTCCTGCTGACGCTTTTTGGCTGCTTCAAAATTAGAATTAGGAGCATAGGCACTGGGTGCCTGAGGCAAACCTGCCAACATCGCAGCTTCAGCAAGGTTAACCTGCGAAACCGGTTTGTTAAAATAAGTTTGTGCTGCTTCCTCTATTCCATATGCGCCGGAGCCAAAATAGTATTCATTAAAGTACATCTCCAGAATCTGCTCTTTGGTATACTTTTCTTCTAACTGTAGTGCAATCGATATTTCCTTTAGCTTTCTTATCAATTTCTGATTAAAATTCTGTTCAGTTGCAATATCCGGCAAAAACAGAACTCGAGCCAACTGTTGGGTAATGGTACTGGCTCCTTCACTAATGCTACTGCTAGCAATGTTTGCAAAAAATGCTCGGCCAATCCCCAGTACATCAATCCCGAAATGATCGTAAAAACGCGAATCCTCTACGGATACCAGGGCATGTTGTAATTGTACCGGGATCTGATCGATGGTAATGTTGGTCCGGTTTTTTGTGTACAACTCGGCAATAACGGCATTATCTGCTGAATAGATCTCGGTTTTGTCCTTTGCCTGATACTGATAGTCTGAAATATCCATGCGATTTGCAGCATAGATGGAATACATGACTCCGGCTCCCAGTATTCCCAGCACCAAAAGAACAATGAGTATTTTTGCTCCAATATGTTTTTTCTTCTTACGTCTTCTTATTCCTTTTTTTTGTTTTTCACTCATTCCATCACCTTTTTCTCTTTATTCTCTCTTAAATGTTTATGAAGTTCCGTCAAGTTTTTGCTGTATTCAGCCTGAACGTACAAATTTTTTTTACTGGGAAGTGATAGTAAAAGACGATGCGCATGAAGTGCCTGATGCGGCATTTCAAAAGAGCCTGTTTGCATACACTCGCCATGATACAGAGGATCACCAATAATCGGGTTTCCCAAATGCTTCATATGAACTCTTATCTGGTGTGTCCGTCCTGTTTCCAAAACCAACTCTACCAACGATGCATCCTTAAATTCCTCCAGCACCTTATAGCGGGTTACCGATGGTTTCCCATCTTCCATAACAACCCTGTGGATACTGTTTTCATAGGGTTGACCAATGGGCGCATTAATAATACCTTCTTGATGGGGAAGTTTTCCATGCACAAAAGCATGATAAACCTTAATCACCTTACCTGAATTCGTTTCTTTTTGAACATAATGATGCACATATTTATTTTTGGCAATCGCCACAATACCCGTTGTATCTCGATCCAATCGATTGATAAAACGGATTTTTGCAGAAACACCGCGCTCACCCCAATAATAGCTGATATAATTTGCCAGGGTATCCAATTGATGCGTTTTCGTTGGGTGTGTTACACAGAAAGGCGGTTTGTTAATGACTAACAATTCCTCATCTTCGTAAACGACATTAAGGTTCCCCGATACCGGTTCACCATCAATATCTTCGCAAGGCATCTTAATCTCAATGACATCTCCTGGTTTAATTTGTTGTCCCAGAAAACACTCGCGCTGATTTAAACTGATCTTTCCAATCCGTTTAATTTCTCTGATAAGACGGCTAGAATAACTGTAACGCTTGACCAGTTCCTCTCTGACCAGCTTTTCATGATTTATTGATATTTGATATGTATAAACAAGACTGATAATCCTACCCCCGGTTCTAACTCTACTAAATTTTTTTATGATTAATTAATTTAATTCTATTTTTTCTGCTTTATTTTACAATACCCGGATTCATATGATGCTACTTTAAAACATGCATACTATTATACCCCAATTCGCCCCGAGGCGTTAGATATTTTTTTAGATTTAAGGTAATTACAGACGTTTTTCATGTTTAACAACTCAGATATGACCGACAACCAAACATAATCTGATTCACTGCTGAAATATTGATTGACCCATCAGCATTAATTTGGTAAAAATTTAAACCTGAGTCTCCTCATGTTAGCAATATTACTATTTTAACAGAACCGCAATTTATTTTATACATCTTTCCTAAAATTCTCATTAAAATTTTAATCAAATCATGAATTGTCATAAATTCTTAATAAAAACGGCTCCTCATTTTTCAATGAGGAGCCGTTTAGAACATCTTATTTATCTGGTTCTACTTTATTTATTTGGTCTTATTTGGTCTCATTTCAATCGCATTTTTCCTGCACTTATCAAAACAGATTCCACAGCCAATACACATATCATGATCAATAACGTAGGGTGGTTTTTTAATCTCCCCAGTAATTGCATTAACGGGACAATTTTTCGCACACAACCCGCAGGCAATACAATTTTCTTCAATAATATATGCAGTTTCTTTGCCATATTCCACATCACCCGTAATACAGTTCATCGGACACTTGTCGACGCACTCATAACATTGTCGACATTTATCATAGTCAATTTTCGCACAATTATTCTCGATCGTGATCGCATCAAAGCGACAGGCTTTTTTACAAGCACCACAAGCAATACATGCAGTTGTACATGATAGACGGGCAATCTTTCCTTTGTCAAGGTTATGGCATTTAATAATGACTTCCTGAGTTGCCGGCACCAGGCTCATAATGGCTTTGGGACAGGCATCCACACATTTACCACAAGAAGTACATTTGTCCGGATCAATTTTCGGCAGTCCGTCTTCTCCCATAACAATCGCATCGAAGGGGCATACCGCTTTACAAGTTCCTAATCCCAGACATCCATATCGACATCCTTTTGCACCACCAGAAGCAATCATCGCTTCTCGACAATCCATTTCGCCATAATAATCAGCGCGATTTGGTGCTGTTTCACAGGTTCCCTGACAAATGACAGTGGCAACCTTTTTAACCGCACTTCCGGCTTCCATACCCATAATTTCGGCAATGGCAGCGGTACAATCGGCTCCCCCAACCGGGCAGGCATCGATGGCTGCCGTTCCATTGACTATCCCTGATGCCAGTGCATCACAGCCAGGCAATCCACAACCACCACAGTTTGCCCCGGGAAGAGCAGCTCTTACCATTGGTACCCGCGGATCTTCATATACTTCAAATACCTTTGCCGCAATGGCAAGGCCAATTCCAAACAGTAAACCAAATACACCGAGGATACCGACAGGAACTAAAATCGCATTTAACATTTCTGTATCCTCCTAACCTAATTTCATTCCGGAAAATCCCAAAAACGCAATCGCCATTAACCCCGCAGTTAATAATGCAATCGGGAATCCTTCAAGAGATTTTGGAACTGCCGACGTTTCGAGCCGCTCACGGATGCCCGCAAAAAGCACGATGGCAAGCGTGAAACCTAAGGCCGCCCCAACGCCGTGAAAAATCGTTTCAATAAAATTATATTCAAACTGAATATTTAAAAGCGCAACCCCTAAAACTGCACAGTTTGTTGTGATTAAGGGGAGGTATACACCCAGTGCCTGATACAGCGATGGGCTGGCTTTCTTAATAATCATTTCAACCAGCTGAACCAGCGTTGCAATTACCAAAATAAAAGCAATTGTCTGCAGGTAACCAAGACCCAATGGATCAAGAATTGAATATTGAACTACATAAGTAATTGCCGAAGCCAGTGCCATAACAAAGGTTACCGCAACCCCCATTCCAACAGCAGTTTCAACTTGTTTGGACACCCCCAAAAACGGACAAATACCTAAAAATCGTGATAGTACAAAGTTGTTGACAAAAATTGCACTAATCATTATAAAAATTAAAGTCATTGATATCTCCCCCTATGCCTTTTTCGTTTTCCAGTTAATGAGACCAATCAAAAGACCTAGAGTTAAAAATGCTCCAGGAGGCAAGATCATCAATAATACCGGTTCATAAGCAGCTCCGAATAAAGAAAATCCAAAAATACTTCCTGCCCCTAGAATTTCACGAATTGATCCAAGAATTGTTAACGCCAGGGTAAAGCCTAACCCCATCCCCAATCCATCCGCAAATGAATCAGCAATTCCATTTCCAAATGCAAACGCTTCTGCTCGACCCAGGATAATACAGTTTACTACGATCAAGGGAATAAATAATCCCAACGATGCATCCAAAGATGGTAAATAAGCTTTCATTAACATTCCGACAATGGTAACAAACGACGCGATAATAACAACAAAAGCCGGGATTCTAATATTGTCTGGAATCACCTTTCTAAGTGCCGAAATTACAACGTTTGAACAAATGAGTACCGCACATGTTGCCAAACCCATACCCATACCATTAACCGCTGATGTAGTTACCGCAAGAGTAGGACACATCCCCAGCAAAAGCACGAAGATCGGATTCTCTTTTATGATACCCTTTTTTAGATTTTGTATAAAATTCATCTAATACACTCCCCCTATTCCGACAAAGTCTGGTAAACTAGAATCGATGTATTCACACCTTCAGTAACTGCCTTGGAAGTAATGGTAGATCCAGTTATTGCTTGAATTTCATTACTGCCTTCTTTAGCCGTCCCTTTTACAACGATCAACTCTTCGGTCGCCGATTTTCCAGTAAATTGATCATTCCATTCACCGGTGGCCAGTGCACCCAAACCGGGTGTTTCATTATGTTTAATGATTGTGATTCCAGTAATGACGCCATCCGTCGAGATTCCCGTTAACACTTGTACTTCTCCACCAAAACCACTGCCCGGACCGGTCTTTACTGTGTAGCCCGTAATTTCACTGCCATTTTTGCCAATATAAATTTCTAACAACTCTTCAGGTTTTGCCATGCTGATTTCTGTGGCTATTTTCTCCACATCCGCAACTGGCACTTCTTCAAAATCAGTCGCTTCCGGCAGAACTTCCTGACGCGCTTCAGTGTTTGCTTGAATGTTCATTTCCTCAATCGTACCGGCCGTCACATAATTGGTTAATGCCAGACAGCAAGCTGCTACCCCTGAAATAAGAAGTAAAATAAAACCTAATTTAAAAACAACTTTCCAATCAATCTGAATTTTTTCTTTTGTTTCCATTATGCTTTAGCCTCCTTCTTGGTTTTAGTCACACCATAGATTCGCTCTTTGGTGAAGCGTTCAATAAGAGGTGTTGCAACATTCATTAGTAGGATTGAATAAGAAACGCCTTCAGGATAACCCCCATAAATACGAATGATCATGGTAATTAACCCACACCCCAATGCATAAATAATCTGACCTTTTGGTGTAACCGGCGATGACGCATAGTCCGTCGCCATAAAGAAGGCACCCAACATCACACCACCTGATACAATATGCACAATTGGATCTTGTCCAACCAGAAGGGCAAAAATTCCCACTGTTAATAAATAAATGGTTGGAATTCTCCAGCTAATAATGCCTTTGAAAATTAGATACAATCCGCCAAGCAACAAAGCAAGGGCTGAAATCTCCCCGATACATCCATACACGCCGTTTAAACCGAAGAATAAGTCCATGGCTGAAGGCATGCTTGCCGCTTCACCAGCTTTTAATAAGGTCAATGGTGTTGCCGTCGTTACCGTATCCGATACTGGCAGATAAGCTGTTGCGGTCATATGTCCCGGCCATGAAGCCAGCAAGAAAGCTCTTGCCGCTAAAGCTGGATTAATGAAGTTTTGTCCTAAACCACCAAAACACTGTTTAACAATAGCAATGGCAAAAACAGAACCGACAACGGCAATCCACCATGGCGCATTAATCGGTAAGTTGAATGCTAAAAGCACCCCCGTGACAACCGCACTCCAGTCATTAATCGTTACTGGTTTCTTAAGCAGTTTTTGAATAACCGCTTCTGTAGTAACTGAAGAAATTATACAAATTGCTACTAATGCCAAAGCCCATATCCCAAAAACAAATCCTGCGACAGCCAATGCAGGTAACAAAGCAATAATGACATTTTGCATAATATTGGCTGTGGAATGTTTTGCGCGGATATGAGGGGATGATGACACTGTAAGATTTAATTCATTCATCAATATTCCTCCTAATTTCCTTTTCTTCGCTGCGCGATAATCTCGCGTTTAGCCACACGAATCGATGATGCCAGGGTTCTTTTTGCCGGACAGATGTAAGAACAGCTTCCGCATTCAATACAATCCATGGCGTTATTTGATTCGCATTTATCCCAATTATTCCGCTGGGAATATTCGGCGATGTAAAGAGGCTGCAGGTGAATTGGACAGACTCCCACACATTTGCCGCAGTGGATACAGTTTGATGGTGTGGAAATTTTTGCTGATTCTTTGGTTAGACATAAAATCCCTGATGTTCCCTTCATAACAGGGATCGCCGTTTCAAACTGGGTAACCCCCATCATCGGTCCGCCAGAAATTACTTTTCCCGGTTCAGCCGAGAAGCCCCCACATTGGTCAATCACCGATTGAAATGGTACCCCTACGCGAATTTCAATGGTTTGTGGGTTTTTAATGGCATCGCCAGTACAAGTCAGGTAACGTTTGTACAAAGGCATTCCTGTTGCCATTGACTCTGCTATTTGAGCTGCTGTTCCAACATTCATAACAACAACACCTGCATCTGCTGGCAACCCGCCCGACGGTACTTCTCGACCTGTGATTGCCGCAATCAGTTGCTTTTCAGCTCCCTGCGGATACTTTGTGTGTAATGAATAAACTTCCAGTCTGCTATCGTTTCCAATTGCTGTCACAAGTGCTTCAATGGCGTCGGTTTTATTATCTTCGACACCAATAAAACCTTTTTCAACACTTACCGCTTTCATGACTGCTTTTAATCCCATGACAACCTTTTCAGCTTGATTCAGCATCAAATGATGATCAGCAGTTAAATAAGGCTCACATTCGGCACCATTTAAAACAACGCAATCAACCTTTTTGTCCGGTGGAATCGCCAGTTTAACATGAGTTGGAAAGGTTGCCCCACCAAGACCAACAATCCCGGAATTCAGAATCATTTTTTTGATTGACTCCGCATCCATTTCTTCTAAAGTACCATAGGGTTTAATACTTGGATCGATGGTATCCAAACCATCTGATTCAATCACAACCGACATAATCCGATCCCCTGATGCATGTGGACGTTCCTCCACCGCAACAACTTTTCCGGATACACTGGCATGTACCGGAGCGGAAACAAAACCATTCGGCTCGCCAACTTTCTGGCCCAGAAATACCTGATCGCCTTTTTTCACAATCGGTGTACAAGGTGCCCCAATGTGCAACGACATGGGTATGATCACCATTTCCGGCTTTATGCCAAAGCCCAACGGAACTTCAGCTGTACTTTCCTTTCTATAGGGTGGGTGGATTCCCCCCTTAAAGGTTCCATGTTTTACATTCATCTTACGTCAAACACCCCTCAAATTAAATTTTTTACACAAGAGAAACTGTATACTTGTATATATAGGCAGTATCATAACATATAAATTATTTTTTTTCCATACGAATTAATAAATTTGTTTAAAATAATACTGTACCCACCGGGCCCAGAAAAAAAATGGTAATATATAGCTCTAAAAATATAATATTTAGACTATAACTACCATTTCAAAGTGACCATTCATAGGGACAAAACGATTAATGCACTAAATGGCATATGTTAATATATTAACATATGCCATTTAGAATAACCTTTTTGTCTTAAAGGGTATTATCTTGTCATTTTTTTTAAGCCAAAAAGGTTTTATACCCTTTATAGCACATATACAAATCAACCTTAGATGCTAACTCGAAGGGCGAGTGCATGCTCAGCAGTGCCGGGCCACAATCCAGTACATCCATTCCATATTCTGCCAGAATATGGGCAATCGTGCCACCGCCGCCAAGATCCACCCGGCCAAGCTCACCCATCTGCCAGATCACACCGGCAGTTTCGAGCGTTTGTCGCATCTTCCCCATAAACTCAGCATGAGCATCATTGGAACCTGATTTCCCGCGGGCACCGCCGTACTTTGACAAAACCATTCCCTTTCCAATATATGGGGCATTTCCTTTATCGTGGGTACCTGTATAATTAGGATCGACGCCGGCAGTGACGTCAGCAGAAAGCATTTCTGAACGCATTAAGCAGCGACGAATGGCTATTTCGGGCTTTTTAACCGCCATCAAATCGATTAGTTCTGCGACCGCGCCCTCAAAAAAGCGCGAATGCATGCCCGTATTACCGACGCTGCCAATTTCTTCTTTATCAGCCAGAATCACACAAAGCGTTCGCTCCGGTATCGTCTCCTGATCAAGAATCGCCCGCAGTGCTGTATAGGCGCAGATACGATCATCCTGACCATAGCCACCAATCAGGCTTTCGTCAAAACCAACGTTTCGGGCAGCTCCTGCCGGCACTACTTCTAATTCAGCTGTGGCAAAATCTTCTTCCACCATACCATATTTTGTGTAAAGATGATTGAGAATATTGAGCTTAACCCCGTCTTTTAAATCTTTTTCTGGATAGGGCTGGCTGCCGACAATAATATTAAGCCCTTCCCCGGTGATTCCCTCGGTCATTTTTTTGGTGTTTTGTTCTTGAGACAAATGAGGCAATAGATCGGTGATGCAAAAAACCGGATCTTCTGGCGCTTCCCCGATGGAAACGTTAATCGTTTCGCCATCTTTTTTTACCACTGTTCCATGCATGGCCAGGGGGATCGTCACCCAATGGTATTTTTTTATGCCGCCATAATAGTGGGTCTTGAAAAAAGCCATATCATCACTTTCATACAGAGGTGATGGTTTTAAATCAAGACGAGGTGAATCAATATGGGCACCAACAATAGCCATTCCCTCCTCAATCGACTTCCTACCGGCCACAAAGAAAATCACGGTTTTGTTTTTGTGAACCGTGTAGAGTTTATCCCCGGAACTAATTTTCCCGGCTTCCGAAAAAGAATCCAGTGGCTTGAATCCAGCTTTTTCGGCCAGATCAACACTAAGTGTTACACACTGTCGCTCGGTTTTTCCGGCGGTTAGAAAGCGGATGTAATCATCGCTGATCTCTTTTACTTTGATAAATTCTTCTGCGCTGAGGTCTTTCCAGGCCAGTTCCCATTTTTTACCCAGCTGCTCCTGAAGCAGCGTCCCAGGACTTTTTTCTTTCTCTTTATTTTTCATAACAATTTGCTCCTTTGCTTTTTTTATATTACTTATCGACGATTTCGATGTTATCCAGTTGCGCTCTTAAATTTGTTCTGACAGCCGACAGATATTCAGCCCGCAGTGTCATTTGCTCATCCGATTCGTCTTCGGTCAACCCACATTCTTTTTTCTTTCGGGCCAGTTCATTGATTCGATCAATTTTTTCTTTTGTTATCATGATTCTCCTCATTATTTCTAATCTTAATTTTTAAATTTTTACAAGTTGTTTATCGAGTAGGCGTTGGAGGCTGAGCAATACACCCAGCTTACCGTGAAAATGTGTCAGACCGCCTTGAAAATAAACATAGTAAGGTTCCCGCATCGGGGCGTCAGCCGAAAGTTCGATGGAAGAACCTTGAATAAAAGCACCGGCTGCCATAATAATGGGATCCGAATAGCCGGGCATATCCCATGGTTCAGGGGTGGCCTGGCTGTCCACCGGAGCCGCTTCCTGAATCGCCCGACAAAATGTTTTAACCGCTTCGGCGGTTTTTAAACAAACACTCTGAATGATATCACTGCGATAGTCCATCACTTCGGGGCAAACGGCAAAACCCAGCTTTTTATAGCAAGCGGCCAATAGCACCGCCGACTTAATTGCCTGGGCCACCACCGTTGGAGCCAAAAACAGACCTTGCAGCAAGGTGCGGTTTATTCCCAGGGTGGCACCGGTTTCTCTGGCTACTCCGGGGGCTGCCAGTCGGCAGGCGGCCAAATGGACCAGATCTGCTCGACCAGCGACATAACCGCCGGTCGGCGCTAATCCGCCACCGGGATTTTTGATCAGCGAACCGGCCATTAAATCGGCACCGATTAACACTGGTTCGACCCGGTCCATAAATTCGCCATAGCAATTGTCGACAAAAACAATCACATCTGTTTTTACTGCTCGAATTTTTTTAATCATCTCTGCCATCGCGTCGATGCTTAGTGCCGCCCGCCAGCTGTAACCCGTCGATCGCTGCAGATAAATCATTTTCGTATTTGGGGTAATGGCAGAAAGAATCGCCACTTCATCAAAACTGCCATCAGCCAGCAATTCGATCTGATTATAGGTGACTCCAAATTCTTTAATGGTTCCCTGCCCAACACAAGTCTCTTCCAGGCCGATCACGGAACGGATGGTATCGTAGGGCGAACCGGTAATGGCCAGTAAATGGTCGCCGGGGCGAAGGACCCCATACAAAGCTAATGCAATCGCGTGGGTTCCCGATGAAATATGCGGCCTCACCAAGGCATCTTCTGCTCCGAAAACATCGGCATAGATGGTTTCAACCACTTCCCGTCCGACATCGTCATAGCCATAGCCAGTCGAAACAGTAAAGTGTCGATCACCCAGTCCCGCCTTTTGCATCGCTTTGATGACCCGATACTGATGAAGCTCTGACAGATCATCCCGTTCTTTTAGTTGGGAGTGAACCTCATTTTCGACTTTTTTTACGAAATCGATGACTTCTGCTGAAATCTCAAATTCCTGTTCAAGATAGGTTTTAATGTCTTTTTGTATGTTCAAACAATTACTCACTTTCATTTATTGGTTCAAATTGAGGAAGAATCAGCTTTAGACACGCCTCAACCTGGGTCTCCAAGTCTTTGGCCTCACTCATTTTCAGCCACTGGATGCGCTTATCTTTGCGAAACCAGGTCATTTGACGTTTGGCGTAGTGTCGGGAATCCCGTTTTAGAATGGTTACCGCTTCTGCCAAGGTGGACACCCCTTCCAGGTAGGGTTTTAGCTCTTTATAGCCAATTGCCTTTAGTGCCGTCAAGTTCCAGTCATAGCCCCGCTCAACCAGCATCTTTGTCTCTTCAACAAGACCTTCCTCAATCATCCGATCAACCCGATGGTTAATCCGATGATAGAGCGTCTCGCGGTCCCAGTCCAACCCCAGAATAATATAATCATAAGGAACTTCCTGTTTTTTTGTCTCTTCATCAAAATGGGATTTCGGCTTGCCAGTGAGCTCATAAATTTCCAACGCCCGGATAATCCGGTTTTGATTATTGGGGTGAACACTTTCTGCCGTAACCGGATCCACCGATTTTAGCCGCTGGTATAAGGCTTCCTTCCCCAGGACTTCGGCTTCGGCCGTTAGTCGCCACCGTATTATTTCATCACTGTCCTTTTTTTGAAAATCCCAGGGCAGACTAAGACTATTAATGTATAATCCTGTCCCCCCTATTATAATAGGAAGCTTTCCTTTTGAAAGAATGGCTTCGATGGCACCCAGTGCGGCTTTCTTATATTTTGCGACACTGAATTCTTCATCCGGGGACACACAATCTACCAGATGATGGGGTACCCCCTGCATTTCTTCTAAGGTGACCTTGGCTGTACCAATGTTCATATATTTATAGATTTGCATGGAGTCCGCAGAAATAATCTCACCATTCAATTTTTTTGCAAGTGCCACCCCCAATGCGGTTTTTCCGCTGGCAGTCGGTCCTACCACGACGAGTATTTTTGGTTTTTTTGTTTCCATCTTATACCACCCGCTTGAATAATTTCATTAATTCATATTCCTTTAATCTCATAATGATAGGGCGTCCATGGGGACAGGTATAGGGATTACTGAGACGCCTCAAATCTTCAAGAAGTTTTCTAATTTCAGCCTGGGTCAAAGATTGCCCGCCTTTAATGGCAGCTTTACAAGCCATCATAATGATTTTATTTTTTACTTTTTCTGAAAAAACCGTGTTGCCCTCAGTATTTTCGCTGCTTTCAAAAAGATGTTCGTCAATCATCGCTTTTAATAAGTCCGGGCTCTGGGGTTCCCCTAATAATACCGGGACACTACGAACAAGCAAGGTATCATCTCCAAAAACATCACAGTCATAGCCCAATCTTTGATACTCAGCCAACGCATTTTCGATCAGGGTTAAATCTTTGGGACGAACTTTTAAAGGTATCGGCGTCATCAACCCCTGACTGGGAAGACCTTCATTGCGATTAAAAATTCCCATCAGTTCCTGGGTTAAGAAAGCTTCGTGGGCCGCATGTTGATCAAGAAGATAAATTTCTTTTTCACCCTCCAGAAGAATATATACATTAAACAGCTGTCCGACAATTCTCATTCTTGCCAGGTCCTGAACATCTTTTTTAAATCCTGGCACCGCCTTCTCATCATGATCAATTGTCCCGCGATTGATAACATCGCTATTAAAACTAACCGACGCTTCGGCAACACGATTAGAATTGTCGACGACTAACCTCCTTTTGTCCTTAGTCTCAAGAGGCGCTATATCAATTTCTTGCCCTTCTCCCGCGAGACTCACTTTTGTGATCAGATTTGTATCTGCATTCGGAGTCCTAAGCGAATCAAATTTGTCATCATTATGGACTTCAGGCGCTACCTTACTATTTCGTGACAAGACGGCTTCTTCTCTTTTGATTGGGATATTGGGAGGACTGAATTGACCCTGATATTCAAGTGCTTCCGTTTTTTTTACGAAATCAATGTCATCTTCTATCAAGGACGCTTTTTTAGTTGATGCCATAGTGTCAATGCTGGTCTGATCTTCCAGAAAACTTCTTTGGTGTTTCTCAACACGTTTTGTATCTATCCCGACGCGATCAGTTTCGAATTTTTTAGCTTCTTCCGTTTGATCATCAACCGTCCCCAGTTCAACGATTAGATTGGTATTTCTGAGGGTTTCCCTGATCCCCTGTTTAAAGAGCAGACAGACCAGGCTTTCATTTAGAATTTTTATTTCGGTTTTAGCCGGATGGATGTTTATGTCAAGCATTCGGCCCGGTAGCGTCATAAAAATAATACCAAGTGGGTGCTGATGTTTCATGCTATAGCCCTCATAGGCTTCATCTAATGCCTGAGCCAGTCGACTATTTTTAATATAGCGTCCATTAATAAAAAACACCTGATCATCGCGATGATTTCGCATGGTTTTGAGGTTTCCCACAAAACCCGCCAGCTTCATGGGTTTGTTTTCATAATTCAGAGCGATCAAATTAGCCGCCACATCAATCCCATAAAGCCCCGCAACCACATCGATCACCTTTCCGGTACCTGGGGTATCAAGCACAATTCGCCCGTTGCAGCTAAGCTGAAAGCGAACCCTCGGATGGGAAATAGCAATTTTTTCTAACAGATCCCGAACGATCATTTCTTCTTTTTTGTCCTTTTCCATATGTTTTCGTCGGGCCGGCGTATTGTAGAAAAGATCACTCACTGTGATTTCGGTGCCGCGATTATAGGCACAAACCCGCTGATTAATGAGTTTCCCCCCTTCAAACAAGGTTAAACTTCCAACCTCTTCATTCGTAAACCGGGTGGTAATCTGCACCTTGGCGACTGCTGACACACTGGATAATGCTTCACCTCTAAACCCCAGCGATTCAATCGATTCCAGATCGTCGATGGTTGATAACTTACTAGTGGCATGGCGTTTAAAGGCCAGCGGAATCTCATTATAGGCAATCCCGCAGCCATTGTCCTGAACTGTAATCCGGTTTTTTCCACCCGCTTCAATGATTACAGTAATCTGGTTGGCGCCAGCGTCAATGGCATTTTCCACCAATTCCTTTACTACTGACACGGGCCGGACAATCACCTCACCGGCAGCTATTTTATTAATTGTTTCATTATTTAGCATCTTAATTTTCATAGAAAATATTATATCATAAGAAAATAAGACCGTCGACAAAACCTGGCAGAAAAAAAGGGAGCTGTCATCTGACAGCTCCCTTAATGATGGAGCGATTTGCGCTAAACGTCACCTTCCATATCAGGTGTCCATCCCTCAAGCGAAAAAAGATGGTGATTGCTGACCCGCAGGTTCAGACCTTTGCCGCAACAACACTTACGAACCTGTCCGGTTCTGCTTAGGACTTGTTTCTACACCTTTAGTCTATAGTATTTTATTCACCAACCATGCTCAGCTGCACATTGGAATCGCCTATTGGTCGATTAAGAACCGGTTTACATTCTGGCAGCTCAATTCCCAATGCTTCTCTTAACACTTCTTCAATGGTTGAAACATGAATGATGGTTAAAGCATTTCGCACTTCTTCAGGAATATCACTGACATCTTTTTCATTGTCTTTTGGCAATAAAATTTTAGTGATACCGCTACGCTGCGCTGCGATAACCTTTTCTTTAATGCCACCAACTGGTAGTACCTGACCGCTTAAGGTAATTTCCCCGGTCATAGAAAGTTTAGAATCAACCGGTTTGCCTAAAATCAAGGATGCCAAAGCCGTCGTTAGCGTCACCCCGGCAGATGGTCCATCTTTTGGAGTTGATCCCGATGGGACATGAATGTGGGTATCATTTTTAAAATAGTCAAATCCATTGGCCAAATCACCCAATCGTGAGCGAATCAAGCTCATCGCAATGGTGGCACTTTCTTTCATGACATCGCCCAGTTGACCGGTTAGGGTCAGCTTGCCACTGCCCGGCATCAGGCTGGCTTCGGTAAAGAGAATTTCTCCGCCGACAGCGGTCCACGCCATTCCGGTTACGACACCTGGTTTATTATTTTCACCCGCTTTTTCATGACGTCTGGTTTTATTACCCAATACTTCGCTGATATTTTGAGTTGTTACAATAAACGGCAGTTCAACTTTTTTCGAAACGATTTTTTCAGAAACTACTCTGGCAATTTTTGCCAGTTGTTTGGTCAGGCCACGGACGCCAGCTTCAGCGGTGTAATTTTCGACAATCGCTTCAACAGCTGTTTCTTCAATCTGAAGCATCTCAGAGGTTAAGCCGTGATCATCTAAAACACTTGGCAACAGATGATCAATAGCAATCCGTTTCTTTTCACCGTTGGTATAGCTTGACAGCTGAATTATTTCGGCTCGATCCAAAAGTGGTGCTGGGATCGTGCTAAGATCATTGGCTGTCGCAATAAAAAATACTTCGGATAAATCATAGGGAATTTCCAGATAGTGATCAGAGAAGGTACAATTTTGCTCAGGATCTAAGACTTCCAGAAGCGCTGAACCAGGATCACCCTGATGAGACATGCCCATCTTGTCAATTTCATCTAAAATGAAAACCGGATTTTTAGCTTCGGCATTGGCAATGCCTTTAATAATACGTCCCGGCATTGCACCAAGGTAAGTCTTGCGATGTCCGCGAATCTCGGCTTCATCCCGCACCCCGCCTAAGCTGGCACGTACGTATTTGCGATCAAGGGCTTCGGCAATGCTCTTACCCAAACTGGTTTTTCCGGTTCCCGGAGGTCCCACTAACAATAGGATCGAACCTTGTTTGTCTTCTTTTAACTTCATCACGGCCAAATGTTCAATGATTCGTTTTTTTACATCGTCAATACCAAAGTGATGGGATTCAAGCACCTGTCTGGCGTGATCAATATCGATTTCTTTTTTCTCACTGGTCCAAGGGAGTTCCAAAAGCAGATCAAGGTAATTCATGATCACATTGCTTTCACCTCCGTTTGGCGGCGAATTTTCAAATTTGCGGACTTCTTTTAACGCTATTTTTTTAATGTCTGCAGGCATATCTGAATCCAGAACTCTTTTTCGATAATCGGCTTCTTCTTCTAATTCTTCATCCAGTTCACCTAATTCTGCTTTAATATTCTTAAGTTGTTCCCGAAGCATCGCTTCACGATAGGTTTTATCCTTACGTTGAGAATATTTTTTACTAATTTCGAGTTGCAGGTGTACGGAATCCTTTTCCCGGATGATATAGTCAATAAAGCTCAGCGTTCTTTCTTTGATTGAATCAATTTCCAGAAGAACTTGTTTGCTTTTTAAAGGAATACCCATCATGGGAATGGTATAACCCATAATTTCTTCTAAAGAAGGTAATCCTTCCAGAATACTGACAAAGTACTCAGCACCCTTAAAATTATGACTTAAATCTTTCATTAAGCCTTTAATGTACATAATCATTTCCTGTTCTTCGTCAGCATTGATATCCAGAATATCGTCCTGAATGGTATAAGAAGCATTAATCTGTTTTTCTTCAAAGCTGAAGTCCAGAACCTTAACCCGATTGATGGTGGTGATATCAATAACAAAACCATTATCGGACTTTTGGATATTATCAAATTTCATTAACACACCGATACGATAAAACGAATCAGCGGTCAATTGAACGAGTCCTTTATAATCTTTTGTTGATAGACCAATGGCCAAGGTATTATTCTTGATAATCAATTCTTTGATATTGTTTCCAATATCCTCATTTACAAAAATACGATTTGAAATCCCTGGATAAATCACTGTTTCTGTGATCGGAATTAATGGTGCGTTTTTAATTTCTAGTGTGTTCATTTTTCTTCCTCCTCATCCTTTAACAATTTAATTTTTATTAAAGAATTTTGTTTAGTAAGGTGATCAATTGATCCAGCTCATCTTCGGTGAGACTGTTTTTAATCCGTTCAATAACTTGAATCTGGGTTCTTTCCTCGGATCTGGCAATTGATTGTCCCTTTGGTGTAAGATAGATAAAATACACCCTGCCATCCTCTGGCGAACGTTCCCGATACACACAGCCCATGGAAATAAATTTACTAATCAATTCGGTAATCGTCGGTTTCGAATTCTTTGTTTCCTGAGCCAACTGGCTGAAGGTTACCCGATAATTCTTGTCGATGATTTTAAGATAATATTTCTGTTTTGAGGTTACATCTTCCGCCTGACACAAGCAGGTTTCATTTTCATGGAAAGCTGCATTGAGTTTAAGCAGTTTATGATAAGCCTCATATAGTTCATTTTTCTTACATATCATATTATCACCCAACTTTTTTATTAGTTAGCACTTACCTAACTACTTGGTATAAGTATAGCTCCGGTTGCTTATCTTGTCAATAAAAGGTTATGCTTATTCGGAATCGTTAAGTTTTACTTAATTTTTTAGCCGCTTATCGACTTAAAAGATGATCACATTGATCAACTTCAGACAGCTATTTTGCTGCTTCAATCGATTATATTTATATCCCCCGCTCCTTCGTCTGTTGACAAAGCCTCTTTAAAAGGCTATGATTTTAGAATAATAAATTATTTTAGACTTAAAGGAGACCATTATGGAAAAAAAACCGTTGGCTACCGTGGATGGTAAAACGATTTACACCACGGATTTAGATGCCTTAATAAAACAATTACCTCAGGAACAGGCAAATCAATTCACCTCAAAAGAAGGACGACGTCAATTACTAGAAGAACTTATTGCCCAAGAGCTTTTTTACTTAGAAGGCAAAAAAGCAAAGGTTGATGAAAGCGAAGAATTCCAGAAAATGCTCATCGATGCAGAAGAAAAGCTTCTAAAAACCCATATGATTGCAAAATTCATGATGGATATTACCATTCCAGATGAAGAAGTGCAAAAATTCTACGATGAAAACCCAAACCAGTTCATTGCACCAGACAGCATTCGAGCCAGCCACATTCTTTTACCTAATGAAGAACAGGCTTCGACAATTATTGAAGAAATCAAAGCCGGTAAATCCTTTGAAGCAGCAGCAAAAGAATATTCAATTTGCCCTTCTAATGATAAGGGCGGCGATCTAAGCTATTTTTCTAAAGGCCAGATGGTTCCAGAATTTGAAACTGCTGCCTTCGCACTGGAAATAAATGAAATGACTGAGCTACCAGTAAAAACCCAGTTTGGTTACCATATTATTAAGCTGACGGATCGTAAGATTGCTCAAACCATTCCCTTTGATGCAGTAAAGGAAAATGCTCGAAATTACTTATTAAGAGAAAAACAAAACAAAGCTTTTATCGGCAAGGTTGAAGACCTTAAACAAAAATATCCGGTTAAAATGGAAACTACGATTCTATAACAAAAAGACCAAAGCAACGGGTTTGCTTTGGTCTTTTCTAATTGCTAACTCCAGACGATCTGTTATTTTATTCTTCGTCCTGACTTTTACAACAGCCTTTACCCATAAATCGGTGACCGATGACAAACCCTACTATTGTAAAGGTAATTGTAAGTGCAACCAAGGCACAAGGGATAATTTTATCCTTATGTGCCATCATACAGCATTGGCTATCTTCATTTTTATTACAACACATATTACTTCCTCCAGCTTTCTTTGTTATATCTAATTTATACCCCTGTTTTTGATTTTAAATCAGGGCTTTTTAGACAATCCGCAATAGTTTTCACCCCGACTACAGATCCGCTTATTCTTTTTTTGCATTTTATCTAAAAAAAAGAATCCAGCCAGTCACCTACCGGCTGGATTCTTCTTAAACAGAAATGTCCAGTAGTTGTCCAATATTGGGGTCAGGTGAGGGGCCAGCAGTCGTAGCAACTGGGGTACTTGTTTCCACCATTGCCATCATATCGGTCATTTGCTCAGTCCCCGTCTCCATCGCCATCTTCATCACCGATACACTAGCCTGTTGGGCGACCTGCATTTGACTCATTCCCATCGAAAGTGCTGCAATATCCATGTTCATTCCACCTTTCTTTGAGATGATTCATAATTTTTATGAATCTTCTCCCTTATTTTAATTGCTATCATTTATTAATGTGTGCAACACATCTATATCTGTTATCGTATTAATTTTAATTTACTTTACTATTATATCATAATTTGTAACACAAACCTTTAATTCACATCCGTTTTTAAATATTATCAAGATTTATACTATAATAATATCTTTGCTAATATAAATATCGCGGCCATCGCTGTCATCCCCATAATAAAGGTCACTATTGTTTGTGTTTTATAGCCATCCTGGGTTTCCATTTTGCTAAAGTTAGTCACCACCCAAAAGTAACTGTCATTTGCATGCGACACGGTCATCCCTCCGGCTCCAATGGCCAGCACGGCCAAAACAGCGGCCATCGGACTTGACAAACCTAAAGCAGACATCATTGAGGTCGGATCTGAATAGACGCCCATAATACCCGCTGTGGTCGTGATTGCAACGGTTGAAGATCCCTGAGCGGTTTTTAAGATCGCCGCAATTAAGAAAGGAAAAAAAATGCCGGCCCGGGAAATAATGCCCGCATTTACCTGAATAAAATCAACAAAGCCAGCTGCCACAATCACCTTACCCAAAACTCCGCCAGCAGCGGTTACAAAAAGAATCGGCCCGACAACCTTTAATGTTTCATTGGTCAGTTCGTAAAAATCAGACATCCTTTTCGTCGAAACTAAGAGCCTCAATGCGCACAGCAAGCCAACCGTCAAGGCAATCATCGGAGTTCCTAAAAAAATCATAATTTGTCCGGGAAGTCCACCAATCGCTAACAGACTGGCAAGCGAACCAAGTGTCATCAGTATAATCGGTACCAGAATGGGCGAAAGCGATGCCATACCACTGGGAATTTCCCCGTACTCTAAAACCAGTTCCGCCACACTTTTTTGATAATCCCAAATACCCTGCTCTTCGCGTGATTTAACTTTTTTCGCAATGTACTTCGAAAATATCAGAGCAGCAAGTAAAGTCGGTATCGATACCAGAGTGCCCATCACAATAACCATTAGCAAGTAATTAGAAACACCCAGAGACCCTGCTGCCGCAATGGGGCCCGGTGTTGGTGGAATAAATACATGCGCAGTATAAAGTCCTGCTGACAAAGCCACTGTCATAGCAACTGACGAGGTTCTTGTTTTAGCCCACATTGCTTTTCGAATTGGATTCAGAATCACAAAACCACTGTCGCAAAAAACTGGCACTGCCACAATCCAGCCCATTATCATTAAAGCGAGCTCCGGATTTTTGGGGCCAATTACTTTTACCACCATGTCTGCCAATTTAATCGCTGCTCCTGTTTTTTCCAGAATCAGCCCAATCAAAGTCCCCAGGATGATCACAATGCCGATGCTTGTGAAAATCCCAGCAAAACCAGATCCTAAAATTCCGGGTATCTCTGAAAGCGGTAAACCAACAATTAAAGCAAGCATTAATGAAACGCCCATAATTGCTATAAAGGGATGCACTCCCCAGCGGGAAATGGCCAGAATCATCAAGCTTATTGCAATGACCAATGCAATCATCAAAGCTAACCCCGTCATAAGGTCTCCTTTCACAGATGCTCTTTTTTTAAATTGTGAAACGCTTGTTATTTTCATTTGAATCAGCATTTCTTTTGCTATCAATCTATGTTATGATAAAAAGAGTACTCATGCACTAAAAAATGGATTATAAAAAAATAGTTAGGAGAATCGTCTTGAAAAAGAAACTGCTTTTATTAGGCACTTTTATCCTTTGTATCATAACTCTTGCAGGTTGTGTATCCTCCTCTGAAAAAAAATCCGATACCATTGATCTGGAAACCACTGACCGCTATGAACTCCTCATTGGACTAAATGATGTGACCACTGGCAAGCAGGTCATGGACACCCAGGAAGCCATCGAAATCGTTAAGCTAAAATTACTAAGCCATGTCAGCGGTGTTACTATTACAGTATCTAATGGTTACTATTATGTAGGTGCTTTTATCGTCGACGAAACAACACTAAATTGTTTAATTTATGGTGCAAATGATGAAGCCATCGCCGCCGTTGTTGCTGAAATTAATGATGATCTCAATGTCTCCGTACTCGTCTCAAAAACCCCCAGCCAATACCGCTTAATCACACCATAAAATACGTAGAAAAGCTTTTTTCTTCACGCGTCTAGTTAGCGAGCCAATCTCATTTAAGGTTTGTTGTTTGTTCTAACAATATCAATGACATCCCATATGGTATCAATCATAAAAGTAGGCTTACATTTTTCAAGTGCAAAGGGGGAATTGTATCCCCATTTAACAGCAACCACATCCACCCCGGCCTTTTGGCAGGCTTCTATATCACGAACCTCATCCCCAATATAAAGCATTTCGTCAGGCTTAATGTCATGCTTTCGCAGAACTTTCTTGATTTTTTTTGACTTGGACATGAGTGCGGAACACATGATAAACTCAATCTCATGACTAATATCATAGGTTACTAAAAAATCAGAAACGGTTTTTTTAATATTGGAGGTAAGTATCCCAATATGATCGGTTTCTTTACGCAGTGCTGTAAAAAAATCATGAATATCCGGAGCGAAAGCATGAATTTCGCTTGATTCTTTTCTCATCATCTTTTGTCCATCCCGGATTGCCCGGGGGAATTTGTAAAAAGGGATATCCACAATTTCCTTGATCTCTTTGATGTGAAGATTTTTGATATGCTGTAATTCTTCCATAGTGACTGTGCTGTACTTATATTTTTTTGCCAGACTGTTATATATATTAAAGGCTTTCTCCTCAGTATCCGCAAGGGTACCGTCAAAATCGAAAACCACACATTTATAGGTCATAGATGACTCCTCAAATTTAGTTGTTTAGTTCATATCCATTTACTTTACTTTTTAATTTCTTTCCTAGAGAATCGTGATAAAAATAGCAATCCAGATCCAATCGCTGGGCCTCATGCATCGCAGCACTGCCAAAACGGATCAAATCTTCTTTATTTGTAGCGTGATCCGGATATTTGGAAACACCAATGTGGTTTCTTAAAATAAAAGCGTTTCTTTCAATAATGAAGGGATTACTAAGTAAGTCCGTAATCATCTGACAGATTTCAAGAATTATTTTTATGCTTGAATCACAGGGATAGAATAGCGCAAACTGATCCGAGTAGCGACGAACTAGTAACCCATACTTCCCAATAACATCATATAATTGTTCACTTAAAGATTGGATCAACTGATCTTCAATCGTTTGACCAAAAGCATCACCGACTGTGTGAAGTCCCTCAAGATGAATAAAGATCAAAGCCAGATGCTTTTCCGAATTATTTTTGCATTTACTAAAATAATTTCCCAAAACCTGTTCTAATTTATAACGATTGGGGAGTTTGGTTATCGGGTCTTGGATAAAAGCCGCTTCCAAAGCTTTTCTCTTTTCAATAGTGTCGGTAACGTCGATTCCAAGCAGAATATTGGTATTTTTTCCATCTCTTCTGGTAAACGTCGCATGATCCCATTGGATATAGTGAATATTCCCTTTGTGATCCTTAAAAGGCAACGGTTTTTTGAAATCCAGGTTTTCATTTATGAATTTTCGATGGAGACGTTTAAGATTCCCAAAAATATCCCGTAAGTTCTTATCTTCAACCTCATCATAATTTATTCCACTTAATTGATGAACCACATGATTAATACTGAGGACTTCAAAAGCATTATTGAATTCAATAAACAAAAGCCGGCTATTGTTTAGAACCTTATCTGTAAAAACAAGCTGGGCATTCAATTCTTCTCGCAAATCAACCTGTTTTGTGACATCCTGGAGAATCCCAATTGTTCGCTGATGTTCGTTATCTTTTGTAAAATAATGTCGTACTCTTAAGTAAATGTCCCGAATTTCTCCGCGATTATTTTTTATGCGATAATGAGTATCGACCTTCTCCTGAGCTTGAAATGCCCGCAGGAATGCTTTCCAAACGCGGTTTTGATCATCCTCATAGGCCATCCAATAAATGATGTCAAGATTGGGTTCAACTTCCCCTTCTTCATAACCCAGTATACTATAAAGTTCCCTTGACCAGTAAATTTTTTTTGTTAAATAATTCATTTCCCAGTAACCCAAATGAGCAAGACGTTGAATTTCCAGGAGTTCTTCTTTTTGCTGGCTGATATATGCATCCTTCTCATTGGCCTTTTTTAAATCTTTTCCCGTTATAATCAGATAGCTCTTTTCGCACCCTTTTTTGTCACGCATTTTTAGCGGTTTAAAGACCAGATGAATTGGGATCACTTCGCCGCTTTTATGAAAAAATTTGATATCTCTTTCATAAACACCCTTTTGCGCAATCGCCTTATTCAGTTCATCCCGTTCCTCTTCAAAAACATAATCCATCGGAATACGCTGGATGCTTTTGCCAATAATTTTATCTGCAGGTTTTCCCTGATAATTTAGAAACGTATCATTCGCCTTGAATATAATCCCTTCATTATCAACAATAATGACACTCTCAGTAACCTGGTTAAAAACACCCTGATACATTTTTTCAGTTTGTTGCCATTCTTCACGCCTTTTTTTCATTTTTGTAAAGTGATAGCCTGCACCACCAACCAAACTAAAAAAAACAATGGTTAAAATCACCGCCATCGTTATCAAATTCTCTTCTGAAAAAACATTTAACTCATTCAGCATTCTGAACACCTTACTTTCTGATGTCTTACTGTTATTGATTTAACGCACATCGCCATATTTTCACTAAAGATGATTCTTTTGTATATTTGCCTTCAATTCATAGATATATTATAATACAATCTGTCAACAAAATCCATTACCGACCCTTTTTATTTTGAGTATTATAAAAAAAGCGATTCTCATCTGGATTTGACACCATTTTTCGGGTACGGAATCAAAAATTATTTTTGTCGATACGCTTAAATGTCGAATTCATAAAATAATTAAAAAAACCGCATAAATGCTTTGACAAACCATAAATAAATGTTACAATTAATATATCACTTTATCAGACTACAGTATTAAAGCACGACGTTGAACAAGGAGGTTCATATGCTTTTTAATTATTCCATCGACGGCTTTGAAAACATCCAACACCAGGATTATTTCGCCCTGCAGCAGATCAACGCAAAACTTATGTCACTTTACCGTTCCTTTGGCTATCATCAGATTTCCACCCCCACCTTTGAAACCTATGATCTATACGTCAATGAAGATTCCATTCCCAGCGACGATCTTTTCAAGCTGGTCAATCATCAAGGTAAGGTTCTTGTGCTAAAGCCGGATGCCACCCTGCCAGTCACCCGGATGGCCGCCATGAATCATCCTAATTCTCAGGAGATCATCAAATTCTCTTACCAGACTAATATCTATCGGAATTTTTCATCACCGGAGATCATTAAGAAAGAAATCACCCAAATTGGGATCGAATATTTTGGCAACAACAGCCCGGAATGCGACGGCGAAGTGATCGCCCTGGCGATTCGCTCGCTGCTTGAAAATGGCATTGAGGACGTCCACATTGATTTGGGCCATGTGGGGTTTATTAATTTTTTATTTGATGACCTGGCCTTCTCCTGCAAAGAAAAGGCAACCCTCTTTAAATACATCGAAAACAAAAACATTGGCGATATTGCAAGTTATTTAGAAAAACTGGCCTTGCCTGATGCTAAAAAAACGGTCATCCTTAAATTGCCGCTCCTCTACGGCGAACCGAAAACCGTCTTAAAAGAAATGAAAGCCCTATGCATCAATGACAAAATGCAACAGGTTGTAAAAAAGATTTCTGAAATCTACGCCCATCTGGAAGTCATTGGCCTGGCCGGCTATGTCAGTTTTGATCTTGGATTCACCAATCAGATGAACTATTACAGCGATATCAACTTTAAAGGCTATATCAACAGCTGCGGCGAACCGGTGATCAGCGGCGGACGTTACAACAACCTGTCAGAAAAATTTGGTATTCCCCGTCCGGCCTGTGGTTTTGCCATTGATCTACTAAAAGTGATTGATTACATGGAGCAACACCAGCTACTCCCGCGAGATGATCAAAAGACCGATGTAATTTTTTATGAAAATCCGCAAAAGGCCGATGCCTACAAAATGGCGGAGCAATTACGAAAAAAAGGATCAATCGCTGAAGTGTTTCTGATGACCGAAACGAAAGAAAAACATGTGACATCTTTTAAAGAAAATGCCCTTTATAAAAATGCCGTACTATACTTCCTGATGGATGGCAAACTCTTCTCTGAAATGGACGGGGCATTCTTAGAAATCAAAACAATTGGTTCAGAAAGTGAGGTCATGTAAATGGTGATCCGATTCGCCCTGGCCAAGGGCCGTGTGGCCAAAAAAGCAATTGAGCTGTTAACTGATCTGGGTTATGTTTTTTTAGACTACTCAGAAAAAAGCCGAAAACTGATTTTTACTGACACTACCGGGACGATTGAGTTTTTTCTGGTGAAATCACCGGATGTTCCCACCTATGTCGAAAAAGGCGCTGCCGATATTGGCATTGTTGGTAAGGATGTGCTGTTAGAACATCCTGCCCAGGTTTATGAGATGCTAAACCTTGACATCGGCAAATGCAAAATGTGTGTGGCTGGCTTTAAAAACCAACCGATCCCCTATGGCAAAAAAATGATTGTGGGCACCAAATACCCAGTCATTGCCAAGGATTATTTTCATGCCAAGAACCAACTGGTGGATATTATTAAAATCAACGGTTCGGTGGAGTTGGCTCCGCTGATTGGTCTGGCTGACTGCATTGTCGATATTGTCGAAAGCGGCAATACCCTAAAAGAAAACGGGCTGTCGGTACTGGCAGAAATCTGCGAGATCAGCTCCCGACTAATTGTCAATCAGGTGAGCCTAAAAACCAAGCGGGATATGATTGATCCCATTATCAAGGCATTTGAAAACCAGTTATAGCTATTAGTGAGCTATCGATAAAAGCTGGTTGTTTAAAAAAATGGAGAGGAATATAATGAAAACTATCATCTATAAACAAGGCATGGATCTCGACACCATATTAAAACGCAAAGAAGATGAGCGCGAGGATATTCACAACGCTGTTCTGGAAATCATTAAAGGGGTAAAAAATGGCGGCAATGCCGCCCTTTTGTATTACACCCAGGCCCTTGATCACTGTGTCCTGACCCACTTACAGGTCACTGAAGAAGAAATCGAAACCGCCTTTTCCGCGGTTGCGGATGAACTTCTGGATATCATCCGGGAGGCGGCCCAAAACATTCGTGATTTTCACGAAAAACAGTTAGAAACAACCTGGACCTATTCGCCTAAACCGGGAGTCATTCTGGGCCAGCACATCACCCCGATTGAGCGGGTCGGTCTTTACGTCCCCGGCGGCAAAGCCACCTATCCCTCGACCGTGCTGATGGATGCCATTCCGGCGCTGGTGGCCGGGGTAAAGTCCCTGGTGATGGTGACCCCACCGGGACGGGATGGAAAAATCAACCCCACGATCCTGGCTGCGGCCAAAATTGCCGGTGTCCACGAAATTTATAAACTTGGCGGGGCTCAGGCGATTGCCGCCCTGGCCTACGGCACTGAAACCATTAAACCGGTTAATAAAATTGTTGGGCCCGGTAATATTTATGTGGCCACCGCTAAAAAAGAGGTTTTTGGCAAGGTCGATATTGATATGATTGCCGGACCCAGCGAGGTGCTAATCATTGCCGATGAAAATGCCAACCCGGTTTATGCCGCTGCCGATCTGCTGTCTCAGGCCGAACACGACGAACTGGCGATGCCGATTCTGGTGACCACCTCAGCCGAACTGGGAGAACAAGTCATTGAAGAAGTCTACCGCCAGATCAGTAAAGACTTAAGTCGCAAAGAAATTGCCAAAAAATCAGTCGATGACTATGGCTTTGTCTTTATTGTCAAAGATCTCGATGAAGCCTTTGAGTTGTCTAACCAGATTGCTCCCGAGCATTTGGAACTGCTGATCAAAGACCCTATGGCTTCGCTGGAAAAGGTAAAGAACGCTGGCGCCATCTTTATGGGCGCTTACACCCCAGAACCTCTGGGTGATTATTTTGCCGGACCCAACCACACCCTGCCGACTTCCGGCACAGCCAAATTCTCCTCACCTCTGGGAGTCTATGACTATCTAAAAAAATCCAGCATTCTCTCCTATGATCAGGCCGCATTGCAGTCAGTCTATCCAAAGATTGCCTCCTTTGCCCGTTGTGAAGGATTGGATGCCCATGCCAAAGCAGTTGAAAGGCGGTTTGAAGACTAATGGAATCACTGATACGAAAAAACATCCAACAATTAATTGCCTACAAGGTCGATGCCCCGCAGTTTGAAATTATCGTCAATGCCAATGAAAGTCCCTATGATTTTCCCATGCAGCTCAAACGAAAGTTTAGCGACGAGATCTGTAATACTGATTTAAACCGCTACCCGGAGGCTTGTTTTCCGGAACTGATCGAAGCCATCACCGACTATACCGGTGTCCCGGGCGAAGGCATTGTCTGTGGCTCCGGTTCTGACGAGCTGATTGCCATGATCAACCAGGCCTTTGTGGATCCCGGTGATGTGGTGGTCTCCCACACACCCTCCTTTGCCATGTATGACATCTGGGCCACCATTGCCAATGCCAGCCATATCATGGTGCCCGATCTGCCGGGACACATTCCCGATGTGGAAGGCATGATTACGGCCGCAAAAGAAAATCAAGCCAAACTGCTTTATATCTGTAACCCCAACAACCCCACTGGCTATATTTTTTGTCGCGCGGATATTATCAAACTATTGGATTCGGTCCCTTCGCTGGTGATCCTGGACGAAGCCTATATCGAGTTCTTCGGTGAATCGGGTGTTGATCTGCTGGAAAAATACCCCCGCTTGCTGGTGCTGCGAACCTTTTCCAAGGCCTTCGGTCTGGCCGGCATCCGCTGCGGCTATGCCCTGGGAAACAAAGGTGTTATTGATATTCTTTACAAGGTTAAGGGGCCTTACAACCTCAATGTTCTGACCCAGAAATTGGCCGTCATCGCCTTGAAAAACCGCGATGTGATCCTTAGAAATCTGGAAATTCTAAAGGCAGAGCGACAAAAAGCGATGCGTGTGCTGGAAACCTTCCCCGGTGTGACCCTTTATCCATCCGGCGCCAATTTTATTTATTTTGAGACCGACCGGGCTGAAGCCATCTATGAAGCGCTCCTTGCGCAAAGCATTCTAATCAAACGTTTTATAAAAACGGACGCCACTCCCGGCAGTATTCGTTTTTCCATCGGAAAACCCCAGGAAAACCAAAAGATTCTGGATATTATCAAGGAGGTCGTGTACAATGAAGCGTAAAAGCACATTAAGCCGGTCCACCACCGAGACCGAAATTTCACTTTCACTCAATATTGACGGATCTGGAGTAGCCAAGATCAACACCGGCGTTGGTTTTTTTGATCATATGCTGACGCTCTTCACCAAACACGGAAGATTTGATCTCTCTATCGCTGCCCACGGTGACGAAGCGGACAACCACCACGCCATTGAAGACATTGGTATTCTGCTGGGAAAAGCTTTTTATGATGCGTTGGGGGACAAGGCCGGCATCAATCGTTATGCCTTTGCCTTCACCCCCATGGATGAGGCCCTGTGCCGCACCTGTGTGGACATCAGCGGCCGCAGCACCCTCGTTTTCGATGTCCCCCTCAACCGGGAGTTTATCGGCGACTTTGAAACTGAAATGTTAGAAGAGTTCTTTCAGGCCTTTACCAGCAACAGTAAAATAACCCTTCACGTGACTTCCCTCTACGGCAAAAATAACCACCATATTGTGGAGGGGATTTTTAAATCGCTGGGGCAAACACTAAAAGATGCCTGCACGATCGAAGCGGGTAATACCGAAATTCCATCCACTAAAGGAATAATAGAATAACAGGAGGACAACCATTGATCGCAATTGTCGACTACGATGTCGGAAATTTAAAAAATGTCTATACCGCACTCGGTGATGTCGGCCTTTCCGGCACCATCACCCGCGATAAAAAGGTCCTGGATGCGTCTGATGCCATCATTTTGCCCGGGGTTGGAGCTTTCTCCGACGCCATGGACAACCTGAGGAAATTTGATCTCATTGATGCCCTTAATGACAATGTCAAAAAAGGCAAGCTCCTGATGGGAATCTGCCTCGGGATGCAACTACTTTTTGATAAAAGCTATGAGGACGGTGAATTTTCCGGACTCTCCTATATCCCCGGAGAAATCGTCAAATTCGACGCTCCCGGGATAAAAATCCCCCATATGGGTTGGAACAATCTGGTGATCAACCAAAGCAGTCCGCTGGTCGCAAACATTGGAACCAAAGACTATGTCTATTTTGTCCATTCCTACTATGCCAATCCGGAGAACTTTGATGATGTCGTCGCCTATGCCGAATACAGCGTCAAGGTCCCCGCGATTGTTCGCAAGGACAACGTCATTGGGATGCAGTTTCATCCGGAAAAAAGCTCCAACGTGGGCTTCCAACTACTAAAAAACTTTAAGGAGATAATATCATGATTGTATTTCCAGCCATCGATTTAAAAAACGGTAAATGCGTCCGCCTGATGCAAGGGCAGAAGGATGCTGAAACCATTTATTTTGACAACCCGGTGGATGTCGCCCTGAATTGGCAGTCCAAGGGAGCCCAGTATCTGCATCTGGTCGATCTGGATGGTGCCTTTGACGGCCAGCCGAAAAATCTAAAACTGGTTAAAGACATTGTTACCGCTCTAGATATTCCGGTGGAACTTGGCGGTGGTATTCGAACACTGGAAATTGCCAGGGACTATATCGACAGCGGTGTTACCCGGATCATCATCGGTACCCAGGCCGTTAAAGATTTCGACTTTATTGTTAAACTCCTGGATCTCTATGATGAAAAAGTCTGCGTTTCCATTGATGCTAAAAATGGTTTAGTCTGCACCGAAGGCTGGGTGCAAAGCAGCAACATTGAAGCGCTTGAACTGGCCAGCAACTTAGAAAAACTGGGTCTGTCAACGCTGGTTTACACCGACATATCAAAAGACGGCATGATGACTGGTCCTAATTTTGAGATGCTCAAAGTTCTCAATGATAATTTAAAAATTGATATCATCGCTTCTGGCGGCATCTCTAAATCAGCAGACTTGATCCGTCTTCAGGAAATGGGGCTTTACGGCGCCATTACCGGAAAAGCTCTGTATGAAGGAGCCATCGATCTGGAAAAACTGTTGCAAGAGGAGCTCAAATCATGCTGACTAAACGGATCATCCCCTGCCTGGACGTGGATCACGGCCGGGTGGTAAAAGGTAAAAAATTTCAGAATATTCAGGATGTCGCCGATCCGGTCGAACTGGGGCGGTACTACTCCGACCAGGGCGCCGACGAACTGGTTTTCTATGATATCACCGCCAGCTATGAAGATCGCGATATTTTTATTCATATTGTTGAAAAAGTGGCTGAAGCCATCCGCATCCCCTTTACCATTGGCGGCGGTATCAGCAAGGTCGAAGATTTTCGCAAAGTGCTGATGGCCGGCGCCGATAAGGTTTCGGTTAATTCATCGGCCGTTAAAAACCCCCAGCTGATCCGCGAAGCCGCCCTTCGTTTTGGGGCTCAATGTGTGGTTTTATCGATCGACGCCAAGCGCAACAATAAGGGTTCCTGGGATGTCTATGTTAAAGGCGGCCGGGAAAACACTGGCATTGATGCCATTGAATGGGCCAAACAGGGTCAGGATCTGGGTGCCGGAGAGATCTGCATCAACTCCATCGATACCGATGGGGTTAAAAAAGGCTATGATCTGGAGCTCAACCAGAAACTCTCCCGTCTTCTGACCATTCCGATTATTGCCTCCGGCGGGGCCGGAAAAATGGAAGACTTTGCCACAGTATTAAAAATCGGCGCCGATGCAGCGCTGGCGGCATCCGTTTTTCACTATAAAGAAATTCCCATTGTTGATTTAAAAAACTTCTTACACGATCAACAAATACCTGTCAGACGGGTATAGAAAGGTAAACCATGGATTTGGAAAATATAAAATATAACGAGGCGGGCTTGGTTGCTGCCATCGTTCAGGATTATGAAACCCGTCAGGTACTGATGATGGCCTGGATGAACGAAGAAGCATTGAAATTGACGCTGGATACTAAAAAAGCCACCTTTTACAGTCGCAGTAGGCAAGGCTTATGGATCAAAGGTGAAACGTCCGGCAATACCCAAACCGTCGTAAAAGTTGATTATGACTGCGACGGCGACACGCTGCTACTTCAAGTTATTCCTGCTGGCCCAGCCTGCCACACCGGCAATACTTCCTGTTTTTATCGTAACCTGGCTGTAAATCCGGAAACAAACCTGGGCAATATGGAAGTACTGACGATGCTTTACAATCTCATTGCCGACCGCAAAGTAAACCCGGTTGAAGGGTCTTATACCAACTACCTGTTTGAAAAAGGAGTCGATAAAATATGTAAAAAAATAGGCGAAGAATCTGCTGAAACCATTATTGCCGCCAAAAACAACGATCCTGCAGAGCTGATCTACGAAGCCTCGGATCTGATCTACCATTTGCTGGTCTTGCTTAATAACCAGAATGTGGATTTAGAATCACTATTCCAGGAGCTGACTAAACGGCATCAATAAACCATATTATTGATGCGCATTTAGTTTGCTAAAAAAATAACGAATCTAAATGGGGCGTGTTTCACGCCCCTTTTTGGCACTTAACAACAATCGCCTCCACAAAAACTACGATTTGACATTTTTGCTTTCATCAACATCAATACTAACTCGTCTTGGGTCATCCCCGACCAGGTGGCTAAATCCAAATTTGATGGATAAGTGCCAATTTTTACAATTTCACCGTCCACCACCGTGATTGGTAGAGCGTCTGGTCCATTTTTCAAGACAATTTCACTGACTTCTTTATTTCTGGCAAAAACCTCCGGATTTTCAATCAAACCATATCTCAGTACATTTTTCCCTTCATTTGTTAACGCCTCGACAATGGTTCGTATCCGTAATACTTCCCGGTCTGCTCCTGAACCACAGCCATTTCCAGTATTTCCTATTTCCGACACATATATCTCAATTGCTTTCATCGGTTCCTCCGTTTCTTTAAACGCCTCTTGCGATCAGCATTGCTCACATGAACACTCTGTCATATGAGCTTGACTCTAAAATAATCCAGTTTCAATCATCTGTCAAGTTATATTGAAGTTTCCTTAAACTATTTTTTAAATTTATCGACTGCCTTTTCTTTTAGTCGCAAAAATTTGTAATAAACGACTTTTTTTATTGCGTTCTCATCTATTATCATGTATAATATAATCACTCCGAAGTTTAAAGTTTCTAAGGCTTGTTGCTATGAACTTAAACCCGTAGGGTATAATCGGAAACGGTTATGTCTCCCATTGTGGAAAAGGGGCTTGACAGAATTATTTTTCTTGTCATTTTGCATTTTTTTAGTGCAGAAAAAAAAGGCCATTCCTAAAGGAGTGGTCTTTTTTTTCCCTGAACGTCCCTGAATTTTATTTATTTGTAACCGAAATAATATGAATCAGGACACTTTCTTTGAAGCCAAAACCGGACTAACCAACCGGTTTTGGTTTTTTTATCGTTTTCTTATTCTTAGATAAGAAACAAGCCCTGAAGATCATTGTTGACTCAAGGCTTATCTTTTCTAAGATTAGGATCAACCACCAGCAACTGGTGGAAAAATCGCCATATAGCCATCTTCCTTAATGGGAACAGCGAGCATGGCATCAACCTTTCCATCAACCCCATCGACAATAAGTGCTGCAATTTCCGGGGCGGTAATACCCAAACTGTCAATAACATCTTGTCCGGTCATCCCTGGGGTATAATCCATTTCTACAATCTTTCCCCGGCCCTCGCGAAAGTTAGCAAATAATTTAATCTTGATTGCCATATTTCCTCCTAAAACGAAAGGGACGATCATCGATCGTCCCTTAAATTTATTTTATAATAAACCTAATTTTTCAAGACGTTCTTCCGTAGGAATACCATCTTCATCCCAACCACGTTCTTTATAGTAAAGTGGAAGTAATTCATCCAGTTTATGAACCCAACCTTTGGTTGGTCCCTCTGGCATTTCTTCTTCCAGAAAACGCGGTGGCAATGTATCTTCTTCTGACGAAATACCCGCTTCTAAATTGAAGAGTTTTTCCAGATTCCAGATCCGTTCTCCAGCTAACAATACATCATCGGCGGTCCAATCGGTACCTAATGTTTCATTTAACATGTCAGCATATTCTTTAGCGCCAAGTGCAAATGAGGTAAATAAACATAAACCGGTTGAGTCAATAACAGCGGTCAGATCCTGGAATATTTTTGCCCAGGTTGGTTTTCCAGCTAACTCAAAACGATCCAATTTTTCTGGTAAACCAAGGATTTCAGGAGAAATCAGGTAGCCACGAACATGACATCCGCCACGGTTAGAGGTTGCATATTGTAGACCCATTCCTTGGATTCCTCGAGGATCATAAGCTGGTAAGTCTTGCTTCTTAACAGACATGGAATATTCAGGAACCCCAAAGAAATCAGCCAATCGATAAGAACCTCGAGCTAATAAATCGCCAAAGCCTTCCCGGTTACCCATTTTTTTGAGCCAGTGAATAACAGACTCAGCGTTGCCAAATTTCAGAATTACTTCGTCATCCAACATTTCGTCAGTGATATAACCACGTTGATACAATTCCATCGCAGCTGCTAAGGTTGCCCCAGCCGAAATGGTATCCAGACCCATTTCATTACACCAATAGTTAGCATCAATAACGATATCCATATCGTCAATTCCAAGATCGCCGGCAAATACCCAAAGGGTTTCATATTCCGGTCCACCAATTCCATCAGGGCTATGTTCGCTTTTAACCCAACGGCCACAACCAATTGGACAATGATGACAAGGATTACGCTTGATCAGATATTTTTCTGTCATGGTTTCGCCGCTGACAGCTTCAGCATCCGGATCCTGACCGCCCTGGAAGTTATTGGTTGGATAAACACCATGTTCATTGATAATATTAACCAATACGGCTGTTCCATAGGTAGGTAGACCACCACCGGTGACACCGTTTTCTTTTAACAAGGTACGACATTCTTTGGTAACTGCTTTTAATCCGTCTGGATTCGCAATTTCCGGTTTTAAGTTCCCTTTAACAGTAATGGCTTTCAAATTCTTTGAACCCATAACCGCACCAACACCAGAACGACCAGCGGCCCGATCTTTTTCATTCATGATCGCTGCCATCTGAGACAATTTTTCACCAGCAGGACCGATGGTTAAGACTTTGGACCCAGGCTGTTTTTCTTTTAAAAGATCACTCGTTTCAGAAACCATCTTACCCCACAGATCAAGAGCTGGCAAGATTTCTACCTTATCTTCATCGATACTAAGGTAAACCGGCAGACTTGCTTTACCTTCAACAATAATCGCATCATAACCAGCATATTTCAGGTAGGCTCCCCACTCTCCACCAGAGTTTGAAGAAGCAATACAGCCTGTTAGCGGCGATTTTGTAACGACCATATACCGACCACCGGTAGGAGTCGCCGTACCCGACAACGGACCATTGATAAAGACAATCTTATTTTCTGCGGCAAAAGGATCAACCTGTGGATCAACCTCATCCATATACAGCTTTGTTCCTAAACCACGACCACCAATATATTTTTTTGCCAACTCAAAATCCAGATCTTCAGTTGTCACTTCATTGGTCGTCAAATTGACACGTAAAATTTTTCCCATGTAACCAAACATTTCGTACGCCTCCTAAATTTTATTTATTTGTAACCACTATCATTATACCCAAATAGTATCCGTTATTCAATGGGTTAAAGGAAAGATAATCACAAGCGCAAAAATTTATAGCAATTTTAACTTACCAAGGCAAAATTTGATCATTTTTTGAGCATAAATTTTCTCATTCTACCAGACCAATGGTTTTTAAGATGTTATACCCCAGTCGTCGCTCCTGACCTTCAAAAGGATAGGCGTGCATAACAATCATTGGATTAAAATTCAACTCAATAATTCCGAAACTTGAATCGGGATTGCAATAGTCTTCCAAAATAATATCAATGCCACAGAATTTCGCTCCAAATGCTCTGACCGCTTTTAACGCAATCTCTGAAAAATAAGGGTGCATTTTCTGTGTAAAATCGATACTGTCTCCACCAGTGCTGATATTAGAATTTCCGCGTAAAAAAATCATTTCATTACTTTTGGGGATTGATTGACTGGTTAAACCCTGCTTATTAAGATACATGAGCGACTGATCGTCCAGCACAATTTTCTTTAGCGGGCTGGTTTGGCCATCGCCCCGGTAAGGGTGTTGATTTTTTTTATCAATCAGTTGCCGGATCGAGGAAAGGCCATCGCCAACCACATTCGCCGGGCGACGATGAAGCACGGCCACCACCTCATCTCCCATCGTCAAAAAGCGGTATTCAAGACCTGGTAAATAGTCTTCTATTAGAATCGTGTTATCCTGTTCAAACGCAATCCGGGCCCCTTTTAATAGTTCATCAAGGGTTCCACCCTGATCAAAAATACTGATTCCCAATCCGAAATTGGTGGATTTTGGTTTAATCACAACGTTTCTTCCAACATATTTGATTAGTTTTTTCTTTGCTTCAACGAAAGAAAAAAATTCTTCCCCATTCGGAACTGGTAGTCCATTCTCCTGAAGAATTTTTTTTGTGACCACTTTATTCTCCATGAGCAACGGGGTGATATAATTATCCACACTTGTTTTTGTCGCTTGTTTTACATATTCTCGGCGGCCATTTTTTTCCAGCCGCACAATGTTGTCCGCGGCATCCATGGGAATTACTTTTATCCCCCGAGTCAAGGCTTCTTTTATTAATACCTGCGTTGACATTTCCCAGTTTTCAAAACCTTTCAGGCGGTAGTGATCTGCATCTGACTGTCTTTTATAATCTTTAGCGATTTTTAGATTCGCATCAAGACAACCGCTTTCCTGCATTAACAATTTCAAGCGGTAGGCATAGGTCGTTTCTGGCTGTCTGACCCGGCTTTGCATTTCTTTAATACACTGATCCTGTTCTAAATTCAAATATTTATTGATCTCCGCTACCTTTTCCAAAATATCCTCAGCCCAGGCTGTTTTAAGCGTCCAATGGCGATGATCGAGCAATTCCAAATCCGGTTCCAGCCCACGTTCAGCGACCGTCACCTCATTGACAAGGGCTTCCTGCTGCCAGGTATCAAAAAATTCTTCACCTTCTAATAATAAAAAAAGCATAAAAACATTCAAAAACTCCAGATCGATTTTTGCAATCCCACATTTATCGAAAACATTGAGGTCGATGGTGCGAATTTCCAGGTACTGAACACCATCCTTTGCTAAAGAATCTAAAGTATTGCGATAATCCCTTGGTTTTAAACGAATCTGCGCATATAACTCTTTGGCTTCTGAGATGTCACCCCGTTCCACAAACGCATTAATACTTTTGATATACGACTCGATTGAACGATAATCCGGGTAGAGATCGATCTCGTTTTTATATCCGCTGCAATTGCCATTTCGGGCCGAGGTTCCGCCAGGGCTGAGAAAGGTTTCATTTCCGCAGTCTCCCATACATTGCAGACATTCTTCTATATATGAATTGTGTAATCCGGGGGTACATCCCATCAAATAGATAAGCAACCAGCGATAACGCAGATAATTTCTCAAAACCTTTAAATAAATACGATCTTTGAACGCTTTAAATGACTCCCGAGAACCCAGCTCCTGCCAGATCGTTATTAAAAAATCATCGCTAAACGAAAAGTTGTAGTGGATTCCAGAAATGAGCTGTCGCTTTCCTCCATATTTAGCCATCAGTCTTTCGCGATATTGTCGCGGCTCTTTACCTTCTTCGCCCTGATAAGTGGCAATCGGTATCTGTTTATCATCAGGAATATGACAAGGCATGGAGTAGGGCCAAAAAAGCTCATTATTTGTGCCGATTTCTCCGATCACGATGTCCGTTAACGCTTCCAAAAAATCATAGGTTTCATCAACTGAAAAAAACACCGGCGTAACTAGTTCAATCTGACTTTCGGAAAAATCGGTGGTAATATATGGATTCTTTAATTTATCGCCAAAAATAGGCGGATGCGGAGTCATCGCAAGTTTCCCCTGTTTTGTAACCCGAAGGCCTTCTCTTTCGACTCCAAACCCTGAGGTTAAAATACTTTCTGGTGTCATTTTATTTTTTAATATTTCGATCATGCATATAACCTTTCAGTTTCGCTACAGACACTTTTGTGAACTGTACAAATTTTTTTAATTATACCATAAAAAGGATTAATTCTAACTAACTAATTCCCCATGTTTACTGGGGAATAGACATATCGCCGCAAAAGCCGTTGTTAATATCCCGCCAGGATTATTTAAGTACGTATTGCTATCAGGTATTGACAAATAAAACAGATAATGTTAGACTTTTCTCAGTGAGTTAGTAGCTACTAACTCACTGAGAAAATAACGCATACTATTTTTAACCAATCAGGAGGAAAACCATGTTACTATCAATGGCGACACCCGGAGAAAAAAACTCCATTAAGAAAATCACCGGCAAGGATACAACGCATCAATTTTTAGCGCGTCTCGGTTTTGTGGAGGGAGCTGACGTTACTATTATATCAGAACTTTCTGGCAATATTATTTTAAATATCAAAGATACTCGGGTTGCCATTGATAAGAGCATGGCCAACCGGATCATCATTTAAGGAGAAAAACATGAAAACACTAAAATCAGTGAAGTGTGGTGAGTCTACCACAGTGGTCAAACTACATGGTCAAGGACCGATTAAGCGTCGAATCATGGACATGGGTATTACAAAAGGAGTTAATATCTTCGTTCGCAAGGTTGCTCCACTGGGAGATCCCATCGAAATAACTGTACTGGGTTATGAATTGAGTATTCGAAAACGTGATGCCGAATTAATTGAGGTCATCTAAAATCCAACTGTTTTTTCGCTTGCATAATCCTGCAGAGAATCTGTACACATCGGCAGCATTGGCTGTCAATTTTTTAGCTAAACTGTTAGTTAAAACTACCAATTAAAAGGAGAACCTATGAATCTAAAAATAGCATTAGTTGGAAACCCCAACTGCGGTAAAACAACCATGTTTAATGCCCTCACCGGAAGTTCCCAGTATGTCGGAAACTGGCCAGGAGTGACCGTAGAAAAGAAGTCCGGAAAGCTTAAAAACCACAGCGATGTCGAAATCGTTGATTTACCGGGAATTTACTCCCTGTCCCCCTATACGCTGGAAGAAGTTATTTCCAGAAATTATTTACTCAATGAAAAACCTGATGCCATTATCAATATTGTTGACAGCAGCAATATTGAGCGTAATTTATACTTGACCACCCAACTACTGGAAATGGGAATCCCTATGATTCTAGCCTTGAATATGACCGACATCATCCGAAAAAAAGGGGACATTATCAATCTTAAAGCCCTCGCTAAGCGGTTGGGCTGTGAGGTCATCGAGACTTCTGCTGTTAAAAGCGAAGGATGTGTCGAAGTTGCGCAAAAAGCCATCGCCCTTGCCAAAGCAAAGCAAAAGCCAACACCACTTCAGCTCTTTTCGACCGAGGTTTCAGAAACGCTTAAGCAGATTGAATCTACAATCCTTGAGAGCAAGCCGGTGGAGCACGCCGATTTCTATGCAATCAAGCTCTTTGAACGGGATGAGAAAGCGATTGAACAACTAAACCTGCCGGATTCTGCGCTTAAAAAGATAACCGCCCTCACTGAAGCGTGTGAAGAAAGCATGGACGACGATAGTGAGAGCATCATTACCTTTGAACGTTATCAGGCCATTGGTCGGATTGTTTCAGACACAATAAAGAAGAAAGCCAGCACTGGCATGACCACCTCTGACAAGATTGATCGGATCGTCACAAATCGGTTCCTTGCCCTTCCCATTTTTGCCGGAATTATGTTTCTGATGTATTATGTCTCCGTCTCGACAGTTGGTGCCTGGGCTACCGATTGGACCAATGATGTTCTTTTCGGTGAAATCATTCCTCCGGGAGTTGAAGGCTTTCTTTTGTCAATTGGCACTGCGGATTGGTTAAACTCCCTTATTCTTGATGGCATTATTGGCGGGGTTGGTGCCGTCCTTGGATTTGTACCGCAAATGTTTGTTCTTTTTCTTTTTCTTGCTATTCTGGAAGATTGTGGTTACATGGCCCGAGTCGCCTTTATTATGGATCGGGTTTTTCGAAAATTCGGACTTTCCGGAAAATCGTTTATTCCATTACTCATTGGCACTGGCTGCAGTGTTCCTGGTATCATGGCCTCACGAACCATTGAGAACGAACGGGATCGCAAGATGACGATTATGACCACCTCTTTTATTCCCTGTTCAGCAAAATTACCCATTATTGCCCTAATCGCTGGTGCGCTCTTCCCTGGATCAGTATGGGTTGCACCATCAGCTTATTTTATCGGTGTTGCAGCAATTATTATCTCTGGTATCATTTTAAAGAAAACCCGTGGATTCTCCGGCGATCCCGCTCCCTTTATTATGGAGTTGCCGATTTACCATGTTCCGGGCGTTAAAGGTGTTTTGATTCATATGTGGGAACGCGGCAAATCCTTTATCAAAAAAGCCGGAACTGTTATTTTTGTCGCCAGTATCGCAATCTGGTTTCTCAGTTCATTTAACTGGACACTGGAAATGGTGGATACCGGAGACTCCATCCTCGCTTCCATTGGCATGATCATCGCTCCGATCTTTACACCGCTTGGGTTTGGCAGTTGGGAATTCACAGTCGCAACCATTACCGGCCTGATTGCCAAGGAAACTGTCGTTAGTACCTTTGGTGTATTATTTGGCTTTGCCGAAGTTGCTGAAGATGGTGCCGAGCTCTGGCCAATGCTGCAATTGTCCCTCAGCCAGCTAGCCGCCTTTTCTTTCCTGATCTTTAATCTGCTTTGTGCACCTTGTTTTGCTGCCATTGGCGCCATCCATCGTGAAATGGGAAATGCCAAATGGACGTTGATCGCCGTCGGCTATCAAACTGTATTTGCTTATGTGATTTCTCTGATTGTATATCAAGTCGGTTTATTTTTCACTGGTAACGGCTTTGGCTTTGGTACCATTGTCGCAATTTTAATGATTGCCGTGCTTCTTTATCTGCTTTTTAAAAAACCGGCAATGCAAAAAAAACAGGGACAACCACTTACCGCCGTTAAAGAGGTTTGATTCTTTTAGTGTATTAAAAATTATAACATCACCCTTTTAAAAAAACAGCCGGACGAAAGGATGCTTTCGCTCGGCTGTTTTTATAGAAGGTATCACCTTAAATTCAGGGCACTTCCGGCATCACTCGATAACGATTCGAATAAAACTGAATCCCTGCCATCACAACCAGACAAACCATTCCCACCAGGGTTGATATCGCCAGGAATTGATGCGTTCCCTGCCCCCCGTTCATCGCCATTAATGACTGATAAATTCCGAAATAACCCCATGCCACGGGAATTGGAATGAGTGCATTTGTGGTGGTTAGTGTAACCACCACCGTCAACGCTACCGCAACCATGATCATTATGATTCCCCAATATTCAGGTAAAATGCCAAAGCCTTGCCACTGGATCTTCACCAGCCAGGCTGCTGTATTGACGACGCTTGCAATCAGAAGCCATCCGGTATACATGCCAAAAGCTGCTGGTATGAGCCAATGATTACCCGTTTGAATTTTTGTTATCTCTTTGAGAATCAGGCTCAGTGTAATGGAAAAAGCTAAAATCACAATTACTGATAGTCCAATAAAGGTAAAAGAAAAGCAAATGATCCAGAGCATATTTAAAATACTTGAAAACCAAAATAGATAACTGATACCATCGATTGTTTTTTCATAGTAGGGTTCCTTACTCTTGATGATCGTTACTACCGCAGCTGCAATCAACAATATATAAATGACACTCCAGATACTAAACGTAAATGGTGCCGGGGTAATCAACGTTGCGTATTGATCTGAAACATCTTTTTGTGTTAATCCATTAAAAAATCCGAAAGCACCCAGACTATTAATAATTAAAGTACCTATTAACAGGATTAAACCAATCCCTGCTTTCATTCTCTTATTCATACGATTCACCTCAACTCTTAATTTTTTTGTCAATAATCGTTTTAGAAATTTAAGTCGTCTCAATTATCAAAAACAATCATTGCTTCCTAGATACCCGCTTTATGCATCTATAAACCTGAGAAGTGAATACAAAAAAGGATTTTAAAAACACTGCTGTAATAATCAGACATCCTTAGTCAATGTTTAGATAATTGTTGACTTACTATCTACCAACCAGTTTTAGCGAGTCTTTTTACAAGTCAGCTTGAAATGAATTTTATATTAGAATTATTATAATTTACTCTTGCGTTACAACTACATTTGTGCTAATATAACATCAAGTTAGGCATACATAACTAAACACAAGCAATTGCGTAATCAATACAATTAACAGGAGGATTTTATTATGTCATTAATCGGAAAAGAAGTTGCGGATTTTACTGTTCAAGCCTTTGCGGAAAATGAATTCAAAGAAGTGAAGAAAGAAGATATCTTAGGAAAATGGTCGGTCTTCTTTTTCTATCCAGCTGATTTTACCTTTGTTTGCCCTACCGAGCTCGAAGATTTAGCCAACAAATATGAAGAATTCAAAAAAATCGGATGCGAAATCTATTCGGTTTCCTGCGACACGCATTTTGTTCATAAAGCATGGCATGACGCATCAAAAACCATTCAAAAAATCAAGTACCCGATGTTAGCTGATCCAACCGGTGTGATTGCCCGAGATTTTGATGTGATGATCGAAGAAGTTGGGCTGGCTGAGCGCGGGAGCTTTATTATTAATCCCGAAGGAAAAATTGTCGCCTATGAAGTACTTGCAGGCAATGTTGGTCGAAATGCCGATGAACTATTTAGACGTGTACAAGCCTCACAATTTGTGGCCGAGCACGGCGACCAGGTTTGCCCGGCAAAATGGAAACCAGGAGCAGAAACCTTAAAGCCAAGTCTTGATCTGGTAGGTTTAATCTAGTATACCTTAAAATATGGCAATACAAGTGGACGTTAAAAGGATGTTGTAATCTGCGACATCCTTTTTAAATACAATCTTTTTGATAAAAATAACAAAAATTAATACTTTCTGGTAAAATGGTTTAAACCGAAAAATATTTAACACTTGTGTAACACCTATAAATTTTTACGTACCCGTAAAGTCACTAGAAGGAGAAATAATTGGCTAAACAGAAAGATATTAAAACCAATGCGATGCGCATTTTGGATAAATTAAAAATTGATTATACCCATCAAAGTTATCAATGCAATGAGTTTGTGGATGGCCTGCAGACTGCGGACCTGTTAGATTTGCCTTATGAACAGGTCTATAAGACCCTGGTGACCGAAGGAAAGAGCAAGCGTTATTTTGTCTTTGTCATCCCCATCGACAAGGAACTGGACATGAAAAAAGCCGCCAAAGCGGTTGGCGAAAAGTCGGTAGCGATGATTCATCTAAAAGATCTGACTGCGATCACCGGCTATGTCCGAGGTGGTTGTACTGCCATTGGCATGAAAAAACAGTTTAAAACCGTCATCAACGACACCGCCAAAGAGCTAGATAAAATCTACATCAGCGGCGGTAAAGTTGGGCTGCAGCTAAAACTAAGTCCAAGTGATTTCTGTCGGGCGGCCCAGGCCGTATATCAAAACATCACGATGGATAATGCCAATCATTAAAAGATCCCAGTCAAAAAAACAAAAAGGCAACCGCGAAGCGATTGCCTTATCATGCCAAAACTGGTCGGAGTGAGAGGATTCGAACCTCCGGCCTCATGATCCCGAACCATGCGCTCTACCAAGCTGAGCCACACCCCGTTATAGCTTGCAATTGTACCTCATCTATTGTAAACTAGAATAGACAAAATTTCAATCTTAAATTTAATTTTTTTAAGATAAAGGAGGAACCCATGCACAAAAAAAATCCCATCTACCGTATTGGCGCACTGGTTTTAGTCGCTGCGCTTATTCTTAGTATTCTTGTTGTTTACGCTCTCTAAGTGAGATGAATATTCGTATTATTGCTGTTGGAAAAATTAAAGAAAAATTCTTAACCCTGGCCATCTTGGAATATGCAAAGCGTTTGAATGGCTATTGCCGTCTGGAAATCATCGAAGTTAAAGATGAAAAAATTCCGGAAAATGCCAGTGAAGCGCAGAGGCGAAAGGCGGTGGAAATAGAGAGTAGCCGAATTCTTTCCTATTTAAAGGACGAGGAAATTCTGGCCACCCTGGAAATACAGGCCGATCAACTCGATTCGTTATCTTTTGCTAAAAAAATTGAAAACTTTGGGATCCAGGGAAAAAGTCAAATCACCTTTGTTATCGGAGGGTCTATCGGACTTTCCCCGGCGATCACCAATCGCTCACAATGGAAATGCTCTTTTTCCAAAATGACCTTTCCCCATCAGTTGTTTCGGGTGATGCTTCTGGAACAGATTTACCGCTCATTTAAAATAATCCGTGGGGAAACCTATCATAAATAACATCTTCAAATAAAAAATAAAGAGGTAAACTATGCCGGACTATGTATTAAAAGCCACCGCAGGAAACGGACAGATTCGGGTCTTTGCGGCAACAACAGGGGGGCTCGCCGAAACAGCCCGGAAACTTCACCAAACCAGCCCAGTGGTTACAAAGGCGCTGGGCCGATTGCTCACCGCTGGTTCTCTGATGGGTTCGATGATGAAAAATGCCGATGAACTGATCACCTTAAAAATCGCCGGCGATGGCCCCATAAGCGGCTTACTGGTGACTGCCGATGCTAAAGGCAATGTGAAGGGTTATCCCTATGTCAACGACCTTTTAGATACCCTTGAAGCGTCCATGCCTGTATCCGAAGCTATTGGCGAAGGCACCTTGAACATTTTAAAAGATATCGGCCTCAAAGAGCCCTATGTTGGTTATTCGCCGCTGGTCAGTGGTGAGCTTGCCGAAGATCTAACCTATTACTATGCTCAATCTGAACAGATTCCCACCTCGGTTTCTTTAGGTGTTTTATTAAACGACGATGGCACCGTCCGGCAAGCGGGTGGATTTATTATTCAATTAATGCCAAACACTGATGATGAGGTCATCGATGCCCTCGAAGTGGCTCTGTCTGATACACCATCCTTGACCAAACTTCTGGATGAAGGAAAAACGCTGGAAGCCATCATGGACGATTTATTTAAAGACCTTAGTTTAAAGATTTCTAAAACTGAGATTACCCGTTTTATCTGCGATTGTTCCCGTCAACGGATCACCAAAGCGCTGACATCCATTGGAAAGAACGATCTTATCGAGATGATCTCCGACCAGGAGGATATTGAAGTCAATTGTGATTTCTGTAAAGAAAAATATTCCTTCTCCCCGGAAGATCTACAGTCCATCTTGGATCATCGTACTGATTCTAAAGAACAAGAGGGATAATATGTCATTAAAATCGCGTTCCAGCGGTGTTCTGATGCCAGTTTCGGCCTTACCCGGCGACTACGGCATCGGAACTCTCGGGCAAGAGGCCCGCAGCTTTATCGACCGCCTCCAGGCAATGGGCTGTACCTATTGGCAAATTCTGCCGGTCGGTCCTGTGGACGCCTGTTTCTCGCCTTATAAAAGCACCTCGGCTTTTGCCGGAAATCCCTTTTTGATCGATTTGGAGCTTCTATCGGATTGGGGTTTATTAACCGCGAATGAGCTGAGCGCTAGCCGCTCTGCCGACCCGCCCTATTCTATTTATTATCCCAACCTCATTCGCAACCGTCAAACTGTCTTCAAACTTGCCTATACACGATTATCTGACCAATTAAAAAAAGACATCCAAGACTACAGTGATGCCAATCAAGACTGGCTTCCAGATTTTTCTCTGTACACGGTTCTTTCCCAGCATTTCTTAGAAGAAGACTGGACCAAGTGGAATAATCAGGATCTGGTCAGACGCACGCCCGACGCCCTTGCTTTGGCCCGACATCGCTATCATGAAGAAATCAGTTTTCAAAGCTTTCTGCAATATGCTTATGACCGACAATGGTCGACACTTAAGACCTACGCCAATACCAGGGGTATCCAAATCATCGGGGACATGCCGATTTATGTCGCCCATACCAGTGCTGATGTATGGTGTCATCCTGAACTTTTTCTCCTCGATAAAAGGGGCTGTCCCACTGAAGTCGCTGGCGTCCCACCGGACTATTTTTGCAAAGACGGTCAGCTTTGGGGCAATCCATTGTATCGCTGGGATGTGATGAAAAAAAACCACTATGCCTGGTGGATGCTACGGATAAAAAAAGCGCTAACTAACTTTGACAAGGTCCGAATTGATCACTTTCGCGGCTTTTCTGCTTATTGGTCGGTACCAGCACGTGAAAAAACAGCCCGAAATGGTCGTTGGGTTCCCGGCCCAGCGATGGATTTTTTCAGTCAGCTGAAGATGTCCTTTCCCAATCCCGGAATTATTGCCGAGGACCTTGGTTTGCAGGACCATGACCTGGTCAAGCTGTTAGATGATACCGGATTTCCCGGCATGCGAATTATGGAGTTTGCTTTTATTGATGACGATAATAATATCCATCTACCGCACAATTATACCACTAATACGGTTGCCTACTCAGGTACCCATGATAACAATACCCTGCTGGGCACATTTTTTGACTATTTTCCAAAAAACCGGCAATATGCCTTTGATTATTGTGGTTATACCGACGCCTGGGAAAATCAATGGCAGATCGGCGGCCACCACAGCCCTTCCTGTCGAGCCTTTATTCGCACGCTTTTTCAGAGCGCCGCTAATTTAGTGATCCTGCCGATTCAAGATGTGTGTGGATATGGTAGTGATACCCGGATGAACGAACCCGGAACAATAAAAAACAACTGGGTTTTCCGGATGACCCGAGAGGGTCTATCTTTGATTGATGTGGACTGGTACTCACATTTAAATTTGCTTTATCATCGATAAACACGATCAATGTGACGGTGTCATCTGATTACGGACTCTTGCCAGGAAAAAAGACCACGCTTTAATTCATCACGTTAGCGTGCTGATGCGTCTCACGCAGGATTCTGGAATCAGCGTGATTAAAACAAGTGTCCGTATCCTTCAAACATTTCTTAATATAAACTTGCAATAAAAGTGTAACCTTTGGTATAATAGCCACAGGTAAAAATTAGGAAAAAAGAAAAAGGAGGACTTTACCATGAAAAAAACTTTATCCGTGTTGTTGTCTCTTGCCTTGGTTGTCACCATGGCCGCTGGTTGTTCAGGAGGAACAACCACTTCTTCAGAGGATAGTGATGTCATTAAAATTGGCGTGTTCGAACCCTTAACTGGTGCAAATGCTGCCGGTGGAGAATTGGAAGTTGAAGGGGTTGAATTGGCTAACCAATTACGTCCCGAAGTATTGGGCAAAAAAGTTGAGCTGGTCATTGCTGATAACAAATCAGACAAAGCCGAAGCGACCACTGCCGCCGCCCGATTAATTGAAAAAGACAAGGTTGTTGCAATCCTGGGTTCCTGGGGTTCTTCACTCTCCATCGCTGCTGGGGATGTTGTTAAAACCAACCAGATACCTGCTGTAGCACTTTCAGCTACCAATCCACAGGTAACCGCCGGAAATGATTACTATTTCCGCGTTTGTTTCCTTGATCCTTTCCAGGGGACTGTCATGGCTAACTATGCGTACAAAAATCTAAACGCTAAAAAAGTTGCCATCATCCAGGAAGTATCCAATGACTATTCTGTCGGTTTGGCTAAATTCTTCACCGATTCATTTGTTCAATTAAGTGGTGATCCCAATGCCATCGTGGCAACTGGTAACTATAACACCAACGACCAGGACTTCAATGGCATCTTAACAAATATCAAAGCTTCAAACCCTGATGTTATTTTTGCACCTGGTAACTTCACCGAATCGGCATTGATCATCAAACAAGCCCGTGCGTTAGGCATCACTGCGCCATTTATCGGTGGTGATACCTGGGAAACAAATGAATTTATTACCGTTGGTGGTGCTGATGTTGAAGGCGCTGTTATGTCAACCTTCTTCGACGATACCAACCCACTGACTGAAGCAGGAAAAACATTTGTTGCTGAATATAAAAAGACCTATCCGGACCGTGATAATATTGCCGCTGTAACAGCGCTTGGCTATGATGGATACATGATGACTCTGGATGCCATCGAACGCGCCGGATCTGCTGATCCTGTTGCGATTCGTGACGCCTTAGCTAAAACAGCAGACTTTGAAGGCGCTACCGGGATGATTACCATTGACGAAAACGGTGATGCAACTAAAAACGAAGCGATCATCAAAACTGTTAAAGATGGTATCTTCACCTACCTTGATTCTGTAACAATCGACTAATCTCAACCACACAATAATCATAAGGAGAGCATGGCTACCATGACTCTCTTTATCTACGCAAAGGCGCGTACTATTGAAACAGAACGATATTTCTGCTGCGCGCCCTTTTCACACGGAACAAACATTGAGGGTATTTGTTATCAGATACCCTCAATTTAAATTAAATGATATAACGAGGTTTTAATTATGGTCGTTGGAATGACAATGGAAACATTCTTACAGCAACTTATCAATGGTTTATCAGTGGGAAGTTTGTATGCCTTAATTGCCATAGGCTATACCATGGTTTATGGCATCCTGAGACTGATCAACTTTGCCCATGGCGATATCTTTATGATGGCTGCCTATTTCACATATTTTGGGATTGCAGTTTTTGTTCTTCCCTGGTATGTCACGTTTATTATCACGATTGGTTTAACCATGTTACTGGGAGTCACCATCGAGCGGGTCGCCTATCGCCCTCTGCGGGAAGCACCCAAAACATCACTTTTGATTTCAGCAATCGGGGTTTCATTTTTACTTGAAAATGTTGCCACCTACCTGTTTTCAGGAAAACCACAGGCTTTTCCTGAATTCCCATTAATGACAACACCTTTTTTTATCGGTGGTTTGTCCTTTCAGCCGGTTTCTATCGTTATTCCAATTGTCGCGTTTGTCCTGATGTCTGCACTACTTTTTATCATTAATAAAACGAAAGTTGGCATGGCCATGCGGGCTGTGGCTGTTGATTATGACACCGCCAAACTCATGGGAATTAAGATCAATGGGGTTATTTCTTCAACCTTTGCAATCGGCTCTGCCCTTGCTGCGGTCGGCGCTATTCTATGGTGTATGAAATACCCATCGGTGTTACCCCTCATGGGTGTTGTCCCTGGACTTAAATGCTTTATTGCTGCCGTCATTGGTGGCATCGGCAACGTCAAGGGGGCCGTGCTTGGCGGTCTGATCCTGGGCTTTTCCGAGGTTCTGATGGTCGCCTTTTTTCCAGCGCTTACTGGTTACCGGGACGCCATCGCATTTGTCATCTTGATAATTATTCTACTGTTTCTTCCCAATGGTCTTCTTGGTAAGAAACATGTGGAAAAGGTTTAGGGGAGGTACCAGAAATGAAAGAAACTCAAAACAACATCGGTGCCTACTTAAAACTTCACTGGAAAACAGCCGTATTTTTGGTGGTGCTGCTAATTGGGATCGGTTTAGCCGACAATTTTGTTGATTCCTATGTGCGGCGGTTACTTAATTTATGCGCGATTTATGTCATCGTCAGTTTAGCGATGAATCTGGTCAACGGTTTTACCGGACAATTTTCATTGGGACAGGCCGGTTTTATGGCCATTGGCGCCTATACTGTAGCGGTCTTTACCGTTCCCATCGAGTCGCGAGCAGCAATTTTCTATCTTGAGCCGATGGTACCATTTCTAGCCAATATTGAATTACCCTTTATTGTCGCTTTGATTCTGGGTGGTCTGGCTTCGGCTGTAGCGGCCTTTTTCATTGGCTCACCTTGCTTGCGACTCCGAGGTGATTACCTGGCCATTGCTACCCTTGGTTTTTCTGAAATTATCCGAATCATATTCACCAATACTCAGTCTATTACCAATGGTGCACTGGGCATTAAGAGCATTCCGACCATCAGTAGTCTCTGGTGGACTTATGGGATTGCGATCATTATCATCATTGCAACGATCCTGCTGATTAACTCAACCTACGGGCGGGCATTTAAATCCATCCGTGAAGACGAAATAGCTGCCGAAGCGATGGGCGTAGCACTCTTTAAAACAAAGATGACCTCATTTCTGATTGGTGCGTTTTTCACCGGCATCGGCGGCGGATTATTTGCTGCCCTACTGGGAACGGTTGACCCCAAACAATTTTATTTTATCCTGACATACAACTTTTTGCTAATCATTGTTCTTGGTGGCATGGGTAGTATCTCTGGAACCATCATTGCCAGCTTTGTCGTCACCTTGGGTCAGGAAGCCCTGCGTTTTCTGGATGAACCGATGGCCTTCGGCCTGGATCTGCCCATCTTCAGACCGGGACTAAGAATGGTTGTTTTCTCATTCCTACTGATGGTCATCGTCCTCTTCTACCGAAAGGGCTTAATGGGTACCAATGAGCTCACCTGGGATTTCATTGCAGAAAAATACCGGGTAATCAAGAAAAAACTAAGCAAAAAAAAGACCTCAACTGAAGGAGGTGGCAATTAATGAGTCTTCTAAGAACAGAAAATGTCATCATGCAATTTGGCGGTGTAGTCGCCGTCAATGACTTAAACATTGATATCAAAAAAGGCGAATTGGCCGCTTTGATCGGACCCAATGGCGCCGGTAAAACTACCGCCTTTAATGTCATCACCGGTGTTTATACCCCCACCAATGGGAAGGTTTTTTTTACCCCAACAGATAAAACGGACAACGCCGCCGAGATTGATATTACCGGAAAAAAACCCGATAAAATAGCTGGCCTGGGCATTGCCCGAACCTTTCAGAATATCCGGCTGTTTAAAGAACTCACCGTTCTTGAAAACGTCCTAGTGGCTACCCATGTCAATGCGAATTATAGCTTTCTTTCCGCGATACTCAGAGCACCGAAAGCAAAAAAGGGCGAACGTCAGGCTAAGGCCGATTGTGAATTCTTACTGGAGCGACTGGGACTCATCGATCTGAAAAACGAAAAAGCCTCTTCCCTGCCCTATGGACAACAACGGCATCTGGAAATCGCCCGAGCCTTGGCAACCAAACCGCAACTGCTTCTTTTGGATGAACCAGCTGCGGGGATGAACCCCCAGGAAACAGACGAATTGACGGCCCTGATTTTTAAATTGAAAACTGATTTTGATCTGACCATTTTTATGATTGAGCATCATATGGATCTGGTTATGGAAATTTCTGATCATATCTATGTCTTGGATTTTGGCTGTACCATCGCTAAAGGAACGCCTGACGAGGTTCAAAATGATCCAAAGGTTATTGAAGCATACTTGGGGGTAGACGCCGATGTTGAAGATTAGTAATTTGCAAGTCGCTTATGGCGGAATTGAAGCGGTAAAAGGCATTGATCTGGAAGTGCCGGAAGGTAAAATTGTAACACTGATTGGAGCGAACGGTGCTGGAAAAAGTACCACTCTCCGTGCCATCGTCAATCTGGTTAAATCAAAGGCTGGGAGTATTACCTATCACGGTGACGAACTTCTGGGTCTGGACACTACAAAAGTTGTCGATAAAGGCATCACCCTGGTACCGGAAGGCCGACATGTATTCCCCGATCTGACAGTTCTGGAAAATTTAAAAATTGGTGCTTATATGCGCAAAGACAATTTGGATGAGGATATCCAGAGAATCTACGGTTTGTTTCCCCGGTTGGAAGAACGTTCCTGGCAACACGCCGGAACCTTATCTGGTGGCGAGCAGCAAATGCTGGCAGTTGGGCGGGCGATGATGAGTCGGCCAAAACTACTAATGATGGATGAACCTTCGCTGGGACTTGCTCCGCTGATTGTTCAAGGTATTTTTGATATCATCGAAACCTTGAATAAAGAAGGAATGACGATTCTCTTAATCGAACAAAATGCCAATATGGCGCTGCGAGTAGCCGATTATGCCTATGTACTGGAAACTGGAAAAATCACGAAAGAAGGTTCCGGTAAAGAACTTTTGGCTGACGAAAGCATTAAAGAAGCTTATCTTGGCAAGAGCCATCGTAATAAATAGCAATCTGATAAAAAAAGCCACCAATTCTTCACTCGGAATAATTGGTGGCTTTTTTATCGTTTTGAAATAATGACCTTATTATTAATCGTCAACGTTTTGTTAAACACCCGCTTAAATTTTTTACCACATTCATTGACAATCATGTTATCAAATACCGAATGACCCGTTGTCAGTACATTAAGCTGGACTTCTTTTTCCATAATAACACAATTCACGTCTTTTACTACCCCATCCATGCTGCGGTCCAGATACTCCGATATCTGCAGAAATAGACTCAGCTGATCAATGAGATGCCGCTCATTATCTTGAAGCAATCCGAAGTATTCTTCCGAAATCTGAATCTTTTTATTGGTGCGATGATTGAGGGCAATAAACGCACTCATCAGTAATTCTTTTTGCTCAATCCCCAAAAGACCTGAGTTTAAGATAATATAAAAACTATGTTCATGATGGTTTCCAAATTGTAGCTTAATCCCCACATCATGGAGCATCGCACTGGCGCGAATCATTTTACGCACATCCCCTTTAATGTTATGTAGCGGTTTTAGCTGTTCAAACAGATTTTCTGCGAGTTTAAGAACATGATACGCATGGGGAATGTTTACATTAAAGTTAAGCATAATATTAACCAGCGACAGTTCAAAAATATCATAAACCAGATTGTCTTCGTTATAACCAAAATAATCATAGATAATACCGTCCCGCAAACCGGCATTACTGATAATCAATTCGGGTGAATCGATGTGTTTCATAACCCGTTCCAGGGTATGGCTGGAACCCACAAAAATATCGATCCGGCCTTTTGACAAACCTTTAAGATTCGACCGCTCCGCTAAATTCATGCCGGCGGCCATTTCACAGATCCGTTTCACGTCATTTGATTTCATCCGATAGTTATGGGCGATTTCTAGTGGATAATCAACAAAGCTACGATGAATCCGACCAACATTGCGAATGGTTCCGCCCACGCCGATGACTGGCAAACCAGCGGCTTTTTTCAGTATTGGCATCTCGTTGAAAGCTTCTTTTAAAAATTCATCCAAAGCCTTAAGTTTTTTATCTGTAACCTCATCTGTCAAATCAAATTTTTCAGCCAAATCAATGGACCCGAAGGGCAGACTGACGGTGTCCACTTTTTTTCGACCTTTAATGAGAACAAACTCGGTGCTGCCACCGCCGATGTCCATGAGCAGAGCATCCTTAATGTCCAACGTATTGATCGCCCCCAGATAATCCATGGAGGCCTCAACCTCACCGGGGATGATGGTTACTTCCAGTCCCACTTCGGCCTTGATTCGTGCCACATATTCGGCTCCGTTCGTTGCTTTTCGAACCGCTGCCGTTGCCACTGCAATGACCTTTTTAATATGATAAGCCTTACACATGCTAACAAACATACTGAGGGTTTCAATGCCAAAGTCCATTCGATCCTGTTGGAGCTCTCCCGTTTCTTCCAGTCCGTCGTTTAAGCGAACGTTCACCTTTACATCATCTATAATTTGAAAATATTCATTATTATAGTATTCGCCAATCACCAGATGGACACTATTTGAGCCAATGTCAATAACACCAATATTTCGTCTTTCCACGTCTATTCTCCCTCAATATTCTGTAATAAAACTGCTTGATTCCTGGCCTGTTCAAATTCTTGCTCTGCTTCATTGCAGAAGTAGTCCTGGCAGGAGATCAGCTCTTTTCCACGTTTGTCAATGCGTATGTACGATCCGGTTTCGGTCATTAACCGAGTTTTAACGGTATCTTTTAAGGTAATATCCAATATATGTTTGATTTCCTTCTTGAGGCTCTCTTCCTCGACTGGAAAGAGTGTTTCGATTCGCCGATTCAAGTTTCGTTCCATCCAGTCCGCACTCGAAAGAAAAATATCTTCCTTGCCCTGATTGTAAAAATAATAAATTCGGCTATGTTCCAGAAAGGTTCCCACAATACTATGAACAGTAATCTGTTCGCTGATCCCCGGCAAGCCCGGCTTAAGCGAACACATCCCGCGAACAATCAGTTTAATTTCAACCCCAGCCTGAGATGCTTCATACAACTTATTGATAATGCCTTCGTCCACTAGTGAGTTCATTTTTGCAATAATCTTTCCTTTTTCACCCATTTTAATGTTCTCAATTTCCCGGTCAATGGCAATATAAAAAGCATTTCGCAGGGTTTTAGGCGCCACTTCAATTTTTTTCCAAAGCGCATAGTGACTATATCCGGAGAGCAGATTAAAAAGCGTCGAAACATCGGATCCATAGCTTTCCTTGGCTGTAAACATCCCCATATCAGTATAAAGACCTGCAGTCACATCATTGTAGTTTCCCGTACCCAGATGCACATAGCGTCTGATCCCATCAGATTCTTTTCTCACCACCAAGATCATTTTACAGTGAATTTTTAGTCCTACCAAACCATAAATCACGTGGCACCCGGCCTGTTCTAATTTTTTTGCCCAAACAATATTATTGGCTTCATCAAAACGAGCTTTAAGTTCTACCAGGACGGTTACCTGTTTGCCATACTGAGCCGCCTGGATCAAGGCTTCAATAATAGGAGAATCGCCGCTGACGCGATAAAGTGTTTGTTTAATGGCCAGCACATCCGGATCGATCGATGCTGCTTTAACAAAATCCACCACTGTTTGAAAAGATTGGTAAGGATGGTGGAGCAAGCGGTCTTTTTTTCGGATCACCTCAAAAATATCAGTCGCTCCATAAAATTCATTGGAAATCATCGGAGTATAACGTGGTTCCCTCAGTTCACTAAATTCACTACGGCTCTGAAATTTCATAAAACAGCTCAGATCTAAATTCCCCTTAAGCTCATACAACTCACTTTCAGCAATCTCCAACTCATTCATGAGCCATTTTTTCATTTTTTTGCTCATGTCTTTCGTAACTTCGAGTTTGATACTGGCCCCCCATTTACGCTGCTGAATGGATTTCTCAATTTCGATCAGTAGATCTTCGGCTTCATCCTCATCGATGGCCAAGTCACCATTTCTCGTAATTCGAAATTCGCTGACCTGTTTGACATCATAGCCAGTAAACAACTCATTAACAAAGGGACTGATCAGATCTTCAACAAAAATATAATTAAGAATCTTGGAATCTTCAGCTCTGGGCAACGCAATAATCCGATCCAAAACCTTGGGAATCTCGAGGATGGCCAAAAAATCCTTTTCATCCTTTACCTTTGCTTCTGTATCATGGAGCATAATACAAAGATAAACCTGGTTGTTTTTCACCAAAGGAAAGGGACGGCTGTTATCAATCGCCTGAGGGGTCAAAACCGGGTAACATTCGTGCCTGAAATAATGAAGGGCAAAATCCTTACCCTCTTCATCCAGCTCATTATAACTCAAAAAAAAGATATTATTCTGATTCAGTTCCGGTATGATCGATTTTGATAAACAGGTATATTGTTTGGCCATCATTTCCTGAGTGATGCCATTGAGAATTGTTAATTGCTCAGTGGGGGTTAAGCCATCCACCGTTTTTTTGTTATAGCCTACATTAATCTGATCCATGATGCCGGCCACCCGAACCATAAAAAACTCATCCAAATTGGATGCTGTAATGGCTAAAAATTTAAGCCGGTCCATAACCAAATTACCTTTATCATACGCTTCTTCCAGGACCCGATAATTAAAATCCAACCAACTGATCTCTCTATTTATCAATAAACTACTCTTCATGATTCAACCCTCTTAATCTTTAATATCGGTTTAATGCCATAGACATTTTCCATGGTCATTCGGCTTGCCTTAAAAAAATACTCTTCCAATTGAAAATTTTTCCCGGTCGTCAAGCTGATCACTAATTTTTCATCTCTGACGAGACAGGAAATATTCTGAATTTTCTGCTGATAACTTTTATCAAGGGCAATGGCCAGTTTGAGAATTGCCGCCAGTTTAGCAACCAGCAACTGCTCTTTTTCATCATTTGAATGCATTTTTTCTTCTTCTTTGATGAAATTTGTCTTAACCGCCTCTGCCACCATTCCCATTACGGCTTTCTCTTCCTCAGTAACCCCGATGATATCAGTCGTTTCAATAATATACCGGCTCTGAACCCAAAAATTCTTATGATCAATGAAACTCCCCACTTCCATGAGATAACAAAGCATCGATAAAAGCTGGCGCTCCCTTTTTCCAAGTTGATGGTATTTCTTTAAGGAGTCAAAAATCTTTAAGCTGATTTTTTCGACAAACTCCGAATGCTTGTGACTGGTGTGATATTTTTTACCGATGGTTTTTGCCGATAGATAACTGCCCGCTTCAATCCATTCAATAAGTTGCTGTCTTTTAGTAATTTGAAATTGAAAGTCTAAATAGGCATCCCCAATGACCATCGGAATCAGTATAAACGTATCCACCCCCGTTTCTGCCAACAGTTTTAGATAAAGCATCAGCGTATGATTCAGGGTTTCAGCCTCATTTTGATCCAAGAGCGGATACTTCTTCAATAATTGATTAACGGTCAGATCGCCAGCTGTTTGGCATAACTCGCCAAATTCTTTGGCATTTACACGGTAGTAGTCCTGACGCTCGGTGTAACCACAAAGTTGTGCAATTACATCGACTTCATGGGAGGATACGAAGAGCCTTTTAATCTGACGCTTTCTGATATTTTCAACAAAATCCTGGGTATTGATGGAGATAAACTCCATGAGCAGGGTTTCGAACCGCTCCGAATTTTCTTCAATGGACTTAAGGATTTCCTTCATTTTGAGATAACCCAACTGGGCGGTCTGATGATAATCAATAATACCATTTTTTAACAGCGCCACCGACACATTCCCACTAGAAATTGATGCCAGCATCTGGTCCGCTTTGGTCTCATTGATAATGTCAAATTCCGGATCACACTTTAACACCATGTGACGATAAATAAGATGCGTTTCTTCTTCCTTATCGAGAATTTCAACCTCATAGCCGCCGGTATTAATTTTAATCTGCTCAAGGATATAAAGCCGATTCCTTGCTTCACGAAGCGCTGTTGTACCAAATATTTTTATCGATTCAACGCCATAAGTTTTAGACATTTCGATATAGGCATTAATCGTTTGACATAATGCATAAACAGATTTAAATGAAATCTCGCCCTTTGTAAAACTCTGACTACCGAAATTAATGGGAAACATGGCTCGATCTAATATTTTAATGCACCCTTTTCCCCGCTGTCCCACGATTAGTTCACACCGGATAGAGCCAATATAAATTACTGAAAATCGCTTGATCATAAACGTCACCTCACATACTTTTTTCTATTTTATCACAATTTTGAAAAATTTAATGTTAAAACTCATCGAAATTTTGATTTTTTAGGTAAGTCATTTCTTTAAATCCGCTTATTGATCGAATTACCATCTTTTATCCCATTAAAAAAAGCCGGCAATTAGGCCGACTTTTTTTGATAGGATTCGATTGGAGTAAATCTCAGATATTAAATTCTAGCCAAGTAGACCTTTTCGATGGGCTTTAATGTAGCCGCCGCAGTAATTATCCATACCCAGCAACGCTTTAGCGGTGATAATATCGGCCATGGTTTTGTCGTTCGTTGGATCCAGAACATAGCCATCCATCCCCAGTGTCATGGTCTGAACAACGAAGAGCCGATTAAGAATCGCTCGATTCGGGAGACCATACGAAATATTACTGAGTCCACACATGAAATGTACGTTCGGATATTCCATTTTCGTTTTTTTGATGGTTTCTAATACTTCGACCCCAGCGGTCGTCACACTGCTAATCGGTTTTACCAGGGGATCAAAATACATATCATCTTCCTTAACCCCTTCCTGAGTCAATTTCTCATGGAGTTTATGAACAACCTTCATGCGATCATCTGATGTTACAGGCATCCCTGTACTGTCCATGCAGAGCACCACAATTTTCGCATCGTATTTACCAATCAGCGGTGCTACAGCATCATATCGTTCCTCTTCATCCGATATGGAATTGATCATGGGTCGACCATACTTACAGAGACTTAAGCCGATGTCCAGTGCCGAAGCGCTTGGACTGTCGATACATAGGGGTATTTCAACAGCACTTTGGACCGTTTTTACTAGCCATTCCATGATTTCATCTTCATTATTGATCATATTCCCACAGTTTACATCAATATATGTAGCTCCGGCCTTGGCCTGACGGACGGCAAGATCAATGATCAGATCTTTATCCCGATTATTAGCGGCTTCTTTTACAGCGGGTCGACTCGTATTGATTAATTCACCTACAATTGTCAGCATGATTGTTGTCTCCTCCTATTATTATGTATTTATTATGCGCTTAATTCTTCCGGACTGCTCATCATCCGGTCACACAGTTCAACTGCTGTGGATGCATCCATTGAATAACCATCAGCGCCTATATCATTTGCAAATTCCTGGGTTACCGGAGCGCCACCAATGATAATTTTAATTTTATCCCGGAGTCCATCTTTTTTAATTTGCGCAATGGTTGATTCCATCTTCATCATTGTCGTTGTTAACATTGATGACATCCCAACGATATCAGGATTGTGTTTTTTAATGGCGGCCGAGAAATCTTCTTCCTTCACATCAACACCAAGATCAATTACAGTATAGCCGCGACTTTCGACCATCATGATTAACAGATTCTTGCCAATATCATGTAAATCACCATTAACGGTTCCAATAATCATCTTTCCTTTACTGGGAATGTCACCGTCCATAATCAAGGGTTTTACCAATTTCATGCCTTCGTTCATGGTATCGGCTGATTCCATAACTTCGGGAACAAACATTTCACCACTTTTAAATAATGGTGCGACAATGTTCATGCCGGCAATCAGGCCCTCATTAATTATCACGATTGGTTCTGTGCCTTCATCAATAAGTGCTTGAACCAGTACTTTTACGTTATCTAAATCACCTTCCAAAACACATTGGGATACTTCTTGTAAAGTTGCCATATTAATCCTCCTTGTTCACATTTCGATTTTTTTATCATTTTCACACGATTAGAATTATTTGTTTTAGCTAAAGAATTATAAACCATATTCACTCGGGATGAATTTATCCATGTTAAGCACCGATTTCATTTGACTGTAAAATTCATCAGGATCATCGGGAATACTGTCGATTTGTTTTTCCATTTTATCAAGCCACTTCATATCGCGCTTATCACTTTTTACTTTTCCTTCTACAATCGCCTTTTTAAGCTCGGCAACCGTTAATTTGGCCGCTAATCGCGTTTTTAAGAAATGATTCTGTTCCTTAACTAACTCGGCACTGATTCGTAATACCACATCTGGTCGTAACACATAGGCTTGAACATCGAGCGCTGAATCCGATTGAACCAATAAATCCCGGAACATCAATTGTTGTCCATTTTTTGTGGCCGCATTCATCAGACGGACATCATAACTAAGCTGTTCAATCGCAACAATTGGGGCCATGTCTGACAACAATCTAACTTGCTGAATCGATTCGTTACTCCAGGTATCTGCTAGTGCTGCTGAGATATTGCCAACAGGACTTAAATGGGCACCGGCTGCACTTTTACCTTCCATAGAAATGGGACAACCGGTAATTGCTTTGATGTAAGGTCCTTCATAAGCACAATCTTTGCTTGGACCAACAGCACCCTGTTCAAAGGCAACCAAAGCTCGTGGAACCGCAGTTACACGAATCACGGCCGCAAACACATGGGGGATAAAACCTTTTTCTGCAAGGACCATGGCGGTATTAGCATAACCACAAGCCGAATCCCCGGCTGCAAAGCAGTTATTTGCTTCTGCCAGCTCGACAAGATGCTTCCATAAAAATTCCATATCGTTACAGCCCAATATCCCAAGGGCAAAAATAGCTAATCGAATGTCAGCTTTTACCAGGGCATCATCATGAACTTCTTTACCGCCGGTTGATTCAATCGAAAAGAAGTCGGAACCATCTTTAGCACATTGTTCGTACAATTCCAGCATGGTTTCCCAGTATTGCCCACTACGCATAATGGGCGGACGATCAAACTCTCTTAAATCATTCGGTGTGGTTCGAAGAGCAGATTTTAAGCCGTATTTTTCGGCTGCTTCTTTCATTCCATTTAATAGAACACGGTTAACTTCAATACCATATTTAGGGAAATGGGTAAATTCCGGTAATAATTCAAACTCTACTAAAACGCCGGGAGAATACAATTCTGCTGCCCGTTTTAATACCCCGTCGATGATATCGGTATAAATACCCACAGCTTTGGGCAAGGTTTCATCGTCGACATCCATACCTGGTAAGGTGAAGTTAATTTCGGGATAAACAATACCACCTCCAATAACCATGCCACTTTTAGTCGTGACCGGATTGGGACAGGTCCCGTATACAAAATCGTCCAAATTTTTAATTGCTAATTGATCAAACTTCTTTACCATTTTTTCCTCCTAATTTTAAATTCAATTCCCCTTTTATGAGACTTTTGCTCTGGATTTAATGACTGTGAAGCCAGCCAGCTGTACAATTTTAGCTAAAACAATCTCTCCTGGTTCAGGTACATCTCCAAATACCGATCCAAGGGTAATTCGGCCAGACTTAAAACTCCTGATGTCCTCACCAATAATCGGTTGCAGTTTTTCTTTTATTTCTTCTAAAAGTGCCCCTGCAACTAATAAATCACTGACGAAATATTCTCCTCTTTCATACAAAACGCCAACTTTTTCAGTACCCATCTGACAAACTTTCATCACGTCGATCCCTTCATCCCTTGTTGGATTAGAAGCGACGAAATCATCTATTATTTCTACGATCTTATCACCATCAAGATTTTCTATGCAACAGATTAACGCTTTATAATCGATCATCATTTTTTATAGTCTCGAAAGAACTAATTTACCCCTCCTTGAGTTCGATTTAAATTTTAGTACCTGCAGGATTTCTAAAATTCATTTTATACTCTTATCATACGCTTGTTTTTACTCTTCGTCATTAGACGTTTTTTGTAAAATTTGGTACTATATTGCTTTTTAGTTTTATTATCAGCATAAAATAAGCACAATTGATGTTATTTATTGTAAATAACATCAATTGTGCAAATCATACAAATTTATTAGTTATGGTGGTGACTATTACAGATTGGGCAATCGTCACCATCGCCATGATCATGGTGATGATGACTTACTGGTCGCTCTTGCGTGTTCTCAATTGCGATACTGATAATCGAATCTCGCTTTTCTAAGGATCTACATGACCGCTCAAGAAAAACACGGCTTTCATTTTCGCTGATATTCGATACCAGCGAGTTCACAATCATATTTATATTAAAGACTTCTTTATGCTCTCCATGTAACTTACTATTAATCACATTGTTACTACTGACACAGCTATACTTAATAAAATCATGCTCATCAATCTGCGCCAGTGCCTTAATATGTCCGATCATGTGCTCTTCATTTTTACAAATCTGGTCAACATATACATGTAGTACATCATAAATCCGTGACCGCCATTTTTCGACTGGCAAAGCCTGATTCGATGAAAGCCGGACGTTAAAAACCACCGGCAAAAATTCATCCTGATACATATCTCTTCCCTGCTTTCTAAAAAAATTGTTTAAATTCCCGGCTCAACTCATTGTTGATGTTCATTTTAAATGTTCTAATCCCGGGCTTAATCGCCATTATCATCTCTACCACTGCACCTATCTCCTCCTCATTCACCTGATCGATCTTGTTAATCACCACACATTTCGCCAGACTGATCGAATCGTTCAACAGCTGGTTCAGACGTTTTTGATATAAAACAATCCGGGTTGGATCAAAAATAAAGATATTTTGTATCTCATCCTCATGATAGCCGCAATTAGTAATCACCGGATACATCGAAGATGGGTTGGCCATACCTGAGGGTTCAAATAGGATATAGTCCAGATCCTCGTACTTCTCCAGCAAGTGATTAATGGTCACTTCCAGGGTCACCTTCATGGTGCAACAAACACAACCACCAAATAAATCCAGCACGTCATAGCCAAGCATTCGCATCTGCCGATTATCAATTCCCACATCACCAATTTCGTTAATAATGATGGCACATTTTTTATCTGCCGCAGCCAGCATTTCAATGGTCTTTAGCAGCATCGTCGTTTTACCCGAACCGAGAAAGCCAGTGAATAGAATAATCGGCGGTCTACCATTTAATAACTCACTCTTTTTATCACACATTGAAATACCCTACTTTATTTCCCAATAATTTATTGACAATATCGATTGCTCCGAAAACATCTTTTCCATAGCCATTTGCCCCAATCTCTTCCACATAATCCTGAGTAACCGGTCCGCCACCGACCACTATTTTAATCCGATCTCTGATACCTTCGTTAACAATCGATTGCGTCACATACCTCATCTCACCAATTGTCGTCGTTAAAAGTGCCGACATCGCAAGAACATCCGGCTTATACCTCAGAATCGCCGATACAAATGATGAGGCTGGCACGTCAATTCCCAGGTCAATAACCTCATAACCATCGCCCTGAAGCGTCATTGACACCATATTCTTGCCAATATCATGAAGATCTCCGGCAACAGTTCCAATGATAACCAACCCTTTTTTTCGTTTGATTTTGGATTCAACAATCAGTGGCTTTAAAACATATAAACTTGCGTGCATCGCCCGGGAAGACATCAGTACCTCCGGAATAAATATATTCCCATTTCTAAACTCATTGCCAATTTCTTCCATCATCGGAATAAGGGCATTCGCCATGATCACGTCTGCCGAAATTCCCATATTCAGGGCCTGCTCCGTTAAGTTTTTGACCACTTCTGCATCCCCTTCAATTAAACCTTCTTGAATTTCTTTTATATAACCATCCACTGTGATTCTCCTTTTATAGATTTTGTCTGAATTGTGTTGGTGTCATTCCTTCATTACGACGAAAAACCTTGGAAAAATAAGAGCCATCGCTATAACCCAGAGACATCGCAATTTCTTCAATTTTATAACGGGGATTACTGAGCATTTTTTTTGCCTCATCCAGTTTTACCTTGGTAACATAGTCCATTACCGTCATATTTTGGCTTTCTTTAAAAATTCGACTGACATAAAAAGGACTGAGATAGACTGAATCTGCAATTTCTTCCAAGGAGTTATTTTTGGCATAGTTATTTCGAATAAATCCTTTGATCCCTTCAACAGCGGCCCGATTTTTTGATTTGCTGTGATGATGAATTTCATCCAAATACCGTTCCAGCAGAGAATTGGCAACAATATTAATTTCCCGGATACTATAGCAATTATTCAGTTCTTGTAATAAATTGGCATTAAATCCCATTGATTTTTCAATATCAACCCCAGCTTCTACACAGGCCCGGGACATGACCACCACTAATTCGTAAACGCGACCTTTCATGGTCAAAAGCTTTTCCTCTTCGCTGGAGAAAATATCAGCTAACATGACCTTAAAGAGCTTCCGACACTCCTCCAGGTCGCTAAGCTTAATTTTTCCGATTAATGCTTTTTCTTTTTCCAGAAAAAAACTAAGGCTCTGACTATTGAGCTTTTCTTCCAAATTCTTGCGGGTTTGAATTTCCTCATTTAATAACAGTTGTTGCAATTCAATTTCTTTTTTATGGTGCAAACTTTCTCCACCTGTTTTAATAATGTAGTTGGCAATGACATGGAGCAGCGATGCTGCCCCCTGAACCTTTTCTCCTGATACGACCTGGAGCTTTTTCGCAGCCTCAAACAAGGCTGTAAAATCATCGGTTAAAAAACGATTCATTTCTTCTAACTCAATCCAAAAAAACTCTTCCGGTTCCCACATCAATACCTGTCCACAAATAATGGTACCCAGATGTTCTTCATCAAAAATAATTGGTGCTGCCCACTCGATCAATCCCGCCGGGCAACGAAAAATATAGGGTTCATCAAAAATAGCGGCCTGTTTTCCAGCCCGGGCATAGGCCCCAACACATCGCCTGATTCCCTTTTGCTTTTCCATTTTCCAAATCATATGGCAAAATTCGCAATTTTTCTGGGCATCTTTTTTAGAAAAGATGGAGTGCCCTTCAATATCAACGATGTTAGCAGTTAATCCTGTAACATTGGTAAACGCATCTAATATTTTGATAATGATTTCTTTATCCACCAGCTGGATTAAATGCGCCCGGCTGGATGCGCTTCCGCACCTGACGCTACTAAACACTTCTTTCAACGTTCTCCCCCCTTTGTATAACAAATGTAATCGTATAAACACCTTCTATAATTAAGAGTATAACATATCGGCATCAAATAATAGGTACTATATTGCTATTTTAGGTATTTTTCTGTATGGAATGTCCGATCTTTAAGAGAATACCGTGCAATAAAAAAAAGTGTAAAATTTAAACCAGATTTGGTTTAAATTTTACACTTATGAAGCTACTTTTGAACGTGTCGCTTCGCTTACTTTTAATTTACTTAACTTTGATTAAACTTCCGAAAAAGCACTTTTATCAACGCCACATTCTGGACAGACCCAATCTTCTGGAATATCAGAAAAAGCAGTTCCTGCTGCTACCCCGTTGTCTGGATCACCTACTTCCGGGTCATATACATAACCACAGATATCACATTCAAATTTTTGCATTGCATTTCTCCTTTATCATAATATGACTTAATTCTATTATAATCATTCTTACTTTTATTTCAATGATTTTTTTAAAAAATTCAATTATTTCATACTTTTTTATTCACCGAAAAACAAATTGCCTTAAATGAAACGACTAAGATGAGCGGCCCCAATCATACCCGCCTCATTTCTAAATCTGGCTAACACAATTTCTGGTATAGCATATGCAGGGTAGGTTAAACGACTTTTTGTCTCAGCGATTATTTTACCCAGTAAAAAGTCTCCGGCACCCGATAAACCGCCGCCGATGGTAAATACTTCCGGATCGATAAGATCATTAATATTCGCAATGGCCCAGCCCAGATATCGGGCCAGACGATTAACCGCCGCCAACGCCAAGGCATCGCCAGCTTTGGCCGCCCCGAAAATTTCTCTACCGTCAAAGCTATTCATACTTCTTAAGGTTGAATCCATGCCATCATCCAATTGTTTCTGACAATACCGGATCAGTGCTGTTGCCGAAGCAAAGGTCTCCAGGCAACCATTTTTCCCACAATTGCAGTTATAAAAATTTTCTTCCATAATCATATGACCCACTTCCGATGCCACGCCATGAGCACCAAATATGACCCGATCATTGATAATCATCCCACCGCCAACACCGGTACCAAGGGTCAGCATCACCGAATTTTTTTTCCCCCGGGTGCTGCCAAAAGCCGCTTCGGCAATACAGGCGGCGGTTGCGTCATTAACCAGCCGTACTTCAAGCCCAAGCCTGGTTTCGAGGTCTTTTTTTAACGGTTGGTTTTTCCAGTTAAGGTTGGGACAGGAAACAATGGTTCCGCCATCCGGTGACAGGATTCCCGGAATACCGATTCCCACCACCGTTTCTTCTGGCGAGAGCTGATGCAGTTCTTTAATTAATAACCCCAGGTCGTCTAGTACCTGATCATACCCCATATGCGTTCGGGTTTTTTTATTTCGTTCTTCCTGAATCACTCCCCAATTGTCTACGATCCCGCCTTTAATGGCCGAGCCGCCTAGATCAATACCGATTCCCATCCTTTTCCCCCTGTTTTTCTAGCTGATTGCCGTGGGTTGTAATCCAGCTACAGAATTAAGGCTGATCAGTGATAACCCCAGGCTCAGTCCTGCTGCGACGACTTCTAGTCCGATCACTGGAATGGCCGTTTTTTTGTAGCTTACACCATAAAAAATAGCCAGACCAATAATCGTCAACACAATCTGCCAGATATTAAAGACATTGATGATTCCGCCCAAAAAAGCGATCCAGTCCATTTCATAAACCTTGGTTATGTCAACCGGTTTTTGAAAGAAAATGTTGAGAACACTCTGGAAAATCTTGGGGAAATAGTTAAGCCCCACCACATAAAAGGCGGTTTTAAAAGAACCTTCCCCACCCATTTTTTTTAACACCAGGTTAAAAATGGCAGCCTTGACCACCATGCCAACCGACACGCCGATTATTGTGAAAATAACCGCTGTGACAATACTGATCATCTTTATCATTCCCATTTGATCAGCGGGAAGCTCCATGCTGATCGCCGTGTTTGCGGCAATCACGCCGGTTAACCCCCCGATGATAGCAATAATCAAAATCGGGATTAACAGTGACTGTTTTTCTTTTTCAGCAGCTTGTTTAAAAAATTTCACAGGATTAATTAGTAAGTTTAAATAATTCATGGTTACTCCTTCTCTTTTTCAGTTTTATATTGTTTTAGTTGATAAATCCTTCACACACTTAAGCACTTCAGCTACAGTCAATGATACTTTTTATTTCATTATTATAATCTGACTTTATCCGCCACTATTCACTGCGAATTGCATCCAGAGAGCTAAGGTTCGCCGCTTTGATCGCAGGTCTTACCCCCGATAGAAGCCCCACCAGGGCCGAAAACACCAACGCAAAGAGCACCAATCCCGGTGTAATGTAGGAGATCGTTACCCCACCACCGCCACCAATAAAAAGACCGGCAATGAGATTAATCAACACCGAAAGAAGCAGGCTGATCACAATTCCCACCATACCGCCAATTAGTCCAATCATGGTGGATTCAGCAATAAACATATTGCGGATATCCGTAATGGATGCCCCGATGACCTTCATAATTCCGATTTCCTTGGTGCGCTCATAGATGGACATGGTCATGGTATTGACGATCCCAATGCAGGCAACTAAAAGTGCCACTCCCCCGATACCGCCCAGAAGAATCTGTAGCATCTGGAAAACTGAGCCCATGGAATCAAGAATTTGTTGCATTGAAAAGACCGTAAACGACATTGTCTCAATTTCACTCGTAACCTCATTAACAACCGACGAATCTTCCACTGTCACCAGTACCTGGGTGTAACCTTGTTTCTTGACATTGGCTTTCTTCCCTGTCTGCCACTCATTTAAATCGGTCACCAGTTGATAATCAGCAATGATCGCATAGTCCTCGTTGCCACCAGTGGATTCTAGTACCCCGGTAACCCTCAGTTTCTGGTTTTTTATCTCCTCTTCACCATTTTCATTGGTGCGCCGGATGATGAGATTAACATTCTGACCAATCAGATCTTCCGGTTTTATCTCGCTTTTTTCCGCTTGAGCCGATGCCCCGGTATAGGTAAAGCTAGTTAGCACATCTTTCCCCAAAATAACACTGTTTTTATCATTCGAACCGGGTTTTCTGCCACTGGTAGTTTCGTAGCGCATATCTTTTAAAACACCGTAATCCACCCCCATCAGCGACACCCCATACTGTTCACGCTTGACCTCAATGTTTGCACCACTGAGATTCACGACTGGCGTCACCGTCACGACGCCATCAATTTTTTTCAGATCTTTGATGGCATCATCGTTGAGAATCAGCTTATCGTCTGTTTTCCCACCGCCCATCGAAGTCACTCCCATGGAGGAAAGATCCTGATAAACCTGTAGCGTCGTGATTGAACCAATACCAGAGAGTTCATCCGTAATGCTTTTCTGAGCGCCCGTACCGATGGATACCATTACGATGATCGATGAGGTGCCAATAACCACCCCAATAATGGTGAGAATGGTCCGAAATTTCATCCGCCAGAGATTCTCCCAGGATAAGCGCAGGAGTTCTTGTTTATTCACACCCTCACCTCTCTATGAACCAATGCCGAAAACTACCCTAAGGAATTTTTCAAAAAAGTTCTCTTCCTCGGTATTATCCCCTTTTGCTACTGCTTCTTCCGATACAATAGTGATCGCTTTTTCGACGGTGCGTTCATTATTGAAGCTGTCCATAAATTTCAAGGTAATAACGCCGGGAAACTCCCCGGTTTTATCTGTTGTCACTTCGGTTGAAAAATCGTCACTGTCTTCTTTTTCAAAGGTTCCGTAATACTGATAGGTGTTGCTAAAGTCTAGACCAGCGCCGGCCACACTCACCTGAACCCCCCGTACCGGATTAGAACCGAAATTGGCAATTTCAAAGCCAATTGTTGTCAGACCCTTGTCATCTTTAGTCAGCACATAGCGTTCCGGTGCGATAATTGACATCGATTCACTTTCGTTGATTACAATGCCAACCGTGGCTGTGAAATTATAGACATCGCCATCATAGTCTTCACAATTGAGCTGTAGATTGAGATTATAGTTTTTTGCTTCAGCACTGGGCGAAGATACCATCGGTATTTCAATAACCGCACTTTCCCCTGATTTAATTTTTTCGACATAAAAATGACCGCCGGTACCAACCATGGAAAAAACGCCCAGATCGTTAGCTCCTGCTTGTGATAACACATCCAGGGTCACATTGTAGGCGTGGTACTCACCGTGATTGGTCAGGGTGACCAGCATTTTAAAGTCCTTTCCCGGTGAAACGGTAGCCGGATCAAAGGTAACGGCACTAATTTGGAGCAATGGCTGCTCCGGGGCTGCCATCGCAGCCGGTACAAAACAAAATAATAGCAGCAAAGATAAGAACAGTGTTGAGCACGTCATCTTGACCCTCTTTTTTGATACCTCTTTCATGATTTCTCCATTTCCTTAATTTTTTTCCTGCTCAGCACTTATTGGCTGACTTCAGATTCAATCAGGCCATCCTGCATATGAATAACCTTGGTGCAGTATTTGGTTGTATCCGGATCATGGGTGACGATGACAAAGGTCTGATTCTCTTCACGATTCAGTCGATAAATCATCTCCATAATATCCGCACTGGTTTTCGAATCCAGATTCCCGGTCGGCTCGTCGGCGAGAATAATCTCCGGATGGTTCACCAGTGCCCGCGCAATACTCACCCGTTGCTGCTGACCCCCCGATAGTTCGCTGGGCTTATGCCCCATCCGATCTACCAATCCGACCACTTCCAGAGCTTCGATTGCCCGTTCTTTGCGGATTTCTTTTTTGACACCAGCAAAGGTCAGAGCCAGAGCCACATTTTCCATCGCAGTCATTGTTGAAATGAGATTGTAAGACTGGAAAATAAAACCCAGATGCTCCCGTCTAAAAAGACAAAGCTCATTCTCCGTCATTTCGCTGATCTGGTAATCCCGGATTAGAATCTCCCCTGAGGTTGGTGGAACCAATCCCCCCAGAACGTTCAAAAAGGTGGATTTACCCGATCCAGAAGGACCAAGCAGGGCCACCATTTCCCCTTGTTCAATATCCAGATTGATTCCCTTGAGGATATGAATATCTTCTTTCCCCAATTTGAAATCTTTGTATAGCTCTCTGACTTGAATAAAAATTTAGATCCACCCACTTTCTTTTTATTCTCTGGCTTAAACCATTCAATTGCTGATTATTATAACACAAATCAACGTAAATTATTCCAGATTTAAACGATTTTTCATAATATATTGAGTCACATAATAGAACGCCGCACCAAACACCACATTAAGAATCGTTGACCCATTAATCAGCCATTGGATGGTTGACATAGCCGAACGACCGTTTAATATCAGAATATCCAGATTTCCAATAGCAAAAACAGCCATGAAAATCGACCCAATGATCTGTAGTACAATGGTGATCACAATATAGGCTCCAAAAGCTGCGACGACCCGATGCTGACTGAATAATTGTCCAATGGCAATGGCAACATAAATCATCAGTATTGATGCAACCGTATTAACCGCTAAAAATAATGCCAGTTCAGCTGTAAAAAGATTGAGATTCATGCCAGTTTCAACGAAAAACGTCTGATAAGCTGCCTGGATAGCCTGGGTCAACTCCATCATCGAAAAAGTTCCCAGCGAAAAAATGACAAAGGTTAGGACAATCATGACGGTACAAACCGCTGACCAGAGAAGCCCCACCAGAAGCTTTGATAAAACCAGTTCCCAGGTTTTTACCGGCAGCGAAAACATCAAATAGCCCTCATCCGTAAACAGATTTTTATAGAACCGTTGAATAATCATTACCAGGGTCATCACACTAATACCAACGATTAAGATAAAATAAAGCGTAAAGCTGATCCCTAGAGTAATTTCCGCTATTGTGTTATTAGATGCTGCTTCGGAAAAGAAATCCGGAGCACCAATGGCCATTACCAGTTTGGTAAAAATTGTTAAAATCAGCAAGGCACCGTAAAGCGGTAAAAAAATCCGCCTGGTTGCCCTTGTTTCGTGTTTGATTAGTTTCCCTAACATTTAAAAACCTCCCTGAATAGTCCATCCACTGACTTATTATGAGTTTCTCGTATTTCATCAACGCTGGAACTAAGCACCAGTTCCCCCTGATTAATAAACATAATATCATCAAGAATCTGCTCAATGTCCGCAATGAGATGGGTTGAAATAATCACCGATGCCTCTTCTTTATAGTTGGTAATGATGGTATTTAGAATATAGTCCCGGGCTGCTGGATCGACTCCACCAATGGGCTCATCCAGTAAATAAAGTTCGGCTTGCCGACTCATCACCAAAATCAGCTGGACCTTTTCTTTTGTTCCCTTAGACATCGTTTTAAGTCGATCGTCAGGATTAATAGCCAAATCTTTAAGCATGTTTTCGGCCTTAATGCGATTGAAGTCCTCATAAAAATCTTCAAAGAAGACGAGAATTTCGCTAACCCGCATCCAATCACTGAGATAGGAGCGCTCAGACAGATAGGAAACCTTAGCTTTGGTCAAAGCCCCGGGTGCCTGTCCATCAATAAATATTTCACCGGATGAAGGCACCAGTAAACCGGCTGCCAGCTTGATAAAGGTACTTTTACCACTGCCGTTTGGTCCCAGTAACCCGATGATCCGCCCCCGGGGAACTTCCATATTAATTTGGGATAAGGCTGTTTTCTTCCCATAGGACTTGGTCAGATTGTTAGTGTTTAAGATGGTCATCTTCTTTGTCCCCTTCCTCTATCTTTTCCATCAATGCCAGTATTTCATTTCGGCTCATACCCAATTTCTTCATTTTTTCAAGAAATGCGCCAATCTCTTGAACTGCCAGTTTCTTTTTCGCTTCTTCTATCACTTTTAAATCCTCCGTAATAAATCTGCCGCTGGTTCTTTGTGCAAAAACGAGTTCCATTCTTTCCAGTTCTGCCAATGCTTTTTGCATGGTATTGGGGTTCACACCTGCATCCATTGCCATCTCTCGCACTGATTCAAGTTTGTCTCCTGGTGAATAAACACCGGAAATGATTCTGAGCTCTATCTGTTCCACCAACTGTTTATAGATGGGGCGATCTGAATCGATGATCCACTTCATGGCTGTTCTCCTTTGTATTATTGTATTATCTTATTAATACAATAATACATTCTCAGATTGATGTCAAGAAAAAAAACAGAATCCATGGATTCTGTTCCATGGATTCTGTTTTATTGTGAATGATCGTTTATTTAAAGATCACCCCTGCTATTAAACTAATAATCACCGGAATCACCATGATCCCGAGGTTTTGTACACTCAGCGGAAAAGTGCTTGATTTAGACTGTTGTTTTCGAAAGATTTGAATATTTTTCTGAACTGGGATTAAACCAAATACAATAATCAGTCCATAAGTTGGCACAATTCTAAATAAAACCATAACTATAATTGACGCATAGCCTAAATAATAAAGTGCTGCAAATAGATTTACCGCATTTTTTACGCCTAAATAGTAAGGTAAGGTAAAGCGGTTTACGGCAACATCCGCTTCAAGATCACAGGTATTATTGGATAGCATAATATTTGCAATACCGGTCATCGCCGGTATTGCAACAACGCCTAACTTTAGCATATTCAATGCATTAACAGAAACGATAAGAATCCAATTCGAAAAATCGTAGTCGATCAAGCTCTCTTTTGGCGCATTAATATAAACCACTAAAAAGGGGATCAATAAGCCCATGAATAAACCCGAAAAAATCTCGCCCAAGGGCAACCGCGAGATTGGAACCGGACCAAAGGTGTAGAATATCCCAACACCAAAACATAAGGCCCCAATAGCCAAAACAATGAGCCCGGTATAAAGTACCAGCGCCAAACCCAAACAACTTGCCAAAATCAAAAGAATCAGCACTATCTGCTTTGCTGTCTTTTGTGAGAATTCCAGTTTTTTACCATTTGTTTTTACATCAATATAGTTATTTAACGCGGTTGTTGCCATATCAAAGCTCAGCATTGAGGCGAAAAACAACAAGGTATTTAAACGATCAAACCGTCCATATGCATAGATAACATAAGACAAGCCGAGCAGAAAAGGAAGTACACTGGCCATTTTTGTCTGAATCTCAACATACTTTAGAAATCGTCCTGCCATCCCTTAATTCTCAACTTTCCAAATTCTTCCAAGGATTTCATTCATTAACAACTTTTTATTATCTTCCGTAAGAGTATTTATCATTTTTTTTGTCTTTAGATAGTATTTTTCTGCCACATCCCGGGCCATTGATACCCCGCCGACCTTAACAACCTCGGCAATAATTTCATTAATCTCACCCGGTGACAGCTGCTGACGGCGGATATGATGCTTAAGCTCCGGTTTTTTAAGAAAGGCATAAATAAGCGGCAAGGTTACCACTTCTTCGGCCAGGTCATGTTTAACCGTCTTTTTAGTTGCCGCAACATCCGATTCATAATCCGCACAATCATCCAATATCTGAAATGCCATACCCATATTGTATCCAATTCGTCCCATAAAGCGCGCTTCTTTATCACTACATTCATTGATAATCGCACCGGAATACATCGCCAGCGAAAAAAGTGCCGACGTTTTTCCTGCTATTATTTTTAAATAATTCATCACACTGAGCTCGGTATCGGAATTATGTTTAAATTGGCGAAGTTCTCCCAGGCAAATTTTTGTCATTGCCTGGGTATACACATTTAATTTCTGGGAATAATGATTTGAAATCTCAGCTACCATCGCAAGCGATATACAAAAAAGGTAATCACCACAAATCACGGCTTCTTTTTTTCCAAACTGTTTTTGCAAACTGGCATGTCCCCGCCTTATCTCGGCTTCATCGATGACATCATCATGCACCAATGTGGCAAGATGAAGGATTTCTACCGCTGCACCAGCAATCACTGCGTCACGCGGTACAAAGCCATCACGGTCCATTGCTGAAGCCAGCAATAACATCGCTCTTAAATTTTTTCCACTTCCGGACGTCAGGTGTTCCATCATCTCTAAAATTAACTCATCCGTATCCAGTAAAGTTTCTTTTATCAATTGTCTGACTGCTTCGAGGGATGCAAGGTATTCTATTCTTTCGGCTAATTCATTTTTAATCATGATAGATATATAGTTTCCGGACAATCTTAATATTCTTATAGTGCTCTTTTAACCAAGGCATTACATAATAGTCAAGGCCGAATACTCTCCCTCCACCAATAATAACAGCTACCGCCGCAAAAATCATCCACCATGTACTCAGGTAAAGCCCCGTCGTTGTGACAAACATGCCCTGCAGAACAATAGAATATAGTGCCGAAACGGTTGTTAATAGACCTAAAATCAGCAATATCCCGACAATTATTTCGGAATAAACAATTACAGACTGAAAAAACACCTCTGAACTCTCACTGCTTAAAATGATGGTACTGGTAAACCAATCCATGAGGCCAACTTGCAATTTGATAGCAATATCTGTTGTTTGAATCAGAATAATCTTAAAAAGACCTAAAATATTCCAATTAATAAGCAGGCTTCCAGCGGCTTCGGTTCCCTGGCCTACCGCTGTCGCCGTCGATATCACCTCACCACCACTAGCGTTAATCACAGCATTGAATAAATCACTCGCACCTTGAAAGAATGGCGTCAATTTAGGCATGTAAAGCCACCCTTCATCGACTTTTTTGACACCTTCATATACCCAAAATGCACCTAAGAAAACGCGGAGCGGAACCAGTAAAAAACTGGGGGTACGATTAGAAAAGTGACCACCGACAAAACTACGACAATTTCTAATGGTAAAGAATTCATGTCGGATATAACTAAAGACCTTATTCCATCCCAAAATTTGGATAAAATAAATAATATTAATAAAATGCTTCACAAATTGAGACAAGAAGGAGGGCAATGCAAACTTCTTTTTTTCTGTACCAACATAAGAAATGCCATAACGCCCGCCAATGCTCACCATTACTCCATGAAATTTAGGAGCATACTTCTCCATTTCGCCGCCCTCTGTGATTGCTCTGGTTAAATTATGGGCAACTGTATCTGCTGATTGTTCACAGTTTTCGACCATCTGGGGCACTGGCACTGTTTCACCATCCGGAATAAAGAAAATATTATCTCCCGCAATAAAAACGTCGTTTTTTCCTTCTGCCCGCAGAAATTCATCAGTTTTAATCCGCCCCCGCCCAATTTGATTAAGCGCAACTGCCTTATTAGCTATATCTGAGCTTTCGATGCCGGCTGCCCAAACAACGCTGTTTGTCGGGAATTCTTGATACTGATTCCCCTGTTTAAGCTCGATGAAATTTTCACCAACTTTATTAAACGACGTGTTTAGCATGACCGTGACGCCCATTTTTTCCAATCGCCTTTTTGCTTTTTCTGATAGCGTCTCTGATAGATTTGGTACCACTCTGTCCATCATATCAACTAGGGTAATCTTTACCAGTTCACGGTCAATTTCAAATTCTTTACAAAGTACCGGTACCCATTCAGCAAGTTCCCCAGCCATTTCGACACCCGTAAAGCCTGCTCCTAGCACATAGAAACTGAGCAACCGCTGTTTTTCCTGCTGATTCGTTTCTTGTAACGCCTTTGTGAACATATTAAGAATATGTCCCTTAAGCTTTACGGCATCTTCATAAGACCATAGTTTATAAGCAAATTCTTTGGCCCCTTCAACCCCAAAAAAAGTCGGTTGAGAACCGGAAGCTAAGACCAGATAATCGTAAGGATAGGTTTTTAATTTCCCGGTTAATTGTTTTTTTTCATAATCGATATCAGTGATCGTATCAACCTGTACAGCGACATTTCGTCCCTCAAAAATACGGTTTAAGCTGATTCGGATACTATCTTCCTCAACACGATTCGCAGCTACCTCATGAAGCTCAGTAAGCATGGTATGATAACTTTTTTTATCGATTACGGTGATTTTAATATCCTGGTGATCTTTTAAACGTTTGGCAAGCTTTTTTGCCGTTAGAATTCCCGCGTATCCGGCGCCTAATATAATAATATTTTTTTCCATAATGCACCTCCGAATTTTAACTGAATTTTGACTATTGCCCAGACGCTTAAACATTACAATTTTATTTAAACGAGTAACACATTACGCCAGTCAATTATCATTCTTTTTAAATTTTCTAAAAGGAAAACCTCTAAATTGATGTATTTCACGCTTCAATTTAGAGGTTCCCAAAATTTTAATTGTGAAATGTCAAACCATTACTGTTTTAACTCCTGAACACCGGTTACTGAACTGGTCGCGTCCATCATAAATGTTGATTGAGCTTCGAGTGTTGTAAAATACAAATTTCCCTCGATTTTTTGGTCTTTAAGCTGAAAGTCATTGGCATTTACATAAACATCACCAACAAAGGTTCCGTGTTCAATGCTTGCTTTGGGACTATTAATGGTTAGTTTTGGTGCCGTCAGTGTAAATCTGGCGGTAACATTTCGGTCCTCATCTTGCGTATAAAGGCCTATCTTGCGCTGAACGATATCATTTCCGCCATCATCTTTCTTGCCATTAACAAAATCGCCGTCTAAGACCAGGTCCGAGCTAATTTCCAAATCATCAATGGTGGCAATGATCCAGGTCCCATCTTTGCTGATGGCTTTAATAAAGGCTTCCTCCGTATCAACAATTGAAGCAGTTGTTACGACATCAGTTTCCGACCCAGTATCTTTATCATCTGTTGTTGCTGGAGCTTGGGCGCAACCTGCAATCAATAGAACAAGGCCGATAATCATTCCGAGAAATAATTTTCTTTTCATTTTTTTCTTCTCCTTTTTTTGTTACTTAGATTCGCTTTTAACAGCTATAATTATTTCTACCCAAAATTAATCATTCTAATCTAAATTTTTTAACAACACAAAAAATTCCGCCCAAAAGACGGAGTTTTTACTCGATTATTAATGTAATACCAAGATTAAAGACACTTTTTACTAATCGATGGCTTTGGCTTAACCGATCGTTTTAATTTCAAAGGTACCAACCATCTGCTTAAGCAGTTGCGCCTGGCCAGAGAGTTCTTCACTGGCTGCCGCGCTTTGTTCTGCTGTGGCCGCATTGGTTTGAATAACCAGTGAAACTTGCTCAATCCCCTGATTAATTTGCTCGATTTCTGCGGCTTGATCACTGGAAGCCTGCGCAATATTTCCAACTAAATGGGTGACTTTTTTTATCTCACTGGATATTTCTTTCAGGCTACTGGCGGTTTCATCTGCTACCCGAGTACCAACTTCCACCTTATCGATCGAACCTTCAATAAGAGCGGTTGTCTCTTTGGCAGCATCACTGCAACGAATGGCCAGACTTCTTACTTCCTGGGCAACCACGGCAAATCCTCTGCCGTGCTGACCGGCTCTGGCTGCTTCGACAGCAGCATTAAGTGCCAGAATATTGGTTTGAAACGCAATATCATCGATTACTTTGATAATTTTAAAAATACTGTTGGCTGATTCATCTATTTCATCCATGGCGGCAACCATTTTTTTCATTTGATGATTGCCGATCTCGGCATTTTTTCGCACCGCAATCGCCCCTTCATTGGCTTCATTGGCCCTGATCGCATTGTGCTTTGTTTTGTCGGCGACTTGTTCAATCGAAGTGGTTAGAACCTCAATCAAACTGGCCTGTTCTGTTGTTCCCTGGGCCAGCGCCTGGCCACTATCTGATATTTGAATCGCTCCCATTTCCACCTGGGCCGAAACACTGTCAATATCCGAAAGGGTGGTACTAAGTCGGGTATTAATCGTGTTAAGGGAATTTTCTATTTCTTTAAAGTCACCTTTAAACTCCGCTTCAATTTCCTGTTTAAGATTTCCCTGCCCCATTGCTTCAAGGACACTTGTGATTTCACCGACATAGATTGCCAATGACATGATGCTTTCATTGAGATCGTCCTTAATCTTTGCATGATCACCCTGATAATCACCCCTTACCATGGCATGAAGATTTCCCTGTGCTAATTCACGCAGGACATCTGAAGCTTCTTTAACTGGTTCAATCACTGCATCCAGGGTCTGGTTGAATCCTTCAATAACTTGGGCATATTCACCCCTGAATTTACTGCTGTCACCTCGAAAACTAAGATTTCCTTGCACCGCAATTTGAGCCATGGTTTCGGTTTCTTCTACCAGCATAAAAATATTTTCCATCATCCCGGCCAAGGTGGGCATCAGTCGATCATTTTCGCTGCGTTTGCCATCCTGCTTAAGCTTTGGCAAATCAGAAAGATTTCCTTCTCTAATATTGCCGGCAATCCGCGTGATCGTCAAAAGAAGCTGCCGGATACCATTGATGGATTCGGCAATTTCTGCGTAAATCCCCAGATAATTACCTACGATTGCCTGGGAAAAATCGTTGCGGTTCATCAGTCCCAACACCCGGTTGCCTTCTTCCAGGGCTGCCAGACCGTCAATACAGGCATTGATATTGTTTTTAAAGGTATCAAAGTCGCCATAATAAGTCTCATCGATTTTCTCCGGAATAACGCCGTTGCCGATTTGTTCCACATAGCTGGCTGCCACATTTAAAGGGGTTACAAGTGCATCCAAGGTGTCGTTAAATCCCACTAGAATCTCTCGGAAACCGCCTTTAAACGCATTGGCATCGCCCCTGATCTGGAGTTTTCCATCAACTGCTGCCTGAGCGAGCATGGTTGACTCAGCAATCAGATCGCGCACGGTCTTTATTGTTTGTTTAAGTGCCGGTATAATTTCATCAGCTTCATCCTTTTGCTCAATTTCCGCCGATAAATCCCCATCAGAAATCTGTTGGATGGTTTTTATCACCACGTTTTGAAGATCATCGGCAAAATGATCCATGGCGGTAGCCATTTCACCTACCTCGTCGAGACTGTCCATATAAAGCCGCATGCCCAGGTGTCCCAGACTCATTTCTTTAATCATATCCCTAATTTTTGCAATCGGTCTGGTAATTGTTGACGCAATAAAAAGACCTAACAGTAAAGAAATCACTACCCCGATCACCAACAGGGCAATCGTCATTCGAGTGGTTTCTGTGGCGATATCATGATTACTTTTTGCGGTACCTTTAACAGCTTCTAACTTTAAGTCCATCATTGCCCGGTAATTTTCTTCGATTTTTTGTTTTACCACTTCAAAATCACTGCTATTAATCAGCCCCAGGGCTTCTCCCTGGTTTCCTTGTCGAACCAGATCGATGACATTGGTTACGATCAGATCAAAATCATCTTTTAGCAGGTAGGTTTCGTCCGCAATTTCGATTGCTTCCGGTGAACTTAAAGTTGTTTGAAAGGTTTTGAGATTTGCATCAAATCGGGAATTTCGTTTTAGAATTTCAAGCTCAATGGCATCAATTTCTTCGGGGCTGGTTGCACCTAACAAATCCTGGGTGTTTCCTACAAGACCTTGAAAAGCGTCAACAATATAGATAAGTTCTCCCAGCGGTTTTGCCATTTTCTCATAAAGGTACACATCCTGTTCACTGATTTTTTGGATACCTGCCAGTCCCATCATGCCGATCCCTCCGGCGATAATCGCAATGACTAAATACCCCAAAATTACCTTGCTTCCTATTTTTAAGTTGTAAAACCATTTCATCTACTCATCTCCCCATCTGCTGCATATTTATTCGATTGATGCACTAAAAAAATAACAGCGCAAAAGATTCCGGTTTCCCGATTATCTTCGTCGCTGTTAAAGTCTAACATGCACGGCAGCATCATATGTTAACGGTTTGGAAAGATTACATTAAGAGTCTGTTAATTTACCCCAGAATGACTTCAATTGAAATGGATCAAAAGACATTATAGTAGTCTGTTTTCAACGTTTTCGCTTTTTTCGGTGGATGGAAATCATCAACGCCAGGCTTAAAATAATAGCGGTAAAATAACCCAACGCGCCCAAAGCCGGGATTCCCATAAATTGGGGGGTCATGTTGGTGGTTGCGATGAAACTGGAACTCATTAAAAGCGCCGCCAGAATGATGCAGATCACGATCTTATTTACCATCTGATCGATTTCCGCCAGGGGTTCATCTGATCCGAGAATCTCAAGATTCACTTTCAACTGTCCCTTATTCGTCAGACTCAAGAAATCAGAGACTTGTCCAGGTACACTAATTGCCTTTTCTCCCGAAGTTAGGATTTTTTGTCTGTTCGACTCCATAAAATTATTCAAATCGAAATTTGTGATCTGCTGACCGGCCATATGGTTGGCCATGATACGAACAAAATTGGCGTCGGGGGATATTTTGGCAATCACGCCTTCAATGGTGATCATGCCGCGACTGAGCATACTGATACCTCTGGGCATACCAATATGATTCTCGGCGGCTATTCGCAATATTTCTTCCAAAAATCGCCCCATGTTGATGTTGCTGAGTTCCTCGGTACCATAGACATCCAGCATCCGATCAATCGCTTCATATAAAAGCGAATGATTAATTCGCCGGCCCTTATGGACTCCCAGCGAAAGGATCGCCCCTTCGAGACTTTCGACATCCCGTGTCGCCACAGCTTTGACACTTCTTCTTAAGAGTCCCATTTCCCGCTTGGACAGTCTTCCCATCATACCTAAATCAATCCAGACGATCTGTCCATTTCTGATAAAAATATTTCCTGGGTGAGGATCAGCATGAAAAAAGCCATCATCAATGATCTGCTTGACATAGTTTTCAGCCAGCTTCACGCCAATTTCTTCAAGATCATAGCCGGCATCCTGTAACGTTCTTGTTTCATCAATTGCAATGCCGACGATGTCTTCCATGACCAGAACCTTGGAGGTGGTGTATTGATTGTAAATTTTAGGACAACCGATATATTTGATCTCTGCATTAAGTTCATTAAATAACTGAGCATTTTTAGCCTCAAAAAGAAAATCCATTTCCTGTTGGGCCGTACTCCACATTTCGTCAACAATCATTTTAAAATCGACTACATCGCCAATACCACTGGCGATATTGAGAATACCGGTGGCCCGGTTTAGTAACACCACATCCTGAGCCATGACCTTATAGATCCCCGGGCGCTGGACCTTAATCACAACCTTCGCCCCATCGCTTAAATCGGCAGCATGAACCTGAGCAATAGAGGCCGATCCCAGGGGGTCTTGATTAATGTTGCTAAACACATCATCCACCGGACACTGATACTCTTCTTCAATAATTCGAATGAATTCATCAAAGGGCATCGGCGTCACTTGTGAGCGCAATTTTTCAAGTTCGATACAATAGTCATTAGGGAAAATATCCCGGCGCATTGACATAATCTGACCAATCTTAATAAAGGTTGGCCCCAAATCTTCAATGATAAGTCGAAGTTTTTCCGGGGTCAACCCTTTGGTAATTTCGTGTTTTACCAGAATGGATACAATTTTTTTTAACCGTTTTCCATTTGTATCCATTGGTCCTTTCGGTATATCTTTTACGCTTAGACCGGAATCACTTAAATTCATCGATTTCCTTTTCACTGACATTTTCTGCTAAATCAGACACCTCGATGATTTCTTTCTCCACTTGTTGCGTTGAAATAATCGTCTCTAACTTATCTTGAATCTTCTTTATCTCATCAGGAGTCATCGTATCCAGGCCTTCTATAACGGAATCGGCGGAAGGTGGTGTTTCTGATTTAACCACATTAACCGTCACCGTGTCTTTTATGGTTTCTTTGATATTGTGTTTTAATTCTTCGTTGAGAATCTTTCCCTGCTGGACCGTGAGATCACCCTTTTCCACCAACTCATCAATGAGAACCTTTGATTTCTCGGCTGTAACAGCCACCGCGCCTACACCAAATAAAAAAATCTTCTTTAAATCGTCGCTAATATCGGCTAACATTTTTCTCCTCCTGTGTTAAAACTATATTTTTTAAAGAAAAGCTATACACTCCCTTTAGAATGGTTAATCAAAGCCATTAAATGTTCTTTTATCAGCTCCCACTCATTATCTTGGTGTGCTCTTTTTAGAGGGGTCGCCCTTTTTTAAAAAAGCACACCAACGATAACAGATGTTAAACAACTTATCAGTTGAATTATACCCCTTTTTCCCATCGCCAATCAATTGAGAAAAACAATTTTTAGCTTTATTTCTGCAATTTAAATCCGCCCTGGACCAGACCTTCACGGATTTCACCAATATGATCATAATTTCTTGTTTCTAACTCAATTCGCAAGAAACAGCCATTGATATCAGAGCCTTCATTGCTTCTCTCATGATGAATTGAGATAACATTTCCGCCCAAATCTGCAATAATCTGTGACACTTTTTTTAGCTGTCCTGGTTTATCAATCAATTCGATGTTAAACGAGCAGGTGCGACCAGAGGTTAATAGACCCCGTTTGATGATTCGGGATAGGATTGTCACATCAATATTGCCACCCGACACAATACAAACCGTCTTTTTCCCTTTTATTGGCAACTTACCAAACATGGCGGCGGCCACCGCTACTGCCCCGGCCCCTTCGGCAATGAGCTTTTGTTGCTCGATCAGGGTCAGGATCGCGGTCGATATTTCATCCTCGGTAACGGTGACTATTTCATCCACAAAATCTCTGCACAGACTAAATGTTAAATCTCCTGGTTCTTTTACGGCAATTCCATCGGCAATGGTTGATACCTGGGGCAACCGACAAATTTTACAGTTTTTGATGGACTCGTGCATGCTGGGTGCGCCGCAGGCTTGAACCCCATAAACCTTTACCTCGGGCTTTAAGGCCTTGAGCACGTAGGCAATGCCGGAAATCAGTCCGCCACCGCCTATCGGAACGATTACCGCATCCAGATCCGGCAGACTTTCTAGCAGTTCCAGACCGATGGTTCCCTGACCAGCGATGACAAACTCATCATCGAAGGGATGAATAAAGGTATAACCTTTCTCAGCCTGAAGTTCCAATGCTTTTGCATAGGCCTCATCATAGCCGCCTTCCACCAGGCAGACCTGGGCGCCATAGGCTTTTGTCGCTTCCACCTTGGAAATCGGGGCTCCATCTGGCAGACAGATCAGGGCTTTGATATGGTTAATCGCGGCGGCCATAGCCACCCCCTGGGCGTGATTGCCAGCCGAGCAGGCAATCACGCCCTTCGCCCGTTCTTCGTCACTAAGCTGAGATATCTTATAGCAGGCGCCCCGAACCTTAAAAGACCCGGTGATCTGCAAATTTTCGGTTTTTAAATAAATATCGCTGTCGGGACATATTTTAGGGGCATGAATCAAATCAGTCGGCCGAATATATTTTTTTAGGGTAAATGATGCGTGGTATATTTTATCCAGTGTTAGCATTTAAACTCCTCTTTTTATATTCATGGGTATCGCGGCAAAATTCTTTTCCGCATTTATTTTGGTTTAGCCGCATCAGTAGGATACCATTTTAGAAACCAGAGTGAAAACACAAAGGTTGGAACGCTTAAAAGGATCGGAATAATCGCTGCAAAATTAATCAGTACCGTCGTATTTAGCCAAAGTGTAATGCCGGCCTGAGCCAGGTAAACCAGTGACCAGACATAGCATAACAACCGATTGGTTCTCAAAAACAATACGTTTTTAAGAGCATTGCGACCATTGAAATAGTGGGTATAGTCGGCCGTTAGCGGAATCGTTTTTAGCGTCGAGATCGCCCAGATTAAAGCGAGTGCAAAATACCCGATAATGGCAAAGGTGTTTCCCTGATAATCCGATCCAAAGGTCACCACCGCTAAACCGAGCAAAGAAAACGTCAATAGCGTGGCGCGTTCAAAGTAAACCAGATCGGGCCCTCGCTTGATACTGCATAATACACCACTGATCATAAGTGGAACCACCACCCCAATTAAGGGGCTGTACTCAGCAAAAAGAAAGCAGAAAAGCCACGGACACAAGGCTAGAAAAAACCAATACGGGGTATTTTTAAAACTGATCGGAACCAGCCTTTTTTTCTTATCAGCACTCAGATTAACCGGGCCAAACAGCCCATCCAAAAAGGCGTTGAACACCCGCATATCGCCAGTAACCGCATACTTTTTTTCTAACAATGACTGGGCAGCATCAATTTTTCCTTCTAAAATCCGTTCAAGGGTGGTGAGATTAATACTGATTGCAGCTGTTTCTCGGGCAAAATCATTGCGTAACAGGGTGCAGGTCTCGTCCTTTATGACAAACTGGTAGCGCTCCTTAATGTCAGTAAAATCGATCTGAAGCACCGCATTCATTTTGGGTCGCACCTTGGGATTAAAAGCCGTCTGCACTTCTTTCATATAATTCCAGGCAATGAGTCCACCATCAGAATCCTTCATCCGGGTATCGTCCACCCCCCAACTCAGGTTAGTGGTTTGGAGATAGGTGGGGGTTTCGACAAAAGGCTTTGAGAGGCCTTCCTTGACCGTTGGCGAAATACTCAGATTTTCGCCGTATTCTTTACCCGCAATTTTAACTAAATCCAGATAAGGCCCGGTCAGGTTATCGAGCTGGTGAATTCCCAGGAGCTCACCTTCAACACAGATTATTTTTTCCCACTTATCTTTTCCGAAAAGATTATTAAACTGTTCTTCGACCCCTTCATAATTATTCTTTGTTGATGGAAAGCCACAGGTGCTGATGAGCACATGCTTTTTCTTGTTCATTTTTTCAGGATTTCGGAAGGGATGGCCATAGGTTCCGCCACCTTCATTGTCAATAAATGGCAGCAGTGCCGGTTGGGTCCGCTCCATAAATTTTTTCATGGCACTTGAGATCCCGTAGTGGTAAAGCGGGGTGGCCCAGATCACAATGTCAGCCTCTTCATATTGATGGAAAAGTTCTGTCATGTCGTCCTGAAAAATACACTCCCCCGGAGTGGTAGTCCAGCAGGTATGGCATCCCGTACAGGCGTTAATATTTTTCTGAATTAAATCAACGGTTTGAATTACCGTATCCGGATCAAATTCCAACAGACCGGAAACAAATTGCTCAGCTATGATCATGGTAAAACTCTTACCTGATTTATGACTACCGTTTAATAATAAAACTTTACGCATTTTATCCTCACTTTCTTTTCTAAATTCAAATTACGAAAGTATTATGAACCAAACGATTAACTTTCATATTGATAATCTTACCTTCTATATAATACCTCATATCCTATGATTATAACAAAAAATATTCTCATCGAATACCACTAATTTCAAACTAATCGTTTAACTGATATTTTTAGATTAAGACATCCAAGGTGTGTCACGTGTTATAATGACACATATACGTGTCTTATTCTGACACATGACACACCTCGGATAATCAAACTTTCCTTCGCAATCCCAGATCTAACTGGATTTTCGCACTATTCTGATTTGGCATGATCTTTGCGGGTATATTTGTATATGTCCATAAGTTTGGATAAATATAAACTACTTAAAGGAGACGATCATGAGCAAAACAAAAGTATCTGTTGTAAAGGTTGCACAACCTGAAGGCAATGCCTCATTCATGGGTGGAAAATACATTCGCATTGAAGAGGATGTAAGAAAAATCGAAGCCGCTGTTGCCGAAGCAGTTGAACTGGCGATAGGTTCCCTTGACACCATCATCAAAGAAGGTGACACTGTTTTAATCAAACCAAACCTCGCTTTCCAGGCTCCTCCTGAAAGCCATGCGGTTGTCGATCCCCGAACCATTGAAGCCGTTGTTTCTTATGTTAAGAAAAACTCCAAAGCCGGAAAAGTTGTCATTGGTGACAACCCATCATTAGGGATGCATGTTGGTCGCGCTAAACCGGCATTTAAAGATTCAAAAATGGAAGAAGCAGCCAAGCTTGGCGGTGCGGATGAAGTTATCTATTTTGACGAACATGATGTTGTTGCGGTCGAAATTGAAGGCGCAAAACTATTCAAACACGCCACTGTTTTCAAACCTTTTCTGGATGCGGATGTCGTTATTAACCTTCCCAAAATGAAGGTGCATTTAGCCGGAACCGTAACCTTAGGGCTTAAAAACTGGAATGGGATCATCCCCAACTGTCATCCAAATGATCAGCAGCAAGGGGCTCATCGTATTGAATTGGGCCAGAAAATGGCTGATATGTATCGAATCCGTCATGCCGATCTGACCATTGTTGACTCCGTAATTGGAATGGAAGGCCAGGGACCTCACGCCGGTTCTCCTATTGAAATGAACTTGATCGTTGCCGGAGCCGATACCGTTGCTGTTGACTCGGTGGCCTGTTCCATCATGGGCTTTGAACCCATGGAAATTCCAGCTATCCGCTGTGCCGGAACCGAAGGTCAGGGCGAAATCGATTTAGCCAAAATTGATGTTGTCGGCAACTCGATTGAATCGGTCATGAAACACTTCCGACGCCCCGGTGGTGATCCCATTGGTATGTACGCCGGTTTAACCTGCGTGATGCAACAAACCTGTCCCGGCTGTTTTGTTAATGTTCGTGGTGCGCTCGATTCTTTTGCATTAAGCGGTATTGATATGAATAAATTCCTCGAAAAATCTGGAGAGGTTGTTGTTATTGCCGGCGGTGTGCCAGATTTCGATCCGCAAATATGTGTTGATAAAAACGTCTTTATTTGCGGCGACTGCTGGGAACTTTTCCCATCTGTTGACAAGGTAAAAGAAGGGGCTGAGCTGGCAAAATCCGTTACTTATTATCCCGGATGTGCGCCTGTCTATATTTTTGCACAACTCAATGCCGATCTTCAGAAATTAGCTGCTGCTAAATAATTATTCTAATTGGTATCAGGGGACTCCCTGATACCAATTTACTATCTTTTCAGCAGCGAGCAATCACCTTGAATGATAAAAAAACATCAAAAAGGAGCGTGAACGCTTTGAAACTTACTGCTGACTTTGATGCAATCAAAAATACCTGGGACGATTTTGTGTTATCTGGAAAAATCGGTAGCCATATCCGCAAGCCGATTATTGATTCCTGGCTACGCTGTCAAAAGGCTGGGCTTGATCCCCATGCCTTAAATCGCACTCCTACTGTTAGTGAAACAAATTTTAGAAAACGCCTGGAACAAAATAAGGTGCTCCTGGACGTCAGCATCCCCTTTATGGTGGAATTACAAGAATTTGTTAACAAATCCGGCTTTTCAACCACGCTCACCGATCCAAATGGCGTTATTCTGGAACTAATTTGTGACCAATCCATTTTGAAGGAAGCCTTCACTAAGAATCTGGTCCGGGGCAGTATCTGGAATGAACACATGGCCGGCACCAATGCCACCGGTTTAGCCATCGATCTCCTCCAACCTATTCAAGTGATCGGGGCCGAGCACTACTATGAATGTTATCACGAACTAACCTGCTCTGCTGCACCCATTCTTGACGCCCATGGCAAACTGCTGGGAGTTATGGATATGGCTGGGCCTAAAGAAATGGCTTATCCCCATACGCTGGGAATGGTCGTTGCTGCAACAAAAGCTATCTCGCGGCAGCTTTGTATTGCCGAATCTAATCGTCAGGTCGATTTAACCAACCACTATTTGAGCACGGTTATCGACTCCATGACGGATGGTGTGGTTGCGGTGGATGTCAATGGTAAAATAATTGGTATTAATTCTCATGGTGCCAAAATTTTAAAAACGACCACCTTTGATTCCTATGGAAAAAACATTCTGGAGATTATGGACGGTGAAACCATTCTGGATCATAACGGAAATGTACCGCCTTCTCTTGAAGAAAAAGATAAACACATTATTACCAAAAGCAAAAAAATAAACTGTTTAATTAACAGTAAGCTGATCCTTCACGACAATGGGACCATCGCCGGAGCTGTTGCAACGCTGAAGGATATGGATAAAAAAACCCCGATTTCTGATAAAGCCAAACGAAAAGGCACCCGCTTTACCTTTGATGACATCATCGGTGACAGTTCTGCGTTACTACGATCCGTTCACCTTTCTCAAATTGCCGCTAAAGGCAGTGCAACGGTCCTGTTAGAAGGTGAAAGCGGAACCGGCAAAGAAATGTTTGCCCAGGCGATTCATAACGCTTATCAATCTGATCAACCATTTATTGCGATTAATTGTGCCGGTATTCCTGAAAGCCTGATTGAAAGTGTCCTCTTTGGCTACGAAGAAGGCTCTTTTACCGGAGCCAGCAAACACGGAAAAATCGGAAAATTTGAACTAGCCAGGGGCGGCACTATTTTTCTGGATGAAATCGGAGAAATGCCTCTAAACACCCAGACCATTCTGCTTCGGGTCTTACAGGAGCGTTATATTCAACGCATTGGTGGCAACAAGGACATTGCCATTGATGTGCGGGTGATTGCTGCCACCAATAAGAATCTTGCCGAAGAAGTAAAAATGGGGCGGTTTCGACAAGATCTTTACTATCGATTAAATGTACTACAAATTAACATTCCGCCACTACGGAAACGAAAAAAAGACATTCCAACCCTAGCTGCTTTTTTTCTCAATGATATTACCCGGACCTGTGGTAAATTCATTGAACCGCTTCACCCCTCTACCCTCGCAACAATGCAGGAGTACGAGTGGCCGGGAAACGTGCGACAGTTTAAAAATGCCATCGAACAAGCCGTAAATTTCACTGAAACCAATCGCATTGACGATTATTTTATTTCCAGTTATTTACCCAACCTTGACGCCGAGCTGACCCTAAGAGAAGAACCACGAGCCATCGAGACAAAGGTTTTACAACCTGATGTGGATTTAAAAAAAATGGAACGCTCTGCTATTAAAAATGCGTTGGCGCTTTTCTCAGAACGCAAGAAAGCTGCTGAATATCTGGGAATTTCCCGCAGTACTCTGTACCGCAAAATGAAACAGTATCACCTGGAGGATTAGACCATGAAGAACAATCTTACCTGGCTTGACCTGGGACTGATTTCCTATGAGGAGGCCTTTATCATCCAGGAACAGCTCCACCAGCAATGCGTCGATGGATTCAGACCGGACACCCTGCTTTTTCAGGAAAATTATCCCGTTATTACGCTGGGTCGGGGAACCCAGGAAAAGAACCTGCTTTACACTGCTGAAGAACTGGACGCAATGGGTATTACTGTGACCGCAGTCAGCCGGGGCGGGGATATTTCCTATCATGGGAACGGACAATTCATCGTTTCGCCGATTCTTCATTTTGATCAATATGTGAAAGGGGCCCACCAATATGTACGGTGTCTGGAACAGGTCGTGATTAATCTGCTGGTCCATTACAATCTTAAAGGTAAACGCGTCAAAGGGCGAAGCGGAGTCTGGGTTTCCGAACCCGGAACTGGCGAGGAAAAAAAAATATCCGCTTTAGGCATCGCCGTGTCCCATGGTGTTACCCTCCATGGGATGTCCATTAATGTCAACCCCAACCTCGAACATTTTAAGACCATCATTCCCTGCGGCATCGAAGATAAGGGTGTTACTTCGATGGCAGCCTGTGGCTGCTCCCCCGTTACCCTGGGCGATCTCCGAGATCAGTTTATCCTCGCCTTTGATGGGATGTTTGGCACTCGAACGACAAAAAAAACAATTGCAGAGTTATAAAATAAATACGATTAAGGAGAACTAAAAATGAAATACGAAATTGCAATTCCTGAATTTGCCGAAGGCGCTGAAGAAATAAATTTAAGACAATGGCTTGTAGCTATAGGAGATACTGTCAAGAAAGGCGACAACATTGCTGAAGCTGCCACCGATAAAATCTCCATTTATATTGAATCTCCCGCTGATGGGGTTCTTTCTACCATGTTATCATCAGAAGATGACCGGGTTCTGGTTGGCCAGATCATCGGCGAAATTGAGGGTTAGATCATGGCTGGAATTCATCAGGATAAGGTTATTATTATCACTGGCTCATCCCGGGGAATTGGTTACTCATTTGCCGAATATCTCAGCAATGAGAGTGCCAATATTGTCATTATCGGTCGTAATATTGACACGGCTAAAGCTGCAGCCGAAAAACTGCCCACTAACTGTATTGCTGTCCAGTGCGATATATCATCCGAAGAAGATGCCATTAGAATGGTTGATCTGGTTATGGAAACCTACGGAAAAATTGATGTGTTAATCAACAATGCTGGCATCTTCCCGGTTAAAACTTTTAGTGCGATGACTCTGGAAGACTGGAAAGCAGTGATTGACATTGATTTAACCGGAACCTTTATCGCTACCCATGCGGTTTATAAGGTACTGGAAAAACAGAAACGGGGCAAGATTATTAATGTTGCCTCCATTGCCGGTCGGGTTGGGGGACTGGGTTTTACCCATTATTCTGCCGCTAAAGGCGGGGTCATTGCTTTTACTAAAGCCCTAGCTCGTGAAGCCGCCCGTCTCAACATCCAAGTCAACGCCATTGCCCCCGGTGTTATTGAAACCGATATGGCCAAATCAAATTTCCCTAAATATGCCCTCACCGAACATATCAAAAACACCCCAGCTGGACGATTAGGCACCGAAGAAGACCTTTTTGGAGTTATTTCCTTCCTCTGTTCATCCGGAAGTGATTACGTCATCGGACAGACCATTGCCATCGATGGCGGCTATACCATGATCTAATGCAAATCTGACAAAATTCTTGAGGAGACGCCCATGAATATACAAGAAGCGTTTAAAAAGCTGAAAACTAGTAATGTAACGATCACTTATCTGGAAGCGGATGGCCAGGAGTTTACACAGACCTACGCCACGCTTTTTGAGAATGCTATCAAAGTCCTTGGCGGTTACCAGTCCTGTGGGCTAAAAAAGGGTTCCCTTCTTGTTTTCCAATTAACCAGCATTCAGGCTCAGATCACCTGTTTCTGGGCCGCTATTCTGGGGGGGATGGTTCCTTCTATCCTGCCCATTGCCCAGGATGAAAAATCCCGGACTTACCTTAAAAGTGTGCTGACTGTACTGGATAATCCCGTCATCATTAGTGACCTTGAAGGGATCACCACCCTTTTCGAAAACAACCTGGTGATGTTTCGGACTTTGGTAGAATCCCCCCCGGGAACCATCGCCTCTGTAATTGATACTGATCCCGGAATGATTCAATTCACCTCGGGTACCTCTTCTGACCCCAAGGGGGCGGTTCTCACCACCAAAAACCTGCTAGAAGGCGGAATTGCCAGTAGCATCATTGTCCGGAAAAATGTCCAGGAACGTTATTTAAGCTGGCTGCCGCTCTCCCACTGTTTCGGCTTTGTCGGCTATCACCTGGTTCCGATTGTTAATAACTTCCCTCAGTATTTAATGAGCCCCATGCAGTTTGTAAAAAGCCCCAACCGCTGGCTGGAAAAATTGGCCCAGTTTTCTGCCACCGTTACCGGAGCTGCCCTCTTTGGGATTGAACTGCTACTCAAGGTCGGCATTAAACAGCAGCGAGCAGTCGATCTATCAACTGTATATATCTGTTTTTGCGGCGGTGAGGACGTCAATCCGCTCTCACTAACGGCTTTTGAGGCTCAAACAGCCTCGATGGGTTGGACCAAAGATACCTTAAAGCCAGCCTACGGTCTTAGCGAAACAACCATGGGTGTTGCCTACACCCCTTATGGTTCCTCTTTCCGAATGGATTATTTTTTGGGCAGCGGCATCAGTATTGGTGAAAAACTATTCTTCTGTGATCCTGATGATGATACCCTCGGCCGCATGTCGGTGGGTGTCTTAGATGCATGCAACGAAGTAGTTATCAAAGATCTTGACGGTAATGTTTTGGAACCGGAATATCTGGGCCTGATCCATATTCGGGGCACCAATGTGATGCAGCGCTACTATTCAAAAGACAAAAATGCGCCCACCGGACTAGATGAAAACGGCTGGTTTAACACTGGCGATCTGGGCTTTTTTAGAAACGACTGGCTAAATATTTTTGGTCGCTATAAGGATATTATTATCGTTAACGGCGAGAATTATCTGGTCTCAGATTTAGAAAAAACCGGTAAACAGGCCTTGTCTGACACTATCAACCTGATTGTTGTCCAGGGAAAAGATCGAATCACTCAAAAAAACTGTCTGATTCTCTTTAGTGATTCTAAAGATCCGCAAACCCTAACCCTTGCCGGCCAGGCCATTTCAGCCACTTGGCAGATTCCCACCTCCTGGGGTATAATAATTGATGAAATTCCCAAAACCACCTCGGGCAAAATTAACCGACTGGCCCTAACCATTGCCTGGGAAAACGGCGACTACCAAGATTATGATCAGGCCATCCCGTTAGGCAACATATCTGAATCAACCCTAAAAGGCGCCTATCAAGAGATGGCCAACTACTGGGCCGGAATTCTAAAAATTTCGCCTGCTCTGATTGGACTCAGTAGTCATTTTGTCTATGATCTTGGTGGCGACTCTCTAGGTCTTATTGACCTGATTCAGCAGCTTGAAAAGGCCTATGCTCTTAAAATGAACACCGATCAGATTAGAAATCACCTGACGCTCAAAGAAATGACCGATTATCTCAAAGCCCTTTAGTAATTTTAATATATGCTGACGCATCAGCAGTCATGGAGACAATTATGAATGTAGATCAATTAACAAAACTATTAGAAGACGTCAAGAACCAGCAATGCGAAGTACCTGCAGCACTGGAGCTGCTTAAAACCCTACCCTATGAAGATCTTTCCTATGCCAAAGTAGACCATCATCGGGAACTGCGAAACGGTTATCCCGAGGTGATTTATAGTCCCGGTAAAACACTCAACCAGATAAAAGGGATTGTTGAAAACATGCTGGCACGATCCACCGGAAATATTCTGGCTTCACGGGCTGAACGGGATGTCTTTGATACGATTAAATCCATTACCCCTGATGCCATTTATTACGAGGAAGCCCGTTCGGTTGTTGTCAAACGGGAAGAATATAAAACCACTGATGATTATATTCTCGTGGTTACTGCCGGAACCTCTGACATCCCGGTCGCTGAAGAAGCCGCTGTTACTGCCATGGTTATGGGTAATCAGGTTAAAAGACTTTATGATGTCGGGGTGGCCGGCATCCATCGACTTCTTGGCAACGTCCCGATTATCAATCATGCCAAAGTAATTATTGTGGTTGCCGGCATGGAAGGAGCGCTGGCCTCAGTGGTGGGTGGGCTCACCGATAAGCCCATCGTCGCCGTTCCCACCAGTATCGGTTACGGCGCCAGCTTTGGCGGCATCTCCGCTTTGCTGGGGATGCTGACCTCCTGCGCCAGCGGCATTGGGGTTGTCAATATTGACAATGGTTTTGGGGCTGCCTGTATGGCATCAAAAATTAACAAACTATAAATTAAATAGTATTTCATCAGGGCGTGGCCCGAAGAAGGAGAATTGTCCATGAAGGTTTTATTTTTCGATTGTTTTTCTGGTATTAGTGGCGATATGGTTTTGGGTGCTTTTATTGATTTGGGTATTGATCCGGCTTACCTTTACGCCGAGCTGAAAAAGCTCAATCTTAGCGGGTTTCGCATCGAAGCCGAATCAACCATGAAAAAAGGAATCTCCGGGACCCGCTGTCATGTGGTATTAGAAGCTGATCATCACCATCATCGGCACTTTAACGATATTAAAGAAATCATCGAAAATTCAACCCTTTCGGATGAGGTAAAAAATACTGCTTTGGCCATTTTTATGCGGGTGGCGGTGGCTGAAGGCAAGGTTCACTGTGTTCCGGTTGAACGGGTTCATTTTCATGAAGTCGGTGCTCTGGATTCGATTGTTGATATCGTTGGTGCTGCTATCTGTTACCATGCTCTGAAACCGGATCTGGTTTATGGTTCCAGAATAAATGTTGGTAGCGGCTGGGTGCGCTGTGCCCATGGACTACTACCGGTGCCTGCTCCGGCCACTGCCGAAATTCTCTGTGAGTCTAATTTTGAAATGTACTCCAAAGCCATTGATGGCGAATCAGCAACCCCCACCGGGGTTGCCATTCTGGCTGAACTGGCCACCTATTCCCCCACAACACCCAGTTTTATTCCGGAAAAAACTGGATATGGCTTTGGCGGCAAGGATTTTGGTATTTTAAATGCACTGCGAATTATTCAGGGCCGCAAATCCGAATCTAATACCATCATGGTGGTGGAAACCAATGTGGATGATATGACCGGTGAAATGGCCGGCTATGTGCTGGAGGTATTACTGCAAAGCGGTGCCCTGGATGCCTTCTACACACCCGTTTATATGAAAAAAAACCGTCCGGGCATCCATTTAACGGTTTTGTGTGTTGAAGCTAAGCTTGAACTAATTGAATCCATTGTTTTAAAAGAAACTTCCACCATCGGCATTCGCAAATATCCGGTGGAACGCACCTGCATGCACCGGCATTTTAAAAAAATTACTACCCCTTTAGGTGAGGTCACCATCAAAATATCCCAACAGGGCGATATTACCCGGGCTACTCCGGAATATGAGGATGTCAAGAAAATCGCCCGGGAATCCGGCAAATCCCTTTGGGAAGTTCTGGAAATGGTCGAAAAATTAAAATAGTATTTTAAAGTGATAAAAATACAAAAGACTTGGAGGATTAAAAATCTGAGTCTTTTATTATGATTTCTGTGATCATTTCACTAAACATCTCATTAAACAAATTTATATTAGCACTAAAATTGACTAATCTGTTCTTTATCACATTAAACGATAACCTTTAACCTCAGAATTTTTTATCTTTTTATTGGCTGTTTTCCCGTTCTTAAAATAAAAATCACATATTTCATTCCCTGCTGCCAGAGTCCATTTCCGGCAAAATAAAATCCGGGGGGCTAAAGGATCGTAGGCGACATGATCTGAATGACAAAAAGCCGGGCACAGCTCTAGGGCATCCCTTTTTAACAGCTCCTCGCAGTACAAACAGCTGGTAATATGAAAATAGATGCGTTTCCCGCTGCATTCCCGCCACTTGATGGTCCATCCCTCCTTTGGGTAGCCCCGTTTCAGGGCGGGTTTAATCAGAAGTTTAAATAAGGGGTAAGCAAATGGTAGGCTTCTGAGCAGTTCGGAAATGGTTGCCATGCGAAGGGCAGCTGCTGAAATTTCTTCTTCAACAACGGCATAGGCCACCTCCCAGTAAACACCGCACTCCACTAGTGCCCGATAACAGGCATAGCCCGGTAATATCGATGTTCTTAAATGCCTGCCAATGGCCTTGCTGCCACGATCATCCACATTTTTCAATTCATTCTCCAGAACCGCCTCAGCTTTACCAAAATAGTGACGACCTCTGATTTCGCCAAATAGGATAACCAGGGTTTCCTGGATATTGGAGAGTCGTGTCTTTTTGAAAACATCTCTGTCCTGCTTATTTTTCATCATCGTTGACTCCCATTCTGTCTTTTCTAACTTTAATCGATTTTATTCTGATCGTCTTTCAGCGCAACGATCTCAGGATACCGGCTCATCTCGATACTACCAATCTATTATCTATTTTAACATATCCTGATAGTGCATCAAAATGAAAAAAACCAGCGACATATTTTCAGTATGTAACTGGTTTTTAACTGCTGGCATCATTACACAACATCTTCTTTAACTTCATCCAATTTATTCTGGGTCGTGAATTCTTTTCCCTCCCGATAACCCTGCGCATAAAAAGAATAGTGGTCTTCGTGATTTTCGACTTTATGCTGGGCATGCTCCATTGGTCTGAGAATTTCTTTCACTTCCGGCGGTACTGTCATCACCAGACCCCATTCCTGATGTTCAAAATCCTGAACCGTATATGCGTCATCCAAACCCTCGTAAAAACCCTTTCCGTAGGTTTCACAGGCTTCGTTTATGATGGCGCTTGGTTTTTCATCAAGTTTCATCGCCTTCTTGATTGCTTTAAGCTGAGAACGGACGCAATCAACCGCATAAGCAAAAATACTGCTACAGATTTGGGCGTCTTCTTCATAACCGTAAAAAATAATATAGTGCCGTTGGGTCCCGGGCGGTGTGATCATATAGAAAACGCAACAATTATTTTCTGAAATGACATCAGCCAAACCGGTCATCCAGTGTTCACTGCGAGTGGTATAATAAATGTCCGTGTCAACCTTTATGGGTTTTTCATCATATCTTAATAAATCCCGATCTGTCAATTTATATTCAACCATCAACTTTTTTGCTTTTAGAATCGCAAAATTTGCTTCATTGGGATTGGGACTTTTGCCAAGAGCTAGCAGTTTTTTGATTCGATCTTTTATATTGGCTTCCATTTTCTTCCTCTTTATGAACTTTCTGTTTTTGTCAAAAACAAACATTTTAATATAGAATATATCTTAATTAAATATCACTTTACTCTATATCTCTATTTTATTTGGTAAGTCTTAAACTGTCAAGAACGAAGTTCGTTTTTTATCGACCATAGCAGCAAAGATTAACAAAAAAGGTAAGATGCGTTTTAAAGAAATATCTTACTTGTTATGGATCGCCCGTTCCAGTTGGGTCAACGCCTGCTCCAATATAAGTCTTGGGGTAGCAATATTTATCCGTTGAAAGCCTTCCCCACCGGCACCAAACATGCTGCCGGCATCTAGCCAGAGACCTGCTTTGTTAATAATTAAATCTTCTAAAGCTTCCTCATTTAATCCCAGTTCGTTAAAGTCCAGCCAGATCAGATAGGTTCCTTCCGGCTCAATAAGCTTAACTTGGGGAAGCTGTTCGCTTAAAAAGTCTCTGAGAAAATCCAGATTCTCACCGAGATAGATTTTTAGTTCTTCCAACCATTTTCGGCCTTTTGAATAGGCTGCTGTACAAGCGACAATGCCCATAATATTAATCTCATTATAGCCGCCTTTTTGCATTTCTTTTTTGAACTTTCTTTTTATTTCTTTGTTTTCAATGAAAATATTAGAAACCTGAAGTCCGGCCAGGTTAAAGGTTTTACTGGGGGCCGTACAAGTAATGGTGATCGCTAAAAACTCTGGCTTCAAATCTGCAAATACCAGGTGTTTATGGCCCGGATAGATAAAATCCTGATGAATCTCGTCAGAAATGACCATTACCCCATGTTTGAGACAAATATCACCTAAGTGAACCAGTTCTTCTCGTGTCCAAACCCGACCAACCGGGTTATGAGGATTGCAGAGAATAAACAACTTCGCATTGTTTTCGATAATTTTACTTTCAAAATCATCAAAATCCATAAAGTATTTTCCGTTTTTATGCTCCAGCTTGTTCACCACCAGCTTACGGTCGTTGATTTTGATTGTCTCGGCAAATGGATAATAAACCGGCTGTTGAATAATAATACTATCACCGATCTGGGTCAAACCGCGGATTGCTGTGGCAATGGCATAGACCACACCCGGCGTGGTGATCAGCCATTCTGGCTGGATATTCCAATCAAACCTCGTTTTAAACCAATCCTTCAGGATGAAAAAATAATCCTGTCCGCCTTCCGAATAACCAAAAATACCATGCTTACTTTTTTCCACCAGGGCCTCCACCACTGGTGCCGGAGTTTTAAAATCCATATCAGCCACCCACAGCGGCAATAGCCCCTCGGGTTTTCCCCGTCGATGGGCAAAATCGTATTTGATGGAATTAGTGTTATCCCTTTGAACAATTTCATTAAAATTATATTTCAAGTCTTATTCCCCCTTTATCATCCTGGTTAATTCAGCAATTAAATCCTGGGCACTTTCAATTCCTACCGACAATCTCAATAATCAAGTTGTTAATCCCCTTTGCTTCCCGTTCCTGTTCTGGAATATCCCCATGGGTCTGCAGCATCGGATAGGTAATCAGCGTTTCCACCCCACCAAGACTTTCAGCATATTGAATAATTGAAACCCCTTCTAAAATGTGTTTAGCGGTTTCTTTACTGTCGACCTCAAACGAAATCATCCCACCAAAACCAGTGGACTGACGTTTAGAGATTTCATAGCCTTCATGAGTCGGAAGTCCGACATAGTGGACGGCAGTGATTTTCTCCGTTCTCACATCTAATTCATAGTATCTCAGTATGTTTAATAAATATTATCCGATTCTCGTATTTTTGTCAAGCTGATTCTCTTTTTTATGCTATCACAATTATCGGTATACAGTACTGATTATCAAGAAATCCTTGTGATTGAAGGCGGCCTTGTTAAGTAAATAGAAGGCCTGGTCTAAATAAATTTGGACAAGCCTTACACCACAATTCTAAAAAGTAAAATCTTCATTTGATTACAAGTATTTTTATAGTATAATTAAAAATCAGCCTGGCGACTTCTAAATGATCTCCTGGGTTTTTTTTGAATCGATGTATTATGGAAATTTTTGATTCTGTTATAAAAGTTAGACTAAAAAATAGGAGTTATCATGGAACGCTATGAAGAAATAGAAAAAAGTTTAAAGAAAAAGTATCGTAGCAGTATCTGGTGCCGCTTTACCAGCGGCATCAATGAGTATGAGCTGGTCAAGGAAGGTGATAAAATAGCAGTGTGTATCTCTGGAGGAAAAGACTCCATGCTGATGGCAAAGCTATTTCAGGAACTGAAGAAACATAATAAATTTGAATTTGAATTAGTTTTTCTGGTGATGGACCCGGGCTATAACCCGATGAACCGGGATATGATCAAAAAAAATCTGAAGCTGTTAAATATCGAAGCAACTGTTTTTGAGTCTCAGATTTTTGACTCAGTCGCCGATATTGAAAAATCACCCTGCTATCTCTGTGCCCGGATGCGTCGGGGCCACCTGTATCATCATGCTAAAGAATTGGGATGCAATAAAATCGCCCTTGGTCATCATTATGACGATGTCATCGAGACCATCCTGATGGGGATGCTTTACGGCGGACAGATTCAGACGATGATGCCCAAGCTAAAAAGCTGTAATTTTGAAAATATGGAGTTGATCCGGCCGATGTACCTGATCCGGGAGGAGGCCATCATCAGTTGGAAATTACATAACGACCTGCAATTTATTCAGTGTGCTTGCCGATTTACCGAAAATTTTATGCTTTCAGACAATGAAGGTGGGACTTCAAAGCGCCAGGAAATGAAAACTCTGCTAAAAAAATTCCGGCAAACCAGCCCTTACATCGAAAGCAATATTTTCAAAAGCGTAGAGAACGTTAATCTGAATACCATTATTTCATACAAGCAAGATAAGGTTAAACATCATTTTTTAGATGAATATGATAACTAGCCTATACATGCAAAATAATCTAAATAATAAGGGCACCTGGTAGATCCATCAGGTACCCTTATTAATTGATCACTAAAATATTTCAATAACCACATCCATAATCCCACCACAGGCCATGCCCTCATCTTCGGCGACGGAACCGGTCATATCGACTTTCATCATCAAAAATCCACCATCTTCACGGATTAGATCCCGAGCCGCTACAATTACTTCCCCTTCACTACATCCGCCACCAATACTCCCCAGACTGCGTCCATCAGCCCAGATGATCATCTTGGCACCTGGTCCGCGGGGAACTGAACCTTTTTTCGAAATCACCGTTACAATGGCCCGCTTTTCCGACTCGTTTTTTGCCAGATTTTTAATCACATCAAAATCAAAATCGGAATGATTGGTTTTATTTTTCAGATCAGCTTTTTCATGCTGATGACTTACACGCTTGACGCTGATAATTTCAGCGATGATCGAAATAGCAATTTCTTCTGGCGTCACGGCCCCAATTCGCAAGCCGATGGGCGAATACACCCCACTTAGTTGTTCCTGACGAAATCCGTCTTCAAGAAACTGTGCCATCAAACCTTTAACCCGGCGCCGGGAACCGATCATCCCTAAGTACTCCGGATTGACTGATAGTGCCTGCCGCAGGCAAAGGGCGTCATGTCGATGACCCCGGGTAACAATCACCACGAAATCCGACCGCTTAACCTTTAGTTTTTCAAAACAGGTATCAAAACTTTCGCAGAGTACCTGATTGGCTTGGGGAAACCGCTGGGTGTTGGCAAAGGATGGCCGATCATCAACCACCGTCACCTTAAAGCCAATGTCGGCACCATATTGAGCCAGAGGTTTAGCAATGTGCCCGCCGCCGAGAATAATCAAACGACCTTCAGAATAAAAAGGTTCATAAAGCTCCTCAATACCGTCTTCTGAGGCTAAAAATTCCGGCAGTCCTTTATTAATAACCACTTCCAGAATCTCATCCGTTTTTTCCTTACCGTTACCCCGATCTTCTTTGCTGAGGAGTTTTTTTTCAATCACTTTTTTTCCCGTTTCTCCCAGGGTTCTAAATTGGGTGACCATAACTACCTGATCTTTTTGATCGAGCTCTGTAATTAGCTTCTCGTATTGATTAACCATGTTTATGTCCCTTTCCATATCGATCTTCAAACCAAAATTCTCGTGGTTTATTACCGATTTCAAGTTTAATTTCATATTTACTGATTTTACTGTACAACGTATTTCTCTGAATCCCCAGGGCTTGCGCCGCTTGACTGATGTTTCCCTTGTAAATCTTCAAAACCCGTTTAATATGTTCCTTTTCAATATAGTTCATATCGAGTAGCGCGGGATCCAGATCTTCCAGGCGCTCTTCCCGCAATTCGAGCGGTGTTTTATCAACATAACCGGTGAATTTTTTCGATAAGTCTGTTTGTTCCGAATTTTTTAAAAAATATTGATCCGGAAAGGATTCGGTATTGATCATCAGTTCGACAACATTTTCCACTTCTCTTACATTTCCCGGCCAATTATAGGTTTCTAGCATCTGCATATTTTTTTCAGTAATCTGAACTTCTTTTTTCTCATATTTCGATGACAGGTTTTTCATAAAATAATGAAAAAGGATGGCAATGTCACTTCTTCGTTCCCGTAGTGGCGGCAGATAGAGGGGCAGAACATTAAGCCGGTAAAAGAGATCTTTTCTGAAACGTCCCAGCTCCACTTCCTTTTTTAGATCTTTGTTGGTAGCAGCGATAATCCGTACATCGATGGGAATGGATTGTTGACTACCAATTTTTGTGATGACGTTTTCCTGAAGTACCCGCAACAATCGGGTTTGCATATCCAGGGGCATTTCACCGATTTCGTCCAACATAATGGTGCCATTATTGGCCTGCTCAAATTTTCCAATGTTTCCCCCTTTTTTTGCACCCGTATAGGCACCGTCTTCATAGCCAAAGAGCTCCGATTCAATCAACTGGTTGGGAATCGCTCCGCAATTAAGGGCCACAAAGGGTTCCTCCATTCGTTTACTATGATTATGAATGGACTGGGCAAAAACTTCCTTACCACAGCCACTCTCACCCAAAATAAGAATCGTTGAACGGTTATTAGAGATTTTCTTTGCATATTCAATCGTACTGACAAACTGAGAGTCCTGCCCCATGATTTTATCAAAGGTGTAATAGGGTTGCTCACACTTCTGGATTTTTCGGGACTGATCTTCTTTTAATACAAAGACAATTTCAATACTGTCGTCCTGGGGATTATAAATGGGACTGGCCGTCATTTGACAATGAAAATGATTGCGTAGCGCCTTGATATTAATAATCCGGTTAACATGTTTTTCAGAGTGGATCGCGTCCTTAATGTTTTCCCAATCTTCAATGATTTCAGAAACATTGGTCGCTGACAATTGTTTGTATTTATTACCAAAAAGATCCATGGCTTTTTGATTATAGATTTTAATCATCCCATCCAAATTGGAGGTAAGAATCGCTACCGGCATCGAATTAAAGATCGTTTTAATATGTTTGTTGGTCATATTCTGAAGTCTGTTATATTCTTTGGCCTTAAGCATCTCCTCAATCGCATTCGATGCTGCAATCACCATTCCCAGGGTATGGGGATGTACCGAATCAGAATAACCAGTAAGATCCAGCGCTGCAATCAAATTGCCATTAGGATCCCGAATGGGTGCACCCGAACAGGTCCAGCGATGATAAGCTTTTACCAGATGGTCTGTTCCTGACATTTGAATTGGTTGCCCCGATTTGATTACCAATGACATGGCGTTCGTTCCAATGTATTCTTCACTCATATAGGCACCAGCCACCATTTTTAGTTCAAAGGCTTCTGTTAAAATTTTCTCATCACCAATAGCGTTGAGAATACAGCCATCCCTATCGGTTAACAAAACGAAAAAATTGTTCCCCCGGACAATGCTCATCAGATGCTCCATGTAGGGAGCCGCTGTCAGGATTAGATCACGATTCTCTGAAAACTTAGTCTGCAGCTCACCGTGGTCAATCATTTTTTTACTGAAAACCTGATCCTCAGTAATCCCATATCCGATACAGCGCTGCTTTGATTCTTTGATGATTGCTCCATAGATATTCTTATTCATGTTTCCCCTTTCATCGATTAACAACGACCCATTTATCGTTTCTTTCATCATAGTCCAGTTCAAAGACTGTCCCATAGAGAAGCTTCCATTTAAACAGTTCGTTAATGGATAGTCCCATAACCTCACCAAGTATGACCCGTATGACACCAGCATGGGTTGAAATTAGAATAGCACCTTGGTAATTTTCTTTTATCATTTTATTAAACTCGGGCATCACCCGCTTCGTCAATGCTTCAAAACTCTCCCCTCCCGGGGGAACAAAGGTATTAATCAGCCGACCTCTTTTTTGATAGTCTTCAGGGTGATTTATTTTTATCTCATCAATGGTTCTACCATCCCAGTCACCCATATTAATCTCTTTAAGCGCATCCACTAAAACCGTTGGCACATTCCGTTTAGCAAGAAGAATGTCCAGAGTCTGCACACAACGTTTAAGAGGGCTGGTATACACCTTAGTAAGTGAAATTTCTGCAAACGTCTTCCGTAACTCTTGAGACTGGATTATTCCCTCCTGCGATAGCGGGAGATCAATCTGCCCGATATAGGCCTTGCCCTTAAGCCACTTTATTTTACCATGTCTGACCAAAAAAATCTTCATTACCAACCTTGAATCTTTCTAAAACTTTTTTTATTTAATTAAAATGATCTTCTGATTATTAACTGCTGCCATCGTACCTTTTTAAGTTTTTACTAATCTTTATTTTTATCTTTGTTCTCTAAATTCTCTATTTTCTTAATAATTGTTTCGGCGTTTATAAAACGCTGTTCAATTTTTTCCTGAACTTCGGGATTGTCTTTATGCCGCTCCAGCATTTTCTTTTTTCGGTAGCTTAAGTCAATCTGCTGATCATTTTCTACCAGCTTATCGGCCAGATATAGAATTTCATTCTCACGAATGGCCACCTCCGGTTCTACTTCAATATCCATGTGAGTAGCGATCAAACTTCCCACTTGATCATACCCCATTTGTTTTAATAGCGTTCCCGCCGCCTGGGCATGATCTTTTTGCGTTTTCAGAAGATCGTGAAGAAGCGCAGCCGCCCGAAGCACCCCGCTATTAAGCTTTATACCCTTGTCAGCCAATCGGCTTTCTAGGTTCCTAACGACGCGGTAAACCATTTCACAATGCTTTCTGATTTCTAGCGGCAGCTGATAAAGATCCATTAAGGCATAACACTCGCAGAGATTTGGAGCCATTAAGCCATCATAGTCAAGTAATCTCTGATAATCCGCTTGGGTATCCATATCCATAAGGATGGCTTCATCGGCCAATGCAAAACTTGTCGCATCTGTTTCATGACATTCAAGAAAACGTCTTAGTCCCCCATCCTGCTTATTTCTCAAAATGGCCTCGCGATATTTTTCATGAATAAGCGGTGGATGTCCCCGTTCTCCCAAAAAACAAGGATAAAGGATTCCTTGACTAAGTGGCCGAAAAGCCATTATTAATGCTTTAATGGTTGCGACTCCGATCAAGGGAATATCCACTGGATGGACAAAAAAAGCCGCCACGTCGTCATCCAATTGATCAATTCCTTTTTGAATCGATGTGTACATCCCTTCATCATAACGTTCATTGACGACGCCATTAATGGCCTGTTCCTTAAAATAAGGTTTGATTTCAGCAGCCCGATGACCCGCAACCAGAATGATCTGATCCACCCCTGCCTTTTGATGTGTCATCAACACGCGTTCAACCGCCGTTTGGTCGCCAAATTTCAGTAACGGTTTGAACGCCTGCATCCGCGATGAGTACCCCGCTGCAATCACAATGGTTGCGATCTTCATCTTTTTTATCTCATTCATTCTTGACTCCGTCTAATCTCAATCATCTCAGCAACGATACTAACGGCAATTTCTTCTGGGGTATCCGCCGAAATATTAATGCCAATGGGACAATGCACCCGTTCCCAATCATTAATGTTAAACCCCTGATTTAAAAGACTCTGGTAAATATAATTGCATTTATTATGGCTCCCGATCATGCCAATGTATTTTGCATCCGTTTCAAGCATCTGGGCCAACACCTCTTTATCATCCGAATGACCCCTGGTGACAATCACGACAAAGGAGTATTGATTAATAATTACGTTGTTTTCAATGTTTTTTAATCCCGGAACAACCAAAACATCATCTACTTTTTTGAAGCGGCTCCAATTTGCAAACTCCTCCCGATCATCCACCATTGTCACATAAAATCCGACTAGCTTTGATAACTCGGCCAGAACCCCACCAATTTTCCCACATCCGATAATGACGACATTTTCATTACAGAAAAAAGGTTCCACATAGAATCCGGATGGCTCCAGAAACGCGGCACGATACTTATACTGTTCAAAATTAGTACAGACCTCTTCAACCAGGTTTTGACTCGCCTCGCTTTCAGGACCATAAAAGCCCGTTTCCGTACAAACCCATTTCTCCGGCAAGCTTATGTTATTTAAGTGATGATTAATTCTTGTGATTGTAATAAAATCTTGCTTAGCTTCCTGCAGTCGGAAGATTTCCTCATAGAAGCTTTGATTTTGATTTTTCCACCAATCAATATATTCAAAAATAATTTTTAAAGTCCCCCCACATATCAAGCCCTGGGATTTTTTATCCTTACTTTTTAAATCAAATGATTCAATGTGATCAGCGTGGTTTTTATAGACCCTGGCTGCCGTCTGAATGACCATGGCCTCGATAAGTCCTCCGCCAATAGTACCAAAGGTGGTGAGATCTGGTCGAATCAGCATTTTTGTTCCACCACTGCAAGGCGCTGAGCCGGATTTTTCCAGGATGGTTGCCAGAACCAGATTCTCTTTTTGGGCATAGGACTCAGCAATCATTTTAAAAAAATCAACCATTACACTCTTCCTTTCGCAGGTCAATAATTCTACGCTTGACCATGCTATTGACCATCTGGTCTGGTTTACACAAGTTTCCCTGCTCAACTTCAATTCTCACATTATCTTTTTTATTTACCGATAGATGAGCGACCAGTATTTCTTTGACTCGGCTGATTTTTTGATCCAGCCGGTTTTGATTGTAGAAATTCACCATGATACTCAAAACGCTATTATTTTTTATCAAAACCTGATAATCTAAAATATTTTCATCACCCAGCAGGCTTTCTTCAAACGTACTAAGATCAATATAGTTATCATGATCCAGACGAATCCGATTTGCATACCGTCCCGCTACCTTTTTAAGGGTTCTTAAAAAGGTGCCACAGGGGCAGAGATCAGTGGAAAAAGCGCCAATATCGCCGGTTCGATAACGAATCAAGGGCATCGCAATTCGCTTAAGACTAGTAAAGACAATCTCCCCATATTTTCCATCTTCTATGGGCGAGCCGGAATCAGGATCGATGATTTCAAGATAGAGATCCCCTTCCCTTAAGTGATAGCCATTTAAAGCCTCACATTCAACACCGCCACCATAGCCCATTTCAGTCATGCCATAATGATTAAACACCCGACACCTAAATTTATGACTTAGTTCCGCAACCATGGATTTAGGAACATAGTCAGTACTTAAGAGCACTTTCTCAATTTGCTTAAAGCATTCTGCCTTGCTGCGACTTAAGTATAACACCTGAATCGGAATTCCCACAATACAGTTAATCCGATTCCTTAAAATTACTTGCGCCACAGCATCTAAATCTGTCAGCAGACCAAACACGATACAGGTTGTGTTGGACCGGGCCAGGGCTTTCTTTAAAAGATCGCCAATCGTCCCATAAGCCTGCCCCGGTAACAAAACCAAAACCCGGTCGGACGAATCAGTTAGGGATCGCATCCCATAATCGAAAAAATCTACCGTTTTTAGTAAATCCTCCTCGGTAAAAAACAGCCGTTTTTTCTTGCCACTGGTACCCGATGTATTCAGGGTTACAATTCGATCCACCTGCTGTTGAGGAATACATAAAAAGGAAAAGGGATTTTTTTTTATATCGGCGCCAGTCGTAAACGGCAGCAGTTTAAAATCATCCCAGGATTTAATCTCCCGCAAATCCTGATCAACGAATTGTTTTTGATAGAAGGCACCATTGGCTTTAGCGTATTCAAATACTTCCACCAGTTTTTTAAATTGATAGGTGCTAAGCGATTTCTGATTGGCTGATATCAAACCGGTTCTTTTTACTATCCAGTCTTCCATTGGTGTTTTGTTTTTTTTCATTTTCCCTCACTGGTTTCGATAAATGGATTGACCGCTTATACTTGTCAAATTATATAGACAAAAGGGAATCAACTGCCCCTTTTTATTGACAACGTGGATACAGCAATCCTTCACCCGATTGAGATCCACATTCCAGACATCCTGAAAGGCCATCGCCGATAGGCTGAAAGTTTTCGTGTTAATGGCATCAAGTATTTCATCCCAACTGTCTTTAGCCTGATTCGTTTGATCGTCACCAGGCTGTTTATTTAGCAATCGATCCCGATTATTTCCAGACCATTTCCTGGCGACCTGGGCCTTTGTTTTATTTGCTCCCGCCTCTGCCGTTTCAACGACACAGCAAGAGGACGGCTTATTTAATGCCCGAATCAATCCATCCATTTCCACCATAAAATTGCCGTGAAACGAACACTTAGCGTTTTCACATCCTGGTGGACTAAAGCTGCTTGCTAAAATACGCCGGTTCGTCTGAAATTCAATTTTATCCATGAGATCTCCCAGTGTCAATCGTTTTTCTTCCACCGGCAGATTGGGGATCCGCCCAAAATAGCTGGCTGGCTGCAGGTGAATACCCTTGACGGTAGGTAACCATGAAAGGGCAAAGTCGATGATGTTCCCAAGATCATTTTCATTAACCCCATCAACCAGGGTAGGCACCAACACCACCCCAATATGGTATTTCTGACAGTTCTCAAGAGCCTTTGTTTTGATTTCCAACAGTTTTTTGCCCCGCATTTTTTTATAAATATCGTCATTGGTTCCATCAAACTGCAAAAATACAGAGCTTAGTCCAGCGTCTTTTAAGGCTTTTACATAAGCCTCGTCTTCACCCAATCGAATACCGTTGGTATTGATCTGAATAAACGAAAAACCCATTTCATGACCAACCCTGACAATCTCAGGCAGATCATCCCGGAGGGTGGGCTCGCCGCCGGAAAGCTGGATGTTACAATTTCCGGATGCCTCCATAACACATTGGTACATCCATCTGATGGTTTCCATCGACAGGTCTTCCTGGCTTTTATTGGCGTCAGCAAAGCAGAAAGAACAGCTAAGATTGCAGCGGCTTGTTACTTCGATCAAGGCGGTGCAGGTGTGCTGACGATGGTCTGAGCAAAGACCGCAATCAAAGGGGCAACCTTTTTCCACCAGGGTACTCGGATTCTTAATATGAGCTGGTATTTTATTGCGCACCCACTTTTCCATGGGCATACGCCCGCGCCAGATCAGTGACTTGAAACGACCATGTTCCTGGCAGGATTTTTCCAGATAGGTTTTATCTCGCGCTGTCCAGATTATCGCCTTCACTTTTCTCAGACAAACTGGACACAGGCTTTCAGTTGTTGAAATAATTCGTTTACTCCCGCTTCCCATTACTCCCGGTCACCAAAGAGATAACCATTTTCCTGCAAGATCTCGACAACTTTTCCAAAACTCTCTGATAAGGTATCACCGCACTTGACGGGATAAGGTTGATTGTTATCATCTAAAAACTGATAAACCCCGATCAGATCAAGACATTCGGTGCTCTCAAATCGTTCTTCAAACCAGTCCATGTAAGCTCTGACCATGGTACCAAAATTATCTTTTGTCCATTCTTCAGCATTCCCTTTCCCGGCATACAAGCCAATGATCCCGATCCCACCAGTTAACACCCCACACGTTTTTTGATTCCCGCCAATGCCATTACAAAGACCATTCATAACCCGGATCAGATCGGGATTGTTTTTTTCTTCCATATCCAAAGCCAATTTTAGCATAATCTGGCTGCAGCAATATCCTTCCGCTGCCAGCTTAAACAGTTCAAATTTTAATTCTTCCATTTTAAAACTCACCTATTTTACCTTTCTGGCAACCATTAAATAGTAACCCGGTTTACAAGCTCTCAGTTGATCCTGAAATCCTGCCGCACAACGCCCAGCTGCTTTTTTCCAGAAGACATTCATCGAACCGTATTCAAATACCGTCTTGACCAGCAGCGTTTTTAAGAAGTGGCTATGATCTTCCATCCGTTCGATCATAAAACCCGTCTCTAGGATTTGATTCTCAAGCTGATTTAACGCATATAAACCGCGCATACAGCTGTCAAAGTCACCGCTAATGAGTCCTTTTAAAGCATCTGGATTTCTGGCATATACATCTGTGATAAATAAATGACCACCCTTTTTTAGCACCCGGTGTAGTTCTTTTAGTGCCGCTTCCCGGTTTGTCATAAGTGAAAGGGTACATTCTGAAAGGGCTCCTTCAAAACTATCATTTTCAAAAGGAATTTGCTCGCCTCTTCCCTGATAGAATAATCCATTGGGATTATTTTTCTTAGCGATGGCTAACAGCTTTTGAGAGGGGTCCAACCCAACGGCTCTGATATTGTATACCCTTTTTAGATAATCTACGGTAGCACCCCGCCCGCAGCCCAAATCCAACAATCGATCTGTTTCTTTCCACTGACAAAACGCAACACCCTTGTCAGTGAGAAGCGTTCCGCCGGGTCGCAACGTTTCTCCCAAGAGGGCTTTCATCTCCGGCGTTTCATAAGCACATTTAGCCACCATGTTATTTATCCTCCAGACCTTCTTCCACTTCCTTCATCTTTCCCAGGGCCAAAGCTTCATCAATAAATACCTGATTACACGTCGGACATTTCATCAGATCCACTTCAAAATTACCTTCCAGATAGCGTACCTTAACCTTAGACAGCACCAGTTCTCGTTGGCATTTATCACATAACCATTTGACTTTATCATCACTTACATGTTTCATTTTTGCTCTCCACTATTTCCATCCTCCTCCACTATTTCCATACGATGGCTGTAAATACTTTTAATCAGATAGTTTTTTTCATCCTTTTGATATTTCACCCAAAAGGTGACACTATCCCGTCTTAACTTAGCCAAATATTCATGGGTTTCCGGGTTGCAAAAACGTTCATTTTTCGCCTCGGCATTCTTAAGCACTGCCTGGATATCTTCCATCAAGATATACCGATCCTCAATGTTCTTTTTTACCTCTTCGGGGATGATCAGGGTAAGATTATCTTCCATTATGTCTTCTATAGGTTCCTCTCTCCAGATTTCTTTTAAAAGAATTTGTTTGACCCGACTTCTGTTCTGATGACGCTCCGACAAGGTTGGCATTTTGCGGGTAGCAGCGTCGCCATCGTCTTTAGGATAAATCAAATCCAGCAAATGATAAGTTCGTTTGCCACCAGAAACAAAAAGATCCTTGCACATGGCACAATAAACCAGCAGGTCATTCTCGCTTTCGCCGATGCGCTCATGAACAAAAGCGTCGGACTGCTCCCGGTTGGCGTAATAAACTAGTCCGCCATATCCGCAGCATTTTGTTTTTTCTTTGGTGTATTCCAATTCTTTTATCCCGTATCCCAGTTTAGAAACAATCTTTCGGACACTCTCGTGAAGATCACTGTTTTCGCGGGTACCACAGGCATCGTGAACGCTCAAGGTCTGCGGAATTTTAATGTGATCTTTGTTAGGTAAACCCTCGCGGACATAAATATCCCAGAGTGACACAACTTTAATTTCCGGTAAATACTTTTTAAAAATACGCATACAACTGGAACAGGCCAAAATAAAGGTTGGTCGTTCCAGATCTACCCAGACTTTTTTAATCGCTTCAATATTTTCGCTCATCAAACCCTGTTGTCCAGCCCAATCAGCCGGGGCACCGCAACAGCCCAGATAAATACCGACATCGCCGTTGACATGGCCGACCAGGTACTCATAGATACTTTTAATATCATCCGGATAGGATGCCGGCAACTGACAACCGGGATAAAAGAGATACTCCGTATTCCCGGTGCCCTTATATAATCCTTTAACATAATCAGAAAAGGAAATCAGCGGATAATAAAACAGATCTTTGGACTCTTCTTTGCTCGGTTGTTTGCGCACCAGAGAAAAACGAGAGCTATTTGAAAAGGCCATGTCCTTTAAGGCAAAGTCATGGGCCGTGATTGGCATCTTTCCCCGTTCCACCATACTTTCCCGGGTTTCGTGAATCACATCGTTCATACTAATGTCCAGAAAACACGCTTCTTTGCAGAGACCGCATTCGGCGCAGGAATTAATCATTTTATTGGCATAATGAGTTCCTAAAATAATCCGTTCATTGTGATTGATCTGCCGGATATAGGCATCTGGCGAAATGTCAAATTTTCGTAGATGAACACAGCCTTCAATACATTTTCGACACTGACATTTAACACAGCGTTTAGCCTCCTCCATGGCTTCTTCCTGGCTGTAAATTGCAGTAGATTTTGCAATCGGGGAGAGTGGCTCTTTCGAGCTGATATCAAATTGAAGCGGCGTTTCAAAGACGCCTTCCCGGTCTCTGGAATCGGTGAGGGACACCTTTGACAAGTAACGCTCAATGGAAATGGCCGCCCGTCTCCCGGAACTGGCCGAGAAGATCACTGAATCTGTTTGACTCACCAGCTGCCCGCCGACAAAGAGGGAGAAATCGCCGACCTGAAAGGTAATTGGATGATATTTAATTGGTTCTTCCCAGTTAGATGTTCCCAGATAAACTGCGTCATATTCAGTTAGAAGCTGTGTTAGTTTGTTTTGATCGACATTGTTTTCTAAATGGATAGCGATTTTTTTATCAACAACTGCTTTTAATTCTTGGTTTAGTAATGCTTCAGTCAATGAATTGCCCACAAAATCCCACAGCCGTCCACCCAGTCGATTGGTTTTTTCAAAGATTGTAACTATGTAACCTTTTTTGTCCAGATCAACCGCAGCAGTTAAGCCACTTAAACCGCCCCCGACAATGGCAACCTTTCCTTTGTTTTTGGGAAGTGGCCAGACTTTTTTAGGTTTATAGCCACCATATTCCAGCACCGCTTTTTCAAGATCTGATATCCGAATAGAACCGCCAGCCTTGCTTCTTTCACAGGGCGCTTCGCAGGGATGATCGCAGATTCTTCCGATAATTTTGTGAAAAGGCATTTTTTTTTCCATCAACTTATAGGCATTCTGAAAGTTCCCTTTTTCTATTTCCGATAAAAAATCAATAACTTCCAGATGAATCGGACACTGGGCTGTACAGGGTGGGGGTTCTTTATGAATACAACGATCCCCAGTTTCCAATAATTTATCTAAATTCATAGTTGGTCTCCTCTTTTCATTATTCAAGCGATACATTAATAATTAAACATCATCACCATAACGCGTTCTGATGTCTGTTTCTATATACAATTCACAAAACGCCATAATAATGAGCGTTTGACACTTTCGTTAAAGCTAAGCTCGTAATTTAACCCAATTGCATCATAGAAACAAACACCAAAGTTTGGTGTTACTAACCGATTAATTTGAAATAGGAATTGAAAGCTTAGAAGCTTTCAATTCCTTTGGCAATGAGACTTGGACTACTTATTTTAAGGCTTCTAAACCTTCTAGTACTTTTTCTGGATAAGCTGGTAAATGTTTGATGCGAACGCCACAGGCATTAAAAATCGCATTACATATGGATGCATGTGGTGCAGATAATGGCATTTCACCAGCACCAGCAGCTCCGTATGGTCCCAATGGACGATGCGTTTCCTGATGAATCAGAACAATTTCATCTGGAACATCCTTCACTTGAGGAATACCGCAACCGGTCAGGGTAGTATGTTTTTTTAGATCTTCAAAGTCTTCGCTTAAGGCTAAGCCAATCCCCTGAGTTAAACCGCCCCACAACTGACCTTCAAGTACGGTTTTATTGGTAATGGTTCCGCAGTCAGATACAAGGGTCAATTTGTCGACATGCGTTTTTCCGGTTGTGGTATCAACAGAAACTTCTGATAATAATACCCCATACATATAAACTGGGAATGGATTTCCCTGGCTGGTTTCAACCGATGGCGCCGTACAAGGTGCCGTCCAAACGCCTTCATAACGTAATGGCAAACCTTCTGCTACCATTTCATCGTAGGTTCTAAAGCTGCCATCTGCTTTTTTCATGGCTGCCAGTAAGTTTTCACAGCCTACTTTGATAGCATTACCAACCATAACATTTGAACGGCTTCCACCGGCTGGTCCACTGTTTGGTGTCAGTTTCATGTTATTCATGATCAATTTGATTTGTTCTGGTTTGATCCCCAATGGTTTTAACGTTTCGTGAGCAAATGTCAATGTCCCCATGTCAGCACCCTGGCCATGATCTTCCCATGAATCTCCTACTGTTACGCCATTTGGTGTTAACTCTATCCACATTTCAGCAGAGTCAGGACCATCGAGACCACAACCATAGATATTAAGTGAAATTCCCACGCCGTGTTTAGTATCTCCGCCTTTTGCGTTCAGGTCCTCGGCTTTTGCTTTAGCAGCCTGATAAATCGGTCGAATCGTATCAATCGCCTGTGGTAAAGCAATAACGTCTGGTGGACAACCTTGTGGGGTAGTATCACCTTCACGATAAACATTTTTATATCGCAGTTCCAATGGGTCTTCGCCCATTTGATCAGCCAGCATGTCAATTAAGGTTTCAGAAGCGAACAAACTCTGTGGTGAGCCATAGCCTCGGAATGCTGAACCCCATGCATGGTTAGTGGCAACTGTTCGTCCTTCGCCGCGAATATTGGGAATGTTGTAGCCGGCACCGATAAATTGTGAACCACGGGTCGTTACCAGATCTCCAAATTCGCAATATGGACCATGATCACAAGACCAATCGGTTTCCATCGCTTTAAGAATTCCTTTTTCATCAGCCGCCATTTTTACATTCATAAAGAATGGTGAACGTTTTCCGGTATAAGTAATTTGTTGGTACATGTTGAATTCCAGGTAAACCGGTCTTTTAGTAACCAGTGCCGCTACACCCAGCAAGCCTTCAATGGTTGGGCTGAATTTATAACCAAAGGTTCCCCCGGTTGGGTTCTGAACGATGAAATATTTGGTCGGATCAACACCAATCGCTTCGGCAGTCATTAATTGGTGGAAATGAAGGGCAATGCTCTTAGAATGTACCATCAGATTATCTTCTTCATCAAAATAGGCAAACCCAACATCTGGCTCTAATGGTAAATGGGGTTGACGGCCAACATAAAAGTCGTCTTCAATGATATTTGGTAATTTATCCATTAATGGCGCCGTTTCATCACCTTTAACGATATTGGTTTTAAAATAAATGTTTGGTGTGCCCGGATGAATTTCAATGGCATCATCGGCCATCGCTGCCGGCGCACTCATGTATGGTAATAATTCTTCAACTTCAACAACGACTTTTGCTGCTGCTGCTTCTGCCTGTTCCGGGGTATCGGCCAGAACCATCGCGATGGCATCTCCAAACTGGAAGATTTTCTTATCATTTAAAATCGGACGTTCCAGACCATCGCCTAAGTTCGTTGGGAATGCCAGACCGTTAATACGGTTGGTTCCAGGAACATCTTTTGCGGTGATGACTTTAAAGACACCTTCCATTTTTTCAGCTTCTGAGGTATCGACAGAAATCAGATTGGCATGAGAAACCTGAGCTTGAACCAATTTTATATGTAAGGTGTTTTCAGGCATTTTTAATCCTAAATCGGCACCAAAGTCCCAGGTTCCGGTAACTTTTGCCAGAGCAGATGGTCGAACCATATTCGACCCCATAATGGATGCACCTTCTTTTAATTGGAACCACAGGTCTTCTTTATTAATTTCGCCACGCATCAGTTTGGCTGCGTCCATAACCGCATCAATAATGGGGATATAACCGGTACAACGGCAAACATTTCGATGTTTTTGGAACCATGCCCGCACTTCTTCACGGGTAGGACTGGCATTTTCTTCCAGCAATGCTTTTGCCGAAACAATAAATCCAGGTGAACAGAAACCACATTGGGCTGCTCCATTTACCATCCATGATAATTGTAGCGGATGCAGATTATCGTGCGTTCCAACGCCCTCAATGGTGATGATTTTAGACTCATCGTCAACCCGCTTCATCTTTGTTACACAAGACCGTACCACTTTGCCATTTAAAATAACTGAGCAGGCGCCGCATTCAGCTTTTCCGCATCCTACCTTTGTTCCGGTTAACCCCTGCTGTTTTCTGATTAAATTTGCCAATGTTGTTTCCGGATCGACAATTACCGTCCTTTGAATCCCGTTAATAAATAATGTCTTTTTTTCCACGTGAAATCCTCCTTAAAATATTAAAAGTTACTATATGGATGCAAAGATCAACCTTTTCCAAATCCACAATTGGGATAATGACAGTCCGGACAGGTGGAACATAGTCCGCCGTGTCCCAACTTTGAGATGTCTTTGGGAGTTAATCTTTCGCCGACCATCAATTTAGGTACCACCAGATCAAACACCGTCCGGCGGCTGTACATAATACATCCGGGTAATCCCAAAACGGGAATATCCCCCAGATATGAAAGCAAAAACATGGCTCCGGGCAAGGTTGGTGCACCATAGGAGACAAACTTGGCTCCTGTTTTCCTAATCCCCTCTGGTGTTACATCATCCGGATCCACTGACATTCCACCGGTTACGGTAACAATGTCTGCCCCTTCTTCGATTAAATCAAGGATACATTGGGCAATCATATCCGAGTCATCCCGGGAAAACACTTGTTTAAATACGTAGGAATCAAGTTCCGCGAACTTTTCTCTGATTACATCTCCAAACTTGTCTTCAATCCGACCATAAAAAATCTCATTACCGGTGGTCACAACGCCCACTTTAAATCTTTTCAGTGGCAGCACTTCTACAATCGGTTTACTACTTGCACATAACTTTTCCATCGTAATCAGTTTTTCATTTTCAATAGAAAGCGGAATGATCCGGGTCGATCCGACCAGGGTTCCCTTTGCCACCATCGTATCGGTATGGAGCGTGGCCATCATCATTTCACCCAGTTCGTTTATTTCCTGAAGTACCGAAACATTGATCTTAAGCAATCCATTTCGAGTTGCTGTCATCGTCACCTTACCTTCAGAAGCACCTACATATTCCACACCGCTACCCGCTGCTGCCTGTCCCAATCGTAGTGCCGCATCATCTTCATGGATTGTTCCATCACCATACTCAATAATGGCAATATGTTCTTTTCCCATGTTCATTAATCGGGGAATGTCTTCTTCTTTGACAATGTGCCCTTTTTTAAATGCTGCGCCTTTAAACTCCCCGGGGATGATCTGGGTCATATCATGAGCCAAAAACATTCCCACTGATTCCCGAACAGGTACTACCTTCATTGTATTTCCTCCATTTGTTTGATATCTGTCTTCGTTGTCAGTCTGACACCAATTAATAACGCAATAATCGTGCCAAATTAAAAAAAGCCCAATTTATGGGCTTTTTAAAAATCATGGATTTGTATTTGTGCTTATTTTGAGCGTTTACTTTTTAACTAACGTTCGTTATTTGATCATTTGTTCGTTTTTAGAGCGATTAAAAGTTGGCTTGTTTGCTCATTCTAACAACACCGAAATCTCTTTTTTCTTATTGCTCAATTATTGATTAGCCTGCGAACCAATCTCTTTTATGATACCGGTTCGGTTTTAATCACGATATAGGGCACTTGCATATCTTCATAACAGATCCTGCCATGGCTTCCCCCTGAACTGGTAGGATGGAGCCCGTGGTCAGCGGTAATAATAACCGTTCCCTTAAATTCTCGGGTCAGTTCCAAAACCATCCTATCCACCTGGAAAATCTGCTCGATTGCCTCCTGAGAATATGGGCCATAGGTGGTCGCATCATCATCAATGCTGTGGAAATGCGTGAAGATCAGTTGGTTTTTCTCTGTAATCGCCTTTTGAGAATTTTTAAAAACCTGGCTATCCTGATCGCCCTCGTTAACCGAAAGGACCGGCTCGATGGAAGTATTGAGCATTTTGATGTCGCCTTCAATGTAGGCCACCGTTTTACCCAGAGTCAGGGCTCTCTCAAAAATATCCATTCCGTTAAAATCCATGACTTCCCGGTCTTTAATCCCATTGCTGCTTGGAAGCGTTCCGGTAATCATCGCCGCCAGTCCGACCGGAGAAATCGGCGGATAGACAGATAAGGCCTGCTGGGCGGTCAAACTGGACAAGTAGGGTGCTTTTCCCTGCTCACCTGCTGTTTTTAGCATCGTCCAGCTCAGACCGTCGAGTTCAATAACCATCACATTATTTCCTTTGTCAAGCTGATGGATGGTATCCGAAGCCACATCTGTAATTGAAACCCGAGGCGGATCAGCTAAAACACCAGCAACATCATCGATGGTTGTAAGATCCGAAGCGGTAAAGCTGATCGTGGTTTCGCTGATTTCAAAATAGTTCTTATCGCTTTTTTTATCAAATTTGATGCTACCATCCCGTCCAAACACTGCAAATTCGGTCTGGTAATTAAGAAGTTGCTCGGGTAAAATCTGCTTGTGGGTCGTATACACGGTAACGGTTCTGCCCTTTAATTCAGACTGACCTTCAAAAATTCGTTTTTCGGTAAAGCCCTCAAGAAAAAGATTCCCGGCACTTGTTTGTCGATATCCCTGCTGGTCATCAATTCCGATCGCCTGTTTATCATCTGCTAAATCAGTGGAAATAACAATAATGGTGCTCAGATTTTTAATCTGACTGGAAATGGGATGGAGGGTATTGATCAGTTCCCAGTCATAACGACTTGAATAACTCAAATGACAACCACTAAGATCAGCGCCACTTATTTTGGAGGACAAACCATCTTCGCCAATTAACAGCAGATCATAGCTCTTTGACCTGGGGACTGCTTCGTCAATCACCTGTTTTAAGGCAATGGCAGTATAATTATTTTCATCTCGGGTAACTCGCATGATGGGATATCCCATCATCGTATTGACAGTCAGCGGGGTCTCGACATCCCCGCTGATTTTAAAGCTTTCAGGGTACTCACCGCCCAATCCCTGATAATCACATCCCGAAAGAATAACCATGAGCAGAATCAAAAAAACGATGATCTGAATTTTTCTTACGTGGGTTTTCATCCCGTCACCTACTGAAGTGCTTTAATAAACAGCAGACCTTTTACCGATGCCGCTTCCGGTGTTTCAAAAACGGTGTCAACACCACTCTCAGAAAGGGTGAGAATTCCTGTTTTTAATTTTTCCAGAGAAATCTCTGCTTCATAGCCATCCGAACCGATCAGCTTGTACCTGGCTGTTTCTGCTATTTTTAGCTCCTGAAATATTTTCTCAATGGCGACTCCGGTGCGACCATTGATGGTGGTGGTCCCATATTTTTGCTCGGCGTTGGTAACACTTAAAATCAAATCTTCACCCAGTTTATTATAGAGCACGTCCTTCATCCGCATCCCTTCGGGAAGATCCGGGCCGATAAACATCGGTGCATCCTCTCCGGTCGTTTTAAGATACTGATTATTATAGAGATCATAGGTCTCCGTTCTGGCCCACCCATCTATTCCAGCCACTTCGACTGTATCGGTCTTGAGACCGCCAGTTTTTTCAAGCAGTTGACTCGTGGGAACAGCCTGATCGATGGCATCATAATACTTATATTCTTCTGGTGTGCACAGTAGCAGAGCCGTTTCCATCATCGCCAGGTTTTTAGTTTCTATTTGGGTTACCAAACCTTTAAGCTCAATTTTATTGAGGAATTTCACCCAATACATGGCCCGTTCATCTGGCACCACGGTTCGTAGATCAGTGGCGGCACCATTTATTTCGTAAGCAATAATCACATCCCGAATGGCCAAGACATCGCGGGGGATTTCAATAGCGTAACCATCCGTGGCATTTAATACAATGGCATCAAAGTTCTTTTGCGATGCCCCATATTGGGCCAGAATGTCCTCTAATCTGACGCCGATGCCGGTGGTGGGGGTTTCGGTCCCGCTGGCATCCACAGCCACAGCATCAAAGGACACGGGGGTCATAGCCTTAATCTCATCGCCAGTAATAATCTGTTCTTCCGCCAGACCGGTAATCTCTACTACTTGACTATCGGTTTTCTTATCCACGGATGCGTAGCCCAGCTTTTGGGGGTCAACTCCGGCGTCGGTCACACATTGAGCCACTGCACCAATAATGCCCCGGCTGGTCAGCGTCGCTCCTGAAACAGCATCGACATCCAGACGTTGTTTATTTATAATGATTTCCGGCATCCCATCGACCGCTTTGGTTGCATAGTCAAGATCATCCTTGTGAGAAACTACTTGTACCGATTCAATTTTATTTTCAGAAAAGGTCACCTCCACCTTGATGGGACCATTTTTCCCTTGCGCCGACCCCACATAACTACCTGCTTCATAATGAACACCACTGGTACAGCCCGCTAACATAACCACAATCAGACAAGCAAGCAGCCCTATATAACCCTTTTTCATTTTTCCCTCTCTTTCTCTTATCAAGCACTCTTCTATTAGTTAATTTTTATTTCTTTTAAGAACTTTGTCCAGTTTTGTTTAAAACTTTCATTCTTGGCAACGATAAAAAAACACTCCTGATTTTCATAGGTCAAATTTTCACCATCCATTGCAAAGGTCAGAAAAAGTTTTTCCGGATCTTCCAAATCGGTTTTGCTGTAGGCCTTTGAAAAACCATCCTGAGAAGTACAGGTGATCTGATTAACCGTGCTTATGTCCACACCGGCTTCGGTTAGAATATCCTTTAAGAGAATTCCCACATGGTCATTGGTGGTTGGCTCTTCACCATTTTTCCCCTGGGTCGTTTCAAATGCCACTAGTGGCACACTCGACATCAATTGGTCATCGATCATCCACTGCTCACCTGCAGTGGTAAAAACCCGCACCTGGGCAGTTCCCGAAAATGTCGTCTCATCCTGGGATGATTTCTCTCCCGTTCCACTGCATCCCACTGCCAGAAATAGTACCATCATCATGGCGAAAAGCAGACTTATACTCTTTTTCATTGCTTTCTCCTTTATTCTTTTTTTTATTATTTTGTTTATTCATCAATTTCCTTCATCGCTTTATTCAAATAATTAAAGCTGCCCATACATAAATGATACTTAACAGAACAGCAGCAATCATCACCCCATAATCATTGGCTTTTAGTTTAAGAACCAGATATTCGACCCGATTGGGATAGGCTCCAAAGGCCCTGCTTTCCATGGCAATGGCAATCTCTTCGGCATGTTTTAAGGACGAAAGAATGATGGGAGTAATCAGATAGACATAGATCTGAGTTTTTTTACCAAAGGGAACCTTTGTAAAATCAATGCCCTTTAACTGAAGTGCGACCATCGAATCCTGAAATTCTTCTGTAAAAATGGGGATAAACCGCAAAGACAAAGCCGTCATAAAAGCAATCTTATAGGGCACCTTCCACTGAATCAGACCCTGAATGGTCTCCCGGTAGTTTGATGTCGACATAATAATCCCTGAAGTCAGAATCACCAGCATCCGGACAAATGTCTTAACCCCCATGGCAATTCCTTTTGCGGTGAGCAGCGGGATTCCAAATACCTCAAGTAATACCTCCGTGTCCGGTGTAAATACACTCTGAACAATGGAGAGCGTCAAAATCAGTATCAGAATCCGCCGATACCGTTTGATCAGCATCAATACCTCCACTCCCATAAGCAGGGCACAGACAATTGAAATGATACCAATTCCCACAACAAAGGCCAGATTCTCGACAACCAGCACCATCGAGGTCAGACAGAGGACCAGAACTATTTTTGTCCGGGGATCGATTCTAGCAGCCATCATTGACAACCTCTCCATTTTCCAGCTTGATAATGCGATTGGCATGATCTTTGATAAATTGAAGATCATGGGAAATCACAGCCAGACCAATGCCTTCTCCGGCGAGCTCTTCCATCAATTGATACAATGCTTTTTTGCGGTCCCGATCCAGCCCCGTTGCGGGTTCATCTAAAATCAGAAACCCGGGTTCCTGGGCCATGGTTGCCGCCAACACCAGACGCTGTTTTTCGCCGCGACTCAATCGCATCGGCACCCGATCTTTGAGCTGATTAAGCTCAAACCGTTTTAGCAGCACGGCGGCCTTTTCATGGGCGACCTTTTTATCGAGTCCCTTGATTTCAAGGGGAAACGTGATTTCGTCCTGGACACTGGCAGCAAAAAGCTGACGATCCGGATTTTGAAAGGCATAGCCAATCTTTCCGCCTCGTTCACATAACTTTAACGCCTTACCGTCCACGCCATCAATCTCAATACTTCCTGAATCAGGTTTTAGAATGCCCATGATAATTTTCCCCAGAGTCGTTTTACCTGATCCATTTTCGCCGATAATCCCCGTAATTTCACCCCGATTCAGGGATAAATCGATATTTTTTAATGCGAACCGACTGCGGGGATAAGCATAGGTTATTCCCGCAAGTTTAATGTAACTCTCCATACTGGCTCCGTTCATTGTTTATGCTTTACTTATATGTTTTACTTTTACCGATCGATCGATTTACAAGCTGCCCTCGTAAGGAATCAACCGACCATGCTTCAGCACCAGGATGCGATCGGCAATGTCCATATTGTCAAAGTCATGCTCGACCATGATAATCGATTTCCCCGCTTCTCGTAAGCGTAACATCACCGCTTTGATCATCTCCCGGCCGCGGGTATCGATCTGCGACAAGGCCTCATCAAAAAGCAGTACCGACGGCTCCATACTAAGAACTGAAGCCAGAGCGATCAGTTGTTTTTGCCCGCCGGAAAGATTGTTGGGCGTTTCAAACCGGAACTCTTCCATACCGACCAACTGAAGCATCGCCGCGATCCGTTCTCCAATAATCTCCCGTTTGACACAGAGATTTTCGGGTCCAAAGGCAACCTCCGCCTCAATGGTGGGAGAAAATAATTGATTATCCGGTTCCTGAAACACAATTCCCACCTTTTCGGCTAGTCGGGGTGTTTGCATATCAAAAATCGATTCGCCAAACAAGGTCACCTCACCCTGAATTCTTCCCCGGATGGTTTTGGGGATGATCCCAGCTAAGATATGACACAGGGTGCTTTTACCACAGCCGGAATAACCAGCGACTGCTAAAATTTCATTTGTTTTCAGACTCAAATCCAGTCCATGGAGAATATTGGTATCACAGCCAGGATAACGAAAATAAAGATCGTGGACCTCAATCGGATTCATCGCTGCCTCCCATTTTCTTTCTATCTCGTCTCCAACTTTGATCGATTTGATCTTTTTTTGTACCTTCCCCTTATTCACAGTTGGTCTTCTCCTCTTTATCGATTCGTCCCGGATCACCGCTAAGACGAATATCAAGCGATTCCTCCGCCTCGTGCGCCTTGAACGAACCGAGACGATTGACTTGATTCGCAATAGCGTAGGCCAGCAGTCCGCCCAGTCCCCCGGACAAGGCTGATAAACTCAGGGTCAAAAGTAACGGAATCAACGGCAGTCGGAAGAAGACAAAATTAACCCCAAAGCTACCGAGCACATTGGCAACCACCCCGGCACTAAAACAGCCACCTTTGGTATATTTATATTTTCCGATAACGAAGTAAAGAATTTCCACCCCCATCCCCGGCATTAAATAGGTCATCATACTCATGATGCCATGAGAACCCATCGTGCCAGTAACGGTTACCAAAATGGCCTGTACCAGACAAACCAAAAAGGCCGCTCCGGTTTTTTTTACCAGCATGGCACCTAAAACAATAAAAAGCATATAGATTCCCCCGGAAATTGAACCCCCCGGGATAAAAAAAGGACCGGTAATAATGTGTACCAGGGGTACCAGAACAACCTTAACCGCGATACCCAGAGCTGACATCATGGCAATGGTGACCAGATCAAAAAGGGTCATCTTTTCAAATTTTTTCTCAAACAAGTTTAGCCCTCCTTTTCTTGATACGCACAAGTTCTTTCTCTTTTTCCAGCCGAATTTCATCTAGATCCGCTTTGATCTGATTCTTTAGATAGTCTTCCAGTTCACTGATTAGCGCTTTTTTCCACTGGGTAAAGCTGGGCCTGTAGGTTAGGGTAAAGGCCAGCAGTCTTCCATAATCAACTGCCGCTGTTAATGCCTGGAAATCTTCATAATCAATGGCATAAACTGTGCCATCACGGATAATGAAATTTCTGAGATTAATGTCGTAAAAAGCCAGGCCAGTTTTTTGATGCAGTCGATTAAGCCAATCAATGGTCTTTTTAAAAAGATCAATTATTTCCTTGCCAGGCATAACTGTATCACCACTACGACTTGTTTCTTGCGCTTCTGCAACTTCTAGTTTTTCACAAAGGGTGACACCTTCAAGATATTCATAAAGAAGCACCCGATCAAACCGGCCCCGACACGGCGCTACGCTAAAATCCATATCACTCAGCCGTTTTAGCATCGCCAACTCATTTTCAAGGGATTCTGTTTTTGCAAATTTCTTTTCGATCAGTTCGAGTACCTGTTCACCATCTGAAATCTTAATCAGTCGAACCCGGTTTTTCTTACTTTTAAATTGCCTGATCACCTCATAGGTGCCGGCTTCATAGTTTTTTATTAGTCTCATTCATCCACTTGCGGCCTGCCGATATGTATTTTTATATCGGCTCCTTTTTCATAACCTTCCAATTCTGAAACCACACTGAGCACGACGTTTTGAATGAGTTTTTGAACAAAGGGCACCATTACAATCGCTTGTCCATTAATTTTTAGAGTTACCCCATCATCTTTAAGGGGACAATCCGATCTTTTTACCTCACCTGTAATAATCTGGCGACAAAAACCGGCACAATCTGTGCCACATAAACCACAGCACTTTTCTGTAAAGCCAGGTAACAACTCAAACGCATAGTGCTGAACCAGATCAACCAGACGGTCCGGTTCCTTCAGGCAGTGAACCACTTCTTTTCCCCGATATTCTTTACGTTTGTCGGCAATAACTCCCGAAAATGCAAAAACCGTGTCATCTAAGCGCTCCTCAAGACCTTCGCAATCATGTCCGGTGATAATTTTAGGGATTGTTGGATCGTCAACACCCTCTAATATCACATAATCATAGTCGTAGTGAGCCAGCAGCTTTCGGATCGGCAATTTTTCCTGATAGAGAATATCCGTTTCATACATCCCCAGAGCCGTCACCAGTTGTGCACCGGCTTCTTTATGACGATCGGTGTTGGTGCCCGGTTGATCCATCATAAAGGCTTCGTAGTGGATTTCCTTAACCGATCCCACCGAATAGCCTCTTCTTCTCAGGCCTCTGATAATGGTTTCGATCACTGTTGTTTTTCCCGAATGGGTCAATCCCCTTACCGACATTACTTTCATCATGCACCTCATTTATGGTAATTATTTTACTCGAAATATATTTCACTTAAATACTTGCAATTTCGCAAACTAAAGGTCTCACCGGTAATAACAATTTCCATGGGACCCGTTCCACCCTGAGTTTTATCGGTATTTTGAATCCCGTTTCGTTCATAGACTAGATAGACCCCACCCGCGTCCAATTCAGCCACCGTCCCGGGGGACGCATAACCATCAATGGCTTTATAGGTTACGGTATTATACTGATGGTAGTCAAAGTTAGTGGTGTCGAGCACATCTTTTAACAGCAAACCACCAAAGACCACCTCTTCTCTGCCGTTACTGGTATTTAGCCCCTCATCAATCAAAACCTTTGGCAGTACTTTGACCTCGTCAAGATTAAACTGGGCAACCATTTCATCACCGACTATTATTTTAACAGTTTCCTGCCCCAGAGCACCCAACCGCTGCTCCGTCTGACTTTTGTTAATCGCAATCAGAAAAACAGAAGAAAGGGTTAAAGAGAGAATCACCAGTGGCAGGATCCATCGTTTGAGCCGCTCTTTGCGTTTAGAATTTTTGTTACTCAAATTAACCAAGGTGTCATCATCACGCGTTTCTCTGCTCATCTTTTTAACCCTCCTTTAATTCTAAAATCCGCACCGCTCCCCAAACAAAACAAAGCAGGCAAAGGTGACTTTGCCCACTTAAGCTCTTATTATTTCACAACACTCATTTTACTGATGTTTTGAACCCAGGCGCTGGAACCTAAACTGCCTGCCACTACGCTGACGAGTTCTTCACCGTCAAGTGAGATGGTCAGTAGTGAATCCTCTGCTTCCACCGTCGCCTGATCATAGGGCTTGGAATAACCATCTGATGCTTCCATCGTGATGCTGGTAAAATCGGTGACTCCTAATTTTTCGGCTACGTCTTTTAAGGCATACCCTTTAAAAATCCCACCTGTTTCTGAGCCATCTTTTTTAGTCATTTTTATGGTTTTTTCAACCAAAGGAAGAGCCGCAAGATCTGCCTGGGTCAACTGGGTTTTTCCATCAACCCCTTCCAGGGTAATGCTAAACTCGGCCACCTGCTCCTGGCTTTCCGTTTTGGAAGCGTTTTCTTCTTTTTTTGAATCTGCCGCAGGTGAACTGCAACCAAGCAGACCAACCCCTAAAACCATCACCAATGCCAGTGTTAACAACTTCTTTTTCATTTTTTCCTCCTGAGCTTTCTTTTTTACGGAAGCATGCTGAGTCAGGAATCCCAACAGAAAAAACAAAAAAAACAATTTTTGCAAAAAAAGAAGGCTCAGCAAAGCTAAACCCACAAAAAATTCGATGCAAACATGAATTCTCTTACTTTTCCAATGTGGGAGGCCCTGTCGTTTCCAACAAAACCCTAACGTCATAACCTCCATAATATTCTAATATTTTAGGAAGTTAAGATCAGTAAGCAATTTCATTCCGTATTTAATTATTTTTATTATATTTTTTTTGCCTTTAATTGTCAATGTCTATTTGTTAATGGCCCTGATAAATTTACAGTCGCTTCTCACCCATCCTTCACACAACGCACGCGATAACGTGCTAATCACAAAAAAGATGCCAACTCGTAGGCATCTCTTTTGTATGTTATAGCTGCTTAATAGTAATACATAGAACCCATAATGGATGCCATAATTGCCCCCATCACAATGCTGATGAGAATTCCCAAGGCGATGGCAATTGCCATCATTATCAAATATGCCCGGGCAAAATTCTTTTTATTAGGACCTGTTTCACTGCCAAATCCCCAAATAAAGAGCATCACAATCCCGGCAATGGGAATGGCTGTGATCAAAAACATAATCAGGTACTGTCCCATCGTAATCAAATCCACTCCCGCGGTAGCTCCGACCGGTTGTGTCGGTGGACTTGCTCTAACTGGTTGGGGCTTTGGTATCGTACTTACGGTCTGGGATGGTGCCGAACCTCCTGATTGTTTGGCTCCGCAATGGGTACAAAATGCTGCATCATCTGGAATTTGTTTACCACAGTTTTCACAAAACATTGTCTTTCCTCCTTATTTTTTATCCTCTATTTTTGTATCTTCCGGTTCAATAGTATCGATTTTTTTGAGACGACGCTTCTTTTCTTTCATTTTCTTTCTGATCATCATACCAATAAAGAATCCTAATCCGGCAATGGCAGCAAATGGAATCAGCCTGAAAATTAAAACGATCAGAAAGGCAAAGATATAAAGAACTAAATTGATCGATGTTACAAACCCTTCCGCTATTTTAGAAAATATTTCAGAAAAGGGGGAACTTACCACTGACGAGGATAATTTCTTTTCATAAAGTGAAATATAAATCGTTGAGTAGGCCATATCGGTATCCCAGTTTTTTATCGTGGTGGTCAGACTGTCAATTTCTGTGCGTACACGGTTTAGTTCACTCTCAATCGCTAACAAGTCGGTGATATTGATGGCCTGTTTTAAATACTCCACCAGTCGTCCCTCTTCAATTTTCAGATTATTAAGACGCGCCTGCACGTCCTGATACTGCTGCGAAATATTGGTGCTGCTGACATTGGCACTAATAGGACTGCCTAATGTCTGGATCTCGGTCATCGCTTCTGAAAATTTCGCCGATGGCACCCGAATGGTAAGATAGCCCGAGTTAGCTTGAACGCCAGCCTGTTCTGATGCATAGTTCGATCCCGCATCCTGAACAAATCCACCCAATTCCTGCGCATAGTTACGAATTTTTTCAAAGGTACTTTGGTAGTCGTCGGTGTTCAGACTGATGTTTCCGCTATAAATAATCTTTGATGCATCAAAAGGTGCACTGGCATTTGCCGCTGGCTCGACTGTCTCCACCGCACTTGCCATCTCACCGTTTGTCTGATCAGAAACCATGGACTCATCGATTGCGGTTTTACTGTTTTCCTGGATAGCGCCACCAAAACACCCCCCTGCAACGATCATCACCAGACAACATAAACTAACCGCCACAACCCATAAGTAATTTTTTTTGGTACTAAGTCGTCTGCGTTTTTCCTGGCTCAAACATCCTAATTTTTCTTCTTCCGGATTCTTTTTCGGGTTTTCCTGAATCATGAATCCACCTCCTAAATAAATTTCTGATATTTTGTCATTTAATCTATTTTTTACTTTTTACCCTTATTTTCGCTAAAAATGCATAAACTTTTTTTTATCGTTTCAGTTCGTTAATTCTCCTGCTCTTCTCTTTGTGACTCATTGATTTAAAGATTCTCATAGGGGCTTTTTGCCTGATCCCCAATCCCCTTTTCCCGACGCTGTTTATCAATTCTTCGATTCATCATTTTTGCCATTAAATAATAAACCAGCCCCGGCATCCTTAACTGGGCATGATGATATAGGTTCGGCTGAGAGATTTCTTGCTTTGCCACGTTTTCCAGAAAAAGTCCAAACCCGTGCTCAACTTTTTTACCATTTAATAGTTTGTCTAATGGTTGACCATTTAGCATTGCCCCCATGCCAATCACAAATCCCCCCTTATAACTGAGGTCATAATCACCGGCAAACAGTTCTAGCATGTTCAGACCTGATTCATGGGTATGAACATAGGGCATCCCGCCCTGAATAATCCCATAAAGACCTTGTCCATGGAGGACGTCCTGGTTCTTTTCAAGCTCTTCTAAAAAGTATACTGTATCGGCTGGATAAGTATCAATGTAGCAGGGACCAACCATGATAATCGTCTGGGCGTCATTAATAGCTACCAATAACGGATTTAAATTTTTTAAGTTTGGATATAAATGCAGGATTTCTGCCTGATAATCCCGAGAAGAAAGAAACGTCTGGCAACGATTAGCCAGCATCATACTTGTCCCTGTTTTTCTGGGACTCAGGTTTATTATAACTGCTTTTTTCATTGGTTTAAACCCTCCACTACCGATTCAAGGCAAACGTTAAGGTTGCTGTCATCAACCATATATACACTACCCTTGATGTTCATAATCTTGATGTTTTCCACAACCAGGTTCTTAAAAGCACTTTTTTCGTCATTCTTCCATTGATCCTTAACACCAATCGCTACTAGAGTGTGAACCCGACCAATTTTTCCTTTAACCAGCTCCCCCTTTTTACAATAATAATGCCGATCTCCAATAACAGCACATTTATCGAAAACACGTTTCATTTTAAATGAATAGCTTCCCCATTTAACCGGGTTTACCATGACCAACACATCAGTTTTCATCAATTTTGGCAGAATAATATCGGCATCATCCCGATGTATGCACTGTCCATAGGTTTTATCAGTACATCCGCCACAACTGTAACATGGACCCACGTCCAAATCAGTTAAAGAAATAAATTCAGTTTCTATTTTTCCATCCCTCAGTTTTTTATTGAGTCTTTCGCCAACTTCTGTATGATCTGATAAGATTGTAATCATAATCGCCCTCTTTTCTTCATTTTATAACAGCAGATGTTAAAGCACACTTCTCTAAAAGGTAATATATTACATATATTTTAAATTGTCAACCGAAACAATTGTCATCAGTTAAAGGGACGAATTGTTTTATTTCTTTCCACTTAAATTAAAATCATAAAATTTATCTGATTTATAATTTTTTGGATTTAAATCTATACCGAAATATGATAGGATGTAAGCAGATTGAATCCTGAAGACTCGAGGAGTATAAAATGTACGAAAAAGGTATCCAGACAAGAAACCATCTTTATGAAATTTCAAAAAAGTGCTTTTATGAACATGGTTATGAAAAAACAAAGATTAAAGACATCGTAACAACAGCTGATACACCCATTGGTCTTTTTACCTATTATTTTAAAACAAAAGATAAGATTGTCCACGAGATCTATTTGGATTATTACCAGCAAATTGACAAATGTCTAAACGCACTGACAATTGATGGATTTGAAAATCCCATCCTTCATCACGCGGCTTTGAGTTATATCTATTTTGATCTGATTCTCAACAATGAAAACAATCGACGGTTTTACTATGAAATTCTTAGAAAAGCCTCAAACTATCGCGTTGCTGGTGATTTCATCCGCAACACCTACCTTGGTTATATAAAAGAATACAATTTAGTCGTCAGCGAAAGAGAATTCGATAACTTACTTTTTATTGATTTTGGTGGACGCCGCGAGTATTTCCTGAACTATTTTGAAAAACCTTTAAATGACTCGATTGACGAATTGATCTTTTTACTTAATGGAATTCTACCCCGATTGCTTGGCATCGATCAACATGCGGTCACCACCCTTCTTTATAAGGGTATCCAAATCGCTAAAACCATTGACTGCAGGCAAATTAAGTTTCTCTATAAATAATTGTTATCATCTAAAAAGGAGGTTTCAACCCAGATTTAAAATGGGATGAAACCTCCTTTAAATTAAAACATTTCTTTTGTCATTTTATCAATTTCTTCATCCGTTGCTTCGTAAACACCGGGGAATGAACTAACGTTCAGGCCCTGGCTGGCACCAGGTATGAAATATAGTTTTCCGCATCGTCGACACGCTGTTTCCACTTTTTCTGCAATATTTTCCTGGGTCCATCCCGGGAAATCAATAACGCCGCTATCAATATCACCCATAAACGTTATTTTTTCGCCATACGCTTTAATCAGTTCTGGGACATTGTTGGTGGTCATCACGCCTTGCCAAATATCGATACCCATTTCAATCATGGATGGTACCAGGTTAGCACCATAGCTATCACTATGATGTATGACTAATTCTACCCCATTGTCTTTGTAATACCCATAGATTTTCTTATAGGCCGGAACAAAGAATTCATCAAACATCTCTGGAGAGATAAATGAATTGATCTGACTGCCCCAGTCATCATGATGGAAAACGGCATCCGGATGAAGATGATCAATAAACTCTTTCGCCAGTTTAAGTTCAAATTCCACAATATAGTCAATGAGCTCATGCATCGCTTCCGGCTCTTCGTAATATGCCATTAACGCTTCTTCCATGCTCATCAGATAATGAACCTGCTCAAAAATTCCTGGTGCCACAAAAACAGTGACATATTGATCATTTCGGTCAACGGCCTCGGCTTCAGCAATGGCAACAGCCCATTTTTCCTCGGGTTGTTCAACCGAAGGTGCTTTTACATAGTCCCTCCATTTGGTAACATCTTTGACCACAATATGTTCTTCATCATGTACCGGAAAGGCACCTAATTGACCTTCTGGCCAGCGAATGGTAACTCCCCATTCATTCACAATCTCTCCACCTACTGGTGGCTTAATTCGTGTAATTGGCGTTTTCATCATCATTGCGAAAGCTTCGTATTGTTTTACAAAGCGATCCGGGTTACCACCCTTCATGACCTCTACCAGATTCTGTCTTTTTGTCAGCATTTTGATTTCTCCTCTTGTAAATATTTATGAAATTAAGCCGTAGCCAGTTCTTTCGCTTTGACAGCCGCACTACCAGCATCCGGCGCATATCCGTCGGCGCCAACTTCAGCAGCATATTCCGGTGTAACCGGGGCCCCCCCAACAATAACTTTTACATCCGGACAAGCCGCTTTAACGGTTGCTACGGCTTCTTTTAAAGCTGGCATGGTGGTAGTCAGCAGGCCAGAACACGCGACGATTTTCACATTATCATTATCTTTAACTGCCGAAACAAAGGTGTCCGCGGGTACATCAACACCTAAATCAATCATATCAAATCCGGCACTTTCGATCATCATCGAAACCAGATTCTTGCCGATATCATGGAGATCCCCAGCTACGGTACCGATTACACAAGTACCTAAAGAAGCGGAACCGTCGCCAGCCATCAGAGGTTTTAACACTTCCACGCCTTTTGACATGGCCTTAGCCGCGATTAACATTTCCGGTACGAAAATTTCTCCTGATGAGAATTTGTCCCCAACAACACCCATGGAATCGACCATAGCCTGGAGAATTTCTGCTGCTGCATTACCTTCATCCAGGGCTTCCTGAACCAGACCGGGAACCAATTTGGACTTTCCTGCTTCGACCTTTGCTTTAACTTCTTCAAGTTTTGACATATTACTTCTCCTTTAATTTTTATAATTGATAATTACGAATCCGCTGCATTTAACGCAGTCCGTTTCGTAATTACCTTATTATACGCTAAATGGAATCTTTTATTTACAGCCATAACGATTATCAATATTGTAATTTATTTTTTATTTCCAACTTTATTGTACTCGTATACAACATGAATGTCAATATTTTTTAGTATATTTTAATTAATATACTGTTTTAACCTTAATTCTAGTCCAAATTACGACATGATTTCTGTTTTTTTTATCATTATTTCGTTTTTTCTGCTATTTTGTCTTCTTGCTCTAAATTTACTGTTAAGTTCATTTTATTATAATGTCACATACTTTTACAATTTAGATCATTCTAAGACGAATCACTTTTTTCCGTACACATTTATTGTTGGTTTGTAAATTTGTTTTCTTAATTTTCTCTGTATTCTAATGCACACCAGCGCGTCACTTGTTTTGAAATGGAAACACCGGGTATAATAAATCCAAGTCAAAGGTCTTGGTGTGGCGATTCTTTGCCTTGAGACAAACAATCACCACGTCATTGCTTCCTGAACCAAATGTGCTACAAAGCTAAACCGAGATTTCTAAATAATGAATGGAGATACGACAATGAATGAAAAACTATGTCAAAGCTGTGGAAAACCGATGGGCGAAACCAATAAACTGTATGGCACTGAAAAAAACGGTACCAGGAGCCTTGATTATTGTGACGATTGTTATAAAAACGGTGAATTCACGTCGCAAATTACAAAAGAACGAATGATTGAGGTGAGTATTCCCTACCTATTAAAAGAGAAACCAGGGATTAGTGCCGATGAAGCCAGGCAAGAAATGGAAGCTTTCTTCCCAACCTTAAAGCGATGGAAGCAATTCAAATCGTAATATATTTCTCCGACACCGATTAAAAGACAACACGATGAAGTATTTCGATTCTTAAAATCGTTCATAATTTATCAATAAATCATTGTATTCTTTATTAAAATTATGCATAATAGGAATATAAATAAATGCGATTCAATTCTGCAAAAATCTGAGCAAAAAATGCGATCGCATCTCAGATAAAACTATGAATTTTGGGATAGGAGGTCGGGGATTATGGCAAATAATTTTTATCATGAAACCATTAAGCATTTGCATGTGGGTTATGCGTATCATCGAATTATTTGTGATACTCAAGGCGTTCCTGTAGATTATGAATTTATTGAGGTTAATAAAGCCTTTGAAACCGCAACTGGACTGCAAAGCCAAATGATCATCGGAAAGACATTAACACAAATATTACCAGAGATCAAGGATTCAGACTTTAACTGGATACGTTTCTACGGTGAGATTGCTCTTAACAACGGAGCGGATGAAATCGAACAGTATTCAGAGCCTTTAAAGCGATGGTATCGGATTCAGGTCTATTCTCCCGAAACCAATTATTTCATCACCTTATTTCATGATATCACCAGAGAAAAGCAGGATTTGGCTGAGAAGAATCTGCTTCTTACCACCCTCCACGATATTGTGTTTGAGGTCAGCGACGATTATTATTTCACGAATGTCATCGTCCATGACGAAACCACGCTTTTTATGCCCAAAAATAAGATCATTGGAAGTCATATCACCACTATTTTTTCAAAGGATATTTCTGATGAAATCTTATCTGTTTTTAAAAAAACTTATACTACTCAAAAAAAACAAAACTATGAATATAAATCTCCGCTGATTTCCGATGAACGCTGGTTTTTAGCCGATTTTTTTTGTATTAAAACCGATCAATCATTCAAATTTGTGGTCAGTATTCAGGATATCACCCAGCGTAAAGTTATTGAGAAATCACTCTTTATCGAAAAAGAACGTTTTCGAACGACTCTGTTGTCCATTGGCGATGGTGTTATTTCTACCGATTCACGGGGATATGTTACCTTAATCAACAAAGTTGCTGAAAAACTTACCGGTTGGTCTTTGCAAGAAGCTTATGGTTTACCCCTTGATCAGGTTCTTTGTCTTGTTGATGAATATACCCGAGAAAGCTGTGAAAACCCAGCCGCCCGGGTTCTTGAAACAGGAGCAATTATTGAACTCAACAATCATACCTTGCTTTTGTCTAAAGATGGCCTGACGATTCCAATCGAGGATAGTGCTGCCCCAATCAAAGATCAGGATGGTCATATTACCGGAGTTGTTATTGTCTTTCGGGACTTTTCTGATAAAAAAGAGAAGCAGGAGCAAATTGAATACTTAAGCTTTCACGATCACCTTACCGGTTTATACAACCGTCGTTTTTTTGATGAAGAACTAAGACGCTTAAATACCCCACGAAATCTGCCTTTATCGCTGCTTATTTTTGATGTCAACGGATTAAAGCTAACCAATGATGCCTTTGGACATCTGGCTGGGGATCGACTACTTCAAAAAGTTTCCCAGATCATGCAAGAAAAAGCGAGAAGCGACGATATTATCGCCCGTGTTGGCGGTGATGAGTTTGTTATCCTACTTCCCCAGACGACTATCAAGGAGGCCAAAGAACTGGCGAAACGGATCAATACAGCGCTAAGCCAAGAAAATCTCGAAGCAGGTCATATCTCTATTTCCAGCGGCTGGGGTGTTAAAAATACTCCGGATGAGGAAATTGACGAGGTCTTTAAAGCTGCTGAAAACAAGATGTATCAATACAAAATTTCCGAACGCAGCAGCACCCGTAACGAAGCTATTCAATTTATTATGAAGACCCTTTATGAAAAGCTTCCCCGTGAACAGGAACATTCAGAGCGGGTGAGTAAAATTAGCGGCCTTATCGGAACCGAGCTAGGAATGACAAATGAAGAGATTAATGAGTTGAAAACGGCAGGTACTCTTCACGATATTGGGAAAATTGCCATTGGTAACGAGATTTTGGATAAGTCTGATAAACTAACTAATTTTGAATGGATGGAAATTCACAGGCATCCGGAAATCAGTTACAGCATCTTGAGTTCGCTCAATGATTACGCTCCGCTCGCCAATATTATTCTCTTTCATCACGAGCGATATGATGGCAAAGGTTATCCCAAAGGCTTATCCGGCGATCAAATCCCTTTGCAAGCCCGGATCATCGCTGTTGCCGATGCTTTTGATGCGATGACTTATGGCCGACCATATAAAGAACCGCTAACACTTGAGGCCGCCATTCAAGAAATCATTAATGGCAAACATACCCAGTTTGATCCAGAAGTCGCTGATGTTTTTTTGCGTATTGTCTCAGAAAATAATAATGAATTATAAAAACCGTACATCGTTAGAAGATGTACGGTTAATTTTACCCATTTATTCCAATGAGGTATTTTTTAAATCATCAATGAGTTTTTCATGCCAGTTCAAAACCATCTCATAATAGGTCCGACCAAACGAAAGACTGGCGTATTCAAAAGGGTCCATCCCATCACCGATTGTTCTTTCAATTTCCGACAGTTTTTCCATAGCATCCTGTACTGTCCCTCTAAAAAGTTCGATATTTAGAATCGCATCATTTTTCTTTAAATGTTTGTAAAAAAACAGTTTTGCCAAATATTCCTGATTAAAAGGAGAAAATGTACAAGGTGTTTGCAGCCATTCGATAAAATGTTCGCGTCCTTTTTGCGTTATGGTATACATTTTTTTAAACCGGTTACCTTCGACAATTTCAGAAAAAGTAATCAGTCCAATCTTTTCCAATCGTTTAAGCATTGGATAAATACTACCAAAACTGGCATCAATAAAATTTGATGTCCGCAAGACCATCATTTGTTTGATATCATAACCGGTCATATCCCGATCCAACAAGAAACCAAGGATTGCAAATTCTAACATAACACCCTTCTTTCAGCACACTCTTTCTTTTTCAATGCGATCCACCTGATCATACCTTTAGTGCATCATCACACTTTCTTTTTAGTTGCTATTACCCTCTTAATAATCCATTATCTCAAAATAATCTGTACACCAGACCAATAATTATTCTGGTTTTTTAAGTATATCGTTTCGATATAAGCAATTGTATAATATTTATTTTATATGTCAATAGTTTTTACACAAATTTTTATTAAATACAGAAAAGTACTGTATCGCGCTCAGTTCGCTTTTACAGTACTTCCTTACTCATTTAGATTTTATACTCCTATGGACAGCGTACGAAATTTCGAACCCATAGACAGTCGGCACAGGATGGCGTATTGAAATTGCAGTCGTATTTGGTGTCTTCTACCAGGCTACATCCACCGCGGAGATCACAGTCAATACAGGATGGATATTGATTATTGTAAACTGTGTTCCAGAAATCCTGATATTCTTTGCCTTCGATAATCGCTTTTAAGGATTTTTCACTTACATTTCCAAATGAATGTTTAATCACTCTTTTTTTGTCCCCAAAGACGTACTCATCATAACTGTTGGCCAGACGGTAGCAGGACATCACTTCGCCCTTGGTGTCAATATAAACATAACCTTTGTCAATGAAGGTACAGCGTCGTTCAGTTTTTAATTCCATATCCGGAATATTTATTTTAATATCGCGATAGGTAAATATTTTTTCTAAATAAGCCTTACCTTCAGCATTTTCATATCGATTATAAAAAATATCATTTGTATCTTTTTCGTTGATCGGTAGCAGATGCGATAGCGACAGCCGATGAAAACCATAGTGCCTCATCATATCCATGATCTCAAACAAGGCTTCTTTATTACTTTTTGTCATCACATAGGCAACACCAACCTTTGGAGTGGATGAATGGGTTTGTTTATGATACTTTGAGATTGTTTCAAAGGTATTGATTAGTTGATCCTTGACGCCCTGGGTATCTTCGTGATACTGGTCTGCTGAAAAATAAACCTCATTAAATTTTTCACAGATCAACTTCGCATTTTCTTCTGTCATAATCCCATTACTGGTCATTAAAAGCTTATAACCATCAAATAACTCAACGGCTTCTTTAAAATGTGGGTACACCGTCGGTTCACCGATCCCGCCAAAAAAAACTTCTTCAAGTGACCCAAACTCTTTTACCTGTTCACGAATGGACTTTAATAGTTCCAAATCCATATCCCCTTCAATGGTGTCCCAGGTATGCCTAAAACACATCTCACAATTCAGATTACATCGATTTGTGAGCTCAATATATAGCCGTTTAAGTTCCATATTATACCTCGCTTTTTGTTAACCACAGTCTCCCCCAAGCACAACACCTGTCACCGGACAGGTCTAACTTTCCTAAACACAATAGTTAGCGTTACCTCATTTTTTATACTATCAACGCTGTTATACTATGGCAGGTTAATTCACTCTTCTGATAATGACTTAATTTATTTATTTCTTCCATTAAAAATTCTTCTTTATTTAATTCCGTCTCAAAAATAGTTGTCAGAAAGGGATGCTCAGAAAAAACGGACGCCTTTATTTTATAATAGGCAAATTTGTTCTGCCGACGACTTTCCAAAAAACCAGCATCACTCATCAATCTGAGATGCTTTGAAAGATTAGATTGAGAGATTCCCAATAAGTATTCCAACTCGCAAACACACAGCTCCTGAACGTATAATAAATTCAGAATTCTTAGGCGATTCGTATCTGATAAAACCTTAAGTATTTCAACAACTGTCATTTTTTCACCTCTTGTATCTATAACTTTTATTAAAGCCACCACTTCAACGATTCATTTATAAAAATCAAAGCAAAGGGTTGTTAGTTAAGTTGCCTGCAACACCCAAACAACCCTTGCAAAATTTGCACCTTGAATATTATCTCTATGAACGTAAGCTTTTCAGACCTTTTTCATTGGTTTTCTGACCTGGTACGCGCCCGTTAATCATTCTTGATTATCGTAGCTGTTTGAGCCTTCGCAACCAGCTTCACTAATTCTTCTTCAGATAGTCCTGCCCAGGTTGCCAATTCTGTATTGGAAGGGTATCCTTTTTTCCTTTTTACTTCACCATCGACAATAGTGACCGGAAGCACTTCAACCCCTTCGTTAAGAATTAAATCATTTACTGTCTTGCTAGCAACAAAGGCCATTGGGTCTTCAGACAAACCATATCTGAGAATTTTTTTTCCTTCACCTTCTAGCACATTTAATATGGCTGAAACCCGTAACAACTCGGGGTCTACACCTGGTCCACATACCCCTGTTGAGCAGCACATGGCCGGATCATATATTTCTACTTTATTCATTTTCTTCTCCTTCTAAAAGATGAGCCTTTTAAAAAGCTCTGCTCTTAATCATTTAAATTAACAACAACCTGATTTCTGAGCTGAGTCCTCAACAATCAACTTGCCTTCATCATCGGTTTTTAACGTAACTGTGTTCGTTTTAATAACAGCTTCACCTTCCATTAACACATTAATGCCATTTACGACCACTGGTTGATCATCTGCTTTTTTATTGGTAAAAGTAAAATAAAGGGATGTTCCACAACAACCCTGTTGCAGGGATGCCTGGAGTGAATCTTGACCGCCTTCTTTTAACATTTCTTCTAATACCACTTTTGCTTCATCTGTAATAATCATTTTGTTTCTCCTCTTAGTTTTATTTTTAATTAATTCAACTTGTTCGTCGATCTGTCGAAACAGACTTGTTTATTTTTTCCAGGGAATAACCACATAGTTTCCTTTAGTATCTTTTGCAATTCGCTTGATCCATTTTTCTTCATTATTGGCGCGTGCCCGTAAGAATGGGTCCTTGGTGTCGGTGGCCAATAAACTGGCGTTCATAACCCACCACTTATTCATAATACCAGCACGTTTTAAATCTGCTTCTAAGCGCAGTGCTTCAAAAACTGGTGTTGCTTCTGGTAGAGCTACAATCACCACTTCCGTTTCGGCCTGATTTTGCAATCGTGGTAAAAGATTAACAACTGAATCCGGAATATCTGCATTGGATCGTTCCATTTCTTTATGATAGCTCTCAGTCGAGTTAAGGAGCAGCAAGGTATGACCAGTTGGTGCCGTATCAATCACAACTACTCCATCTTCAGCTTTTTTTACCTGTTCTGCAAAAGCTCTAAATACGGCAATTTCCTGGGTACAAGGAGATTCTAAATCTTCAATAATGTAATCAATGTCATCTTGACTCATATTCGCTGCTTTGGCTTTTCCAACGACCTCATCACGATATTTTTGCAATTCTTCGGCTTCATCAATATTACTGACACTAATGTTTTCACCACCCATAGTTGATGCACTGATATGCCCGGCTGGATCGGTGGTGGTTAGATAGACCTTCTTGCCCATTTTTGAGAGTCCCAGTGCTATAGCGGCTGCGATAGTCGTTTTACCAACGCCACCTTTACCCATGGTGAAGATCACTTTTTTATTTGAATCGTACATATCTTTGACCAGTTTTTCCAAACCAGGCAAGTCAATTGTTTCCTGAACTTTTTCAACATCAATCACATCATCTTCGGTGAATAGTCGGCGTATATTATCAACCCCGGCAACGTTATAGGCACGAAGCGGTAAGGTATAAATATCCAGAGTCTTTAAACTATTGGGAATATTTTTGACGGCGTCTTTTTGTTTGCCATAAAAGGCTGTCGCAATTTCATCGGTTTTGTCAAAATTTTCCAGCGCTCCGTTGATAATCAGAATTTGATTCTCAACGCCAATTTCTTTTAATTCCTTAGACGCTCTGGCTGCTTCTGCCAGCGGCGATGGTTCCGGTCGTGAAACTAGAATCAAGGTTGTCATATCACCATCAGAGAGGGTTCGCACGGCTTTTTCATACATTTTCTTTTGTTCGGTTAAACCGGATAGCTGCCCCAGACAGGAAGCACCATGGGTACTGTCATCAATAAAGCTGTCCCAGGCTGATGGTAATTGAAGCATTCTGAGGGTGTGACCGGTGGGGGCGGTATCAAAGATAATATAATCATAGTCTTTGCTCATTTTTTCATCAGTGATGAATCGGGAAAATTCGTTAAATGCGGCAATCTCAACGGTACAAGATCCTGCCAGTTGCTCTTCCATACTGGCAATCGCTACATCTGGCAATTTACCCCGGTATGGTCCGACGACAGATTCCTTATATTCTTCAGCGGCCTCGATGGGATCCAGGTTGGCAACCATTAAATTAGGAACGTTCTTAATGGGAACCCCTTGGCCGGATAGTTCAGTTTCAAACACATCCTGCAAATTAGAAGCCGGGTCGGTGCTGACAAGAAATACTTTTTTCCCTTGATCGGCAAGACTCACTGCAGTTGCGCAGGCGGTGGAGGTTTTGCCGACACCGCCTTTGCCAGTGTAAAATAAATATTTTGTTAAGCTAACATGATCAGGTGTAAAATTTTTATACATGAAGGGCCTTCTTTCTTATATGAATAAGAATTCATATGTTCTTATATTCATATGATAACTCTTTCATGTGAACATGTCAAGTGTTCTTTAGTAATTTAAGATCTCCCTTTAAAACCGCGTCGAGACCTTATTAATTGATTTTCCATGCACATCATGCAGCGCTTCCATAATGGCTTCGGACAGGGTTGGATGTGGATGGATCACTTCTCCTAGCACTTCTGCCGTTAAGCCAAGATGCACGGCCATGGTTAACTCAGCCAAAAGATCGGTCGCCTCAGGTCCAATAATTGAGGCACCAATAATGACATCTTTTTCATCGACAATAATTTTAACCTGGCCCTGAATTTTAGCGATGATTTGAGCTTTTCCCAGGGAACGAAAATCAAAACTTCCAACCTTATAAACGATTCCCCTTTGCTGTGCTTCTTTTTCAGTTATCCCGACCGCCGCAACCTGGGGATCGGTATAGACACATCTGGGGATCGCTTTATGAACGCCTGTTTTGTTTTTCCCCAACATATTTTCTGCGGCGATAATGCCTTCCTTAGAAGCGACATGAGCTAAATAAGGTGTATTAATCAGATCCCCTACGGCATAAATTCCTTTTACACTGGTTTCTAGTGACTCATCGACTTCGATCCGACCTCTAGAATCAACTTTAATTCCTACTTCTTCCAGGTTAAGTCCTTTTGAAAAACTGGATCGACCGATCGAAAGCAGCATTATTTCAGCTTCTAAACGTTCACCCTTTTTTAATGTCACTGACACTCCGGAATCCTGAACCTTCACATCCGTAACACCATTGGCGGTCAATACTTTTATTTTTTCCCGTTTTAACTGCCGCAGTAGTTGTTTTGCTACACTCTCGTCCTCGGCACTTAAAATCTGGTCGGCCATTTCGACAATTGTTACTTTCGTCCCCAAGCGACTAAAAAACTGCCCCAATTCACACCCGATGACGCCTCCCCCTACGACAATCATCGATTTTGGCAGCGTTTTTAAAGACAGCGCTTCCGTACTGGTAATCACTTTCTCACCATCATAACAAAACATTTCCGGACAGATCGGGACTGACCCCGTTGCTAATAGTATTTTATCACTTACCAGTGTTAGCGCTTCGCCATCACTCCGCGCAACTTCAACCGTTTTAGCATCGATTAGTTTGCCAACCCCGCGAACCAGATTAACACCATTTGATTCAAAAAGAAATTCAATTCCCTTCACTAAACCAGAAACCAGCTTATCTTTTCGTTCAATAATTTGTTCTAAATTAGCAGTCGTATGATCATTAAAGACCCCAAACTTTTCGGCTTCTGCTGAAGTTGTCAAAACATCTGCCGAAGCCAACAATGTTTTGGTTGGAATACAACCGATATTAAGGCATGTGCCACCAACCTCCTTTTTCTCAATAACTGTCACTTCTGCACCTAATTTAGCTGCCATAATAGCGGCTTCATAACCACCCGGACCCGCACCAATAACCGTAATTTTCATTGTGTCTCCTTTTTGGTTATCTGATCGTTTTGTTTTCATACAACTCAAACAACCGCACCTTCATATGATGTTTTATTCATACGATATCGTTTTCGTGCCAATTTGTCAACCGTAATTTTTTTGCCCCTTTTCCAAACCGATTCGTAGTGTCAGAATTTTAATCAACCCAAATTCTACCTGTTAATTTTATTGACGAAATTACCATTAGCGTCTATGATAAAAGAAACGACTAAGCATATTATTATTTGATTATAGAAGGAGTATATTATGGATATTTATTTAGATAACGCTGCAACCACTTTTCCTAAACCGCTGGCAGTTCCCGAAGCAATTTACGATTATATTGTCAATAATGGTGGAACTTCCGGTCGCGGATCTTATGAAAAAGCCATTATCGCCGATGGTCTAGTCTATCAGACCAGAAAAAAACTGGCAAAACTCTTTAACCATAATGATCCTAAGACCGTGGTCTTCACGTCTTCCGTTACTGAATCTTTAAATCTGGCACTTCAAGGCATCTTAAAACCCGGTGATCATGTGGTGACCAGTTCACTGGAACATAATGCCGTCTGGCGATGCCTAAAAACCCTGGAACGGGATTTGGGGATTTATATTTCAATGGTCCCGGCTACAGAGCAGGGTGAAACAGATATCAGCGATGTGGAAGCAGCCATCACTCCCGATACAAAAGTTATCGTCTTCACCCATGCCTCCAATGTGCTGGGGACGATCCAACCAATTGGTGAAATCGGTGCCTTAGCCCGAAAACATAACATCCTTTTACTAGTCGATGCTGCCCAAACTGCCGGGGTTATTCCGATTGATGTCCAGGCACAAAACATTGATCTTTTGGCCTTTACTGGACATAAAAGCCTTTTAGGACCGATGGGGACCGGCGGATTGGTCGTTAATTGCAATGCTAAAATCGATCCCCTCATCTCTGGCGGCACCGGCGGCGACTCAGCCTACGAATACCAGCCAGACTATTACCCCAACCATCTGGAAGCCGGTACCATGAACGTCAGCGGAATTATCGGTCTGGGTGCTGCCCTGGCATTTCTCGAAGCAGAAGGCCTGGAAACAATCCGACATAAAGAAGATACCCTAATGGACTACGCACTAAACGTTTTAAGTGAGATCCCTGGGCTTGAGATTTACGGTCCCCGGGATTCTTCCAAAACTGTTGGTGTTATTCCGTTTAATATTACAGGTCACGTTCCTGAAGAAATTGCTTTTTATCTGGATCAGGAATGTCATGTGATGATTCGTTCCGGCTTACATTGTGCACCCAGTGCCCATCGTCTGATTGGCACCGTTAGCCGGGGAACCTGCCGCATCGGCATCGGCTATTTTAATGAAACAGCGGATATCGATACCCTGGTCAATGGCTTAAAATCTTATTTAAAGGAGAACAACTAATGTACCTCTCAACCATCAGTCTTATTTACATCAAACCGTGTACCACCGGTGGTGGTCGGATTAAATTTCGTGCTAAACTCAGTAACCCGGTTCCTGAAGTGATGCCTTATCTTAATACTGTCATAAAAACCGGACTTTATCTTCCATCAGCGCAAACCTTCACCTACAAGATTGACAGTCATATTATCAATATCCATGAACGAAATCTCACCTGTACACAGTTAACCAATGAAGCAGAGTGTTATGAGATGATCGATCAACTCTATAATCTGATTAATGAGACCTGGGAAAACCGAGATAACATCGTCCCTAATGAAGAGACCCGAGAGCGACCCAGTGCCATCCAGCTCTACAAATTGTTACCCAAGAAAGTTGGCTGCAAGGTCTGCGGTCAGGGTTCCTGTATGGCCTTTGCCTCCAAACTGATTTTAGGCACCACTCGGCTAAACCAATGTACCCTCATGAAAGAAGAAGCATATGCTCCCAATTATTTAAGCCTGGAAGCCCATCTCCAACTGCTTGGTTATGAAACCGACTGAGTCTAGTTTATGAAAAAATAATCGTTAGTAATAAAAAAGCCAGATTTTCACTGAAAATGATCTGGCTTTTTTATTACTAGATACGTTGGATTAAAGAATTTTGCCAATTGAACTGGCAATTGCGCAGTGCGCCGGCAATTAATAATCGCCCCTACATTAAAGAGTTAATTCTACTTATATCGTTATTAAATTTTTCGCAAATTTATTGTTTTGCTATAATCTCATCAAAAATCTGACAGGTTTTATCGGCTGTTTGCTTCACAAATTCCATCTGTAAATCGGTGAGATGACGTGTTGACAAAGGCTTTTCAAGGGCTTTTTCAGCGCCAATAATTTCAGCTACATCGACACTGCCAGCTACTTTATTGCTATATTTTTCGATAGCCCGTTTGGCACAGCATTTTGAACAGCCATCCACAGCAATGGTAGGATATTTTTCAGCAAATTCCCGTTCGCCGCCATCACCGGCAATAAACAAAGGTAAACATAGGGTGGATACCTTCCCCGGTCTTCGTTCTTCCATCATTTTTCTAACCGCCAGACGAGAAATCGTTCCACCCAGGCACTCTTCGCCACTACATGAAATAACGCCAATTTTGTTTCCTAGCATCTTAGTTCACCTCTCCCTTTATCGCTTTGATCTCTTCGACCATAATCTCAGCCAGTTCTTCGGCGTATTTCCAGCCATCATCCGTGAGATAGGTTCCGGTGCCATGTTCTTCACCACGGTGGGCTTTCATAAAATCTGGGACCTTATGGCTTTTTGCAACAATCCCACCGGTTTCTTCGATACTCTTCTTGGCGCAATACTTGGCGCAGCCATCCATGGTGATGCAGGTTTCGCCTTTAATCTTCCCCACTACTTCGTCATCTCCAGTGACCACATGAGCCAGACAGAGGGTTTCTGTGTCGTTTGGACATTTCTCCCCGGTGACCATCAGCACTGATTCCCGGGCCAATAGGCCAAATACTTTTCCAATCCCGCTACAGGGTACTACTTTTATTTTAGACATCAATTTCTGCTACCTTTCTCTTTAATAACTCAAAATAGGCCAGGCAATCATGGAGAAGATCCCGATCTTCTTCGAAATCACTAAGACGAACCTCCACCAGCCAGCCTTTTTCATAAGGGCTTTCATTAACCTGCTCGGGGGCATCATTTAAACCGGTATTAACAGCAACCACAGTACCAGACACCGGTGAAATAATTTCAAATACCGCTTTGCTGGATTCGATGCTACCTAAATCGTCAAACTGTTCAAATTGATCGCCGATTTCCGGCGGGTCAACATAGAGAATATCAGAGAGATTCTGTTGCACATAATCACTAACACCGACCCTGGCCATATTCCCTGATACTGATACCCAACAGTCATTTTCATTGAAAAAATAATTTGCTTTTGGCACCTTAAAAATAAACTTTCCATGAGAAAAAGAATCATATTCCACTAAGTCCGGTTTAATGAATTCCGATTCGAGCTGTTCTGCAGTGAAACTGTTTGCTTTTTCCAGCACCGCCTGAACCACTGCCAGAGTGTCCGCATCTTCGCGGATTTCAACTCCCAGCTTGATATCCAGAGTCTTGGCAACCTCGCTGACATTGATTTTTTCTTTGATGGCAAGTTGTAACTCTCCGGCAAGTTTGCTGGTACAGCGGGTATTGCAACCATCGATCACCGTTAAGCTGCCAGCTTCCAAAACTTTCTCGTAGCGACTTTTATTCTGATTTAGTAAAACCGGACAGATAAGCTCCACTTCTTCTGATTGAGCCATCTCCAGGGCAACACGTCGGGACAGATCCCCAGCACATTTATCCAAACCATTACAAGGCAATACACAAATCGATTTACTCATCGGTTGCCGCCTCTTTTTCTGCCTTACGAATGGCTTTAATCTTCTTAGTCGTTTCCGGTTTGTCGGGAAATGTAATCGCATCCGGACCACAGGTTTTACTGCAGGCGCGACAAAATACAACACAGTTATTAGGGTTTTTAACCTTTAGTTTGGGCTTGGCATTTTCATCGACTTCAAAGACCTGATGAGGGCAAAATTCCACACAATCCATACAATCGTTACATTTTGTAAAATCAATTCGGGGAGACCAATCAATCCGATCCCGTTCGACACCCATAAAAGTTGATTCGCTCATGACTATACCTCGTATCCCATTTCTTCCAATTTATTCTCAACCACTTCAAACGCTTTTTCATTGGTCATATCGCGGATGTCGAGCATCACGGCATCTTCTTCAATACTTAGTCCCGCTTCTTTAAAGGCATCCTTAAACATCTTCTTTTGCATATTGGGCGCACAGGCACCAATAATTACTTTTCGATGGGACTTTAAAAAATCGGCTAAGAAACGATCGCCGTCTTCCTCACATAGTTGCGGATGAATAAAAGCGTATTCAACCGGTAACTCAACCCGCACCTGATTGATAAAATCCCAAATGTCCATGGCCTGAAATCCAGGACATTTTCCGGTACAGACACACATAATAAAACCTGGTAATTCTTGACTCATATCTTCTACCTCGTTTATAATATAATTATTTCCTTATGGATAGCTACATTATACGCCTCACCTTTATTGGTGTCAAGCGTAAAAGATAAAGATTGCTTTTTAATAAGCAATTGCTTATAATGTTATTGAATCAACAGTTTTTGTTTGCGTTCAGTAACATTACCAAATAGAAAAGAGGCCACTTATGAATGCTGACGATGTTTCTGTAAAAATCTTCAAAGCGCTGGGCCATCCCATTCGTTTACAAATCGTAAAATCACTCCTGGTCGAATCACGTTGTGTGTGTGATCTCAACCTTTCTTTTGATTTTAGCCAGGCTAATCTGTCCCAGCATTTAAAAATTCTACGCGAAGCGGGAATATTGGAAAGTAAAAAAATCGGTGTTGAAATGCATTATCGAGTAAAACTAAAAGGCATCGCAAAACTATTAAGTACCATGGATCAAACCGTGGAAGAGTATTTTGAAACACTGGTTTTTAATAGAACTTAAGAAAGAGGTAACTATTATGAAACTTAAAATTTATCCCTGTCCCGGACATTGCAATGTCAGTATGATGACAAAAACCGTTGCCCAGTATTTTGGAATCATTGATGAGGAAAACATTACCATCCTCCCCCATGTCAGCATGAACATTCTTGCGGAGGTTGAAGCGGCCGGTGACAGTGAAAAGTATATTTCGCTCAATGGCTGTCCGTCAACCTGTGCCTCGATGGCTTACGAAGACATGGGCTATGAACGCTATGATGAAATTGTTATGACTCCGGATTATGATATCAAACACAACGAAAAATATACCAATCTGGATGATATTGAAAAAGAAATCGCACACGTCCAGAAAGCCCTTGATAAAATTCTAGAAGTTACTCAGTAATTGCAAGTCTCGAAGTTTTGCATGATCCGAAATTTTTTAATTAAACCAAAATTTAACACAACTTATCTCGTTCATATTTTTTGATTATGATATGCTTATAGCCAAATCTTTGTTATAAGGAGTCAAAAACATGATAAAAGTACTATTTGTCTGTGTCCATAATTCTGCCAGAAGCCAGATGGCCGAAGCTTTTTTAAACGATTTGGGGAAAGACTATTTCATTGCTGAAAGTGCCGGTCTGGAGCCGGGCACCATCAACCCCCTGATTGTCAAGGTCATGGCTGAAGTTGGATATGATCTCAGTCAAAACGATACCAATTCGGTATTCGATTATTATAAAGAGGGTCGTTTATATTCCTATATTATTAAGGTTTGTGATTTGGAAAATGGCCAGCGTTGTCCGGTTTTTCCACTGGCCAGGAATGTGCTTGACTGGAACTTTGAAGATCCGGCTGCTTTTACCGGTACCGAAGAGGAAAAACTTGAAAAGGCTCGACATCTGCGCTATAAAATCCGCGAAAATGTCACTGATCTGATTAATACCTACAAAGATTCCATTTAGATTTTTATAAAACAGGAGAAAATAATGAGCAAACCCAAAGTCGCCTTTATCTGTGTCCATAATTCCTGCCGGAGCCAGATGGCCGAAGCCTTGGGCAAAATATTTGCCAGCGATGTCTTTGAAAGCTATTCAGCCGGCACCGAAACCAAACCGCAAATCAATCAGGATGCCGTCCGTTTAATCAAAGAACGTTACCATATTGATATGGAAGCTACTCAGCAATCGAAGTTACTGACCGATCTTCCTCCCATAGACATAGTCATCAAAATGGGGTGCAACGTCATCTGCCCCTATCTACCCAGCCGTTATGTTGAAGACTGGGGACTGGAAGACCCATCTGGAAAAAGTGATGAAGAATTTATGGCAATCATTGACCAGATTGAGACCAATATAAAAAAACTAGCCGATAACATCCAAAATAACATCCTTCTTCTTACTTCTTAAAAGACAAAAGCCGGGAAATTTTTAAATTTCCCGGCTTTTGTCTTTGTTTTTAATTATTTGATGTCTTTATATAATTGGTATTAGCTTCTTATTTTTGTTCGATGTCGTAGCGGATTCGTTTTTCCGCCACGATCCCGATGTTATTTTCCAGATAGGTTTTGGTCTCCTCCAATCGTTTAACTTCATCTCTATAGTCTCTATTTTTTTATTGACATCGATGCTTTCCTTTCGTATTTATCTAAACTTTATTGCGTTATATCGCTAAACTCTTTAGCTTTTTCTGAAGGTAGAATAACGATGATGATTGGTATCAATCAGTTCTAGTCCGGTTTTTTCGGCAATTACTTCAAGTGTTTTAACCGTATAAAAGGATCGATGGGACTGGTCCCGGACATAATGCCAGGTTCTAAAAGCGTTATTATCATTATGATGAAAAAGCGTCATGATTGATAAAATGCCCTCGTCTTTGAGCAAACTTTTAAATAAGCTGAAATACGCCAGCGGATCATCCAGATGTTCCACCACTTCGGTTGATGTCACCAGATCATATTTTTTTCCAACATAAACCTTTTGAGGTGAATAAAAGTGATCATAAATATCCATGATCAGACCATAATCCCGTTCCAGTAGCGTGGCTAACACCGGTGAGGGACCACTACCAAAATCCAAACCATAACCCGGCTTGGGGTAATGGTTAAAGACCGCCGCGTCAAGAAATTTTTTAAAATAGGCAACATAGCGGGGATCTTCAATGGAATTTTCATGGGTTTCATATATTCCAAGTTCTTCTTGATGACTAAGTTTCAGGTTTTCGTCTTTTGCGACAAACTCACAGGCTTCGCAATAATAATAAGCCGCCCCAAGGGTTTCGATAACAATTTCCCGGGTTTGGCTACCACAGATTTTACAGTGATGGTTCAAAATAACTCCGTTCTATTTACACATAACTAAAAATGACTCCTCCGTACTGGAAAATCATTTTTATCGTATCCTAATCTAAATTGCTATTATAACAATTCTTTACTATAAATACCAGTTTTTATCTTTTTTTTAATAGTCATCGCTTAATATTTATGCTATTTTTAAAATTTACATATCGTTATATTAAAGGAACATATGCACCTAAATCAAAGTAAACGCAAATTAATTATAATTACTAGCAACTTAAAAAGATCAGTTTGCCCATAATCGAGCTACTGATCTTTTTTTATTAGGAATGTAAATATTTCTTGAGTTCTTTAACTGAAGGGATCTTGCCTGCAAATTTCACCTCTTCATCTACCACCAACGCTGGTGTTGACATAATCCCGTAGGCCATAATTTCCTCCATACTTTCCACTTTTTCAATCGATGCTTCAATCTCCAACTCTTTTAGTGCTGCTCTCGTGTTAGCTTCCAATTTTTTACAATTTTTACAACCTGGTCCCAATACTTTAATAATCATATCATTTCTCCTTTAATCTATTTTATACTATTCCCGATTAGCAGGAATTAATAGCATCGAAGAGGACGAATGTCTGGCCACCTGATGGCTGACACTCCCTAAAAATACTTCATTTAAGAAGCCCCGCCCTTGCGAACCCATAACTACCATAGAAATATTATTTTCCTGAACTGCTTTGATAATCTCTCCCGCGGGCAAACCGATTGGCAGTTGCACATCAACTTCCACATCTCCAATTGACTGTAGTTCTACTTTCATCGCCTGAAGTCTGGTGTTGTCCAAACGGATAAAATCCGAAAGGCTTTCTTTAAGATAGGGTTCTACCACTGCTTTGTCGATGACATGCATCAACGTAACCTTTTTTACTCCATCTGTTACCATTTTTTTGACAACCTCAAATGTTTTTTGGGCGTTTTCAGAGAAATCAGTGGGAAACAGAATATGCTCAATCAGATTACAGGATTTCATCAATTTCAAACGTGCCTCCGGTTCATTAACAATTCGGATCAAAAGCACCGGTTTTTGGGCATGAAGAATCACTTCGTGGGCTGTACCACCAAAGAAAACCTCCCCGACCATCGAGTGTTCCGGAGCTCCCACGACCATCATGGAATAATCTTCTTGTACGGCAATGCGATTGATTTCGTTTTTTATATGACCCGTCACAACACGGGTGTTAACCAGATACCCCATTTTTTCCAGCAATACTTTCTGTTCATTGAGATTTGCTTCAGCAACAGCCGTATAAAACGACGAAATTCTTGAATCCAGGTCATAGGGACTCAGACATTGTAACAATAGAGATTCTTTTACCCCTAACTCTTTCACGCTTTCCAGACAATGAAGCATATTAAAAGCAGCTGGTGACATCTCAGACGCAATAACAATTCGACTAAACATGACAATACTTCCTTTCTAAATCGACAAAACATTACTCTTAAATTACCCGATCTATCATGATTATAACGATACGTCCATAAACAACCGTTTTTTAGTCATCAAAATGTTCCGCATTTTCATAGATCACCTTAATTTCATCTCCTTTCATCAATGCAGATAAAATAAATGCAATAATAATAATTCCGGGAATATCAATCAGTAATCGGGTGATTGCAAATTTTGCGCCCATCGATGTCATTTCAAACAAGAACATCGGTATTTTTGTTGTTGACCAGGCTCCGATAAAAATCATAACATTACTGAACTTCACCCCTTTTTTCATAAAAACAGCGGCAATCGGAAATGCCCCATATAGCGGTCCAGCCGCTGCCGAACCGATAAAAAAGGCTAGGATAATTCCTTTTAAACCAGAGCCTTCGCCCATATATTTAATCATCGTTTCCCGGGGAACCCAAATATCCAGAAGCCCCAGCAATACAAAAACCGGCGGAATCACCAAGACCATCTCTTTTAAAGAATAACCAGTAACGCCAAATGCTTTTATCCCCAGGTCGTTATTAAAAAGCGTAATGACCAACATAATCCCTAATACAACCAGAAATGCGCGATAGCGTTTTACTATTTTTTTCATAGATTCATCACCACTCCAATCACCAATGCCACCACAAAAGAAAATAAAAATGCCAGAACATTTCGATAGATCGTTAATTTCTTGCCGAAATATTTTATTTCAACCGGTATAGTCACGATCCCTACCATCATGAGTGCTGAAATAAAGGCACCAATTTGCATATAACCAGCCCCACCGTCTAAAAGCAATGCTGTCATTGGAAAGGCTACAAATCCGGGAATCAAGGTAATCGATCCAATAACAGCCGCCAGAATCACCCCAAACCAACCAGATTTATCACCAATAATACTTGAAATCATTTCCGGATTCATAATGGCCAGCAATAAACCGACCAGTAAGATCACCACTAGAAATTCCGGCAAAATATTTTCAAACGCTTTCCAGGCTTTTTTTAATGCCATTTTTGTTTTTTTCTTATCTTTATAAAACGAGACGAGCAACAGCACACCCGTAACAACATAAAGTGCAATATTCACAATTTCTCACAACCTTTACAAAATTAATTTATTTAAACAACCGTTTATCACAACATTTGTCAACTTCCGCCTGTAATGTCACATGATAAATACCTTCTTTTTCTTTAAGTAAATGCTCAATTTTATCAGTAATGAGACAAACCTCAGATAACAGCATATCTTCCATTTCGACATGCGCTTCAAAGTAAACCGTTTTTTCATCAGACATCCAAGTATGAACATGATGAATATTTTTAACCTTTTCCATTTTTTCAATTTCTGTTTTGATAGCCTCGTAATTCAGAGGCGCCGATGACTGCATCAGAATATTGACCGTTTTTTTGATGATCTGCCAGGTTTCCCGAATAATATAGATCGAAATCAGGGCTGTGATCAGCGGATCAATCCAAATGATGCCCCATAACTGAATCGCAACACCCCCAATCAATACACCAATCGATGAAACCGTATCACTGATTAAGTGCAAATAACTGGATTTGATATTTAAATTATTGTGTGAATCTTTTTCCAATAAAAAAACGGAAATAAAATTGGCGATCAGTCCCACAAAGGCAACAATCATCATCATCAACCCATTAATAGTCTCTGGTGACTGCCACCGTTTGATGGCTTCAATAATCAATAAAGCCGATAAAGCCAATAATACGGTTGCATTCACCAAGGCTGCCAATATTTCAGCGCGTTTATATCCATAAGTTCGCTTTTCATCCCGGGATTTTTGAGCAAGTCGATTGGCAAAATATGACATTGCAATGGCAATCGTGTCACTTAAGTTGTGTAGTGCATCAGATAGCAATGCTAAACTGCCCGAAAGAATACCGCCGATTATTTCAGTCATCGTAATAATCGCATTTAATACCGTCACCCAAAATATTTTTTTGCCGGACAGATTGGAATGATCATGGGTGTGCCGATGTTTTTCGTAATCATGGTTTTGGGTATGATTATCTTCCACGGTACTTCACTTCTCTTTCACTATTTTTATCTTTACTAAAATGTTTGTTTAAGTTCTTTACAAAAACAGATAACCAAAGGCGTTGAAACTAAAGCCGATTATCAAAATCCCAACCGTAACAATTCCTGCAAAAATCACCAGCAATTTTGTTTTGACCACCTTCTTAAGCATGATCATTGATGGTAAAGACAGTGCCGTTACTGCCATCATAAATGCTAATACGGTACCAAGACCTGCACCTTTAGAAACTAGTGCTTCAGCAATGGGAAGGGTCCCAAATATATCCGCATACATGGGAATGCCAACTAACGTTGCAATTAGCACCGAATACCACTTATCTTGGCCAAGAACTGCTGAGATAATTTCTTCCGGTATCCAATTATGAATAACAGCACCAATTCCAACCCCAATCAAGATATATAACCACACCTTGCCGGCGATCTCCAGAACCTGATCTTTTGCAAAACCGATGCGATCTTTAATTGTCAATGTTTCCTGATCTGTTTCAATCATCTTATTACTGTAAACAAAGGGTTCGACATAGTCTTCAAGCTTTGCTTTGCCAATGATGGTCCCGCCTAACACCGCCAGTATCAAACCAACAATGACATAAGCAATGGCAATTTGCCAGTTAAAAATGCTGGCCAGTAGAATAACCGAAGCCAGATCCACCAGGGGCGATGAAATCAGAAATGAAAAGGTCACACCAATAGGTAATCCCGCACTGGTAAAACCGATGAAAAGTGGGATCGATGAACAGGAACAAAAAGGCGTGATGGTCCCCAGCAATGCCCCTAATATATTGGCTGGAATGCCTTTAAAATTGCCCAGTATTTTGCGGGTTCGTTCCGGTGGGAAAAAACTTTGAATATAAGAAATCAGAAAAATCAGAACAGATAGGAGGATGAATATTTTAATAACATCATAAATAAAAAACTGTAAGCTCCCCCCTAGTTGACTCTGGGTATCCAGTCCAAATACATTTTCCACCAATTGAGCGACTAAATAATTAAGCCACTCCATTTTCAACAATTGATTATTCAACCATTCAAATACAAACATGAGATCATCTCCTAACTTATTTAATAATTTTTTACTGTTTATTCAACCGATGATTACAACATTGGTCGAGCCATTTTAGATTACCATCATTTCTGTTTTGATCAGTGACAAGCTGCGGATAATCCTCAAGATTGTCCAGAATATCGTTCAAGATATGTGTTAAAATCATATTGTCATTTCTTAACTGATAAAAAATATATTTCTCTTTTCGTTGTGAAGTAACGAGACTTAATTCTTTTAATTTTGCCAGGTTTTTGGAAACATTTGGTTGAGAAACATCTAAAATATAACTAAGTTCACAAACACACAACTCACTTTGGGTAAGCAAAAGAATAATGCGAAGCCTTGTCTCATCTGACAGAACTTTAAAAATATTAATGAGTGATTTCATTGCAGATTCCTTTCATATTTTTGGATAAGTCTGTTTCTATAATCACATGCTTATATAAGCATGTGATTATATTACACCTGTTATCAACTCTTGTCAAGCTACATATCAAAATTAGCCAACTAAAAATATATCACGACATAAAAAAGCAGCTGTATCATAAAGTACCCTGATACAGCTGCCACTAAACAGTATTTTTCACATCACTTGCTGCGATTATTTTTTAGTTCACCAACATATTTCGTTCACGCTATTCGATCATATTTTCATTAAAATCACACCGATAAAAAGACTTTGTCTTACTGATCGACTTTGATCACACCTAACTTATTCATGACCTCAACCAGTTTATCCGTATCAACCGGCTTGGCCGCATAAGCTTCACAGCCCAAATCAAAGGCGGTATTCACAAATTCGGTATCGGCCAGCGCGGTAATGATAATGATTTTGACCTTTTCTTCAGGCAGAATTCCACGTTGCACTTCAAAATCGCGGATGGCTTTAAGCACCTTCACCCCATCTACCTTTGGCATCATAATATCCAAACAGATGAGATCATAGGGGTCTTCTTCTTTAATCGCGATGAGATACGCATCCAAGGCTTCCATTCCATCTACCACAATATCGCATTCTCCATACTGAGCTAAAAACTTCCCTAAAAAGCGTCGACTTACCATGTCATCTTCTACAATTAATATTTTCATTTTATTCCTACCTTTCTTACATTGAATCTAATGTCTTTTGTCACTTTTAGATTGTCCGATTCTTTTATACTGTTCTTTTGTATACCGAATAAATATGATTAATCTGATCGACCTTTTCGGCTGCGGCTTCAAAATTCCCCCGTCTAATATCCAATTCTATTTTAAAAGCAACCACCTTTAAGTCTTCAATGTCTAAAGCAATGGAAAGCTTTTTGATCTGATTTGCCATTTTTTCAAATTCCGCTAATTTCCCGGCTGCCACCTGATCATTTAGCTCATCGATCAACTCCGACAGTTGTTCTTCTTTTTCAGCATCAGTTACCTTGCCACTCTGAAGAACTGGGGCCTTCTTTTCCTTAATCACAATTTCCCCATTAGCACCGATATACATTTCAAAATCGCCGGTCTTCCTTGTCTCTTCCTTACGGTTGATGCATTTTTCAATTTCCTCAACCAGCTTTTCTACTTTAATCGGTTTTGATATGTAGCCATCCAACCCCTGGGACAAAAATTTTTCCCGATCTCCGTGGAGCGCATAAGCGGTAATAGCCAACACCGGAGTATCCTGATTGATTGCCCTGATCCGCTTAGTGGCTTCAATACCATCCATTTCCGGCATTTGAATATCCATTAGAATAATATCATAGCTGTTTTTTTTAACCATTTCCAGTGCTTCAAAACCATTCCCGGCAATATCTACCCCATAACCACATTCGTTGAGCATCCGGGCAATAACCAGTTGGTTAACCTTGTCGTCTTCAGTCAGAAGGATTTTATACTGCTGATTGATCTTAAAATAATCAGGCTGTTTTTCCGATTGTCGCTCTTTAATGGAACCCGGCTCAAAGGTAAGCTGAAAATAAAACCGACTACCAACGCCCTCTGTACTTTCGATCCAGATTCTTCCGCCCATCAGTTCCACCAATTGCTTGGTTATCGCAAGCCCCAAACCGGTTCCCCCGAAACGGCGAGTAAAGGAGCCATCCACCTGGCTAAAGCTTTCGAAAATCCGTTGCCGGTTTTCTTCCGCAATCCCGATGCCAGTGTCTTCCACCACAAAAAGAAGTTCAACCAGATTATCTTTTGCCGCCAGTCTCTTAACCTTGACCCACACCTCACCGGTATCGGTAAATTTGATGGCATTACTGATCAGGTTATTGAGAATTTGCTGAATCCGATGAAAATCCCCCATCACATATTGGGGTACAGACGCTGAGAACGCATAACTAATTTCAATACCCTTACCTGTCGCTGCCGGCGACTGAGCTTTGATTGTGTGTTCCACCAGGGCTTTAATGTCACAGTTTTTCTTTTTGATCTCCAATTTTCCTGCTTCCATTTTTGAAAAATCAAGGATATCATTGATCACATTGAGTAGAGCATTGACGCAAGTTTTGATGATTTTGATGTTCTCCTGTTGTTCCTGATTCAAATTGGATAAACGCATTAAATTGACCATCCCAACAATCCCATTTAATGGCGTTCTGATTTCATGACTCATATTTGCCAAAAATTCACTTTTGGCCTGATTGGCACTTTCTGCTTCTTCCTTAGCCAATTTTAATGCCTGCTCCACAGCCAGTCGCTCGCTGATATCGCGGACAATCGTAATAGCTACCTTTTTCCTATTTAAATAACAGTGGCTACATAATAGCTCCACTGGCAGGGTCGTGTCGTCTTTTCGTTTAGCTAAGGCCTTGATGGCAATCTGACTTTTTTCAAGCACCTCTTTACAATATTTCTCTGCCTCGATGGTTGAGTCAATCAATTTAAAAACGGGATCCGCAAATCTAAAAAACTCCTCGTAGGCGTAATAAAACATATCTCCAGCAGTCTGATTGACTTCAATGAGTCGACCATGGGAGCCATCTTCATTAATATCCTGAACAAAAATTGCGTCAGACGAATTGTGAAAAACCTGACGAAACTTTTCTTCACTGTCAACAAGGGCATTTTCAGCATTTTTCCGTTCAGAAATATCTCGGATAATACAGATAATCACCCGTTTTTCATTCATTTTTGTGGCTTTAGCACTGACCTCAACCGGAATCAGGGTACCATCTCTCCGTTTATGAATGGTTTCAAAAAAGACGCCATCCTTATCCCCATGCTCCATTTCCTCAATCGCTACAGATTTTCCACCTTCAATTAAATCAAAGACTAAAAGGTTTAACAGTTCTCGTCGCTTATAGCCATAGAGCTGGACAGCAGCATTATTGGCATCGATTATTTTGCCGTTTATTTCGACAAAAAGAATGGTGTCTCGAACCTTTTCCGCCAGCATTTTATAACGGATCAGTCCCTCTTCCAGTTTTTTTCGATCAGTAATGTCAATTCCAATGCCAATATAACCACCATAACTTCCATCCTCTTCAAAGGATGGACTGTAAATGCCCTCAAGCCAGCGATAATTACCGCTGGCATGCAGAATACGGTATGAAACACTGAAAGATCTTTTACTACGAAAGGCCTGATTCTTCATTTCCAGATAAAAATTGCGATCCTCAGGATGAATCAAGTCCATCCATTTTATTCCCAGATAGTCTTCGTTTTGCTTACCGGTAAACAAGAACCAACCGCGGTTAAAGTAAACCACATTTCCTTCCCGGTCCATTTTCCAGATCAAGGTAGGAAAGTTTTCAAACATCCGGTAATAATAATCCCGGGACTGTTCCAGAGATAGCTCTCGATTCTTGCGCTCAGTAATATCTTCGAAGGTTACCACTGCATTTCTTATATGTTCCCGCATTAACGGGGCAACGCTAACTCTGAACCAATAATCATTCTCCTCATCGTCAACAAAAATACTTTTCTTAAATTCTATTTTAATCGGTTCATCTTCGAACTCCAGAATCTTTGTTACCGCATTTCTCAGTTCACAGAACTCACAAGACGGGTCAAAGCCGCAACCGCGTTTGTTTAAGCGGCTGCTTTTGCACTGTATCGCATTGCCAAAGTGTTTTCCAATAAAGTCTTCTCTTTTCCGATTGAAATAGTTAAGCAGTGGCTCATTGACATTGGCAATTTTTGCCTCTTCATCCATCACCACTACTCCAACTGAAATAGCATTAAATTCCTGAACGAACTTATCTTCAGTATTCAACCGCTTCTCTTTCAACATTTTGTCACTTCCTTTATACATGCATCCGGTTATTCACAACCGCCATGATATGACAACCTTTAGATAATCATATTTTGGTGCCAGATGTTAATATCACCACTGGCGACCTCCAGCTCAATAGTACGACTGACCGTAGCACCCGTTTCTTCATAGTGAATACCTAAATCCAACTCATCAAGAATCTTTTTTGTAACTTCTAGGTTATGTCGACCCACGTTAAAGGTATCATTCTTACGCAAGGATTCGGCACCACCAAAAATTCGAATCACCAATTCATTTTTCTGACATCCGTATTCACTGGAAAACTGCTTTATAAAGTAAGGCAACCCCGTGGTGACATAATAACAATAGCGGTCAACCGCATCCTCCCTTCGGGCTGGTCGAGGCAGGGCAATATGGATGATCCCCCCCACTCTTCGGATCGGAGAATAAGCTGTAATTCCCAGACATGAACCTAACGCAAAGGTCTTAATCTTATCATTTAATTTGTTGGAAATGGCCATTTCACCGATTCCGATAATTTTTGTCATCGTTTCACCTATTCCTTTAGTGCTGTAAAAATGTGTTGATGGATATTTTCCAGCGCGGATTGGACTGATACAGCGCCCATATTATAGGCGACCTTGTTCATACCATACACAACTGAAGATGCCTCATCCTGACCGATGGTATAACCACCTTTTCGTCGGATCTCCAAAAGACCTCTGGCACCATCACTACCCATTCCCGTCAATAGCACCCCAATAGCCCGATGGCCGGCTTCCCGGGCAACGGAATCAAAGAGCGTATCAACTGACGGACAGTGACCATTAACTTTTTCGCCAGCAAACACTTCAACTCGATACTTTACACCAATTCGCTTAATGCGCATGTGCTGATCTCCTGGAGCAATATATACCCTTCCCGATTCCAGATAATCCCCGGATTGGGCTTCTTTACACTGTAAAGGGGTCTGGGCATCCATTCGTTCGGCAAACATCTTTGAAAACACCGGAGGAATATGCTGAACAATCAGAATTCCCGGAGAATCCACCCGCAGGTTTTTAAGAATGTGATAAATTGCTTCGGTGCCACCGGTGGACGCACCAATGGCAATGAGCCGGTCTGATGACCGCCCATTGCCAGATATTTGCTGGATATGATTGTTTTCGATTCTTTGGAGAATCGGCTTTTGCACTGGAAGGATCACCCTGCTCTTTACCGCCAAGCGGATCTTCAGGATCAACTCAAGAAGAAAGTCTTCAAAGGTTTTTGAAGATACGCCATTCGGCTTTTCTACAAAATCCATGGCTCCGACTGCTCTGGCCTCAGGGCCAATCTTAGGATTACCACTGACAATCACCACCGGGATAGGATATTGGGGTAACAACCGTTTGATAAATTCGACACCACTCATTTTTGGCATTTCCTGATCACAGACAATAAGATCCAAATCGTATTTAAGAATTTTATCGCGCGCATCAAAGGCATCACATGCGGTAGCAACGACCTGAATCTGCGGATCAACGACCAGTTTTTTAGCCACCATTTCCCGGAATGACTGGCTGTCGTCAACGATGAGTACGCTGATCTGATTTTTCTTTCGCAATTCTTCTCGTCCTCTCTACCCGCTTGAGAAACCGTTGTCCCCATTTCTGGGATCTAATTTCAGTATTTTCCAAACTCATTATCGGTTAAAGCAATTTTATTAGGTTTTGACGTCGCATTATTAACCGGCACTTTCCGATTTGGGCGGCTTTCGATTGCTAACTCTTCATTTTGTCGATAGCCATACCGGCTATTTTTTTTTAAAGCAAATCGTGCTGCCTGTTCTCTTAACAACTCTGCCTGACTCGATAATTCTTCGCTGGCTGAGGCACTTTCTTCTGATGTTGCCGAGTTCATTTGAACAACTTCAGACACCTGCATAATACCCTGGTTGATCTGGGAAATGCCAATCGCCTGTTCGTTGGACGCTGAGGCAATATTTCCCACAATGCCAGAAACTTTCGCCACATCGTCGACAATCATGTTAAGGGATAGCGCTGTGGTTGTGGCGATTTTTGTGCCATCATCAACCTTTTTAATGGACCCTTCAATCATTCGGGTCGTTTCTTTGGCAGCATCTGCCGATCGGGCGGCCAGGTTCCTAACTTCTTCGGCAACTACTGCAAATCCCTTGCCATGCTGCCTAGCCCGGGCGGCTTCTACAGCAGCGTTTAAGGCCAAAATATTTGTTTGGAAAGCAATCTCATCAATGACCTTGATAATCTTAGAAATATTTGCTGAAGATTCATTGATTTCTTCCATCGATTGCAGCATCCGTTTCATTTCATTGTTCCCTTTTACGGCGTTTTCTCTGGTCAGTTCCGCCAGTTCATTCGCCTCACCGGCATTATCAGCGTTGAGACGAGTCTGCGAGGCAATTTCTTCAATCGAAGCAGTTAGTTGTTCAATTGAGCTGGCCTGTTCGGTAGCACCCTGGGATAAACCCATACTGGAATCGGCAATCTGTTTGGAACCAGCAGCCACCTGTTCGGCGGCGGAATCAATGTTGGACATAATGTCATTAATATGATCGGTCATTTTTATAAAAGCCAATCCCAGCTCGCCGACTTCATCACGGCTGTCAACTTTCACATCCACATCCAAATTCCCATTGGCAATTTCCTCAGCTGAATCAACCATCCGTCGTAAGGGCTTGCTGATCCCATTGGCAACGATCAATCCCAATCCCACCGCTAATGCAATTCCGACAATGATGAGAACGATCATCACAGCACTCTGGGTCGTAAAGTTTGCGGTATTCTGTGTAAGAATCGCTTCGGAAAGTTTTGTGTTGTAATCAATAAGACTTTGAAGATCCTTATCGACGGTTTCTCGTGCCTGGGTTACACCAGCAAGTTCTGCCAGTGCTTGATCATATTTCTGGGCTTTGACCAATTCCAGATTAGCATTGCGCACATCCCGGTAGGTCGCCATGTTTTCAATCAGCGTATCATAAAGGGCCTTATTTTGATCATCCTGGATGGTCGCTTCATATTCTTTTATTAGAACATTGTCACTTTCTACTGCCGTAACAATAGCATCTAAACGGGTTTGCAGGGTTCCCGGATTGCGTTCATAAACGGCCAGTAACTGATTGGCCCGGATATCTTCCAGGGCTGATTGAACATTGGCCAATTTTTGAGATGGCACCAAATTGTTATAGTACATGTTTTCCGACTGGGTATTAATGGTATTCATGGTATAGATGCCAAATACCCCCACAATTCCGGTTATTACCGCAAGCAAAATAAAACAGGTGACCAATTTTTGTTTTATTTTAAGATTCCTAAAAAATTCCATCTCGTGTTTCCTCCATCTGAGTTTTTATTTTGTTCCTATATACACAAATCAGGCTTCTTGAACGTGATTTTCCATTTCATCATCCTCAAGCAATTTCTGGCAGTCCAGAATGAGTTTTACCGCATGACCGACTTTTCCAATTCCTCTCACAAATTGCCTACCGTCGGTTTCATCCAAATCTGGATGGGGAACAATATCTTCCTCAGGAATGGCCACTACCTCAGCAACACCATCGACAATCAGTCCCACCGTGATATCTGAAATCTCGACAACGATCACGCAAGTTCGTTCATCGTATTCCCGTTCCGGTTTCCCAAACCGCAAGCGCACATCCACCACCGGAATGATCTGTCCCCGGAGACTCATAATCCCTTTGACATACTCCGGTAACTCCGGCACTTCGGTTATTTTCTGAATCCCGATTATTTCTGTAACATAAATAATTTCAAGACCATAGGCTTCACTGTCCAGATTAAAGGTTAAATACTTCCCTTCTTCGGTTTCATCATCCTCTTGCAGCTCCAGTTCATCAAATTCATCAAACGCTTCCGCCATCGTTTCGCCTCCTTTACCTAATTTTTAAGCCGTTTCTGGGTAACTAGTCCATTGACATCCAGTATCAGGCTGATGTTACCATCTCCCAGCAAGGTACACCCGGCCAGACCATCAATTTTTTTCATCCGCCGAATATACTTCGGCAGCGTTTTAACCACGACCTGCTGCTCGCCCAATAGTTCATCGGCAAAAAGACAGGTGGTTTTCGTTTCTCCTTCTAGCATAATTAAAATGCCGTCTTCAATCTCGGTTGCTCCAGTTTTAACCTTGTAATGCTCTTTAAGTCGCATAATCGGATAACACTTGCCCCGGATCATAATCATTTCGTTTTGATCGGTATCCCGAAAGATCTCCTGAGCCTTGGGAATAAAGGATTCTTTAATGGACATAATCGGCAGGGTATAACAGGTTTCACCAACCCGGATATTCATGCCTTCGATGATGGCCAACGTCAGGGGAATTTTCAGGGTAATGACGGTTCCCTGTCCTTCGACACTTTCCACCAGAATGTTTCCGCCCACTGCCTCAATATTCTTAGCTACCACGTCCATACCTACCCCCCGACCGGAAAATTCAGTAACCGCTTCCTTGGTCGAGAAGCCTGGTAAGAAAAGCAGGTTGAACACTTCAGTATCGGTCATATTAGCGGCTTCATTTCCGACTAGTCCGTTTTCCATGGCTTTTTGAAGGATTCCGTCGCGGCTCAACCCCTTACCATCATCGCGGATGATAATTAACACCTCGCCGCCGGCATTTTTAGCTTCCAGAGTGATGGTCCCGGTCCGGGGTTTGCCCTGGCGAACCCGATTCTCAGCAGCTTCAATCCCATGATCAGCGGAATTCCTGACAATGTGCATCAGTGGATCACCGATCTGCTCAATAATGTTTTTATCTACCTCGGTTTCTTCGCCCAAAATTTCGAGGTTAATTTCTTTCCCGAGCTTTTTGCTGATATCCCGGACAATCCGGTTCATTTTAAAAAAAGTAGGTCCTAAAGGAACCATCCGAATGGACATGACCATATCCTGAAGTTCATTGGTTATTTTTTTGAGCTGCCTGGCCGATTTGCTAAAATTATCCAGCACCAGGCCTTTAAGGTCCGGATTCTGGGTGACCATCGCTTCAGAAATGACCATCTCACCGACCAGATTCATCAGTTTATCCAGCTTTTCAACGCTAACCGAAATGATACTCTGGCTTTGGCTGCCATTATTTACTGGTGCCTCTTTGTTGATAACACAAGCTGTTATGGTTTCTTTCGGTTGGGGGACACTAATTGTATCCTCTGAAAGAAGACCACAGATCGCTTCCTGGATTTCCTGTGTCTGATCCAGCTCAACCATTTCGAATTGATCGATAAATGCCAAGCTGCGAAAAAAAGTCGCCAGTTTTTCTTCGGACTCCAGGGTATCAATTTGGAGAATGAAGCCATCCCGTCTAATCGTCTCCACACAATCCGGATCATTAATGACGTCTTCTGGAGTGCTTTTAAACGATTCGGTAATCTCCTTTAAATTATGAACCACGGTGAACGCCCGGATATTTTCCATCCCGCAGTCTTCATCGAATCGCAAAATGGCCTGATAGGTTTTTAGCTCACTGATTTTTGCCGCCTTGTTCGAGCTGATATAATATTTTTCTTTTATCGGTTCGTTGTTAATCACCTGGGAATCGGTCAGATTATTACTTTCTTTGAGCTGCTTAAGATGCTCTTTGATCTTATCTGTTAAACTTTTCGGATCGCCGTCGGCTTCTACCCCATTTTTTATTTTTTCCAGCTCCAGTTTCATAAAGTCAATGCCTTCAAGCACCAGATCTGACAGCGTTGATACATCAATAACTGCTGGCTTTTCTTCCCGAATAAAGTAAAACATATCTTCGGTGGTATGCGCCAGCACCGACATGTTATTGATCAGCATCATCGCTGCTGAACTTTTAATGGTATGCATGATTCTGAATATCTCATTGATAATTTCGCTGGGATAGCTGCCCAGGGCTTCGGTCTTAATCACCGACTGTTCCATTTGTTCCAATTGCTGGGATGTTTCAAAAATAAACACTTCCTGCATCGGATCATTCATATATTGATCTGCCAATCGTGTCCCTCCTTTTCTCAGTTTTTCATAAAACCGCTTAAAATTAATTCAACCATTTCCGCTGATTTTTCTTTGATCGAAAAGCTGTACGCGTTCATTCGCCATTTCAGACAAATTTCCTTGCTGCCGCCAGTGAGTATATTTTCAAGTACCGCCGGATCAAGATTTGTTCGGATCAGATTCTGATCGATGGCTGCTTGAATGGTTTTTGTAATAAAGTCGGATCGTTTATAAATGATTGAACTAACTTTTTCGGATAGTTTTGCATCGCACATCAGGCTGTCATAAGCTTGAACCACCACCGTTATTTCCGGGTAGTTCTGATAATATTCGGCATAGGCGTTATAAAAATAACGAATCGTTTCAAGTGGCAAAAAGTTTTTTAAAACACAGGTTTCAATGATGGCATCATCATACTGGGAAAAATGATCCACCACTGCCAGCATAATATCTGTTTTCGTCTTGAAATGCCGAAATAGAGTCCCTTCTGAAACACCTTCCTGTTTGGCAATCAATTTTGTCGATAAATTTTGAAGGCCAACGGCATTTAAGGTTTGGATGGTTGAAACGATGATGCTTTCATGTCTTTTTATCAAAGATTTTCCCATGTCGCCCCTCCTACCGGAGTGATTACTTACTCCTATATTTGAATTATACACTTTTCTACTTTATTGTCAACTTTTAATGTGAAGTTTCGACGTTTTTTTTTGTGCTGATTAAAGAAATTTTTATCGGCAACACGCACTCTTTTAGCAGTTCTTCATCATTACTGTTAAACGAGCTTAAAACGACCCCACTATATTTTTTGATTTTGATAAAAGCCATGTTATAATGGTCTCCATTAAATAATACTATAGGAGGATCGGATGATTCGAATTTCCAATCTAAAGCTTGAAATCACGAAGGCTAAAAATAATGATACTGAAGCAGCAGCATTAAAAAATGCCCTTCTGACCAAACTTAAAATTAAACCCAACGACTTAATCACCTTTCAAATATTTAAGAAATCCATTGATGCCCGCAAAAAAAGTGCCATTGCCTATATCTATTCGGTGGATGCCAGCCTCAAAAATGAGGGGGCCATTCTAAAAAAATGCGGCAAATCCGGGGTTATCCCCAGTCCGGATTTATCCTATCAACCAGTGACACCAGGGAATACCACCATGGGACACCGACCGGTGATCATTGGCCTGGGCCCCGCTGGTCTTTTTGCTGGTCTTAACTTGGCTAGAAACGGATACGCGCCGATTATTCTTGAACGTGGGGATGAGGTGGATATCCGATCCGCCAAGATTGACACCTTCTGGCAGACTGGAGAACTGGATCCCGACAGCAATGTCCAATTTGGGGAAGGCGGCGCCGGAACCTTTTCCGATGGTAAGCTAACCACCCTGATTAATGATCCCCGCTGTCGAAGTATTCTAGAAGCGTTTATCGCAGCCGGAGCGCCGGAAGAAATCCGCTATCTCAGTAAGCCCCATATCGGCACCGATCTGCTCCGCGAAACGGTAAAAACACTCCGCAAGGAGATCATTGCAAATGGTGGTGAGGTACGCTTTCGGTCCCAAGTGACTGATTTTTTGATTGAGGACGACCAACTCACTGGATTAATTATCAATGAGCAAGAAACCCTTAACTGCCAGGTCGCTTTGCTGGGAATCGGTCACAGTGCCCGGGATACCTTTTATACCCTTCATCATCGAGGCGTCACCATGACCCCAAAAGCATTTTCTATCGGCGTGCGGATTGAGCATCCCCAGAACCTCATCAATAGCGCCCAATATGGTCAAGCTGCCGGCACAGTGGGACTGGGGGCTGCGGATTATAAGCTTTCCTATCATTCCCCCAATGGCCGCTCAGCTTACACCTTCTGCATGTGTCCCGGCGGCTATGTGGTAGCTGCTGCTTCTGAAGCAAACGGGGTTGTCACCAACGGCATGAGCGAACACCGACGCGATGGTGAAAATGCCAATGCGGCCTTGCTCGTCGGAGTGCAACCCGAAGACTTCGGCGACAGTCATCCCCTGGCCGGAGTCGCCTTTCAGCGTAAATGGGAAACCCTGGCCTTTACTCTGGGGGGCCAAAATTATCATGCCCCGGCACAGTTGGTGGGCGATTTTCTGGCGGATCGACCCAGCACCCATTGGGGGCAGCTTAAGCCAACCTATGCCCCGGGACTTAAGCTTGCTCAATTGAAAGACTGCCTGCCCGATTATGTGGTCGCCACCATGAAGGAAGCCCTGGTTCATTTTGATCAAAAGATGACTGGCTTTGCCATGGATGACAGTGTCATGACCGGGGTCGAAACCCGCAGTTCTTCGCCAGTTCGTATCAACCGCAACGATGATCATGTCGCCAATATTTCCGGACTCTATCCGATGGGTGAGGGCGCTGGTTACGCCGGTGGAATTATGTCTTCAGCGGTTGACGGAGTTAAAACTGCCGAAAAAATCATCAAACGATATGCCCAATTAAATCCGCCAAAATAAAACTTTGTATTTTCCATCCTCATCGCTCACATAAAAAAGCTCCTGAAGATTTTTTCTCCAGGAGCACTTTTTTAACAAATTACATTATCTCAAATTTTTAAGCCTAATCCTGATGACCCTTAAACGGCTTTTAAAATTTCTGCAATTAAGCCCTCAATCTCTTGCTCTCTTTTTTTATTTTTCCAGCTGACAATAAAGGACTTTTCCACCGTGCCATCTTTTACTGCCACTGCAGATTTGATCTGTCGATTGGCCTTGTTTCCACCAGTAATTTTAGAAGCTAACTGCTTAGTAACAAAACTAAAGACCCGTTTGCCTTGAAGAGATGAAATTTGTTCAAGATATTCCGCCATTACTCCCGCCAATGAGAAGGCCCATACCGGACTGGCAAAGATCACCACATCATAGGGCGAAACATCCGGCTTATTGGTAAATACAATCGGTGGCTTAACACCAGGAGCATCATCTTCCGGAATAACCTGTTCAATTTCTACCTCCAGCCCTTTATCTGCCAGAGCATCTCTCAGCCTTTTGGCAACTGAAAACGTATTGTTGGTTTTGGAAAATACAATAATGCCAATCTTCATTCTACTCTCTCCATTCTCTTAAAAATTTGAACCTGTCCAGAATACAAATAAAGTCCCCATACTTTTAATCATTAATAATTCTCTTATTGACACTAAGGTACCTCATTTTATTATTTTTTACAAGTCTTTTCTTTGATTCAGATAAGCGTTTTTTGGTTTATTCCCAAAATTCCTGACTAATAAGCTAACAGCCTGAAACTATTTTATAACCTGTTTCGCAAAAAAAACACAGACTCACAAGCACGTGATCTGTGTTTTTTATGTTTATTACTATACCGAAAAACCGTTTGATCGGATAAATTGCTGATTTGCGCATGTTTTATCACCGGCTCAATCTTTGTGCAAACGCCGCGTGAACGCTTCCTCACGCATTCATTATAATTAGGATAGTCCGATTATTTCACCATCTTCGGTAATATCCATACCATTTGCAGCAGGCACCTTAGGCAGACCTGGCATGGTCATTATGGTTCCGGTGATCGCCACTACAAATCCGGCTCCAGCAGATAGTCGCACTTCTTTAACATGGATATTGAAGTCTTGAGGTGCGCCTAATAAGGTTTGATCATCTGAGAAGGAATATTGAGTTTTCGCCATACACACTGGTAGGTGGTCAAATCCCAGGGCCACAATCTCGTCCAGTTGTTTTTTAGCTTCTGGCTCGTATTCTACCCCATCCGCCCGGTAAATTTCTTTGGCAATGGTTTCGATTTTCTTTTCAAGCGGAAGTTCAAGCGAATAAAGGGGTTGATATTGAGATTCACCCAGGTCACAGAGTTTCACTACTTCTCTGGCCAGTTCCTCGCCACCTTTTCCGCCCTGCGAAAACACATCAGAAAGGATCACCTTGACATCTTTATGTTCGCAGGCTTTCTTTACCGCATCAAATTCTGCCTCCGTATCGGTTGGGAATTTATTGAGTGCGACAACAACCGGTACCTTGAATTTTTGGAGATTTTCCAAATGTTGGATCAGGTTAGCACTTCCTGAGGTGACGGCTTCTACATTTTCTTTGGAAAGTTCTGTTTTAACAACCCCACCGTTCATTTTCAGCGCCCGGACAGTGGCAACGATGACCACCGCATTAGGTTTAAGCTCGGCGTAACGGCATTTAATGTCAAAGAACTTTTCTGCTCCCAGATCCGCTCCAAATCCTGCTTCGGTGACCACATAATCCGCCAGCTTCAAGGCCGTTCTGGTGGCCAGAACGGAGTTGCAACCATGGGCAATATTAGCAAAGGGACCACCATGGATAAACGCCGGAGTGTTTTCCAGCGTCTGAACGAGATTGGGTTTAATTGCATCTTTAAGTAGCAATGCCATGGCACCGGTGGCTTCCAGATCAGCCGCTGTCACTGCTTTACCCTCGGTATTATAAGCCACAATCATTCGGCCCAACCGATCTTTAAGATCTGTGAGACTGGAAGCCAGACAGAGGATCGCCATAATTTCTGATGCTACGGTAATGTCATACCCGGTCTCACGCTCGACTCCATTGGCCCGACTTCCCTGAGCAACGGTGATCATTCGTAGAGCCCGATCGTTCATATCCACAACGCGCCGCCAAACAATCCGGTCCATATCAATATTTAGTGCATTTCCCTGGTGGATATGATTATCCAAAAGTGCTGCCAGCAAACTGTGAGCCGAGGTTATCGCATGGAAATCACCGGTAAAATGCAAGTTGATATCATCCATCGGGACAACCTGGGCGTATCCACCACCAGCTGCTCCGCCTTTGACTCCAAAACAGGGTCCCAATGATGGTTCTCTCAAGGTGGTTATGGTTTTTTTGCCAATATAATTCAAGGCCATTGAAAGACCTACATTAGTTGTTGTTTTTCCTTCTCCCGCCGGGGTCGGATTAATGGCCGTCACTAGGATAAGCTTCCCATCTGGCTGATCCTGGTTGTCTTTTAATACCGACAAAGATACCTTGGCTTTATGATTGCCATAAAGTTCCAGTTCATCTCCAGTGATCCCCAATTTTTCGGCCACCTGTGCAATCGGTTGCATTTTAGCTTCCTGTGCGATCTGTACATCTGTTTTCATCCTGTCATTCTCCTTTTTAAAATAATTTCCTGATTCTCTGAATCCCTTTTCAAATTGGCTATTCAACAATCGGCTACCGACTGTCGATTCTACGGGCATTGCATTTAAACATTTGTGGATTACTCATAATCTGCTTGGTTTTTTCAACCTCCTTTTACCAAAGCTCTGTTTATTACATCTTACATTTTTCTCTGCGATTAATTATGCACATGTATATACAGATTTTTCCATAGGTTACCATCTTTTATACTATCTGTCAATATTTTTCTATATCGAGACAATTTATTATCTTTACTTGTTTGTTATTTCTCAAACAAACTTTAGTAAGTGAAATATCTTGTTATTATTTTAACGTTTTCAAGCGATCAACCCACTATTTACTACTATTTTTTATACTTTCCTTTTTTTACAAATTCTATTCATAATTCTGTAAACGGTTAAAAAAAAACGCCCTGAACAGTGTCTTTGTTCGGAGCGTTTTAGATTTCATTCGTAAAAATAGTTATTTTTTCATTCTTATTGTGTCACTTATTTAACTAGTACATTATGTAATTCTAATATACTTTTTATATTCTCTCTATTTTTTCTGTCTCGTTATCAAAATTAGCCGCCATTTTTTTATATATTAAGAAAATATTTTTAATTTCACGCTTTTCTTAACTAAAAATGATCCGATCAAGAAGCGATCATTTTACGCAAGCCCGACAATCTTACCGCCAATGGGCAACCAAAGTGTACAGAGTATGATAAAGGCCAGTTGCATCCAAATCGTTGCCTTTGGCATATCCGTCATCTTGTAATAACCAGCCGTATAGGTTATCAGCGGAATGGTATCAATGGGAAACAGATAACAATTACCGGCACACAATCCCAGAGTAATAATTAGCAATGCCGGATGAATGCCCGTTGTTGCTGCCAAGCTGATAATTACCGGTGTCAACACCCCAATCAAAGCAGGAGCTACCGGTACAACCAGCATAATGATAAAACACATTGCCGCGACAAAGAATACCCCTTCCATTGTCGAAATAGTCAGACTGGTGGGTAAGACATGAGTGACAAACCATTCACTGACACCATTGGTCACAATGGTGTTGGCAATACATAAAACCGTCCCAATCAAAACAAAAGAAGTCCAGCTTACCGCTTTGATGTAGCGGTCCCAAGTTAAAATATCGATCCCTGGCAGGAAAAATAACGAACATCCTATCAGAGCAACCACAGTAACATCAATTCCTGATACAAAGGAACTGAGAATCCAGAAAAACATCATCCCTGATGCGATGGTAATAACTTTCCATTCGATTTTTGAAATCTTTTCTTTTACGGCAATGGTTTTTAAATATTCCTGTATTTCTGACTGATCAATTTCAGCCGGCGGATATATTTTCATCAACACAAACCAGGAAAATGGCACCATTAACACAACAATGGGAATGGCACAAATCATCCATTGAATAAAGGTAATCTGAATACCAGCAATGTTTTGCAATAAACCGATGGTTAGGATATTAATCCCACTGCCAGCAGGGGTCATGACTCCGCCTAGCATGATGGCGACCGGGATCCCGATCATTAGTGGTCTTGCTGTTTTTTTACGGTCCGCTTCATTTTTGAATAGTTTTAAAAAGCCTGCTCCAATTCCCATAAAAACAACCACCGTCGGCACATCCGTAACCACCGATGAGATCAGCCCTCCAGCAACCATGATTGCTAAAATACATGTTTTTACGTTTTTACCAAACTTCTCCAGTAAAAGATGGAGGACGCGTTGCACAATTGGCGTTGATGTCACTGCTTCAGCCAAACCAAACGAAGCCAGTACAAAAAACAACATCGTATTGCTAAATCCAACCAAGCCGGTTGCAAGATTTTTAGTTACGCCCAGAATTGGCAGCAAAGCCAGACTTAAGAAACAGATAACCCCTACTGGTAGTGCTTCTGTTATCAGCATGATCAAAAAGAAAATTAAAAGTCCTATGGTAATAAATCCAATATCCGTCAAACCTTCTGGAATTGGCAGAAGGAAAACTGCAATCAGTACCCCTATGCTCATGATCATTCCTAATAGCTGTTTTTTGTTCATAATCCACCTCAAGATATTTATCTCTAAAATAATACAGACAAGAAGTCGATTCAGATCTTGAAAAGACTTCCTGTCTGTAATCATAAACCTTCATCAACCTTCATCAAATCATAAATAAAAATTAGATTTGATTAGCGTATTTCCCTAAATCAAAACATTTCCTTTGACATTTTGTCTATTTCAGTATTAATTGTTTCGTATACACCGGGGAACGAGTCAATCGGCAAGCCGGAGGTCTGAGATGGAATAAAATATAGTTTTCCATTTTCTTGACAGGTTTTTTTAACATATTCAGCGACAATTTCCGGTGTCCAGCCCGGGAAATCAACAAGACCGCTATGGATACCACCCATAAAGGTAATCTTGTCGCCATATTTTTTGATCAATTCAGGAATATTATTGGTATTCATGACTCCCTGCCAGATATCAATGCCCATTTCAATCATGGATGGCACCAGGTTAGCTGCATAGCTATCGCTGTGGTGAACAATTAGTTCAACGCCATTATCTTTATAATAGCCATAGATCTTCTTGTAAGCGGGCTCAAAAAATTCTTCAAACATTGCCGGTGAAATAAAGGAGTTAATCTGGCTGCCCCAGTCATCATGATGGAAAACAGCATCCGGATGAAGATGATCGACAAACTCTTTAGCCAACCGAAGTTCAAAATCCACCAGGTAGTCAATCAGTTCATGCATCGCTTCAGGTTCTTCATAATAAGCCATTAAGGCTTCTTCCATACTCATCAGATAATGGACATGTTCAAAAAGGCCCGGAGCAACAAAAACAGTAACATACTTGTCATTCCGATCAACAGCATTGGCATCAGCAATGGCAGTCGCCCAAGCTTCCTCGGGATATTCAAGTTTTGGTGCTTTCACGTAATCCCGCCACTTCGTAATATCTTTAATCACAATATGTTCTTTGTCATGAACCGGGAATGAACCTAACTGCCCTTCCGGCCAGCTCAAAGTAACACCCCATTCATTAACAATTTGCCCCCCTACTGGCGGTTTTAAACGGCTAATCGGAGTTTTCATCATTAACGCAAACGCTTCATATTGTTTGACAAAGCGGTCTGGATTTCCACCTTTTAATACTTCCGCAAGGTTTTGTCTTTTTGTTAGCATCATATTTTCTCCTTTTATGGTTTTTAAATGGATTTATCATTTCGAACCGAAGCGAGTATAACGCGCTTCGGTCGAAAAATAAGATTTATCCCTGTTGTTTTCGTTCAGCAACTTCTTTGTTCATTTCAGCCATTCTTGTTGGTGTTAATGTATATAGTCCAAACATTAACACTAATCCGATAACCATAATGATTGCTGGATATAATGCAAAGCCATTTTTAATTGCCTGTACCAGTTCTGGTGTTACCGCCATATCAGCTACGTAACCAACAGAACCTAAAACTGCTGCAATGATTACCGAACGGATAAAGATCGATATTTTTATTGGGAAACTGATGAGTGACATAATGAAACCGCGAGCATTTTTCCCTGTTTTCCATTCACCATAATCTACCGTTGCAGAGTACATGGCAACACCCAGTGAATCAGGCAAGCCATAGCCAATATAGGCAACAAACATAATAATCTTAAATGCGGTTGCTTCAAGCGGCATAAACCACACCAGTAATAAGCCGATAACTAAAAGACTCAGTGCGATCATGTAGGTTGTTTTTTCGCCTAGACGCTTGGCAATCGGTGCCGCAATCATGGCTGCAAAGAAGCTTGAAATGGTTAATCCTGTCATAAACAAAGCTAATCCCGGCAGATCTTCGATAACATATTTAAAGTAGTAGAATGCCATTCCAAAAATTACAAACCGACCTAAATATCTACCCAGTTCTACTAACATTAATCCCAACAAAGGCGGATTAACAACAATTTGTTTGAGCATTTCTCCAATAGACATCTTTTCAGCTGGTTTTCCAGCTTTAACTTCTGTACCGTTTTGAGCATATTCTTTTGTGATAACATAATAAATGATGTTACAAGTAATCATGATCGCACCAGTAATCGCTGCCATATAAGTATAGCCTAAAACTGGGTTGCCAACACCAGCGCCGATGGCAGTGATTGCTTTTACCCCAAAGTAAGAAAACGCCAGAGCACCAGCAGCATTAAACATCCCCCGGTTGCTAGCCATGGAGATTCGCTCTTCACGAATGGTGGTCAGTGAATTGTTCATCGAAATATGGGCTGCATAGAATGTATTCCAGACCAGATGACTGATGGCAAATCCTAAAAAGATAATAATGGCATTAATCTCTGCTGTGCCACCAATTTGTGAAAACTGCAAAATATAAAAGAGTGCCGCGACGGGTGGTCCAACCAGCAGCCATGAACGGTATTTACCCCATTTCATGTTGCTTTTTTCTAAAATAACCCCCGCGGTTGGTACTGCAACAATATCTACGATACTGGTTACCAATAAGATAGTACTTACCAAAGCCAACGGTATTTTTGCAAAATCTGTAAGAAATGCTGCAAAAAACATAACTTCAATATTGACCATGGTCTGAAATCCGAACGACGGCAATCCATAAAGATTAATGGCCGACTTTTTTAATGGTTTGTTCATAATTTTTTCTCCTTTTTAGTATAAACTTAAATATCAATTCCTTTTTTAATAGCTGTTTGCATCACATGCATGAACAGTCAGTCCTCATCTTCCAACAATCAAACACTTAATTTATCCATTCGTTCCTTCACCCGATATTTATTTTGCACCATCCCTTCCATATATGATGCAATTCTTTTACTACTCCTTTCTTAATATTATTCAAAATTTGACGGGGAAGCACTAAAGATTTTCAGAATTTTGTGATCTTTTTCGTAAACCGTAAATAAAATTGTAATTACTATTGCATTTTCAACATCATTGTACTCGTATTCAATGAGACTGTCAATGGTTTTTTTAGTAAAATATATCAGTTAATCTATTTTTGACGCCATTGTACTCGTTTACTTTTCGTATTTTTCTGAATAATCTATATTTTCTCGTTATCTGTCTCATTCTACATAGCAGCTTTTTATCACAGGTCAATCATCACCATATTATTTTTGTTTTTGATTTGCAATTTATTTCCGATCACATTTGTAAATTTTATTATTCCTCTTTTAGCTTGATTAGCCCTTTTTGTTTGTCGTTCTATTTCATTCCCTTTTTGGCATTCATTTAATCACACCCAAATAAAAAGAACCTCTTTCGAAGTTCTTTTTTTGAAATTACGCATTTTTTCAGTAATTTTACTTGTGGTCTGTTTATTAAAACTGTCTGAGTTTATTTTGTCAATGCGTACATACAAGAGTCTTGAATTACTCCATTTTTACAAATACTCTTTCGAAAAACACCTTCCAGTTCAAACCCAGCTTTTTCAAGCGTTCTTCGAGCCTTCTGGTTTTCTGAAAAAGGACGGGCATAAATTCTTACAACATCCGATTCTGCAAAGGCATTTTCACAGACTTGTTTAATCGCCTGGGTCATGATCCCCTTCCCCCAGAAGGGTTCGCCTAACCAAAAACCCAGCTCTCCGCTTTTACTGCTAACATCCTCCTGCATAAGTAAACTGATCGACCCGGATGCTAAATCATCAATAACAACCGCTCTGTTTAACAGTTTCCGTTTATTCTTATGAATACTTTTTGAAATAAAAAGATGTGCATCATCTAACGTATAGGGATAGGGAAATGTATTTCTCAGATTTCTCGCTATCTTTTCATTATTGGCCAGGGGTACGATACTTTCAGCATCACTCAGTTTCCACTCTCTTAGTCCAAATTCCATTTTCATAAACCTCCTATTATAATTCAATTCTTGCGTTTTTGTTAAAACCCAATTTGTGCACGTCTGCTTTATAATTTTCATAAGGTTAACACCTCTCACTATTTATGTCAATATTTTTCCTTTTTGCGACAATATATTGCATTTACTTGTTTGTTATTTCTCAAACAATTTTCAAAACAGAAATATATTGTTCGTTATTTAACAAATCAAGTTTGTCGGAATTACTAAGTTTGGGCGTTTATTATTCGGGTAACTTTAATATTTGTTTGCACTATATAATAATGGTTTCACATACTATTTTTCAAAATTTATATTTTAAGGTGAAACACTTTTTGATTTTTCTAGTATATTAAAAGGAAAATAATTGATATTTATTGGAGCAACTGTTTAGTTTGTTTTTTTGCTCGTTTTATTTTATATTTGACCGATGCTTGGCAAAATTATTTCTTGCTAGAAATTTCATATGATGTGATAACTTTAACAAATAACAAAACGAACAAAATTGCAAACTATTGCTTTTTTATTGCTTTCCTTCCTTTTTAACGTCTTTATTTTTATGTAATTTCTGATCACTTTCCATCGGAAATCAACGTGAAAACGATGCATAATTAAGCATTACTTAAGGAACGATTTCCTCCCGCTATCGTTTCTTCTTAATTAAATGGAACTAAATTAATTGGTACCTGCTCAATTGCAATCATCACAATTTATTATAAAAAAAGTGTTTCCTGTTATAACAGCAAACACTTTTTTTATAATGAATCAAAAGACTATAATTTTACGAATTACTTGTCTTTTACCTGATCGCAGTTAATTACACTATAAATTAAACCTGCTTAAATTATTAACTCATCCAGAATTTCAGATCCACTGGGTTTTGCCTGAATTCCAATTCTTAGAAATTAGTCTCTAGAATTCAATGACCTTTGGTTCGGCCGTAAAAGACGAAATAGTTGCTACTGCATCTTTTAAATATAATACTTGTGTATTGTCGTCATTGGCTGAGTACATATCTTGTAAGCTTGGGTAAGCATCCAACATACTTTGTTTTGCTTCAAGTCGATCATCTTCAACGGCAACTGCTTGAAGTCGGATCCATGTTTCACCATTAAAAGCTGAAATTTCAACCTTCGGATTTGTCATCATCTGTTTTGAAACAGCTTTTATTTTCCCTGTTTGAATATAAAGTTTGTCCTCAAAGATGTTGATTGTTCCGAAAGGACGAACGCGTGGTTGATCGCCTTCTTCCGTTGCTAAAAAATACGTACCACAATTTTTCAAATAATCATACACTGCTTCCATTTTTTCTCCTTCGCTCATTATTGATTTGACATCGCTGCCAGTTATATTATAATTTTATATCATATAACAAATAATACAAGTACGATGTTTTAGTATTGTTACTACCTTATTAGATAGTATCCTCAGGAGGTATCATGGAAAACGATTTATTTGGCATCTGTCCATTTGTGACAACACAAAAAATTCTGACCGGAAAGTGGACGTTGCTTATTATGCACTGTTTAAGTGAACGCACCCTTCGATTTAATGAATTACAAAGAACACTCCCCTCTCTAACTTCCACCACGCTGACTAAGCAGCTACGAATGTTGGAAGATCACGGATTGATTATCAGAACCGTATATAATCAAATACCACCCCGGGTCGAATACTCGCTGAGCGACCTCGGAAAAAATTTCAAGCCAGTGTTGGATGAATTAGAAATTTGGGGGAACCAGTATATTGAATTTTTAAAAAATAAAAATCAGATCTCTGACCAAACTAACGATGATACCAATAAAAATGAAATGACGAGTTTTTAACAAATTTTTAAATCAAGACATTTTATAAAATAAAACAAGTAAAACAACAGGTGAAACGATGACCAATCAACCCGAAATAAAACTATCCGTCCGGAATCTGGTGGAATTTATGCTCCGTTCCGGAAATATTGATTCTAAATTTATCAGCAATGCCAGTGCTCTGGAAGGAACCCGAGCCCACCAGAAGGTACAAAAAGACAATCAGGACAAGGGCTATACCGCAGAGGTATCACTAAAATACAACCTCGCATATGAAGGCTTCTACTTCCTTATCGAAGGCCGTGCCGACGGCATCATCACCACTGACACGGGGGTTGTCGTGGACGAGATCAAGTCCACCAGCCAGTCCCTTTCGGACATCGACGAAGATTATAGTCAAACCCATTGGGCTCAGGCTAAATGCTATGCGTTTATTTATACTATCCAAAATGAGCTGCCAGAAATTGGCGTCCAGCTGACCTATTTTCAACGTGAGAGTGATGAGATCAAGCAATTTCTAAAAGTCTTTACCCAAACCGAACTGACCACTTTCTTTTATGATCTGATTAATCAATACCTGGTCTGGGCCAGCCTGACTAGCGACTGGGTAACCAAACGAAATGCCGCCATCAGGGCCCTGGATTTTCCCTTTGAGAGCTATCGCCGGGGTCAACGAGAGCTGGCGGTGGCGGTTTATAAAACCATTACCGAACATAAAAAGCTGTTTGTTCAGGCTCCCACCGGGATCGGAAAAACCATGTCCACCCTGTTTCCCGCGATCAAATCGATGGCTGAAGGGCATACCGCTAAAATTTTTTATCTGACCGCCAAAACCATTGTCCGGGAGGTGGCCGAGGAAGCCTTTGCTAAAATGGCGGACCAGGGGCTGGCTTTTAAAAGCGTCACCCTCACCGCCAAGGATAAAATCTGTTTTCAGGAAGAAACCATCTGTGATCCCGATTACTGCGACTACGCCCGGGGTCATTTCGACCGGGTTAATCCAGCTATTCTTGACCTGCTGGAGCAGGAAAACCGCTTGACCCGACCGATCATTGAAGACTATGCTCACAAGCATCAAGTCTGCCCCTTTGAATTTTCCCTGGATTTAACCCTCTGGTGTGATTGCGTGATCTGTGATTACAACTATGTTTTTGATCCCCGGGTTTATCTCAAGCGCTTTTTTACCGATAATGGCGGCGACTACACCTTTCTGATTGACGAGGCTCATAATCTGGTGGATCGGGCCCGGTCGATGTTTTCGGCAGAACTTTATAAAAAACCGTTTCTGGAACTGAAACGCCTGTTTAAGGATACCGATCCCGGTATCGCTAAAGCCCTGGGAAAAATCAACAGCCACATGATCGGGCTGCGGAAACTGGCTGAGACCGACCAGCATTATCGCCAGCCAGAAGCGCCCAAGGATTTCTTGCCGCTGCTGCTGAAGTTTATTAATCTGGCCGAAGCGTGGCTGGTAAAAAATGAGGGCAACGAATCCCACAAACAGCTGCTGGAACTGTATTTTAACGCCCTGACCTTTATGCGCACCGCCGAATTTTACGATGACCGCTATCTGACCTACGTCGAAAACGCCAATGGTGACACCAAAATAAAACTCTTTTGTCTGGACCCCTCCCACCTGCTGGGCGAAGCCATTAAGCGCGGCCGGGCTGCGATTTTTTTTTCTGCCACCCTGTCTCCCCTTAACTATTTTGCAGAAATTCTGGGTGGCGATCCTGACAGCTATAAAATCAGCCTGCCCTCTCCCTTCGATGTCAAAAACCGGGAACTGCTGATTGCCGATACCATCTCAACCACCTTTCGAAACCGGGAAAAGACCTATCCCGCCATTGCCACGTGTATCAAAGCCATACTGGAGCAGCAATCAGGCAACTATCTGGCTTATTTTCCTTCCTATAAATATATGAACGCGGTATTTGAGATTTTTACCGAAACCTACCCGGAGATCATCACCATCCGGCAATCCCCTGAAATGAACGAGGCCGACCGCGAGCTATTCCTGAATCAGTTCCGACCGAAACCCGGCACTACCCAGGTCGGCATGCTGGGCTTCGGGGTGCTGGGCGGGATCTTTTCCGAAGGGGTGGATTTAAAGCACGAGGGACTCATCGGCGCCATTATTGTAGGTGTGGGTCTGCCTCAAATCTGTTTTGAGCGTGATATCATCCGCGATTATTTTAATGAAAAGAACAACGCCGGCTATGAATATTCCTACCTCTACCCCGGGATGAACAAGGTGCTTCAGGCCGCTGGACGGGTGATCCGAACCGAAACTGACCGGGGGGTGATCGTCCTCATCGATGAGCGGTTTGGTAGCCTCAGCTATCGCCAACTGTTTCCCCGTGAGTGGTTTCCCCACCGCCGGATTCGGACTGAGGCCGAGCTAAAAAAGGGTTTGCAGGATTTCTGGGCCATGCCCGAACCCCAAATTTGACGTAAAAAACATCTGCTGTCGTACTACGACAGCAGATGTCTGATGACCATGACAGGATGATAAAAAATCATCCGCGGTCCGCTAAAACCCATCACTTCTCGAATTTTCACCTGATTCTCTTTATTATAGCAGTGGCTTGGACACTGACTGCAAAAACCCTTGTTTTCGCCATAGTGGCAATGATCCAGACGGTTCAAGGCATAGCTTAACAGAGCCTGGCACTCATCACACAGATCCTGCGAACGATGTTTTTTACGGCAATAGATTCTTACCATCAAGGTGAGGATTCTTCTTTCCTTGTCTATTTTTCGCATCATGCTTTATTCCCTATCTTTCCTTGCCCTCCACAAACCATTTGGGTGCTTCATAATAGAGACAGACCTCTTTATTCTGAATCCGGCAGGTGTAGCGAATTCCCTGTCCGCCGACCTTCAGGGAAACACCCGGGCGCATATCCAAAACCCGGTCGATTATAAAAACCCGACCATCCTCCCATAAAACCTTTAAAGGAATAATTTTTCCATCTTCTTCAAATTTTGCAATCACCTGGACAAACTTTTTAATAGCCATTCTTCTCTAACACCTCCTTTAAAAGTAACCAATCGGATGGATAATGTGGTCTTTTTTGGGGTCCAGGCAGCTCATCTGATCCCCGATGGTGACCGCCCGCCGCACCGCCAGATTACCAAAACGCTTGCGCAAGTCATCGACGGTCTCATCAAGCCGAGCCTGCCGCACCCGGAGTTCTTCATTGCCAAACAGATCGAGCTGAATCGGGGTTGAATCCGGTACCAGATCGGTGACCCGCACCCCCATGGAGCGGATATCCGAGCTAAAATCATAATTGTTTTCAAACAGCGCGATGGCCGCTTCCGCTATTTCCCGGGTCAGATCCGAGGGCTTGGCCAATTTCAACTGCCGGGTGAAGCTGTGTAATTCTTTGTTTCTTACATGGATGGCCACGGTCAGGCAATAGCAGCCGGTTTCCCGTAACCGCATGGCCACACTTTCGGTAAGCATGTAGATGATAAATTTCACATCCTTCAGGTCTTTTAAATCCCGGGGAGTGGTGATACTGTTGCCAATGCTTTTAAGGATCCGTTCATTGCCGTTATAATGCTCGTCAAAGGATTTGACCGGGCTATCGTCCAACCCATTGGCAAACCGCCATAACACGGCACCCATTTTGCCAAATTGAAGCACCAGAAAATCCAGGGACGTTTTTGCCAATTGTCCGATTGTATAGATGCCATATTTCATCAATTTTTTCTTGGTTGAGCGGCCCACATAGAGGAGATCCCCGACCTCCTGCTGCCAGACAATTTTTTTATAATTATCCCGGGTAATCACGGTGATGGCATTGGGTTTCTTGTAGTCCGAACCAAACTTGGCAAAGATCTTATTCCAGGAAACCCCAATGGACACCGTGATTCCCAAATCTTCCTGAATATCCCGGTTGATTTTTTCGGCAATCACTGAGCCGTTGCCGTGAATCCGGGCACTGTTAGTGACATCCAGCCAGGCTTCATCCAGGCCGAAAGGCTCCACCTGATCGGAATAGCGATTGTAAATCTTGCGGGCCAGCCGAGAGAAGCGCAGATACAATTCATAGTTAGGGGCCCGGACCACCAACTCGGGACATTTTGCCCGGGCCTGCCATAGCACTTCCCCGGTTTTGACGCCAGCTTCCTTGGCTTTCTGGTTCTTGGCCAAAATAATCCCATGGCGCTTCTCCGGATTTCCCCCTACCGCCACCGGGAGATTTCTGATTTCGGGATGATATAAACATTCCACATTGGCATAAAAACTGTTTATATCCGAGTGTAAAATAATCCGTTCCATGGCTCACCTTTTTTAATCTACCTCATTCAAATTAGTACATATGTTCTATTGGTATTCTATACCCACTGGCACTCTTTGTCAATGCCTAAATTCTTAACCTCACCAAATCCCTCTTAGCGTCATTTTTATTTCATGTCCAAATTGTAACATCGCTGTTTGTATACCACTTTCAACTTATCCGAAGATTAGGTGAAGGCTTACTGTTTTCGGGACAAAAGAAAAAACAGAGGGTATGATCCTCTGTTTTAAGAAATTTGTACGCTTACTCGTTTGCAGTTTCCAATCAATCGGAGCACCACTGCCAGCTAACATTTGTGATAGAGTAAACAACGGTCGCTAAACCCTGCTGGCGGTATTCCTAGCCCCTGATTCAGTCTGGCCCAATAATTGACACTGGCAATGGTACTTGCCAACATAACGATTTCGGCTTCGGTAAATTCACAGGTCAGATTTTTAATGAATTGACCAGATAGATCGGGCGGGGTACGTGACAGACTGATGGCGTACTCCAGTGCCAGCAGCTCACGCAGGCTAAATGTATCAACAGACTGCACCTTCCGACGCCCCTGTAAGACTGCCAACTCGTCATCCGTTATCCCATTTTTAAGGATCCCGACGGCGTTCATGTCAATACAAAATGAGCAGGAGCAGATTAACGAGGCCTGGAGCCTAACTAGATTGAGTAGCCGCATCTCCTGATTATTCTTCCCTTTTGCAGTCATCATCTCCAAAACACCGGAACCAATGGCCGCTCTGGGATACCAGGTTAACATCCGGGCCGGCATCAAGTCTTTACCAGTTTCTTTTTTGGCGATGTACAATCCGATCCGAAGTAACAACGGTATTCTTTTCGGTGCTTTTATAAATGCTTTTGGTATTCCATTATTGCTATTTTTTTCTTTTTTACCCGTATTTTTCATTTTCCCCTCCGTTTATCTTTATATCGACTGTATACCATCATTATAACCAATTAAACACTGATCATAATCCGACTCCCAGAAACGAAAACAGCCGGAGAAAATTCTCCGGCTGTTGCTAGGTTTTCTTTTATGATGGATTGGTTTAATCAGGGTGTAAATTATTCTCCAGCACTAACTATTTTCCGGCATTGATCAGATCAATTTCCGTAGTAATCGCTTCATAAACGCCGGGGTAAACACTACCGGGACCACCTTGGGTAATACAAGGGATATAATAGTGTTTACCGCATCGGGCGACGGCTTTGCGCACTTCGGCGCCAACACTTTCCTGGGTCCAGTTTTCATCATCAATCAGGGAGTTGTCGATATCGCCCATGAACGAGATCTGGCCGCCGTACTTTTTAATGAGGTCGGGAACATTATTATTAGAAATACAGCCCTGCCAGATATCGATTCCCATTTCGATCATCAGTGGTACCAGATTGGCGGCATAGGAATCGCTGTGATGGACCACTAGCTCAACACCGTTAGCCTTATAAAAGCCGTAGATTTTTTTGTAAGCCGGTACGATAAACTCGGCAAACATTTCCGGTGCCATAAACGAGTTCAGAGAACTGCCCCAATCGTCATGATGGAACAGACAATCTGGTTTGTAATATTTGATCAATTCCGCGGCATAACGAAGTTCATATTCAACAATGTAATCAATTAAGGCATGCATTTCTTCCGGTTCCTCATAAAAACCCATCAGACAATCTTCCATCCCCATTAAATGATGGCATTGTTCAAAGACTCCCGGAGCCACAAAGACGGTGGCGAATACCTCGTTACGGTCAATTGCTTCAATGGCTGGTAAAAACGGGGCCCAGGCTTCGGCTGGTAAATCTGTTTTAGGGGCCTTAACAACGTCCCGCCATTTTGTAATATCCTGGAGCACCTTGTGTTCCTTATCGTGTAAGGGAAATGCTCCGGGGGTTCCCGCTGGCCAGGCAAAGGTAATGCCCCAGGCATTCTTTGCCGGTTCGCCACCAGGCATGGGAAAAGCGCCTTGTCCGGTAATCGGATCACCCATTATCATTCCGTAAATGGCATCGGTACACACAAAGGCCTCATACTGATTGACAAAGCGGTCCGGATTGCCACCTTTAATCGTTTCCAATAGGTTCTGTCGTTTCGTTAGCATAAATCATTTCCTCCTAAAAATAGTAGCGTTACACAATTTAAATGCGTATATATTTGTAAAATGAATTATATCACTAGTTTCAAAGAATTACAAGCATTACTTAACCGGTTAAATCTATATTTTTGATGACGTTATCATTGGCCTGTTGATAAGCTTCTTTAAAAATCCCATCAAGTTCGGGAGTTTCCTGATCCAAAGGGGATTTATTCCGTCTTTCTACTGTTTTAAATATAATTAAGAATTTTAAACCGTCTTGTATTGTGCATTCAATCTTTGGTCAGGATCTGCCTTATCGAGCTCCTATTCAATCATATTTTCTTCGATTACATCCTTAATGAACACCCCCACCAGAACCGGATCAAACTGAGTGCCGGCATTACGCTTTAACTCATCAATGGCGTCCTTTTTTGTCATTGCTTTGCGATAGGGTCGGTCCCGGGTCATTGCATCATAGGCGTCCACAATAGCTAGAATCCGGGCCAACAGGGGAATTTCATCGGTTTTTAGACCTTGGGGGTAACCGGTGCCATCCCAGCGCTCATGGTGACAAAGAATATATTCAGAGATCTTGCGCAATTCCGGCACTGTCTGAGCAATTCGATAGCCCACCTCAGGATGCTTTCTGACTTCCAGCCACTCATCATCAGTCAATTGACCATTTTTTTGAAGTAGCTTGCTGTCGATGCTAATTTTTCCGATATCATGAAGGGTTGTCGCCAATTCCAAAGCTACCAGTTCCTCCTGATCCAGCCCCAAGACCTGCCCCAATTGCTTAGCCATACTGGCCATCCGCTCTGCGTGTTCTTCGGTTTCGTTACTTTTTTCAAAGAGGGTGGTTTTAATGGAATTCAGGACGGTAGAATGAAAACTTTTATAGTCCAGTAGTTTTTTTCGGTACATCGACTCCTCGGCTAACCTGAATACTTTTTCAAAAGGTTCCTGCTCCCGGGTTTTGGTGGCAAATCCCAACGAAATACTTGTAATAATCCGTTCATTATCCAGCTCGTATCCAGCTTTGCAGGCTTTTTTAATTTTTTCAACCAGAGCTCCAGTTTCCCGATAAGAAGTCTGGGGTAGCAACATAACAAACTCATCCCCGCCGGTTCTCACCAAGACATCTTTTTCTCTGGCGCAAGAAGCCAAAATCCTGGCGATGCTAATTAGCAGTTTGTCCCCTGCGCCATGGCCAAAGGCATCATTAATCAATTTGAGTCCATTAATATCTCCAATGATTAGAGATAACGGTAAATAATCGTGATGATCCAGCCGCTGCCGTTCTTTTTCGTAGTAGCCCCGGTTATGGAGGCCCGTAAGGGCATCGTGCTGGCTCAGAAAGAGCATCTCAGCTTCTGTTTTCTTACGTTCGGTGATATCCCGACTGACCCCGATTAATCCCAGAATCTGAGCATTGTGATCATAGTAGGGCGTTTTCAGGGTTTCCAAAATAACTTCTTGTCCATCCGGATAGGTCACGAATTCTTCATTCCGACGGGATTTTTTTTCCTTCATCATCAGTTGATCCATATCGCGAAATAAGGTTGCCATTTTTTCGTCAAAGAGATCAAAGTCAGTGAGCCCCACCAATTCGTCCTTGGTTTTACCGGCAAAACCTTCGAAGGCTTTGTTGCAACCGAGATATACACCCGCATTATCTTTATAAAAAACCAGGTCTGGCAGCGAATCCAGTAGTGAACGCAGCAGCGATTCTTTTTTCTGGTATTCATAATAGAGGTGTTTATAACTTTCCCGGCTTTCCCGCAGATTTTTCTCTGCTTCCCGATTTTTGAGTGCCTGAAGCATCACCAGGCATAGCAGCAAAGTTCCCAGAGGATAGATAATCAGCACTGGCAGAGTAATAACCTGCAGAACATCAAACCCTTGTTGATTGGGCAAGGTCAGCATACAAGCCAACATGGCGAGATGGACAATCACGCCAAACAAGTACAGCTCCGGCCAGACTTTTTTAGGCTTTTGGCGTATTTTCTTCAACCGATATCGATACCAGCACAGCCCAATTAGAGCGGAGGTCACCGTCACTAACACCCCGGTGAGGGCCCCACCACCGCCTAAATAAATCCGATAAAGCGAGATCATCAGGGTGGCCATGATGGTAGGCAAGTAACCGAGAAATAGTCCCGTTACACTAATCAGAATCGATCGGGTATCGAAGATGATCCCATTTGAAAAACTAACGGTATTCATCATTAGCAGAATCCCCACTCCACCCAGAAAAACACCGAGAGCAACCTCCAACCATTTTTTGCGACGCTCGTCAAAGTGGATAAAAAAGAGATTGTAAACAATGCTGATGGAGAGCAGCAGGGCAGTATTAAATAATAGATCCTTAATCAGTTCGGCTGACATGGTTTCTCCTCTTTTCCGATTGAGCTGTTTTACTTATGCTTCGGAAACTTTCGTACTTTCCTCAATCTCCCGCTGTTTCTTTTTTGTCAATTTCTTTAGTACCGTCTGATAAGCCAATTGAATACAATCAACTAAAACTGCCTCTGGCACATTTTTATCAAGCATGATTGAATTCCAATGCTGTTTGTTCATATAATACCCAGGAATAATATCGGGGTAACGGGAGCGGAGGATTTCTCCATCACCGGGTGGCAATTTGACTGTCAATAATGAATCGCCAACCTTATTTTCTCCACGCATGGCAAACATCACATCGCCGACAAAATATCGAACCGCATCCCATTCGTGTTGATAATCCCGGGACGTGCCCGGTAAAGGTTCTATTGTATTTTCGATCAGTTCATCCCATTTTTCACAAGGTTTCATCATAATCTCCTTTCCTGTTCGCAGGGTCTTCGTATTCATTAGCATTTTAGAGTTCAAATTCCTCCAGATCATCCGGCACCAGCAGGTTTCCCGCAAAAAATGGTTGCCCTTCGGCAATGTACAGGGCCTTTCGGTTGGCCAAATTGCGATCTTCGGTATGATAGAGTATCAAGTTGACCACTTCCAGCCGGGCCCCGATTTCACAGGCATCCTTAACGGTGGTATGAAACTTTTCATAAGGCTTAAACCGCTCTCGTTCAGCATAAAGGCAAAAGGCCTCATGCAACAGCCAGTCGGATTGGAAAGCATACCGATATTCATGATCTTTATAGGGTTCATCTCCTAGAAAAGTTAATTTTCTTCCCGACTCCAGCTTTATTGTAAAGCCAAATTGTTTGGCTTTTTGAGATTGAATATCAAAAAAAGTTACCTTATTACCTAAAATTTTTTTGGCCTTCCCATCTTTCACAATTCTAAAGAAAATCCGTTCACCAATAAGTTTAACAAACTTTTCAGGAAGTGTTAGTTTCACTATTATCATGGCTGTTTTATTTAACTGCGGATGGCAATAGATATTTAAATTACCTTCGTATTTTCCGCTGCGGATTTTAGCAGCAATCATCCGGATCAACCAGATTAGTCCGAGCAAATGATCTGTGTGCTCATGGCTGATAAAAATATCATGAATCTGTTCTAATCCAATTTCAGCCTTTTCCAACTGGGTCAGTATTCCGTTTCCCCCGCCGGCATCAACCAGAAAATAATTGTTTCCCTTTTGTATTGCAAAACAAGTATTATAACACCGCGTGACAGCTGCATTGCCAGTGCCCAGGATAATTAAACGTTCCTTCACTCTTATTCCTCCACTAATTGCATCATTTGCTGCTTTTTAATTGATTATACTCGAAAATCCTGGATTTATCCAGTGGTCCTATCGCAACCCCAGCGCCAAACGTTAAACTTTTCACGATTCTGCTATTTCTAAAAACTATTTGCAGCAATTTTCACTAACAGCAAATCGTTTAAACACAATTTGACTTATCTGTCTAATGATGTTAGACTAAACTTGTCTAGTGTTATTAGACAAGGAGGCTTTGATGAAAAAATATAAACTGGGGGAAATGGAGCAACGATTAACCGAACTCATTTGGGAAAATGCACCGGTCTCCACCCGGGACTTAATAGCGCTGTGCGCGGAAGCCTTTAACTGGAAGCGAACGACGACCTATACCATGCTTAAACGCCTCTGTGACCGGGAGCTGTTTGTCAATGACAGCGGCATCGTTAGGATTATTGTATCAAAAGATGATTTTTTAAGTAAGAAGGGCGAAGCCTTTCTCGCCGAAACCTTTGACGGCTCGCTACCGCGATTTATCGCGGCATTTACCCGTCGCCGGAAATTAAATGAGCAAGAAGTCCACGAGCTGCAGCAGCTAATTGACGAATACCGGGAGGAATAAACATGTTTGAAGCGATTTTTATCGAAGTTCTTAATCTGAGTTATATCGGGAGCATTGTAATTCTGGCTGTTCTCATGGCCCGATTACTACTAAAAAAAGCACCAAAGCGCTACACTTATATCCTCTGGTCAGTAGTGTTACTAAGACTGCTGCTTCCCTTTTCTTTTGCTAGTGCACTTAGTCTCCTGCCGGTTAATCCAAAGCCGATCCCTACTGACCTTTCAGTGGCAGAAACACCACAGATCATCACTGGCATTGCTGCGGTTGATGTCCCCATCAACAACGCACTGCCGACACCGGAAGTCGTCACCAGTGTTAATCCGTTGCAGATTTTTTTCATGATCGCTTCCGTTATTTGGGTCATTGGTACGTCAGCTCTTCTACTTTACGGTGTAATCTCTTATATCAAACTAAAGCATCGTTTGAAAGAAGTAACTATTGATAAAGACAATCTCTTCATTTCCGACAAAGTCCTAACGCCCTTTGTGCTGGGGTTTATCAAACCTAAAATCTATTTACCGGTTAATCTGGATGAAATAGAGAAAAAACATATCCTCTTGCATGAACAAACTCATATCCGACGATTTGATCATGTGATCCGCTTTGTCAGCTATCTGATTTTATCTATCCACTGGTTTAATCCACTGGTTTGGGTTGCTTTTTATGTCAGTGGCAAAGATATGGAAATGGCCTGTGATGAAGCCGTGATCAATCAGTTGGGTTATGAAATAAAAAAAGATTATTCCCAATCCTTATTAAATCTGGCAACAGGTAAACGAAACCCGCGACTATCGCCCTTGGCTTTTGGTGAAGGCGATATAAAAGGAAGAATCCGAAACATCCTAAATTTAAAGCAACCAAAATTTTATGTCGTTGCCGCTGCGGTGATTATTCTCATTGGCACGATGATCGGACTGATAACGAATCCTTCCGACACGAGTGCCTGGTTAACGGAAAAAGAGATTATCAATACCTTTAACGCCCATAATCTGGCAATGGAAAAAGACCGCAACAAAAACCCTGCGGATTATGCCATTGGCGGTATTGAACCGGGAATTTTCCGGTTGAAAGCATATGATGGCACCATCTATATTTATATTTTTGATAACATGGATAAACGATATGATAACTTTGTTCGTTGGGACTTTGGCTATAATAACATTGTCTTCGATGGGTCGGTTAATGCCTATCATTCGAAAAATGCCTCCGTTGTTTTAGAGGCACCGTTTGGAAATGGCGATCTTCTGGAAGCCAATGAGTCGAGCGAATTTCACAAGTTGGCAACCATCATTTTCGACACCGTTTTTCTATATTTAAACGACGGAAAAACCGTTGTCTATCATGGTGAAAGCCAACACTGGCGTAGTACCTATACCTCAAAATATTTTAATAATCCGATCAAGGATGAGGATGGCCGACTGCATATGGATGCCTATGGTTGGGAGACATCTCAGTTAGTTTATCGTGGGGATGATCCGGAGCGGGTTGGAAGTATCTCATATAAATATGATCGCACTAGCGGTGGCGGTGGCGGAACTGGCTTGCGGGTGGATGACGACGGAATTGTTAATTTAGGGGGCGGTTCCGGTAATGGGCCGATGTCAACTCCTCCTCAGGAAGTTACCATCACCGTGATGTGGAATGATCAGGAAGAAAGTCTTGTTCTGCAACCTTGAACAAATTTGAATGACTAAATTTCAAGTGTCTGGAATGGCATCAGAATTCGTGTCACTCGTCTCTGATGCCAATGAGTTCACTCTAAAATACCCGACAAGATCAATCAGATCCGGCTCTTTCAAACCATATCTGATTGGCATTATTTGGGGAATCCCGGTTGTAATACCCTAAAGAATTCCAGTTAGCACCTTTGCTACTTTGGGTTAATCATTTTTTGCATCTTATTTTGATACATTTTTTTATCTGCCGCATTTATCACCGCATTGATACTTAATTTGTTATCAACACATAATTCAAGTATTCCGTAGCTAAACCCATGCTGGTATGGTTTTTCATTTTTCTTATCATAGTCTTCTAATTTGTAGTTAATCCGCTGGATTACTTTTTCAGCATCCGATTCAAAACAACCAGGAAAAATAATTAGAAATTCATCTCCACCTATTCGGCTAATTGTATCGATCTCACGCACTGATTCTTTTAAATTCTCAATAATAAGATTAATCAAAATATCCCCCTCTTCATGTCCATAGGTATCATTTATTTTCTTGAGACCATCAATATCAAGAAAACATATTGATAAAGGTGCATCTATCCTATGTTTAAACAACAGCTCCTGTTCTAAAATCATAAGACCGGTTCTCCGATTTGAAACACCTGTCATTGGATCAGTAAATGCATAGTATTCCAGCTTTTCCTGTTGTTTTTTTAATATTTGATCCATTTCTTTTCTTTCGGTTATGTCATTGAATAAAATAACGGTTCCTCTGTATTTTTCACTGACATCCAACATTTTTCTGAATTTTATCATAAATGTTTTTTGACCCTTTTTTGTTTCCATTGTTTTTTCGATTATAACTTCTTTTTCATTTAAACCCATAAATTTATCAAGTTCTCTATTTAACCAGTCGAACTCCTTTTCCGTATTAATATTTCCATAATATTTCATGCCGGAAACAGCAAAGTCAAAAAAAACTTCAACTGCTTTATAATTAATGTTTTCAATATTGTTATTTTTATCAACGAGAATAATCGGATCATAAATACTTTCGAAAACTGTGAGATATTTATTTTTTTCATTTGTGATGACTCTATTTGATTTCTGAAGCTCCTCCAACTTTTGTTTTTCAGATAATCCCGACCACTCTAACGCAAAACCCAATTCAAGTTGATCAAAATACCGTTTGATATATAATGAACAATATCTTTTTTCTTCTACTGAAAAGTTACTTTCATAAATGAGATCTTCATATGCTTGTTGATAATATTTCATAAAACTAAGAAACATGCCTAGGGTAACACCTCGTGAGCGATGTTTTTGGGCTTCAATTATCCCAAATTCAGCAACTTCACTTTTAGTGAAATCATCATCTGGTCCCATTTCAGGGATAGCATCGTTCTTTTCAATGACTTTTACTAACGCCTTCGAAAGGCCTGCTATTGACATCCGCCAAGCCTCTTTTAAGGTTGATGTATATTTTGTATAATTTCTTTCTTTCCCATAATTTAGTGCTTTTTCCATAAGAACATCTTCATTTTCTAAAATAATTCTTTTGAACTTTTCCTTGTCCATTTTAATTAACCTCTCTCACCTTATCGATTCTCACAAACTATTTTTCTAGTAAAATTAGCCATAATATAAGCATTACGCATACAATTGGACTGACAAAAGCCCTTTCTGATTTCATCGAGAGGTCGGACTTCTTCATCCCCAAAAGTGTTCACTAAAGGCAACCGAAACAGCACCTTTAACCTGACAGAATCCCTTTGAGTAAATCATTGATCCTGATGATGCCCTAATTAAAAGGAAAATTTCCAGATCGTTTCACATTATATTCATACCCTAAAATTTAATGTTCACACGATTATTATTACAAACGGCCTGAAATTAATTAATGGCCTATAAAATCTGAAAAGGGTGTTAAAGTGATTAAAAGAGTCTAAACAAGAAGTTGAAAGGATATAAAACGGAGAACTAATTTAGAAAACTGTGCCATTGTTATAAAGTGTAATACCTATGAAAACACGAAATATAAAATCATAATATAACCCGATGCAACTACAATATAAGGAGGGTTAACGATGTTGGAATTAGACCGGATTTTATTGGTTGAAGATAATCTCAATGATGTGGAATTAACATTAGTGGCACTGGAAGGAAGCAATCTTGCAAGTAAGGTAGATGTGGTCAACGACGGTGCCGAAGCACTTGAGTATCTTTTCTATCTGGGTAATTTTGCCAACCGGGAAAGCGGTAATCCAGTGGTGATAATCCTGGATCTCAAGCTTCCGAAAGTGGACGGCCTTGAAGTACTAAAACAAATCAAGGAAGAACCGAAACTACATCTGATTCCGGTTGTGATATTAACCTCCTCAAATGAAGAAACGGATATCTTGAAGGGTTATAAACTGGGTGCGAACTCCTATGTGGTTAAACCCCTCGAATTCCCGCTCTTTGTCAAGGCAATAAAAGAATTGGGATCATTCTGGGCAATCTTAAATAAGGTGCCATTTCACCATTAGATTTGGATTAAACCGAAGTGAAAATAGATTTTTGCGAAAAGAGGATTAAAAAAAGTGAGTGAAAAATTAAAAGCGCTGATTGTTGAAGATTCCGCAGCGGATACTGAGCTTATTCTGTTTAAACTTTTTGAAGCGGGTTACACGGTTGAGCACACTTTGGTTGATAATGCTTCTGATTTAAAAAAAATGCTGAAAGAAAAGCCCTGGGATATATTATTTTGTGACTATTCCCTGCCATATCTCGATCCCTATGAAGCGCTTGAAATCATCCGGGAATTTGATATTGACATTCCTTTAATTGTAATCTCCGGGACGATTGGTGAAGAAAAGGCTGTCGAACTAATGCGATCGGGTTTTCATGACTGCGTCATGAAAAACAACATGGGGAAATTGCCCGAGGTCGTCAACCGAGAAATTAAAGAGGCTAACGTCAGACGTGAAAACCGGATCTTGCAGAAAAGAATCCGAAAATATCAGTTGCTTGCCGAAGAAATAAGCGATGCCATATTTTTCATCGACATCGAAGGAAACATTCTGGAAGCCAACAATGCCGCCATCAAAAACTATGGGTACAGCCGGGAAGAATTCCTGACAAAGAGTATCTTCGAATTGTGTGGTTCAAACAAAGAGAAAATAATTATTAATGAAATAAAAAAAGGAAATCAAGAAGGAATCATTTTTGAAACGATTCATTTTCGAAAAGATGGTTCTGCTATGGAAGTTGAAATAAATTCGCATGGTTCTTTATTGGAGGGTAAGCAGATTCTGCTCAGTATTGTCCGGGATATCACGGCCAGAAAATTTGCCGAAAATGCCTTGATAAAGAGCGAGAATGATTACCGGACGCTTGTCGATAATGCCCCTGATATCATTGCCAGACTGGATCGATCTTACCAATTTGTTTATTTTCACAACCGTGTCAATACCGTTTCAAAACTTCCCAAAATAAACGGTAAAAATTACCCATTAGCATCGTTCGACTCGTTTTCATATAGACTGACATCATAAAAGCCAGCCTTTTTCTTTTCCCTGATCCGATAGCTGTCACCTTTGATATTGATCGTTGTGGAATGATGCAGCAGTCGATCCAGGATCGCCGTTGCAACGACATTATTTCCGAACACATCACCCCAACTACCGTAGGACTTGTTGGAAGTCAGAATGATTGAGCCTTTTTCATAGCGATTGGAAACAATCTGAAAAAAGTAATGAGCCACTTCATCATCCATGGCCGCATAGCCAACTTCATCAATAATCAGGATATTGGGTTTATTCAGTGTTTTAAGTTTGCGATGAATGCGCCCGGAAACAATATTTTCCTGAATCATTGAAATCAGTTCATGTGCACTGAGAAAATAAGCAGTATAGCCACTTTTGATCGCACAAACCGCCAGACCTACGGCCAGATGAGTTTTGCCAACGCCGGGCGGGCCCAAAAACACGACATTTTCGGAACGTTCCACAAAGGCGAGCGTTTTCAGTTCATTTACCTTACGCTGATTGGCACTGGGCTGGAAATCAAAGTCAAATGAATCGATGGCCTTGATATAGGGAAATTTTGCAAGTTTCAAGTTCGTCGTAGTTGTCCGTTCTCTTTTTGCATCAATTTCTGCCCAAAGCAGCTTGTCCAGAAACTCCAAATAGGATATACTATCCTTGGAAGCTTCTTCAGCATGGTGGTCATAAACGGCGGCCATATGCGTGAGATTCAGACGATCAAAAGCTTCCTTCAGGTGATGGGTTACCATATGGTCACCTCACTGACTAAAGAATCATAGACTGCGAGCGGTCTTTGATGCACTTTGGGCGATTGATCTGGAATCATAAGCGGTGCTTTGCGGGCTTTGGCTTTATGGTTTTGACTGTTCAATCCTTCAAAGTGCTTTTTCATTTTTTGAACCTGATGTTTTTGGGCCGGTTTCCGGTAACCTTCAATCAAAGCACCAGTTTCATCATAGATTTCAATCGTTCCATTTCTCAGATCCCGCACACCGACACGGTGACCAACAAAGCGGAAGGGAACGGAAAAATAATTGGACTGATAACTGATCATACAATCATTCATGACTTTCCGGCTGACCAGATCCACAGAAAGAAACGGTTCGGTGTTCATCGGCTTCAGCAGTTCTTCCGTCAGGATTTCATGGGGTATTTTGTGAATCGTCTGATGTAGCCGGGTGTTGCATTTCGTATCAAGCCAGAGCCGAGCCTGATCATTGAGTTCGGCCAGATCTGAAAAGCTTTTGACTCTCGGCCAAAAATTGCCGCGTACATATTGGACTCCGCGTTCCACCTTGCCCTTGGAACGGGGCAGATAAGGCCGATGCCGAACCGGAATAAAATGGTGATGCTCGGCAAATCGCAAAAACCGCTGATTCCATTTATCGTTGCCGGTTTTGTGACTGTAGGCAACAACAGTTTTCATATTGTCATACAGAATGCTCTCTGTTACACCACCAAAATAGGCAAATGCTCGTTCATGGCAGCCGATTAATGTGTCAAATTTCGAATTCTCGGTGAATTCAAGATAATAATTTCTGGAATGCCCTAAAACCATGATGAAGGCATACAATTTCTTGAGCTTTCCATCGGGCATCGTGACAACGAATTCTCCCCAGTCAACCTGGGCCTGTTTGCCAGGGGGTGTTTCATAGCGGATCGATGCTTTGGCTAACGCTTTTTTGCGATATGGCTTCATAAATTCCCGAAGAATCGTCATTTTGCCCTGGTACCCATCGGCTGCAATTTCATCAAAAATCACAGCGGCATTGACACAGCCTTCATTCATTCGTTCCAGAATATAATCTTTAAACGGATCAAGCTTTCCTTGCCGAAACTGATGTATCCGATATGCTGGCGGTTCGTTGCGCTTAAGCCAATTGCTGACCGTTTTTCGATCAACACCCATTTCTTTGGAAATCTGCATGATTGACATTCCCTTGTTTTTTAAACCTTTGATCATGTAATATTCCTCCATTGTTATCATTCGGTTGTCCTCCTTATACTTTAAGAAGAAACATACCGTGTTTTTGGGGAATTTTCAACCGTTTATTATGGGTATTTTAACACCGATTTTGACAACCGCTCCCAAATTGATTTAAATGTGCCAACACAGTTGATGATTGGTAAAACATTCATCGACCTGGGTATTTGTAATGCAGATTATAAAAAGCTTAAAAGTGTGATCCAATGGGTGTTTGAAAATAAACATGAGAAAAACACAGATTTCGAACTCAGTACCGCCACAGGCATTCAGTATTATAACACCATCATTGTACCGGAGTTAAATAAAGATGGCAGCGTTTCAACGGTATTAAGTATTTCACGTTCAATCACCGAAACCGTATTGGCACAGAAGGCAATGGCTGCTTCACTGGAGAAATACAGGAAACTGCTGGATGGGATTGTCACCGCATTGTCCGCAGTCGTGGAGGTTCGAGATCCTTACACAAGCGGACATCAAAACCGTGTGAGTAAACTGGCGACAACCATGGCAATCCAACTTAATTTAGATGAAGATGCTGTGGAAACCGTACGAATAACCGGTTTGCTCCACGATATCGGGAAGATGTATGTACCGACTGAACTACTTGTAAAACCGACCAAATTGTCTCCCCTGGAGTATGAGATTATTAAAATTCATTCTGAGGCGGGATACAATATTTTAAAATCGGTTGATTTTACCGGGCCAATTGCAGAAATCGTATACCAACATCATGAAAGGATGGACGGCTCGGGGTATCCCCGGAAACTTAAAGCCGGGGAAATATTAATAGAAGCAAGGATTATCAGTGTGGCCGATGTAGTTGAAGCGATGATGAGCCACAGACCCTACCGACCGGCTAAAACCTTTGATGAGGCTCTTGCCGAAATCGAAAATGGAGCAGGAACCTTATACGATCAGGATTGCGTTCAGGTTTGTTCAAATCTTTTTAGGAACAAGGGTTATCAGCTCTAATCCACTCGGCTATCAAGAAAAACTAGTAACTGAAAAATCATTGTTACATTAGTTGAATAAAATATTGTAACGTTGCGGCGATCCGTGATGGCCAGGGGAGCGGACCCTCGCGCACAGACTGCTCAATTGCCAATTCAATTTGCAACCGTTTATTTCAACTTATCTAATAGATTAAAATGCAAATGAAAAAGTTCTCGTTTTAATTTGTACTAAATATTGACATAGAACCACATTAAAATCATGAATAAACAGATCATTTTTTTGTTCAAGGGCAGATGGATAGCCCCGGCTGATTAAGGCAATATTATTGTCAAAATTCGGAGCCATTCTTAAAAATTCTTCGGCTTGGGGATCTCTCGGTAACCACAGATTAACTTTATTTCACGCCTCAATTTTAAATATAAAAAAAGCCACCCATAAAATATAGGTGGCAATAAAATCGATAAAATGGCGTGCCCTGGGCGTACCCTACCGTATGTACGACAATTTTGAAAAAAACGCGGAAATTTGATTAAGAATATTTTAAGCTTTTTCATTATTCTTGGTGGCGGCGATCCGTACCGTTTTGAGGTGACAATTTACATTGAAGATTATCGTCATCATTTATCTTGATTACTTGTTCATGCAAATATTATTTGACACGCTGGATTATTTAAATCTCATGCTAGCCGAATATGTCAACTGGTACAACAACATTCGAATAAACTCGTCATTGGGGTATATCACGCTAGTAGCCTATCGGAAAATAATCCACAAAAAAGCTGTCTAAAAAAGTGTTGACAATTCACCTTCTCAATTTAAGCTTATTTTTGAACAACCGGTCGTGTTATTGTTCCGGGGCCTGAAGCGTCTTTTGGCACAACCACAATGTTTATGGCTTCCAAACGATAACCAAAGCCTGCTGTCCCAGCACTATCATCATTCTTCGTCCAGTCTAAACAACCAAAGTTTTGAACATGAACTTGATAGTAAACATCAAATTTGTCCGCACCCCCTTTAGGGGATTTTTGAAATGTGTTTGACAATGTCAAGGTATTATTTCTGAATAAATGCACTATTTGTAGAACCTGGCGCATTAGCCCCTTTTTCAACAATCTGAATTTCAATTCCTTCTAATCGATACCCGTAACCGGCAGTCCCGGCATCTGCACCGTTCTTAGCCCAACCCATCCAACCAACATTTTGAGCGTGAACACGATAATAAACATCGTATTTATCTGCTTCTTCACCTGTCAATTGAATTCGAATGCCTTCCAATCGAAGACCTTTGCCTGAAGTTCCAGACATTTCTCCATTTGAAACATAATCCTGCCAACCAATGTTCTGCACATGTGTAGTATATGAAACCCCTAATCCACCGATTCCAGAAACAACCTCAATCCCTTCAAGGCGCAGTCCTTTGCCTGAGGTTCCTGACATTACTCCATCGTCAACATAATTCTGCCAGCCGACATTCTGAACGTGTGTTGTATAATTTACCTTTGCCTTTGTATCGATCGTTGCAAAATCAAACTTCTTTGCTAATGCATAACTTTCTGCGTAACTGCCACTTCCACCGTAAATAGTAAAATCAGAAGGACCTCTTCTAAACACTGAATCGTCAATGCTTGCAACTGTTTCTGGTATGATAATTGATGTCAATGACGAACAATCAAAAAATGCAAAAGGATGGATTGCTTGGATGTTTTTGCCGAGAACAACCGTTTCCAAACTTGAACAGTTACTAAACATAGCTTCTGATATTGTAGTTAGTCCATCGCCTATTCTAACACTTTTCAGACTTGAACAACCATCAAAGGCATGAATTCCCACATTTTGAACACTGTCTGGAATTGAAATGCTTTCTAACGATGAGCACGACTCAAAAGCCTCCAGCCCAATCTCCTGTACCCCCTCATTTAGTGTGACCTTTTTTAAATTTTCACAACCCAAAAATGCTTCAAATCCAATTTTCAATAACGTTTTGGGCACTTCTACAGATATCAGAGAATTGCAGTCAGAAAAGGCTCTCCATGAAATATATACAACATCATAGCCACCTACGGTTTCAGGTATAACAAGTTCTTCGTTCTGGCTACTACACTTAGTAATCGTTGCATCATTATATTTATCAACTGTATAGGTATATGGTCCATCATAAGTTTCAGCTGATGTTGTTAGTGCTTCTTCTTCAACCACAGTCTCACCGATGTCACCTTGGTCGACGGTCTTTTCATCGATTGTTTCAGCGATAATGCCTGCATTGCTTTGAATCACCTCTTCTTGCGCTGATACTGCCGTCGGAAACGTAATGATCATTAAGACCATTGTTACAAGAATTGCTAATTTACTACTAAAATCTTTTTTCATTTGTCTCTCTCTTTCTTAATAAAATATATAAACAAAATATCATATACCTATAACATACTTTGTCCGAATTACTCTTTGTTTTTTCCACTTTGAGCGCATACTACGTTGGTATGGTCATCTTTTATTTCTGAATAAAAGCATTATTTGTAGAACCTGGCGCATTAGCCCCTTTTGCAACGATCTGAATTTCAATTCCTTCTAATCGATATCCGTAACCAGCAGTACCGGCATCAGTACCATTAGAAGCCCAACCCATCCAACCAACATTTTGAGCGTGAACGCGATAATATACATCATAATTCTCAGCCTGTTCACCGGTTAATTTAATTCTTATTGCTTCAAGTCTTAAACCTTTACCTGATGTACCAGAAATTGCACCATCTACTACTGGATCTTGCCATCCAATATTTTCTACATGAGTGGCGTAACTAACACCCAAACCTTCGATACCAGTCTCAATTTTTATACCTTCTAATCGAAGACTCTCTCCCGAAGTACCAGACATTTTACTATCGGCTACCGATTTCTGCCAACCATAATTTTGAACATGGGTAGTATAAGCGATAGACTTGCCCACCTTGTCAACAGTACCATCATCTTTTGTCGTGACGGAGCGAACTATAATATTAAACTGAATAGACTCAGAATACCCATCTATTACAGCAGTTATCTGATGACGAAGCCAACCCTCACTAAGAAAAAAGTTCTTTAATCGTTCAGCCTCAGCATCCGGAGTTTTACCTTTGAAGAAAATAATCTTATCAGTCATCCCCAAGTCGTTTCCATTAATATCAACAACCTTGAGACCTTTAGTAAGCATGTTCCCTGTTAACACAGGAGTTTTACCCTCATCTACATAAACCTCTAATTCTTCAGAATCACCAGTAATAGCGTAAGGCTCGCCTACAACAAAGTCATCTTTATCATAATACCTACTCACATAAAAGTTGAAAGAAAAATAAGTATCTGGCCCTCTTAAATCAACATTATAAGCAAGTCCTTCTGAACTCAGTGAAGATTGGTTACCTTCAAAATAAGTATTTATCAAGTCTGCTAAACCATCAGCAGTAATTTCTTTAAGCTCGAACACTACAGGTTTGCTAAACGTAATCTGATCACTTAAACCCAAGTCGTTACCCTCAGCATCGACCACCTTAAGATTATCTAAAATCATATCACCCGTTATTTTCGACCCATAAGGAATGGCAATGTTATGTTGACCAATGATAGCAGACACCACACCCCGATATGGGTCTTCCACAGGGTATGTAACATTAGAATTATCCATTGTAGTTACAGTGGCTCGAAAGTCATAATACGGTACTCCATCAACCTTAGCATAAACGGAAATTCCACTATTAGCATAATTCTGTCCAATGAAAAAATCATTTACGATCGCTGCCTCTTCATCAGCCGTATGACTCTCCCCAAAACCAAACCTAATCTTTTCTGGCATATGCAAATCATTCCCGTCAGCATCTACAACCTTAAGACCAAGCCCTTCGATAAGCATGTCCCCAGTTAAAACAGTTCCTTTAGAAATAAGAAACTCATCTTTGCCAATAACAGCAACTGGATCACCTTTGTTCTCACTAACTGTAACCCCTAACTCAGAATTAGGAATTTCTGAAACAGACGCAGCCAAAACAGAAGAACTACACCCGATTAAAAGAAATAAAACTAAACTAAATACAAGCAACTTTTTACCAATCATAATATATACCCTCCTAAAAATTAAATAATTATCTTAAGTTTGTTATATCATATAAGCAAACCAAAAATTAAACCATATAAACATGTGTCTGGAATTAGAGTGCTATAATCAATACTCTAATCTACAATACCTTCTAAACGTTATCCAAGTTCAACAGTACAGCTTCTTTACCACTTAATGCCCAACCCAACCAATCAATATTCTGGGCACTGTTTGATACCGCATGCTACTACCTCACAAACCATAAGTAATACTCCTACAATTTTTTTAATCTCACATCCCAATTCGTCTCTAACTTCTAATTTTTGATTATTAATCTATTTTGTAGCAACTCCACTTGCTGCATATGCAGCATTGCTGGCAGCTTTTGCAGCTCTTTCCGCAGAATCGCCTACATCCTTTATATCTCTTCTCATTGCCATATTATTGGCTAAGTTTGCCGAATTAATGCAGTTGCCTATAATCTGCTGTCTAATCATTTCATCTTGTTTTGACATCATAACTTGCTGATTATTAATCATTACCAGCATCCCACCCTTAATCTGATCTAATTTTTGGCTCGTAATTCGATGTCTCATATCATCTAAATACAGTTCTACTGCTTTTTGAATTGTGTCTGCCATATGGTTTTCAACAAGATTAATAAAATAATCTATTGCATTCAAAAAACAATAATCTTTTGGGAACCACTCCTGTAAATTTCTAGTTATTTCAATATAAAGTTTTTCTCGCTCTTGGTTTAAAATTGCAACCTCATTATACAACTTCGTATTTTTTAATTCGTTGTCCTTGTTTTGTTCTACTATTTTTATATTATTTTCATTTACGACTTTTTTCTTTGAAGTATTCATAACCTTTATAATAGTGATATACCCACCAGCTATAATCACAGCTATAAGTATTATTGGTCCGAAATCAGACATAAATATTGTTGTTACAACGCTTGGATCTTTTTCATAGCCTGGGTATTCATCCCCTGGATGATGAAGCGCCCATTGAAACTCATCATCCACTGAATCATTTTTATACGCTCTTTGAATATCACCAATAAATGTTGGAATGGACAAAAGAATAAAAATCACAGCAACCATTGCTATAATTGCAAAATATTTTTTGGTCACCTTTTTTGCTGCGTAAATATCACTATTTATCTTTGGCTGCATCTGGGCTTTATAGTTATTTTCTTTCTGATTGTACTGGTTTAAATCGGTAACTAAATTTTTCATATTTAATAGTTTTTTATGTAATTCGTTCATAATACATGGCCCCTTTATCATTTTTTAATTATTGAAAAGCTTGTGTATCCTCAACATCTGTCCATTCAACTGTCTTATTTTCAGCACTGAAGGCATTATAGGCATCCGTTTTCATCTGTATGGTTGGTTCTTCAGTTTTGAGCAACTTATCATTTGCTATCGTCAATCTGGTCACATCGACATCAGGATACACTGACATATAACTGCAAAAATAGAGACCGGTTCCATCAGCTGGTATTGACAAATATGCTCTGTAACCGCCTGCTGACGCTACCCCAGCACTGATTGCTTCATCAGATGTTAGCTTCATCGTCATCATTAGATCATCTGAAATTGTATAGATACCACAGGTTCCTATTCCATCAACGATGGTATTAACGATTAGCTCTGGAATACCATCCTTATCCATATCAACCAATGCGTATTCATAGGTGATCACTGCACTCTGACCCCATGACGGCAGCGTCGCTCTGTATGTACTCTCATCCGCTTTCACCGCTTCTAACTGGTCAACATAGAGTTTTTTCCAGGCACTTTTTGATTTGGTCTTCTGCTCTTGTTCTTTTGTCTGATTTGGATTACCATCATCTGTTAACCCAATCGATTCTTCTTTAATAGCTTCTGCCGAACTCCCATTAAACTCAGCATCACCTGGATGATTAGACTGATACCATACTGTACCGGCTGCCATTGTACCGACTAAGGCTAGCCCCGCAACCGCTACGGTGATCTTTCCCGCTGTAGTATGAATAAAAGTCTGTTTTAATCCTTCGCTAATGCCTTCACCAGCAATTTTTGTCATCTTTACATGGCTCGCAATTTGAGTATAGAGGGTTGTGGCTAAGACGGTATTTTCAGTTGATATAAACAGTTCCTTTTCGGACTGCAATAAATACAACAATAACGGGGCGGGTGCAAAACTGTACAGTTTGTAGCCTTTTTGCTGTAATACTTCTGCCTGTGTCTTCAGTTTTTTCCTGCCATAATTTAACCGTGACTTCACCGTATTTTCTGAGCAATTTAATGTTTTAGCAATATCTTTTATACTTTGTTCCTCAATATGGAACATCAACATGCATAATCGCTGCTCATCTGAAAGTGACTCCAGTAATTCATGGACCATTTCCTGAGTTTCTTTGGCTGTATAAGCTTTTTCCGGTTGATAATATTGATTGTCATCTTCAATCTGATCTTCCCATTTAAAGGAATCATCATTCGACCCTTCCATTTCGGAAAACAATATCGGATTCTTTTTGACCAGTGCATTTTTAGCTGTATTCGCTACTATTTGACCAAACCAACCTGGAAAAGCATTAGCGTCCTGCAATGTATCAAGTTTGTTAAATGCTTTTATGTATGAATCCTGTAATACATCCTGCGCATTTTCCACATTTTTCATATATTTGATCGCTATATAGTACTTTTCCCTATATGTCTTCTCATAAAGGAAATTAAAACCTTCTTCTTTCCCTTCTCTGGCAAGCGCTACTGCCTGCATATAATTCATGGTATCATCTTTTTTGGCAAATCCATCGCTCATTCTTCGCTCCTATAAACTCTATATTAATCACAATTATTGACTTGATGTTTATTTTATTTTTCTCATTTTTTTTTGCACTTTGTTATAAACATCTTTCTTGATGCCTAAATCACTTTTAAATAACTGTCTGTCTTTCTTAATTAATCGGACAAACCATTGTATTAAATTTGATTTTTTCATCATATCCCCCTCATATTTCCTCTCTTTACTAATATGACAAGATAAGTTTTTAAAAAGTTTTATTTATTTTAATTTTTTTCGTATATTCGGTTGCTTCTGCTTGAACTGTTTTTTCTTGTTCTCTTCCTGTCGGCGGTTTATGGCGTTCTTATCCAATAAAGTCAAAGCTTAAAAAAGCGATAATCATATCATAACTATACCTTATAGTTTAGTCAATCAACTTTTGTAACTATAATCACACTATTCGTTGCATTTCTTTATAAACACTCCCGAAATACTCAAGATAACAATAATTCTAAACAAATTCTTGTATGTCCAATCAGCAACAATCCGTATTTAAACAAAATTTAAAAAACTCGCATAATAAAGTTGCTACTTTTTTATTATACCTAAAACAATAATTTTGAAAAAAGTGTAACATCTTCAAATTAAAAGTTTTTTTGTACGCTCTGTACTCGATTTATTAAAGACCCAATGAAAAAAGACTCCGGCCGATTTAATCGGACAGAGACTTCTAAAGCATAGCGTTATTAAATTCTTATATTAATAAGCAACCGGTACCCATTCTAGAATAAAAGTAACAATAAAGTCTTTATCCACCCCAATGGGCACCTTAGCCAGTGCCTCTCAAATCATGTCTTCACGTAGTAGCGGCATCTGATAGTCATTCTTTTCAATATTCAGTAGAGCCAGAAAATCATGGACAAACAGATCATTTTTTCGTTCAAAATCAGATGGATAGCCTTGGCTGATTAAGGCAATGTTGTTGTCAAAATTCAGTGCAATCTTTAAAATTTGTCCGGTTTGGGAATCTCTTAAAAAACCACAGTTCTCGGTATGGCGGTCCATATTAAAGCTGATCGTATCAAGAAACAGAATATCCAGATAGGTTTTAGCCATTACCGGTTTCAATTCTTTGATCCGATTGTAATTTAACACATAAACGACTTCGTCCCCGACAAGACTTCTGGCTGGTTCGTAGTTCATGTTTGCACCAATTGTGAAATATCGACTCTTGATCCCCTTTTCCTAGGCAACACAATGAGCTAAATTAAAACTCAAGAGTTTGCACAATTCATTAAAGACATGAAGGCAACATTTCCGATCAAAGGGGAAATAGGTCGTTTTTTTCAATGCGTGCAATTTTTTCATCCCATCTCATTAGATAATCGGGATTGGCTGTAAGCGCTTAAATATAGGGTGCCACAAAAAATAAAATAGAACTGGCACTTATTAACAGTCCAGTTCTGACAAAGTTCTCTTTTATAGTTTGCATTCTGTTTGTACGCGTTCTGACCAGGGCAATAAGTCATCCAATTCATCCGGATCATTCAGATAATCTGCATCCGGCATATACAGCAGCAGATGATTAAGATAGGCGTAGACATTCAGCCCATTGGCTTTGGCAGTTTCGACAAGACTGTAGATCGCAGCACTGGCTGAAGCTCCTTTGGGTGTATCTGAGAAGAGCCAGTTTTTTCGACCCACAGTAAAAGGTCGAATGCTGTTTTCGGCCAGATTGTTTGAGAGTGAACATCGTCCGTCAAGGAGATAGTTTTCCATGTAACGTTTCTGATTCCGGGCATAGACCACGGCTTTGCCCAGGGCGGAGCCCTGCAAGACATTCAATGAATCAATCCAGCACCAAAAGGCCTCCAGAACTGGTTTTTCCAGTTCCAGACGCTTAAGATAGCGTTCATCAGGAGACAGAGCGGAGAGTGTCTCTTCGATTTTAAAAAGCCGGTTACAGTAATCCCTACCGACTTCGGCCGGGGTGGGTGGTCCATTTTCAGAACGTTTGTCCGTCGGTGCTGCCTCCACAAATTTTCTTCGGAGGTGAGCCCAACAGCCACACCGGGTCACATCTTTCAGGCGATTGTACCCCGCATAGCCATCGCTGTGAAGAAAGCCGATGAACCCTTTCAGGTAGTTCAGGGCATTTTCGCCGCTTTTGGACTTCTGGTAGTCGTACAGGATGATGGGCGCTTTCCCGTCATTTCCGGTACGGTAGAGCCACATGGTCGATTTTGACTGTGGCTTTTTCCCTTCTTCCTTCAAAACCTGAACCGGGGTCTCGTCACAATGAAGAATCTCGCGCTGCCGGAGCTTTTCCCGGAGATGGGCAATGATAGGGTTTAGATAGTCCTGAGAACACCGGATGATCCAGTTGGCCATAGTTGCCCGGGATAGCGCAAACCCCAGCTGCTCCCAATCCTTTTCCTGGCGGTAAAGAGGCATGGCATTGACATATTTCTGATACATAACATGAGCCACGGTACTGGGAGATGCCAGTGAATGAGCCATCAGCGGAGAAGGCGTCAAGGCTTTTTCGATATACGGCGTATCGGTATGCTTACACTGGGGGCATTCATAAGCCATCCGGACATACCGGATAATCTGCAGTTTTGCCGGGATGTATTCCAGTTCTTCGCGAACGGTTTCTCTTCCGATGGGACGAAGCAGGGTATTGCAACGGAGGCAGTTCTGATCGTCTTCATGGATCTCACAGAGGATTTCCTTGACTGGCAGATCTTTAAGGCGTTCCTCTCGTCTGGATTTGGGATTGTGGCGTTTATAACCATGGACATCCTTCACCACTGGTTCCGGTGCATTGGGATCGGCCTCGACTTCCGCCTCATTGAACAGACAAATCTGACCACTTAGTACTGGCTTGGGCGTTTTTTCACTGGAGCTGCCAAACTTCTCTTTCCGGAGAAGCAGGATCATCTCAGTCAGGTTGTTTACCTGCTGTTCCAGGCTTTTGATGGTGCTTTCCAGTTGTTTGATCGTGGTATCCCGTTTGTTTATTGTAAAATGAATATTTCGGCTGAAAAAACCAGCCTGTCCGGAGGTTTGTGTCACCGAGTCCGGACAGTGGTTTCAGATGTTCCGGTATCGTGCCAATTGGCTATTTAAGTGTTTTGAGCGTCGATCCCGTAGATTTCCCGCATGGAGCGGTCATGCTCCTTGTCAATATACTGAATTTCGATGCTGTGTGAATTGTGAACAATCCGATCAAGAATGGCATCGGCGACAGTTGCTTCAGGAAATTTGCTGTACCAGCCGAGTGGAGCAAACTGGGAGCAGAAAATCGTGGAAACCTTTTTATGACGGGCGTGGATAATCTCCAGTAAGTCCCGGGCTTCCGTTTCAGTCAGTTTGATCAGCAACCATTCATCGAGGATCAGGAGGGTGTATTTCTGATAGTGCCGGATCGTTTCTTTAAACTTACCCTCACCCCGGGCTACCGCCAGTTCGGCCAGTAGTTCCGGCAGACGGATGTATTTTGTGGCGTAATAGTGTTTGCAGGCTTCCATACCCAGAGAACAGGCAATGTAGGACTTACCGGTACCCGTTGCACCGGCAATAATAATATTGTGTGCTTCCCGGATGTATTCACAGGTCGACAGGCGTTCAATCAGTTTTTTATTGAGCTTTCGACCCGCCTGATAATTGATGTCATTCACATTTGCCTGGGACTGATCAAAACCAGCCTTTCTGATCAGTCGCTGCAGTCGGTTATTTTTTCGGCTGGTATATTCCCGGTCAACCATCAGTCCGAACCGGTCTTCAAACGGAATATCCGCCATAGAGGGGTCGTTCAATTGCAGTCGGAAAGCATCAGCCATTGTTGACAGGTGCATTTCGATGAGTTTATTGAGGGTGGCTTCATTCGTCATGATGCTTACCTCCATAGTAGCCGGGACCACGGGTGTACCCATATTGATTTTCAACCGATGATTCCTGATTCTGCTCTGGTTGATCGGACAGTTTATCCTGACCGGTTGTGAGAATATTTTTGACACTCTTATAACTGGGATGAGGTGTATAGGACAAGGCCTTTTTACAGGCGGCTTCCAGACGGTTGACCGAATATTTATCAGCCAGCTTCAGCAGACCCATACAGGATTTGTATCCCTGCTGTTCGACCTTGAAGGAAGCAAGAATCGATTTGACCGTCGTAACGGTATGGGGGCCGATTTTCTGAGCCCATTCAATGAAGCGATCACCATTCCACTCCAGGTATTTCTGATGATCCTCCGGCATATGCGCCTGAAGCGTACTGTACTGGTTGGGGTGGCCATGAAGGCGTTTGTGGGAGCAGATCCGCTGATTACGGTAGAACACTTCGACAATCGATCGGGTCAGTCGTACATCCACTTCCTGTTTGATGTATTCATAAGGAACCGAGTAATGCATTTTGTCCACTGAAATATGATAATTGAACTGCACCGTGGCTTTTTTCCATTGTGACAATTCATAAGCAACGGGTGGCAATGGCGTGAGAAAAGGCTTTTCATCAGCAATGTAAACACTGTGTCGACTGCCATCCTTTTTCTGAAAGGGCTTGTGATTGAGCTTTTCCAGCTGAATCTGTATTTCACGATTCAGCTCCTCAATCGCAAAGAATTTCTCGTTGCGGATGGTCGCTGTAATCCAGTTGGTTACCACGTTGACCGAACCCTCGACACCTGGTTTGTCTTTGGGCGCCTTCACTCTTGCTGGTAACACGGCTGTATCATAGTATTCAGCCATTTCATAATAGGTTTTGTTGATCTTTGAAGTATACCAGTCGTCGGTCTTATCAACCCCGGTCTTGAGATTATCAGGAATCAGCATCCGGGTACTGCCACCAAAGTATTGATACATATGGATATGGGCGGTAATCCAGCTTTCCAGATCCATTTTAAAAAAGGCTTCCACATAGGCATAGAGACTGTAATTCAGAACCCCGATAAAAATGTGGCAGGGGATCATTTCCCCGGTATCGGTGTCGATGATGTAAGCCGGTTTTCCGGCCCAGTCCACTTCAATCTGCTCGCCGGGCTTGCGGGGAATGTGCATGGTTGCCCGTTTCTTGTCGCTGTACTTCTGATAATAGTGGCAGAATTGAGTGTACATCAGAGGAATATCTTTATTCTGTCGACAGCTTTCACAGTATTCATTCCAGAGAAGCTTTAATGTTACCCCACTGCGCAGCATTTCCTTATCAATATAATCATAGTCAGGAAATCTGCGATCCGATTTTGGTACGGATTTATCAGGAAACAATAGTTTTTCCAGATCAGCATCTGTTGTTTCGGCCGGTAACGGCCAGATGATGTTGCAGGCTTTGGCCCGATTAACAACATCCCGAACTGTTTTTCTGGCACAACCACAGCTACTGGCAATACCAGTCTGGCTGATGCCAAGGTTGAACAGCCTCAGAATTTCACGATATTTGGTCATGAGAATGACCTCCTAAAATGGATTTACATCAGTTAACTGATGCATATATCCCTTATACCCTGATTGAAACCTGACCGGAACGATTGAAACGAAAACCCGGAAGCGTTGGCACGAAAATCCGAAGTGATTGGCACGAATATCCGGTTCGGTTGGAAGTTTCGACCGAAATACTCATAAAATAAAAATGTAGAAAGGGGGGTGCTGATTCTCCCGTTTTTTGATGGCTTTATTATACCATGAAATGACGAAAATATCCAGCATTTATGCGGGTTTCAGCGGTTTTAAATCAACAGAAATCGCCGGGTTCAACCGGCTTGATGGCTCGGGGCTGATCGACGGATAGTCCTTCTAACAACCATCTGAATTCTTTCCAGGAAAGTGTTCTGACTTCGTTTTTTGTCCGTGGCCATTTGTAGTTTCCATTTTCGAGGCGTTTGTAAAGCAGAACAAAACCATCACCTTCCCAAAGCAGCGCCTTAATCCGATCCCGACGCTTCCCGCAGAATAAGTAGAGTGCCGGTCCAAACGGATTCAATCCCATTGACTCCTGTACCAGAGCAGCCAGTCCATCAATAGATTTACGCATATCGGTATAACCACAGGCGATGTAGATTTCCTGTGCAATTGTAATGTCGCCTAACATAACACTTTCATTGCCAGCAGAACAGCTTCGATCGTTTCCGGGGCAGCCCCATCCATCACCTCGATCGATGCCGATGGAAGAATAATCACCATTGCCGGACTCCGGTTTGTTTTTCCCAGACTAATCGGAAGTTTTGCAAAAGTAACCGGACCATCCGGTTCCCGTTGTGTGGTCATCACCTCCTGGCTGCAAGCTTGCTGTCGGATGCGTTTGAGCCAGTAATAATATGATGTTTCCTTAATCTGCGACTGTTGACACCAGGCTTTGACAGACATCCCACTTGACCGTTGATCCTGGATAAGTTGTGTCCACTGTTCCAAGCGGAACTTCGTTTTAACTGGAGTAATTGCATCCATTGTGATACCTCCTGTGCAGTATTTCAAAGTCACTTGAAAAACTCGAAAAACTACAACTTGAAAAACTTTAGTTTTAATTTGGAGTCTATTATCTCATGGATTTATCCGGAATGTAAGGCACCTTGTTATTGATCGCTTACGATTGGCTGCATTTCCAGCCTAAATTTTTTATATGAAAAAAAGCCACCCATAAAATATAGGTGGCTTCAAATTCAATAAAATGGCGTGCCCTGAGGGATTCGAACCCCCGACCTTCCGGTTCGTAGCCGAACGCTCTATCCAGCTGAGCCAAGGGCACGCATATCGTGACCTAGGATACTTCCGTTGGCCACGAACGTTATTATAGCACATTGAGATTCATATTAAAAGTCTTTTTTTGATAATTTTGTGTTATTTTTCACAAATCGTAGCTATGCTTTTTTTTGTTGTTTTCCCGTTCCTCTAAAATCTCCGCTTCGGTTTTGCGACGGGGTATAAATCGTTTAGCAAATTTCCCCTTACTACGATTCTTAATATAAAAATAACCGATGATTGAAAAGGACACTGCCCCGATAAAGTTGACCAAAAGATCATTCATCGTATCGTACAAACCGATATCGATGTATCCGCCATAATGCCAGGGCACCCCATTAACTACCATGGATTCGATAGGCATCACTACCGCTACGTTTTTGCCATCAGGGTTAAAAAGAACCGAACTGATTACCGGCAAAATTGTATCCTTTTGCATATCAGTTTGAAAAAAAATATCCATTCCAAACTCAAAAAACTCCCACACTACCCCCACCGTCATCGAAAAACAAAAGGCCACCAGGGCCACAAATGCTGGTGACAGCGAAAAGGTTACTTTTTCATTGCGATTGAGGATATCAATCATTGAGAAACCGATAGCCGCACAGAGAAACCCGTTGATCGTATGAAGCATATCATCCCAGCGGTCAAAAATCAGGTAATATTCATTAATTTCACCCAAAATTTCCGCGCCAAAGATAAACAAGAGCACGATGATCTCCAGCGTCCCTGGCAAAACAATATTCATCCGTTTATCAAGAAAGTTCGGAATCATAAAGAGTATCAGGGTCAGCACACAGAGAAACACATTATTATAATTCCGATTGAATATCTCGGCAATTAAAACAATCACTACCAGAATCCGCAAAGCAATATAAACAAAGGCCTTTATTTTATTTTCTCTGGCTTCTTCCCAAAAATCTTTGAGATGGCCAAGTAGCCACTTTTTTTTATTCGGTTTTGTCATCAGTTTTCTCTTTCATTTTAGTCGTAACTTCATTATTATATCATCATTCCTAATCAGTTTACACTTAATTTCAATAAAATAACAATGATTGATGGTCTTCTCAAAAGCCAATAGCAGAACCCTGAGAATAGTCAAACAATCATTATTATTTTATTCTTTCATTTCATTCTTTGCGGCATCTACAAAGGCTTTTAGCATATTCAATGTTTTTTCATCCTGCTGCCATAAAAATTCAGGATGCCATTGCACTGCCAGGCCGAAGGTGAGATCCCCGATCTCCACCGCTTCGACCAGACCATCTTCACTAATGGCGGTCGCCTGGAGGTCAAAAGCCAACCTGGCAATCCCCTGATGATGCATGCTGTTAACCCGGATCGTTTCAGTCTCAAAGATCTCAAATAGTCGGGATTCTTTCTTCAGTTTCACACTATGAACGGGATGTTCATAATTGTTTTGTTGAAAATGCTGAATTTGGAATTCCCTTTTTACCTGCACATCGATATCCTGATAGAGGCTTCCTCCCAAAGCAACGTTAATTAATTGGAGTCCCCGGCAAACCCCAAAAATTGGCTTGTCCCGATCCATTACAGCCCGTAATAGCTGCAATTCCAACTGATCTCGGGGAGGATAGATTTCATTGCTATATCTGAGTAGGGGTTCCCCGTAATACTGAGGGTCCACATCCTGCCCACCACTGAAGACAAACCCATCCAATCGGTCGGCGATGGCTTCAATATCTTCGTTACTGTTCAAAATTGAAAGGATCACCGGAATTCCGCCGGCCTTAGTAATGCCATCGGTATATCCCGGGAACATCCAAATACTTTGTTTACTACTGTCATATAACGGTAAAATCCCGATTAGGGGTTTTTTATCTACACCCATTTTTTAGTTTCCTCATTTCTTATGTCTGGCTCAAATCCTGATTCTAGAAAAGATACTCCTGATGACCTCAATCGACTAACAAGGGTCTAACCCTTAAGTCATTGATAGTACACAAGCTTATCAATAACCGTAGTCATGGATATTATTTTAAACGAAAAGCATCCTAATCACAAGCAAAGTTTGATTCTTGGACATAATTGTGACCAAAGCGTGGTTGCTATTGACTAAAAAGTGTTATAAAATATACTTAACTTTGAAATAGGAGCGACGGCATGCCAAAAAAAAGATTCTTGATTATCCTAATTATGTCCCTGATTGTCTTACTATTCGCCGGTTGCGATAAAGACGATGGGGGCACTACCTACATTACTTTAATGACCCTTCCAACAAAAGCAACCATACCCAATGGGTTGAACCTTGATTCGATCGTAAGCATCACCAATCCTATTCCTGATGATCCCAATGGTGCCACCACCACTGTCCAGTTTGGTATTTTTGGTTTTACCAATACCGCCGGGGAACCGGTTTACTATGCTTATGGAAAAAAAGAATCCATTGCCGATGGTGAGTCTCACCTGATGGGCGAAGGTTTTTATCAGGTCAATTATCAAGTCGATGAACAAAACGTTCATCTGTCCTTAAAAGACGGCAGTTCTTACCTGACTACCGTGGATAAGGCCAACGGTATTACCACCGCTTATAACGGAGAACTGCCCTTTGCTTTTTATACCCCGGTGGAAGGTCAAGATGGTTTTTATACCTTTGTCGACGCCGACGGGGCAACTCAATTCCGGGTTTATGCGACTTTTCTAAACAAAAACGGTAATTTTTTCCCGGCCTCAGAAGAGGGAAAAATGATCGCCGGTGCTCTCCCGATCAACCGATCGAAGGAAGAAACTCTACAAGCTCAGGGACAAAATGGGGTTGCCAAGATGATTATCACACCCATTACCTGTACCAACGTACCGACCACTTTTGTTGTCTAATAAAAACCACAAAAACCCGTTGATCAACGGATTTTTGTGGTTTTTATTCGTTTATCTACTCTTATTCATCTAATCATATACTGGATAGTATTCCGTGTTTTGGTGCGCTTTAAAAAAGAGAGCCAGCTGCGCTTCGGTGGTTCGACCCAGGGACAACGGCGGCAACTGGTCCATGGCAAAGAAGCCACTCTCGATTGTTTCAGCATTGCATTTAAAATCACCATCCAGCAATTCACAAAGCATCAGGATCTTATAAATGGTATAGGGACAGGTGTCCTGGACCCACTTACTGCGATCCAGCAACCCCACCAGTCGGGTTGGTTTAACCAGCACACCAGCTTCTTCAAAGGCTTCTTTGATGACATTTTCCTGCGGTGTCCGATTGACATCAGCCCAGCCCCCCGGCAGGGACCAGCGACCATCAACCTTCTCCCGGACCAGCAAAATTTTATTTTCCACGATAACCCCACCGCGGACATCCACTTTGGGGGTCAGATACCCTTCTTCGCGAACGTAGTAATCTTTGATCACCTCATGGGAAACCTCGGTGTGTTTTTCGATGATTTCTTGAGACAGCTTTTCGATCTCACGATAACGAACCAGATCATAATCATTTTTGCAGTAGGTCAATCCTGATTGAGAGATTGATTGCAATTCTCTTGCCCATACAAGCCATTGTTTTTCCATTTTTTTCTCGAAGCTACGCTTCTCTCCTTCCAAAATTTAACAAGTAAGGTCTTCACATTTCCGACTCCTGTGCTATAATATAATCGAGAATTAATCTTATCTGTTTATTTCCTTATTTATTGGGAATATAACAAGTGAAGATTAAAATTGACTTAGGAGGTCTATTATGTGTAAAGAACCAAAATTTTTTGTCTGTAAACATTGTGGTAATTTTGTGAGTATGATTCATGAATCAGGTGTAGAAATGATCTGTTGTGGCGATCCCATGACTGAAGTTGTTGCTAATACGACGGATGCCGCCCAAGAAAAACATGTTCCAGTCATTACTGTAAGCGGTAATACTGTGACTGTTGATATCGGAAGTGTTCCTCATCCAATGACTCCCGAACACCATATCGCCTGGATCTTTCTTGAAACAAAAGAAGGCCGCCAACGAAAATGTCTGGCCGAAACAGGCGCCCCAAAAGCTGAATTTGCATTAACCCCAGGGGATAAGGTTGTTGCGGCCTATGAATATTGTAACCTTCATGGTTTATGGAAAGCAAGTCTATAATTATTACACACTGTAAAAAATAATCAAACACCACAAAAAGCTGCCGCAATGGCAGCTTTTTGTGGTGTTAAAAGAATTCTTTAATAAATTCTGCGTAGGTACCATTATATAAATTCATGTCAATGAAGGTTTCATCCCCGTCGTAACCGTCCATCATACCCCGATGGCTATATTGCCAGAAGGTAAACTTTTCGCCGTTTGGCAGTGTTTCCGGCCAGCTATTATCCAAATCGACAATCCAGATCGGATAGTCTTTATAGTCGGTCCCGATATACATTTTAAAAATCCGCTGGGTGGTGTAGAGAATCGGCTTAACCTCGTAATGATCTTCCAGTTCTTTTATTAGCTCATCAAGGATGACTTTAACCTGCTCTTTAGGCAAGGCATTATCTTCATAGATCCCATATAGCTCCAGATCGATCACCGGTGGCAGGTTTTTATTTGAAGCCGGTACGTTCTCAATAAAATTTCTGGCCTGAACTTTACCGGTGGTGTCATAATTCAAGAAATGATAGGCCCCGACCTTGAGTTGGGTTTTCTGACTCTCTTCCCAATTTGTCTTAAACTTAGAATCGACAAAATCATCCCCTTCAGTCGCCTTGATAAAAGCAAAATCAATATTCTGAGCAGCCAGCAGTTCCCAGTCGATCTCCCCCTGATAGGCCGATAAATCCACCCCTTTAACCAGATGATCCGCTCTTTTGGTATGATTTAATGTATTGGTGACGCCATAAATGATCAAAATGATGATGATTAACACCCCGATTCCGACTACCAATGAGAGTGCTTTTCTTTTGGTCATTGATTTTCCTCCTTAACTCTTAATAGAAGCATTATAACAAAATAATCACTGGCAGGAAAGTCTCTTAAGGAGTTATAATATAGTTACAGTCCATTTACCGGCTGATCATCTGCATATAAGGAGAGCGTTATGAATAAACCATTATCCCCAGTTCTTGCTGAAAAACTGGCGACCCTGAAAGAGAATCTTTCCCGCTTCCCCAAGGTCAGCATTGCCTTTTCTGGCGGTGTAGACAGCACGCTATTGCTACAGGTAGCGGTTGACGTACTGGGGAACGCTGTTTTACCCATCACAGTCAATGGTGCTATGCTACCCAGTTCCGAATTTACCGAGTCCCAGGCTTTGGCAAAGACCATCGGAGCGGTGCCGCTGGTGATTGAAGCAGATGTTTTTTCGCTGGAAAATTTTGTCAAAAATCCGGCTGACCGCTGTTACCATTGCAAGAAATTTATTTTTACCCAAATCAAAGATGCCGCCCAGGCTAGAGGCTTTGAAGTCCTCCTGGACGGCTCTAATTGGGACGATATGAAGGATTACCGGCCGGGCATTAAAGCCCTGGGAGAACTGGGTGTCTTTAGCCCTTTAAAAGAATCCGGCCTGACCAAACAGGATATCCGGGATCTGTCAACCTATTACAATCTCCCTACCGCCACCAAACCGGCTATGGCTTGCCTGGCCACCCGAATCCCCACTAATACACCGATCACGCCGGAAGCCCTTGCGGCCATTGAAGCTGGGGAAGATTTTCTCAAATCCCTCGGTTTAAGCCAATATCGGCTGCGGCTTTTGGGTGATACAGCAAAAATTGAATGCGATCCCGACGATTTTGCTGCCATCATCAAAAACCGTCTGTCCCTAATCGACACCCTAAAAAAACTGGGCCTCAAAACCATCACCCTGGATCTGGCCGGCTACAACTGCGGTAATATGAACGGTTGAATAATTTCAGGTTAAAACAACCGTAGTACCGACAATTGTTACATCATGTTGTACGCATCGGGGCGAACATGGTGATAACCTGTTCGATCCCGCAGCGAACAACAGATTAACAAGGGTCTGACCCCTAGGTCATTGGTCGGTACGGTAACTGGTTGCCACCTTTATCCAACAACCAAATCCGGCTAACAGCTAAAACTCTTCGTTTAATTCATCCAGCTCCCGGTACATCTGGTAGAGGTCATAGTAGACACCTTCTTCCTGGAGCAGTTCCTCATGGGAACCTTTTTCGACAATCCCATCTTCGGTGAGGACTAAAATCGAATCCGCATTTTTAATGGTGGTCAGCCGATGGGCAATCGTAAAGGTGGTTCGGCCCCGGGTCAGCTCTTTTAAAGATTCCTGAACAATCCGTTCGCTTTCATTATCCAGCGCCGAGGTGGCCTCATCCAAAATCAGAATCGGCGGGTTTTTCAAAAATACCCGGGCAATGCTGAGCCGCTGTTTCTGGCCACCAGAAAGCTTAATTCCCCGCTCCCCGATATTGGTATCATAACCCTTGGGGAGCTTTTTTATAAACGCATCGGCGCCGGCATGTTTAGCCGCCTGAATCACGCTTTCCCGGGTGGCATCCGAGCGACCATAACTGATATTTTCATAAACGGTTCCCGAAAAAAGATAAACATCCTGCTGGACAACCCCCACCTGGGTGCGTAAGGAATGCAGGGTCAGGCTTTGAATATCCTGACCGTCGATCAGAATTCGGCCGGAGCTGACATTATAAAATCGGGGAATCAGATGGCACATGGTCGTTTTGCCACTGCCCGAAGGTCCCACAATGGCAATGTTTTCACCAGCTTTCACCGCTACATCAATATGGGAAAGTACCGCATCGCCGCCATCGTTGTATTGAAAACTGACATCTTCAAAAATAATATCGCCCACAACATTTTTCAGTTCCACTTCATTGGACTGATTTTCATATTCGGTAGGTTCGTCCAGAATTTCGATAAACCGCTCAAACCCGGTCATTCCCCGCTGAAACTGTTCTGCGAATTCAACAATCCGGCGGATGGAGGTTAGTAAGGTGGTGACATACATCAGATAGGCGACATAATCGCCGGGATTAATGGCACCATTGATCATAAAGATTCCCCCGAAAACCACCACCAGTAAATACATCAGTCCGTCAAAGAGCCGGGTGGTGGTCTGAAAACCGGCCATATAACGGTAGGTTTGTTTTTTTATTTCAAGAAATTTACTATTTCCTGTCTCAAACTTAATCTCTTCAATATTTTCGTTGGCAAAAGATTTCACAACTCGGATTCCCAAAAGATTATCTTCCACCTGAGCGTTTATTTCACCCGTTTGAACCCGCGACCGTTTAAAGGCAATCCGCATCCGATTCCTGAAATAGGTGGTCGTTAAAAGCATGATCGGCAGGGCGGCAAAAATAATCACTGTCAACCAGATATTAACTGAACCAAGAATGGCAAATGAAACGCCAATTTTTAAACCGGCAATAAAAAACTCCTCGGGACAATGATGGGCAAATTCCGTCACATCAAAAAGATCAGTGGTGATCCGCGACATCAACTGACCGATTTTGGTGTCGCTATAAAAAGAAAACGACAGCTTTTGGAGATGTGAAAAGAGATCCCGGCGCATATCCGTTTCGATTCGGGCGCCCATGACATGGCCCACATCGGCCATAAAGTAGTTAGCCACTCCATCGATAAGCCGCAGTACCAAATATACCAGCCCCAGTTTTAAGATCGTTTCCACCGTCAGACTGGCCAGATCATTGATGGCGGTATTGGTGATAAACCGTACGATCAGAGGCAAAACCAGATCGCATACCGTTGTCAGGGTAGCGCAAAACAGATCCAACAACAGAATCCATTTATATTTTTGATAATAAGGTATGAAACGTTTGATAAGTTGTGTGTTACTGATTCGCAAAATATTCCTTCTTTCTTAATTGCTACACTTAAAAACTTTGGGCAATTGAAAAACGATTAACGTTTCCCAATTGCCCATTCATGGTCTTTTACTGAAATTTCTTTTATTAACTGATCTTATTGACTGACCTTGCTCTGATCTGTCATGATTTCACTAAGGGATGTTGCCAAACCCGCCAAGCCCTGAATTTCAGAGGGAATAATAATCTTAGTGGCTTTGCCATCAGCTACCTTTTCAAAGGTAGATAAACTCTTAAGGGCAATAACTGACTGAATCGGATTGGCATCATTTAACATCTTGACCCCATTGGCAACCGCTTCCTGAACCTTGACAATGGCTTCTGCTTCACCTTCTGCCCGTCTGATCTGAGCTTCCCGATCCGCTTCGGCGCTAAGAATAGCAGCCGCTTTTAAGCCTTCAGCTTGTAAAATTGCCGCTGATTTTTCGCCTTCAGCGACCAGAATGGCACTGGCTTTTTCGCCTTCTGCCTGGAGGATTTTTTCCCGACGTTCACGCTCTGCCTTCATCTGCCGTTCCATCGCATTCTGGATCGCTTCTGGTGGCATGATGTTTTTAAGTTCTACCCTACCAATTTTAATCCCCCAGGGATCGGTGGCTTCATCGAGAATTACCCGCATTTTGGTATTAATAACATCCCGGGATGTCAGTGTTGCATCGAGCTCCATATCACCAATGATGTTACGCAAAGTGGTGGCGGTGAGATTTTCAATGGCTTTCATGGGATTATCCACCCCGTACATATAGAATTTAGGATCGGTAACCTGTAAATAAATTACCGTGTCAATCTGCATCGTAACATTATCCTTGGTAATAACCGGTTGGGGCGGGAAATCCGCGACCCGTTCTTTTAAACTGATTCTTTTTGAAATCCGGTCAAAAATCGGAATTGCGATGTGAAAACCGGTCTCCCAGGTGGAATGATAGGCTCCCAATCGTTCCACTACATAGGCATTAGCCTGGGGAACGATCTTCGCATTCACCACAATCACCGCAATAAAAATGATAAATAACACTGCTAGTAAAATAAATCCAAACATCTTAACGCCTCCTTGTTTATTTAATTCAAATCTTGCTCTACTGTCTTAACCATAGCTTTAACCCCTTCAATCGCAACAACCTCAACTTCCATACCAACGGGAATAATCACCTCACCGTCGATGTTTCTGGCTGTCCAGGATTTTCCATCGACTTTAACCACCCCTATTCCCTTAAGATTATTGATTTCTTCCTCAACAATTCCTCGTTTTGTCAGAATGCGATCAGCATTGGTTGTTATCGTTTTAGAATCCATGTGTTTCTTTAAGAACGGTTTTGTTCCCAATAATAAGCCAACGGAAATTAGTAAAAAAAGCGTCATCTGTACCCAGAATGGTGCGCCCAAATAAGCGACGGCCATTGCCACCAGAGAACCGACACAAAACCAGATGGAAACCAGCGCGCCAGCGGTAACCAATTCAACCAACAGAAAAACGATAAACAAGACCAACCAGAAAAGAATGAAATTCATCCGCTCACCTCCCTTATTTACTTGATTTTATTATAACATAGTTTATTGTTTTTTTTTCTCATGAGTTACACAATCGACTTTTTTTTATTTTTTTCTTGCACTTTCATTTTTTAGTGTGTATAATCAAAAGCAAGTAAATAGAAAAGCGAACATATGGTGCCTTAACAATAAGGAGAATAGGGAATCAGGTGAGAGTCCTGAACGAACCCATCACTGTAAGGGCGGAGCAAACCACAAAAACCACTGTTTTTTTAATGGGAAGGTGTGGCAAAGCGTTAAAACCCCAAGTCAGGAGACCTGCCTATGAATCGATCCTGAATGAACGAAGGTAAAGTTCATGGCTGTTATTTAGAATAAATAACAGCTGTGGACTTTTTTATTTGCCAAAATTCGTTGAGAATCATGCAGGAGGAAACGATGACAATTCTTAAAAAAGCACAAGCCGGTGAGATCACCGCAGAAATGATTTATGTGGCACAAAAAGAAGGGCTCGATCCCGAGAACATTCGCCAGGGGGTAGCCGCCGGTGAAATCGTCATTCTAAAGAGTTCCCGGCCAAATATCAACCCGGTGGCGGTGGGCAAGGGTCTGTTTACCAAGGTTTCCGCCAGCGTTGGAATGTATGAAATAGATGATACCATCGCCGGTGAAATGGCTAAAATCGATCAGGCCGTAAAAGCCGAAGCGGATACGCTGATGGACTTAAGTGTTCGGGGTCCGATTGATGAAATGCGAGAAAAAGTCTTATCCACGGTGGACCGGCCGGTCGGTACCCTACCGCTTTATCAAACCCTGGCTATGGCCCAGCAAAAATATGGCAGTGCTTTAGATATGACAGCTGATGATATGTTTGCGATGATGGAAAAGCATGCTTCCGAAGGCGTCAGCTTTTTAGCCCTGCACTGCGGCACCACCATGGACGTGATCAACCGCGCCAAAGAAGAAGGCCGGATTGATCCACTGGTTAGTTATGGGGGTTCCCATCTGATTGGCTGGATGGTTCACAACCACTGTGAAAATCCCTTTTTTACCCAATATGACCGGGTCCTGGAAATCTGTAAAAAGTATGATGTCGTGCTGAGCTTTGCCGACGGCATGCGCCCCGGCTGTATTGCCGATTCCCTGGACGGCGCCCAGGTTCATGAATTGGTGATCCTCGGCGGTCTGGTTAAAAAGGCCCGGGCGGCCGGGGTTCAAGTGATGGTCAAAGGGCCGGGCCATGTGCCCCTGGATCAGATCCAGACCACTGTAAAGTTACAAAAACAACTATGCGGCGGCGCACCTTACTTTGTCTTTGGCTGTCTGCCCACCGACTCCGGGGCTGGTATGGACCACGTCACCGGTGCCATCGGCGGCGCGATCGCCGCCTATTACGGTGCCGACTTTCTCTGTTACGTGACCCCGGCCGAACATATCGGCATGCCTAATGCCGATGATGTGTATCTGGGCGTGATGGCCAGCCGCATTGCCGCCCATGCTGGTGATGTTGGCAAAGGCCATCCGGCCGCGATTGCCTGGGATCTGGAAATGTCCCATGCCCGCCGGGAACTTAATTGGGGCCGGCAGATGGAACTGGCTATCGATACCGAAACCGCCACGAAGGTCTGGAAGGATCGTAGCACCAACTTCGAATCCGAGTGTAGCATGTGCGGCGACTTCTGTGCCATGAAAATTGTCGGTAAGTATTTACGAGACGAAAACCAGGAAGCGAGGAACTAATTATGACCCAAATGTTAAAAGCCCGTCAGGGTAAAATTACCGAAGAAATGGAAATGGTGGCACTCAGCGAAGGCTTCACACCTGAATTTATCAGAGCCGGAGTAGCTGCCGGCCGGATTGTCATTCCTAAAAATAAACTACGCAACCGTTCTAAGATCTGCGGCATTGGTGGCGGCCTGGACGTCAAAGTCAATGGCCTGATGGGCACCTCCGGTGATCGGGATGATATGGACATGGAAGTCAAAAAACTAAAAATCATCGAAGCCGCCGGTGCCCACGGTTTTATGGATTTAAGTATGGGTGCCGATATTGATACCATGCGAACCTTAAGTCTAAATAATTCCAACATTGCCGCTGGCTGTGTGCCCGTTTATCAGGCTGCCAAAGAGGCGGCTGATAAACGGGGCCTGATGGTCAATATGACCTCTGATGATCTGTTTGAAGTGGTCGAAAAACAATGTCAGGCCGGTATGGATTTTATGGCGGTGCACTCGGCCTTGAATATGGATCTTCTCAAAATATTGAAAAAAACCGGTCGCGTTGCCGATATCTGTAGCCGTGGCGGATCCTTGCTAACTGGCTGGATGTTCCATAACGATAAAGAAAATCCTCTTTATGCCGAATTTGACCGACTGCTGGAGATTCTCAAAGCGACCGATACGGTACTTAGCATCGGCGACGCCATTCGACCCGGTGCCAATGCTGATTCTCTGGATCAGGCCCACCTGCGCGGCTTAATGGTCGCTGGTGAGCTGACCAAGCGGGCCCTGGCGGCCGGGGTTCAGGTGATGGTGGAAGGTCCCGGCCATGTGCCACTAAACCATATTCCCTCAGCGATGCTACTGCAAAAACGACTCTGTTACGATGTACCCTACTATATTTTAGGCTTCCTGGCCACCGATATTGCTCCCGGATATGACAATATTACGGGTTCGATCGGCGGTGCCTTTGCCGGCATGCACGGGGCTGATTTCCTTTGTTACCTGACCCCAGCCGAACACCTGGGTCTGCCCAATGAGGAAGATGTCCGCATCGGTGTCGAAACGACCCGGATCGCCGCTAATGCGGCCAATGTCTTAAAGCGCGGCGGCGCGGCCTGGAACCGCGATCTGGCGATGTCCCGGGCCCGGGTTTCCCGCAATCAGGAAGAACAGATCAAAAACGCCATCAATCAGGCCAATCTGATCGCTGCCTTTGCGGCTCAAAAGCCTTCCCATGGTTGTGCCGTCTGTGCCGACAGTAAATGTCCGGCCGATGTCGCAGCGGAGTTTTTTGGGATATCCTAAACCAGTAAACCCTTTGTGACGGGTAGCTTACCCGCCCCACGAAAAAAACAAGCGTTTATTATCCAAAAGCGTCATCCATCATCCCATAGGGGCTTGTAATACAAGCCCTTACAAACCTCACTAATACAGTGATAAAATCAATCATATGTTTCATTTATTGCCAAGTAGAAAGGATAATTACCATGATCGAAACCAAATATACCTTAACACACGTCATCGACCATACCGAACCGGCTGACCCCAAGTGGCGTCAGGCTGCCCGCGATCATATTGAAAAATTAGCGATTCCGCCCTGGAGTCTCGGTCAGCTGCTGGTTGTTGCTGAACAGTTGGCCGGGATTCAACGCACCATCCGACCCAATGTCGATAAAAAAATGGTCATCACCATGGCCGGAGATCACGGCGTGGTGGCCGAAGGGGTTTCTGCCTTCCCTCAGGAGGTGACCCCACAGATGGTGGAAAACTTTGTCAAAGGCGGAGCGGGCATTAATATTTTAGCCAAAGCCGCTGGCGCCGAAGTGATTGTCGTTGATATGGGCGTCGCTGTGGATATGCCCGAACTGGTTTCACAAGGCGCCATCATTGACTGCAAGATCGCCCATGGCACCAAAAACTTTTATCAGGAACCGGCAATGACCCGGGAACAAGCCATTGCTGCGCTGGAAGCCGGGATCAATGTGGCTTCCAAGGTGATCAAAGAACAGGGGATCAATCTGCTGGCTACCGGCGATATGGGGATTGGCAACACGACCCCCAGCGCCGCTATTTTAGCGGTGATGGCCGAATATCCGGTTTCATCAGTAACCGGCCGGGGCACCGGCATTGATAACGCCACCTTGCTCAACAAGATCAAAGTGATCCGGGAATCGATCAATCGCCATCAACCCGATAAAACCGATCCCATTGATGTCCTTTCCAAAGTCGGGGGCTTCGAGATTGCCGGGATTGCCGGCGTAATCCTGGGGGCTGCTTTTAATCAGGTGCCGGTTCTGGTGGACGGCTTTATTTCCACCGCTGGTGCGCTGATCGCCAAGGCCCTTTGTCCCCAATCGCTGGATTATATGATTCCCTCCCATCAGAGTGAAGAACCGGGGCATCAGCTAATGTGGCAAGCCCTGGGCTTACGCCCCCTGCTTAACCTCAATTTCAGATTAGGGGAAGGCACCGGGGCAGCGGTGGCGATGCACCTGGTGGAATCCTCGGCCCGGGTCATCTGCGACGTCTTAACCTTTACTGACGCAGGAGTAACCAATGGTCATGAATGGGTATGATCCCCAAACCAACGGCGGCCAGTATTTAGAAGACCTGGCCACCGCCTACTGGGTTTCCGATGCGCTGTTCACCGCTTTGGAAATGGATCTTTTTCAAACCATCGATGATTTCGGGATCCGCGGTGCCAGTCTCTTAGAACTCGCCCCAAAACTGGGTGCCAACGAAAGCGCCCTGGAACGTTACCTGGCACTTCTAAACAGTCTTGGTCTAGTAGGATGCTACCAAAATGTTTATTATAACCAATTGATTACCAAAGAATATTTACTAATAGCGAGTCCGCTTTATCAGGGCGACTCGCTGCTGTGGCGTAAAAATCTTACTGATGACTGGAATACGCTTAAAGCTTCGCTGACTGCTGGTGGTCGGGTCAACTTTCTGCCGGCGGATATCAGCGAAGATGAACTTAACCTGCGCCGGGCTAAATACATCAAAGCCATGGACAACGTGGCCAAGTTAAAAGCCCGCGACTGCACCACCTTTTTTACCGAACTCAGCGGTGATATTCTGGATGTGGGAACCGGCTCCGGAGCTATGGCACTGGCCTTTTTAGAAGCCTTTCCGGGCACTCGTGCCACCCTGCTCGACATTGTGCAGATGCTTCCTCAAACTCAAAAACTTGTCGATGCCACCGCCTACGCAGATCGGGTTAACTACCACCCCGCTAATATTCTGGAACCACAATGGGGTCTTGCCAAAAAATATCGGTTGATCATTCTTTCTAATATTATTCACGCCTACGCCGAGTCGGAAAACGAACAGGTTTTAAAAACCGCAGCCAGCCATTTGAGTGATGATGGCATCATCCTGATCCATGATTTTTTTAATGAGCATGACCCGGTCAAGGCTCACCTGACCGATATCAATATGTTTTTAAACACCTACAATGGCAAAGTTTTTTCCGGAGCCTGGGTAATTGCCGAGCTTAAAAAAAATGATCTACTCACCTCATCGCTGATTCCTCTGGCCACCGACACCGCCCTGATCTTTGCCGCCCGAAGCCAGATGGCACTGGATACCATTTATTTCAAATAATTATTATCGTTAACCAAATCAAGGAGAAACCATGAAAATACTTTTCATCCAAGCCCTCTCAATGGAGGGTATCGACATCGAGCGGGTTTATCCCATTGGGATCGTCGTGCTGGCATCTCAGGTCGAGCGGCAAACCAATCATGATCTGCAGCTTTTTGACATGAATATGGCCATCGATCCCTATGGCGATTTACGCTTACAACTGGATACCTATCAGCCGGACGTGGTCTGTCTGTCGCTACGAAATATTGATCCTTTGGGTAATAAAACCTCGTCGTTGATTCCCGGCTTTGCCGTTACCCTGGCTTTTATTAAACGCTACGCGGCTGATACCAAAATCTTAGTCGGTGGAACCGGTTTTTCGCTATTCCCGGAACGGCTGATGCGCGAATATCCGGAAATTGACTTCGGCGTGACCGGCGAGGCCGAAAAAATCATTGTGCCACTACTGGAAAATCTCAATAACCCGCCCCACCTCCCAGGGCTCTGCTACCGCGAAAACAAAGCGGTCTTGATCGTCCCACCGGTGGGTGATTATGATATGCTGGATTACGTGATGCCCAACCGCGATCTGCTTGATCCCCGCCCCTACCTCACCGTTAATAAATATGTGGAAAGTATTGGCGTGGAAACCAAACGGGGCTGCTGTTTTAGCTGCGGCTACTGTTCCTATCCGCTCCTGCAGGGCTCTAAAATGCGTTGCCGCACCCCTGAAGCGGTGGTCGATGAAATCCAGTTTCTCTACGAAACATACGGTGTCACCCGGATCCACTTCACCGATTCGGTGGTCAATATTCCGGTGGATCACCTCGATACAATCTGCGCTGAAATCATCCGGCGAGGTTTAAAAATTAACTGGAGCGGTTTTTTTCGCGAAAACCTGTTAACCGAAGAAAACGTCGCCCTCTATACCCAATCCGGCTGCGAATGCTTTTCCCTGTCCCCCGACGGCCTGAGCCAAACGGCCCTGGATGCCATGGATAAGCATATGCGTGTCCAGGATATCCTCAACACTGCTCAGGTGTTGGCAGGCAGCGGTGTGGTCACAGTTTATCACTTCCTCGTCAATACCCCCGGGGATACCGCCGCAACCCAGCAGCAAGCCAGGGACCTCATCGATGCGATTTACGAGATCCATCACGCTTCCAAAACCCTGGGTACCATTGTACTCAATAATATCCGTATTTTACCGGGCACCAAGGTAGAACAACAGGCTCTGGCAAACGGGGTGATCACCCCGGAAACCGATCTGCTCTACCCCACCTACTATAACCCGGCGCCCTTTGACCGGGTCCGCTATGATCTGGAAATCTATCATACCAAAAAAAATATCTTTATGTGGCAGGAGGTCACCTCATGAATGTCATTCTTTTAGAACATCCCCGCTCCTACGGCGACGACCGCTGTAACGATATTGCCAACGCCCCCCTTTCAGCCTGCTTGAACACCGGCTATATTGGCGGCATGCTGGCCGCCAACAACATTGATGTGACAATTGTGGACGGCTATCTGGAACAGCTGGATTATCCGGCCATTGAAGAGCAAATAGCAACGCTAACGCCCACGATTTTAGGGATTCACCTGGTTTATCACTGGGAGGACAACAAAACCCTTTATCAGTTTATTAAGCACATCAAACAAACCTATGGCATTGCTTATGTCTGCGTTTATGGTTTTTACCCCACCTTTGCCTATGAAGAAATTCTTAACCGCTGTCCGGCCATTGACTCAGCCCTGTTAGGCGAAGCTGAACTGACTTTCTTGACGCTGGCCGAAAATTTCCCCACCGTTCCCCAGTCGGGAATCGCCACACGCACCACTAATGGCATTGTCGCGACCCGAGGCGAGGTTGTTACGGATGTGGATTCATTGCCCTTTCCTCTGCGCAGCACCAGCTCCTATTCTTTTGGCGAGGTCAATATTTCCGGTAGCCGGGGCTGTTACGGTGGCTGTACTTTTTGTTATATCAACCCCTACTACGGCGATACAAAACGGAAATGGCGGGGCCGAAGTCCGGAGAACATTATCACCGAAATCGATACAATAATGAAGCAAACCGATATCCGCTACTTTTATTTTATGGACCCCAACTTCTACGGTCCCGGTCGCGCTGGAAAAGAGCGGGTCCTAAAACTGGCCCATCTTTTAAAAGAACGCCACATCCACTTTGGCATTGAAGCGCGGGCCAACGATATCGAAGAAGAAACCATCAAAGCCCTGACTGACGCCGGTCTTAAACACATTTTAATCGGTCTGGAAAGCGGCCTTGATGAAGCGCTGAAACGGCTTAATAAGCTGACCACCGTGGCTGATAATGAACAGGCTCTGGAAATCCTCCGGAAATACGGCATCGAACCCAGCGTCGGTTTTATTATGTTTGAACCGGACTCGACCCTGAAAGATCTGAAAGTCAACTACGATTTTTTAAAACGAAACGCTCTACTGGATAAGCTGGAAATCAGCGTTAATGTACTCTATCATCATATGATTATTCTTAAGGGTAGCTCCTCCTACAAAGCCCTCCAGGATCAGGGGCGGCTAAATATTTCCCCTCACTCCACCTATGAGGCAGATACTGATTATCTTAACCCAAGGGTGGCGATGTTAGCCGGGATGATGAGAGACATGACTAATCATATTTTTTCCTATATGAAAGATACCTGGGAACTGAGCTTTAAGAAAGATCCGGTAATTCTGGAAAAATATCGTCTGATCAATCAGCTGCTGATTCAATCCTTTGAAGATTATCTTTACTTACTAAAAAACAGAGAAATCACTATTGATCAACGAAACAGTTTTGTGGATACCTTTAATCATACCGTTGATGGAATTATGGCATAAAAAACGCCTAAAGGGAAATCCCTTTAGGCATTTTTTTATCTGATTTTATTCAGACTCAATTATTTCATTTCTAACAACATTTATCTCAATCACGTGACGTTCGTCCGACTTGGTAATGGTGAAGGTCAGATTTTCAAACTCAAAGGATTCACCCACATTGGGAACGCGATCCAGAAATTCAACAATCCAACCACCTACCGTGATCACGTCAAAATCATCATCCATATCAAAAAGATCAAACATTTTTCCCAGATTTGCTTTTCCTAAAATCCGATATTCGTCTTTGGATATTTTTACAAATTCATCGATGACCTCATCATGTTCGTCCCAGATTTCACCAACCAGTTCTTCAATGACATCTTCAAGGGTGACAATACCAGCGGTTCCGCCATATTCGTCGGAAACGACAGCAATATGGCATTTTTTCTGCTGGAGCAGCGTTAGCAACTTGGAAATTTTCATATTTGGAGTGATAAAGACCACCGGGCTGATGATTTCTTCCAGACTGCTGTTGCCATTGGCCACATAATGGGTAAAATCCTTATAACTGATAAAACCGATAATCTGATCAATGGTCCCCTGATAAACTGGCAGCCGGGAAAAACCAGTTTCAAAAAACAACTTGGTAATATCCTCCTTGGGATTATCCACATCAATAGCGACCACATCCACCCGATGGGTCAGGATATCATCCACATCCAGGTCATTGAACTCGATCGCACTGCGAATCAATTCTCCATCCTGAAGATCGATGCCACCATCATTTTCTGCTTCTTCCACAATGGTCAGCAGTTCTTCTTCGGTCATGCTGCGTTCATCATTAACCTTAAACAATTTATCAAGCATTTTTTTCCATAACATAAATAAAAAGTTCACTGGTGTTAATATAAACATCAGAAACCGAATAAAAGGAGCCGCAAACATGGCAAAACTTTCAGGTGAATCTTTAGCCAGACTTTTAGGTGAAATTTCACCAAAAATAAGTACCAGTACGGTCATCACCGCCGTTGAAATGGTCACTCCGGCATTGCCGAAATAGCGAACAAAAACCACCGTAGCAATTGATGCTGAAGCAATGTTGACAATATTATTCCCGATCAGAATTGTCGATAATAAAACGTCAAATCGATCAGAAAGTGCCAAAACCTGAGCCGCTCTTTTGTTTCCGTCTTTGGCCAAATTTTTTATGCGAATACGATTAATGGAGGTAAAAGCCGTTTCCGTCGCCGAAAAATATGCTGACATCAGCAGCATCACCACTAGAACTGCAATAAAACCTATAACACTACTGTCCATTGACTAAGATTCCTCCCAGTAAACAGATTCGTCAGTGGTCACGCTCTCCGATTTGATAAGTTGTGTCATTTTTGTCTCAGATAATGGTACGTCGTCCAATTCTATTCCTCTTTCAAATATTATTTGTCACTATGATATCATATTTTTAGTTACAATTCCATAATATCTGATAAATTTTACCTAATTGGCGAATCTTTAAACTTTTTTAATTTTTCGTAATGGTTGAGAATAATCATAAACAGCAGATTGTCGTGACCATTACACTTGAGGGAAAAACCAAGGCATTCTTCCATTTTATTTTTTCTGAAAATAACCGTATTTTTGTGGACAAATAAATCTTCGGCCACCTGTTCAAAGTGAAAATGATAATCAAATATTTTGCGCATCGTAATCATCGCTTCTTCGGTGCCTTTGCCGAAATATTTCTGAATTTTTTGAATATAGGGTTCAATAACCAGGGTATAGGCTTCTTTGTCCAGTTGATTATAAAGACGCCATAAATAATGGTGATGAGAGAAATACACAGGTTGATTTTTCTTATAAATGCCGCTGCGATACATACCATAGGCTTCACCATAGGATTTCACGTAGCCCTTGACGCCCAGATAATAACCGCCCACAAAACATTGCATATTTTTAGCATCCGCAGCATTTTTCATAACGTCCAGATAGGTACTAATGGTCTTTTCTACCTCCCAGGGTTCTGTTCTCTTGAGCGTTTTGAAAACTAAAATAAAACCGCCGGACATCACCGACGAAATATCGTCTTTTAAATGACTGTCTGACAGCTTAATCTGGTTGAGGATTTTTTCAAGCTTTCCTTTTTCAGACGTTTTATGATCAATCCCAAAACTTAAAATTACCGCCACTCGACAACTTTCCATACTATAGCCGATGCGCTCGCCCCAATCCGCAATTTCTTCTTCACTGATGCTTTGCTGATCACTGATCAAAGTGTTTAAAAAGATTTCTTTATCGTTGCGATGGGAATAGAAGCGGTTCATCGTTTCTTGCTGTTCAATGATCAATTCTGCGGTCATCTTCACCAGTTTCCCAATGTTTCGGACCTCATCCGGGTCTCCAGTTATTCCAACGACGCCAATGACTTCTCCACCTTTATCCACAATAGGCAAATTAATCCCCGGCTTCACACCCCGAAGTTCTTTTGATTGTGTATCAGTCACTTCACAGGTAATCCCGTTTTGAATGGCAAACATGGCTGTTTCATGGAAGCTTCCAAGTCTGTCCGGCGAACCACTCCCAATTATAATTGCATTTTTATTCATAACATTGATGTTATAACCAAGGGTGTTCATAACTTCATCGGCAATTTTTTGGGCAATTTTCTTATCCAGCATCGCCCCACTCCTTTTATTCTATCTCATATTTTGCGGAAGCATGCATACAATTGCCAGAAAACGAAAAAGGTTATCGATCGTTTTCGCCAATAACTGGGGCGCATTTTGCATATGCCAGACCAACCCGCGATCGTTACTAAAGATGGCAAAGGCGGCCACCACCCCACAATTGTAAATCGCTTCATAACCATCATCTAACGCTCCTGAGATCACTACCACCGGAATATTTAGATTTTTTCCCCGTTTTCCAACGCCGGAAATCACCTTGCCCATCACACTTTGGGCATCGGTTTTCCCTTCTCCGGTAATGATCATATCGGCTCCGTCAATTGCCGCTTCAAAACCAATTTCATCCAGAACAATATCCAATCCGGATTTCAACTGGCTTTTAAATAAAGCCACCAATGGTAATGCCATACCGCCAGCGGCGCCAATTCCTTTTAGCTTGACCAATTTCCTGGCTGTTCTTTTCTCAAGAAGTTGTCCAAACATACTGAGTCCCTGATCCAGAAACATCACCATCTCGCTGTTGGCACCTTTTTGAGGACCATAGATTGCCGCCGCCCCTTGAACGCCACAAAGAACATTATCAACATCACAAGCAATGACTATTTCCACCTCTTGCAATGCGGGCTTAACCTGGCTGGTATCAATTGTCCTCACCCGGCTTAAATTTTCGCCGACAGGGGCCAACAATTCCATATTTTGATCATAAAACCGGACCCCCAAAGCATTGGCAACTCCCAGACCGCCATCATTGGTCGCGCTGCCCCCTAAACCAAGGATAATTTTGTGGCAACCCCGCCTGATTGCATCCGCAATCATTTCCCCGGTACCATAGGTACTTGTTTTTAGCGGATTGCGTTCATCATCTGCTAAAAGCGGCAAGCCGGAAGCAGCCGACATTTCAATAACCGCTACTTCACCGTTTAAAATGCCGTAGATTGCGGTTATTTCTCTGAATAAAGGGTCTTTCGTTTTGATTTTTATGATCTCACCAGATTGATGCCTGACCAGTGCCTCTACCAGACCTTCTCCTCCATCCGAAACGGGAATTTTTACGATCTTAGCTGTCGGCATAATTTTAAGAATTGAACCTTCAACGATATCACAAACCTCAGTAGCTGACATGGATCCTTTAAAAGAGTCCGGAGCAATCACTATTTTCATTTTGTGCTCTCCTCTAAATTATATTTTTTATGTCTCAAAAACAATAGCATGGGTAAACAGGAAAACCCATGCTATTGCAGTTAATCATTTCAGGATTTGATAAAGTCAGCAACGACTTGATTAAATTTATCAGCTTCTTCCCAGAATAGCATATGACCGGAATTCTCAAAAAACTCCAGTTTTGCTTCTGGAATCTGCTCAGCAACATAGGCGCTGCCCTGCCAATCAAAGACAGCACTGTGTCGGGCCACGCAGACCAGGGTCGGAAGATTAATCAATGGCAACAAATCTCGCCAGTCCAGATTAGTGTGATCCCGCATGATTTCAATACGCACTTTCGGCGGACACTTTGATATCTCATCGGCGATAAATTTTACTTCTTCTGATGTCGGTTCATGATACAGGCAGCCAAAGGCCAAGCCTTCTGCACTTTCTCGCGGAGCATACTCAATGGCACAACAGGTTCTGATGAACATTTCCACATCATAACAGCCATTTTGTCCCCATACCCAATCTGGGCCAGTGTATTGGAGCGGTGCCTGATCAACACAAACCAGTTTGCCAACCCGATGATTGCCAAATAATTCCAGATAACTCCACAGTACGGCAACCCCCATGGACCATCCCAGTACGGTGACATCTTCAACATCCAGTTGATCCAAAAGTTCTTTCACATCCATCGCATAACGAGAAATCCGGTGACTGTGTAAGACCTTTTCAGATTCACCATGCCCACGAAAATCCATTACTATTACCTGAAAATTTTCAGCCAGTACATCGCTGTTTTTTTTGAAAAACTGGGTTGTACAAGTCCATCCGGGAATCATTAGCAAAGGTTTTCCTTTGCCCTTTACCTCATAATATAATTCAACATGATCATTGGTAAAAAAAGTTGCCATAGCTTTCCCCCTATTATTAATTAATACCTTGCCTGCTTCCCGCTTCGCCATCTAATCAAACCGCTACTCTTTTTCCGATCACTCAGAAACGATCAGCCTCATTCGATACCAAAGTACGATGTTTCTGTTTTCAAGCTTTATACAAAATACTATTGATTATTATTATACCCAATCTGCAATAGTTTTCAATGGCATTTTAGCCAATTAATTTCATATTCATTAGACAATTATACAATAAGCACCTTCTTTCTTCGAACTTTTAAAATTATTGTTTAAATTTGCTACTGTTTTTTTTAAAACGAGGATTAAACAAATTCCTTGTTCTGGAAAGTTTGACTATATCAAGAGCACCATATCTTTAAAAAAACCTAATAAAAAAACAACCAATATTATTTACTACTGATTGTTTTTTTATTATTATCGCCTGATTTCAAGCATCTTGACTTTTAAATCATTCTCCAGTTTTTCAAGCTCAACTTCCACTTCTTTTCGTTTCTGACGGCCTTCGGTCTGGATTCGCAACACCTCATCAAAGGTACTAATCAGAGACTCATTGGAAATCCGCAGCGTTTCAATATCGACAATGCCCCGTTCCGATTCTTTGGCGGTAGCAATGGATTCCATCTTCAGGGTTTCGGCATTTTTTCGCAATAATTCGTTAGTCATATTGGTGACTTCGCGCTGAGCCTTGGCGGCCTGTCCCGAATGAACGACTCCCAGGGCCAAAACCATTTGACTTTTCCATAAGGGAATGGTGTTGACAATCGAAGACTGGATTTTTTCAGCCATCAAGGTATCATTATGTTGAACCAGTCGGATTTGCGGCGCCATCTGAATCGAAATCATCCGGGTCAGTTCAAGATCATGAATTTTTTTCTCAAAGCGATTGCACATGGCTGACAAATCATTAACCGCCTGAGCATCCTCCGGTAATCCGCTGAGCTGTGAGCGTTTGATCAATTCCGGCAAATCTTTATTTTCGACTTCCTTGAGCTTCTTTTTGCCAGCCATGATATACATTGACAATTCTTTAAAGTAAGTTTTGTTGACGTCATAAAGTTTATCTAGCATGGCCACATCTTTTAAAAGCTGCATCTGATGTTTTTCCAGGGCTTCGGTAATCCGGTTGACATTGGTTTCGGCAGTCGCATAACGCGTCTGCATGGAGCTGAGCTTATTGCTGGTTTTTTTGAAAAAGCCCAAAAAACCTTTCTCTTCTTCCTCAATGTCAAAGTTTCGTAGTTCCATCACCATATCACCCAGCATTTTGCCGACCTCGCCCATGTCTTTAGTGCGGACATTGTTCAGGGCCGTTTCTGAGAAATCGGCAATTTTCTTCTGGGCTCCAACCCCAAACTGCATCACCAGGCTGGAATTAGTAAGATCAATTTTGCTGGCAAAATCGTCCACCATTTTTCGTTCTTCCACCGTCAATCGACTTTCGTCAAAAACTTCCCGTTCACCCTTAAGCTCCTGATGCACATTGGCCGTCATCACCTTTTCTTCTTCGAACGGGTCGAAGGTTAAAGTAGGGGTTGCCTGGGAATAATCATTCATATTGTCTTCCATCGCTATTCTCCTCGTCTTAATTAAGTTGATCCTTTCAAAGCTTTCATCAATTTAAAATATCATGGTGGGCTTTTCTGAATTCGGATCTTATTACTTCGTCTCTTGTTTTTTAAAATCTCTTTTGGTTAGACCTTCCTGGGCCAGCATCGTATTAAGCACCGAAATATCCGTTGAAACATCCATTGCCGTGTCTTCATAAAAACTATCCAACAAATTTTCAAAGGCGTGGCTGATGGTGTCCAGGGTATCTTCAATCTCTTTTTTAGTCGCTAAAATATTGGTGCCCTGAATAGGTTCTGCATCTAAATCCCGATAGACCGAAACTAGCTTTAAGGTGGTCGGCAGATAATAGCCCATAAACTTCCGAATTTCCGGCAATCCATCCGGATTTTCCTCAATAAATTCAAAGATTTTGGTGATCACTATTTCCAGTCGATCCAGTTTATGGGAGATTACTTCCCCTGCAATCGCCAGATTAGCTTCGTTAATTTTTCTGATGATATCCTGACCTTCGGCAATCACCTCATGAACCGCCTTCATTTCCGGATTTTCTGATTCCAGTTTCTTTTTCTGTTCCAACGCTTCCTGTTCACGGCGAGCTCTTTGTTCCTCAAGTTTCTTTCCTGCCTTAAGTTTTAAATGATTCTCATAAGCTTCATTACTAAGCAGTAAATATTCTTCCTGTTCATCAAACCGCCCCTCCGGGAACATCCCCAGGCTGATCATCTTACGCAGATCTTTTAGTACATATTTCTTGCTGCGCCCAATGGGCTCAGACAGTTCGGATATTCTACAAAATTGCCGTCCTTTCAGGCGACTGGCATACTGACGAAACCGTTTTACTCGTCCCCGCAGGTTTGACCCCTTTGCCGCCATTAGTGCACTAATCGTAAAAATCGGCAACAGGATTCCGACCCCGATCCCCATCAGTGGCATACTGGTAAACGCAAAACCAAATACCGATGAAAAAATAAGCAGTAGAAGTAGTGAAACACCAATGCCAATATTTCCAAATATCATCAATAACATGCCGGAAATTCGACCATGAGGCGATTTTGAAATCAGGTTATTGGGCCGTCTTTTGACGGGACTATAGGCATTTTGATAATTGTTTTTGGCAAGCATTTCCTTTGCCTGAGGTTTGTTCATTTTTTCCTGGGCTCTTCTGGCATTGGCCGCCTGCTTTCTGGTTCCCTGGTTGTTTTCCCGCTGCTGTCGCTGCTGCTCCTGCCAATACTGACCACTTCGCTTAACTTCATCCATGGCTCGAGCGACAGTCGCCGAAATGTTCTTGTTCAGTTCTTTAAACTCCTCCGAATTCAAGGCATCCTGAACAATATCCTTGATATCATTACCGATATTCGAATAATCTTTTTTTGTCATCGTTTGACCTCCCAAACATTGAATTAATTATATCTTATAAAATTTAAAATTTCAATTAGGAAACCATTTCCTGGCGCTATTCTTTAAGTAAATTCAAAATTTTTTTTGATTTTTCGATACAGGCGTCTTAAATCTAAAAAAGCTTGAACACATCAAGCTTTAAGCGGTCAAAAGATAACCATACTGATATTAAACCAGTAGTCAGTATGAAAGTTTTTGCGAACTCTATCGTACCCGCGGTTTTTGCATGCACAGGGGCAGCTCCAAATGACATTGAGATAAGAGGTTTTCGTCAAATAGGATATCTCGAACTGTGCCATCTGCAAACACGCTGCCATGATGTAAAATAATCACCCGGTCACAAATATCAAGGGCCATATCCAAATCATGGGTGGCAATAACTTTGGTCATTTTCAGGGTGTCGAGGGTATTAATTACATTTCGTCTGGCCTGGGGATCAAGAAATGAGGTCGGCTCATCAAACAAAATAACCCGGGGATTCATGGCTAACACCGAAGCAATGGCAATGACCCGCTTTTCACCACCGGATAAACGATGAGGCATCCGATCCCGCAGATGAATAATCCCCAACTGTTCCAAAACGTTGACCACCCGCTCTTCTACCACATGTTCATCGAGCAATTCATTTCGCGGACCAAAGGCAATGTCATCATAAACCTTTGTCATAAACAACTGATCATCCGGATTCTGAAAAACCATCCCGACTTTCCGGCGAATATCTTTCAGCGTTTTTTTCTCCACTGGCAAATCATCAACTATAATCGCTCCTTCTTTGATCTCAGAAATACCGATAATTAGCTTGAACAAACTGGATTTTCCCGCCCCGTTAGCTCCTACCAAGGCAATGCTCTCACCCTCTTCGATTTTTAGATTTACATCTCGAATAGCCTGATGGCCGTCGGGATAGGCATAATTCAACTTTTTTATTTCTAGCATTAAGAACTCCTCATTATAAAAAACTGCCGATAAACAGGCTCAGATCAAAAAATCGCATCAAACACAAAACACCAGCTACAAAAACCAGATACAACCAATCACCCTTATGAATCGGGCTTGGTTTAGCGTAAAGATAATTACCATCGTATCCACGACATTTCATGGCCACATAAATACTCTCAGCCCGATCAAAACTTTTTAATAACAACTGCCCCACAAAGATACCCATGTCTTTCATTTTGATACCCTTGGAATCCGGTGCTCTTAAAATATAGGCTGTATACATATTTGAGACCTGCTCTAACAGCACCGAAATGTAACGATAAGTCAACATAATTTGTTCCACAATAATTTTGGGTACTTTAATCGATAATAATTGATAGGAAATTTTTGGCAATGAAGTTGTCGCAATCAGGATCAGCACCGCCATGACGGTAAATATCGTTTTAACCATAATAGACGTAAAGGAGATTAAACCATAACTGATCGGAACCGGTCCGAGCATCAATGCCAGTTGCTGATTAAAAATGATATTGGATAACCCCGCAAAAAAAGAAAAGGGCAAGGCGACCAATAGTCGCTTTAGCAAGGGTTTATAAGGTATTTCAGCCAAGGCCATTAAAATCACCGGATAGAAAGCAAACACCACCAGTCCGGTAATATTAAAAGGGTTAAACGAAATAACCAGCACCAGATAAAGCATCGTGGTAATCAGTTTGACCATTGGATGAAGACGATGGATGACGGTATTGCCATCGGCCATTTCCTCCAGAGAATTGATCGTATTCATTGAGTCGGTAATTGTTGACATTGAGACTACCTTTCAGTTAAATATTAAATAACCTCTGTTTATAAACAGAGGTTATTTAGAAAACTATTGTTAATGTTAACACATAAAGATTGCTATTTCAATTAGTAATAAATTGTCTAAGAAGCTTTTTCTTTTTTCCGTTTGATGGCATAAATCAGATAACCGGTGCCACCTGCCAGGATCAGCGTAATACCGGCCCCAACAATGCCAGAAACACTGGTTCCAGCAGCTGAACCGTCACCATCTGTTGATTTAAAACCATAATCGGGTAGGAAGGCGGTGCTTTCCTGAATACTTCCAGCACTGCTGTAAATATCACCATCTGCTTCGAGTTCGGCGGTTCCGGCCACATTTTCCATGGCCCATTCCAGACCATCGGGATTTGCTGATGCAAAAAGTGATAAACCGCCTCCCACAACGACAGCAAAGATCAGTAGCGTTCCCATTACTTTCTTAATGGAAATATTTTTAGGCAATTTTGTATTTTCAACCGATGATTCCAATAACTCCGGCCGCATTTTATATACAAAGACCAAAATTCCGCCGGTCACAATCCCTTCAACCAGACCAATGGCCAGGTGGATCGGAATCATTAAACCAACAAAGGTCATAAATGGTAATTCGGTAATTCCCGATGCCAGCGTTTCAAGCACTACTGAAAAGGCGCCTAACGATAAAGCTAAAACGACCGAAACAATCGCTGCCACGGTAATCCGACTCGGTGTCAGTCCTCTTTTTACAATCGCTTTAAAGACAAAGGGGTAAACCAGCAAACAGGCATAAAAACCCATATTCCAGATATTTGCGCCTAAGGCCAAAAGCCCACCATCGGCAAAGAAGAGTGCCTGAATCAGCAATACCGCAGTAAGGGTTAAAAATGCGGGAAAGGGTCCCAATAGGGCTGCCAGTAAAATCCCGCCACCAATATGTCCACTGGAACCAGTCCCCGGAATAGTGAAATTAATCATCTGTCCGGCAAAGATCACGGCCCCCATAACACCCATTAATGGGATCTTTTTTTCATCTAAATCGTCTTTACATTTATACGCCGAATAGGCGATTGCTCCGGCGCTCGCCGCAAGCATGATTCCTCCAACTGCTGGAGAAACTAAAGCATCTGCCATGTGCATAATAAAACCTCCTCAAAGTTTAAAAAACCAAACAAAAAAACACGAAATACACCTCCTGAGTTTCAACTCTGGAGATACCTTCATGGCATCATTTTTGCATCATAAAATTTGATTCGTATCCTGCACTTCAATGCGAAATACTAGCTAAATTATAAATCACTTGTCTATACATGTCAAGAAATAATAACGGGAGTCTGTCGTTTTATCGGCAGACTCCGCCTACTCAGTACCACTTAATCTAGCGTCTCCGCTTCGGTGGCTGATTGGATGATCTACTGTCGGAGCCGTTTTGCTTTTTCTTAATTTTAATTTTTTTGTACTTAATATTATTCTTGCGCATAAACTGGACAAACATGATCCGCAAAATAGCAAGTAGTATCATGATCACAATGATGGTCACATACCAGTAAAGAATTGGATAATCCATCCAGTTTCGGGCTTTCATGGCTTTGACTGCGTACAGTGGCGCCGTCTCTACTAAGGTTTCGCCATTGTAAACCTGTAGTTCACCAAGCTGCTCGCCTTCCTTGATATCTGCTTCCAGATTTGCCAGGGTCTCATCACCAATCATCTTTGTTTCATCCCATTTAACTTTAGCCGTGTAGTTAGCCTGATCCGTCTGGGGTGCCGCCGTAATCAGCGCCTCATTTGTTTTATATTTCAATTTATTGCCATCAAACACATGATAGTTGACTACCTGCACAACCCGGTCTTCATCCTCCGGATCCGACCATTCAAGCAGTTCATATTCTTTAACCACCGCATTAATGGTGTCGCTTGCTTCGCCAAAGACAACCGCCTGATCAGCATTGAGAATAATGCCAATCATTTTCTTATCATTACCTTCCCCTTCAAAAACCAGGCACTTATTTGCTTCTTCAGTAAAACCGGTCTTCCCACTGGTTGCGTAACCGTTAAAAACCGGATTGGCCCCCGATAAACCATTGATAACCCGAAACTCCTCCGACAACTCATTAAAATTGGTATAAAGCAAGAGGTTGGTATTATTCCACTTGTGTTTGGTTTTGTTAGTTTGCACCTCATGAACCTTGGCCCGGGTAATGGCTTTGATAGTCGTCTCATCAAAGGCCGTTTTAGCCAGAATCAGCATATCGGCGGGCGTTGTAAAATGATTATCATTGTGTAATCCGTGAGGATTCGTGTAATTGGTGCCGGTCATCCCCAGATCTTTGGCTTTCTGATTCATGGCAGCGATAAAGGTTTCATACGCTTTATCCGAGCTGATAGAACCGTCCCCGGCAATCCTTCTGCCAATGTTCACAGCGATGGTTTCTGCCGCATCATTTCCAGAGGGCAGCAACAAAGCATAAAGCAGTTCGTTAAGGGGCAACACCTCTTCTTCTTCAAGACCAGCGTTGCTGCTGTCCTCATCCAAATATGAAATCTCATCACCTACAGTAATGTTTTCGTTGAGATCACCGTTCTCGATGGCCACCAACGCGGTCATCAATTTGGTTGTACTGGCAGGATAGAATTTTTCATCTTGCTTTTGCGCAAAAAGAATATCGCCGCTATTCACTTCATAAATAACCACACCCTCATCAGCACCATAGGCAGGCAAACCCGCTGCCATAACAGCAGATGTACAAAAGACCAGGCTAAGTATCAACAATAGTCCTATTTTTCTTTTCATATCCCCTCTCCCCTCAAAACTGCTATTTGATATAGCGGGTCACTTTAAACAATTCCTTTTCATCATTAATTGCTTCTTCACTGCCTAAAACGCAGATGGCATTTTTAGCCAGCACTGCCGCAATCATTTCTCCATAACTCTTTAATTGTTCAACAGTGGTTTCTAAAATTTCTTCCCGCTCTTTTTGTAGATCAGCGGCGGTCACGCCGCTGAAAAAGAAGTTATCCGCAATTTCACCTTTCACTGAGGCACTCAGCGGTACATCCTTGCTGCTGATCGTTCCGATGATATATTTTTCCAGCTCACGCTTAGAGAGGTCCAACTGGTTAATATAATCAATCACACCCTGATAAGCTTCAAAGGTCTTTTTAAGTTTTGGGTCCCGGTAGGATCCGAAATACAGGTCGCCGCTCCGTCCGATGTTCATAAAAGCACCGTAGGCGCCACCCTGAACCCGAACCTTGTTCCATAAATAATCCATCGACAGAAGGCCTTTTAAAACCAGTTGAGAGCCGGTGTATTGGTAGCCTAAAGCTCTAATATTATAGCCTTGCGAAACATATTGAATCTTAGCTGCCGTTAGAAAACCTTCGTTTGCAATTTCAGTCTCAAAAGCAAAAGCATTTTTTACAAGTATTTTCGGAGCCAGTCCCGACACATAAGCGCTCAGAGCGACCAAAGTCTGATCCCGAATTTCTTCGGTGCCGGTGATGCTAATCAGTGGTTTTTTATTGTTGAAAACCAAGGTGGCAATGCTGGCCAGCTTTTCCGTCAGCGCTTCAAATCGCTCATCAAAATTTGCGTCCAGATCCGCAATAAAACGATAGAACTCAATGCCGCCAAATTCTTCAAACAGCCGCGCTGACTGAGAATAGTAGGACTGCAGTCGTTGCACGCCAACCACATGGCCAGCGGTTAAAAATTGAGTTTCCTTATGGGTCTTTATTTCCCGGATCATATCGTGGATCAGATTTTTTTCCTGATAGCGGGTCTTCGTCATCACATCGGTCATAATCCGAATTAGGGTCGGGATATTTTCAGCAACTGCTTTGCCTTTCACATAGCAATTAGAGGTGAAATCCCCAAAGTGATGAACATCATCATAGGACTCAATCCCGAAGGACAGACCGCCGGTATGAATTTCAATCTCCTGACTCAGTCTTCGAAAATCCATCGTTTCAGTACTGAGACTACCGAGCATTTTACACATCAGCGATAAATATTTAAGATCTTCCTGGGGCAACTCGCTGTAATCAAAATAAAGTTTTAAATAGGAAATTCCACCCGTAAAACCAGGATGAAACAACAGTGTAGTATCTAGCACTTCGGTCACTTCCAGGGGATAGGTTCGGCCGGTGCGGCTGATATCTGAAAGCGATAATTTGGGAATTTTTTCCAGATCTTCTGGGGCATCCTCTTCATTTTGTTTCTGCATCAGGGTTTGCGTTTCGTCAACCAGAGCCTTAAGTTCTTCTGGGGTCAAACTGGTTTTAAACGCCGCCAATTTTTCTGCTAACGCCTGATCGGCGTTTCCCTGCAGGGTATTGTCCGGTACAATGGTCACTAGCGTTTGGTGGGTATTGTCAATTAGCATCCGTTTAAGCAGTTTTTCGAAGTAGCCGTCTTTCCAGTTGTCTTTGAATTTTTTAAAAGCTTCCTTGTATTTAAGATAAGCAATCGGGTCATCACCATAGAGCCAGTCATCCATCATTTCAATCCCATAAATTAGACCTTTGGGATAAGAACCATACTCCCCTTCAATATGGGAGAATTCATGGATATTAATGCCCGCTTCGACACTGAGAGGATCCAGACCATCTGTTACCAGCTTATTTAACACCGACTCCACCGTGCTGACAAATAAGTCGCGATGTTTTTCCTCAGTATTTTTAAGGACAATCGAAAAATAAGGCTGTCTGAGGGAACTACTAAAATGATAGCTAACGTCTTCGGCAATTTTTAAATCCAGCAAAGCTTCTTTTAACGGTGACGAATTATTATTCAATAAGATATGGGAAAGAATATCAAAAGCCAAAGCATCTTCATGGGATAATTTGTCTCCCAATACCACAGAAAGGGCCAAATAGTCTTTGTTTTCCAGGGATTCTTCCTTCGATACACCATAGGAGGTCCGCAATTCTGTCCGATTTTTAAGCAACGGCTGAACCGTGATCTCACTATCTACCACCTGTTTTTCAAAGCCACTGAGATACTCATCATTTAAATATTTCAAGTGCGTCCGGACATCCCCGTCGCCATAGAGATAAATATAGCTGTTGGAGGGATGATAGTATTTTTTATGGAAACCCAAGAAATCTTCATAGCTCAATTCTGGAATCACATCCGGATCCCCGCCGGATTCAAACCGGTAGCAGGACTCAGGATAAAGGGATTCGAAAATTTTATTTTGGAGCAATTCCTCCGGATTGGAGAAAGCGCCCTTCATTTCATTATAAACTACCCCATTGTAGATAATTGGATCATCGGCATTTTCAATGTGATAATGCCAGCCTTCTTGCAAGAAGGTATAGGGGTTTTCATAAATATTAGGATAAAAAACCGCATCCAGATAAACATCCATCAGATTCATAAAATCTTTAGCGTTGGTACTGGCAATCGGGTACATCGTTTTATCAGGATAGGTCATGGCATTGAGAAAGGTGTTAAGCGACCCTTTAGCTAGCTCCACAAAGGGTTCCTTGACCGGATATTTTTTTGATCCGCATAAAACCGAATGTTCTAAAATATGGGGCACCCCAGTGCTGTCGGTGGATGGTGTCCGAAAGCTGATCGAAAAAACCTTATTATCATCATCTGCCGATATATAAACTAATCGGGCTCCGGTTTTTTCGTGGACAAAGGTTCGGGCAAAGCCATCTATTTCATCCACAAATTCTTCTTTATTCAAGATAAACCCATGGATATTTTCTTCCAGTTCAAACATTTTTTGCTGTTGTTCTTTTAATTCTTTTTTCAAATGTCACTCCTCTTCTCTTCGTATTTATTCGATTATTCCATTTTTCTTGAGATATTCCTTCATTTTCTGTTCATAGCCCATTTCTGTTGGTTCGTAAAAATGGGTGCCAACCAGATCGTCCGGAAGATATTGTTGCTCAATATAGTGCCCGGGAAAATTATGAGGGTATTGATAGGTCATCCCGCGACCCAGTTTTTTGCTGCCGGAATAGTGGGTATCCTGTAAATGTGCCGGGACATTGCTGTTTGAGACATGTTTTACCGCGTCAATGGCCGCATCCACCGCCAGATAGGAGGCATTGCTTTTGGGCGCACAAGCCAGAAAAACGACTGCCTGAGCCAGATTAATCCGGGCTTCCGGCATACCAATAAAGGCAACCGCATCGGCAGCGGCCATCGCCACGGTCAAGGCCATCGGTTCGGCATTGCCAATGTCCTCAGAAGCCGAAATGACAATCCGACGGGCAATAAACTTGGGGTCTTCTCCCGCCGTGATCATTTTAGCCATCCAGTAAAGTGCCGCATCCGGATCGGAACCCCGGATACTCTTGATGAAGGCTGAAATCGTATCGTAATGATTATCACCATTTTTATCATAGTGAACGGCTCGCTGCTGAATGCACTCCTGAGCCGTTTCCAGATCGATCACAATAACGCCGTCGGCGTTTTTATCCACCGTTAAAATCCCCAGTTCCAGAGCATTCAAGGCCCGGCGAACATCGCCATTAGCGACCTCGGCAAAATGATTGAGGGCGTCTTCATCACATTTAATCTTCATCACCCCGTAACCCCGGTCACGGTCTTCAATAGCCCGTTTTATCACGTCACGAATGTCTTCCGGAGTCAGATTATAAAACTCAAAAATGGTGGAACGGGACAACAGCGGCGAGTTGATTTCGAAATAGGGGTTTTCAGTGGTGGCCCCAATCAGGGTCACCAACCCTTTTTCGACACTGGGTAAAAGGGCATCCTGCTGGGCCTTATTAAAGCGATGGATCTCATCAATAAAGAGGATCGATTTTTTATTATAAACACCCAGATTATTCTTCGCTTTATCCAATACCTCAGTGATTTCTTTTTTTCCTGAGGTGACCGCATTCAGCTCATAAAACACCGCATTGGTACGGTTGGCAATAATTTTTGCCAATGAAGTTTTGCCGGTACCCGGCGGTCCATAAAACACCACCGAGGACAATTTATCGGCTTCAATCAGCCGATACAAAAGTTTCCCCCGACTAATGATATGCTGCTGACCAACAAATTCTGCCAATGTCTGGGGTCGCATTCTTACCGCCAGGGGAGCATTATCCGCAATTTGTCCTTCATAGTTCTGGTTAAAAAAGCTTTCCTGCATAATGTCCTTTCACGATAGCGTTTTAATTATAAAACGCTCGGGGTTATTAATTACCGGTTCGTTTCAATCACTGCTATTTCTGCCTGACTTAACTCAAAATAGTCATAGAACCATCTGTCGATTTCAGCAAGAATCTTGCCTGATTCTAAAGCGCTTCCATTTTTCTTTAAGTCTACAATTTTATCATAAGTATCTTTAAAAACCTTAATTGTATCCTCTTTAATATCTGGTATTCCTAACCGTAGCAGGGTGTTTGGATAATACTCATAAAGTTTATCCCCCAGTTTTTTTCCGTAGGATTTAAAATAATAATTATACAACCGGCTGTTTAACAGCATCACCAGAAATTCCTCAGTGACCTGATGGTAAAGCCGCGGTTTAAGAATCATTCCGTAAACATCGGCGCTGAAATAGCATTTATTCTCATCGATCGCAAAACGATTCTGGGTTGCCTTATAGGGGAAAATAATTTTTCGTCCTTCAAAATGATCCGGATCCCGACCCCACTGAAGCTTATACCAGGCCAGCTTACCGTTTTTGCATTCCCGACGGTTTTTAAGTTTTTCCCGGTGTTTTTCCAGATGCGCGACCACCTCCGGGTACAAATCAATGGCCCCAATCCGATTGGTATAAAGGATTTTCTTTTGGGGGCTTGTTATCTGGTAAGCCCTCACATCCTTATTTTTAATCCAGGATTTTAATAACGCCGGGTCAAAGGCACAAAGTGTCGGATCAGTTTGTTCAAAGATAAAGGCCTTGTCATTGCCGGTAATAATGCCCTGAAAACTCTGCACTACATTATCCAGGGTAAAGGGTGTTTTTTTCTCAATTTTTTCTATAATTCCCTGCATAACTGGCGAATAAAGACGCCATGAATCATCACTGAGCTGGGCTTGCAGTAGTTCAAATGACTCATAAAGATCACCTTGCCAATTGTTTTGATTAAGTGATTGGATCAGTTTTGGGTAGCTTTCAGGTTTATGGCTTTTGATGAAAAAGCGTTTAACTTGAATGGTTTGCCCCTCATCAATCTGTGTCTTTTTCACTAGCTTAATAATAGCCGGATCAACCCCAACCCCTTCAATAACCCGTAACCCATTAAAATCGATGACCTCCTGGATTGCAAAAGCTTTTCTGATAAAGACCCGTAACGGTTTTCCGTAAAAGGCTTCAACAAAATAACGGGAGGTGATATGAATTAATTGTCCTCCGGGCTTTAGCAGTTCCCAACCCCGGTAAATAAAACAATAGGAAAGATCGCCCTTGTCTCGGTATACCTCACCGTAGCGGTTTTTGAGCAGCTTCATATAGTCGGTCTGGATTTCCTTGTGACCCACATAAGGCGGGTTCCCAATTACCACATCCACCGATTGAGGGTTTATTAATTCTTCGGTAAGAATATCGCCGCAAAATATTCCCAGAGGTTTAACATACTGTTTTCCTTTTAAGGTTAGGATCAGCCGAGTCACCAGACAGGCAATGGAATCCCGATCCACGCCCAGCAGACCGGTTTCCAGGAGCTGGCGATGCTGCGTTTGTCTTTCGCATGGACTCAATTCGCCATTTTTTAAAATAATCGTGTCATAAATTGCACTTAACAGGGATCCGCTCCCACAAGCCGGGTCCAAGACTCGGATTTTTTCTAATTTGTCCCCCACTTCGTATGTACCAAGCACATTGGAAGCCATATAAGTAGCGATGTTTTCTGGGGTATAGAAGATACCGTGGTTTTTCTTATGATTAATTAGCAGACTTGCTTCGTAAAGGCTGCCAATCAGCCTCGGATTCTCTCCTGCCAAGGATGGTGCTGCGGTGGTTAAATCACTGACCCAATCCCAAACTTCGTTCCCAATCGGTTGGGGGTCTATCTGCTCTTGCTCCCAGAAAGACACCTGAAGGGGCTTCCCCTGCCAGAGTCCCAAGATATAATCAAGGGTAAAATTCTTTTTGATATCCTTCTGATGGACTTCAAAATCAAGGCGCTGATTATCTACCAGATATTTTAACACAATGCACTTAAGCAAAAAAAGCACGTTGGCAGGTTGGTCCTCAGCCAGGTAATTATATCGATTAATAAATTGTGTCAGCTTATCTGAAATCTCCTGAAACTTCATTAAAACCTCTTTCATTTAATTGATGTTCGTCTCACCAGGTTATTATAACATCATTTGCCTGAAAAAGATAAGAAAAAGGCTGAAATAAACGATTTAGAAAATACACCATGTCGCCAGAAGTAATGGTAACACGCGCTAATATTAATTTACAACATAAAAAAAACGGCCGTCAATAGCCGTTTCTGAAAATCCTAAATGGTGCGAGAGACGGGAGTCGAACCCGTACGCCTTGCGACACACGCCTCTGAAACGTGCTTGTCTGCCAGTTCCAACACTCTCGCATAAGTCATTTTGAACACCACTATAGAATACACTCTTTTGAGTGTATTGTCAAGGTCTGAGTACATCTTTTTTTAAGCCAGCTAATTCAATCCTCTTAACAAAAGAAACAGACTCAGCCCAATCTGAAAAATCAAAAGAATCGGAATCCCCCAGGAAAATAAAAAGTGCTTTGTTTTATGATGAAACACCCGCATTCCGATAAATCCACCAATCGAACCGCCAAGCAGACATAAACCAAGTAGGGTTTTTTCAGGAATCCGCCAGGCCTCCTTTTTCGAACGCCTCTTGTCATTCCAGAAAAAGATAAAGGTAATCAGATTAATGATGGTCAGGTAGCTTATCAAATAACTCATTTGGCATTATTTCCTTTATTCATAGAATGATTTTCCATTCAGTTCGATATTTTCGCCTAAGACATATATGATACTTTTACCAATCGGATAATCATCCAACGTATAAAAATGCAAATTAATACAAAGCATTGGCATACTTTCATCAATTAAAAGTCTATTAGATATGTACTTATTGGGATAATCCATTGTGACTTCAATTGTTTTTTTTACTTCATAGCTATTAAAGATCCGATTCATAATGGCAATGTTTTTCTCTGCCTTTTTTTCAACCCCTTCAGTAAGATAGTGACCTTTCAGAAATAATGAGTCAATACTATAACCCACTGGCATTGAACCTGAAAAATACATCCGTCTAATCTCCAGCGTTTTTAATTCCCGTCGTTGCCCTTTTATTTGTGCCACCGAAATTAAAATATCCTCTATCTCGGTATCAGTTATTTCTTCATTGATACTATTTTCGAGAGAAAAATTAATTAAGAACAAATCTTTTTCCCGTTCCTTAACAAAGGTACCCACTCGCTCAATGGATATCAAATATCCTTTATTTACAAGCGTTGCCAAGCTCTTACGTACAGTTACACCACTTGTATGATACTTTTCTGCCAATTCCTGATTTGTCGGTAGTTTTTCATTCGGCTTAAGTAAGCCACTTTTTATATCTAGAAGAATATCTTTCTCAATCCGCTCGTATATTTTCACTTTTCCTCACGATCCTCATCTATTATTCTTGGTGAGAATTTCCACGAATGCAACACCACTCTCTTTTTATAAACAGTTGCCGATAACCCATTGGCTCATCATCATCCAAGATTTTTTGAGTTATTTGCATAACTGGGGTTCCTACAGGTATTTTAAGTATTTTCGCAATATTTAATTCACAATTAACACCAGAAACATTCATTTTTCCCTGCATCTGAAAGAGCCTATTCTTTTGTGATAATATTTCACTGAAACTGGTGTATTCAAAATTATCGTTCCATACTGTTATCCCCGGGAAGTATGGAATGTACTGGATATCATACGCAATTGGCTTTTCGTCATTAAGCAAAACCCAACGTATATAAACAACTCGGGCATCCGGTGCTATTCTGAGATGATAAACTAAGTCAATGGTTGGTTTTATAATTTCCGAACCTAAGAGTTCAACCCTTTGGTATGGTTTCATTAATAGATTTTCCGTTTTTAATGAAATGAGATATTTATCATTGTGTTTTTCCAGAACAAAATTTCCTTTGCCAGGGATTGAGTATATATAACCTTCATCAATTAGCTTTGAAATTGCGTTACGAACCGTGATACGACTGACTCCATATTCATCAGCCAATGTATTTTCTGGGGGAATCGCAGAATTAACTGGATAAAAGCTCTTATGAATCTTATATTTGATATTCTCAGCAATATCTTCATATTTATGATTGATAATCATCGCCTCCTTCATTTATCCAGTTTTTACATTGTTTAACACCTTCATATACATCATTTGCAAAGGCATCCACACCGGTATATTCAATCGCCTGACGATGAGTTGAGAGTCCGCCAACGATTATTTTAACTTGGCCTCTAATCCCAGCTGCGACAAGTTTTTCATTAACTTCTTTAATATATCTAACTCCTTCCGCTAAAATTGAGCTAATCGCAATAATGTCTGGCTTACGATTGATGGTTTCATTTAATATCTCTTCCGCAGTTACATTAATACCCATATCAATTATTTCAAAATTAGACATTAAAGCTGCACTCTTGAAAATCGACTTTCCAATATCATGCAAATCTCTTTCGATGGTGCAAAGCAAAATTCTGCCAATTGGTTCTTCTGATTCTTCATTAATCAATTTTAAACTTGGTAATTTTAAAACCTCTTCAAAAATAATACCAGCCATCATCAAATCAGTGACTCCGTATCGTCCTTCTTCAAAAAAACGACCAATTTGATCCAACCCGCGTTGAATTGCCTCGATAATCTGAGCTTGAGAAGCACCTTCACGAATGGCATAATTCACAAGTTTCAGGACTTTTTTTTCCTCTATTTTTTTCATTGCCTCAATGATACTATTTAAAGTAGAAGCACTGGCAGGATTTTTAATCGATGTATTCATCTGGTAAATAACCTCTTAATATTTTAATTTGATCTTTTGTTGGGGCAGAAAATTCAAAACTATTCAATCGTCGTTTTATTTCCTCATCAGTCTCTTTTAACATTTCTTCTCTTGTTTTTCCTTCTCCAAAACCACGTTTTGGGTATTGCTTGCGTATTAATTTAAGATTCCTTGAGGAAATATAATTACCTGTTGATCCGGCTCTTAAAATTTCATCCGTCATAACCGTAACATCGTTAATATCCATCCCTTTCAAAAAGTCTTTAAGGCTTAGATACATGTATTCATCTAAGATATACTTATTATAATTAATAGTTCTGAGTGTGTCTTCCATCCCAAAGCTGTGCATCAAGCAGTCAACTTCAGCAAGCAAACTCGATAAAAGGTTCATACCACTCTCAAAACCACTTTGATAATCCAGGTATTTTGAGTCTGTAAATGTACCCCCGGCCCGAAATGGGATTTGATAATATTGAGCCATCCCCTTTGCCGCAAGAGTAAACAACCCAGTTGCTGAACTTCCCACTGATGTTTCAGCCTTGAAAGGATCAACCCCGAATAATGGAAGTCCATATATTATCGGTAAACCCGGGCTTTGTATCTGAGCAAAAACGATACCAGCTAGAACCCCCGCGTTCGCTAATAATAAATTTCCACCGGGAGTGGGAGGTGCTGTTAATCCACTTAATCCACTTCCACAGGCAATCATCAAGGGTTGATTCTCTTCACAATGGACCGTAATAACTTCCGTTGTCGAGTGCCCCATGATCATAGGCGATGATACATTCACATTGCCAAGAACTACTGGCTTGTTTCTGATCCCATGGTATTTTTGAACCATCTCTATACATCTACGCGAGTCTTCCTTCCCACCTACAACAGAAAGACTTGGTTTATCTGAATATTTTAAAATCATCGCTATACGGTAACTATTCCTTTGATCCAAAGGAATATCGAAGGGTTCTACGGTGTAAGGACAAGCCATACTGATATTATCATTAAGCTGATTCAGTTTTGTAAAGTTGAGATAATCATTTCGTGTCCCTAATGCAATCTGTTCATTCCTGGACACAGTTGTTCCGCCATAAGGCGGCAACGTACATATTTCTCCCTTTCCTACCACTACTCTCCTGCTGCTTGAATAAATTGGAAATGCCCGGGGAACCAGTTTAATACTTTCTTCAATCAGATGAGAATCAATAAAAACTTGTTTGCCTTGTACTCTTGCACCCGCTTTTCGAAAAACATCAAGTGCCTCTTTCGAAAAAACTGTGATTCCCATCGTTTTTAACAATTTTAACGATTGTTCGTGAATGAGATCACATTCTTTTTTCGAAATACTAAGCGTTAATTTCATGATCACTACCCCCTGCATTTCCTCAATTAAACACTTCTTTAGATTATATCATAACAACTTCGGTTTGTTTACCATTTCACCATGATAATTTTCTGTCGCTATCTAGCCTATCATCGTTTTGGGCTGTGATGATAATGCCTTGGATTTGGCCATTATGCCATCTAAAGAACTTAATAGAAGTCTTGTTTTAATTATAAAATGAAACAAGCTGTATGAAATATGGTTTAAAATTTCTTATAAATAAATTACCACCCTTTTTTTCAATTGCAAACGCTAGGGAAACCTTATTGTCAACATTAATATTTTTAATACGCTTCTAATTCCTAATCTGCATGCCGAAATATTTCTTCCGTAATCGCTTCTCCTGGAGCTAATCGGATAAACCGTTCATCTTTGCAACCGCTTACCATCTCATCCAAAATACGAATATTTCCGGTAGTCTCATTGACTTTCAATCCTAATTTTTCAGCCATTGCGTCGCATTTATCTTTATCTTCCTTAGTTTCAACGCCAGTATGGATAAACAATAGATATTGATAATTTTTAAACATTGCCCTGGCAATTTTCAAAGCTCGTTTTTCGCCATATTTTTCTTTTATCCGATCATGTTCATAGCCAATTCCATCTTCGCCCCAAAGCCAGCCCTGAGAAACAAAGTAAGATGAGCAGCGCAGTGCTCCAAGATCGGTGTGATCATACAAAATCATCGCAATGCAGTCATCAACTCTGGGTATTACCAAAGGACATGATTTTGCCTGAATATCAACCAGTGCTTTTCCGCACAAGCCATAACATAGATAGATTATATCAGCATCTGTTTCAGCATCAATTGCATTTTGTATTTCAGTATGAAGCAGTTCCGGCGTGTTGTGGAGTTGCTCTTTAAGCCAGCGATATTCAAGATCTGGACAATCAAACATTGCTTCAATTTCCTTTTTTAAAACACTGCAGCCAATCATAACTTTTTTCATTTTTATACCCTTTCCTTGATACTCCCTGTGTACTTCTAACGTCGTTATCCAATATTAATTCTGTTTGCTTTATTGTTGTAACTTGAATACCCCTACCATCTGCTTGAGCCTTTCAGCCTGACCGGATAATTCTTCGCTGGCCGCCGCGCTTTCTTCGGCGGTGGCGGAATTAGTCTGCACCACTTGGGAAACCTGTTCAATCCCCTGGGTGATCTGAGCAATTTCGGACGCCTGATCATTGGAAGCCCGGGCAATATTACCCACTAAGCTGGTGACCTTTTCAATTTCATTCAAGATCTCTTTGAGGCTTTCGGCGGTTTCATCGGCAATTTTTGTGCCCACGCCAACCTTCTCAATGGAGCCTTCAATCAGACCGGTGGTTTCTTTGGCGGCTTCGGCACTGCGGGCGGCCAGGGTTCGCACTTCTTCGGCGACGACCGCAAAACCCTTACCGTGCTGACCGGCCCGGGCTGCTTCCACGGCGGCATTAAGGGCCAGAATATTGGTCTGGAAGGCGATGTCGTCAATCACCTTAATAATCTTGGAAATGCTCTTGGATGATTCGTCAATATCACCCATAGCAATAATCATTTTTGTCATTTGGCTATTGCCCACTTCGGCATTTTTCCGAACCCGCACAGCCAGTTCATTGGCATCATTGGCCCGGAGGGCATTCTGTTTGGTTTCATCGGCCACTTCTTCAATGGAGGCCGTGAGTTCCTGGATCGAGCTGGCCTGTTCAGTGGTGCCCTGAGCCAATGCCTGGCCGCCATCGGAGATCTGTCGAGCCCCCATTTCCACTTGAACGGCGGCCACATCAATCTCGGCCATGGTGCTACTCAAGCTGGAACTGATGCCATTGAGTGCCGCTTTGATGGCCTGGAAATCTCCGGTGTAACTGGACGTTATTTCCTGGTCCAGATTTCCCTGGCTGATTTCTTCCAGCATGCTGGTAATTTCACCGACATAGCGCTTCAAATTAGCAATGGTCTGGTTCATGTCTTTTTTGATGATGGCATGATCCCCCTGATAATCGCCTATCATGATAGTATTGAGATTGCCCTCTGCCAGCTCTTTCAGAGTTTCTGAGGCTTCATTGATGGGCCGAATCACCGCTTCCAAAGTTTGGTTAAAACCTGCAATCACCTTGGCGTACTCACCTGCAAACTTATCCGGATCGCCTCTGAAACTGAGATCACCGGCCACGGCTGTTTGTGCCATCATCTGGGTCTCTTCAACCAGGGTTCTGATATTTTCCATCATCCCAATCAGACTGGGTACCAGATCATCCTTTTCGCTACGCTTGCCAATGGCTTTCAAGTCCTCTAAATCGCTAAGGTCGCCGACTTCAATATGATTAGCAATATCGACGATTCCCAGCAGTTGGCTGTGGACCGAATTAATTCCTGCTCCAATTTGACCATAAATACCCTGATATTGTTGCTCAATTTTCTCACTTAAGTCGTTCCGACTCATTAAATCAAGCACTCGATTGCCTTCTTTTAGAGCACCTAATCCTTCAATACAAGCGTTGATGCTCTGTTTCAGGTTATCATACTCGCCAGCATAGGTTGTCGTTATTATCTCCGGAATCTCGCCCTGACCGATCTTATCCAGGTATTCGGCGGTGATCTGAAGTGGTCCCACGACGGCATCGAAAGTCGCATTGACCCCTTCGACAATACTCCGAAATCCACCTTCAAATGCTTCGGCATTTCCTCTTTTTCGTAATTCTCCCGCCACGGCAGCCTGGGACAAACCCGTCGTCTCCTGGATCAGATTCCGAATTGTTTCAATGGTTTGTTTCAGGGCCGGGTTGATTTCATCTTGTTCATCGGTAATATCGATATTGGCCGAAACATCCCCTGCTGAAATCTGCTTCATGGTTCCGATCACGACATGTTGTAAATCATCAGCAAACTCATCCATCACCGCTGCCATTTCACCAATTTCATCTTGCGAATCAATGTTTAAACGCATCCCCAGATGGCCTTTGCGCATTTCTTTGATCATCCGATTCACGTTCAAAATCGGTTTAGTGATCGAATTAGCGATTTTATAAAGGATCATCGCCAACACCATAAAAATAATTAGACCGGCAAGGGCAATCAGCAGGATATTTTTAGTGATGGTAGCCTGAACGCCCTTCATTGAATAGCCAATGTTTAATGCCCCCTGAAGTTCCCCATTGACGACTACCGGATAGACAATATCATAGACATTGACATTCTCATCCTCATAAAAATACTCTGAGGCATTCCTTTCGCCATCAATGGCGACCTTCTTAATCGCTTCATCATCTTGATAGCTTTCCCCGATATCGTTGCTGTCACTGTCGGCCACAGCAATCAGATTTTTATCAATAAAGCTTGCAAAGACAATGCTATCATCCGATGCCAGTTCGTCAATGAGGGCCTGATAGCCAAACTTTCCGGTTAATTCCAGCACCCGAGTGGCCGAAACCCCGACCTGGACAAACTCCCCGGTGCTGCTTTTCAGATAACCGTATTTGAAGGATTTCTCACTGTCTGTATTCTTTCTGATATCTTCCATCAACTCCGGTGCGCCACTGATCATATAATTATGGATAGGATCGCCCGGCTCGGCCTTCCAGCCCAGATATTCACCATTGGCAGCATTGATAATCTCCCCAGATGGATTATACCAATAGATATGATCGATCCCGGTTTGCGTGGCCAGCTGGGTCAGATAAGCATCGTTGATAGCACCGCGATTACCAATGATAACGTTGCCAACACTGCGAATCTGGTTTTCTAGCATTTCGTTCATGGTTCTAACGGCCTCGGTGTTATCTTCAATCCGATCCACAAATCGCTGTGACGACGTGAAACCATTTCGCTCCATTTCGGCAAATAGACTGTTTCGGGTTAAATACGAAGAAATGCCACCAATCATTACTACCCCTGCTAATACACAGATCAGTGGGATGATCAATAGTTTTACCTGAATTGACTTAAATTTCGGAATTCTTTTGTTGCTCTCCATACCAATTTTCCTTTCGCTTACATCCAACCTTTTTCAATGCTCACTAACCATGTCTATGGCAAGTAGAAGCATCGTTAATCCTGTACTAATTTAGTCTTTTGTTTCTTTTTGCAATCCTTGATATAAGGAGATACACATCAGAATAATGATAATCAAAAATGGCGAAGCCATGATAATTGAGGTATTACGTATCGCTACCAGGCCCCCGCTGAAAAGCAAAACAATTGCTATCAACGACAGTAGGATGCCCCAGATCATTTTAATTTTAGTATCTGGATTCAAATCCCCATTTCTTGCGAACATGCCAATCACAAAGGTTGCTGAATCGGCGGAGGTAACAAAAAATGTTATAATCAACAAAGTTGCAATTATTGATATTACATTTCCTAATGGCAATTGTGCCAAAGTGGCAAATAATCCGACGGTGATATCATTAGTAACCTGAGCAACAATGTCAACGCCCTCGAATATTTCGAAATATAAGGCCGTGCCCCCAAATACCGTAAACCAGAAACAACAAAAAACGGCTGGCAGAATAACTACACCCAGAACAAATTCCCTGACGGTCCGCCCTTTCGAAATTCTGGCGATAAAGGTTCCCACAAATGGCCCCCAGGACAACCACCAGGCCCAATAGAAAATCGTCCAGGTGCCGATCCAGGGATCTTTTTTTAAGGGTGATAAAGCCAGGCTCATCGATAAAATATTCTCGATATAACCGCTGATACTCACAAAAAAAGTATCGATAATAAATATGGTTGGTCCAAATATCAATACAAACAGCAAAAGCAACACGGCAATAATAATATTGGTGTTGCTGAGTATCTTAATACCTTTATTTAATCCTGTTGCTGCGGAAGTCAAAAACAAAATTGTGATAACCACAATAATAACAACCTGCGTGGTGATTGTATTGGGAATATTAAACAACGTATTCAATCCGCCATTCACCTGTAAAGCCCCCATCCCCAACGAGGTGGCAACCCCAATTACGGTTAGAATTAACGCCAGAGTATCGATGAAATAGCCTATTGGCCCCTTGATCTTTTCTCCCAACAATGGGTATAGGGTTGAACTGATCAGACATGGCAGTTTTTTTCGAAAGGTAACATATGCCAGTGCCAATCCCACGATGGCATAGATCGCCCAGGGATGAAAACCCCAATGTAAAAAAGTGTAGCGAAACGCCATCATCGCTGACTGCGTCGAGGACGGTTCAATCCCCATCGGCGGTTGAGCATAATGAAAAACCGGTTCAGCAACACCCCAGAAGACTAGCCCGATCCCCATTCCTGCACTAAAAAGCATGGCAAACCAGGAAAAATTTGAGTACTCTGGACGATCATCATCACCCCCCAGACGTATTTTTCCGTATTTTCCAAAAGCTAGAAACAAGGCAAAAAGCAAAATTCCCAGACCGGTTGCCAAATACAGCCAGCCCAGGTCATTGGTGATCAATCCGAACAAACCATTCGTAAATGCTAATAAAGCCTCTGGAAACAAAAATCCAAATCCCAAAAAAAGCAAAAGAAAGACCAGTGAAGCATAAAATACCATTTCGTTTTCCTTTCTATTAATTCTCAGACTCAGTGTTTACCCTTTTAGCTATTGTGACTGAGTAAACACCCTTAATTCACAGCTTGTCATAGTTCCATTTCGACCAAACCAATGAAATGGAACTATGATAGCAATGAAACTGTAATCATAGTTTTTAAACCACGCGTATTATTTAACCGCCCCAATCTGTCCCTGACGATATGCTTTACTATATTTTCGACAATGTTTATCTCTGCCAAGAAGTGCATAGGTTGCAAAAATCGTTCCCATCATATCACGGTTCAGAGGATCCAATACTGCAGAATCCATACCTGCCTGAATAGCAAAAGCCATACATGTTTTATTCAAAAGCGATCTTACCGGTAAACCAAATGACATATTACTAATAGCACCGGTTACATGAATAGTCGGATACGATTCTTTAATTTTTCTTATTTCCTCTGCAAAATTCAACATCGAGTTATTTGCCGTTGATAATGCCATCACACAGGGATCAATATGAATGCGATCTGGGGTTATTCCAAATTTTGCAGCTTTATCAACCATAATTTTAGTGATGTTCAATTTCGTTTCGACATCATTGGGTATGCCATTGTTATCACAGGTCAAGCCGACTACTTCCCAGCTATTCCCTTCTAATAATGGTAACAATACTTCGCATTTGTCACCTTCTTCAGAAATTGAATTGATCAAACCGGGTTTATTAGCATATTTGAAAACAGCTTCAATAACCTGTGGATTGGGGCTATCTATACCAAGAGGGGTCTCTGTTGCATCCTGAACTACTTCCATCAGCCATTTCAGGGTTTCGACTTCATACTCTGGTGCAGTACTTGCACATACATCAATAAAATGTGCTCCTGCTTCAGTTTGCTTAATCGCAAGATTTTTGATAAAATCAGCATCTCTTCTTTCGATGGCTTCTTTTACGGATGGAATCGTTCCGTTAATTTTTTCTCCAATTATGATCATGCTTTGTCTCCTTAAATTAAGCATAGAAGACAAGTAAATAGCGACTCATCTTCTATGTATTTGATTATCGTATTCTCTCAGTAATTACCGAATCACTCAACTTTTAATATAGATTTTTATGCTACCCAACCCTGGCATATTTTAACCCCTTCAGCAGCATTTGTTGTATACTGATCTGCACCAACAATCTCACAAGATTCCTTGGTAACGGGATTGCCTCCAATGATAATCTTTGAATCAATACCTTCCACTTTAATTAATTCTATTGTTTCTTTCATCGCATCAATAGCTAAAGTTAAAACGCCGCTCATTCCAATAATACAGCCCTTGTTTTCTTTTGCCGTTTTTACAAAAAGTTCTGGTGCAACGTCGATTCCGAGATCAATCACTTCAAATCCCGCTGCTTCTGACATGCTTTTAAAGATATTTTTACCTATATCATGGAGATCCCCATGGACCGTGCCAAGTATAATTGTTCCAGCAACAACCGTTTCACCACTTCCCAGAACTGGTTTCAAGACATTAATTGACTCTGTTAATAATTCTCCGGCAAAAATCAAATCGCCAACAAAATATTCGCCTTTTTCAAAAAGATCCCCAACCACTGCCATACCACTCTGGCATGCTGCAATGGCTTCTTGTGCTTCCGGCTCTGATGGATTTGAATCTATAAATTCCTTTAAAATGTCCATTACTTGTTCTTCTTCCAAATCTCCTACTGCCTGTGTTAATACTTTAAGATCTAACATATTTTTACCAATCCTTTTCTGTTTTTCGTTATTTCTTACGGTTTAATCCCTATTCATTTCAATCCAACAAGTCGCTAATACTCAACCTTCTACCATAAGTTTCTAAACTTAAAACTTTTCACTTTCCGGTAAATAACGATTTAGCATATCTTGTTGTTTTTTTGTTAATTTCGGTGCTTTATAATTTGCCAGCCGTTCCTCAACCTGTTTAGTAGCCCGCTGTCTAATGTCTCCTACTTCTTCAAATATGACGGATGGATCACCAGCCGTTTTATTGAAAATCGCCGATAAATGATGCTCATTTCGATACTCTTTTGGTGTTCTTCCGGATAGATAATTGCCTAACGGACCGGCTTTCTTTATTTCTTCAAATACTTTACTTGCGTGTGTATCGGAGATATCGATACCTTTGTTTAATCGCATCAAAATCCGGTTGACTTCTTCATCCAACACAAACTTTTCATAACTGCCCACCGCATAAGATTGTAAGATCCCGGCATTATTCAAAGCGAAATCAGATTTTCCTAGATAGGTAGTCATTAAAGTTGTCATCGTTTCCACACCAGCCTGATAGTCCGGTTTAAGCGAATCCGAACCACTTACTCCGGTTCTTACGGGCAATCCATAGTAACGTCCTAAAGCCAACGTTGACATCTGAATCAGTTGGGCTTCTGGCGAGCCAATCGCAATTGCCGTTTTTCGCATATCAGTTGGCGACGAAACTGTCCCATAAATAACCCCAACACCAGGATTAATCAATTGTGTTAATATAATACCAGCCAGAATCGTTGCATTGTCCTGAATAACTGAACCCATCAATGCTGCTGGTGCAGTAAGATTAGTCATTGAACAAGTAATAATTGTAACTGGCTGTCCTTCTTCAACAAGACCCATGATGTTATCCAGCACCTCATAAGAATACCCTAAAGGTGAAAGCGCACAACAATTTGTTAATAGTACCGGTCGATCCCAGATGTCATAGAACTCTTTATACAATTTAACAATATCTTTCGCAGCGTCCTTTAAACTTTGATTCCTAACATTTAAACTATTTGCAACGTTACCATAAGTTGGTCGATCAGAGTATTTTAGGCATAACGCCACCTGTGGAATATAAAAATTATCCTGGTTTTTGTCTAAATCTGGTGTATCATACGCTGAATTATTGACAAAGTCAGTTACATCACTGGTATGCATCAGTTTTAAGAATTTAACTACATCCGGTAGTAATGCGGCTCTGTAGGTATCATCTTCAAATAAAAACTTTGAAGGCCCGTAACAGCCAACTGTTTTTGGTTTAAAACGTTCTCCAATTGCAGTTTCTCCGGCACTCGTCGTTACAGTAAATGATTTTGGAGCTGTTGCCAATGCCTTATTTAGAAGTGCTTCATCAATTTTTACAATATTTCCTTCAACAGTTGCTCCATGCTCTCTAAATATATCAAGTGCTTCTTCACTGGCAAAAGAAATACCCACTTCTTTTAAAACTCTTAATGAATACTCATGCAACAGTTCCACATCGCGTGTAGAAACATATTTTTCATAAAAACGTCTGTTAATATACATTTCAAATAACCTCCAAGATTTTAATAAATACATGTATTTCGCAAGACAAATATACCATGCTTCCAAATCCATTGTCAACCCTGTTTTTTTGCTAAATTTAATTGAATTAATCGTCTACATTTAATAGGCTAAATTAGTTTTGTAAATAAACTCATATTCACCGCTAATTATTAAGGCGAATTTGTCAAAATACTAGCCAAATTATTCAAATCAAAAAAATGTTGACCGTTTACATTTATCGTGTTATAATTTTTGCACTAGACATGTATTTCGCAATCATGACCTAGGAGGATATTATGAAAAAATTTGGCTTTAGAAATGCGATGGTGTTTTTAATTTTAAGTGCAACGGTTGCTCTTGCATACCAATTACCGTTTTTGCGCTATACTTTTTACGATCAATTTGCGGCTGCATACCAACTTTCAAATATGGAAATCGGTATTTTGGCTTCGGCTTTAAATTTGACCTATACTCTATGCTACCCTATTGGTGGCTGGATGGCCGATAAATTTACCATGCGATTCCTAATTTCCACAACTTTGGCAGCTTTAGCGCTACTAACGTTTGCTTTTGCAATGACTACTAATTTCACAGTTCTACTCGTTATTCACATACTTTACGGATTCTTTGGCATTGCTACCTTGTGGTCTGCTTATCTGAAAGGGATTCGAAATTTAGCAAATAAGGAGAACCAAAGTAAAATGTTTGGTAGTAGCGAAGCTTTGCGGGGTGTCATTCAAACGATCATGGGTTTTGCGTTCCTTGCTATCGTTGGTTTAGCCGCCACTGAAGCTGCTGGAATGAAGGTGCTATTTCTCTTTGGTGCCGGGGTATGTGCAATGTTTTTTGTGCTGGCCTTGTTTTTTCTTCCAAAAACAGACATTAAACACGAAGAACATGCAACAACTAGCGAAACCAAATATCGAATTATCGATGTGCTAAAAAATAAAGGTGTCTGGGTCACAATCCTTGTCATTATGTTCTCTTATTTCACATGGGCTCTAGGCAACGCATATATGACAACCTACACCGTACAAGTCTTAAATATTTCAACAACTGCAGCTAGCGCCATCGGAATCGTAAGAAGCTATATCATTGTGTTGTTGGCAGGAGTAATAGGTGGATTCGTTATGGATAAGTTTACATTCAAAGGAAAAGGATTTGTCATCCTTTTTATAGCGATCATCGCAGCTATCATTGGCGTTTTAACAACAGCTAAAATAGTTGCATTAAGTGTCTTCTTAACCTTAGTAATTGCATTCTTGGCTAACGTCTTGAAATCAACCTATTGGTCTGTAATGGACCAGGCAGGTATTCCCATTGGAATGACCGGAATGGCTACAGGCATTATTTCATTTATCGCTTTTCTGCCAGATGCATTTTACGGTCCAATTCTTGGCAAGTGGTTAGATGATGCAAAGGCCGCCGGAGATATTGCCGCTGGCTTCAATCAAATTTTCATCCTGTTAGTTGTATGTGGTATTCTAGGGGTTCTTTCATCTATTTTACTAATTAAACGTACAAAAGAAGTTAAACGATTAGAAGAGCAAGCGTCTTAAAAAACGCTTACAATTAAATCAATACCAGCAAATAAAACGTTTTTTCTACTATTACCATTAATTAAGTTTAGGAAATCAAGCAAACACTATTTATTTTTAACCTGCTTCTAATTGTTATATTGAATGTGGATATAACAAGTTTTTCATTCATTCTCTAATTAAATATTAAATAAACACTAAGCACCCCAAGTTAAATTGAGGTGCTTTATATAAAAAAAGCGTTTAACAGAATAATATCTGTTAAACGCTTTTTTTGTTAACCCATCAAGCCCGGATATAAGGGATACTTTTCGGTTAAAAAGGCGACTTTTTCAAGCGCCAGTTCCATGTCTTTTTTAATCAGTGCCGCTTCGATTGCATCCGCTACCACTTCCATGTCTGCTTCAACCAGACCCCGGGTAGTAATGGCTGGCGTCCCAACACGGATTCCGCTGGTGACAAAAGGACTTTCCTTATCATAAGGAATGGCGTTTTTATTGGCGGTGATATTGACTTTCCCAAGGGTGTCATCGGCTTCTTTTCCGGTTAAGCCAACCTTGCTCACATCTAGTAGCATCAGGTGATTATCGGTTCCGCCGGAAACAATCCGAAATCCCCGATTTTCAAGGGCCGCTGCCAATACTTTGGCATTCTTGACCACTTGTTCCTGGTAGGCCTTAAATTCTGGTGTTGCTGCTTCTTTAAAGGCTATCGCCTTAGCTGCGATCATATGCTCCAGGGGACCGCCCTGCGTTCCCGGAAACACGCCCTTATCGATGAGTTTGGCATATTCTTTTTTACATAAAATAATGCCCCCTCTTGGACCTCGCAAGGTTTTGTGAGTGGTGGTGGTGACAAAGTCCGCATAAGGCACGGGACTTTGATGCTGTCCGGCGGCAACCAGACCGGCAATATGAGCCATATCCACCATCAGAAAACAACCGGCGGCTTTGGTCATCTTTGAAATGCGTTCAAAGTCAATAGCTCGGGGATAAGAACTGGCTCCCACGACCACCAGTTTGGGCTGATGTTCTTTAATCAGTTTTTCTATTTCATCATAATCGATGGTTTCTGTTACCTGATCTACACCATAAGAGATAAAATTATAATATTTACCTGATAGATTCGCCGGACTGCCATGGGTTAAATGACCGCCCTGATCCAAACGCATCCCTAAAACGGTATCGCCGGGTTCTAAAATCCCCATATATACAGCAGTATTGGCCTGAGCACCAGAATGGGGCTGGACATTAGCATGTTCGGCACCAAAAAGTGCTTTGGCCCGATCGATGGCAACCTGCTCAATGGTATCCACATGAACACAGCCGCCATAAAAGCGGTGTCCTGGGGTACCTTCAGCGTATTTATTGGTTAAATGGCTTCCCATAGCGATCATTACTGCGTCTGACACGAAGTTTTCAGAGGCGATGAGCTCTAAATGACTTTGTTGTCGATGCAATTCCTTTTCCATGAGTTCATAAATCTCAGGATCTGCAACTTTTACTTCTTCAAAAAACATAAATTCCTCCATAAAACTCTAGTAGTCATTTCGCCGATTTGAAAGCCTTTCGAGGGAAGCTGCAATACTTTTTAAATAGATCGATATTTCTTCAATTTTCACTTTGAAATAAAAAACAAACATAATGCCTGACATCAAAAAAAAGATCAGTAATACCGGGATGATACTCCAGGCCACTCCGGCCATACTATTTATAAATTCATTCATATTGTCCTCCATTAGGCGACTGTCTTCATCTGAAAGACACTTGTGCGGCAATAACATTTACTATTGTAACACTAAATTCTGATAATGCAAGTCGCATTCCATCATTTTTTTATGATTATTCTATCTCCGGAAAAATTTAAGGTATCTTTCGCTCAATGGTTTCCGTTACCGCAATTTTCATGTTTTTTTGTGTTGTTTTAGCGATGATCTTGATACTCCGGTCTAATCAATCCACCACTTCAATGACATCTCCGGCTTTGATGGTACCACCTTCTAAGATAATGGTAAAGATTCCCTCTCGTGGCATCACGCAATCCCCAACCTGCTGGGCAATTTCGCATCCGGCATGACATTCTTTGCCGATCTGGGTAACTTCCTGAAGCGTTTCTCCGATTTTTAACTTCGTTCCCACCGGGAGTTCATAAACACAAATTCCTTCGGTGGTGATGTTTTCGGCAAAATTTCCGGCACATAGTCCCGCCGCACCCATGGCGATCATCTTATCAATGCTCTCCTGGCCGAGAAGGCTGACCTGCCGATGCCAATTACCGGCATGGGCATCGCCGTCCAGACCAAAATCCTTAATAAAAATTCCAATTGGAATCGGTTTTTTCATGACACCTTTTTTCTCACTGATATTAATTGCAATTACTTTTCCACTCATGTTGTTTCTCCTGTTTTTTATTGATGATTGGGATTAATAAACTCGCCGGATTTGCCCCCGGTTTTCTTAGCCAGATAGATCGATTCAATGGTCATCTCTTTGTCAACCGCCTTGCACATGTCATAGATGGTCAGGGCGGCCACTGAAACCGCCATTAACGCCTCCATTTCCACTCCGGTCTGGCCGCTGTTTTTAACCGTTGCTTCAATTAGAATCCGGGAATTAACCTCATCGATTTTAAAATCAATGTCACTGCCGGAAATAAAAATATTATGACACATCGGGATCAGGTCGGCCGTCCGCTTAACACCCATAATTCCGGCAATTTGGGCCACACCCAACACATCCCCTTTTTTCATCTGCCCATCAATTATCTTTTGCAGAGTCTCTTTTTTCATCGTGATAGCCCCTTTGGCAACAGCCACCCGGGTGGTGCTTTTTTTCTCGCTGACGTCCACCATTTTGCTGCGACCAGCGTCATTAAAATGGGTGAACTCTAAAATTTCTTTGTCCATGTCATCCTCCAATTTCGTTCATATTTCTGCGCAACTGTTTTTCATGTTCGTTGATATGGTGCCTTTCCGGTTTTTCATTAATCGCCTGGAGTAAAATTTCCTGATAGCTTTTTCCTTCTTCTCGTAATGCGATAACATCAATCTCATTGTCTGAATGAAGACAGGGCTTGATCTTACCGTCGGTAGTTACCCGAATCCGATTGCATTCACTGCAAAAATGTTTACTAATAGGGTTAATGAGTCCCACTCTGCCTTTGGCACCGGGTAGCTGATAATATTCCGCCGGTCCGGTTTTATCCGGTTCCAGAAGTGGCATTAATGCAGGCATTTTTTTTAACACCTCATCGTTGGAGAGATATTTGTTTTCTGCAAAATCACTGGATTCACCCAAGGGCATTAGTTCAATAAACCGCACATCAACCGCTTCATTTTTGGTGTAATTCACAAAGGTCTCAATTTCATTATCATTGAAATCCTTAATCAGCACTGTGTTGATTTTTATTGGATCCATCCCTACTGCCTTGGCCGCGGCAATCCCCGCAAAAACATCTTCTAAATGACCCCACCGGGTAATTTCATGAAACTTAACTGGATCAAAGGTATCCAGACTGATATTCACCCGGTTTAAGCCGGCTTTCTTTAAATCTTTGGCGTATTTAGGCAAGAGAATCCCATTGGTGGTCATGGTCAGATCATCAATTCCGGGAATTTCACCGATTCGGCTAACTAGATCAACAATCCCATGACGCACAAGTGGTTCCCCGCCGGTTAACCGAATCTTGTTGACCCCCAGTGAAACCCCGGCTTTGATGAGATTCAGAATTTCTTCAAAGGACAGATTTTTCTGATGGGGATGTTTCACAATCCCTTCTTCAGGCATACAGTAAACACATCTTAAATTACATAAATCGGTGATCGAGATACGCATGTAATTTATTTTTCTTCCATAATAATCCTTCATCTGCTTCCCGCTTTCTCCCTTGTGATGTCTAGGGTTTAACAATTTCTCCCGGCTGTATTATTTCATATCCCCCCAGCTGCATAAGGGCTTCTTTAAATTCCTGGGATTTAAGCACATTGATGAATATCTGCACCCGGGGATCCCCCAGATTCTCTTTTAAAATTACAAAATCGTAGTCTTCATCGCCGATCGGGATAAAATCCAGTTCCATCATATTGGCGGCCGATAAAACCCCGATACCGACGTCGCAGGAACCGGATTTCACGGCCGAAGCGACCATCATATGGGTGTTCATTTCCCGTGTATAACCCAACACCTGACTATTATCAATCTTATTTTCTTTTAATAAATAATCCAACAGCACCCGGGTTCCTGAACCCCGTTGGCGGTTAACAAAGCTTAAATCGGTCCGGATCAGATCCCCAATTCCCTGAATATTCTTTGGATTGCCTTTGGGGATAATCATTCCCTGGGTTCGTTTGACACCTTTAATCAGCTCTACCGCTTCGTCAGCCAGATAGCGTTTTATATAGGAGCAATTATAAACCCCGGTTTCCTCATCGAGCAGATGGATCGGTGCAATATGGCACTCCCTTTTTTTGATCGCCATAATCCCGCCCAGACTACCCACATGAGCTGAAGACAGGTTCACCAGTTGCTTATTCTTATGGATAATATTGGCGACGATATCCATTAACACATCGTGACTGCCAATGGAAACCAGGGTATTTTCTATTTCTTCCCGGCGACGCATGAGAATCAGCTCGACCTCTTCCCCGGCTTCATAGCCTTCTACATTTTTGGGAATTTTTAAAATCCCGTCAGCATTCACCAGCGACATCGTGACACCGGCGCCGCGATCCAGTGGTGTTGCTATGAATCGCTGGTTCACCCGGCCACATTTCATCCGCACAAACTCCAGGTATTTTAGCGATGACATCAGCCGTTTGGACAGTATCGCTTTAATGGTAACACCTTCTGTTGTGGTCTGATGGTTAAAGGCCAGAATCACCGGCTTGACAAAGCTTTCAAAGACAAAGTAGGCGGAAACCGGATAGCCGGGAATGCCAATTACCGGTTTTCCCTGAACGATTCCCAAAACGACTGGTTTTCCCGGTTTAATGGCCACCCCATGAACCACCACTTCACCCAGTTCTTCGATCAGCTTGCGGGTATAGTCTTCGGTTCCGGCCGAAGAACCGGCCGAGATCAGCACCATATCGTTTTCATCCACGGCCTTAACGATCGCGTTTTTAATTAGCTCATAGTCATCTCGAACGGTTTGATAGCGCTTGGCTTCACCGCCGTATTCTTCCGCCAACCCGACAAACATATGGGTATTGGAGTCGATTATTTTTCCCACTGCCATGGCCGCTCCGGCTTCCACCAGTTCGGTACCAGTGGGAATAATCCCCACCCGCGGTTTGACCAAGACCTCAATTTCAGTAATACCGCCAGCTAAAAGGGCACCTAAATCGATCGGACGAACCCGATGAAAGGCCGGGATAATCAGTTCTCCGGCAACGATATCTTCACCAATCGGACGGACATGCTGCCACAGCGAAACCGGACTGTTGATGCTGACTTCATTATCACTTTTAATGATGACATCTTCAATCATCACCACCGCATTATAGGGATCAGCAATCACATCCCCGGTATCGACAAAATTAAAATCGGTCCCTTTTATCAGGGTCCGGGGATGACGTTCATCCACGCCAATCATCTCCATCGCTTCCACACAGATGCCATCCATTGCTGAGGCATTATAATAAGGAGACGAAATTTTCGCAAAAACAGGCTCTTTCGTCACCCATCCCAGGGCTTCGATCACTGGCAACAAGCGGCCTTTTTGCGGCCCTTTTTCAAAAGATAAAAAGGCCAGATATTTGGCCACCGCCACATCCAGATCTTCATTTTTTAAATATAAATTCCGTTCATCTTTTTTTCCGGTATTTTCGGTATTCATTCTCTCCTCCAGTTCTGATGCAAGTAACGCATAAGCTTTCTAAAATAGGGTCACTTCAACCCGGTCTCCGGCATTTTTCCCTTCTTCGTTTTCGGTTATTTCAATGTATCCGTCCGAATAGGATAACAGCGTAATCATCCCGGATTTGCCGTGAGTTGGCCGAATTTCAATGTCCTTTTCGGTTTTTTTAATGGCCACCGTCTGGAAGGTCCGTCGTCCTGGTGATGCATGGATGTTTTCCATCAAAACCCCCTGGATGGTTTGGTTGTTAAAAGAATCCTGATCATAGTAGCGTTTCATAAATTCCTGAAGTACAATCATCAGTACCATAATAGCGGCTGCCGGCTGTCCGGGTAAGCCGATTACCGGTTTTTGCAAAACACTTCCCAAGATTGTCGGTTTTCCCGGTTTAACGGCCAGACCATGAAGAAGCACCTCGCCCAGTCCATCGATGACCTGAACGGTATAATCTTTTTCGCCCATCGAACTGCCACCAGAAAGAATGACCATATCACCGTTTTTTATTCCGAGCTCCACGGCTTTGCGAATCTCCTCCTGGTCATCTCTGGCATAAGCGGTCGAAATGACATCAGCACCCAAGCGTTTTGCCACTGCTGCCAAGGCTGGTGTGTTGATATCGATCACTTCCCCTGGCTTCGGCGTTTCTCCGGGCCGAATAATTTCATCCCCGGTCGAAATAATACTGAGTCGGGGACGCTTGTAAACCTCAACTTGTAAATAGCCCAAGGCCGATAAAACACCGATATCCTGGGGTCTTAAGAGATGTCCTCGGGAAAAAACCAGTTCCCCATTTCTGATGTCATCACCAATGCGCATCATATTCTCATTGGCACCCGCATTGGTGTAAATGGCCAAATCTTTTTCACCCAGTTTTTCGGTATATTCAATCATGATCATGGCTTCAGTGCCGGCGGGCACCATGCCACCGGTAGGAACGTAAAGGGTTTCACCCTGATTAAGACTTTCAGTCGTTTCTTTGCCCATCTGGACTTCCCCGACAATTCTTAAAAACCCCGGTATAGCACTTCCCGCACCCTGAACATCGGTTAGCTTGACCGCATAACCATCCACCACTGATCGATCAAAGTGTGGGACATCCATGGTTGATACGATATCCGCTGACAATACCCGGCCTAATCCAGCGCTTAAATCAATGGTTTCTTTCTCTAAAGTTAATGCTCTAAATGTCTCTTTGATGATGTTTTTCATTTCATCAATAGTTTTTACCTTCAGCAACTCCATTTTTTCTCCTTACCGATCAATTTTTTTGTCTTCTTTCTATTCTAACGATTATTGTAAAAAAAAACAATATCATTCAGGACTTTAATTATTCGTTAAAAATTGTTATACTGATGTTAAATGTTAGATTGGGATACGAGGAGGTGGCACAATGTCACGTTATGAACGGAATTTTCCAGCTTTTTCCGAAGAAGACTTTGAACGCATCCAGCATGCAACGGTTTGTGTGGTGGGCTGCGGTGGTTTGGGTGGCTATATTATTGAGATGCTGGCCCGGGTCGGGATCGGTTCCCTTATTTTGATTGATGGTGATGTTTTTGAGGACTCCAACCAGAACCGCCAGATTTTTGCCACTGAAAAAAATCTGGGTACGCCCAAAGCCAAAGCCGCGGCAGCCCGGGTCAAGTTAATTAATAAAGAAGTGACGACGACCTGTTATCATGATTTTCTCAATGAGGACAACGGTTTGGCTCTGATCGGCGAGGCCGATCTGGTGGTGGATGCTTTGGATAATGTTCCCGCCCGGCTTACCCTGCAGACTTTATGCAAAGAAAAAAATATTCCCCTGATCCACGGCGCCATTGGTGGCTGGTTCGCCCAGGTAACCACGGTGTTTCCGGAAGATGATACCCTGTCCCGGCTCTATGCCGGTGAAAAAGAATATGACTCCAAAGCCTTGGGAAACCCTTCCTTTACTCCAGCCCTGGCTGCTTCGCTGGAAGTTTCCGAAGCCTTAAAAGTGCTCACCGGGAAGGAAGAAATACTGCGGAACAAGCTTTTGTATATTGATTTACTCGCCAACGACTTTTTTACATTTAATATTTAGGAGGACCTTATGTATAAAACTGGAATAATGACCTTAAGCGATCTGGGCTCAAAGGGCCAACGGGAAGACAAAAGCGGCCCGATGATTCATGCTATGCTTGCAGAGACCAACCTTTACGAGGTGGTCAAAACCATCATCCTGCCGGATGATCTGGAATCGATCAAAACAGCCCTGATGGTCTGGGCTGATGAGGATCATCTGGATCTGATTCTGACCACTGGTGGCACCGGATTTTCTGGGCGGGACTGGACCCCGGAAGCCACCATTGCCGTCTGCGACCGCTTAACTCCCGGAATCCCGGAAGCAATGCGCTACCACAGCATGCAGATCACCCCGAAAGCAATGCTCAGCCGCAGTGCTGCCGGCATCCGCAAGCAAACCCTGATCATTAACCTCCCCGGTAGCCCCAAAGCAGTTAAAGAAAACCTCGAAGCCGTTCTACCGGCGCTGGACCACGGTCTGCAGATGCTCTTGAGCAGCGGTTCCGCCAATTGCGCCGAACCCATCAAGTGACCTCGAAACCACGATTCCGCTTCGCTCCATCTTTGGTTCGTGAGCAGTCGCCAACTACAAGCAAGCTTGTGATTGGCTCGTTGCCTTCACGCAAAAAAGCGTATCTCACCAAAAGGAGAGATACGCTTTGTGTTCAGATTAACAGATAAGCCAGTACCGACAATTGTTACATCATGTTGTATGCATCGGAGCGGACACGGCATAGCCTGTCCGATTCTGCGCATTGGCAACGAGCCAATCACAAGTGAGCTTGTAGTTGGCGACTGCCTGCGACCAATGCGAAAAGAGCAAAGCGAATTTCGCATGGTGCAGCGAACAACAGATTAACAATTGGTCGGTACGGTAGTATTCCTCGCACCTGATTTTACTGCATCTTTTTACTAAAGTTCCATCCCATTAAGGATATCACGCAATTGGACCAGCTCATCGACAGTCAATGTGATCCCCTTACGCATTTTTTCGTGATCAGCATTCCAATCCCGAATATCATACTTGGGGTCCCGTTCATTCCAGCTCACCAGATTCAATTCTTTCTGCCATCCACTGGGTAATTCGCTGAGAACACCAATTTCTTCTACAACCTTAAATATTATCGCCATTTTAACCTCACCTTATAATAATTCATCGAGTTTACCACTAAACTCAATCTCTTTCAGTTCCGAAAAGCCACCAACAAATGTCTCCCCAATAAAGACAAAAGGCACCGTATAATGACTAGTCTGACTCTGCAATTGACGACGGGTCTGCGCATCATTGTAAATATCAATTTCCACATACTTCAACCCCTTATCATCCAGGAGTTGTTTTGCGGCTCTGCAATAGGGACAGTGGGCCCAAGTATATAATTTAATTTCTTTCATTTTTCAGGTCACCTTCCTTTTTAAAAGTTCTTGACACAAACGTATTCTTTCATTTTAACCCTTATTTCCCAAGTGTCAACAAATAATTCTTAAATAATTGTAGAATTATTCGATCAATTATCGTATTATTAATCTATTAAACGTTAAAAGGAGATTACCATGCAAAATGTAACGATAGTGGATCATCCACTTGTCATGCACAAATTAACTCACCTTCGCAAGATGGAAACCCCTTCCCGGGAGTTTCGAGAATTGGTGAAGGAACTATCCAGTCTGATGGCCTGGGAGGTGACCAAACATTTTCCGCTTAAAGAAATTGAAATTGAAACCCCCATTTGCAAAACCACCCAAAAAGTTCTGGCCGAAAAAGATGTCGTCATTGTCCCTATTCTACGGGCAGGTTTGGGAATGGTTGAAGGCTTCACAAATATTATTCCCAAAGCTAAAATCGGTCACATCGGACTGTACCGTGACCCTGAAACCCTCCAGGCGGTGGAATACTACAAAAAACTACCTTCTGATATTGCTGAAAGAGAAGCCATTATAGTCGATCCGATGCTGGCCACCGGGGTTTCTGTGATTCATACCATACGCCTTTTAAAAGAAGCCCACTGCCCCAATATCAAGGTCGTTCATATTCTGGCCTGCCCGGAAGGTGTCAAAGCCGTCACCAATGCTTATCCTGAAATCCCCATTTTTTGTGCCGCCATTGATGATCACTTAAACGACCATGCTTACATTGTACCCGGTTTAGGTGATGCCGGTGACCGACTTTTTGGTACAAAATAAAAAATCATTTCCAGGTTATTACACCGAGGCCAATCGCGTCTTCTCTTAAGTTACCTGGAATCCAAACAGCGGAGGTTACCATGCAACAGTCACGCTACAACTTATTTACCGCCATCGCTCTTATTGTTGGCGTCGTTATCGGGTCTGGTATTTTTTTTAAAAGCGATAATATTCTCATTGCCACTGGTGGCAGTGTTGTTTTAGGTATTCTGGTCTTTGTTGTCGCCGCCATCAGCATTGTTTTTGGTTGTTTAACCATCGCTGAACTGGCTGCTCGAACAGATCATCCCGGTGGGGTCCTTACTTATGCCAAAGAATTTATCAGCCCCAGCATGGGTTCAGCCTATGGCTGGTTTCAGACCTTTATCTATTTACCCACCATCACGGCTATTCTGGCTTGGGTTTCCGGTATTTACTTTTGTATTCTCTTTAATGTGAATCAAACCCTGGAAATTCAAATATTAGCGGGCGTCGGGTGTTTTTTTGTGCTCTTTGCCACCAATATTTTTTCAGCTAAAATTGGCGGTTATTTTCAAAGTGCTGCGATGGTCATTAAACTGATCCCCCTGGTAATCATCGGTTTTGCCGGTCTGTTATTCGGTGGCACCGGAGAGCACTTTACCAGTACTGCGGTTTCGGAAATCGCTTCCACCGGCTGGATTGGAGCCATTGCACCGATTGCCTTTTCCTTTGACGGTTGGATTATTTCCACCTCAGTAGCCTATGAAATTAAAAACAGCAAGCGCAATCTACCCCTGGCACTAGTTATCAGTCCGTTGATTATTCTGGCTCTCTACATTGTTTACTTTGTGGGAATCTCTAATCTGGTGGGTCCAGCCGAAATTATGAATGTCGGAGATGCCCATCTTGATTTTGCAGCGACTATGATTTTTGGACCCAGCGGCGCAAAAATACTGATGTTATTTGTTTTTATCTCTGTCCTGGGAACCCTCAATGGCCTGGTGATGGCGATGATCCGGATGCCCTATGCTTTGGGACTCGATCAAATGATCCCCAAATCCAGAGCGATGACCACGATCTCACCACGATTTGATTTCCCGGTGAATTCAGCTGTTTTTGCCTTGATCATCGTGATTTTTTGGTTAACTGTTCACTATTTTTCTCAAAAATATACCCTGTTCCCGAATTCTGACATTTCAGAAATCGCCATTGTGACCAGTTATCTGCTCTACCTCGGCCTTTATTACAAGGTTTTTATTTTATGGAAAAAGAAGGAAATAAAAAGCGTCTTCAGAGGACTGATTTGTCCAATCCTGGCTTCTATCGGTTCCTTGATTATTTTCTCTGGCGGAATCCAAAATCCCCTGTTTGGGCTTTATTTTGCTATTTGCGCCATTGTTTTTGGGGCCGGTTATAGCTACTACCGTTATTACGTTATAAAAAAATAATTATTTTTTTATTTTAGGGTTAAACCGCATTGTTTGGGTATATAAGTTATATAGCTTTTCTCCTCAAAGCATATTATTAGAAGCGGAGCACCCTCACCGGGGTGTTCCGCTTCTCTTTTTGCTTGAATGCCTGTATTTTATTAGCTCGTACTTAAAGTATTATACTAATCAAACATAAATGATGTTTACTTCTTTATTGATGCTACGCAGCATCTCAATAAGTTTCTGGGTCACCCGCCATTTGGTGGTGAGTTCTTCAGGAAAATCGGGGTTTTGATGGGCGGGATTGATGGAGTTCCCAATAATCAGATCGATGGTGGTACATTCGTTCATCAGAATATTAGCCAGCATCGATGCACCATTTTTTTCCTGAAAGATTTCGCGACCACAGCGATTATTCATATAATCATCACAGATCCGCAGGGTTTCTTTCAGCGTCAGTACTCCCTCAGTTACCAGGTCAATCCCTTTGATAGTGGCAATCGGTGGTACCCGATCCGACATGGTGGAAAAATCGACTTTTACTTCTTCACCAAACTCCCGCGCCACAATATTGGCGGCCGTCCCGCCGCAGACGATTTTTTTGCCCCGGCCCCGTTCCAGTAGCCGTTTAATCTCGGCGTCCTTTTCCTGATCCAACGGTGGACCTGAAAAAATGGTGACATATTTTCGTTCTTCCACCTTGATCACAGCCACTGTGGTATCGTCTCCCGGCTCCTCACCATACAGATTATAACAGGTATCCACCAGTGCCATGGAAATGTCCTTGGCTTTTTTGTTTTCATAGGATCGCGCCAGGATATAATCCGACGCTTCTTCCCATTGCCATCCAAAATTTAGTAAATTGCCAATCCCCGCATGGATCACGCCGTCACTGAAAAAGGCCATGATATCACCTTTTTCAATTTCCTTGGTGGTTTCATAAACAGACTTTCCCTGAAACTCAATTTCCTTCCGTTCCAGTTCGATGATTTCTCCATCGCGGATAAACACCAATGGGGGGTTATCAAATTCCAGAATATAAGCCATTCGATTTCTAAAAACCTGAACAATGGTAAAGGTCGAGTAGGCCATCCGACGAACACTGCATTTTGGCAGGGTGGCTTCCAGGGTTTCCAACACATCCATAATCCCCATTTTTTCTTCCAGCATGGTCGCCGCAATGGTAGACGTCAGCGTTGCCAGAATGTTGGCTTTAACGCCGCTACCCATGCCATCAGCCAGCACCACAATGACGCTTTCATCATTAATTCGCACTTCCACATTATCGCCGCAAAGCTCTTCATGGACCTTGTTGACACTATCGCTGGCAATATCCATAAATAAAGGCATTAACGTTCAACCTCCCGACTGGTTACAACTTTTTGAAGTTTGGTCAGCGTCACCTTGGTTTCCGCCGTGGTTTCGCCCAACAACCCGGCGATCTCGTGAGCAACCCGCATTTGCTTGTCAATCACCCGCTGAGCCATTTTAAGCGTTTCTTCCTGGATATTTAACATCTCCTGCTCCTGTTTTTCCTGCCTGGTGATATCAATAAAAATTCCCATATACAATTCCTGTTCTGGAATATAGGTCAGAATTTCCATAAAAATCCGGTTTTCTTTTTCGTAATGCCCTTTTCCGGTATAGGTATTGCCGCGGTTATTGTCCAGTTTTCGGAAGGGATTATAATCAAGCGCATCCACAAAATTGTAACGCATCACAGCTTCTTTTTTCATATTAAAGAGGCGTTCTGCGGCGGCATTAAACTCAATGATCCGGAATTTTTTATCCAGCACGGCAATGGCGTTGGGGGTGGTCGTAATGATCAAGTTTGAAATCGCTTCGGTTTTACTGGTAATCAGCGGCAGACACATATCCATTTCCGCCATATTCCAGTAAACCGCTCGGGCTTTATCCCGGCATGTTTCATAACCACAGGTGCCACAGTTGAGTTCATCCCGTTCTGTGAATTTAGACATCTGGTTTAAAATCCTTTCAAGTTCTTCCTCGGGAACTTCGCCCAGATGATGAACCGGCCGTTTGTGGAAGGACCGTCTACTATTGATTTCGGGAATCTCATTCGATGGTTCTTTGTTGCTGTTTAAATCGATATAGGTCTGGAGCATTTCCACCTTTTCATATTTAGACAAAGGGCTGTGAAGATTTCCGGGACCATTGACACACCCTTCTTCGCAGGCATTCATTTCAATCCAATACTTCTTCTCCAGCTGATGAATTTCATCCATGAACGCCATGCAATCCTTGACGCCGTCGATGCGAAGAATTTTCCGGCTGCCGTCGAGATTTTCGACACTGTTTTTAGCCAGTCCTCCAGTAATTGGATAGAGCCGTCCGGTATTGGTACCGATGGCGTTGAATTCCTCTATCGGCATCTTATTGGGGTCAATATGCTCCTCTTTAATCCAGGCATCGATTTCATCAAAGGTTAAGACCCCATCAATAATGCCACGGACATCCGTATCATGAACCTCCATTTTTTTTGCCAGGCAGGAACCAGCGTAAACGATCTTAGCCTCCGGGTATTTTTCTCTAAGAATCTTGCCATGGGCGATCATTGGCGAAACCTGATGGCTCAAGGCGGACAAATACTGAGGATAATAAATTTCAATGAGATTTTTTATTGCCGCACAGGAGGAAGAAATCACCAGCTTTTTATCACTGCAATATTCATCGGCGTAAGCTTTGGTGACTACCTCAGCACCGATGGAAGTTTCCTCAATGATTGTAAATCCCAGTTCCCTTAGAATTCCCAAATACTGTCTGGGATGGTTAAGGTAATAAGCAGTCGGAAATACTGCTGATAAACTGAGTACCACCTGCTCGGTTTTTAGCCATTTTTTGATGGTATCAACATCACTATGGATCTCTTTGGCGTTATGAGGACATGTTGCAATACAGATCCCGCAGCCAATGCACATCGACTGAATAATCTGGGCGTGTTTATCCTTCAGTTTTATGGCTTTGACTGGACACTTCCGGATACACTTATAACAATTACGACATTTATCTTTTGAAAAATTAATGATACTCAATTATTTTTCCCCCATAATTTTCTCGAAAATTTCTTTCGCATTTTCAGTTGAAACGGCATAGATGATGTCATCACATTCCACGGCAACCCCCTCCGTACATTTCCCCATACAAAATGACCCTACCAGTTCAACCTCATCCCCTAATTCTCGCTCTTCAATAATTTGATTCAAGGCTTTAACAACCTTATAGGATCCGTTTACATGGCATGCACTGCCAACACATATTCTTATTGTCTTCATCACATTATCCTTCATAAAAAATATTCTACATTAGTCTGGTTGGTTCATGGTATCATCAGATTTTTTGTCTGTCAACGGCTGGGCAAAAATGTCATACTAAAAGATCTAAAAAAAAAGCAGTTCAAAATCAGGATAAAAAAACGTTCATTTTTGATGCAAACCCTCCTCAATTTTTTAACGATTATTGATACTTTTTACCCTTACTTTTAATTTATACTGGGTTTTACTCAAATATCAGCAGATTCATGGGTAAATCCGACTTCGACCTTGACGAAGCCAATAATCTTTGCTAAAATCGGTGTAATTGAATAACGTTTTCTTAATGAAAACAATACAATCCGAATTGATGCACCTACGGTTTGCTATGGTTTATCAATCGATAGAGTACGGTTAGAAATGATTGTGCTTTCCAGTGTGTAAAGGATGGTGGAATTCATGGAATTATCTGACTGTTTTTTTGAGCAGTCATTTTATTTTTTTGGATTGACCTCCCGTTATGTCATTAAAGAGACTTCTCTTTGATACTATTTTTTAGGAGGAAGAAAATGAAAAAGAAATTGTCAGTATTGGTTATTGTATTATTTGTCTGTACCCTTGCCCTGAGTGGCCTGGGCTGCACCCCGGCTAAAAAGGAATTAGAGCCTGGTTCTAACGGGGAGATCATTCTTGCCACCACCACCAGTACCCAGGATAGCGGTTTACTGGAAGTGATCCTACCGGATTTTGAAGCCCAAACTGGGATCGCCGTCAAGGTTGTTGCCGTGGGCACCGGGAAAGCCATGGAAATGGGAAAAGCTGGTGAAGCCGATGTCCTTCTGGTTCATGCCCGTTCCCAGGAAGATCAGTTCATCGCCGATGGATACGGAGCCGAACGCTTTGATGTCATGTATAACGACTTTGTTGTGCTGGGACCAAAAGAAGACCCGGCCAAGGTAAAAGCAAACGCTGCTGCTGATGCTGCCAAGGCTTTTACTGCCATAGCTGCTGTGCCATCAACCTTTGTCTCCCGGGATGACAAATCCGGTACACATACCAAAGAGCTGGCCATCTGGAAGGCTGCCAATATCACCCCTGCAGGCGACTGGTATTTAAAAACCGGCACCGGCATGGGCGAAACACTAACTGTTACCAACGAAAAATTGGGCTATACTCTGGCTGACCGGGCAACCTACGCCAACATGAAAGATACCATCACCAACCTGGAAATTGTTTGCGAAGGCGATACAATTTTAAACAATCCTTACGGGGTTATTGCTGTATCACCATCAATCAATGACCAGATCAATGCCGACGGCGCGCAAGCCTTTGTTGATTGGATTATATCACCCGAAACCCAAAAACTGATCGGTTCATACGAAGTGAATGGGAATCCGCTGTTTATCCCCAACGCTGCACAAAAATAAAAAGTTAACTGAGGTCCTGGGAGAAGATCTTCTTCCAGGATCGCATTGTGGAGAAATCAATGGACTACATACTCAATGGTTTTGTTGAAGCCTTTCGGCTCATTTTTTCTTTTGATCCTGAAATCATTCAAATTGTTTTGTTATCGCTTTTTGTCTCTTTTTCTTCGACCCTTTATGGCACCCTGATCGGCGTTCCTCTTGGCATTCTTCTGGGCATCAAAAAATTCAGAGGCAAGACAGTGGTGTCCCGGTTTCTTTATACCTTCATGTCATTTCCGCCGGTTATCATTGGTTTGTTTACCGCCCTCTTTTTAGCTCGTTCTGGTCCTTTGGGTCAGTTTCAGCTGATGTATACTGCCACCGCAATGATCATTGCCCAGACTATTCTGGTTACCCCCGTTATTATGGGCATCATCTTTAACCATGCCAGCACCAGTGGCTATGAGGTAGTCCAAACGGGGAAAACGCTGGGTGCTCAGGGGTGGGATATTCTGATCCTGCTGATTCTGGAACTAAAAGGCGTCATTATGATCGCCCTGGTCAGTGGGTTTGGCCGGGCCATTTCTGAAGTCGGCGCAGTAATGATTGTGGGTGGAAATATCCGGGGGTTCACCCGCGTGATGACGACCTTTATCGCCATGAATAACAATATGGGTCAATACAGTGTCTCCATCGCTATGGGACTTATCCTGATGACCATCTCTTTTCTTACCAACTCGATTTTATACCATTTTATCATAGGGGATCAAAATGAATATTAAGACGCGTAATATTACAAAAACATATAAAGATAAAACGGTGCTCAATCTGAATGGTCAATCTCAAGATCTTTTTTTTGAGTCTGGAGAAATTCACGGCATTATCGGACCTAACGGATCTGGGAAAACCACGCTAATGAAAATAATGGCCGGTCTCGTTACCCCAACTACTGGGAATGTACTTTATAATGGCGTGCCCTTAGATCCGAATATTTTTTGTGAAATGACCTATTCCAATCATACCCCCACCCTTTTTTCACGCTCAGTTTATGAAAATATTGCCTATCCGTTAAAAATCCGCAAACGTGAAAAAGACGAAATTGATCAAACCGTATCACAGTTATTGAATGAGTTCGAAATTGAAGCGATTAAGAATCAGAGTGCCCGACATCTTTCCGGTGGGGAATCCCAGAAAACAGCACTAGCTCGCGCCTTATCTTTTTCACCCCAAGTTCTATTTTTAGATGAGCCCACGGCGAATATCGATCCCAAAAGCATCCAGATTATAGAAACTGCTTTAAAAACGAGAACTAAAGAGCAGGGACTTTCAATTATTATTATCACCCATAATCTCAGTCAGGCTTTCCGGATCTGTACCCACCTGACGTTTCTGGATCAAGGATCTTGTCTTTTTTCTGGCACACCGGAAAAAATCATGGCCTCTAACCATCCTACAATCGATGAGTTTATCTCACTTGATCGATTTTAAAACGCTATTATCTGAACTAAAATCACAGAAATTCAAATATTTTTGTGAGAACTATTTTTTATCAGACTTACCAGGAAATTTTGATTGCATAAACGGGGTTTTTATAGTTATAATAATTACTTAGTCCAGACTTTATATGGGGTCATTATATTGGGAGGAAAACCATGAGATATGTGCCAACATTTTGCCTGCGCGAAGGAATGATGTTAGGAAACAATCTTTGGGGTGAGCGGGGTGAGTTGATTCTTGCTAAAGATACTGTTCTCACCGAAGATTACATCGAACGAATAAAAAAATTAAATTATAATGGCATATATGTTGAAGATGATCTGACCAAAGATATCCAAATCATTAATATTATCAACGATCGTGTCCGAGCCGAAACCGTTAAATGTATTAAGGATGTTTTCATTACTACCGAAAACAAAGGTGCCTTAAAAAAGAATACCTTTAATGACATGCAAAAACATATTGAAAGCATCGTTGACGAAATTCTTCAGAATAGCAGTATGGTGATTAACATGGTGGATCTGAAGGTTTTTGATGACTATACCTATTTCCATTCGGTGAATGTGGCTGTCCTTTCCATTTTATTGGGTTCAGCCCTGGGTCTGCGCCGGGAACAGCTGTGTGATCTGGGTATCGGTGCCATTCTCCACGATATTGGCAAAGTTTTTGTTAAAAAAGATATTCTTTGTAAAGAAGGGGAACTTTCAGAGGACGAGTCCTGTGAAATGCAAAACCACTCGACCCTCGGTTATGATTACATTAAAAAAGTTTCGACCATCAGTATGTCTGCCCGGATTGGCATTTTAGACCACCACGAAAAATTTGGCGGTGGTGGTTATCCCAACAACCTAAGTGAAGAGCAAATCTCCCTCTTTGGACGAATCATCGCCATTGCCGATGTTTATGACGCCATGACTTCCGACCGACCTTACCGCAAAGCCATTATCCCCTCAGAGGTGATTGAATATATCATGGGTTCATCCCATACCTTATTCGATCCGGATCTGGTCAACATCTTTATCCGAAAGATCGCTCCCTATCCCATTGGCACCTGTGTGGAACTGAGCAATCGGTTAACCGGTATCATCATTGAAAATTATGAAAGCTTCTCGATGCGCCCCAGGGTCCGCATTTTCAAAAGAGATGGTGAAGACATTGATCCTTTTGAGCTTAATCTGAGTGATCGGGCTTTCCTCAATATTACCATTACTAGCATCTTATAAATGACGCATTCGTTTTAAATTAACAAAAGCGTTTAAGATTTTGCTTTGAGTGTTGTTCCAGTTAATGGGACAGCACCTTTTTTAATTAAAAAAGTCGCTTTAAAACCCATTTATATTGCTATTTAACCCATTACATGTTAGAATAAATTTAATTGTCATAATGCATCAGCAAGCAACGAACCGCTTAATCAACCCTGGGGAAAGCCTGGGGATTTTTTTGCTTAAATTTATCGTTTCAATACAGAGCTATCAATGGAGGATTTATGAATTGAAAAAAAATACCGAAAAAATTATCCAGGTTAAAGACCTGGTCAAACATTATGGGGACAAAACGATCATTGATGAAATTAATTTTCACATTCGGGCCAATGAATTCCTGACCATTCTCGGCCCCAGCGGCTGCGGAAAAACCACCTTGCTACGAATGATCGGTGGGTTTGAAACCCCGGACGCCGGAGATATTCTTTTCGAAGGCAAATCGCTGGTCAATATTCCGGCCAATAAACGGCCCATTAACACCGTTTTTCAAAAGTATGCCCTGTTTCCCCATTTAAACGTCTATGATAACGTGGCCTTTGGGTTAAAAATTCAAAAAAAAGCCAAGGCTGAAATAGACACCCTGGTTCAGGAAATGTTGCGGATGGTCAATCTTAAAGGGCAGGAACAACGGGATGTCAATTCCTTAAGCGGCGGCGAGCAGCAGCGGGTCGCCATTGCCAGAGCCCTGGTTAATCACCCTCAGGTCCTGCTGCTTGACGAACCCCTGGGTGCTCTGGATCTCAAGCTTCGCAAAAACATGCAACTGGAACTAAAAAAACTCCAGAAAAAAACCGGCATCACCTTTATTTATGTCACCCACGACCAGGAAGAAGCGATGACAATGTCTGATACCATTATCATTATGAACCATGGCCGGATCCAACAGATCGGCTCACCGGTGGATATTTATAACGAACCCCGAAACGCCTTTGCCGCCGATTTTATTGGTGAAAGCAATATTCTGGAATCGATGATGTTAAAAGACTGTCTGGTCAAACTTCAGGATGTCGAAATTCCCTGCGTAGACAAAGGTTTTGAGAAAAACGAGTCGGTACTCACTGTGATCCGCCCTGAAGATATCGAAATTCTCCCACCCGGTACCGGTTTTCTGGACGGTGTCATCGAATCCGTGACCTTTCTGGGGATGCACTATGAAATCGTTATGAACTGCAAGGGCATTAGCTGGCTGATTCATACTACCCGTGAATTTTTTGCTGGCGACCAGATTGGTATCCAGGTTGATCCCAATAATATTCATATCATGAAGAAGGAACACGACCATGAAATCATTTAAGGAAACCATTGCCTATCCTTACGGTCTGTGGATGCTTATTTTTATCGCCGTTCCGCTTCTGGTGGTAATCTGGTTCAGCTTTTTATCCAACCCGGATTTTAAGGCTGGCATCTATACCTTTACGTTGGAGAATTATAAAGAGTTTATGGACCCGGTCTACCTGGAACTTTTATACCGTTCATTTTTATATGCGGTCATCGCCACCCTGATCTGTTTTTTTATCGCCTATCCTTTAGGGAACCTGATTGTATCGCTACCCGGCAATCGCCAGAATCTGATGATTGTACTGATGATCATCCCGATGTGGGTCAATTTCCTGCTGCGAACCTATGCCTGGATGGTGCTGCTCAGCGGCAGCGGATTAATCTCTCAATTTCTGGGTCTGTTAGGCTTTAGGGATGTTTCTCTGCTATATACCCAATCTGCTGTGATTCTGGGGATGGTCTATAACTTTTTCCCCTATATGCTGTTACCGATTTACACCGCCTTGAAAAAAATTGATCCGGATCTACTGCGGGCCGCCACCGATCTGGGGGCCAACCATTTCCAGATGTTTGTAAAAATCAAATTGCCACTCAGTCTTCCCGGCATCGTTTCCGGATCAATGATGGTCTTTATGCCCGCGGTAAGTACCTTTGTTATTTCCAATTTGTTGGGCGGTGGCAAATACATGCTCATCGGAAATCTCATTGAGCAGCAGTTTTTAACCCTGAACAACTGGAACTTCGGCTCAGCGCTTTCAATGGTATTGATGACCATTATCTTTCTCGTCTTAGGTGTTGCCCGTCTGATCACCGGAAAAGAACTTGATACCGGAGGTCAAATTCTATGAAAAAGATCCTTAAAAAACTGGCCTTTGCCTTAATTTTGTTGTTTTTATACGCACCTATTTTAGTGTTGATTGTTTATTCATTTAATGATTCTAAGATTATGGGGCCCTGGGCAGGTTTTACGCTCAAATGGTATGTCATGCTTTTTCAGGATCGCTATATCCTTCAAGCTTTGTACTATACCCTCATTATTGCCGTGATCGCCACCACTGTTTCCACTCTTGTGGGCACCATTTCGGCGGTGGGTATTTACCAGATGCGATCCAAACTAAAAAGACCCTATCTGTTGTTAAATAATATCCCCGTTCTGGTACCGGATATCGTGATGGGGATTACCCTGATGTCGCTATTTATTTTTGCGGGAATGAAAATGGGACTAACCACTATTATTATTGCCCACATCACCTTTTGTATCCCCTATGTAATTCTGGCGGTACTACCCCGGTTTAACCGGTTGCCGGAGAACATTTTTGAAGCTGCGCTGGATCTGGGTGCAACCCCTCGCCAGGCCTTCTGGAAGGTGCTGTTCCCGGAGATTCTTCCCGGCGTTACTTCTGGTGCCCTGATTGCCTTTACCCTATCAATTGACGATTTCGTAATCAGTTTTTTTACCGCCGGCAATGGGGTCAGCAATCTATCAATCACCATCTATTCGATGGCCAAGGCCGGTATCAACCCCAAAATCAATGCCTTGTCAACAATTATGTTTGGGTGTATCATGATCTTACTAATACTGATCAATATCCGTAGTGAAAAAGGGATTAAAAATATCCAATAAGAAGGAGAATGGAATGAAAAAGTTCGTGTTAATTTTATCCTTGTTGTGTCTGCCTTTTCTGGCCAGCGGTTGCGGCTCCGATGATCGGGCCGAGCTCACCGTTTATAACTGGGGCGACTATATGGACCCGGAGGTCATCGCCCAGTTTGAAGACGACTATAATTGTCGGGTCAATTACGAAACCTTTACCTCCAATGAGGACATGTACGTCAAGGTCAAGAATTCATCCGATACCTATGACGTACTGGTACCCTCTGATTATATGATTGAGCGGCTGATTCGCGAAGAGATGCTTAGGCCCATCACCAAAGACAATATCCCCAATCTGGCTAACATCGATGCCGCGGCCCAGGATCTGGCCTTTGATCCCGGCAATCAATACTCGGTCCCCTATTTCTACGGGGTTTTAGGAATTGTCTATAACACCGCTCAGGTCACCGATCCGGTGGATAGTTGGGATATTCTCTGGAATGATAAATATGCTTCCAAAATCTTAATGTATGACAGCATTCGCGACAGCATGGGCGCCTCACTAAAACGGCTCGGTTTCTCCATGAATGAAACCAATGAGGCTAACATCAATGCCGCCAGGGATGCTCTAATTACCCAGAAACCGCTGGTTATGGCCTATGTTACCGATAATGTCAAAAGCCTGATGGCCAGCGGTGATGCTGCTATGGCCGTGGTCTATTCCGGCGATGCGGCCATTATCATGAGTGAAACCAACAACCTTGATTTTGCGGTTCCCAAGGAAGGTTCCAATGCCTTTTATGACAATTTTGTGATCCCCAAAAATGCCAAGAATCCGGAACTGGCCGAACAATTCATCAATTTCATGCTAACCCCGGAAGTTGCCGCTAAAAATATTGAATACGTCGGTTACTCCTCTCCGAATACGCCAGCTCTGGCGCTGCTTGATTCAAGCTGGTCAAACAATGCCGGTTTTAACATCAGCCCCGAAGATCTGGCTCGCAGTGAGATCTTTATGGATCTGCCTAGTGATATCATGGAAATCTATAACCGGGCCTGGACCGAGATTAGTGTCTCCAAATAACAAAACAACCCAGCTGGAAATAACTCTGGCTGGGTTGTTTTAGTTGCGAGACCAATTGTTACCGACTCTTATGGCATCAACTCATTCTAGTCTTCCAGAAGTCCGATCCATTTGGGGATCGGAATAGCGCCGCCAATCACTGCACCAATAGTCATCGGAATGATGCCGTTAATCGGAAAGCACATCAACAGCAACAAAATCACTGCCAGGGGTTTTCGCATAACCGTAGCTGTTAATGCCGCTGTTACTACTGCCACACAAAAGATGGGATCAATGGGAAGCATTAAGGCACAGGCATAACCAATGGCGATCCCCGAAAAAATGGTGGGGAAAATATTTCCACCCCGCCAGCCCATTTGGTGGCAAATATTGCCCATTAGAAGTTTAACAATCCCAGTTAAGAGCAGCACTGCAAAACCCAAGCCCTGCCAGGAATTCATCACCTCAACCATTTCGTGTTCACCGGAAAACATCGTGTAGGGCAGAAAAATTCCGACGCCGCCAAGAATCACACCGCCAAGAATGCTCCGAATCAGAATTTTTTGCGCCAATGGTTTAATCGCGACTTTAGTCATTTTTTGAAATAGATAATAAAGCATTCCCGCTGCTACCCCAACCAGTGCCAGAGGAATCGCTGCTGCCCATTCTACTGCCGTCATTTTTTGGATGGCTGGGAAGTGTCCCAAACCCAGCCGCCCGCCAAAAAGATTCTGGAGGATGGTTAATGCCCCATAACCGCTGAGAATGCCAACGAAATACATCATTATTTTTAAATTTTTAGGGATCACTGCTGGTTTTTCTTCATCTTCTATTTGCTCTACAAAGGCAAAAAGCGGTGCCCCAAAGATAACGCCGATGGTGGCGGCCATACCAATCTGCGGTAGCTCATCTGTTTCTGAAAGGATAAATTTAAAGCGGTCGGAAAACCAGAAACATAACCCCACAATCACGCCGGTTAAACCGGCTTCCGGGCCCAGACTCCCCCCAAATATCAGTGGTAACAGGGCTGAGATACCAATGATGTGTAGGTTATTATAGGGGATCTTATTCCCTTTTTTAACCGTTTTTAAAATTTCCGCCATTTCCCGGGGATAGGGACCAAACCGTTGCTCCCAAAGCCCGATGAGTAAACCGCCAATGGCACAGACCACCACCGGATACAAAGTGAGATTGACCGCATTTTTAAGATCCTGCCATAATAAATTGATACCCAGGTTCATCATAAACAGCAGCCCCCAGGTAATCCCACCAATTGTGCCACCCAGTATCGCCACAAATAAAGTCATTACGGCAGTTTCTTTAAATTTAAGCCCCACGGTATCCTCCTGTCAATTCGTCTTACGCTTGTCCATTGATGAATTGCACTCTGTTTTTTCCAAATTCTTTGGCTTTGTACATGGCGATATCAGAATAGTTCAACAGCTCCGTGGCCGTGACCCCATCTCGGGGATATCTTGCAATGCCAAAGCTAGCACTAATATTTAAGTTCATATTTTCGACCACAAAGGTCTCTAACAGAGCCATTCGGATTTTTTCAACATACTCAAATATTTCCGCTTCACTGAGATCGCGCTGGATAATCAAAGTAAACTCGTCGCCCCCTAAACGCCCGAGCATATCCTGCTGTAAAACGATTTTCTTTATTCTGTCGGCAATCGATTTCAGCAATAAGTCGCCGATATGATGCCCTTTATAATCATTGATCTTTTTAAAACTATCCAGATCAATAAATACCACCGCAAAAGGCGCTTGTTTCTCCTGGGACTGTTCTACCAGATAATCAAGCTTGTTGACAAGCATTTCCCGGTTTGGGAGTCCGGTTAAAACATCGGTATATGCCAGGTAATTAAGCCTAACTTCACGCTGTTTCATTTTTCTGTTTAGTTCTCTAAGCTTTTGGTTCTGCTCTAAAACTTCTTTTTCCGAATTTGCCAGTTCATCGTAGAGAACACTCAGTTCTTTTTTTTGTGCTGCAACTTCTGCCAAATTACTATCAACCCGCTTGCCATAAAATGAAATAATACTGATGATAATGATCGTGCTAAGCGGCACCATAATTCCTGGTATTGCCTCTAAATTGCCGGCCCCCAAGACGATAATGATCCCCACAAACGCTGAAGCCAGAAGATTAATGGCCACCCCAATCCGATAGCCCTTTTCTTTTGCTATCACCACCAGGCAAACCGAAATCATCACCTGGAGCTGAGCCACAACACCGGCAATATTACTAAAGGATGAAAACCGTACTTGCAGAAAAATGACCGTAAAATACAAAAGCAAACAAATACCGATTTTGATTCGTGAAAACTGCTTACTTTCATCAAGGGTTCTTTTCTTCTCAATATGATGATCTGTGAAATCCGCAACATTTCTAATTTTTTCCATGAACTCCCTCCTGGTACTGATTTCTAAAGTTCTACACACTTTTCTCTGATACTTTATATAATCATCTACCGGTTTTCTTACGCCCAAGTAGAATCTGGTCTAATCCTATTCCAAATTGATCGGTCTAGCCTTCTTTTTTGTCTTGGGATACTTTTTAGCTGTCAAATTTTACGATCATCCCTTTTCTTTCTTCTTGATCCAGAATCATCGGGGCGCCGATAGCCCAGGCTTTTACATCGTTCGCATCGTCTTTGCCGATTGTAAAAACACACTTTATTTTTCACTTTTCAATTTTTGTAAGTTTTATTTTCTCTCATTTTAACACAGATAGATACCCTAAACAATGCGTGGCATTCACTGTGGCAGTTTTTTTGCTACTTTATATTTTTCAGGTATTTAAAACTAATCTTAACCACTAAAAAAACTTTGCAGTGGCTGCGTGAGTCCGTCTGCAAAGTTTTCTTTTGATTTACTTTTGTTGTTCCAGTCGCTTTATGCTTAGCAGCTACCGTTAAGCATCACGTGACTAATACTTGTCATCGTCATCGAGAATAATGTTGGGTTCAAAGGACGTCTCTTTATCTATTCTTACTACTTCCTTTTCCCCAAGTTGGTTTTGAGTTTTTGGCGATTGCCCAACCGTTTTTAAGTCGAAGGCACCAACCATTTGTTTTAGCATTTCGGCCTGACCGGACAATTCTTCACTGGCGGCGGCACTCTCTTCCGCTGTAGCCGAATTTGTTTGTACCACCTGGGAGACCTGTTCAATGCCCTGGGTGATCTGGGCTATTTCAGAAGCCTGATCGTTAGATGCCTGGGCAATATTACCGACAATATCGGATACTTTCTCGATCTCATTGAGTATTTCTTTTAGACTTTCTGCCGTTTCATCAGCAATGGAAGTTCCCACTTCCACCTTGTCGATCGAACCTTCAATCAGCCCGGTGGTTTCTTTTGCTGCTTCAGCACTTCTGGCTGCCAGCGTTCGAACTTCTTCCGCTACGACAGCAAAACCTTTTCCATGCTGGCCGGCCCGAGCCGCTTCTACCGCAGCATTTAAAGCCAGAATATTGGTTTGGAAGGCAATGTCATCAATCACTTTGATGATCTTAGAAATACTGTTGGATGATTCGCTGATATCATCCATGGCTGTTACCATTTTTTCCATCTGACCATTTCCAACTTCGGCGTTTTTTCGTACTCTGACAGCTAATTCATTCGCCTGATTGGCATTCAAAGCATTTTTCTTCGTCTCATCTGCCACTTCTTCAATCGATGCCGTTAATTCTTGAATCGCACTTGCCTGCTCAGTGGTCCCCTGTGATAGATTCTGTCCACCATCTGAAATCTGTCTGGCGCCCATTTCCACCTGACTGGCGGCGTCATTGATTTCTTTCATGGTTTGGCTAAGTTTATCATTGATTGTGTTGAGTGATGTTTTAATTGGAAGAAAATCACCAAGATACTCACTTGTAATTTCCTGGTTTAAACGACCTTGTCCCATCGCTTCAAGGGTTGATGAAATTTCATCGACATATTGTTTCAAAAACTCAATCGTCTGATTTAAGGCCTTCTTAATTTGAGCATGATCGCCCTTATAGTTACCTTCCATACCAATCTGCAGATTTCCCGTTGATAATAAGTTTAGCGTGGCGGCTGCTTCTTCTACCGGCTGTATAATCGTATCCAAAGTCTGATTAAATCCATCGATGACCTTTGCGAATTCTCCCTGGAATTTAAATGCGTCACCGCGATTTTTTAGATCCCCTTCAACTGCGATACTGGCCATATTTTCTGTTTCCTGAACCAGGCTTAGAATATTTTCAATCATAGCAATCAGACTTGGGTTAAGGGTATCATTTTCACTTCGTTTGCCAATCTGTTTCAAGGTATCCAGATCATCCATCTCACCAGCGGCGATATGAGTCGCAACATTGACCACCCGAATCAAGCGCTCATGAACAGCATTGATGGCTTTTGCAATATCCGAGTAAATTCCCAGATATTGTCCCGTCATTTCTTCGGAATAATCATTGACGCTCATCTTTTCAAGAATGCGTTTCCCTTCCGTTAATCCACCTAAACCATCAATACAGATATTTAAATTACTTTTGATAATGTTAAAATCACCATTGTAGGAATCTGTGATTTTTTCGGGGATAATACCTCGACTGATCTGTTCGACATAGTCGGCGGCCAGATTCAGTGGACCAACCACCGCATCCAGAGTGGCATTGACGCCTTCAACAATCTGCTTATAACCACCGGTAAATCGATCTGCGTCCCCTCTCGTGCTCAATCTTCCTTCTATTGCGGCAACAGAAAGCCTATTTGCTTCGTCGATTAAGGCACGTATAGTTTCGATGATCCGTTTAAGTGCTGGTGCCAATTCATCCTGATCATCCCTTAGCATAATATCAGCGCTGACATCGCCAGCAGACACATTGTTTAAAGTTCCTACAATCACCGTCTGGATGCTCTCTGAGAAGGTATCCATGGCATCCGCCATTTCCCCGATTTCATCGTTTCGATTCATTTTAAGACGTATCGCAAAATGTCCCAGGTTCATCTCTTTTAGATTCTCTGAAACCTTTTGAATCGGTTTTCCAATAATCCTACTTAAGAAGATCCCCAAAGTAATGGCAAAGATCATCCCCAAGATTGTGATCACCGCCATCGCAATCCATGCACTATGGGTATCACTGGTGTTCATACTGAGTTGCATTGCTCCGGACTCCATTTTTAATCTAATGACATTCATTAATTTTTCATTTGTGATCGCTAATGCTGTAACCAGTTTCCCATCTTCATCGAGTAAAGCCAATGCCTCACTATCCTGATTGGTCTGAGCCAGTGCAGATACCTGATCGATCAGCTTTTCACTTTCTACAACCGACGCCTCCAGTTCAGAAAAGGCAGCACTAACATTATCTTTTACAATTGTACTTTTGAAAGCATCTAAATCCGAACGAATATCTTCTTTAATCAGTTCGATATCTTTAGCATCTTCTTTAATGGCTTCCAGATCAGATTCGAGTATCATATCTGCCAGTTCGAATTTTGTTTTCTCGAGCGCTACATTAAGTAAACCCGTATTAATGTGAGCATTCGTAACATTGTCGTAAGTTTCGATATAGGACTCATTGAGTTTAATTAGATTATACACCCCAATTGAACCACTGACCCCCGAAACTAAAGCAATCAGAACAAAACTAAGAACCAGTTTCTTTTTAATCTTCATGTCATTTAACCATTTCATTGTTTATTAATCTCCTTATTCTGTTATAACAAAAATTCTTGAGCTATTACTAATTCACTATCATTATAACGTCTATCCTATCTTAAATCCATTCAAATTTTTAAAAATTTATAGCACCATCGCTTTATTTATTTTGTGTTTTGATCAAAAAAGAAAACTCTGCAGCGGAATGCTCTGCAAAGTTTTCTTCTCTTCCATTTTTTAGTTTTCAAACTCTGTTGTTTCAGAAGCTATATGCTACTATAAACCACGTCATCAAACAATCGATAAATACTCAGAGTTTTTTTAATCACTGCGCGTTTTAATCAAGTTTTATTCGTAATAAATTTCATCAATCGCACAGCCCGCCGGGACGATCGGGTAAACCCCTTCTTCGTTGGAAATCTTGACATGGACAAGCAGTGGCCCGGGTTGATCTTTGATCGCCTCTAGGGTTTCTTCCAGCTCAGCCATATTAGTAACCTTGTAGCCGGGGATTCCGCTAGCCGCCGCCAGCATGATGTAGTCAGTGCATTGAACAATATCGGTTTGGGCATAACGTTTATCACTGAAGAGCTTCTGCCATTGTCTGACCATCCCCAATGACTCATTGTCAAACAGGAAGATTTTTAAGGGGATCTGGTACTTGCTGACAGTAATCAGTTCCTGACAGTTCATTCGAAAACTGCCGTCTCCGGCAATTAGCAACACATCCGCATCGGGATTGGCCAGTTTAACGCCGATCGAAGCCCCCAGACCATAACCCATGGTCCCTAAGCCGCCGGAGGTTATAAATTGTGCCGGACGCAAGACATTCCAGTACTGTCCCACCCACATCTGATGCTGCCCGACCTCGGTCACCACAAAGGATTCCGGATAAGCAGCGTTGATGGTATTAAGAATATTTTTGGGATGATAATCACCTTTCTCAGTACAGGGGATGATCCAATTTTCAATTTTTTCATACCATTCCGGATAGGATTTTTCTTCAATGTCTTTAGTCAATAAGGGCAATACATCTTTAATATTTCCCTGAATCTGAATTTCAGCCGGAATATTTTTAGCAAACTCAGTGGGATCAACATCAATGTGGATAATCGTTTTATTGCGGACAAAGGCATCGCAATTGCCAGTGACGCGATCACTAAACCGGGCACCGATGGCAATGAGCAGATCGGAGTTGATGACTGCCAGATTCGTTTCCTGGAAGCCATGCATACCCACCAATCCCAGCGAAAGTTCATGATCTCGGGGAATGCCGCCTAATCCCATTAAGGAGTTGGCCACCGGAATTCCGGCTTTTTCGGCAAATGCCAATAGTTCTTCATGCGCCTTGGATTTAATCACTCCGCCACCAGCATAAATAACTGGGCGTTTGGCCGCATTAATGGCGGTAACCGCTTCTAATATCTTTGCTTCTTTAATATCCGGATAGATCTGACGCAACTTTGGAATAAACATTTTATGGTATCCGGTTTTGGTCAGAAAGATGTCTTTGGGAATATCGATTACAACTGGACCGGGTCGTCCGGACTGAGCGATAACAAAGGCCTCCCGGATGGTATCGGCCAGGTCTTCTACATGGGTAACCAAATAATTGTGCTTGGTAATCTGCATAGTCACGCTACTGATATCAATTTCCTGGAAGGAATCCTTGCCCAGCAAAGGTGAAGCAACCTGTCCGGTAATCACAACCAGCGGCACGGAATCCAGATAGGCATTGGCAATCCCAGTGATGGCATTGGTTGCACCCGGTCCGGAAGTCGTAATCGCGACTCCTACCGTATCACTGGTTCTGGCATAGCCGTCAGCAGCATGGACACCATTTTGTTCGTGACAGGGACCAATTTGGGTAATCTCGTGATCAAGCCGATAAAAGGCATCGAATAATGGAATCACAACGCCACCGGGGAATGAAAAAACATGTTTGATCCCCTGTTCTTCCAGACATCGGACGGTGATCTCCGATCCTAATAATAATTCTTTGTTATTCAAATTTTCACTTCCTTTCTACTATTGGTTGAGATTTATAGGGTTGTAGGGGTGGGTCGTACCCGCCACTGCAACCCTTTATATAAAACATTGATTGTTTATTTTTCAAAGACGGCACCGGTGGAGGCCGAAGTTACCAGTCTGGCGTAGCGGGACAGATAGCCGGTTTTTATTTTTGGTTCCAGTGGAACCCAGGCCGCTTTACGCTTGGCCAGCACGGCATCATCCACCTTTACAGCAAGGGAACGATTGACAATATCAATGGCAATAATATCCCCTTCTTCGATCAGGCCGATGGTGCCGCCGGCGGCGGCTTCAGGGGAGACATGTCCGATGCAGGCACCGCGGGTAGCTCCAGAGAAACGGCCGTCGGTGATTAAGGCCACCTCTTTATCTAAGCCCATACCAGCAATAGCGGAGGTTGGGAACAGCATTTCCCGCATTCCCGGGCCGCCTTTAGGACCTTCATAGCGGATAATCACCACATCACCAGCTACAATTTTGCCGGCTTTAATGGCGCTCGTCGCTTCTTCTTCAGAGTTAAACACCCGGGCTGGGCCTTCATGTTTTAGCATCTCCGGCGCTACCGCCCCTTGTTTTACCACGCCGCCGTCTGGGGCCAGGTTACCAAAGAGCACGGCCAGACCACCGGTAAGGCTATAGGGGTTTTCCAAAGGTCGAATAACCTCCGGGTTTTTATTAAAGACACCGATCAAGTTTTCAGCAATTGTTTTGCCGGTTACTGTCATCAGGCTGGTATCAATCAGATTGGCATCGGCCAGCGTTTTCATCACAGCCTGAATGCCACCGGCATAGTACAAGTCTTCCAGATGGTGATTTCCGGCTGGTGCCAGCTTGCACAGATGCGGAGTTTTGGCAGAAATCTCGTTGACTTCCTGAAGATCAATGCAGACCCCAGCTTCGTTAGCGATGGCTGGTAGATGGAGGATACTGTTGGTGGAACAACCCAGGGCCATATCGCAGGCCAGGGCATTTCTAAAGTTTGCATCCGTCATTATATCCTGGGGTTTAATATCCCGTTTCCACATTTCCATCACCTGAATCCCGGCTTTTTTAGCTAGCCGCACCCGTTCAGCAAAAACAGCGGGAATGGTGCCGTTGCCAGGCAGACCCATCCCCAACACTTCGGTCAGGCAGTTCATGCTGTTGGCAGTAAACATCCCAGAGCAGGAACCACAGCCGGGGCAAACAGAATCTTCAAAGGATTTAAGCTCTTTTTCATCAATTTTGCCGGCATTAAAAGCTCCCACCGCTTCAAAGGCGGTATTTAAGTCCGTGTCCTTTTGTCCGACCGCTTTACCGGTAAGCATTGGCCCACCACTGACGATTACAGCGGGAATATTGATCCGCGCTGCCGCCATCAGCATGCCGGGAACAACCTTATCGCAGTTGGGAATCAAAACCAGCGCATCAAGAGAATGAGCAGTGGCCATGACTTCAATTGAATCGGCAATCAGTTCCCGGGACGCCAACGAGTATTTCATCCCCACATGACCCATTGCAATCCCATCGCAAACGCCGATGGCTGGAAATTCGATGGGGGTTCCCCCAGCCATCCGTACCCCTTCTTTGACAGCTTTAGTAATGGTATTTAAATGAATATGTCCAGGAATGATTTCATTAAAGGAATTGACTACACCGATTAAGGGTTGCTCCAGTTCTTCGTCGATATAACCCATAGCTTTAAATAAAGAACGCTGGGGAGTCGTTTCGACGCCTTTTTTTACACGATCACTTTTCATTTGATATCCTTTCTTTTGTGGTTTTGATCTTGTCGTTTGCGGGTGGTTAATAACCGCCCCTACAAACCATAAGTCTTTTATAAATTATCGATAATTTTTTGACCCATTTGAGTGGTGCCTACCAGGGCCATCCCGGCTGAGAAGATATCACCGGTGCGATAGCCTTGAGCCAGGGTTTTTTTTACAGCAGCTTCGATGGCATCGGCTTCGGCAATCAGATCCAGGGAGTAACGCAACATCATCGCCACGGATACGATCGTCGCAATGGGGTTGGCCTTGTCCTGATTCGCAATATCCGGAGCGGAACCATGGATGGGTTCAAACATTCCGAATTTGCCATCGGCCATACTGGCTGATGGCAGCATTCCGATCGAACCGGTAATCATGCTGGCCTCGTCAGATAAGATATCACCAAAAAGGTTACCTGTAACAATGACATCAAACTGTTTGGGGTTGATAACCAGTTGCATGGCAGCATTATCAACATATAAATGGTTTAGTTCGACCTCGGGATAATCCTTGGCCACTTCTTCGACACAGCTTCTCCAGAAACGGGAAACTTCCAGAACATTAGCTTTATCCACATTGGTTACTTTTTTATCACGCTTCATGGCAATTTCAAAGGCTTTTTTGGCAATCCGCAAAACTTCCGGCCGGGTGTATTTCATGATATCCCAAGCCGCAAAATCGCCGTCCCGGCCTTTTTCACCAAAATAAACATCTCCGGTCAGCTCCCGAACCACCATAATGTCGAGGCCTTCGCCAATGATTTCCGGTTTTAAGGGACAAGCGGCTTTTAATTCTTCATAAAGGATGGCTGGTCTCAGATTAGCATAAAGGCCCAGGCTTTTTCGCAGGCCCAACAAACCGGCTTCTGGTCGTTTGTCACCGGGAAGATTGTCCCACTTTGGTCCACCCAGGGCCCCTAGTAAAACGGCATCGCTGTCTAAACAGATGTCCACAGTTTCCTGAGGCAACGGGTTATCACAGGCATCTATGGCAGCACCACCGGCCAACACTTCGGTATAGTTAAAGGTGTGGTTGAACTTTTCGGCAATTTTATCTAAAACCTTGATACTGGCCCCGACAATTTCAGGGCCGATTCCGTCTCCGGGAATTACAGCTATTTTATAATCCATTTGTTCTCCTTATTATGTTTACGTATTTTTAGGCATTTGCGGGCGGTTAATAACCGCCCCGACAAAACGATACGAATCGTTTTGTCTAATATTGCTCCCGTTCCTCATCATTTAACAACTTGTACTCAATCGAGTCGATCAGAGCGATCAGACTAGCTTCAATAATATCGGTAGAAACTCCGACATTGGTCCAGATATCGACCCCGTCGGAACTCTCAATTAAAACCCGAACCTTGGAGGCGGTAGCGGACTTTGAATCGATGACCCGAACTTTAAAGTCGGTGAGGCGCACCTCGCTGATTTTTGGATAAAAAACTTCCAGCGCTTTTCTAAGCGCCTTATCGAGGGCATTGACCGGGCCGTCGCCTTCGGCGGCATTGATTTCCGATTGACCATCGACATTGATTTTTACCACGGCGGAGGAACTGAGAGCATCCTTGGTGTGGGTCTGTTCCCCGATAGTTTTAAAATCTTCTAGCGTGAAGAACGGCTTGTGCAGCCCCAGTTCCTTGCGAATCAGAAGCTTGATGCTGCTTTCGGCGCCTTCAAACTGATACCCCTGGTACTCCAACTCTTTAATGCGATCCATCACGCGCGTGGTTTCTTTGGATTTCTTGGTCAGACTCGGGTCTACTTCGTTCATCAGCTGAATGATCGTACTGCGACCAGAAACCTCGGACATTAAAATCCGTCGTTCATTTCCCACCGCCTCTGGTGAGACATGCTCGAAGGAAGCCGGGTTCTTCATAACCGCATCAATATGCATGCCACCCTTGTGGGCAAAGGCTGATTTCCCCACAAAAGGTTCGCGCCCAGTAAGAGCATAGTTAGAAATCTCGGCAATCCGAATCGCAGAAGATGTCAGCTTTGCAAGTTCAGCATCCGCCAGACAGTGAAAGCCCATTTTTAGCTGAAGATTTGGAATGATGGTCGCCAGATTGGCATTTCCACAGCGTTCACCATAGCCCAGGAAGGTTCCCTGAACCTGACGGGCCCCAGCATGAACAGCCATCAGTGAGTTAGCCACGGCCAGACCGCTGTCATTATGGCAATGAATCCCCAGCGGAATTTTTAACTTCTTTTTCACATCGGTGACAATTTCCTGAATTTCATGCGTCAGGGTACCACCGTTGGTATCGCAGAGAGCCAGACAATCGGCTCCCCCTTGCTGGGCTGCCAGCAGGGCTTCGATGGCATAGGCCGGATCATTTTTATAACCATCAAAAAAATGCTCGGCATCAAAGGTCACGTCTTTGCCCTGAGCCTTTAAATAGGCCATTGTTTCTTCGATCATTTTCAGATTTTCGGCCAGCGTCGTTTTAATAATATCCGTGATGTGGAAGGTCCAGCTTTTACCAAAGATGGCTACCCCCGGGGTCTCTGTTTCCAGGATTGCCCTTAGATTGGCATCATCCTCTACAGCAATGCCGCCCCGTCTAGTGCTGCCAAAGGCCACCAGCTTAGCATGTTTTAATTGGATACCTTTAATCCGATTAAAAAACTCAATGTCTTTTGGATTCGAACCGGGGTTTCCGGCTTCAATATAATCAATCCCCATTTTATCCAGCGTTTCCACCACGCGGATTTTGTCTTCAACTGAGAAAGAGATTCCCTCGGCCTGAGCCCCGTCTCTGAGTGTTGAATCAAAGACCAATATTTTTTCTGACATTTTAGTTTCCCTCCCTTATCACGAATTCTTACTTTCTTGTTCCTTACTTTCTTTACTTTGGCTGTCTTTTATATAGTGCATCTGGTTGACAGCGTCCACATAAGCTTTTAAACTGGCATCGATGATGTCGGTACTCAGTCCCCGACCATGGTAGACATTGGTGCCGTCAGATATTTTCACCTGAGCTTCGCCCTGAGCGTCAGTTCCGTCAGTAACGGCAGTAACCCCATAATCAATCAGGGTCAGATCACAGTCGACTAATTCGCTAATGGCTTTAAACCCGGCACTAATCGGTCCGTCAGCCAGCGATACCCCTTCGATGAGATCACCATTTTTCCGAAGCCTGATGGTCGCGGCGGTGGAAATGGTGTTCCCGGTACTAATGACAAAACGGTCCAGGGAATAAACTTCCGGAATCGCCAATTGTTTTTGTTCCACCAAAGCCAGAATATCTTTATCAGAAATGACTTTTTTCTTATCCGCCAGAACCTTAAACTGACTGAATAAATCCAGAACTTCTTCGTCGTTTAAGGTATAGCCCAGGGACGTCAGTTTATCCACAAAAGCATGCTTACCGGAGTGTTTACCCAGCACCATTTTATTTTCTTTTAAGCCGATCGATTCCGGCGTCATGATTTCATAGGTTTCTTTATTGGCCATCATTCCATGTTGATGGATTCCCGATTCGTGGGCAAAGGCATTTTCGCCGACAATGGCTTTATTCGGCTGTACCCGAACCCCAGTAAGCTTAGATAATAAACGACTGGAGCGATAGATTTGAGTGGTATCGATATTGGTATCCACCTGGTAAACATCATGACGGGTTTTTAGTGCCATCACAATTTCTTCCAGCGCTGCATTACCTGCCCGTTCGCCGATCCCGTTAACCGTACACTCTACCTGGCCGGCACCGGCCTGAATGGCAGCTAAGGAGTTGGCCACACCCAAACCTAAATCATCATGAACATGAACCGAAATAGTCGCCTTGTCAATATTGGGGACGTTGTTGCGGATGCCCTCAATAAACTTAAAATATTCACCGGGGGTAGTATAACCCACCGTATCCGGGACGTTAACAATGGTAACCCCCTGATTGATAACCCCTTCTAAGACCCGGTATAAAAACTCCGGCCGGGTTCTGGAGGCGTCTTCAGCAGAAAACTCGACCTCACCGCAAAGATTTCTGGCGAATTTTCCCATTGCGATGGCTTTTTCCAGCACCGCTTCCGGTGACATCCGCAGCTTGTACTCCATGTGAATATCCGAGGTCGCCAAAAAATAATGAATTCGGGGGTTAACGGCGCCTTTTAACGCCTCATAGGCGGTGCTTATATCTTTTTCCGTACTGCGGGCCAAACTGGCCACGGTGGCATTTTTAATCTCATTAGCAACCAACTGAACCGACTCAAAATCACCAGGCGATGCAATGGCAAATCCGGCTTCAATGACGTCAATTCTCAGACGTTCGAGTTGTTTCGCCATCTCTAATTTTTCTTTCAGGTTCATACTGCAACCCGGTGACTGTTCCCCATCTCGAAGGGTGGTATCAAATATCTTTACGATTCTGCTCATTGCATCTCCTCCTAATTATTTTGTTTTTTTGTTTTAAAAAAAGGCAGAAGGTCTTCTGCCTTTTTTAAGTCTGTTATGTTGAAATGTTATTTTTTAATCCAGGACATCATGGTTCGTAATTCAGCGCCAACTTTTTCAACCTGAGTTTCTGTTTCAATCCGTCTGACGGCATTGAAGTATGGTCGGTTAGCCTGGTTTTCAAGGATCCAGTTACGGGCAAAGGTACCATCTTGAATATCATTAAGAACACCCTTCATGGCTTTTTTGGTGTCTTCAGTGATAATTTTGCTACCCGTAATGTAATCGCCATATTCAGCGGTGTCACTGATCGAATAACGCATATAACCGAGTCCACCCTGAACTACTAAATCGATGATCAGTTTCATTTCGTGAACACATTCAAAATAGGCGCTTTCTGGTTGGTATCCGGCTTCTACCAGGGTATCAAAACCAGCTTTCATCAGGGCCGTTACACCGCCGCAAAGAACTGCTTGTTCACCAAAAAGGTCAGTTTCGGTTTCTTCTTTGAACGTTGTTTCAAGGATGCCGGCACGACCGCCGCCGATTCCGGAAGCATAAGCTAATCCCAGATCATGAGTATTGCCTGATGGATCCTGATAAACTGCAATCAGGCAGGGAACCCCTCGGCCTTCCTGATATTGACTTCTGACTGTGTGTCCTGGTCCCTTTGGTGCGATCATAAAGACATTGACATCAGCAGGGGGAATGATCTGGCCGTAATGAATATTGAAACCATGAGCAAAAACAAGGCTGTTGCCAGCTTCAAGGTTTGGTAAAATGCTTTCTTTATAGATCGCTGCCTGTCTTTCATCGGGAAGAAGAATCATGACGATATCCGCTGCTTTTGTGGCCTCAGCTGCGGTCATAACTTTGAGTCCTGCTGCTTCAGCAATTGGCCAGGATTTGCTGCCTTCATAAAGACCAACAATAACATTCACACCTGATTCTTTTAAGTTTAGTGCATGGGCATGTCCCTGACTTCCATATCCAATAATTGCAACTGTTTTTCCATCGAGTAACCCCAGATTACAATCTGTGTCATAAAATAGTTTTGCCATTTTTTAATTTCCTCCTTGAAATGTTTTAATAGTTTAATCATTATATAAATTCACTTGATGTGACCATTATATACCTTCTTTATCATATGCGAAACTAAAAAAATCCGCCTCTGTAAAAAAACAGAGGCGGATATAAGTATCCACGGTACCACTCTAAAATTAAAATAATTTCACAATTATTTCCTCTTCTGGTCTGAACGCAAGGCGAACCTAACCATAGTCATTTAACGTTGACATCCCGGACGGGATTACGGCCTTTCCTACTAATTGGGTAAATTTTCAGGTTGGCAGCTCGCAAGTGAGTATTACATACCATCGTACTATTGGAATTACACCATCCTCCAACTCTCTTAAATACAATCTTTGGTATCTTTCTCTTGGTCATAGCCGTTACTTTATTTAATTATTTTAGTCATTATATCTATTTATTTTGCCTTTGTCAATCACAAAATAGGAAAGAAATAATGATATCGGTTTCTAGTTTAAACCTTTATAAAAGCAGCACTTATACCTCTGTGATCTCATATTCCTTATTACCCAGACCCAGCTTGACAGCATGATCAACACTGACCTTCCAGTTTGTCTCCGGGTGAACCAAAGTGAATACATCCAGTTCCAACAGATTTTGAAATTCATTTTCGACAATCCGTTCTTCAGCATAGCTACCCCTAAGAATCCGGGCCTTGTTACAGGCATCCGCACAGGCCATATCCAGTGCTACCGGATCCATCGATGCGAAGATACCAACATCCTGAATGATTGGTAGATCGTTCTCGACGTGACAGTCACAGTTAGGCGAAACATCGATCACAAAACTGATATGGAACTGGGGACGGCCGTCTACCACAGCCTTGGTATACTCGGCGATTTTTTTATTTAGGATATCATTGCTTTCATCGTATTTAGGTGAGATGGCATCAAAAGGACAGACCCCGATACAGCGGCCGCAGCCCACACAGATATCGTGATTGATGCTGGCTTTGCCATCCGCCTGTCGATATGAAATAGCCGCAACCGCACAGATCTTGCCACACATTTCACAACTTCGACACTTCTTTTCCTTAACAAAGGGTTTACTGCTGGAATGCATTTCCATTTTTCCCCGCCGGGAACCGCATCCCATGCCAATGTTTTTCAATACGCCACCAAAGCCGGTACTTTCATGCCCCTTGAAATGGGTCATCGAAATAAAAACATCCGCATCCATAATAGCCCGGCCGATTTTAGCTGAAGTCACACATTCGCCGCCTGTAAGTGGCACCTCAATGTCATCAGTTCCTTTCAGACCATCGCCAATAATGACATGACACCCCGTAACAAAAGGGTTGTAGCCATTCTCGTAGGCCGCATCCAGGTGTTCCAGAGCATCTTTTCGTCGTCCCACATAAAGGGTATTACAATCGGTGAGAAAGGGTTTCCCGCCTTTTTCTTTAACCATATCGACAATGACTTTGGCATAATTCGGTCTGAGATAAGCCAGGTTTCCCGGTTCACCCAGATGAATCTTAATGGCCGCAAATTTGTTTTCAAAATCGATGTCGGTCATGCCCGCGGCGGTGACAAGTTTTTCCAGCTTTTTTAAGATATTGTTAGAACCAGTTGTCCGTAAGGTTGTAAAATACACCTTTGATTTGTTACGCATCTTTATTTCTCCTATTCTCAAAAAAATCTTTTAATAATTCTTCACATACCTGTTCGCAGATTCCGGCATAGATTTCCATATTTTTGGGGAGCATCGGGTGTTGTCCCAGCCGGGCTGTGGACTCCACGCCTCCGAATTTCTTTTCGGTAGCACCATAAACCAGCATGGGAATTCGAGCCTGAATAATGGCTCCCATACACATCACACAGGGTTCGGCAGTGACATAGAGCTGGCAATCATCCAGCCGCCAGCGCCTGAGTTTTTTTGCCGCGGCCCGGATTACCAACATCTCGGCATGGGCAGTGGGATCCGCCAGGCATTCTTTTTGATTATGGGCCCGGGCAATGATTCTGCCCTCGCAAACCAGCACCGCTCCGATCGGAACCTCGCCCTGGGCCGCCCCTGCTTTTGCAGTCTCAATCGCCACAGCCATGATTTTCTGGAGGTTGTTTTTTTTGTTGATCGATATCACCTCCTTTATTAAAAGGCAAGGCGAACCTGCCTGGCAAACAATGTCTTCAGACAACGTTGCGGGCGGTTGATAACCGCCCCTACAAACTGAAGGGGTTTAACTTGTACAAAAAAGTCATGCATTATCCTGTAGGGGCGGGTAGTACCCGCCCGCAAACGTTAATCTTATGATATATAGTAGCTTATAAATAACAATTCACAAAATCAGAAGCGAAAGACTGATCGGACTATCAACCCCCAGCCCCATTGTCCATAGCCGGTTCGGGGATTATTGGCTGACTGTTTTTGCACCGGTTGAGGATTGGGCGCCGGTTGAGGCGTTATTCCAGCGGTAACGTTAGGGGTATTGATGGCCACCATAAAACGGTCCGCACCGGCATTTTGTAGATAACTGATAAATGCTTCATCACAGGCCGAATACTCATTGATGACAGCGGCATCCTGTAAACCCGGGTAGTCGCTGCTGGTGGCCAGATAGTTATTGCAGGCGATGGTGTAGTAATGGTTTGGTTCTAAATCCGTGCCACCAACCTGAGCCGAAAAGACCCGCTCGCCCATCGTTTTAGTTAAATCATACTGGGCGGTGATGCCGCTCCATTGCAGATAGCTACCACTATTACTGGGCCAGGAATTATCATTCTTGTCGTTGGCAATCTGGTTATTAATGCCGATTTCAATACTGGTTTCCAGCATTTTTTTAAGATCAGCACCAGTCACCGACTTGGTCACCAGATAATTGCCAAAAGGCAGTACGTCAATAACCTGACCCTTATTAATATCCCCGGCAGGAATTAATGCCCGGATTCCTCCGGCATTTTCAACTGCGATATCAGCACCGGTGATAAAACGGTAACTATCAGACAGAGCTCTGCCCAGATTCAGCTCACCCAACCGGATATCCTGCCAGATATTATCAGTGGTACCACCCAGTTTTACCGGGGTATTTCCCACTACCTGTTTCTTAATCGGGTCTTCCCGGGCTTCAATTTCTGCCGTTAGAGCCGCCACGATCGGATCAGCCGGAATGAGCTCATCTGTTGCCTGAGCTACCGTTGTCAAGCTGGCGGTTTGATCTAAAATAGAATAGCTGACATCCTCGGGATCAGGCTGTTCATCATTTGCATTCAGGATGATCTCAACCTCACCGACCGCACTAAAGAAACAGCCGGTTTGAACAATCAGGGTGCCATTGACTTCTCGGTTTTCGACATCATGGGTATGGCCATCGACAATCACATCGATTCCCGGCGCACCCTCGGCAATGGCATCACTGCGCATTAAGGTCCCGTTATCTGAATCCCCGATGTGGGTCAGGGCGACAATCACATCACACCCTTGTGCATCCAGCGTCGCCACATTCTGCCTGGCATTGGCAATCACCGATTCCTGCGTGCCGAAGCTCAGTCCGGCCACATTGGCCGGGGCCGTATCCGAATAGATATCCGGGCTGATCAGCCCAAACACACCAATTTTAATCACTCCGCCATCGGCGACTATTTCTTTGATTAAATAGTCGTCACTAAAGAAGGGATTCCCCGCGTCGCTGTACGTCACGTTACTGCCCAGAATTCTAGTATTGGCCATGGTAGCCAGTTCCAGCAGCCGAGCGCTGCCATAATTAAAATCGTGATTCCCCGGTGCCATCGCATCATAGCCCACTGCGGCCATCAGCTCTGCAATGGAACCACCGGTTTCAATCGTGGCAAAGGACTGTCCATGAAAAATATCCCCGGCATCAACAACAAGATCGGGACTTTTCTGATTGATGATGGTTTTTAGTTTGGCAAAACCAAGGGTATTGTTTTGGGTACTATACATGTAACGGGAATGAATATCATTGGTGTGGACAATCCTCAGGGTGATGGTCTGATCATCATTGACCGTTGCTGCCAGGGCTGTTGTTCCAAAACAAGTAAACACAAGCAGTAGCATCACCACCAGGCTTAGTTCTTTTTTCCAGTTTTTCATGGGTACACTCCTTAATTTTATCTTTGATTTCACTTTATTGATATCTTTTTTTATTATATCTCTTTTAGCAAAAAATAAAAAGTACAACTGCTAAAAGAGATCAACTAAATAGATTATAAACAAAGGCTCACAAACAGATGCCGTTAGCATCTGTTTGTGAGCCTTATTTAGTCTTTATGAGTTACCCTACACGCTGAATTCGCTGGATTAGGCATCCTCTAATAGTATCGAGTAGAGCAATTTTTTTGAATAAGGATTATTAACCTGCCCGATTTCTTTAACCGGACATTGCTCCACTACCTTGCCTTCGTAAAGAAAGAGAACCGTATCACAAAAATAAGTAATCGCCGTCAAATCATGGGTAATAAAAACATAAGTCAGATTAAATTACTTTTGAATAGTTTGGAGATGTCTATTTCACCGAATTGATTAAGACTATTTATTCTATATGCAGGACCGATTTGCCAGTATATCGCAATAGTGCCTTGCAGATCGCAGTGGTGAGAATACCCGCCACAATGGCTTCCGGGATGCCGTTAATAGCAATTACCGAAAGAATCACCCCATACAGGGTCGAAACAGCCACATCTTTAACTTCAGCATAACTTTGTCCAAAGAATAGATAAATAAAATTCATTACTAAAAGAGTGTTGGTCAATGATCCTGCAACACCGGCAAAACCAAGAGCCATAACATCATTACTTTTTACTTTTTTCATTCCCCGATAGACATAATGGGGTACCACACCAACAAGAATTCTGGGTACAAAACAAATCACTAAACTCCAGAAATTACCAGAGTAGGTTCCCAGGGAATAAAACGGAGTAAACACAAAAGATGTCACTGTGGGATTAAAGGTATTGTTGATTAAGCTGGTCAGCCCAAAAACAAAGCCCAAAAAGGCGCCATAAAATGGTCCTAACATAATGCTGCCAATAATGACGGGGATGTGAATAATGGTGGCTCGGGTAAATCCCAAAGGAATATAGCCAAGAAACGGTGTTACTGCCAACAAGACGATAATCGCCACAAAAAAGGATAGTTTGACCAAATCGTTGGTCTTTGGATTTTTCATATTTACCTCCCGCTATCGTTCCAGTCACGCCGGATACAATGCATCTTTATTTTAACGCCTTTTTTACTTAAATTCAATAAAAAATTCATTTAAAACTTATATTTACTCCTGACCCTCGGATTTGGTATAATGATTATGAAAATAAATGAAAACAGTTGGAAAAGGAAAACCGATGAAAAATATATTAAGAAATAAAACCGTTATTCTGGGTATTACTGGAAGCATCGCCGCTTATAAAATGGCCAATGTAGCCAGCAGCCTGACCAAAATGGGTTGTGATGTTCAGGTTATGATGACAAAAAACGCCCAGGAATTTATCGCCCCCCTGGTCTTTGAGAGTTTAACTGGTAATAAGTGTATTGTTGATACCTTTGACCGCAATATCCGTTATGACGTGGCCCATATTAGTCTGGCCAAACGGGCCGATCTTTTTATGGTGGCACCGGCTTCGGCCAATGTCATCGGTAAAATCAATGCTGGAATTGCCGATGATATGCTCACCACCACCATCATGGCCTGTCACTGTCCCAAACTCATTGCCCCGGCTATGAATACCGCCATGTACGAAAACCCGATTGTCCAGAATAATCTAAAAAGCTTAAAAAAGCTGGATTACAAGATCATCGATCCCGCTGTCGGCATGCTGGCCTGCAAGGATGTGGGGGCCGGAAAACTACCGGATGAAAAATTACTAATCGATCATATTCTCCGGGAAATTGCCTTTTTCCATGATCTCAAAGAAAAAAAAATTATCATTACTGCCGGACCAACCTGCGAAGCCATCGATCCAGTGCGCTATATTACCAATCATTCCAGCGGTAAAATGGGTTATGCTCTGGCCCAGGCGGCCATGCTCCGGGGTGCCGAAGTAACCCTTATCAGCGGCAAAACGTCTCTCACCCCACCAGCCTTTGTCAACCTTATCCCGGTTGTGACCGCCAGTGAAATGTGCTCCCAGGTGATGGATCATTTTGAAGCAACTGATATTGTCATTAAAGCTGCCGCTGTTGCCGATTTCAAGCCGACCGAAGTAGCCACCCAAAAAATAAAAAAACGGGACGGACAACCGGTAATTAACCTGACTCCAACCATTGATATTTTAAAAACCATCGGCGAAAAGAAACGTTCCGATCAGTTTATCTGTGGCTTTTCGATGGAAACGGAAAATATGATCGAAAATACCCGAGAAAAACTATGTTTCAAAAACGTGAATATGATGGTAGCTAATAATTTAAAAGAAAAAGGAGCCGGTTTTAATACCCCTACCAATCGGGTAACCATAATGACCCTTGAAAAAACTGAAGCACTTCCGCTCTTATCCAAGGATGCGGTGGCACACCGGGTTCTCGATGCGATCGTGGATGAACTGTAATGACGATTACCCAACTGAGTCATGTTGCTATGGAAATGGGGGTTATCCTCCTTGCCAACGGTGCTGAAACCTATCGGGTGGAAGAATCGATGCATCGGATCTGTCTTGCCCTTGGTGCCAAAGAGGCAGAAATTTTCGTTGTGCCGACCACCATTATCATCTCTGTTACCCTGGAAGGCGAAGTCCCCCTGACCCGGACCCGTCGGATTCATTCCCGAAAAATCGATTTGACCAAGGTATCTGAACTCAATCATTTATCCCGGCAAATCTCTTATGAACCCACCAATTATAAAAAACTGGTGGCCGAAATTAAACGCATTGATACCATCCCTTCTTATCCTTATTATCTTCACGTCTTAGCTTTTGCCTTTATTTCCCAAATGTTCACGCTTTTTTTTGGGGGAAGTTTTATGGATAGCTGCGTGGGGTTTGTCATTGGATTAGGAATAAAGCTGCAAATGGATACCATGCGTCGCTTTCAGGCCAACATTTTTTTCACCCATATTGTCGGTGGTCTGATTGCCTCAACCGTTGCTCTAGCAGCTTTGGGCTTGGGATTTACAAGCAATATGGATACTATTATTATTGGCTCTATTATGACCCTGGTGCCCGGGCTGGCGATCACCAATTCGATCCGGGATATCATTGCCGGTGACTATCTTTCCGGACTGGCCAAGGGTGTTGAAGCGCTGCTCATTGGTGCCGCCATTGCCTCTGGAGTAGCTGTACCTTTAAGTTTATTACGACCATTCTGGGGAGGTTGAAATGATGGATTATCTTACTCCTTGCTTATATGCCTTTGGGGCATCCCTGGCCTTTGCCATTGTGTTTAATATCCCCCGAAATAAACTGCTGCTTTCAGCCTTCGGGGGGATGCTGGGACAACTGGTTTACGTAATTTTTCAACTAGTTATTACTAATGATGTCCTTCCCTATCTACTGGCAACCATTGCGATCTCCCTTTATGCCGAAGTACTGGCCCGCTTAACTAAATCACCAACCACGATTTTTCTGGCCGTGGCCCTGATTCCCCTGGTTCCCGGGGGCGGCATCTACTATACGATGCTCTATTTCATTAACGGCGAGATTGATCTTGGTATCTCCACCGGCGTTCATACCATGCTGATTTCCGGCGCATTGGCGGTGGGCATTATTATGGTCTCTTCAACCGTTAATCTGGTGCGTAAGGTGATGCTAAAAGGTCGATCAAAAATAGGAAAGAAGTTAAAATATGGGAAAAAAACTTAGACTATTTTTTATTTTAGTTGTGCTGGTTGCTTTGATAGTTGCAATTTGGGGTTGTTATCCCCACCCCAGCGAGGATAATACTAAAATGGCTGACTATAAAACGCTTGAATCTGCCCCCCTGTCACCAGTTGTTAGCCCGCTTTCCCCTCAAACTTTGGCTTGTCAAACTTTTATCGATAATCAACTAACCTCTCCACAGGGTGGCATTTATACCAATTATCAGAGCACAAGCCAAATCGGAGACTTATCTACCGGTCATGAAATTCTTTCCGAATCGATGGGTCTACTATTGGAATATGCCCGATTAACCGAAAATCAACCGCTTTTTGATGAAACCGCCGATTATATCCAAACTCATCTGATCATCGATGCTATTTTGTTGTGGCGTATTGTTGAAAACGGCGATCTGATTACCGATGTTTCGGCGACCATCGACGACCTGCGGATTTACCAAACCCTGACCCAGGCAAAAAAAAAATGGCCGCTTAATGATTCTGCTACGAAAATCTTTGAAACGCTGGAAAGTCAGTTACCAACAAAGGGATTTCAAAATGGTTATCTGGTCAATTACTACAGCGCCGGCAGCCCCACCGAGGATAAAACCGTGGAGGTGGCCTATTTAAATCTTGCTGCCATCCAAACCCTAGCGGCTGCCCGTCTTGAAACCGCTGAGGCAGTCGAAATAAATCAGCAGATTCTGCTGGGTAGCTTTATTAGCGAAACATTGCCCCTCTACTATAAAAGCTATGATCCGCAAAAGGGAACATATCGCAATACAGGCGGAAAGGTCAATATTCTCGATAGCCTGATGGTGATGCAAAATCTGGCTGAAGTTGGCCTTTATTCCCCCCAATCCCTTTACTGGCTGGAAGAAAAAATTATCAGCGGCACTCTTTATTCTAATTATGATCCCCAAACCGGAGCTGCCCTGGATACCCAGGAATCTTCTGCCGCTTACGGCATTGCCGCTCAGATTGGTGCTGCACTGGGGAATGATCGTTTAACTGAGCACGCTTTGACACAGCTTAAAAAACATCAGAATGCCGATCAGACAAGTCCTTTCTATGGCGGTTTCGGCTACAACGATAACGCTTACTCCTATGATAACCTGCAGGCCCTGCTGGGTCTGGTTTATAATAAATGATCACACGCACCAGGATTCCCTAACGCTTCCGTACCGACCAATTGTTAATCTGTTGTTCGCCACGCCATGCGAAATCCGCTTTGCTCCTTTCGCATTGGTCGCGGGCAGTCGCCAACTATAAGCAAGCTAATGATTGGCTCGTTGCCTTCGCGAAGAATCGGACAGGCTTTGCCGTGTCCGCTCCGATGCGTACAACATGAGATAACAATTGTCGGTACTACTTTAGCTTTTTTTATATTTCAGCGACTCCCACTCGCTCGCTAAAAATCGATAGATTAGAACAGGAAGAAAGTGAGTAACCATGAGAAAAATAAAAATTATGATTCTTTTTGGAACCCGGCCGGAAGCCATCAAAATGGCGCCTTTGGTAATTGCTTTAAAAAAAGATCCTCGTTTCCAGACCCTAGTAACCCTGACTGCCCAGCACCGGGAAATGCTCGATCAGGTGCTAAATCTTTTTGACATCACCGCGGATTATGATTTAAACCTGATGAAGCCCGGCCAGACCCTTTCCTATCTTACCGCCAGTATTCTCAACGAGCTGAAACCGATATTGGTAGCCGAGTCCCCGGATATGATTCTGGTTCATGGCGATACCACCACTGCTTTTGCCGCAGCCCTGTCTGCTTTTTATGAACAGATCCCGATTGGCCATGTAGAAGCCGGTTTGCGGACTAAAAATAAATACTCCCCTTACCCGGAAGAAATGAATCGGACCCTCATCAGCCAGTTAGGAGACCTGCATTTTTCTCCCACCACCGGCAATCGGGATAATCTGATCCGGGAAGATATTTCAAAGACCCAAATTGTGATTACCGGGAATACGGTTATCGATGCTTTATTAATGACTGTAACAGAGAGCTACCATTTTGAAAACCCCATTCTTAACACCATTGACTACAAAAATAAGCGGGTGATCTTATTGACCTCTCACCGCCGGGAGAATATCGGTGCGCCGATGGAGCAGATCTTCTCAGCTATCCGCGAACTGGTTCTGACCAATTCGGATATTGAAGTGGTCTTTCCCATGCATCCCAATCCGCTGATTGCCGAAACAGCCTTGCCGCTCCTTGCTGATCTTGATCGGGTTCATATTCTGGCGCCCCTGGATTACGGCGAAATGTCCAACCTGATGGGCCGCGCCTACTTGGTTCTTACGGATTCCGGTGGCATTCAAGAGGAAGCCCCGGCACTGGGCAAACCAGTGATCGTGCTACGCCACGAAACTGAGCGCCCTGAAGCCGTCGCCGCCGGCACGGTCGTCATGGGCGGTGTTGATAAAAACGAAATCATCCGCATCGCTCAGCATCTGCTGGATGACCGCGAAGCTTACCAAACCATGGCTCATGCCGTTAACCCCTATGGTGACGGTCAAGCAGCCCAGCGGGTCTGTGCAGCCATCGCTAATTATTTTTAGACCCTAAACCACTAAAAAAACCGGGCCGATTGTGATTTAAGACAATCTGCCCGGTTTTTTTATTTCTGAACCTTAACCAACATCATATTCCATTTCTTTTCTAGCTTTTTCAATAAATTCCAGCGGCGAAACTGCTTCACCCGTTTTACATTCATCACAATGAAAAACACCGATTTTCAGATCAATTTCTACCTCGTAAGGTGCTGTGATAGTATAAAACTCTTCGGTTTTCATATGATTCCTGATCCGATTTTCGACAATTTTTGTCCCCACCGAATCAGTGATCAAAAACAGACCAAAGGTGATATCGTCTTTTTCGACCAGATAGAGGGTATCTTCTGCTCTCAGACTACGATGCATCACCTCGGTCATCTGACGGATAAACAGCGGTAGCCGTTCTTCTCCCAGAATACGTTTGATTTCTTTATAATGGCGGAATTTTATCATCATCAGCGATAACTCTATCTGCCCCCGTTTTGACATACCGATAAAAATTTTGGCATCACTGATCAGAGTCCGAAAATTCCGCAGCCCGGTATCTGGATCAACTGTAGACAAACTGACATTTTCATCTTCTAACTCTTTAACCCGATTTTGCAGGGCCCGATTTCTCCCCGTCATCAAGCTGACCACATAGGTGTACAGCGGCAGCAGTACAATCCAAAAATAGGATGAGGCAGTCAGTGGTTCGCCATTTACCAACACCAAAACGATCGTATAGGAGAGGTAGAAAAAAAGCACGATGCCATTGGTAACCAGACCCAGGGTTATGTTACTGAAATAGGTAATCAGAATAACCAGAAAACTGATATTAAGCATTACTAAATTCTTTATATAATGGGCTGAATCCTGGGCTGTAAAGGTGATGGTAACAAAAGTTAATACCAGAAAAAAAACAATCCCCAGATCGGATAAAACCTGATCTCTATTTTTCATTTTCGCCACCCGCCCTTCTTTAGTTCAAGCCCATTCTTGCGGACAACCATGATCAGTCCCACTGCCAGCAAAATCAGAACCATGATGCTGACTACCAGAAATATCTGGGCGTCCTGGCTCACAGCAATTTGCTCGACTACTGCAATAGTGGGATTTTGGGGTGCTTTAAAGCGATAGCTTAGCACATTGCCATTCGCATCTGCCAAAACCGCATCGCCTGAGAGTTTACCGAGGTTCTTTAGTTCGCCCAAATTATTACCAATCGCCGCCAGGCCCGTCTGATTAGGTGCCACCACCATCAGACTGGCCCGGCCCGGTTTATTATACAATGAACCAAGCAACTGTACTGAACCAAGGGTTTTACCATAGGTCGGGTCGATGACCAGTTTTTCATTGGATAAGAAACTGGTACCCTCTTCGGTCAATCGGAAATATAACTTATCGTTATTACTCCTTATAAAGCTGTTACTGTCTTCGGTTCCCACTGCAATAATATTAGTGGATAGTACCGCCTCATTCAATTCCCCGGGATAAAACACGGCGAGATCCCCAGTATTCCCTTTGGTGTAGCGTCCCATTACCCGAAACATTTTTGCCAGTAGTTTGGCCGTTTCCCCATCGATCTGATTTGGGACGACCAGACTGAGTGCATTGTAACTGTAATCTGTCACAAAGGGCGATGGATAGTTTTCAAAAATCAGATCCTGACTGGCCACGGAGTTGATTTTTAACATTGTTCCAGGAGTAAGGTAAGCCCAGGGCATATCGCCCTGACGCAAACTGCACCAGAGATCCTTTATTTCTAGATCAAAAGCCACTTTTACCGTGAAGGCACCACCAATATCAATATCAGTAGGAATGGGAATGGTCGCTTCATCGCCCCCGGCCTTATGCTGGGATAACTTTCTGCTGCCGACGGGAATATCGTTAATATAAACCGTCATCAATGACCGGTCAAAGTCCAGGTTTTCCGAATACCGATAACTCAGATAAAATTCGCTGGCGTTAGTCAGGCTTCGATTTAAAGGATAGTTGATGGCAAACTCCTTGACCTGATGAAAGGGTCCGTTGTAATCGGTTCCTTTGGCACCGGTAAAATTGATATAAGTTTCGGCAGTGTACACCTCGGTTTTAACGTCTTCGATTTTTCCTATCAGTTTTACAGTTGACTGCAATTGATTCATCAAGGTCGAATTTCCCAACATCCGACCAGCATTGATCAGAGCGATATCATTTTTAGCGGTGATCATCAGGGTATTTGTTCCTGATCCTTCATTGATCAGAACCAGCAAGGCATCTTCATCATTAAGCCCATTCTGGTCTGCCTGATCGCGATAATTATCAGGCAGTTGATCGTACCTGGCAATGACAATTCTGTTTTCTAGTTGATTTCCCGCTGGATCACTCAATTTTAAGATCGGAAAATAACCGTCAGGGTAAATGGTCTGATTGGATATCCCGGAGATTCCCAAAAGCGCTGCATTTAGTTCGGCCGGATTGTCGGCATCTGAAAGAACAAATGCCGATTCCCCATATTTCAGAGCATCCACTTCAAAAAAACGATTGTAGAAAGATTCAATGTTGGTGATAAAGGTGTTTTTGTCAAACCTTACCGCAATCGTTGATTCTTTATAAATGTCCAACCAGTTGGCCTCACTAACATCATCCACACAGGGTTGGGCTTCCTGAGTTCGCATATAACCATCGATTTTAATAATATTGTAGCCCTGCTGGAGCGACTCCAGCGGTACATAGATATCGATGCCATGACGATTTCCGGAGTTGTCGGTGGGACGCAAAGAATAAAAATAAGTCCCGTTAATGGCCACTGTCAAGCTGGACAACTGGGTATCCGCCAATTGGGTGGCCCGGTATTCCAGATGCAGCAACACCGTTTCCACATCCCAGTCTTTGGCAATCCAGAAAGTTTGTTCTGTTGTTGAAAAAAGACCCTTCATGGAATAATCTAAAAAATTAGTCTCAAGGGTTCGGGATTCAGTCCGACCATCGGTCTGGGGTACCCCGCCATAGTTTACCGCAGCAGCGGGCTGAATCAGGATCACCAGCAGTGAGCTCAGCAAAATTATTGTGATACTTAATCGTTTCATGTTCTCCTCCTCTTTTATGTTAGCCCTGGAAGCGCTCGGTTTTGTACCATTTGCTGTCCTGCTTTTTAATGCGATCTTTAAAATAGGAAAAAACCCCGTATACCGTTACGATAATCCACATTTGGCAATAGGTGACATACATCAGGGTGATTATAAAGAAATTGGAAACGCTCATCTCCCCTTTTTCGGTAGTCAGCGCAATAAATACACCCAAAACAAACATCACGAAGGCGGTAAACCAGAGCAGATTGCTAAATCCCTGGATCGTCGTTGACACCAACCCGGCTATGTTCATCACGAAAATAACATCCGACACTACCAGTGCCGTCAGGAGTAGAAAATACGTGGATAAAAAATAAAAAATATCGAAACGGATTTTCCGGGCATCCTTATCAACCAGATAGCCAATGTTTTTTATCAGCACATAAACATTACCCTTGACCCAGCGGGTTCGCTGTCTAAACCAGACCCCCCAGGTTTGGGGTTCCTGTTCCCAAGTCACCGCCTTGGGCTGAAATTTAATTTTATAACCCATTAAATAGATTCGAAAGCTGATTTCGGTATCTTCTGCCACTGCCTTTTCATCCCAGCCGCCAATGGCCTCAATGATTGACCGTCGGATTATAAAATTGGTTCCCGGAATGGTACACAGCTTCATCAGTTGCCATCGGCCGGCCTGGGCCATCCACTGAAAGGACAGGGTTTCAATATTAATAAACCGGGTCAGCAGATTGACCTCCTTATTTCGGGTTCGAAATTTTCCGATCACCGCCCCCAGGGACTCATCGGCCCTCAGTTCAGCAGCCAGATAGGCAAGTGCCTTGTGTTCGGGGGTATTGTCGGCATCATAGATCGCAATAAACTCGCCTTTGGCCTGCTGATAACCAATATTCAAGGCATTGGATTTTCCCTTGCCGCCGGTAATCTTATCGGTATTGATGATCGTCAACATGCGACTGGGGTTATTGTCCTTTATTTCTTTGAGAAGCTCCGCACTGTTATCCGATGAGTTATCATTGATCACAATAATTTCATAGCGATCCCAGGGATAGTCAAAGGCCAGCAAAGCCGCTACGGTTTTGACGATCACTACCCCTTCATTATGGGCTGGAACCATAATCGAAACAAAGGGATGCTCACCTATTATTTCCGGAGGTTGCTCTTTTTCCACCTTCAGATAATAAACATATCCAGCTACAATTAAAACAATGTTCACAAACAAGAGACTCCAGATTAAAAAGATATTGACCAGCATTAAATAATCAAACACATTCATGGGGTATTTCCCTCCTGATCCCGGGATTTTTTTTTCGTCTCTTTTTTTCCATCATTGCTGACTATTTTTCTAAACTTGTTAAGATAAACGCGCCGACTAAAAACCACGATTACAGTAAATAATACAATGATGATCCCCACTACCGTTAGCAAAAAGGCATTGCCGGTTGTAAATATTTTTTCCAGACTGTATTCCGGGGTTTCTTGATAGCGATAATATTCAGCAATGGGTTCTTCATCGTAGCTCAGAGAAACCGGCCGGCCATTAAGGCGAATTCCCACGGGGCTGCTTGAAACGGCATTCTGTCCGATTGTCCAATAATTATTTAGGTCCTTATAATCCGTCAGAGACAACCACTTATCATTAATAATTTTCAGTTGGGCATCAAGCGCCGCTTCGTTTTCCGGCAAGGGTAACACAATGGTGGTATTAACCGGATAATAGCCAAAATTTCGATTACGACTACTGGTATTCTCAATGGTTTCAAGGCTGATTCCCAGGCTTACAAAACGCAGGGCCCAGGTTTCTTTTCTGCCCGACTCAGCAGTGCTATCATCCGGGAGAATGATCCCTGATGAAAAAAGATTTAAGGGATTAACCCGACTGACCTCGTCAAAAAACAAACTTTCTTCGGTTGCCAGACCCAGCGGATAAACACCATTTTTGACCATTTTAGTGATAACAGCATGCATTTTTTGCGATAGCACCGTGTTGCCATCGGATACGGTAATAGGACTCGGTCGATGAAGGATGATGGTCCCGTTTCTTGACTGCACATAACGCAACACCTGATAAAACCGGGCCATTGCCGGAAAGTCCATATTCTCGTCCAGGGGAACGACTCCCAGGGTAAAGGGGATACCGTTTGCGTAAAAAGCATCGCTGGTCTTAATAACCATGTTCAAATCAGAAAAGGGATAAATATCAGGAATTAGCAGGGTCATATGGGTCGATGTTCCCAGTCCAAACAAGTCGCTAAGAATTTCCCCCAGGCCCAGAGCAAACCCCGGGTCACCCACAAAGGTTGGCACATAGGTCAGACGACCGACGGTTTTTGAAAAAGGATAGGTTGCCAAACCAACACCAATGGTCACTTCCCCGGGACCGGATGGTTCATCAATCACCCGCAAATCATCGACCCAGATGCTGTCAAAAACCAACTCATTTATGCTTAGCGACACGGTCCGTCCCAATTGACGACTAATCAAAAAGTTATCCAACTCGGGGATCAATTCCGGGGCAGCAAACCCAATATAAAGTGTCACCCCGGAATAATTTTGGCAATCAGCAATAAAAGCCAGATTGGTAATGGGATTTTTTGTATTTTTTAAAATGATCAATTTTTGATACGCTGATAGTCGGCCGTCACTGTAATCATCCATGGAAGTTATTTCCGCCGACTGGGACAGCGTGCTCAGCAAGGTTTGTATCGTAAAAAGATTACTCTGATATACCGTGTCCACCGCTAACTGGTCGTAGATTAGCAGCACATCCTTCGTCTTCATGGTACTGTTTTGCTGGCTAACCGATTCCTTGCCATAAGTCACCGGCATTTGCAAAACCATTAAAATCAGGGCAATGAAAACAAAAATGTTTCGTTTCATAATCGATATCCTCCCTGATCTTTATTCTGGTCTTTATTCCGATTAAAAAACGCCTGCTTGCGGGATTCCCAATCAACCTTCCTCAATTGTTTTTCGATCCAATGAATAAATTTCCCCAAAACGACAAATGATATCAGATCAAAGGTCAAGGAAAAAATAAATAGATGTCCCAGGGTATCGGTATCCCCCGAGGTAATAATGGCAACATACAATTCCCATAACCCAATAAACAGCCAGGTCATCAGTCCCACAAAGCGCAGGGTATTGCGTCCGTTTTTTTCGATGATCCCTTTTCTGAAAAATCGGACATAAACACCAATCAGCAGTCCCATCCAGATAATAATAAAGCCAAAATTTCCCGGCAGGTAATTGGCTTTTAGATAACTCCAGGAAGTAAAAAAGCTGGTTTGGGCGCCCGGTGGATATCCCTGAGTTTTTTCGTAATTACCCAGCCAGCCTGGCCGAATATTAAAACTACTGTTAACCGAGCGATTGAGCATTTCATATAATTGCCCCGGATTGGCCAGGTAGTAAATCGCCACCTCGGTAGGGTTCACCTTATTAAAAAATTCTGTCTTCATCACCTGGCCATCCATGGTTTCGGGAGAGATCGCCTGATAATAAGAGGTTCCGGTTAATACGGCGTACTGGGGATTGATTGAAAACTCTTTTAGGGCTTGCTCCGGGTTATCAGCCGTCATCAACACTCCCCGGGTCATACTGTGATAAGCACTTAGATTTGTCAGCCCATTGGGCATGATAAAAAATGCTACCAGTGAGCATAGCATCAGCAGGGCTCCACAACCAACACAGATTCGTCGATAACTTTTTCTTCCATTCACATATTTGAGATTGATCCCCAGGATGCCCAAAAAAAGCCCCAGCAGAGCATATTGCTGGTTCAAGAGGCAAAGCAGTAAAGAGCTTAAGAAAAAACAACCAATCAGAAGATCGTCATTCAGCTTTTCCTGGCCCATTAAAATAAGCGAGGTTCCCAGAATAATCACCAGAAAAAAACTGAGGGCCTGAGTATAAAAAGAATTAATCCAGGCGGTGTAAGCTGTGTCCCCGAAGATAATCACTCCCAGACCAACACTGACATAGGCCCATTTAGAGCGTTTTCCATAGGTAACCGTTTCAAATAAAAAGTACATCCCAATCAAATAAAACACCAAAATGACTGCCCCGTAAAATCGCATATCGAACAACCAATCCCAGGTATAGGCCTGATCAAGCCGCTTTGCTGCATTGATAAAAGGTGTCTGCGCGGTAATCTGAGCGTTGTATGAATCGTTGTAATATTCTCTAATGCCCCAGTTTTTTTCAAAATAAGCCATGGATTCTTTCGGGGTAAACTCTCCCAGCTGATAGAGATTGCTACCTGAAATAATGGCCGCGGAACTTCTATCATCGCCCATCCCAATGACTGGAGGTAAAAACAGTACATACAAAAGCAGGCAAAATAAAACAAGCACACCCATATTCGAGGGTTTAAATAGATGACTAAAAGACCCTACCTGAATTTTTGGGATGCTTTGGTTTAATTCTATTTCACGTAGAAGCTTACTAGTATCGCTATTTTTTTTCATTACCCATCATCCTTATCAATATCAATTAAACTCCTGTAATCAAGTTCTCTTTACCGTTTTTTCTCTCCCACTTTCGCTTTTTACTTTTTTTAAGTTCCTTAATTTACCGACAATACGGGCTCTCATTTTTGCTTCTCAACTGACTCTAAAACTTATTACCCAATTCCCCGATTGTTATTCAGGTTATTTCATTCCAACGAAGCTCAAATTAACTAAAACAAGGTCTGTCATCAAAACTTTACGCGTTTACCCTAACCGATGTTTTTCTTACTCTGATTCACATAATCAATCATTGCTTTTGAATCGTTGATTGATTATAATAGAGTTAATACTCGTTTTAGATCCACGCTTTTTTCACTGAATGTTTTGGTATAATCTGATTTAAAATTAAGGAGAACGTCATGAAAATTATAGTCATAGGAGCAGTTGCCGGCGGTACGTCGGCTGCGGCAAAGGCCCGGCGAAATAATGATTCGGCAGAAATAATTATCTATGAAAAAGATCAGGACATTTCATATTCCGGATGCGGGCTTCCTTATTATCTTGGAGGAAAAGTCGGATCGATTCAGGAATTAACTCCGCGAAGTCCAGACTTTTTTAAATCTAAATATAATATCGACATTCATATTCGCCATGAGGTATTAAAAATTGATATCCCCACCAAAACCCTGGTAATTAAAAATTTGGATAGCGGAGCAGTTTTTAATGACACTTATGATAAACTCATCCTGAGCACCGGCGCTCAGGCTTTTGTTCCACCGATTAAGGGAATTGAACTGGAGAATGTTTTTTTTCTGAGAAATGTTCAAAACGCCCTAAAAATAAAAGCCTTTATGGACAATCATCATCCTAAAACGGCGGTTGTTGTCGGGACTGGTTTTATTGGTTTTGAAGTTATGGAAAATCTTGAAGCCTGCGGAATCAAAGTCACACTGATTGAACGGGCCGGTAAGCTGACCCCTAATCTCGATGAGGATATGTCCTTGTATCTTGAAAAACGATTGAGCAAAAGAAAAATCCCAATCTTTAAAAATGCTAATGTCGTTGAGGCTACCAGTCAGGGAGTCATCCTGGAAAACGGAACCCTGATTCCCGGCGAAATGATTATCGTGGCCACTGGTGTTAAACCTAATGTAACCCTGGCCCGGGAAGCGGGTTTACTGTTAGGTGTTACCGGTGCGATCCGGGTTGATGAACGGATGATGACCATTGATACTGATATCTATGCCTGCGGCGACTGCATTGAAACCTGGTCAGCAGTGACAAAACGGCCACACTATCGCCCCTTAGGTTCAACTGCCAATAAAACTGGCCGGATCTGCGGTGATAATATCACTGGTGGTAATGTCGTTTACCCTGGCAACCTGAGCACCGGTATTTTTAAGCTCTTTGATATTAGCATCGGCAGCACTGGTTTGTCTGAAGCCGAAGCCCGCAGTCAAGGTTATGATATCGAAATTTGTCATAATATCAAGCCCGATAAACCCGGTTATTACGGCGGCCAGGAAATGTTAATCAAAGCCATCGCTGACCGCTCCACCCAAAAACTGCTCGGCGTTCAAATCATCGGCTATGACGGTGTTGATAAGCGATTGGACGTCTTTGTCACCCTCATTACCTATGGCGCCACTGTTGATGAAATCTTTAATCTGGACTTAGGTTATGCACCGCCGTTTTCAACCACCAAGGATCCGGTTCATTACACGGGCATGATCCTCGATAATGCCCTAAATAAAGACCGCAAACTCATGACTGCTGCGGACCTTAAAAAAAACTGAACAATAAGGAAGTCTACCAGATCATTGATACCCGGGTAACGGCCCAGTACCGTGACGGCCATTTACCCGAGGCGCAAAATATCCCCCATGAAGATCTGCGGGACAAACTTGACCAACTCGATCCGACCCTTCCTGTTATTACCTATTGTAATAAAGGAGTCACCGGCAATGCAACCCAGAACATCTTACTTAATCACGACTTTAAAAACGTTTATAACCTTTCTGGAGGCTTTCGATTTTATGACGCCACCAAAGAAGACTAGCAGAAAAGAGGCCACTATGAATGCTGATGATGTTTCAGTAAAAATTTTCAAGGCGTTGGGACATCCAGTTCGCTTACAAATCGTAAAATTTCTTTTAATTGAACCCCAATGTGTATGCGTCCTGAATCGGTTATTTGACTACAGTCAGGCCAATCTCTCCCAGCATCTAAAAATTCTCCGGGAGGCAGGGATTCTTGATAATCAGAAAATTGGTGTGGAAATGCACTATTTTGTAAAATTAAAGAGTATCGAAAAACTCCTGGCGGCCATGGATTTAACCGCCGCCGAATTTTTCAGTACCCTTGAATTCTAACTAAATTTATTTATTATAGCCCTGGGGGTGGTTTTGATGCCATTTCCAGGCTGTTTTTATGATGGTGTCTAAATCTGAATGTTTTGGCGTCCAATCCAGTTCCCGTTGAGCTTTTTGAGATGAAGCAATCAGCTTTGCTGGATCTCCAGGTCTTCTTTTAGCAACTTTCACTACAAACGCTTTTGATGACAGTGCTTTTATTTTTGCAATCACTTCTTTGACCGAGAAACCTTTTCCGTCGCCCAAATTATAAACACTGCTTTTTCCGCCAGCGAGTAGTTTTTCCATCCCTAAAATATGGGCGGAGGCAATATCCATTACATGGATATAATCCCGGATACAACTCCCATCCGGGGTCGGATAGTCTTCGCCGAAAATACTGATCTGGTCCCGCTGTCCCAGAGCCGTTTTTAAAATCAAAGGTATAAGATGGGTTTCGGGGTTATGATCCTCCCCGATTTCTCCTGATAAGTGGGCGCCGGCGGCATTAAAATACCGGAAAGTCATCGATTTTAGTTCGTAAGCTCCATCCATCCACTTCAGCATTTTTTCTACTGCCAGTTTTGTCTCCCCATAGGTATTGGTGGGATTTTTGTTACTTTCTTCCGTGATGGGACTTTCTTCCGGTTCTCCATAAATAGCGGCAGTCGAAGAAAAGACAAAATTCTTAACCCCATGCCCCACCATAGTTTCCAGCAGACAGAGGGTCCCATAGACATTATTATGATAGTATTTAAGCGGCTCATTCATGGACTCCCCAACCAGAGAATGAGCACAAAAATGCATCACGCAATCAATCTGATGAACGGTAAATATTTGCTTAAGAAACGCCTTATCGCGGATATCACCAATCTCAATGACAGCCTTTTTTGAGACTGCACCCTCATGTCCGGTTGATAAATTATCCAGAACCACTACCTCATATCCTTTTTCGACTAAGGCCCTGACCACATGGGATCCAATATATCCGGCCCCGCCACATACTAAAATCTTCATTATCGTCCTCTATTTCAATTATTAAATTTTCTTGTTCTCCCTTTATTATAGAACTTTTTTAAAAAAAAAGAAACCCCGAAGGGTTTCTTAAAGGATAAATATATCCGGTGTTGACAATTGTTGTGGTGAGTTATTTATCCGTAAATGTTGTTTTATTATTGCTAAGTGCTGCCTGAGCTGCTGCCAGACGGGCAATCGGTACTCGGAATGGTGAGCACGAAACATAGCTTAAGCCAACGCTGTGGAAGAAGAAAATCGATTTGGGATCACCGCCGTGTTCACCACAAACGCCAATTTTAAGATCAGGCTTTGTTTTCCGACCCAGAACCACGCCCATTTCAACCAACTTACCAACGCCCTCTACGTCGATACTCTGGAATGGATCATTTGGCAGAATGCCTTTATCCTTATAGTCGGTAATAAATTTACCGGCATCATCACGCGAAAAGCCATAGGTCATTTGAGTCAGATCATTGGTTCCAAACGAGAAGAATTCGGCTGTTTTAGCAATCTGATCGGCAATCAGAGTGGCCCGGGGAATTTCCATCATGGTTCCGACCAGGTATTTTATATCTGACTTACGTTCGGACTTAACCAGTTCCGCGGTTTTTCGAACAACCTTATCGAGGTAGGTCAATTCTTCATTAATACCAATCAGGGGAATCATAATTTCGGGAATAACATTAAAACCACATTCTTGCTTGACTTCAATGGCAGCTTCCATAATTGCCCGAGTTTGCATCTGTGCAATTTCGGGATAGGTAATTGCCAAACGGCAACCGCGATGACCCAGCATTGGATTAAATTCTTCCAAGCCCTGAATGATCGTGACCATGTCTTCCAAAGCAAAGCCCATATCAGCCGCCAGGGCTTCAATATCCTTGCTTTCTTTCGGCAGGAATTCGTGAAGAGGCGGATCAAGTAACCGAACGGTAACCGGGCGTTCTTCCATTGTCTTATAAAGACCAATAAAATCTTCTTTTTGCATCGGCAGAATTTCAGCCAACGCTTTTTCACGCTGTTGCTTTGACTCCGATAGAATCATCCGGCGGACACTCGGTAGTCGTTGTTCATCAAAAAACATATGCTCTGTTCGACAAAGGCCGATCCCTTCTGCACCAAAGCGAACGGCAACCGCTGCGTCGTTTGGTGTGTCGGCATTGGTACGAACTTTTAATGTTCTGTATTCATCTGCCCAGGCCATTATTTCAGCAAAATGGCCAGAGAGTTCTGGGGTTACCGTTTTTATGCTGCCCTTATAAACACTTCCGGTACTACCATTTAGCGAGATAAAATCGCCTTCAGTAAAGACCTGATTCCCTACGGTAAACTGTTTTGCCGCTTCATCGACTTTGATCGCTTCGCATCCGGCTACACAGCACTTACCCATTCCTCTGGCAACTACTGCCGCATGAGAGGTCATACCACCGCGCGCTGTTAAAATTCCGTTTGCAGCATACATGCCCTCAATATCTTCTGGCGAAGTTTCTTTTCTGACCAATAGGGTTTCTTCCCCATTTGCAACGGCTGCGCACACTGCTTCCGCGGTAAAATAAACTTTACCGGTGGCAGCACCCGGTGAGGCTGGCAACCCCGTTGCCAGAAGTTCTGCTGCTTTTAAAGCGGCCTCTTCAAAGGTTGGATGCAGCAATTGATCCAGTGATATTGGATCTAGTCTCAAAACCGCTTCTTCTTTTGTGATTAAACCTTCCTCGACCATTTCTACTGCGGCACAAAGTGCGGCAGCGGCAGTTCTTTTCCCGGTTCGTGTCTGGAGCATGAAAAGTTTGCTTTTTTCAATCGTAAACTCAATATCCTGCATGTCCCGATAATGATTCTCAAGTCGCTCTGCAGTTTCCTGGAACTGTTTGTAAACTTCCGGCATGAGTTCTTTTAAATCTTCAATGTCTCTCGGGGTACGAATTCCGGCAACAACATCTTCACCCTGAGCATTGATTAAAAATTCACCAAAAAGTTTTTTCTGTCCTGTTGCAGGGTTTCTTGTAAAGGCTACACCGGTTCCACAATCATCACCCATATTACCATATACCATTGATTGAACGTTGACAGCAGTGCCAATGTCGTGAGGAATATCATTCATATTTCGATAGCTGATGGCGCGGTTATTATTCCATGATCTAAACACCGCTTCAATAGCCATCAATAATTGCTCTTTAGGATCCAGGGGAAAGTCTTTACCGGTTTCATCTTTGACAATTTTCTTATACGCGACAACAATTTCTTTTAGATCATCAGCAGTCAGCTCGGTATCATCCCGATAGCCATTTTTCTCCTTGGCACTTTCTAATACATAATCAAACTTGTCTTTACTAATCTCTTGAACAACGTCTCCAAACATTTGAATAAAACGTCGGTAGCTATCGAAGGCAAACCGTTCATTGTTTGTTGATTTCGCAATGCCAGCAACCGTTTCATCGTTTAACCCCAGGTTTAGAATCGTATCCATCATCCCGGGCATGGAGAATTTCGCACCCGAACGAACGGATACCAATAACGGATTATTAACATCACCAAAGGTCTTTTCACATTCTTTTTCTAAGATTGCCAAATTTTTATTAATCTGGTCGATAATTTCATTTGAAAGTTTTCTATCCTGATTATAGTATTCTGTACAGGCCTCGGTTGTAACGGTAAAGCCTCCCGGAACGGGCAGTCCGATATTTGTCATCTCTGCCAAACCAGCACCCTTCCCCCCTAGTAATTCCTTCATGGTTGCATTACCTTCTTTAAACAAATAAACCCATTTTTTTGACATTCCTCTACCTCCTCATTATATTTGCAAGAATAATCGCTGCAATTTCTTCAATTGCTTTTGATGTGACGTCAATGACAGTACATCCCAATTTATCGAAAAGCTGTTGTGCTTTTTCTAACTCCAACATCACTCTTTCGTAACTCCCATAATTTGATGTTCCAGTGAGCCCCATAGCCCGGATTCTTTCTGAACGGATACTTACCAGATGGTTTGGGTCTAAGACGAGACCAAATATTTTCCTGTTAGAAATCTCAAATAATTCTTTGGGTGGTTCAACCTCTGGCATTAACGGAATATTAGCCACCTTATAATTTTTATTGGCCAAATAAATGCTGATCGGTGTTTTAGACGTTCGTGATACCCCAATCAGAATGATATCTGCCTGATTCAAGCCGGATGTATTTTTGCCATCATCATATTTTACGGCAAATTCGATGGCTTCTATTTTCTTAATGTAATGGGCATCCAGTTCCATACTTGAAGACCGGCTTCGGACCGGTTCTTCACCGGTTATACTTCTTAGCGTCTCCATCAGAGATCCCATCACGTCGTAAATGGGAACCCCCTTAGCTTTGGATTCTATTTCCATATGATGCTTTAATTCACTTGAGGCAAAACGATAAACCACCAATCCGTTATCCTGCTTTGCTAAATCCAACAGGTAGTCAATACTCAGTTTATCATCCACAAACGGATGAAACCGTACTTCCCGAATGGAGTTCTCAAATACGCTTGTCCCTGCTTTCACGAGCAGTTCGCCAATTTCAGTGGGTGTATCTGAAACAACAAAAATCACAATGCTTTTCAATTTTAACCTCTTTATTTTGCACTTCTCCCCATGTTAACCACATAGCGGGTAATATTAGTTCGTGACACCTTGCCGATTAACACTAAACGCTGAGTGCCCTTTTCGTCAATTTCCTTTTGCACAACGGGAAGGGATTCAACCTCGTAATACATCGTTTTATAGGCGGCATCATAAACGGATTCATTTGCTTCCAGATAAATAATATTTGGCATTCGCGTCATAATCATCGGAATCGGCAGCGATTCTACCTCTTTTCTTCCAATCATGGCTTTAATAAAGTCCTTACGCGAGACAATACCGGAAAGATATTTGCCATCAACGACATACAAGGTTCCGGCATTCTTGGTAAACATGGTGATAATGCCGTCGTAAATGGATGATGTCTCTTCAACAACGGTCGGCTCCGTTTGAATGTCGGTTACATTAATAGTTTTAATATAACTACCCAAAATATTCAGCAATGATCGACCCGTATAATAATAACCAACCTTTCGCTTCGCTTCCAGTATTCCCATCATCGTCAAAATTTTAAGATCCGGACGAATGGTAGCGCGATTGATACCCAGTAATTCGGCAATTTCATTACTCTTAACAGGTTGTTTTTCTTTAACGATTTCGATTATTTCTTTTTGCCTGCTTGTTAACTCCATGTTCAACCCCTTTGTCTGTTTGATTTATTAAGTATAACACATATCATGGTATTGTAAACAACTAAAATATTTTTTTAAACCTCATTGATAAATTTTTATTATTTAAGTTGTATGTAACCTTTTTCATAACGTTATTGATTCTAATAGTCCTTCATATATTTTATCACCAATCCGCGTTACATTCTTTAATTCTTCCAATTGAGCAAATCCGCCATTCTTTTCCCGATAGTCGATGATTCCCTGAGCGATAACATCTCCAACGCCTGGCAGACTTTTCAGTTCTTCTCGGCTCGCTGAGTTAATATTAATTTTCGAACTTTCGCTTACCGTTATTGCCGTTTCTCCAACGACGGGAACATGAATTTTTTCTTCATCCTGCAGCTTTCTTGCCAGGTTTAAAGAATTAACATCGGCAGACTCCGTTAACCCACCCACAAGTTCAATGGCTTCCACCAATCGTGCACCCTGATTGAGCGCCACCACTCCGGGGTTAGTCACAGCGCCGGTAATATGTACCATCATTTTTTCATTATTATCAGTACTTTCAACCGTTTCAGTTTCACTTAAAGCCGTTTTATTAAGCGTCATGTCCGCCGTTGTGATCTCTTTAAGCCGGTACCAACCCCAAAAAACGCCCAAAAAAACAAGCACGATGAGAATGTACAGGATTTTGTTTCGATTGCACTTATCCATGTTACACTCCCAGAGGCTGTGCTTCCCATCGGCCTTTTTTCAATATCCAGTATTCTTGATAGCCACATTCTGCTAAATATGTTTCAGCTTCGTTATATTCAAAAACGATTCCCGCGACCGAATGGCTATCGCCACCGACGGTAATGGGAATATTTCTTTTTTTCATTTCAGGGATCATCCAATCTGAGGGATAACGCCCCACTCCGGGAATTCGCAAATTAGCTCCGGTGTTAATTTCGATGCGGGTATTTTGGGCAGCAACCGTATCCAGACAGTCTTTCACTGTTTCCTGGTACCAGCGATCTCTTTCATTGAAAAAATGGTTGTTTTGATTGTATTTTTTAATTAAATCAATATGTCCCAATATATCGGGTTCGAACATGTTCACCATTTTTGCAATGCCCTGGTAGTAATCCGTAATAAAAGCCTGATTATCACCCTGATAGTATTTTTTAATTCCCTGCGCAAAATTCTGTTGAGATTCATCGATATAGGAAACCTCTACACCGATCGTTTTTCCCAAGGTATGAACGGACATGATGGTGTAGTCTAGTCTCGGTATCACCGACTTGGCCAAGTCGCTGATATCTTGCCGATCGATAAAAAAATCGATCTCCATCCCACAGTAAAGTTCAATTTGGGGTGCATATTTTTCTTTTAAGGCCTTGACATCATTCAGGTAATCTTCTAAATCATCCTCTTTCATTGTCCAATCATTGGGGAATGGCAACGGTAAATGGCTTGACAGCCCCATACTTGTAAGACCTGAGGCAATTCCTGCCACCACCATTTCTTCAAGGGTATTTTTGCCGTCACAATAATCTGAGTGGATATGATAATTTGCCAGTAACATTTTGATCCCTCCAAAAGTTTGCGTGAAATGATTGTATCATGACACCGATTTTTTAGCAAATAAAAAAAATTGCCAGGATGACAATTTTTTTGTGGGGTGATTATAAAATTTTATTGAGAAAGCTTTTCGTTCGTTCTTCCTTTGGATTTAACAGGACTTCTTCCGGTGTTCCTTCTTCGCAGATCACACCGCCATCCATAAAAATGACCCGATCTGCCACTTCCCGGGCAAAGCCAATTTCATGGGTCACGATCAGCATTGTCATCCCTTTTTCAGCCAGATGCCGCATGGTTGCCAATACTTCACCAACCAATTCAGGATCAAGCGCTGAGGTTGGTTCGTCAAACATCATAATTTTCGGATCCATAGCCAACGCCCGGGCAATGGCGACCCGTTGCTGTTGTCCGCCCGATAAACGTGAGGGGTACTCATCTTTTTTTTCCGACAGGCCAACCATACTAAGTAGGTCCAGAGCTCTTGTTTCCGCAATTTTTTTATCAATTTTTTTCACAATCAGAGGTGCAATGGTCACGTTATCAATCACCGTCAAGTGAGGAAATAGGTTAAAGCTCTGGAAAACCATGCCCAGATCTGCGCACAATGACTGCACCGTTACTGGATCAATCTTCATCAAATCCTTATTTTTAGCACGTTTATCTGAAAGTACATCCTCGATGTATATTTCTCCGTCGGATATCCGTTCCAAATGGTTTAAACACCGCAGCAAGGTACTTTTTCCTGAGCCACTGGCACCGATTATACAGACTACTTCACCTTGTGATACCTCAAGGTTAACACCCTTTAGCACTTCTAAATCTCCAAAAGATTTTCGGACGTTCACTAATTTTACCATACTCATATTCATTTCCCTATCTTTCGTAAATCCCAAGTTTCTTTTCCATCTTGTCGAATACAACCTGGATAATCGTTGTTAAGAATAAATAAATAGCGGCTGCATAAATATAATATATCCATGAACCGGTTGCACTTGCCATCGTTTTTGTGGTTCTGAGTAAATCAAAGAGTGCGATTGTCGATACCAACGAGGTATCTTTTAACAACATAATCAGCTCATTACCCAATGGGGCTACCAGTCTTTTGTAGGTTTGGGGAATAATAATTTTTGTCATCGCCTGACGATAACTCATTCCCAATGCCTTCGATGCCTCCATTTGTCCGCCATCAATCGATTCGATTGCGGCACGAATAATTTCTGCCAGATACGCGGTAGCATTTAAAGAAAACGCTGCAAAAGCCGCAATCATTGGATTAACATTGAATGTTGATCCCGTTGCATCCAGATAAATAATCGGAATGGCATAATAGATAATAAATAATTGCAGCAACATTGGCGTTCCTCTGAAAAACCAGATATAAAACCAGGATAGCGTATTGGCCGCCTTATTTTTTGATAGTCTCCCGAGAGCAACTACTACGCCGAAAATCGCACCAAAGATAATTGCTACAATTGCAATTTCAAGGGTGATGATGGTTCCATTTACAATTGCCCATAGTTGGATTTCATTTAACACGTTGATCTTCCCTTCGTCTTAAAAATTTTAACACTGACCCATGTCAGACTGCAGACAAAACCTTTTTCAACCATGCCAAAACAACGCATCACCGAAAAAGACATTAACAACTTAATTACTTTGTCTACAACCCTCACGAACATTTACTTACGAATCTTTGAAACAAACTGGTTCGCTTTCCATTGTTTTGTTAATGACAAGCTGTCATGGAAGCTGTTCCCATGCTGTTCCGCTGTAAACATATGAACAGGACTTGTCACAAAAACTGTACCAAGTCCTATTCCAATAGTTTATTTAATTATTTAAGAGCCTATTCAATGACAATCAATTCAGTATCAATATCTTTAGTCATGTCCTGGCCGAACCATTTCATGGAAATTTCGGTCATCTTGCCACTTTCCTGTAAAGCTTTAATGGCCTCATTAAACTGCTCAGTTATAGCTGTATCGGCTAACCGAGCGGTAATTCCAATTGGTTCATTGGTTAAGACGTCTGAACTGACAACATACAAATCAGGGTTTTGTGCAACATAATACATTGCTACACCGATGTCAGTAATGACATTATCGATCTGCTTGCCTTGAAGTGCTGCAAAAGCATCCAACATGCCGTCAAATTTTTTGATCTCAACATTAACGCCTTCATCAACCTTTAATTTTTCTGCCGCAATATCCGCCGTGGTTTCAATTTGTGCTCCCAGAACCTTGCCTTCAAGCTCTTTGAAGACGGTAACGGGTGTCGCATCTTTTCTGGATACAATAACAATCCCGTTGGCAACGTAAGGATCACTCATACTGAAACCTTCAAGACGTTCCGGTGTAATACTCGTGCTCGAAATGATAACATCATATTGTTTAGCATTTAAGCCATTAAAAATACCATCCCAGGCAACGGTCTGAAACTCTGCCGTTACCCCTAATTCTTCAGCTAAAGCATTTGCAAAGTCAATGTCAAAACCAACCAATTCATTTTGATCATCTCGAAATTCCATCGGCAGGTAGGTATCATCCACGCCGATACTTAACACCTTATCCGCCAAAGCATCTTCTGATGTTTTAGTACCTCCGGAGGAACAACCTGTCAAAACGAGTGCCGATAACAGTAAAACAACCAGTGATAGACCTAATAGTTTTCTTTTCATAGTCTTCTCCTTTCTAAATTCCTAATGGTGTTAATTATATATTATTTTGTAAACATTAACAAGTTTTTTTGCACGCACTGAATATTTATACGTTCTTCGGCCTCATTTTCTTGCTTTATGAAAAGGTATTGATAAAAATCCCGATGATATTCAGACCACCTAGCCAGGTTCCCAATACGCTTCCCAAATTGGCAAAAACCACAACCATTAATACCTTTGTGACCTTGTTTTTCCATAATCCTTTAATGCTACCCAGGTCTTTTGGCAATGACTCAAAGTCCTCGACCTTTGGTTTTCGAAAATGCGCCTCTGATGTCCCCGCAAACCAGCCCGCCGCCAGTAGCGGATTTAATGAGGTAATCGGTGCTGCAAAAAAAGCGACCACCACCGAGACAATGTGTCCTCCGGCTATTAAGGTTCCTAAAGCCGATAACGCACCATTCCAAATGATCCAGGTTTTTGCCTGCTCCCAACCAGAACTGGGGTTTGCAATAAAAGTGGCGACGATCACGCCAACCAGAACAATCGGGATCATCCAACCAATTATTTTTCCAACATTTGATTTCGGAGGGATTACTTCTAGTTTTTTTATATCCTGATCTTTAAAAATCTCTTCTTTAATTCCTGGTACATGTGCAGCACCAAGGACTGCCACAACCTTATCGCCCGGCGCATGCTTTATTTTATAGGCCAGATATTGATCCCGCTCATCAACCAGGTATTTTTTGACACCTTTAAAAGCTGAACCCATTTCGGATAGGGCCGCTGTGAGCATGTCGTCAGATTTCAGCTTTTCCAGATCGTCTTCAGTAATTTCTTCATCGTCCACGACACTGAGAATAATCGAAAAGACAACCTTAATCTTTTCCCATAAACTACAGCCCCGCCAGATCCGATTAAAGGTGATTTGGATGCTGCGATCTGCCAGCACCAACTCTGCTCCATACTCTTTCGCACAGGCAATCCCCTCCATCATTTCCTGACCGGATTCAATACCAAACTGTTCAGCCAACTTTCGCTGATAATTCGATAATAAAATATTTACAAACATAAAACCGGCCCGTTTGCTTTTAATAACCTGAACCAGATTTGTATTGGACCATCTGTCTTTCTGATTAATTGCTTCATAGCGCTGTTGATCCAGTTCGATACAGATCGAATCCGGCCGTTCCTTTTCAATCGTTTCCCGCACTTCATCGACACTATTCTTTGAAACATGAGCGGTTCCAATTAAAATTATTTCTTTACCATTATAATCAAGCCGTGTAATATTTGATTCCAATGAACTTCCTTCCTTCGGGTTTTCTACGGAAACAACCGATCAACTCAGAATGATCCAAAAATCACACTGACACGTTATCTTCCTACCCCATTACCATTGTTTATCGAGATTAAACCCGGTTTCTCAAAGGTCTTTTATTTCTCGATATTTGTCACTGAGGCCCGAATATGAACCTCATGCGGGACATAGACATTTTTCACAGTACGATCGCCGTCTTTTTCGCAAAGTTTAATGAGCATCCGCATCGCGATGGCACCAATGTCATACATCGGCTGGGCAACCGTGGTAATTTGTGGTCTGGTCCATTCTGCGATCCAAAAATTATTAAAGCCGCAAATACTAATGTCTTCAGGAATTTTCTTACCCATCTCTTCGGCACAACGAATCGCTCCCAGCGCAGTCTGATCATTAAAACAGAAAACACAGGTAAAATCGACCCCGGTATTAATGGCTTCCTGCATCATCGTGTAGCCACCTGAAAGACTCAGTTTTTCTCTCAAAATGCGACTGTCATCAAATTCAATGTTATTTTCTTCAAAGGCTTTAATAAATCCTTTTTTTCGTTCCTGATAAATATAGCCTTCTTCCAATTCATCGAAAAACAGCATAAACTTTTTATGACCCATTTTTATCAGCTCCATGGCTAATTCGTAAGCGGCCGTTTCATTGTTAATTAAAACCCCGCTTAACACACCACTGTCATCAGGAATACAACCTAATACCACCTCGCTCGGTGCATCGATGAGTTCGGCTTGCATTTCGTCACTTAAATCTTTCCCAACATAGATGATCCCATCACATTGTTTTTCAACCAGAACATTCAGAGATTTTTTCTCTTTTTCCGGATCAAAATCGGTGTTACTCAAAATGATATTGTAATGATAGATACCACAAACATCCTCTGCACCGCGGACAATCTCGGTGTAATAGGGATTGGTAATATCCGGGATCATAATCCCCATGGTATTGGTTTTTTGAATTTTTAGACTTCGGGCAATAGCATTGGGTTTGTAACCGGTTTTTTTGATGGCTTCCAATACGCGTTCTTTCGTTTCTTCGTTTACTAGCGGAATATTATTGACAACGCGGGATACTGTTGCAACGGAAACATTTGCTTCTCTGGCAACATCTACGATTTTAACTCTCATCTCTTCACCTTTCAAATTTCAAAACAATAAGCACTTGCAAAACGACCATAAACATCTTATGGACGTGTACTTATTTATAAAAATAACATCAACCGATTATTAACAACCTTCTACCGCTTTGATGGCATCCAGGATTAACTGGGGCGAACGACGGCATTTTTCTTCTGATACGGCACAGGGTGCAAAACGAAGACCCTTACCTAACGCGACCACAAATGTATTTTTTTCCATTAAATGGCTGCTAACTTCCCGTGGTTTATCACAGGGGATGCTAATAAAAAATCCGTCACAATAGGTGACCATTTCCAGTCCTATTTTTTTTGCTTCTTCCACAAAAGCGGCAGCTCGATGCCTTAAGATACTTTTATAAAAACTCTGCTCGGCCATCGCCTGGTTGTATAATTCATCATTGGAAAAAATTTTTGTGATGGTTTCCATCGCTCCCCGGGTGCCGTTTGACCAGTTGCCACGGTTGGAATAGGTACAGGCATTGGCAAATTCACTGGCAATTTCTTCCGTGGGTGCCACACACAGAATCGCGCCGTTTCTGAGTCCGTACATGGTGTAACCCTTTGAGCAACTAAACGCATACAGCGTTAGCACATTGTTGGGCATCCCGGTCAGCATTTTCATAAACTGACGGGCTTCATCCCCGTCACCGGCAAAATCGATGTAAGCCAGGTCTACCAGCAAAATTATTTTTGACTCGGGTTGGGCCTTGGCTGTTTCGGTCACAAAGGTCTTAATCGCTTCCCATTCTGCTAACGAAATGGTATAGCCGGTGGGGTTATGAGCGGGTGTATTAAGAACCGTTAAAACCCGTTGCTGTTTTTTTAGCAGCTCCAGGATGCTTTTCTTCCAACCCTCTAAATTAAATCCACCCTTTTCATTATAAAGTGGGAAGGTTGTCACTTTTCGATGATTTTCATCAGCAATCGTGGCATAGGCAGCCCAATACCAGTCCGTCAATAAAATAGTATCGCCCAGCTGAGTATAGTTGCAAAATGAATGACGAACAGCCCCGGTTCCACCTGGGGTTGCCACAGCTCGGATATGACCTTCCGGTTTACAGTCTTTAAAACAAGCTTTTGTAATCTGTTCTAAAAAATCCGGCTGACCGGCCAGCCCTGAGTAATCCGCAATCAGATTATTCGGTAGGCTTTTTAAGGTATCATAGACTGATTTGAATGTCACCAATTCGCCATCATCATCCATCAAGGCTCCGATGGTTGAATTAATGACGGCTTCTGAACCCAATTCTCTGGTACGGTTTGCAGCTTCTCCAGCAATTCTGAAGATCGGGTCGGTACCACCCTCTCGCAACGACGTTTCAATAACCATTTCCGCTTTTTTCATGTTTCCTCCCACTAAATCCATAGTTTATTTGCAAATTTTTTTCTTTCAGTTTCATATAAATTGTTTCCCAGGGTGTCAATGACAACAATCGCCGGAAAATCTTTGACTTCTATTTTTCGGATCGCTTCGGTCCCCAGATCTTCATAGGCAATTATTTCAACCGATTTAATACAATCTTGCAATAATGCCCCGGCTCCACCCACACAGGCAAAATAAACAACATCATTGCTCATCATGCTATTGATAACCCGCTCACTTCTATTGCCCTTACCGATCATACCGGCAAGTCCACGCTCCAGTAGCTCCGGGGTGTAGATATCCATTCGGCCACTGGTTGTCGGTCCTGCTGAACCAATAATTTCACCAGGTCTGGCCGGACAGGGACCAACATAATAAATTAACTCATCGGTTAAATTCATTGGTAAGGGCAAGCCCTTTTCCAGGGTTTCCATCATCCGTTTGTGAGCCGCATCCCGGGCTGTATAAATGAGCCCGGAAATCCGCACATGGTCGCCCGCTCTTAACTTCTTGCGTTCCTTTTTACTCAACGGTGTTTTGATCTTTACAGCAGCCATTCTATAATTCCCTTTCCACATGTCGATTGACGTAACAGGATATATTAACCGCCACCGGCAACCCGGCTATATGGGTCGGAAAGACTTCGACATTGACACCCAAGACGGTATTGACTCCGCCCAGGCCCATCGGTCCGATTCCCAGTGTATTGCTGGCTTCTAAAAGGTAGTCTTCCAGTGCCATTATATGTTCTTGTTGATTGTGCTCGCCCAACGGTCTGCCCAGAGCTTCTTTAGCCATCAAAGCGGCTTTTTCCATGGTACCACCAACACCAACGCCCACCACAATCGGTGCGCAGGCATTGGGACTACCGGTTTCCACCGTCTGGAGTACAAATTCTTTAACCCCCGCAATACCATCTGACGGTTTTAGCATTTTTAAGGCGCTGGTGTTTTCGCTACCAAATCCCTTGGGTAAGATTTTTATTTTTAAGCCATCCCCGGGAACCACCTGATAATGAATCACCGCCGGGGTATTGTTCCCCGTATTGGTCCGGATAAAAGGATCAGAAACAACGGATTTTCGCAGATAACCTTCCTCATAACCTTTGGCAACCCCGGCCTGGAGGGCCGCTTCAAGACTTCCCCCTTCGATCGTCAGATCCTGGCCAAAGGTTACAAACATGACAACCATACCGGTGTCCTGACAAATGGGGATGTTTTTTTTCCTGGCCATTAAAAAATTACTGAGCATGGTATCAATAATCTCTTTCCCATTTATGGATTCCTCTGATACCCTTGCTCGTTCCAGTCCCTCTTGCATATCTGCTGATAAATGGGTATTGGCCTCAATACACATTTCAGCCACATGATCAATAATCTGCTGAACTCCAATTTTTTTCACTGAACTCTCCTTACTGTTTTTGTTCTTTTATCGGCGATCAACTTGATCATCACATTGTTTATCTTTACATTCCTTTTCAATTAGCTTCGCTTTATCATTCCCAATCCGAATCGAATGAACGGATAGGTATATGCCACCAAAAAGGATGATAAAGTAAAAGGTAATCAGACGCCAGATTATCATCGCCACCGCCGAATTACCGGCTCCATAAATGGGTCCAAACAAAAGCAAAAACCCTGCTTCAGCTCCCCCTGCGGCACCAGGCGTCGGCACAAAGGCGACTGCCACATAAAGGATCGCCTGAAGCGAAATAATGATGATGGCATTGCTCTCATGCAGCCCCAATGAGCGATACACCCAATAATTCACCGAGTAAAGTGCCACTATTTGTAAAATAGAAACAGCAAATAATTTCAAGGTTTGCATTTTATGGCTTTTTAGTTCTTTAATGGCGATCTGGTATTCTTTAATAAAGTGGGTAACCTTTTCTCGATACTTTGCCTCACTTTTTAAAATACGAAGCTTAAGCAAAAGCCCTAAACACCCCATCATAATCCCTTTTGCGGCATTAACGTTAAAGGCCAGAATAAAGATTAACACCACCCCAGCAATGTTTACAATTAACCCAATTGCAATCAGCCACTTGGCAGCTTCCAGACTTTGGTGTAATGTCGTTATACTTAGTATTGTGGCAATAATAGCCAAAAAAGTAACTGAGACCTGATAGAGTGCATATTTTTGAACCAGCACTGCCGTCCCCGAACCAAATCCATAATTTTTCTTGGACATCTCATAGAGTTGCAGAGGCTGACCTCCGGTAGCACTGGGGGTGATTAAATTGTAATACTGGCCGACCATGGTCATTGTCCAGGCAAAATGAAAGGTTTCATCGGCGTTATCCCGACGCATCAGCTTTAGTAACATATAAGCTTCGAGTGACCAGTAAATAAAAACACAGCCAATCCCAAGTAACAGAAAATAGCCATTCGCCTGTTTAATGGTCTTAAAAAATGTTTCCGGATCAACTTGAGTTAAGATGATAAGCGCTGTTGCACTGATTAACAAAACAAAAAACAAATAGTTCGAGTATTTTTTCCAGAATTTTGATTTCCAAAACTTTTCTTTATTTCTGGTTTGATCCATTGCATACCATCCTATTTTTGATTGAATCAATTATAACACACTGTTATGGTAAAGTAATGTAATTTTCAGTTGTTTTCATGAAATTTTCATAAAATTTTCATACTAAATCAATCCCTGAAAGCCATGTTGCCGCAGGGCCTCATACAAGACAATGTTTACAGCATTTGAAAGGTTCAATGAACGGGCCTTTTCATGGTTTCTCATCGGAACGCGAAACCGGTTTTCCGGGTGGGCGTCATGAATTGCTGTGGGTATTCCGGCAGTTTCCTTCCCAAACATCAGAAAGGCGTTTTGATCATAGTCAATTTGATGATAAAATTTGGTGGCTTTGGTTGTTAGAAGATATAACTTTGCCTCCGGGTTCTTTTCCATAAACTGATCAAATGAATCATAGACCGTCACATTAACGAGCTCCCAGTAATCCAAACCGGCCCGCTTCAATTGTTTTTCGTCGAGTGAAAACCCCAGCGGTTTAATCAAATGAAGGCTTGTCTCAGTTAATGCACAAGTTCTGGCGATATTTCCGGTGTTTTGAGGTATTTCTGGTTGGTATAGTACAATATTCATGTTTATTCCTTTTCATTTAAGTATTTGTCCACTTTTATTATAATCAAAAAAAGCCCAATTCCTTTCTTTTTTAAGATAATCCTGATACGCCAGGAACATTTAAAACCAACAAAGAAATTGAACTTTTATGACTGGTTGTTTATTGAATGGTATCTCCATTTATACTATTTTTCTTTGAATCCGGTTTTTGATTCGTTTTCGGTAAAACAATGGAAAAGGTACTTCCTTTATTTGGAATCGAGTCAATCTTTATTCTACCACTATGTTTTTTAACGATGTAGTCGGCAATATTCAAGCCCAGACCGACGCCACCGGTTTCCCGGTTTCTGGCATCATCAACCCGATAAAAGCGACTAAAAACCTTTGCTTTATCTTCTTCGGTGAGCCCGATTCCGGTATCCTTAACCTCAATAACCAGGTGTCGTTTCCCCTGAACCAGACATAATTGAACCTTTCCACCCATTGGTGTATATTTAATGGCGTTATCCACTAAAATTCGGACGGCCTGCTTTAACCGTTCTTCATCGCCCCGGTATTGGATCCCAGGTGAAATGTTCTCGCTTAACTCAATTTCTTTTTCATTGGCCAATTCGGTCATCAGGCCAACCATTTGCTGGCACATGGAGGATAGATCAAACACTTCTTTGTCAATGACCAGCCGTTGATTCTCAGCCTGGGCCAGAAGCAAGAGCTCAGAAATAAGTTTTGCCATGGTCTCACCTTCGCTGGCAATGTTATTAAGCCATTTCATATTATCTTTAATCTGCTCTTCTTCTTTGAGTTTCAACACTTCTATATTCGTTTGAATAACCGTTAGCGGCGTTCTCAGCTCATGGGAAGCATTAGCGATAAACTTCTTCTGGTCTTCAAAGGTATCTTTGATCGGCTGAAGGGATTTTCCCGCCAAAAAATAGGAAATGGGCACTAGCACCGCAATCGAACCAATCCCGATTAACAATAAAAACGAAATAACATAAGCAATAATCGAGCGTTCCGTAGAAATCTGTTGAAACACCTGAAGTACATAATCGTTGGAATTATTGGAATAAGGCAGCGTATAAACCCGATATTCCACATTTTCTGAGACCAGCAGATTAAATTGGGGCGTTTCGTTCTTTTCAATCGATAACTCGTATCCTAACATAATTAAGTTGCGATCATCTACCTTCATCGATTTCACAATATTACTGCTGTCCCACATAATGAATTGATAGCCGAATTTATCATGGACCGAGTCTCTGGAATCGATCGGTTGGGAAATTGTCTGTCCGTTATTTTGGATAATTTCCTTGGCGACCGTGGTCAGATACATTTCACCGGAAAGACTGAGACTCCAGTTCACTAAAAACCCCAAAAGAAAGATAAACATAAACATAAAAATAACTAAAATCAGGGTGTTGAACAGGGTGATCTTTCGCTTGATTTCTTTAAACATGGGCCTTAACTCTCCAACCTATTTTTTCCCAAGTGTATAGCCTACCCCTCGGATGGTATCAATTTTGACTTGGGTGTCCACAATTTTTTTACGCAAATTGTGCACATAGATTTCGATATTGTTTTCATTGACTTCTTTATCAAATCCCCACACCCGGTCTAGAATCTGTTCTCTGGTAAAAACCTGGTTGGGCCGTTTTAACAGCATCTCCAGAATCTTCGCTTCCTTAACCGACAGTTTAAATTCCTTGTTTTCGGTTTGCAGGATGTTCTTTTTGGTATTAAAACTGACATCTTCAAAAACGATGGTCTCGCCCTTAATGCCATGATCCGGACGACGTCCCAGAGCCCGAATTCGGGCAAACAGTTCTTTTGCTGAAAAGGGCTTGATTAAATAATCATCCGCTCCCAAATCCAACCCTTTGACCTTATCATCAATGGTGCCCTTGGCGGTGAGCATCAATACCGGGGTATTAATCCCTTGATCCCGAATCTGCTGAAGAATTTCAATCCCGCTTTTTATCGGCAACATAATATCAAGAACAATAACATCATAAATAGGGTTCAGCGCAAATAACAAACCTTCCTCTCCATCGTTGGCAATGTCACAATCGATATTTTGTATTTTACATAATTCCTGGAGTGCATCGGTTATTTTTTTTTCGTCTTCTACAAATAGTATACGCATAAAGCGACTCCTTCCATATTTTGGATTTTGATTATAAGCTAACAGATTAATTATAGAGCCGAAATCTTAAAGCTATATAAAACGAGGAGAATATGATATTATTTTAGGGTAATGAAAGATGACCGGGCCGACCAATTGTTAATCTGTTGCGACAATTGGCGCTACTGTGTTGTTTATCTTTTTATTTATCAATTGGTTATGGAGGTTCCCATGAAAGAAATACTCATTATTGAAGATGATAAAAAAATATCCCGGATCATTGAGCTGCAGCTCAAGCATGCCGGTTTTGAGACGGTTAAGGCCTTTACTGGCCGGGAAGGGATCGAAGCCTATCATAAGAACCCTGACTTTGATCTGATCTTACTCGATATTATGCTGCCGGAGGTTTCTGGTTATGATGTTCTTAAATATTTAAAGGCTCAGAATCATCACCTGCCAATTATCTTATTAACTGCCCGGGACGATACCAGTGATGTCGTTACTGGTTTTGAACTAGGCGCCGATGATTATGTGACCAAGCCCTTTAACTTTGAAGAGCTGCTGGCCCGGATCAAAGCCAACATAAGAAAAAATACTCCGGAAGCAGCACAAAACACCCATCTGGTTTTTAAGGACATTGAGATCGATCTGGACGCTTTTAGTGTTAAGCGCCAGTCCCAGGAAATCACCTTGTCCCGAACTGAATTTGATCTGTTTTATTATCTCGTGCTCAACCACGATCTGGTCCAGTCCCGGGAACAAATACTCACCAAGGTCTGGGGCTTTGATTACGATGGCGGGGACAATATTGTCGATGTTTATATCAAATATCTGCGCGATAAAATCGACCGGGATTTTTCCCAGAAGCTGATTCAAACGGTTCGGGGGCGGGGTTATGTGGTTCGATAAACTAAATATCCCCGGCCGCAAAAAACCGCTGAAAATCTATCATCGCATCGTCTTCTTTTTTATTCTGGCCCTCACGGTAGTCTTGACACTTTCTTTTTTGATGGTCTTCTTTTTTTCGCAGCAGATTATCTTAAATGAAAGCCAATCGACGATGATCCGGTTTAATAATTACGTCATTAATACTCTGGATGAAAACATGCCAACTCTGTTGAGCCTACCTGCTGATGCGCGACTGGAATTCATCTCTGATAAACTCTACCCCTATGTCAAGGATAATTCCCTGATTGCCTATCAGCTAAAAGATAACCAGGGCAATAGCTACCAGTCTTCGGAAATTCTGACTGATTTGCTAGTTGCTGAAAACCTGGCAGAATACGATTTTGATTTGTTTGAATTTAGCTTTGATGACGACAATGATCAGATGATTGCGGTTAATTCCTTGCGTTACAACCAAATCGAATACTATTATCTGGGGTCTTACTATGTGCTGGAGGACGGGGATATTATCTATCTCCAGATTATCAAAAACCTCAATGACAGTTATGTGTTTATGACCATCTTGTTTGTCCTGATGGTCTCCATTAGTATTCTTGGCTTGATCGCAATTATCCTGCTTGGTATTTACGGTACCAAACAGACCCTGAAACCACTGATTGAGATCTCAGAAACCGCAAAAAATATCACGGAAAATAACCTCAATATCCGAATCGAAGAAACCGGAAACAAGGATGAACTGGATCAGCTGATCGTTTCGCTTAACCAGATGATAAAGAAACTGGAGTCGGCTTTCAATAATCAGAAGCGTTTTGTTTCTGATGCCTCCCACGAGTTACGCATTCCACTGACGGTTATTCAGGGTTATATTGACATTTTATCAGATTGGGGTAAAAATGACCCGCAGCTCCGGGATGAATCCATTGAAGCCATTCGGGATGAAATAAAAGGTATGAATAAAATGGTCGAAGATTTACTGTTGATTACGCGTATTGAAAACAATTATTTTGGTGACGATTTCGTTGTTCTTGATATTTCGCTACTTTTAGAAAAGATTATTTATCAGTGTCAAATGATCGATCCGGATCATGAATACCTCATGGAATCCTGTGACCATGCCTTTGTTCGGGGGAATGAAGGGCTGTTGATTCAAGCGATCCGGGGTCTTCTGGACAATAGCCGCAAATACACCCCGGTCGGCGGAACCATCAGCCTGAGCTGTCGGGTTTGCAATAAAAAAATAAATGAAATCACGGTCACTGATTCCGGCTGTGGGATTCCCTCATCCGAACTTGAAAAGATCAAAGAACGTTTTTACCGCATCAACAGTGACCGTTCCCGAGCAACCGGTGGTTCAGGCCTCGGTTTGTCGATTATTGACAGCATCATTAACGTTCATCGGGGCAAACTGGTCATTACCAGCGAACTCGGTCTGGGCACTAAAGCTTCGATCTTTCTAAATAAAAATTAACTGTTGTCAACAAACCCCGTACCAACAATTGTTAATCTATTGTCGGTACGGGGTTGTCCTTATATCAACAGTAATCTGTCAATGCTAATTGCTATTTATCTAATACATTATAAGCATTCTGAGAAAATCTGCACGGCCTGATCAATTTCTTCTATAGTAACGACCAGGGGCGGTACAAAACGGATAGCATTGCTGCCGGCGGTGATTAAGAGCAGGCCTTTTTGCATCGCTTTGGCAACAACGGCACCCAGATCGGCATCAACCTGAACACCGACAATTAGTCCCATTCCGCGAACTTCTTTTATCGCGGGATGGTCTTTTTTTAACGCTTCCAGTTTGGTTTTGAGATAATCCCCTTTTTCTGTCACCGCTTCAAAAAATCCCGGTGCGGTCAGGGTTTTGATCACATATTTGGCGGTTGCACAGACAAATGGATTCCCGCCAAAGGTGGAGGCATGGGTTCCCGGGGTAAAGACTTCGGCCACATAATCTTTGGCAATAATGCCGCCAATTGGAACGCCACCGCCTAAACCTTTGGCCATGGTGACCACATCCGGCACAACTCCGTATTGCTGGTAGGCAAACAGTTTTCCCGAACGGCCAATACCGGTTTGCACCTCATCGAAAATGAGTACAATGTTTTGTTCATCACAGATTTTTCGCACTGCTTTTAAATAATCCGGATCGGCAGGATAGATTCCCCCTTCGCCCTGAATCACTTCTAAAATAATCCCACAGGTTTTGGGACTGATCTGAGCCTTTAACGCATCAATATCATTGTAGGGCACATGATAAATTTCTGGCATCAGCGGTTCCAGGTTTTCCTGATATTTTTTTTGACCAGTAGCGGTAATGGCAGCATAGGTACGTCCATGAAAGGACTGATCCATGGCAATAATTTCCACAGCGTCTTTATTTTTTTTGAGTTTACCGTAAACCCGGCACAGTTTTAAAGCTGCTTCGCAAGCTTCCGCCCCACTGTTACAAAAGAAAACCTTGTCCAGTCCGCTGGCTTTGGTCAGCATTTCAGCCAGTTCAATTCCCGGTTCGGACCAGTAAAGATTGGAAATATGCACCAATTTTTCCATCTGCGCCTGCATTGTCGCGAGCAACCCCGGATGGGCATGCCCCAGTGCATCGACGGCGATTCCGGCGACAAAATCCAGATAGTTTTTACCATCAACATCGGTCAGTACACAACCCTGACCCTTATCAAAGACCAATGGAAAACGTTTATAGGTTTCCATGATCACATTGCTTCCTCGCGTTATTAAATCCATTTTTTCCTCCTAAATAATGGAACGACGAATCATCGTTCCCACCCCGGCGGCCGTAAACAGTTCCAGTAACATGGAGTGTTCCACCTTGCCGTCTAAAATATGAACCGAATTGACCCCCTGGTTCAGGGCGTCAACGCTATTTTCCACCTTCGGGATCATCCCGCCTGAGATAATTCCTTCTTCAATGAGTTTGGGCACATTTTCGGCAAAGAGCCGGCGAATGATCGAATCCGGGTTATCCGGATCCATATAAACCCCATCGGTATCGGTCAGGTAAATGAGTTTTTCTGCTTTGACGGCTTTGGCGATGGCATAGGCCACATGATCGGCATTAATATTGTAGCTCTGGCCGGTTTTATCCGTGCCAATTGGGGCAATTACCGGCAGATAGTCATCTTTTAACAGGGTATTTAAAAGTCGGTTATCGACATGGATGATGTCCCCGACAAAACCGATATCCAGATTATTGACAAATTTCTTTTTAACCTTAATCATCCCACCATCCTTGCCAGAAAGACCGACGGCGTTCATTTCGCGGTTCTGAAGCAGCTGGACAATTTCTTTGTTGATTTTTCCGGATAAGACCATTTCGGCAATTTCGACCACCTTTTCGTTGGTGATCCGCAGACCCTCGACAAATTCGGTTTGGATCTCAAGATCACTTAGCATCCCAGAAATATCTTTACCGCCGCCATGAACAATAATCAGACGGATACCGACCAGACGCATCAGGGAAATATCATCCATCACCGACTGCTTTCTGGCCTCATCATACATGAAACTACCGCCATATTTAATGACCATGGTTTTCTTTTTAAACTGTTGGATGTAGGGCAAAGCTTCAATTAGAATCTTGGCCTTTTCAATATATTTTTCCATTAATTACTCTTTTCTTTTTTTAACTTCGGTAATCGCCGTTGATCTTAACATAGTCGTAGGACAGATCACAACCCCAGGCCACTGCTTTTTCGTCGCCATCATTTATTTCCACCGAAATGTGAATATCTGTTTCAGATAAGACTTTCTTCGCCTCATCTTCATCAAAAGTAATCGGTGCACCGTCATTTAAAAGGGTGATCATCCCGGCTTGACTGGAAAAAACCAGGGAAACCTTTAAGGGATCAAAGTCAGTGCCGGCATAACCCAAAGCACAGAGCACCCGACCCCAGTTGGCATCTTCCCCAAACAGTGCTGTTTTAACCAGACTGGAAGTGATCACCGATTTTGCCAGCTTGCGGGCATCATCCTTTGTTTTGGTGCCGTGGACTTCCACTTCCACAAACTTGGAAGCACCTTCGCCATCGCGAATAATTTTTTTTGCCAGGGTTTTATTAACATAGATAAAGGCTTCTTTAAAGATCTCATAATCCGGGGTGTTTTCCTGCAAGAGCAGATTGTCAGCCAATCCGTTGGCCATCACCGTGACCATATCATTGGTGCTGGTATCGCCATCGACGGAGATCATGTTGTAGGTATCCACCGTGGTTTCTTTTAGGAGTTTATCGAGCAGGGCCGGTTCAATTTTCACATCGGTAGTCACAAAGGACAGCATCGTGGCCATATTGGGATGAATCATTCCGGAACCCTTGGCCATGCCGCCAATTTTTACTGGCTTCCCGTTTATTTCCACTTCCACTGCAATCGTCTTTTTAATGGTATCGGTGGTGAGAATAGCTTGGGCAGCAGCATCACTATCTTCCTCAGTATTTCCCAGCTTTTCTCCCAGCGTCTCAATACCAGACAAAATTTTCTCCACTGGCAAGATCACCCCGATAACCCCCGTTGAGGCGATCAGTACATCCTCGGGCTGCAAACCCAAAACCGCTGCTGCCTTAGTGGCTGTGGCTGCTACCGCTTCTTCCCCCGATTGTCCGGTGCAGGCATTGGCGTTACTGCTATTGACCACCACCGCCTGCTTATAGGGGTTAGCAATGACTTTATTACACCAGTGAATTGGTGCTGCCTTGACAACATTGGTTGTTGTCATTATGCAAGTTGCCGCTGGTACTTCTGAAAAAATCATCGCCAGGTCATTTTTCGTGCTCTTTTTGAGGCCGCAATTGATCCCCCCGGTTTTAAAACCCGTGGGTGTTGTGACGCCGCCTGTCTTTATTACTTTCATGTCTTTACTCCTCGTATTTAAATGGCTTATCCAAATTTCTCTTTAGATTGGGAAATCGGCAATAAAGTCGATTCCGGTTTTTTCGGCCAGCCCAAAACAGATATTCATATTCTGAACGGCCTGTCCGGCGGCACCTTTAATCAGGTTGTCAATGGCACCTACTACAATGATGTGGTTGGTGCGGGAATCGATAGTCAAGCCGATATCGCAATAGTTGGTCCCCTTCACCCAGCGGGTTTCCGGCATCCGGTTTTCCAGAATTCTGACAAAATATTCATCGTGATAAAAGTCTCTGTAAATCGCTTTGACCTCTTCCAGACTCCGCTCAGCCGTTAACTTGGCATAAGACAAGGCCAGAATTCCCCGGTTCATCGGAACCAGGTGGGGCGTGAACAAAATATTAAAGTCCTGACCATTTAAAAGCCGCAACTCCTGTTCAATTTCTGGTGTATGCCGATGAGACCCAATCTTATAAGCCTTGATGGTCTCATTGCATTCAGAGTACATCAGCTCGGTGATTGTTCCCCGGCCGGCTCCGGTTACTCCGGATTTGGCATCGACGATAATACTGCCCGTATCAATGAGATTATTTTTTATAAGCGGTGCCAGGCTTAAAATACTACAGGTTGTATAGCAACCGGGATTCGAGATGAGCTGGGCTTTTTTTATCTCATCACGATGCAATTCACATAATCCATAAATCGCTTCATTAAGTAATGGATGGTTAAAATGTTCGGTTTTGTACCAGTCCTCATAGATATTAATATCCTTAAGCCGGAAATCAGCACCAAGATCAATGACCTTTGTTTTTTCTAGCACCTCCGCCGTAACGGTTTTGGATGCGATGCCATGAGGCAAGGCCAGAAATACCACATCCGACTTTTCAGCCAGGACCTTGACGTCCGTTGCTTCGCAAACAAGATCGGTAATGTTCTCAAAGTTTCCATAAACATCACTAAATTTCTGTCCGGCAAAGCTTCTGGTCCCGATGGTCACCACTTCTACATCCGGATGCCGCATTAAAATTCGGATCAGTTGCTGTCCAGCATAACCAGTTCCTCCGATAATCGATGCTTTAATCATTTTAATTTTCCTTTCTCAATGCTTTTGTTTAAGAATAGTAAGAGTTTAGGCAAACCGATCACACCATCGTATCGAAAAAATTCGGTACGGGGTTTATCTACAATCTTAGTATTCTCTTGTCCCATCAATAATCCATCAACAGGTTCTCTAAAAGTATATTTTACCAAAATAACTGAGGCCTGTCTGTTAGTTTATGAAATTTATTAATACTTATTTTCGTATTATACTCGACTCGTTATGTATAATCAAGCGTTTTTATGCATATTTATTAATTTATTACAAATATTTTCTTTTTATACTTGCATTTCAGATCGAATGATTGTATAATCATTCATGTAATTAAGTTGATTATACAAAATAGATAATTATCAGGAGGATATAAAATTGAAGAAAAAAGTAATTCTCGCTTATTCCGGTGGATTGGATACGACCACCATTATACCATGGCTTAAAAATACCTACGACTATGAAGTGATTGCTGTGTGCGTGGATGTCGGACAGGGCACCGAACTGGATGGCCTTGAGGAACGGGCCCTTGCTTCCGGTGCCAGCAAATTATATATTGCGGATGTGACCGATGAATTTGTAGAAGATTATGTTTGGCCGGCACTTAAAGCCGATGCTATTTATGAAAAAAAATATCTGTTGGGCACCTCCCTGGCCCGCCCTTTAATTGCCAAGGTGCTGGTAGAATATGCAGAACTGGAAGGGGCCGAAGCCATCTGTCACGGTGCTACCGGTAAGGGGAATGATCAGGTTCGTTTTGAACTCACCATTGGTGCATTGGCGCCACAGTTAAAAATCATTGCCCCCTGGCGAATTTGGGATATCAAATCCCGTGAAGATGCCATGGACTACTGCGTCATGCATGATATCAAGGTACCAATGTCGATTAGCAACAGCTACAGCCGGGATAAAAACATCTTACATATGAGCCATGAAGGTTTAGAATTGGAAGATCCTTCTCTGGAACCCCAATATAAAAAATTACTGCAAATGACAACCCCACTGGAAGAAGCACCCGACGAAGCCGAAACTGTCAGTCTGGACTTTGAACAGGGCGTTCCTGTCAAATTAAACGGTGTTGCAATGTCTGGCCGTGAACTGCTGGAAAAACTCAACATCATCGGTGGACGTCACAGCATTGGCGTCGTCGATCTGATTGAAAACCGGGTGGTCGGGATGAAATCCCGCGGGATTTATGAAACTCCCGGTGGTTCAATCCTTTATAACGCCCATGAGGAACTCGAGCATATGTGTCTGGATCGTCAAACCTTTGGCTTTAAACAGCAGGCAGCGGTAAAATTTGCCGAATTGGCCTACAACGGCGAATGGTTTACGCCCCTGCGTGAAGCTTTAACCGCTTTTGTCGATGAAACCCAAAAAACAGTAACCGGAAATGTTCAATTAAAATTATATAAGGGTAACATCATTCTCATTGGCGTAGCCTCACCTTACTCGCTATACAATGCTGAAATTGCCAGCTTTACCACCGGCGATCTCTATGATCACAAAGATGCTGAAGGGTTTATCCATTTGTTTGGCTTACCGCTTAAGGTTCGTGCTTTAATGCGACTCAGTCGCGAAGAAAAAGGGGAATAAGATGAAAAAAATGTGGGGAGGTCGGTTTTCTAAAAAAACCGACCTTTTAACTGATGACTTTAACTCGTCGATAGCCTTTGATCAACGCCTGTACAAACAGGACATCATCGGAAGTATTGCCCATGCCCGAATGCTTGGGAAGCAGAATATTATCGATCCGAGCGAATCGCAAAAAATTATCGAAACCCTGGAAGCGATTCTTGTTGACATTGAAACCGGAAACATCGCGTTTTCCGTGTCAATGGAAGATATTCATATGAATATTGAAGCCATTCTGACCGAACGACTTGGTGATGTCGGCAAAAAACTCCATACTGGCCGTAGCCGCAACGATCAGGTTGCCACCGATATGCGGCTCTATGTCAAAGCGATTGCTGATGACAGCAAATCACTAATAAAGAATCTGATTATCACCCTGCTGGACCTGGCCGAAGATCATACCGATACCATCATGCCAGGCTATACCCATCTACAACGAGCCCAGCCGATTACCTTCAGCCATCATCTAATGGCTTATGTCGAAATGTTTAAACGTGACATGACTCGGATGACCCAGGTCAAAGCGATGGCCGACACCTTACCACTGGGTTCAGGTGCTTTGGCTACGACGACTTATCCTTTGGACCGGGAAGCAGTAGCGACAGAACTGGACTTTGCCTTTGTTTCACTAAACAGTCTCGATGGCGTTTCTGACCGCGATTTCTGTCTTGATTTCCTGGAAGCTGCGTCGGTGTTAATGATGCATCTCAGCCGTTTTTCTGAAGAAATCATTCTCTGGTGCAGCAGTGAATTTAACTTTATTACCCTGGATGACGCCTTCAGTACCGGGAGCAGCATTATGCCACAGAAAAAAAATCCCGATATTGCCGAACTGGTTCGGGGCAAGACCGGCCGCGTTTACGGAAACCTAATGGGTTTATTAACTACCATGAAAGGTATTCCGCTGGCCTATAATAAGGATATGCAAGAAGATAAGGAACCGGTATTTGATACCTACGATACCATTAAAATCTGTCTGATTACCTTTGCTAAAATGATCAAAACCCTCACGGTCAACAAAGCGACGATGAAAAAAGCCGCCGCCGGTGGATTTTCCAATGCCACTGACGCTGCCGATTGGCTGGTTAAACATGGTGTTGCCTTTCGGGATGCCCATGAAATTATCGGCAAACTGGTATTTTTTGCTTTAGAACAACAAAAAAGCCTGGATGAACTGACTATTGAAGAATATCAGAGTGTCTCACCCGTTTTTGATTCATCTATTTTTAAAGCCATTGATTTGAATGTTTGTGTCAACCAGCGAAACATTATTGGCGGCCCTGCAAAAGAACAGGTTAAAAAGGCGATCGCCTTTAATCGGCAGTGGCTGGTCCAAAGCTAAGCTTCTTTTTTTCTGTACCCTACCAAATTAAATCAAGAAAGTTTTTTTCACTGCCTTTGTCTTGTTTTTCACAAATAAATATGATATGCTTTAAACTGTTAAACATATTTTTACACATAATTAAACTATAGAAATAGAGAGTACAAGATGGGAAAATACAAGGTTGGAAAAGAAACAAAAGAAAAAATCTATGAAGCTTCCAAGACATTGTTTTATGAAAACGGCTATACCAGCACCACCTGCCTAAATATTGCCAAGGAATCGGGGGCAAATGTCGGGCTGATCAATTATTATTATGGTTCAAAAGGCGGCCTGGGTATCGAATTATATAACGAAGTTATGTCTGCTATTAAGGCAAGGGTCACCGAAAACCTGAGCAAACTGGAAATCAAAACCAGCCTTTTATTACAGACGGCCATCGAATGGCGGGTGCTTAATAATAATATGCGATTTAATAAAAATTTCAGCCGTTTTTATTACGATTTATTGGGCGAAAATGTGCTTTATAAAGAACAGAGTGTGGTCACTGATTTTTATCGGAAACTCGCTGAGAGCTGCGGTCTACACTACAGCGACTTTGAAATAGCTTTTATATCCTATGCCAGTGCAGGTGCTACCCAAGGCATTAATCTTGCCTATGATGCCGGGCTTATTGACTGTTCTTCACAGGATTTTATTAATTCCAGCATTCAGCTTTTACTCAATAACATGGGACTTGATGCAAAGCTTAATGACCATGTCATTCAAGAATCCTATGAAATTGAAAAGAAGTTTATCGTCCGAATTGACAAAAACTTTGCGGTCCTCTAAACAATCTATTAAATTTTAATCTGCGCCATGCAGCGTCATATTTTATATGACGCTTTTTTTTGATGTTTTTTCATTTTTAATCAAAATTAACATCTTCTTCTAAGCTGATAACTGCTTTTTTCTTTTCCCGCCTCTAGGCTGTCACTGTAAATATGCCGCATTTCATGTTTTAAACGTTTATCAATATCAATTTTTGCATTATTTTTCGTAATTAATCTTTTTTATATATTTTATGCTGGACAAACGCCCTTTAACATGCTATTATCGAACTGTACTTAAACATAACTAATATTATACGAGGATAACTTGCATTCCTCATATAATACCATCTCATTCTGAGCAATCACCATTTTGTGGTTGTAAATAGTGTATTTATGGGTGAATGCACTCCAGTTTGAAAGGAGGAGAAGAGATGAAAGTATCAAGCATTGTCTATCGCACCCATGTTTTCATTCGTTGCTGTTCTGATTAGACCGTAAACGTTTAAACCTGTGTTTTGCATTTATTATTAACTTGTACTTGGGTCGGTCTTATTCTTGATGATGTAGCTACCTGACACAGCCCTTTCCAAAATCAGAGTTGTGACGAAAATTAAAATCTCCCGGTATAAATGGAGATATCTTGAAGAGGTGAATTTATGAAAAATAATACTTTCTTAAAAATTGCTGTTCTGTCTGTATTCTTTGTTCAAATGGGTGTTGGCACGATTACACCGGCGATCGCTAATATAGCCGCGGCGTACCCGGATGTTCCTTTTACAACGCTATTACTTGTATCCACACTTGCGGTACTGATGTCTGTCCCGGCGACACTCATTTCTGGTCGAATTGCCGGAACCGTCGTTAAGTACAAAACCTTATTAATCATCGGTATGATTCTATTTGTAGGTGGTGGCGTGGCCCCCTATTTCATGGCAACTTCCAGTTTTACTGCAATCTTAGCTGTTCGAGCCATCTTTGGTATTGGTCTTGGGATTGTCACCCCATTAGGCGGTGCTTTAATTATCGCCTTCTTCGATGGTGAAGTTCGAGCCCAAATGATGGGACTCAGTAATGTTATTGCCAATGTTGGAGGTATTCTTTTCCAGTTACTTGGCGGTATGGCTGCCGGTATTGCCTGGCAATATGCTTTTATTCCTCATGCCCTCGGTATCATCACCCTGGTTCTCATCCTGTTTTTGCCGGAACCTCCAGCTGCACCTGTTCAAGCGGTTGGTGAAGCTAAGCCTAAATTACCGGGTTCCGTTTTTGGTTTTGCACTGGCAATTTTCTTAATTATGGCTTTGGTTTATCCCATGCTGGTTAATATGTCCACCATTATTGCTGTTAGTGGAATGGGTGGAGCCGCAGATGCAGCGCTCGTTCTAACCATGTTCACGGTTGGTGGCATGGCTGGTGGATTTATCTTCGCGAAAGTCTTTGGCCTTTTCAAAAAAAATACCCTGGCTGTTGGTCTAGCATTTCTAGCCGTTGCGATGGCAAGTATTGGTCTTGGTAGTTCCATTGCCTTTATGTACATTGGAACGACCATTGCCGGGATTGGCTTTAGCTTTATTATACCAACCGTTTTCATGGATTTGGGCGCTGCTGTTCATCCCAGTCAAATGCCAACTGCTTCCGGAATTATTATGGCTTGTATGAATGTTGGTGGCTTCTGCTCCGCCTACATTTTTGCCTTCCTTGGTGCTATTACAGGAATGACCGAAAACATAAAATTCCCTTTTTATGTATCAATGACAGTCTTTGCTGTCGCTGCAATCGCTTTTCTGCTGATTAAACCTAAACAGCCAGATGCACCTCAACCCGAATAAAAAATTACATAAAAGTGAGCCGTATCTTCTTTACAGATGATACGGCTCTTGTGTTTTTTGGAGATCAGCACGCTTTTAGCAAATTCAGCCCTCTTCAACTGGAATGGCATTTTTTATTGGCAGCATCGTCAAGGCGATACCAAATAGAATAATCGCAAAACCGATTAACGAATGAACCGAAGGTATCTCTCCGACAAAGAAGAAAACAAAAATCGGATTAAGGATCGGCTCCAGCAAAGATACCATGGATGCTTTTAGTGCTGAAATCATCCGTATCCCCTTAAAGAAAAACAGATAGGAAATACCGATTTGAAAAATACCCAGAAAAATAATTCCCAGCCATCCAATTGCGGCTAATCCCGAAAAATCCAGTTGACCAGGAAACAGCACCAGGATCACCAGACAGAGAATGATATTATTAACACCAACGATTGAATTGTACGAAACAGGATAGTCGTTGTCCATAAAATACTGTACCAGCGCATAGGCAACACCGTTGCTTAATGCCAGCAAATCACCCCAGAGATTTCCTCCCGCCGCGGCGCTAAAAATGACGATGATCCCAACAAGAATAAATAAACGGGGCAGCAATTCTCTGCCGATAATTTTTTTCCCGCGGATCACATAGTAGAGATAAAGCCATAATGGGGCTGTACATTGGAGAATAATCGCATTGGCTGCCGTTGTTATTTTAGTTGTCAAGACAAACATAATGCACAAATAACAGTATCCGATGACCAGAGCAAGATGTTTTTTTGAAAACCGCAGCTTTTTCCATTGAATCAGCGGTAAAAAAATGAGCGCGGCGATAAATGCCCGGCCAAAAGTGATGGTATAAGCATTGGCATGAATAAGTTTAATAAAAAGTCCCCCTGTGCTAAACAATATCATGGCAATGAGCACATATAAGGTTCCCTTTGTTGTTTTTTCCATCGGCGCCTCCTTTTATTCTCTTTTTACTTATCTTTTGATGATACCATAACCACTTAATTTTTTCTCTATATTTTTGCTTTTATTTCCTGTATAATATTTGTAATAAGGTGGAGGTAGACTTTGTATGTTGTCACAGATAAAAAGTAGCGGGCTATTAGGCGTTAATGGCGTTATTGTCACAGTTGAAATTGATATTTCCCGGGGGTTGCCCTCTTATTCATTGGTGGGTCTACCGGATGCCGGGATCAAGGAATCCAAAGATCGGGTTTTTTCGGCTGTTAAAAACAATGGTTTTAAATATCCGATGGATCGGATCACCATCAATCTTGCCCCCGCAGACTTAAAAAAGGAAGGGCCGGCCTTTGATCTGGCTATTGCACTAGGAATCTTACACGCTTCTGAACAACTGATCTGGGATCATCCTGAAAATTTTCTGGTCATCGGGGAATTATCTTTAAGTGGAGAAATAAGAAGTGTTAATGGTGTCTTGCCAATGGTTTTGGCCGCTAAAGAAGCTGGCATTAACCATATTATGGTTCCCTTTGAAAACCGCTATGAGGCTGCCGTGGTTCAGAATGTAAACGTCTATCCGATAAATGATTTTCACGAAGCCGTCTCATTTTTAAAAAACGAACTGATCATTGAGCCCTTTGAGGTAGATCTCAAAGCTCTTCTAAGCGAGAAAAACAGCAGTCATAACATCGATTTTTCTGATATTCGCGGACAGGATCTGGGCAAACGGGCCTTAGAAATCGCTGCTGCCGGAGCTCACAACTGTTTGATGAGTGGTCCACCTGTCGCAAAAGTATAAATACCAAGATAATACATTAGTAAAACTGTATCAATTAATAATTTTCTAATCATACCCGTGTCTTTTTACTCTTTATCCAACTGACTTTTCATAGATCCCACAACTGCTTTTATTCTTTCAACTCCAACACATTTTGCAATTGTTAATCTATGTCTCCCATTTCCATTTATATAGTATTCATCTTGAAATTCAATTACGTCCGGTAAATCTTCTTCACTCATATTTTTTAAATACTTCTCAAAATTCTCTTTATTCAAATACCGTTCAAAGTTAGTAGTTTTATGCAAATCCTCTAAATTATCATACCAAGTATTCCCCAAATTCGGCCTACATGAACCTACAAGCCTGCTTAGTTCAATATACTCTTCTATTTTTCCTATTTCAATATAATTTATTTTTATACTTTTGCACGTCATATTACGCAAATCTTCAATTCTCTCTTGTGTTAGTCCAAGTTTCTTAATTTTATAATCCATATTACATTCGATTTCTTCAAAATTCTCTTCGAATTCATGATTCATTTCATCTAATAACGGCATTTGCCCCTCCTTTAATACTTCACTCCGTAACAATACTAATTTTATCATTATCTGCCACATCATATAATTCATCTTTTGTAATGCCGTTTACTCAACAAATTTCATTTATGTAAGCATTTATTGCGAAGTATTAGCTGTAAAATTAGGACGTTATTGCATCAATCTTTTGAAAAAAAGCTTGTGCTTTTACAACGCAATTTTCTGCATCTACCTTTTCAAATTTGCTAATGGAGTAATCACATTCAAATCTTTTATCTTTTACAAACTTAAAGTCTTTTTCATCATTATTATCCAAAATACCATCTATAACAAAGCCTTGTAACGCTTTATAAATCGATGAATGAGTGACATCATCTTTTAACTCGCCATCTTTCCATTTAGCAAGTTTACCTTGGTTCTCTAAAAGGATTTTAATAGAGTTCATCATTGAATAATAGCTTCTATTGGCACAATCTCCATATTTACCTTCCTTATAAAGTATGATCGCAGATGATAATGCTTCTTTTGCTTTATTTCGCAAAAAAATAAAATTGATTGTAGGTTTAATTAGATTATTCTCCAATTCAACATTTTCAGTATTTTTATTTTTATGTAGTGAATTTGCACCGTCTAATAGATGCATTTTCAATGTTTCTCGCTCATCGAATGCTATATCATCATTATCCAAAATCATTTTTATAATACTAATTAGTTTGTTTTTTTCAAAATTTCTAAGGTTGTTGAAACTATCAAATAGCGGAATATACTCAATAACAGCCTCTCCGTCTTTCGAAATCCATATCCCATTTATTAATGATACCCTTTTATAAAATTCAACTTCAAAAAAGTCTAGGAAGCTTATATTCTGACTTTTTTTATCGCCATAACAATAACCTATTAAAGTAAATAAAAACGCTAATCTTAGAGCAGTGCTCAAACTCTGCTCAATATCTTCATGACTAAATTTCCAAGCTCCTAAATAATAATTGAATTCACTATTGCCATTCGATTTTCTATTAAAATTGAAACACCTAATTATTTCATCCACATATGTTTTAAGATGGTCAATAATTATGTATTCCCATGCTTGCGCCCTGATCGCTGGTATTAGCTCTTCAATTAGTTTGAAACTCTCTTTTCCTGTTTCATCTTCATATATCTGAACACCAAAAGGATTTAAGAAATTTTGATGAATTGTTTTGCTCCACATACGATCATCAGATGTCATAATTAAATTTAACAACTTAATATACTCATCATCGCTGAATGAAACTCCGCGAGCATATTTTTTCAACAGTTGAAGCTCCTCATTGTTTTTTTCATTTGCAATTTTTTTAAAATAAAGTAAGTAAGCACCACTCGGCAAATCTAATACACTATCTGACTCGATGAATTCAGTAGGTACCTTCGCCAAAAAGTTTTCCCCATTGATACACTCTTCTAGACTAATTGTCATTATACGCGGAAATATTGACATATTAATCGAAAAACTATTTTCCATTTAAACAGCTCCTTTTCATCGATATTCTTATAATTGGGAATTTTAGCGACGATTTGATTTTCCTAACATATATTTTTCCGCTAATAATTCACATAACTACAATAATCATCTAAATGAGAATGTTTATATTGAAACATTTGTTAAGAATTAAGATTCAGGTTTTGCTCAGGCCTATTTTTTTTCGCTATAGGATTATATCATTAATACAGTCACACAGAACAAGAAGCAAACTACAGAATATAATTGATTTGTGGGATAATTTAACGCTTAACTGGTAAATCAATCTCTTATCCTTAGGGTTTGACGAAGGGACATAATCATCCCCTATCTCCGTACTTTTTTTACCTTTGTAAAATCTTACTCATTTTTCGCATTTATGAATGCGCTATATATGAACCTTCTATGAAATTAACATTAAGTTAAATGCTTTATTATAGGAAGAAAAACCATTTATTTCAAAAATAATCATCAGAACATTCAAAACTAAACAAATTCCTGCGCAACTTAACATTGCGCTGTTTTCACTTGTTTTTTTTGCAAATATAAAAATACAAGCTGAAATTATACTTGTAATAATAGAAGCAACTAAGTTAACCCATAACTGAATAAACGCAATTATGTAATTCAACTTAATGCTTAATAACGGTTTCACATCATTATATATTTCTGCTTTTTGATATGTTTCTTCATTAGTATTTGTATGATAGTAATATGATGTTTCCGCTTCAGAGGTAAACTTATCAATCTGCCAATCTGTCCAACCTATTGAAAAGCTATTGACAAATATATATAGCGTAAACACAATAATTGATGCTTTATTTTTACCCGTTAGACTAATAAACTTATTAATGAGGTTGGAAAAAGTTAAACACAAATAATCTAATATCTCATCCTTGTATAAAACCATATCTAGCAATTTATTTTGTATAAATCTTCTCATTCGACAAACTCCTTCTGCTCATTACCATCTGAAGAAAAATCATTTTCTTTTTAATCACTCGGCAATGATCTCTTCAATTTCAATCATTGCCAATCTTCTCTTAACTGGCAGTAAAATCTCCCTCTAATCAATCAATAATTACTTACCCGGTTCTTTCCTCCAATTGAAATTGGTTGAAATTCTTACATGGAGTGTATATTATAGTTACTATGAAGTTTATTGTCTCATAATGCTTCGAAATTTACCCCTATAAAATATAAACAATGTTTCTTTAATATGATCCGTTGTTTTTATTATATATATTTCAGAAATCATATGATTTAAAATTCTCATTTAGATTGTTATTTCCATAACCCTTTTGTAAGTTCCTCAATTTCCTTACGCCTTTTCTCTGTAGCCTCATGGTCTATAATAATATCTCCGTTCTCTATTATCAAAACGTCTCCTTCTTTTGCATCTTCTGGAGTCACGATTCTTGGTATTTCCATCATTGTCCGATCTTCTTTTTCACAAACCGTCGATCTTCCCTCAAATCGATCAATAATTACTCTCACATCTCCACCTTTTATGGATTGCATTTACTGCATGGCCCTAATCCCTGGGCAATTGCGACCGACTTCATGATTGGTATTTTACTTTTGCTTAAGTAAGAACAACCATCACGATGATATTTTGTTCCAGTATTGGTTTTATACACGGTGTAATCTACAGGCGTTTCAGGAGTAGGAGTTGGTGTTGGTGTTGGAGTGGGGGTAGGCGTTGGCGTTGGTATCACCGGATCAGGATTTGTTGGATTACAATTAAATGAAATGTTCGTTCCATCCGATGTTGCAATAACCGTGCCATTTTGATCTGTTCGGAATATCTTTTCACCATCGTTCTGGAGTCTGGTTATTGTACTGGCAGCTGGATGTCCATACGAGTTCCCAGCTCCTACAGATATGACTGCATAGCTAGGGGATGTTGCATCTAAAAAAGCTTGTGTTGTGGAAGATGTGCTCCCATGATGCCCAACTTTCAATACATCTACATTCAGATCTCGACCGGAATTGATCATAGCTGATTCATTTACTGCTTCTGCGTCTCCCGTGAATAGAAAGCTATTATTGTTATAATCAACCTTCAGAACAATTGAATATGTATTTAATTCTGAAGCATCTGGATCCATTGGTCCTAGTATCGTGCAAGTCGCATCGCCTAATTTAAACATCTCGCCAACATTCGGTTTTGAAATTGACATTCCTTTATTATTAATCGCAGTGATGACATCCTCAAATGTCTTTGTTGTTGCAACAACTTCTGGCATATAGATCTTACCAATCTGGAAGCTGTTGATAACATAATCAAGCCCGCCGATGTGATCTTCGTGGGGATGGGTTCCAATCACATAATCAAGTACTGAAACATCTTGATTTGTGATATAGTTTTTAACTAATGTTGAGTCGTCATTATTCCCAGCGTCAATCAGCATAGCATGGTCGCCTTGCTGAACAAGAATACTATCCGCTTGACCCACATCAATATAGCTTACTTTAAGTTTCCCAAGTGTTGGGCTATTCTGTTAATTAGCAAATTATAGGAGTCCCAAAAGTCCTGATTTAATCAAATTATTCCAGCTAAACCCGGCTTTTCAATTATGGTATAATGATTAATCATTAGTCACTTTAAGGAAGCACAAACCATGGTTTATCTGGAACACTTTTCTGACCACCCGCTGGATTATATCAACGAATTCTACACCGCTGAAAAAGTTCGCATCGACAGCTGTCCTCATTGTCATTCGTGCAGGCGGCTTCATCTTCATGGTATCTATCACCGGCATGTGATCTGGTATGAGGATGTCTTCGCCATTCCGGTCCAACGCCATTACTGTATTCATTGCGGCAAGACAGTGAGTATTCTGCCTTCTTTTTGCCATCCCGGGTTTCAGCTGGCCCTTCCATTTCTGCTGGAACTGCTTTGGGCCTTTTTAAACAGGATTCCTTCAGCCTGCGCTTTAGCGCATCAGCATCGGCACTTTATCACCCGGCGTTTCCTTTTTTGTCTGAACCGGCTGATTGAGTATTTTCGCATCTGTCATGATCCTTTAATCGTCTTTCCTGATTTTGGGCATAAAAAAGCCATAAAGCTTCTTGAAATGGTCTACTCGGTGGGGAAGCCCCACATCTTCGGCAAAAGATATCACGATCATTTTAAGATAGGATTTATGGCACTTTAATTGTACCATCCTTCCCTATTTTTTTGAAGAACTATTTGTCCCACAGAGCTTTTGCTTTGCCTTTTATCGATTGATCCGTTATTCTCTGATTATCTGGTTTTATGGATCCTTAAAACCTCAACTCATTAAAATCGGAGGTTTTTACAATGACTGAAAAAGACAAAGAATTGATTGCTTTATTTCGCTATGGCCTGATTGCGCCGTTACTTACGGATACCATCACGAACCACACGGCTTATCTGGATGAGGTCAGTGCCAAAACCCATGATGTCCCGCATTATGGCATCCGCACCTACAACCGTAAAACCCTGCTGGAATGGCACCGTTTGTACCGGCGCCATGGTTTTGATGCGCTTAAGCCCAAGGTTCGGACGGACAAGGGTTCGTCCCGGGCGTTACCGGCAGAATCGGCCAGACTACTCCTTACGCTGCGAACGGAAAACATCCATTTATCAGTGAAGTTGTTCCATGAGTGGCTCATTCATGAAGGCCACTTCACCAGCTCTGACTGTTCCTATTCGACGGTGTATCGGCTGCTCAAAAAACATCAACTGTTAAAGCCATCCCAGGCGGATACATCTGACCGCCGCCGGTTTGCCCATATTGATATCAACACCCTATGGCAGACCGATGTTTCCCATGGCCCGTATCTGACTCTTAACGGTAAAAAACGCAAAACCTATCTGATCGCTTTTATCGATGATGCTTCCCGGCGGATTACCGGGGCTCAGTTCATGCTGGCTGAGAAGAATGAAGATCTCCTTCATGTCCTTAAATCGGCTTTACTTACCTGTGGTAAGCCCACCATGCTTTATGCGGATAATGGCAAGATTTTCCGTTCCCACCAACTGAATACTTCCTGTGCCACCCTGGGTATTGCCTTGGTCAACACCAAGCCTTATGATCCCAAAAGCAAGGGCAAAATCGAGCGCTTTTTCAAAACCGTCCGCAGCCGTTTCTATCCACTTTTGACGGATGCTGACTTGATGGATCTGGAGGTCCTCAACCAACGCTTTGAGGCCTGGCTGGCTCGGGATTATCATCATAAGGTTCATTCGAGTCTCAATGAAGCGCCGATGGTCTTTTATATGCGGGGGAGTGACCGGATTAAGCATTTCTCTGATCCCCGAATTATTGATGAAGCCTTTCTGATCCGGGTGACCAGAAAGGTCAAGTCGGATGCCACCATTTCGCTGCACAACGCCCTTTTCGAAGCGTCGCCGATGTTTATTGGTAAGAGCGTGGATATCCGTTATCCCAATGAATATCCGGATGAAATCTATATTTATGAAAACAGTGTCCGGATTCTTACCTGCAAAAAAGTCATCATGACGGACAACGCCATTGCCAAACGCAATAACAATGCTATCAGCTACAGCGCGTTAGGCGGTGTTCCTCATGTATAAATCATTTTTCGGGTTCCAGCAGGCGCCCTTTGACAAGGGCATTGATTCATCGATGCTCTTTCAATCTGAAGCTTACAAGGAAGTTTTAGCCCGACTGGATTATCTCAAAACCACCCGCGGTTTTGGTCTGATTACTGGGGACCCCGGGGTTGGTAAAACATCGACCCTGCGGGTCTTTGCCGACAGTTTGAATCCGTCGTTATATAAGGTCATGTATTTCCCGATGTCTTCCGGGACAACCATGGATTTTTACCGGGGTCTGGCGTTTTCGCTTGGGGAACAGCCAAAATTTCGAAAAGTGGAGCTGTTTTTTCAGATTCAGAACGCCATTACGGATCTTTATGATAAACGCCGCATCACGCCGGTCTTTATCCTGGATGAGATGCAGTCGGCTTCAGCCCAGTTTCTTCACGATCTGAGCATCATTTTTAACTTTGACATGGATAAACGTAATCCTTTTATTCTGATTCTCACCGGTTTACCGACGCTGGCCAACCGACTGGCCTTAAACCAGAACCGGTCGCTTGATCAGCGGCTGGTGACCCGGTTTCATTTCTCGCCGCTTACACCGGATGAGGTTCGGGATTATATCAAACACCGGTTTAAGCATGCCGGTGTTTCACGGAATCTGATCAACGAGAATGCTTATGAAGCCATTTCATCATCCACTGGTGGTTATCCGCGATTAGTCGGTAATCTGGTTACCCAGTGTCTGATTCTTGCCTTTCAAAAACAAACAGATCTTATTGATGAAGAGATTGTTTTTGCCGCTTCTGCGGATGCTGGGATTTAACGCCTGACGGCGTTATTTCCCTTTTTTTCTGGAGAAATAAAGCGTGATTATGTGATTAAAAAACTGAAACACACTTTTTAACCCGCCATTATTTTCACAGTCTTTCGAACATTTCGATCCGTTTTATTGTGATTAAACCAGTCCGAAATAATGTGAAAATTTACACTATTCTTAACAAAAGCATTTTCAGTAGAACCCGGTGCTGCTGATCCAACTGGTACAATTTTAATGCGAATGCCTTCAAGTCGATAACCAAAGCCAGCTGTTCCAGCACTTTCTCCATTTTTGGCCCAGCCCATCCATCCGATATTTTCAGCATGAACCTGATAATAAATATCGAACTTGCTGGCATCGGTCCCGGTCAGCTTAATCTGAATACCTTCCAGTCGATAAGATAAACCTTCTGTTCCACTCATTTGACCGTTTGACTTCCAGCCCCTTGTCGTATCAGCTTCCCAGCCGATATTCTGGATATGAGTTTGATAGGTTATCCCTAAATCATAGCCCTGATTATCTAATTTGACTTCGATTCCCTCTAATCGAAGCCCCCTGCCTGACGTGCCACTCATGTTACCATCAGATACAAAATCCTGCCAACCCACATTTTGCACATGGGTGTGATAGCTTGCTACTGGCGTTGATGCTGCTGAAACACTTGCTGGTACCATTCCGACAATCATGATCATAGCTAACAGTAACACAAAACACTTTTTAACGCTTTTTCTCATTCGCTTCTTCCCTCACTCACTTTTTTATATCTTTCTTATGAAAAGTATACGCTTGCAATTCAACATTTTCAACATAATTATTTTTTATTCGATTTGAAATAATGTTTGCATCAATATTTATTTAATGATTTAATATTATTCATAATACAAATTTAAAAAGAGGTACCTTATGAGAAATGCGCTAGAAGCCAATTTTGATGAAATTCTAGATTTTTACAATCAATCGTTTAAAGTAACAGAGAGCTATCCTTTTAAGGTGTATATTACCGATGATATTTTTTCTTTAAGGATGGATTTGTGCAATACAGATGATGAACAACATATGGTCATGGCAGCAAAACAGAAACTTAATAGTTTCAATGGCCTACTTGTTGAACCTGATTTAATTGATAACATTTTCTATATTCTTATAAAACAAAATAGTTCAAATGATTCTAATATTTATAGCAAAACTTTTTCACATGAATATACTCATGTGATTGATTATCAGGAATTTAAAGAAAAATATGAAATTTCAAATATGAGAAATAATGAAGTTTATGAAAATTCAGAGTGCTTTCAATTCTATTCAGAGGTAAGAGCTAGGTTTAGAGGCTCATTAATATTCTATCAATTGTCAGACGTTAAAAATGACGTTTTAATTAAAGACTATAATGATTACTTAATTCCAGCTTATCAACAGAAATTAAATCAAAATACTATATATCCAGATAACTATCAAAAAATGTATATGTTGGCTCAGTTTTATGGGCAGTTTCTTGCGATTGGATGTAAGACAAATTCTTTACCAACCTTACCCGACTATATAAAAAACAATAACGCAATAGAACTCCTTTTAGCAATTACTAATAATATTGGTGATGTAAGCATATTCGCTAATTATGAATCAATTATTGATTTATATGATAATAGTTATTAAAAATGGCGTCAATAAAAGAACTAGAAGTTCTATCCCTCATGAATTAGCAGATGAAACCTGGCTTCCCGGAAAAACATAACTATGTAGTCTCAAAAGCGCTTAAATGATAGAACGCTACCTAGTTAGGTGAAATTGTTAGTTGATGAACTCAACACGAAATATGGGTCACTTTGGCTTGCATTACTGAAAGAGATAGCACATTCAGTGCAAAAATAACATGTCCTAGTAAACTCCTGATGTTTTTACTTATTACTAAAAATACCCAATCGGATAGATAACATGATCTTTTTTAGCATCCAGGTTTCCCATTTGATCGTCAATGGTTAACGCCCTCCGTATTGCCAAATTTCCAAAACGTTTTCTTAAACCATCGATGGTATCGTCAAGTCGAGCCTGTCTCACCCGCAATTCTTCATTGCCAAATAAATCTAATTGTATTGGTGTTGAATCCGGTACCAGATCGGTCACCCTCACGCCCATGGATCGGATATCAGAACTAAAATCATAGTTTCTTACAAATAGATCGATGGCTGCTCTGGCAATCTCATTTGTGAGATCTGATGGTTTCTGAAGCTTAATTTGTCGGGTAAAGCTATATAGTTCTTTATTTCGAACGTGGATAGCCACCGTCTGGCAATAGCATCCAGTTTCCCTTAAACGCATAGCTACGCTTTCTGTTAACATATAAATGATGATTTTTACATCCCTAAGGTTCTTGAGATCCCTAGGAGTTGTAATACTGTTACCAATACTCTTAATTAAACGTTCGTTTCCATTATAATGTTCGTCAAATGGTTTAACCGGGCTGTCGTCAAGACCATTAGCAAACCGCCATAGAACTACGCCCATTTTTCCAAAAACAGTAACGAGAAAATCAACCGAAGTGCTGGCCAATTGACCAATAGTATAAATCCCATATTTTCGAAGCTTATTTTTCGTAGATCGACCAACATAAAGCAAGTCTCCTACATCCTGTTCCCAAACAATCTGTTTATAATTATCTCGTGTAATAATAGTGATCGCATCAGGTTTCTTATAATCCGATCCATACTTCGCAAAAATTTTGTTCCAGGATATGCCAATAGAAACCGTTACTCCCAGTTCATCTTTGATTTCCGAGCTGATCTTATTAGCGATCTTCTCACCTGATCCATGAAGTTTTATACTATTTGTTACATCAATCCACGATTCATCTAATCCGAATGGTTCAACCTGGTCAGAGTATCGGTTATATATTCCACGGGATAACTTGGAATAACGCAAATAACGCTCATAATTCGGGCGCACTATAACAAGATTTGGGCATTTTCCCAATGCTTGTCCTAAAGTCTCCCCCGTCTTCACGCCCGCTTTTTTGGCTTTCTCATTCTTAGCCAGTATAATCCCATGACGTTTTTCCGGATTACCACCAACAGCCACTGGTTTATCTCGGATCTCTGGGTTATAAAGACACTCAACACTTGCATAAAAACTGTTCATATCTGAATGCAAAATTACACGATCCATTTATCTACCTCACAAAAGAACATTTGTTTTATAGTACATCTGTTCTATCATAAAGTCAATAAAAAAAAGAAGATGCTAGATCTTGGCACCTTCTTTTGTGATTTGCAAAAATGCAATCACACATATATAATTGTGCAGTATTTTTAAATAATATCAATAGCCCCCTTTAACCAGGGATTTTTGGCTTACTATACTTTTTAATCATCGGTTGAAAATAAATTTTTTCTGCTTTCTTCCTAGCTTCAATTGCATCGTTCAAATCATCAAACAAGCCCAAGTAAATTCTCTCTCCTTGAAAACTGATATTTGCTACCCACTTATCCATTTGAGAATGTTTACTTACACCCTTATGCCCGGACGTATTGTTTTGCTGATTGTTTTTGCTTCTGATCTTGCCCAGCGAAGTACCTTCGACTATATCTTTCTTTTTTCGATCTGGCATATCTGCAGCGTTCATTTCCAGTTTTAAGCAGCCACAGCTTTTTGTTAGTCCGTTTCTTAAGGACGAACCGTTTACGACGATCTCTCGACCGCAATCACATAGGCATATCCAAAGGGCATTTTTATTTTTGTCCAGGCCATCAAATTTTATGACCTTGAGCCTTCCAAACTTTTTTCCTGTCAGGTCAATAACGTTACTGTTTTGGCAGCCACAATGAGTTTTTTTACCGGTTGTTAATTGGAAGCCTCTGACAACGATAGTGTTTCCACAATCACATTGGCATAACCAGACTAAGTGATGGTCGTTTCCGATTTTGGGGGCTTGTTCCAGGACTATGAGGTGTCCGAAGCGTTTATTGTTTAAATCGTTCATAGTTTAGTCCTTTATATACTAATACTAAAAAAATAGCTTTGGATGCATAAATATGAGAATCTATTTTTCTATAAATAATGCAGTTAGATTTTCAATTTCTTTTTTATGGTTCTCATAAGCTGTTTTATTTAATAGTTTTTTTTCCGATTTAAGCATAATAGTATTACTTATATAATCACCAGATTTCTTTTCTCCAAACTCTTCATAATCTACTGTTGCTAGAATTATTTGTGGTACAGAATCTAATTTTATTATACTACTTATTATATCTTTACTACTTTGCTTACTTGGCTCTTTCGTTTTTGGTGAGTCGACAATAAAAGGGAAACGAGGCGTAGGAATCTGAAGAATTTTCATAGTATTAAATAATGCAATATAATCAGCCAAGATAATTTTTACCGATAACGTTCCTTGCCCCTCTAGTGGTTTTGTTAATTTTATTTTTTCATCATACTTTTCAGACCAAGCACCAAGTTTTATCAATTTATTTTTAACCTGCTGCTTATAGGTTTCATTTACTTTCTTTTTATCAGTAGCATTCCTTAAATTTTTTCTTAATTTCTTAATCTCATCTTCAATATTTTTTATTCCAACTGAATCCGCACCAATATCTCCTTGTATATCCTTGATTGTTTCATCAGCACCTATTTTTTTTAAATACATTTCATAATTGCTGTTTTCGTTGTAATAATCACCTTGCTTACATTGAATTTCCTTAGATAATCTAACGTATTCAGTTTTTGTCACATTAATTTTTTTATTAGCTCTTTCAATAAGATAATTAATTTGTTTAACAGCAAAATCTTCGCTTGCTTGACTATAATTTCTCTTAACAATCGAGTAAATATCATTTTCCTCTTCAAAAGCACATCCACATTTGGGGCAAATATGTTTGAAATTAATATTATTTTGATCAACTTGAACTATATTATTCGAACTTTTTATTAGTTTGTTATAGTTTTCAACTATTTCAATTTGTTTTTTATAATTAGCCAATTCAATTTCAAGACTCTCGATTTTTTCATTTAAATTTGCCAATGAATCTATCTTTTCTGTAATTTCCTCCTTCATTAATTCTTGAATTTTTTCCAGGTCTTCTAAATTATCAAAAACTTCTATTGATTTTACTTGTTTTGAAAGCTTATTTAATAAAGAAATATTTATATTTTTGGCGCTAGTTAACCTTATCTTTTCACTATTTTTCTTGTCAATTTCTGCTTGAATACTAATTGTTTTTTTGCTTAAAACACCTAAATGATAAAACAAACTATTTAGCCTATCGGTTTTACGATATTGATCTAAATTTTGAAAACTAGTAAATGGCTCATTTCCCCAACCAGTATCTTGATCAATATAATATGGTAGATATGTAAAAACAGGTGGCGCTAGCTCACTTTCCTTTGTGTTCTTATTCGGTAAATAAATTGTCAACCCAAATATTTCAGCAAGTTTTGGCGCTAGTTCCTTACCAACACTTTCCGTTTCAAGAATAATATTACCTTCGCAATCCATAATAATATATTTAGAATTATATCTATGTATTGAATATGATTCTTGACCTATTTTTTCAAATGTTAAAGAAACGATTTTTGAACTTTTACCCCATATTTCATCGTATTTAACTTCGGCACCTGCTGCATAAAATAAAGATTTTATAAGTGAAGATTTCCCTACATGATTCTCTGTGCTGGTTATTACATTTAAACCTGCTTTAAACTCACATGAATAAGCCTTTTTCTCTTGAATATCAGCAATTCGAATTGACTTAAATATTATATCACTCATAAATATCTCCTTTTACTAGCATACATAAAGCAAGGGTTTCAATGTAATAGTCATCTGCAAGGATATGTATATTTCTTGGTTCTCTTTTCTTTATTTCCTCTTTGACGAACATTGTCATTTCTAAAATAGTTGTACTTTTATTTATATTTGCAATACAATCAACAATTTGATCCAATAAATCATAAAACGTTTTTTGGTTTCTCTTGCTATCAGAAAGAATCCTAGAAAATGCAATTCCGTATTTTTCTTCTTTTGACATATCCATATAACATTGTCTATTGATTTCTTGAAAATCTGGTAATGTAATCTTATTAGCATACTTTATTACCTTATCAAACTCTTTTTTTGACATGCTCTTCTTATTCTTTACATCTTCAAGGAGACAAAATTCTGGCAACTCGATTGATTGTTTATTTGTCAAAATTTCCAGTAACGAAGTAAATACCGTATATGCCGTTCGAACGCTAATATCAGGGTTTATTTCCATCAATAGTTTACTCATGGCATTTTCAACAAATTCCCTGTGTGTATCTTTTGTTAACACTGTTTTAATAAATACAAATTTAGATAAATCAATCTCGTCTATTTCACAATTGAACTTTTCGGATAAACTTAATTTTACTTTACTGAGTATTTTTTCTCCAAAATTACTTAACTCAATCTTCCCCTGTGTAAAAAGTTTTTTTCGATCATGTTTGATTTCGTTACAGACAATTAAACCAATTTCTTTTATATCTGATTCATCAAATAAATGCATATATAATTTTGTTAGCCAATCTTCTTTCAAAATGTAATTTAAAGTTATACTTTCATTGCTTTTCATTTGATAATAGCAGATTCCGCTATTCATCGTCTCATCACTAAAAATTGTAATATCATCGAAATAGTCAAGAGTTATTAAAAAATCTTCTTGTTCGTATAATTCAATTGCAAATAAAAGTGATTGACTTATTTGCATTTCAAGACGATTGTATGCCATAGATCCTGAAACAACATCATTTGTATCTATTTTAATCCCACCTTCCACTAACTGCTCATTTAAATGTGCTCTTTGTTTTGATAGTTCATCAACGATTGATTTTCATATGAAGAAGCCATCCAGAAGATTAATAAAAACAGCACACCGTAAGTCAATATTTTAAGTTAATTTCTTAGTAATTCGTGACTATCTCATCTCTCTATCATCCCATATCATTACCATCTTACCAATCAAAAAGTCAATTTTTTTCTAAAAATAAGGTTATCGTTTTATAAAAAGGCGCCACAAAAAGTGGCGACAATTGGAGCTTCATTATTTTCCATTTCTTACTGTTGCTATTTTAATCAATCATAAATAATTTTAGATTTATTCGACTATAATTTTTTGTATCTCGACGCATTTTTTATAAACTTACCTCCGTTTATAGGCAAAGCTCTTGACGGGCTAAATTCAGTTTCATATCCATATAATTCCATTACATCTTTTACCATTGTTCCAATGCATTGCTTTATACTATCACTCGGGACGTTATTATCAAGCAGTGAGTTAATATTATAATCAACAGCAATCTGCAAAAATAATTCTACTTCAAAAAGAATCCCCTCCAAAGCTGGACGTCCATTTTTTGTCGAAGTAATCATATTAACAGCACTAGTATCACAAAAAACGAAATTAAAAATTGCTTCGACTAAAGGTTCATTTTTAAAATTATTGTATAAACTTCTATAGGTATCTTTGGTAAAAAAATCAACATAACTCATATTTTTCCTCCAATATTATGTACTTAGTTTAAACTAGCATACACTAATAATTATCTAAAGGCAACAATCATTTCATTTTTCAAAGATTCTTTTACGAAAATGTTTTCCTCTATATATCATAACACCAATCCAAAAACGGCTACATCATACAAAAAAGCCCCCACACCGTAAGGCCCTTTAATATAAGGTAGATTTTTAGTAATTCGTGACTATTACTTCTTTGTATTCTTTATCTTTCTCATCGTATCGCTCAAGCAGTGAATTTCTCCGGCTTATCTCAATCAGGTTAAAACCCTGGTACAACTCCCGGACAAAATCATCATTGTTATAACTCAGTATAAACTTTCCTTTGATTTCTTTCAAGCAATCTCTCAATCTTATATGATCTGCATCACCAAATCCGGTCTGATAATATTTTTCTGTCCCATGATACGGGGGATCAAGATAGAATAGCGCACCGGGCCGATCATGAACCTTAATGATTCGCTCAAAGTCTCTGTTTTCAATCACGACGCCATTTAGCCGATCACTGATCTCACTCAGATAGTCTGTGCTTTTATAGAGGTTCTTCTTAGTCCCACCAAAGGTCTTTCTGTCTGCTCCATATGATGTTTTGATGATCATGAAATATCGTCCGGCCCGTTGGATGTCGGTTAATCCTCGCATATCCAGATGAGATTTGAAGTCATCGAAAAACTCCCTGGAATTGAGAACTCCGGTAATTTCTTTTTTAACTTCATCCGGGTGAAACTTCACGCACCTGAACAAATTGACAAGCTGACCATCAAAATCGTTATAAATCTCCAGATCGGCATGTTTATCTTTTGCAAAGAGAACCCATCCGGCACCACCAAAGACCTCAATGTATCGATTGAAATCCTTTGGAAACATATCAATTATTGTTTTTCTTAACAGGCGTTTCCCGCCAATCCATGGTATAAAACTATTCATTTTTCCTCCTAATAAATAATATATGGCCACCCGTAGGTGGCCTGAAAACTAAATTCCATCAAAAATTCCCTGGGCCAATGCGAAACCGTATTTGTCGGCATCCAACAGTTTATTAATATCATTACGGATGCTACCTGTTTCAAAAATACAGGCTTTCATATCAGTTCCGGAAACCTCATAATCATCACGCTGCATAACGCCACGGGTTCCCACGCCCATTCTGGCGGTGACCGATGCATTGATGGCATTGGCAAAACGTTCACCATCGGCGCTGCCTGGGTAAATGATTGGCAGGGTACCGCTGGGAGCTGCATTGTAATCACAATGGACTGAAACATAGAAGTCGGCTCCAACGGCATTGGCTTCTGCAACAGTGGCCAGCATGTTTTTATTGTTGTTATAATCTGCATCAGTCGTGATCGTTAAGCCCCATTGACGCAGATATGCCACCGCAACCTTGACGATTGGCAGCATCAAACCGGCCTCTGTATATGGACCATCGACACAGCCTGAATCCCAGCCGCCATCGGAAGAAATGCCATGGCCAACGGCAAGATAACCATTACCGGATTTTCTTGGATGTGCTGCAGGAGCAGGGACGGGAGCTGGTTCAGCGGGCTTTACATATTTAACAAACTTATCCAGCGTGTCAATTCTTAGCTCTACACCCTTTTCGACAACAATAATTCGTAGTCCTTCCATGCGTAATCCCTTGCCCTCGGTCCCGGTTGATTCTCCATTTTTAGCAAATTGCATATTGCCGATGTTCTGGATATGGACGCCATAAAAGACATCATAGCGCTCGGCATCGTCTCCGGTTAAGCGGATGCGGATCGCTTCGATCTGTTTCCCTTCGCCCTTGGTACCGGATTCCTCACCTTTTTTTCTGGTTGGCCCCCAGCCAATATTCTGGACGTGGGTTTCATATTCAATCCCCAATTTTGCAGCGGTTTCCAGAAAGATCCTGACTGATTCCAGCCGTTTTTCTTTCCCTTCGGTACCGCATAATTGACCATCCTTTACGATGGCCAGATCTCCAAAATCCTGGACATGTCCTGCATATAATACACTTACTTTTTCAATCATTTTATTTCACCCTCACTTTCATTTTGTGTTTCTGTTTTATTTTCTATCTGCTTTAATGCCTTGGTCAGTGCTTCCGGGAGGGGAACACCTAAATTACCGGTGTTCTCCAAGATGCTCAGCCCTTCATTGGCAATGAACATCAGGCAGACGATGTTTTTAAAATATGCCCCGCCTTGATTGGTGGCAATATCAATCTGAACGGCCACCATAACCACGACCAACTCAGCCATCTTTTTAAACAATCCTTTTAATCCAACCGATGAGGACAATCCTTTATTCTGATACGCTACCATTAAACCCGTCAGATAATCCAATGCCATCAGCGATACCAACACGCTCATCAGTGTATCCCAACCTCCGAACAACCAGGTAAAAAAGCCAATAACCGCCGTAAAAATACCCGATAAAATCGGGCTGTCAATTAAATATCTCATTGTTTCATCCTTTCCTTTGCAAAAAAAATCAGCCTCAAAGCTGATATTCTCATTTTTTATTGATAAACCGAATGTCAATGTCATCAACTATTTCGGGTACCATAAATTTCCTGAGACTGTAACCGTCACGTCTTATTTGTGTTCCCGCCCAGATAAACACATCTGAAAAACCCAAGGTAATTCCTTTATTAGCTGCACGTTCAATCTTTTTCCATTGACCCTCATAAGCTGATCTTGACTTATCGTTATTGTCCTCCGGATCAATCACTTTTGCTGCTACCGAGCCATCATAACCGTAATCAGAAACAAGATAAGTACTCCACATCGTATCCGCTCCCCACCCATTGTAAACACATTTCATAATATAAGGTTGATAGGGTGCCATATTCATTCCACCACTTAAATAAGTGAATCCCCATGTGCTGTTAACCGCTGAAATTGCTAAATAGGCTGTTCCTGAGTTCTTAATATAGATCACATCACCTGAAGAAAATGTTTCTGATCGAATCTGCAGCTCATTATAAATAGACTGGTCTGAAACTACATTAAAATAAGCTGCTTCATTTGTCGCTGAAATTGAAACTCCACCAGGCACCATACTGATCGTAGTTTCTTTTTTGTAAGGTTTAACCTCAATTGGCTCCTGATACTCTGCCCATGCAAAACCAGCAAAATAATTGGCTTTGACAAATTGATAGTTTAGCTGTTTCAAAGCAAATTTAAAAACCGAAAGATGCGACTTGTTTTCAGTCATGAGCCAATCATAGTCTTCAATTTGGATAAAATCCAGGTTTGGGAATTTCCAATATTGTCTGGCAAAATTTGCATACATCATGCCTTTGGGAACCCGTTTTGAATCCAAAACCGATGGCGGGAAAAATAAAATTGTGTATTTGACGTTTTTATCCTTTGCAATACGCCTGACAAAATCCGAAAAATCACCAAGCTTCATTCCCAACCAATTTGCCGTTTCAATATTTTTACTTGTTAATTCAAAACTGGACGTATCAAAGACTGGTATCTCCCTGCCCAGTTCACTTAAATGAAGGGCAACTGTGGCTTGATCATAAAAACATGGGGGTCTGTTTGGATAAGGTATACTGACATCCCCCGGCATAAATTCCTGCCACCACCACCAGGGTTCTCCAAGCTGTAATGTCACATTCTGACTCCCCAGGTAACTAATCGCAATATCCAATGATTCTTCACAGATACGCTGATAATAAATCCTTGCTTCCTGATTGGTTGGACTGAAAAAGAATGTCGGTGGTTCCCAACCAGTACGCCCGGCCTTATAACAGGCAGACTCCTTGTCATAAAACAGTTGTTGCCATTTTTCCGGGATGTGCAAGTTTTCCATAGAAATTGAGACAATCAACCGGTTAAAGCCATACTGCGGCATGTAGTAACATAAGCATTTAAGCCATTCGGAAAATGCCAGGCACAGCCCCTTTGATTCCACAACTTTAAAATTGTTATAGTCCTCACTATCCGCTCCAGCAATGCCCACCTTCTCATAATAATGTGACGCACCGATGTACAAATTGATAACGTCTCGATATCCGAGCTTCCTGTTAAACATCAGCAGATTCCGGGGATTTCTGAAACATTCGTCATCATAGCCTTCAGCAACACGAAAAAAATGGGTCTCACGTTCGTAATCATCAATTGTCGTGAATCCCCCAGTGACAGTATAATTTGAAAACAAAACTGTAAATTCATCAAAACGGCCGGTACAAGTTACATTTGTATAGTCATAATATGTTGGCACAATCGCCATAACAACCGTTTCAATCCCCGTAGTTGGAAGTGGAAATAATTGCAAAACATATGGCTGCGACTCCGGATCGCTGGGATCATAGTCAGGATTCTCTACCATTCTTCGCTCAAACAGATGACTAAAATCAATATGATAGTGATTGCTGCCGGTCATTGAGTCCCTTAACAAATGTGTCAGGATCGTTCCATCACTATAATAGACTGCCAAAGCCGGTGCTTTGTCTTCTATGGCAGCATCAAAGGGCTTTACAGCACCAGTAAAGCTGACATCAAAATCAATGATAATATCAGCAAAATCTGTCACTTTTTCATGCCTGAACATCGCATGATTCTTTGTGTCCGTGTTTTTCCAAATGAAGCCAATATAATCATTATATGCCCGAAAACTACCACATATTTTTAGTGACTGATCCGAAATTGAATTTGCCGAGGCGATAGCAGCAGCGTTAAAATTCACCTGCCAGTCATGAAGTGCAAAAGCCTGATAAGTTAAAGACATGAAATTCAACACCACTCTTTCTCATTAAACATATGTCCCAATTATTTGCACACTTACATACCAATTACTGGGATCACTCAATGTCCCGGTAAACTTCAAACTACAACCAGTGTATAGAATCAGGCCCTCATCATTTCTTTGAATGACCAAATCCGTAGTAACAACAATATCCTTTGCCGTTTCAGTGCCCCCACCAACATCATCAATATTCTTCAAAATAGATACATTCACAACTGGAGGCATGGTATGTTCTCGCTGAAATACAACATTTACTCCAGTCAAATCGAAAGGATAATTTCCATATTCTATCCAGGCTTTTCGGTCATTGTTAATTGCCGCAATTTTCTTCAAGAGATACTGTTTATCATCATACATCTGTTGGGTAACACCAGCCGACGCATCACCTAGGATCAACTTGTCTTTTGCTGGATCCTGAAAGTTTCTGACCTTTTTTGTAACAAGAAAAAACTCATCGATTCCATGCGGATTTGAAATGCATCTTACCGAATCGCCAACATTGATTTTCTGAATATCGACATTAACCAAAGACAAATCTAGCGCCGTTAACTCTAGATTGATTTTAAGATTCACAAGATTATTAAGATGGTCAATTCCCCGTTCCAATAATCGCTGCGGATCTTCGATATCATTCCATTCCTGATAGCCAAAAATCCAGCCATAAAGATTAACGGCTTCTTCATTATAGATATAATCAGATCCATCATTCACACTTTCAATATTGACTTTGATTCCATCAATTGTTTTTCCAACAGGAATCAGAGCCGTTATTAATCCATTTGCAGACTCATTTGACTGATAATTCAGCAGATTTCTGGCAAAGCGGATGACTTGCGTATTAACCCGCCCCATCGACTCACGAAAATCAAGAAATCGCAAACCGCCAATATGTTCAATTGTGATAATTCCACCGATATTATCAAGCAATGTCGTCTTCATCAGCTCAAAGGTATTAATATAATCGTTTTTTCGCAGATCATCATAGGTATTATCAAGCTTTGTGACAATACCCATATAAATATGCTTGTCTTGTGTGACGTTTAAATTATGATTATTCAGGATTGCAGTCAACCACTGTTCAATCGGCTGACTTTCAAATACAGCTGGTCTTTGGATTGTGTCCAGTAAAAAAGCCAACTCACCTTCACAAATAACCATTTTTTCGTTATAAAAATTTCGGTCATCCTCCAAAATCCGACCTTCAAATAACAGTTCTCGCTCCTTATTGGTATTAATAGCAAAGACTCTGATCACCGTTCGCATTTTCATCAGATCATGATAGTATTTATGCTTAGGGTTAATTTTAAACTGAAGACTCGCCACTTTATTAAGCTCTTCAGTCAGCTGCATTTCCGTCACCAGTTCCCTGGATCTAATATCATGAATCAGGTATTCCGATATTGGAAAGTCAACCGCCCAAACTTGAATATACGGTGCTTTATTGACAATCTCATTTGAAATGTTCTCATTTATGCTATCAATATCCCGGATGACAATCACGCTGATCGCCTCTGCCCTTAAAGCAAGCCCTGTTGTTCCCAGCCTCGCACCATTTTCGACCCAGTCCGTCCACCCAGAGTTTTCAATATGCCCACGATACATCACTTTAAATTTACTGGCATCAAAACCAGTCAATTGAATTTCTATGGCTTCCAACCTAAGACTTTGTCCCACCGTCCCGGATGTTTGACCATCATGCACCCAATCCATCCATCCAAGATTTTCAACATGTGATCGATAACGAATTCCTAAATTATAATCCTGTGTTTCTGTTAATTTTATTTCGACTGCTTCCAGTCGTAACCCCTGTCCCACTGTTCCAGATGCCTGACCATTTCTAAACCAGGCTTTCCAACCGATGTTTTCAACGTGAGACCGGTACACTGTATTCATAACAGCACCGGGATCCTCCGAACGATAGAGATTTTTTCCTTTTTCAAGAATCAGAATCTGAAGCCCTTCGGCCCGCAGTGCCTGACCCTCAGTTCCGGCTACCCCTCCATCTTTGCACCACTGCTGCCAGCCAATATTTTGAATATGAACCCGATACCAGATGCTGTATTTATTTGCATCAGCACCAAACAATGAAATCATTAACGCTTCTAAACGCAAGCCTTCGTCTGTTGTCCCTGCAGTTGAACCATTGGTGACCACATCCTGCCAACCAATGTTTTCCACATGCGCTTTATATGCAATATTTAAGTCAAGACCATTTAAATCGTCAAATTTAATTTCAATTGCTTCAATTCGCAGACCCTTTCCAACCGTCCCGCTTAATTGGCCAGCCTCGACCCATTTTCTCCATCCTAGATTTTCCACATGCGTTCGATAAGTCAGTTTCATAAAGAAGCTCCCCGATAATCTATTGTCACTGTTCCAGTTCCCGAAAAATTCAATTCATGAGTTCCCGGACCAAGAAAAATTTCAAGAATCTGGTTCTCACCGGTATTTAAAGAATAGGTATTCCCTAAATATTCGACAGTCATCTCATTTGAACATAAAAACACTGGACAAATATGCTTATGTAGCCCAACTAAGGTAACCGTTTGAGGAAGCGTTAACGCAACCGGATATTGTTGATTGATTTCATATTTGTATGGTTCAACCGTCGCTATCATTTCAATCTGCCCACCATAGCCCAGAATATTAGTACAGTCTGAAAACTCAACCCGGCCAATCCAATAAAAATCAGGGTCCCAGGAGAATTTAATTTTCGTACGTTTCCCGGTTATAGCATTTGACAAACCGCTAAATACCGAAAAAAACTGATCCCTTGAAAATCGCAGATCAGCCGTTACTTTTATTGTTCTCATCTGATATTCCACATTTCCAGAAATCGACTCTGTCAAATCAAAATAATCAGAAGTCCCTGGGATATCGATTATCATCGTTTTGGCCACCGGTGGTGATATTGAATATTTCAAAACCCTCAATCCATAATTTTCACTTAGGCTGATATCATCTAAAAATATGTCAAATTTCATAACTGTCCACGATCCTTTCTTGCCCTTATTGTGCCAAATTTACTGTCAAACTGAGCAATCGTCCCGCCAACCAGGGCCCCGGTATCCAATACCAGAGTACTGTCTTTATTTAAAAGCGCATCCAGTGTTTCATTAATTGAATCAAGCTTGGATTCATAAGATGTCTGCGAAATAGCCTGTCGGATCGGATTAACCGAGGATTTGAAAACCATACTATCACCAAACCGAATATTTTCAGCTGTCACAGCGGCCAGCAGTTTTTCAATCAGACTATCATTACCTGTTAAAGCAGGATTATATTTCTTCGGAACAACGGCTTCATCCTTATGCAAAAGGTAAGGGCCAGTTTTAGGAACCCGATTCGTTCCTGTTGCCAAGCCAAACAAAGCGGATGGATCAATCCAGACTCCATCCTGCATCAATCCGAAATGAAGGTGAGGCCCGGTAGAGTTTCCAGTATTTCCGGACAAGCCGATTGTTTGCAATTTAGTTACCAAATCACCCACGCTGACCAATACTTCAGAAAGATGTCCATATAAAGACTCAAGCCCATTGCCATGATCAATCATTACTGAATAGCCATAACCACCATTCCAGCCAGCTTGTACGACCGTTCCCGAACCCGCGGCCCCGACAGGTGTTCCTTCTGGTACACCAATATCAATGCCCATATGATCTTTTGTACCGATATCCCCAACATCATCCCTGTATCCAAATCCACTGGTTACCGATCCACTAACTGGCGCAGTTAAGTCACCCATGGATGCTCCACCAATTCCAATGCTTTTAAAAAACTCCAATGCCCCTGAACCAATAAAATCAATTGCGGCTTTGAGGTTAAAATTACCTGCAGCAAACGCCGTTTTGATTTCTTCAATCATTTTGTTGACAAATGCAATCAATGAATCTCCGTTGAGACCATTAATCAGTCCCTTGATCATCCACTTTCCAATTTCAAACAGTTCTTTTGATGGCGATGCGATTCCAAGCCCTTCCTTAAACTTGGTCAGAATATCATTAACCAGCCCGGTTACGGCATCATAGACATTAGAAGCAGTTTCCTTAATCCCCCGGACAATCTCTGAGATCATACTCGTTGCAGCTTCATAAAGCTTTGCGGGAAGTGAAAAAATAATATCAATGATCGCCTGCTTGACTTCACTCCATTTTGTTTTAGTCGCCGTGTTAATCTCATCCCAATGTTCTGTGACTGCCTCGACGAGTTCAATCATTTTTCCAATGGTATTGTCATAGATCGCTAGACAAGCATTTTGAAGCAGATTTATGATCCCATCCCAAACATTTTTGGTTGTATCAGTAATGCTTTTCCAGGATGCTGAAATTGAATTGCTGATATTGCTCAAAATCCCCGTTATCAGACTCCAGAGAAAATTTAGAATGGATCCGATCGTATCAACAACATTTTTAACTGCCGTTCCAGCAAACTCCCAGGCCGTTGACCAGTCCCCCTGGAAAATGGCCACAATCATACCAATGATATTCCAGATAAAAGAAATCAGATTGGAAATGACCTCATAAACCGGAGTCAAAAAATTAATAATTCCCGGCAGTGCCTCCATGAAAGCCGCAAATAAAGCTGATAATGCTGGAATAACAGATTCATATAGGACTTGTACCAGATATAAAAACACCGGCTTGACATTTTCCCAAAGGTTTTGAAACGCTGCCAGAATTGGCTGCACCGCTTCAATAATTTGCGGCATAATTTCAAAAACCTTCTTCCTGGCCTCGTCAAAAGCGTCAATAGCCGCTATTTTAACCCGTTCAAATGCTGTGCCAAATGGGGAAAGCTCTTTTGCGACGCCTGATAAGTCAAGTTTCTTGGCATTTTCAAGAAGCGTTTTAAACCCATCGCCAGCCAACTGCAATCCTGATGTCAGACCTTTTAGCGTTTCAACCGCTAACCCCAAAACGGGACCGCCGACAATGGCCAAAAAATCGGTCCAGGCCTGGTTAATATTACCCAATTGGTTTTCTAATCCGTCTGACTCGCGCGCAGCTTGCCCGGTAGCACCAGCCAAATTTTGCATATTCTGGGCATATTCTAACCGGGTAGCCTGCTTGGTTGCTTCATCTAAATTTGACCACTCGGCGGTCGTTTCAACTAAACCTTTTTGAATGGCAAACTGGGCCATTTGGGTATCATTAGCAAAAATACCAATTGCCTCGCCACCCTCATAGTTCCCTTTGATAAATGACGTTAAGGCACTGTTTGCATCGGAATAGGCAATATCATAAAACGCTGCTGCATCAGCAGACAATGTCACCGCATCACTCGCCTTTTGCATGGCAGCTTCAGTATCAAGACCCAGGCCTTTAAACATTGATGTCATTTGCGACATTGAAGGTTTTAAGCGGTTGGAAACCATTCCGAACTTGTCCGCCATCTTATCAATCGCATCCTGGGCCATCGGTTCCAGATCACCAAATACCTGCGTAAACTGAGCCTCCATCGCTTTAGCTGATCCTGCAGCTTCAATGGCCGCCTTACCAAACTCAACTATTTTTTCGACGGCAAAAGCCGCCGCAATGGCACCACCAACCGCTTTTAAACCGCTCATTGCGGTTTGTCCTAATTCCGAAAGCCGACTGCCTGCCCCTTCAGACGATTTGCCCACTCGGTCTAGATCATCAATTAATTGTTTTGAACCCTGACTGCTGGATTTTCTGACTTCTGCCCAGGCTTTTGACATTGCCTGCGACTGATCCATTCCAGCTTTGCGATATTCAGCTGCCAGTGAAGCTGCCTGAGATTTTAGATTTTTGGTACTTTTCTCGACCCCACTGGTATCAACTTCAGTTTCAATAATAATTTTGCCATCTGCCAATGCGTTCTCACCACCTTTTAACTGGTTTGAGTCATCGGCATCTCAGGCACTACTTGACTTTATTTATTCTGATTTCAAACTTCTTCTTACACTTTCGCCCTTTACATACAACGAACAACCCTTTACTCTCAGAATTTTCGTTATAGATAATCGGCATTTCATAGCCGCAATATGGGCATTTTACTCTCTTTTCAATTGTTATCACCACCTAAATTAAGGCATCCAGACTATTTGCAAATTCAATTTCTTTTTCTTCTTCTGACCGATAATCAGGCAGCCGATATAGCTGTTTTAATTTCCGAAAAGCTTTGCGCTGTTCGGCCGTCATATTCTTATCAATCTTTATAGCACGATAGCCCATGACCTTCTTAAATTCGTGATCCTCTCTCAGTGCCGACATTAACGAACGAAACACCCACCAGTGCAGATAGTCGATATTTACCAGATCAATCCGGTACTGATCGAGAAAAGCTGCATAAATAAGAGCACCGTCTACCTCGAAGGAATAAACCGGACGTTGCCGCCGAGCTGTTTCCGTTTCGCTTTTCTTAATACTTCTATTCTCTTCACCACACTGATAAAACCAGAGAAAGGCTTCAACTGCCAGCGCCTGATCAACAATATTGTGGCCGTTAAAAAAACGCTGAACCAGTTGCAGCGTCTTTGAACCTTTTTCTTCAATTGTACCGGGGCCTTGCACAATCATCTCATATTCGATAAAAAGTCTGAAATCAGCATTGACCAAATAATCTATTCCCTCCAACTCAATATACTGAACTGGGGGTTCAGTCAAAAGATTCATTTTGCCGCAGTAAACTTTTTCTTGGTTGCCGGGCGTGTTTTAGGCAGATGATCCATCGGTTTTACAGGCGCTGGTTTCTTTTTGACAACCTTTAGGTATTTATCCATTTGGCCATTGATTGTTTCCGGTGCCTTCTCAATTTCGGAAACGACTTTAACAAATGCATCAAGATGATTTGTAAGATTCATCCCTCCTTGAAAAATTGCTTCTGCTGCGCCTTCACCAAAAACAGCATCAAAAAATTTATTGATGGTCAAACACGGCTGCCGCACCAAATCACCGACTCTATCACTCTCAACCGATTCATCCTGAAGATTTTCAAGCGCATCCTGAAGCGAATCAAGAACATCCGCATCCATCAAATCCAGTTCCAGTTCAACACCATTAATTTCAATCATTGTTTTCCTCCTTACACCGCTGCAGTAAATGTTGCGATTTTCTTCTCTGCATCCAGGGTAACCGTCCCTTTAGTAATGGGGCCATTAGCTTTCAGATTGCCACTATAGGTATAAGCATCCGTCGAATCCCCTTCACTGTCAGGAATAACAGCAAAATCACGCTTTCTTGCCGCATAGGTTGTGACTTCGCCAGTGGCGGTTGAATCCGTCAAATCAACAATTATAATCGAACGAATCGCTGCTGTACCCAAGGTCTCACTATCGGTCAATGCGACAATATCATCATGCACAGGATTTTCAAGATACTGGTCAAACCCATATGACATGGCCGGACTAAATGCGATGACATCGGATCGCTCAGAATCTTCATCAACATACTGTCGATTGTATTCTTTCGCATTCTTACTTGTACTGGATTCTGTAAATCCTCTCATCCGGTGATAGGTAATAGTCCCACCACCCGCCGCTGGCACACCATAAAACGCCAGCTTATCACTTCTTTTTACTAATACTTCACTCACTTATTCAAGCCTCCTGTTTATATTTAAAATTGCACTGAATAACATACTGTGCTTTGTCCAATTCATTGTTGTACAGATATCCCGGAGTAGTTGCTTGAACAGATAATGGCATTCGCCTGGCATCAAGTTCTGGTAATACTCGGGAATCTGTTTGTTCTTCCAGCCATTCTGAAAAGTGTTCAAAGAAACCGATGTTTTCGATGTTTTCAAGAACATCAGAGCCGTAAACCTCCCGACTGGAAAAATTGAAAGCAAATTGCCGGATGGAACCGCCATCCATAAACTTCTTAACAATGGGATCCACCGGCACACTTTCAATCATGTAAGCTGTAGCATCCTCTCGTAGATAATCAACCCCAATCCCCTGGTGAAATTCGTCCAGATGAGGACAAGTCTTGATAAAATCACGAATGTACTTAATAATTGTCACTTTACTTTAACACCTGCCTTTTTTGCGACTGATCGAACAATCTCCGGCCCACGATCCGACCACATCCGCAAACACCATTGTTTCCCTCGTAAGCCTTTGCCTTTATTTTCAAACCAATGGCGTCTGGCATAAGGCTGGATATATTGAATTTCATCAGATTTTTCAATAGCCGTATTTTTTAATGGACCTTGACGCATTGGCACATACTTGTCACTTAACCTCCTTACTTCATGCGTAAAGAATTTTTTAATATCGCCACCTTTATTGAGTCTGCGCTTTAATAGAATCCTATCCGATGAATCAATACTTATCTTCACCCGTGTCATTTTGCTCATTATTTCGCTCCAATCTCCCAGTGAGGCAAGCCAGTGTCTGTCAGATCCACTACCGACACAATGGTCAATACATCATCCCGGGTATTTTTCAACCCTTCCAGATTATAGGGTTTTACTCCAGTTAGGTTAAAATCGGTGATTCCTTTAACTATAATATCCCCGGCATTGAAAGTGAAATACAGTTCCTTTTCGTCGGAATTTGCCCATGCTTTTGGTTTGATGTATGTTTTATTAATAGCGGAGTCCGGGTAAGTAAAAACCTCTGTAAAGTCAGCAGTTTGCAAACCCTTATCATTTACCGTCACAGCCCGAGATCCCTGCCAGTTGACACTATAAAGATATGACCGTAAATAGACGTCGTGGCCTAAATTGCGGTCATAATATTTGTTGTAAATGGTCATATCGGCATTTGAAATCATGTCAGGCCTCGATACAGTAAACCGGTATTAACCAGCCAGGGTTTAGCTTCTTCATACAGTTTTTGATTGTTTGATTTCCCGGATGCGACATAGGATCTTGACTCTTTTCCACTTGACTCACTTGCAATTTCAGGCCCCTTTTCCTGGTTATACATTTCATCCATCACAGCACAGATTGCCATTTTTATTGTATCAGTAACATTAGAACCGATGCGCCCTTGAGTGATCATGTTCACATAGGCCGCAGCCTTAGAGGAAAGCCGAATGAAATCTTCATTCTTTACCAGCTTTCCTCCATAAGTGCCTGTGTAATAAGTGTAATCGACATAGGACATGATGTTAACCAAGGATACGAACTGCCAACTCCTGGTACATTGTTTTGTAACCGTAGAGTACATCCATCGAAATCATTTCCTTTTTGTATTTAAGATCATACCCCTTCACTACTCGCATGGAAACACCGTTGTAAGATACAACATAAGCCTCAACGCCTGAAGGCAAAACTAGCGGTCGAGTCACAAATGCAAAAGCCTGTGGAATGAATCCCAAGTTTGCCGTATGATCTGTAATCTTGGTAATTGCATCGGTCGTTTTAAGTTCAGGTAAAGCCGGATAAACCGTAATTGCAAGCTCATCTGAAGCTGCCGTTCCACCAGTTACAACAGTGTAGGGTTCCCCTTTAATTGTCAAAATGTCACCCTTTACCAGTGTTCCGGTTAGAGTGGGGCCGGTTCCTCCGGTCACCGCAAGCGTTAAAGCTGTAGCACCTGCTGCGACAGCTGTTTTGGGAACAATTTTAGGATTCGTACCCCCACCAACTGCCAAAGTTCCTGCTGTGTGAACCTTGACACCCTGGGCCATATAATTATTGAAAGAGTACAATCTTCCCAGCTCACCTTCTCGTAATGCCGCTGTACTTGCAGATTTCTCAGCATTGGCTACTGAAGGAATTACACTCAGTGAAGCTTCAGCTTCGGGATCCCAAACTGCCACACGACCTGCCAAAGGTACTTTGTTGATATTCAACGCTTTTCGTGCATTAGCAATGACATCCAATGACGCAGGAGTAGTTCCAGCCTCACCGGCAATATACGGAATATCCTTGTACAAAAACAAACCGTCATTATTAATCTTTTCTGCTAATGCTACAGCCGAAGGTTCAATAAACAATCGATTAAGATCATCGATATTGGTCGCCCCTGCGATTGCACCCCATTCTGCATCAACTGTTGCCAGCCTATCCAGCGTTACTTCCACACTGGATTCTTTGATGTCCTGTGGGACAACTCCATTTGTTTCATCAAAATCTTTGGCTTCCAAAACAACGGGTTTCTTAACCTGGATCTTTGCACCTTTTCCTGGTTGAAAATCATTCGAAAAATCCCGATAAATCAGGTTTGGAAAGACCATATTTTCAATTAATCGTTGCAAGGTTAGTCTTGCAATTACTTTTACTTCTAAAAATTCATTTGCCATTTATTATTTCTCCCTCTCAATTAAATACTATTTTTTCGCAAAAACCATCTCAAAATACTGATCATCTGAAATAGCATTGTGATCAATGGTTTTAATCCCGCTACCATGAACACCGCCTGAAGATAAAATAACCCCTGGGGGTTCCGGATCTGTTTTGTCCTGCTTGACAAATGCCCCAGGATTACTTTCTTGAAGGGCTTTGATATAGTCATCTGCACCCAAGAATTTACCATCTTCCAATTTGAAAGCTTTTTCTTTGAATTCTGAAAACACCGCTTTTTTGGCTAAATCAGAACTAAATTCAATGCCGCCCAGGAACTTATCTACTGCAAACTCATAATCTTTTGTTGCCATCTGATTTTTTAGAGCTTCTGTATCCTGCTCATACTTTGTTTTCCACTCATCGGCTGCTTTTTTGATCCCCTCAACGTCCAATTCTTCAAAACCCTTGATTGTCGCATTTGCTTCGCCCAATTGGGTTTTCACACCCTCCAGTTCTTCTTTCGCTTTGATTACATCCTGTTTTTGCTTTTCGATATCCTGTTTTAACTTTTCAATATCGGTACCATTTAATGCAAACACGCCTTTAATCTGATCTTCTGACAATCCTAATGCGGTTAACTCTTCTGTTTTCATCTCTTTATCCTTCCCCACTAAGCGTTTTAGGTGGTCGCTTTCACCCATGGTCCTGCTCTCGTAGGCTTGCAGGTTAGCCAAATTTTGGGTATAAAAAATAAGCCTTTTAACGTCATGCTCATGACACAGTTGAACTTTCGGCAGTCAAACTACTCAATTATCATTAATCTTCAATATTCATGAATACTTTCCCGTTTTTGTCGATAAACTGGGGTTCACCAAAGCCAATTCGAATATCAACATCATCTTTTTGAATCACTTCACTAGTTTCAAGATTTATATAGCTAAGTAATTCACCATTTTCAATCTTTGTTACCGCTACATATTTGGGTACCGTCGCCTCATTAATTTAATCCTCCTTAATTTTTTCCATAAAAAAACCACCCGACTTTTAAATCTGGTGGCTTTTAAATTTCTATTTCGTATTTTAATAAATCTTCGCCCTTTTCATATTTGGGGCACGGAGCATTATCAAAATAAACATCATCTGGCTTATGCTCAAAAATTTCACAACGTCCCCGGCAAATATGGCTTTTCTCAGCATGCTTGCAGGTTCGACAATGTATTTTTTCAGCATTAGACCTTCTTAAACCAATCATATTGCTTAAACTCATTTTAACACCCCCAATACTTTCATAACAACAGTGACTTTTCCACTCACTTCTTTAATTTCTACAATTTCAAACCGTGTTCCTGCCTGCAGTATTACCTCTGCTTCAGTTCCTATAACACTTGATGTTTGTTTTCCATCCCAGTTCCCGGTAGTATTCGTTTCGCCGTAATAGCTAAAAGGCTCGGCATAAATGCCCTTAGTCCCTTTAGGAGCCAAAATCTCATAAGATATTATATCATGAAAACCAGCATTTGTCGAAATACCAGTACTAAAAAAAGCATCATCAATTACTTCTTCACCAGAGAATTTATTATTTAATACTTTGATTTTAGAAGGAATAATCTTGCTTTTATCAATCCCTAAAAGTCCAGCCAACGATTGTTTGTCTGACCCTCTAAACAACCAGACATCTTCAGGAATATAGCTCTTATCTATTGCATCCTTTAACGAATGAATATACTTTTCGCCATTTTCATTATCTAACGGTACTTTCCCAACACCTTTAAAGTTTCTCCAGGTTTTATCATATCCCCGCATCGGTCGATTGAATTTACCAGATCCCATGGTGTATTGGTAAGCAGCATCTTTTTCTGGTGCGGTTAATCGTGGCCATAGTTTTTCAGTCTGCGGCCTGAATAACTGATCCGCTTTTTTGCGATCATCGAAGCGGAGCGCATTATTAACGATGCTCTTTTTAGGATCTTTTATAAGATTGTTTGAGTTAGGCGAATTAACTGAATTAATATGACTCATTGAATACTTCTTAACCGCTTGTTTATTCGCCCAAACACTCTTTTGACTGATACTTTTATCAAAACCAATTACCTGGTGACGCTCGTTCTGCAATGGCAATCCGGCTGTGTTGCTGAATTCTTTATAGAATTGTTTCTGTCTCTGGAGCTTAATACTGGCCGTCGTGAACGCTTCTTTATCTCCCAGAGCGTCATATCCAATCAATTCTATTTTACTCTGTCGCATGGCAGTTTCTATTTTTCTTTGCTGCTGAGTCGCTTCGTAATGGTTGTAAGTTTTACCCTCGTACTCAAAAGGATCATTATCCAAATGCTCTAATTCTTTTTCTGAATAGGTTGGAACAGAGATACCAGGGAAGAATGCATAGTAATTATGTCGGCAATTCCATCCGCAAAGCCCTGGACCCGTTCCAAGACCAGTTGTTCTTGCTAAATTAGGATACCCCGGGGCGGAACCAATGATCTTGAAGACCTTTCCCTGCCATTCTGCGTGAGACGGTCTTGCCCCGGCATGAGCAGTAACCTCAGCATATTCAGCGCCCAGATCTTTTACCACCTGATCATTCATTTTGCTGGCCATCTGATTAACACCCGTCATCACCGCCCGTCTGGCAACCACATCAACCCGGTTGTGCCAGCCCGATTCATAGTCAATCCACCTCAGTCCAGATTTTGAGATCTCTTTTACAGCATTTCTAATGGCCGTGTTGTAATCCAGCACACCCGTCGAAACCTGAAATTGTGCCATATCCAGAGCCTTGTTATAAAATTCATACATAGGCAGGTACTCAATCTTATTCCCAACCTTTCGGGCGAATCCCAGGGACTGGGTCATGTTAAACAACTCCCCCTTGGTCTGCTCCTGAGCGGCCTTGACATAATTCTGTAACGTCTCAGACTTTTCAAGGCTAGGAGCCAATTTCCCCTGACTTTCATATATCGGCCTGTCATTTTCCAACGATAGCTCGGCAACTTCCTTCATCAACTGATCAATTTCACGTTGTGAAAGTTTTGTGACCCGTTTGATTTCCTTTTCGAGCCCCTCTAGTGCCATACCAATTTCTTTTGCTCTGATTGCCTGCCATTCTGCTGTTTCTGTTATCGCACCAGCTTTTCCAATACGTCGCACAAAGTCGGCGATGATGAATTCTTCTAATTCCTGATACAGATTTACAAAATAGTCGGGGATGGATTGCAGTTGCTCAGGAGTCAGCATTATTCAGCCCCCTCAATGATCTTCTTGGCCTCATCTTTAGTTATTCCAATCGAAATAGAAATGACGTTTATCGCTTGTCCTAGTGTCAATTCTCCGGCTGAATACTGCGATAATATGGCTATCAACGATTGTGTTTGGGCACCATTAAGCGACTTACCGGTGACATTTTCAGCTGTATCAATAACAGTTGTATTGGCTGTAGGCGGTTCGATGTTTTTCAAGGCTTGATCAAACGGATTATCTTCAACGGTTGTACTAGCAGCGGGCATCATCTTCAGAGCTTCTTTTTCAGTCGCACCGTACTTCTTGGCAAGATAGATTTCTGGTCGAATTAACCCGCTGGCAACATCCTGCTGCATAGATAATAGTTCTGATTCGGTATCAATGATGTAACTGTCATCAAAGTTAACCTTGATCTCAGGGTTTTCATCTAGATCAATGCCACAAATATTTTTCCCAGCCCAAAGAATCGCTTTGATTAAAACTTTCAATGCTCTTTCTACGACAATATAATTCTTACTGGCATTCTGCATCAGCTCCTGCTTATCCCCGACATACTGTGTCGCTGTGATGATGGCACCGGCATTAAACTGATAATGCTTAGTACCAAAACCGCACTTAAAGCTTAGGTAGTCAAGCTGAGCCTGCAACCCATCAATGTTTTCCTGAACTCTCAACGATGGGTTGAACTCCTGAATCAGGTTGTTACTACCATTTTTATCAATAAAATCATCGCCAAATTGGATAAACAATTGTTGTGCTGTATCATCTGGTGTAATTTTTTCGCCACTCTCCGTTGTTGTTGTCAATGAATCATTGAGAAATACCTTCTTACCCCCGAGCTTAAAGTCTCGATTGAAGTTATTGTAGCAAAGATCAACACCCTGTAAATTATCGATTGAATTGGCAAAAACTGACATTCCCAAACCGTTTGAACCGTCAATTGTATTCACAATATTTGGTTTTATGATTGAGAATAAAGGGATATCTGATTTTGTTGAGAACTCCTCAATCATTCCGTCTGGCAATGGTATGGGATTCAGACTGCCAGCTTCTTTCTTGAAATATTGGTTAGAAATAACATATCCAGTGCCTTTTAAAACATGAGTTTCGACATAAACATAGTTTTTTCCTTCATGCATAACATCTGAAACAAAGGCGACATCAACGATTTTTCCGTATTTGACTGATAGCGGAACGATATTCAAAGCACTGAGGTATTCCATGCGAATTTTGGTATCCTTTGATCCTAATGCCTTTTCTCCACTTAGCTTGAGTCCTTCAAATCTCAGGACAAAAGCGCCGGTACCAGAGTAGAATGTTTTCTCAACCAACTCATTGGCAGATTGCCAAAAAGTATTAAGCTCGAATACTGAATTAATAAAGTCATTATTTTTCTTACCGTCAATAACCACCTCGGTTTTTTCATTAAGTAAGATACTGGCCCAATCCTCACAAACTTTCTTTCCCATCTTCAGGGAATAAATCTTGCGTTTGATTGTTTTTCCATCATACCCACTCTCTTTAAAATCATGGAAAGGTTTGTGATATCCCTTCCACCAATCTTCCCATTCTTGGATATGCGCATAATAGCCAGTCGGCACATCATAACCATTTGTTTTATTGAGATAATCTACCACTGAATTTATGTTCATGCGTTATCCTCCTCCAATTAGTTTTTTGATAAATCTTTCAAATGAATACTCAAAGGCATCCAATATATCGATGTCTGAACTGAAATTATCCAGTCGGACATCTTTACCGGCATCACTGGCTTTTTGATCCCAGACCGCCGATGAGAGTCCACCAATGAGGGCTGTGCAGCAACTTAAAACCTTTAAACGGTCCCGATTTAACAGGGTGTTACAGCATCGGATCCGCTCCACGATCTTGATCTTGGCACTATCGCCAATCTTTAAAGGTAGTCCAGCATTTTTACATGCCTTGATAAGACCATTAATCAGATATTGAGCTTCATTATCTGCAAAGCAATACCTGATCGGGATATTTGGAAACAATGCTTCAAGCTGTCGATAAAATGCAATAAATTCCTGGTTAACCCGATCACTGTCAATATCGCCCTTTTGCCCTTTTATGGCATGATCTGCCAATGCATAGATGGTTTTAAAGTTATGTGTAAACCCTGTGGCCACAAAGGTTGTCAGGGATCGATTCCCCCCAAAGTCAACGCCAATCGATATGAATTCCAGATCTCGCTTTAATTGCTCTTTTAAGGCGTCAGTCAGCTCTATGACATACTTACTGGGGTTGTCGGCAAATTGTCGATAAATGACCCCCTCTGCCGCTTTCCAGAGGCCTAAAATATAACGCTCATAAAAAACACCGCTATACATTGAGCGGTATCTTGCTTTGATCTTTTCAGTTAGACTTAGGTTGTCTTCCATGGTGAAATGGAGATAAATATATTGCTTTTCATCTTTTTTATCGATCCAATTCACTTTGAACCAATGTTGGGGATTGCTCGGATTGCAGTTAAACCAAAATTTCGAGCCTTCAACTGAACAACGTCCGGTGGCCTGATTCACAAAGGATTCCGGCATCAGTGCGACTTCATCAAAAAAAACGCCCGCCAACGTGATCCCCTGGATCAAGTCTTGTGAACGTTCATCTTTTCCACCAAAAACATAAAAATAGTTTGTAACTTCTCCCCGGGTAACAATTACCAGATTATCTGCCCGATGATCCTGAACTCTGTATCCTCTGGCTTTAAGCATCAGTTTTAGCCAAAACAAAACATTACGTCTGAAAGATCCAATCGTCTTCCCGCACATGCCAAAATTCTGATTACTAAATGAGACCATGGCCCAGATCACAAAGGAAAGAGACATGGACAATGTTTTACCTGATCGAATGGCACCGTCAGCAATAATGCCTTCTTTGTCTCGCATTGGCGAATTTGGCATCCACCAGGTTAAGACCTTCATTTGCTTTTTGGAAAACGCTTTGAACTTAAAAATTGCTTGTCTTACTCGTCTTCCCATATTTCTTCAACCTTTCCGGCTAAAGCTTCTAGGAAGCCATCATCCTCATAGGTTTCAGGCTCGCCGCCAAGTTTGTTCATTTCCAGCTTCATCTTGTCAATTCGGGTCTGCTGCTCATTAGTAGCCAGATCCATATGATCTGACAACCATTGGAGGGCTTTCATGCGGTCTGCCAGCTTGATGCTTACACCATCTTTCCCTTGCTTGACTTCCGAAATAATAGACCCATCCACTTCGGATGACTCTCTGAATTCCACGGAATTTACTTCTTTCATGAGTGGTATTTCTTTGCCATTCTCATCCTTTATTTTTACCGGACCAAATGCACCCATGACCTGAACTTCCCTTCGACCAAAGGAAAGAAAGTCCGTAATGTCAGAAAAAGCAATATCCCAATACTTCTGGAATATGTCTTCTTCTGAGATAAAAGAACGGACATAGCGCTCCTGTTTTAGCTTCATGATCTCGTTTTTGACCTTATCATTTCTTAGCAGCCTGGATCCGTTAGACATAGCAGTTAAATAGTCACATCCATAGGCTTTCTGGTAGCTCCTTGTCGCATTAAACGACTTACTGTAATACAAACAAAAAAGCCGCTGTTCATCGGTTAAATCGGGGTTTTCAATGACCGATTTAACCGATGAAATAGAGACTTTTGTTTTGACACGTTTATTCGTTTTTTTGTTTGCAACGTTGCGTTTTTCTAATTGCAACGTTGCATCCCATTCATACCGCTTTTTCCAACTTCGGATGGTGCCTTCAGGAATATTGAGAGCTGCGGCAATGTCCACCATTTTTTTGCCTAGATCAAATAATTCTTTTGCTTTTTTAATTTGTTCATTTGGTGCTCTTGGCAACTCTCACCACCTCTCATTCGTCGGTTTTGTGCATAAAAAAAGACGCCTAAAGTGCGTCTCCATTAATATGGTGTTCTAGTATTAACCTACTGATTTTAATTTCCTCTTTATAAGCTCTTTCGTTAGCTTCTTTCAATACTTTAATCCTGTCCTTGTCTAAATATTTTGAGATTCTTCTAATTAAAATCTCTGCAAATATAGAAACTAAGAGCATAATTGGAGTGCTTATCAGCAATGCCATTAGACTACTGAATGATGTATTTTCTGAAAACCAGATTGAAAGTACAAAACCTACTATTCCCAAAAGAATTCCTTCAACTCGTGATAGAACTTCTGATTTTCCGTTTTCTTTTCCGTCAATTTCGCTATTGTTATCTCTAATCTCTTTACGTATTAGATATAATCTTTCATCCAAGTCCACTTCATCCCCCCAATTCTTTTCCTTACCGTTAACTTTCTTTTTGTTTTTTATCCATAGATAAATACTTGGTAATTTTTTTATTATGATAAGACAAATAATAATAACGATAGAAAAAAATATAATAGCTGTGATTGCTGATGTTGGTTGATTTTCCATTAAAAATTTTATTATCCTTTCAATCAATGATATTTAGAAAAACTACTTGCTTAAGCTATTTTCGTTTAACATTTTGCTTGATGAATTAAAATTTAAATTACTCAAGTTCATAACGCTTATACACTTCAGATAGATCTAACAAAATATAACCATAATCGTAATCTTTGCAATAGATAATTTCTTCTTTTATTTTGACAGAAGGATCATCAAATTCGTCTACGAGCCATCCATACGAACTAATTTCACGCATTGTATATCCATATTTATTAAGCTTATAGAAATGGGATGTGTCAGGTATACTAAGCATATTGCTTAAATTGTGGCAGTTACTAGTTTCTCCAATAGAACTTTGATGCCAAATAATAGAATTTTTGTTGAATTGCATAAACACCATTGGTTCTTTTTGGATATGCATTACTTTAATAGCGGTTGCTGGAATTGAAATGCCATACTTTTTTGAAATTGTTCGAATTCTATCTAAACTACAATAATTTTCTTTTCTCAAAATTTCAGTAGGAAGCAGTAATTCTCCAGAAAAAATATCTGCTTCCTGTTCAAATAGTCTATTAGAATTTACTGAGCCTTTGATATTGTTTTTATCTTCAATATTACAATCATAAAGTTGAGAAAGATGATGTTCAATGAAATAATGTCCCAATTCATGCCCGATTGTAAAATTTTTTCTTAATCTGTTAGCAGATTTATTTATTAGAATTTTCTTTTTTCCTTTATGGCACAAGAAAAGACCATCACAATTACCAGTATCTATAAATTTTAGGTCAATATTTAGTTTTTCAACAAATTCATCTATATCTAACGGATAAGTTAAATTAAATATTTCAATTATGTCTTTAACAGTTGATAATATTCTTTTTTCATTGATCTTCATAATTTTTCATTTCTTCAATTTCTTTTAGAACATCTTCTGTAAAGTTTTCTCCATTATGGTTTCTTGCGGCTGCGAGCAACCCCAAATCACCCTTATTTTCAAAGGATTTAATATCTTTTGCAATTATTATTAATTTGTTATTATCAATAATTGGATATATCTTTTTTTCGACAAGAAGATTATATATTTCTCTTTTATTCTCGATAATCGATTTATAAGATGATGAAATATTCACGGTTGTAACATCGTATTCATTTAGATCATAAATAGCTCTTGTGATTTCTTGTACTATTATCGCAATATTCTGTTTTAAATAGATATTTTGACATTTTTCACAACACAAAATAGGGATAGATTCAAATTCTATAACTTTACTTTTCCAATATCCTTTTGCATTTCCAATTTGTTCTATTAATGGATAACCATCATTTTCGCAGTTGTTAAACATATTATTTCCTCCTCCAATTACCAGAAACTAATTCCCATCTTGAATCTGGTTCATACGTTGTTATAACTAAACATTTATTATTTTGTTTTGGCGCTACAACAACAAAAAAACAAGGTGGATTTTTACAATCTTGAAAAACAAATTTGAGATCTCTCTCTAGATTTTGGATTTCTAATAAAGTTCCGTTTTCTACAGCATCAAAAAGTGAAAGTAATGATATTCCTCTTTGAGAAATTCTTTGGTGAGCATGGTCAGAAACAATTAATTCACCGTTCGCAGCCAGTCTTCTAATAAAACTAATTTCAGAATAATAGGGATTTACTAAGTTTTGATTTAGAGTTGTATTATTCGGCATTATGACTCTCCTTAATTTCTATTGAATATTTTATCTTATTTGATTTAATTCATCAAGAAAATTCAGGAATTCTTTAGTACATAATAAATTAGCACTTTAATGATAACATACTGTAATAGCGCTTTGGAACACATCTTTCCAGCAAAACACCAGCATTTTACCCGCATGCACTTTCACGCATGGAGATCATGTCCAGTTGATCCAGCGTCACTTCTATTTTCTTCTGGACCGTCCTTTCATCCAATTCCATTTTATCAGCGATTTCCCTCCAGGTCAGTTTTTTGAAATAACGGTTCTCTATGATGCTTTTCAACTCGGGTGACATCATCGGCATGAGCCGGTCCACCACTTCAATATCTGCCTCAGCTAGTTTTTTCTTTTTCTGCAACTCCAAAATCTCTTCATCCTCCAGATGCCTTATCGCCGTCCGCTCCGTGCTGCTCCCCCCAACATGAACAATCGGGGTATGTGACAACTGCTGGGTGTATGACGGGTCAATCTGTTCTCTGAGCAATTTAATCTCACGATCTATGAAAATAATCGCAATTTTATTATCCATATACTTTTCAAAAAAGCTTCTTACTTGCACGTATTCTCCCCCTTATGTTATAATAGCTTAACCAGTATTCGGGAGAGAATACGCTAGAATGTTTCCTATGGCAGTAGGAGCATTCTTTTTTTATGATCAGCTGGCATCCTCAATCTTTTTCTTAATAAACAACTTACACTTATTCCATCTGTGAGCCATGGCCGATGCTGAACAATTATTTTTAAAATGCTTGTGGTCGTAATACTGACAGTTTGCTCTTTTACAGTGATCTTGTTTTTTAGTTTTCATTTGTAATCCTCTCTATTCCTGCTTCATATTCCCGGTACATTTCAAACCATGCCTCAACCGGCATAATCACAACCCAGTCACAATTATTCTTTCGGTGGGCAACAATCGGCAATTTCTCACCTGAATCCCGGATTGCCTGATCCATGGCATCATAGAGTTTCAGTTTTTCGGTCCTTTTGACTTCAATATGGACATTAGGTAATCCAACAACATCCTCACCTTCAATACCGTTATATTGCTGGCCACGGCGACAATCATAACCGTTATCCCGGCATAACTTGGCAAACTCACGCTCTCCGACCTTCCCTTTTAGATTCGAATTGATTTTTTTAGTCATCCCTCAACCTCTCAATGAGATAAAACTCAGTACAATCTAAGATTTCCAGATCGCCAATAACACCCTGGCAATTTCCACCGTTCTCTACTAAATTTTCACAGTTTTTGCAGTTAATCATGACTCGCATCCCATCTGATCTTTTGACCGCAGTTAGAACAATAACTGTCAATTTCATTTAGTCTCCACCCGCATTCATAACATTTTCCATTAAGTGGCTTTTTAGGGATATTTTTATTTAATGCCTCTGACGCAATATTCACAGCATCTTTGTATATTTGATGACTGTATGGTGTGGAGAACTTCTCCAAGAATTCCTTAGCTTGCTTTGGTTCCATCATCCTTCTCCTTGTTATAAATTTTCTTTTTAAGCACCCGAATATCATCCTCATATCGCTGCAGCAACTGTTTTTCCTGCTCGATGTCTTTAGGATCTGCACCGGGTCTTGTGATATAGTACTGCAGAGCATGTTTGATAATCTGCATAGTTCTTATCTTTTTCATTTTTCAACCTCCATTTAAAAATTCCGGCGGATTATTATTCATTACTTTTACACGTCCAAGTGGGTCCATATTCCAGTTTGACCTTCTGATTTTTGGCAACCCAACATGTTGCGCACCATTGATGCAATCGCACGATCCAACGGATTCATGGCCAAACTGATCAATTAAAAAGACGATTCCAGTCGATCGGCACTTATAGCAAGGTTGTTTTTCATAGTGTACAATCGGTTCATAAATCGATTTGGATATTCTCAAGATATCCCCCGGCCGTGGCTCACGTTGCCCATCGTCACGCAAAAACATCATAAACGCCTGGTTACACTTCTCATAGGGAATCTCCTGAAGGATCTCCTGCCAGACATCAATTGCAGCGTCGGACTGACTAATCCTTGTAAATACTCCGCCCATCTTCTTTAATAACGATACTGTTTCCTGTACAGTCATGCAAACTCCCCTCCATTCTGCTTTCAATCAACCGAATGACCCCAGCTCTTTCGATGATATCCGCTGCTACCGGTGGGAATTTTGATGTCTTTAAACAATCAACCAAAGCTTGTTGAGCATGCGTAAAGCTGATGTCTTTTATTAGCAGATGCCAGATATTGATTTTTTCATCCGTTACCTGGTAGCTTTGGTACATTGCACCAATAATTCCAAGTAGTTTCGTTGTTTCGACTTTAGTCAAAAATATTCACCTCTATTTCGTTTTGATCTTCCCATTGTGCTTTTGCCATTAAATCTGGCAATTCTTTTAAGTTTTTCTGCGTGACGTTGGCATCGATTCTTTTGAACTTGTCAGTAAAAAGACCCTTCCAACCATTCATAATCGATTCGCCAATAATTTCGATTTTGATGTTGTCTGGAAAATCGATTATCTTATTTTTCAGAAGATTAATTGCTCGCTCAGTATTGTTAACCTTCAGCTTTTTCCGCATATCCAGGAATTCCATAAATAGTTCATTCAACTGAGGATTTAGATAATGAATCTGGTCAGTTGGATCAATCTGACAGCTTATACTCTTATCTACTTTCATTTCTTCTACTTTACTTTTATTTACTCTACTTTGTGTATTATTAGGGTGATTAACTGAGTTATTCGGTCGATTAACCTCGTTTTTCGGTCGATTAATAAAATTATTTAAAATTGGGTGCCTTGAAGAAAGCTCCTTCATTTCATTTTCTGAAAGAAGCCAATAATCAAAATTAATATTCGCTGCCTTACGATCCACAGTCGCCCCATAATACGTGCGCTGTGCCCGTCGAGAAGTGATTATAGCTCCGGATTTAAAATGATCATCGCTAAATAGTCCACACGCCACCAAATCCTCGATAATACTCTCCACAGTTTCAACGTCCGGCTGGTGCTTCCCCTGAAGGTTTTCACACACTTCCCACAGGACGTCTTCTTTATTCTCTCCAAAGTAATCAATGTAATATCCCTTGTCTTTATATAGGATGCAAAGCAGGGATATGTAAACCATCACCGCTGTTGGTCCATACTTTATCTTGACCCGGCGCAGTTTACGATCAGCTATTAAATCGACGTCAAAAGGAAAATAATCGAGTCCTTCCTTTATCGGTCTGGCCACTTATTCACCCCCATTCTAGGTGGTCCCTTCAAGTACTTTGATACCATTTATATCCCGGCTGAATATCGCTCTCAGCCGGGATCGGTCCAGTTATTAGGCGATAATCGTATAGTCTTCACCCAGTTGCGTTTCTAAATATGTTTTGATCCTGGTCATCGCTTCATGTCTCCAGGCACCGCCATCTGCTTCGAAAAGACCGACTTCGCAATTATCATTGACCCGTAAAATAAATGGGCTTTCAGGCTGATTAATTTCAGTGAACGTTCTAAAGGGCGCTAATACAACCGGGTTTGGAATCTGTTCTTCTTTTACAAGGGTAACGCCAACAGCTGAGGTAGCTGTTTGAGTGACACCATCATCTTCAAGCTTAACACTGTTTTCGAACCGCATTTTTGCGATGCTGGATAGAACTCTCCCCCGATCCTCATTGGGTACGAACCGGGATTGCAACATAATATTAAAGTTCTCACGGTCCATAAACCGATTAAGTGTGATCACCGGCAAAAGAGCATCGGCCTGAATGTAATTTTCTCTATTTTTAAAATCCGGATTTAAACTCGAGATAATTTGTACCGTCGTTTCATTAACAACATGAATTAGTAGTTTCTCCGGGAATAATTTGTCGGTATTTGCATTCAGATAATCAATGAGAGCCGTTAAACTTTGAGCTTTAATCATTGTTGGAGTTGGCTGTTGAACAGCATATAAACTTTCTTCAGAATACGCTAATCCTCCAACCTCAATCACCTTCGGTCCCGTCATTTCCTCGATTTTTTCTAAAAAACTTCGTGTTAAATCCATTACTTTCTTGCTCCTTCCATATTTACAATTTTATTCATATCAATCTGTCCAGGAACTTGACCACCAAGCTCCTGAACTTTTATACCAGCACCCGATTTTTCCATTAAAATGCTTGTTGCCAAACCTTTAATCGGGGCTGCCGCATGATTCACCTTAATATCTACCTGACCGACCATCCTGCTTTCATCGGGCTTAATCGTAATCTGCATTGTTATCTTACGAGCTGCCTTTGGATCAGTGTTGGGATCCTGAATGTTTTTTAAAACCTTATCGAACTCATGGTCAAAGAGTTCCTGCAATCCACCATTACCAAATTCACCTAACTTCATTTTCTTCCTCCTTTTGAGATCACCAGAAATGTTCCGCCTTGCAATCCATTTTCTTACTGAACATTAAAGCTTTCCTGCTCTGCTTCAGCTTCTCGGATTTCAGCTTCAATGATTTTCTGTTTTTCTTCTTCAGTGAGTTCATTACTGAAGGACTCATCTTGGATGACTCCATCCTCATCAATCTGATATTCCGGTTCAATATATTCGGTTGGAACCTCAGTCATATCTGCTGCTACTTCATTTTTAATCGTTTCGTCTAAAGCAATTCCTCTTAAAAATTCTGATTTCATTGGTGCATACTTGAGAGCCTGCTTTAAAACAGTCTTTTTCGCCATGGCGTCAAAATGCTTGACCCAAATATTTGACATTCCTTTGTTACCTTTTCGATTTTCTTTCTCATTTTCTCGAACATCTTCCACGCTCATAACCTCGAAACCATAACCGCCATCTTTTGTTTTAAACATGCCATAAACCCATATCGGATCACCTTTTTTAGCTCCTCTTGTTGGAATATGTTTTAATTTTGGATCCAGACCTAATTCAAATTCGAACTCATCATTTTCATATACAACATGGGCCTGAATCAAGGAAACTTGCCCTGATCGATAAGCTAAATCAATAAGCCCTTTATAACCTAATTGAAATTGACACTCTAAAACGCCTTTTTTATTATTGTAAAATGGGATTAGATATGCTTGTCCTAATGGGGTATTGGGTTCAAGTCCCAATTGTGCCGCCGTCATCATGGCCCCTAAAAAGCTGGATGGTGTTGTTTCTGCCAGTTTGGGGTTGCTGCTGATTGCGGTCATAACAATCCGAGTAAACCGATCGGGAGTCATTACGGTTGGTAGAGCTTTCTCAATTTCACCTTTCATACTTTTTATGTATGCCTGCATCGTTGGTGCTCCATTTGCTTTTGCTGCAGCATTTGTCGCCGCTGCCGTTTGAATTTTTCCCGCCATTATTTGGCCTCCTTGATTTCAAATTTTCTAAATTCACTTGTTTTGAAATATCTATCCAGATCAATTTCTGGATGATCTTTTGCAAAATCCTTCACCTGAAAAGTCCGCCGTTTCTGGCCTTTCCAATTAATTTGGTATGATCCGCAAATTCCTTTCTCATATAGTTGCAGTTCTTCTTTTAGTTGTTGTTCAATCCGCTCTTTTTCAATATCTAATTCTTTAATTCTCTGTTTAATTGTTAGATATTGATTGACTGTATTTTCTTTTCCATAAATTTCAATTATTCCATCTTCTGTATCGCCAGCATAAATCGTGTTAATTGCTCCAGTAGTCGGATCCAGCCCATCAACTGGCGGAGGGGCATCTAATTCTACATATTTCCAGAAATCTCGTTCAGCGTCCATTAACGCCTGTATTTCATCCTCATCCCGCTCGATCACAAAGGTATGAAAACCCTGGCTTAATACCAGTACCCCTAAATACCATCGCTCGGCACCCGTTACTGCCATGTAGTGAACACACTGGCAATAATATGTTTCGGGAAATTCGCCACCCTTGAACTTTTTCAGGTTCATGATACTGGTGGTTTTGCATTCAAGGCCGGCATTCTCACCCACCACCCAGCGATCCACATTGGCCAAGGCAAAGGGATAATCCGAACACCTTAGCATCTTTGTTTTCCTACGACACTTTTTACCGGTTTCTTGCATCCAACGATCCGCAACGTATTGCTCAAGGTCTCTTCCCTGGCGCATGATCTCATTATCTTCCTTTGGAGGAATCCTGCCTGTTTTATCTGCCCACACCGTGTAAGGTGTAGCCCATGGATTCAGGCCAATGATAGCGGCGGCATCACTGCCACCGATACCTTTCCTTCTTGCTTCTAACCATTGATTATGATCCAGCATTTTCCTTCACCTCTTGTCTGGCTTGTTTTACCTTGTTCCGATTAAGCTCCATGTCTTTTTGCATTTTTTCATAATGTGCTGGAGCTTGAATAAGTGCAACGGCCAGCATGTTTACGAACACTTCCCGTGGTAGTGAATCATGAATAACTTCCTGATAAAATGAATCAATCGCAGTAAGCAATTCAACAGTTAAATCAACTCCACTGCCAACTCCTAAAATTTCAACGTCACATTTATTTACTTTTATTTCTAACATTTCATACTCCTTAATTAAGCTGATTGCCGGTCCATGTATTCATCATATAAACGATCCGGATCGGGTCCTGCATTTTTTTCTTCTTCAGCCTGCCACTCCCAGGCGTCTACCGAACTAACACAATGTTCGCATCCTAAAATGTCGCCATCGCATGAATGATAGATGGTCTCACATTCAGCATTACATAATGGGCAAATCGGGTATTTGTGTTCCGGTGGATCTGGTGGATCAAAACAATAATTATTGCTCATCATTTCTACTTCCTTACAATTTCTATTTTTAGCCCCAATACAGCTAATACTGGCTCGATGCTATCAAAGTGAGGCATTCTATTTCCAGATTCCCAATGCGATATTGATCGCTTCGAGATTCCGGATAGTTCTGATAACTCGCTTTGAGTCAAATTTTTAGACTCGCGTTCTTTCTTGAGGATTTCATTGATCAGCATTCTTACCTCGCCATATGTTGCCCTTTTTTGATATGAACAACATTCTGATTCCCTTGTTTGACCGGAGCCTTAAGTCCAGTAATTGTTTCCAAATCCTCAATGACTTCATCCAGTACATTCAAAACGCCCTTGTTATAGCTGTTTCTCAACAAATCCCAGGTATTTGTATTCGCTTTAATTGCTTCTTGTTTTCCTGCCAACTTGCATAGTAAATTCTGCATATCCATGTTTTTTCTCCTGAAATTATTCCTCCTCTTGAGAATCGGAGCGGCTCGGAGGTAAAGCCGCTCCTTGCATTTCACACACTGGTGTGATAAAATTGTTTTAGAAAAATTTGCATATTCTATTCACAAATGGCACCTGCGCCAACGGGTGTCTTTTGTTTTTCTCTAAGCACTTTTGTCCTCCTCCTTTTTCCTTGACATTGGAGCTGTAAACATACTGATGTCAAATGGCTCGTTGAAGGCTGCCATCAGTTCTTCCTCGGTGTTAATACCTATCTCAGCCAGAGCTTTCCATATTTCTTGCCTTCTGCTATCGCCAGGCAAACAATTTTTCTCCATGCTTTACCTTCCTTTCATTTCGAGTTATTTCATTGTTATTAATCTGGCAGCCATTTGCCATTAAAGCAAACATCAACCCCCATCCGCTAATAATTGATTCCGATATTTCTTTCAGAAAATCATTTGAAGTATCCTTCTCTTGTTCAGAGATTTGATTATCAATTATGACTTTTCGCATTCCGCTATCCAGTGTTTCAACATCCTCGCGCTCAGCCTGGTATCTTAAAAATGCTACTGGAAGATTTTTCAAATTAATCAGATCGATAAGATCCAGTCGTGGAAATAATAGTCTTCCTATTTCAGTGTTTAAAACCCAGTGCTGTACCAATAAATAATCTGCGTTTTTCTGCATTGGTGTGACATAAGCCTGTGTCATTTGAATGACTGCACTTTCTGAAGGAAGCCTCCCATCCCCTGTTTCCGGATCATAAGATTCCCAGTACTTCAACGACCGTTCACAATGTCCAAGCCTTGCAGCTGCCTCATTAAGTTTCAGTCCTGCATTTTCTCTGCAGATCCGATAAATATTCTTACTTTCACCGTTCACCTCTAATTTCTCCTTTCGTGATATAATTTTTCCAAAGAAGCGATTGTCCCGGCTTTCTTTTTGTAAATCCCTCCTCTCAACTGTCGCCTGAACTGCTCCCCGCAAAATTCTAACTATTTTCTTCAATCCACTTCTTCGCAGCAGGAACACTGATATAGTATCGGCTTCCGATTTTTATTACTGGGAAACCATCTTCATATAAATACAGCTGTCGCAAACAGTTGTAAGGAATACCCAGCTTTTCTGCTGCTTCTTTGGGTGGATGAAAGAGTTTTTCATGTTCATTTTCAGCTTCTTTCATTCCACCCATAAGTATTTCTTCAATTTTATTAATCTCAGCCTTTATGCTTTGCAAGCGAGATATGATTTCAGTATTGCTTGTATTCATCTAATCACCTCCTAACTGGCTTGTGGATTATACTTAGATTTTTGCAAAGTAATCTTTTTGGTTACTTCATTGTTGAAAAAAATCTGCTCAATCGGCATTTCAAAGATTAATGAAATTTTATTTGCTTCTTCTAGAGAGAATTTTCTTTCCCCTCTTTCTTTCATACTATAAGCATTTTTACTTTTTAATCCCAACTTTTCGGCCATATCATCTTGCGTATAACCTCGGTTTTCTCTTAGCTCTCTAACTTTGCTCATTCCATCACCTCCATCCTGTAACCGTATTGATTACTTTTATGTTATACCCATTTTGGTTACTTGTCAAGTTTAAAGTAATCTTTTTGTTAACTTTATTTACAAATAACCATTTTGTGTATAAAATAGAATTAATTACATAAAAAAGGAGATCACTAAATGAAATTTGGGGATAGACTGAAATCAATTAGATTAAAAAACGATATGACCCAAGAAGAAATAGGCAATCTTCTAAATAAGTCCAAAAACAACATTTCTCAATATGAAACTGGCAAACGTGAACCGGATCTTGAAACACTCAAGATCATTTCAAATTATTTCAAAGTTTCGTTAGACTATCTCCTCGGTAATACTGACGACCCAATCCCAGTGCGTGACGTTGACCAGGATCTGCACGATGAGCATAACTACACGAAAGAACTTGAAGATTTTCTAAAAGATAATGTGACTACTGCAATGTTCCAGGATTATGGTGATTGGTCTGAAGAAGAAAAAAGAGATTTACTGCAGTTTTTAAAAGGACAAAAAGCGTTAAGAGAACAGAATAAGGGAAAATAAGCAGGCTTTATTTGAGTCTGTTTTTTTATGGAGGAACGATGGGAAAAATTGAAACCCTTAATTTTTACATAAACAGTTGTGATTTAGAAAACCAAAGCATTTTTGACCATCAAGATCTAATTAATGAAATTACAATGATTTATCACTCAGAAATATCTGATTTAGAGTATGGTTTATCTCCTAAATTTATTGACGATAATATTGAAAAGGAATCTGTGTATCCAGTCCATGACCTAAAAGTATTGAAATTAAAATTAGAAAACCATAGAGATAATCTCTTACGTGAAGACCAAAAGAGAATAGAAGAACTAAAAATCTTGGAACTTAAGAGTCAAATTACAATTAACAACAATAACCATAATACCAGTAATTCAATTTCGTCAGCAACAGCAATTACCAACATTTCCATAAGTCAAACTATGAAAAATATCAACAAATTGCCGGAAGGTATCTTAAACAATAATGAAACAGTCGAACTGAAAGAGCTTATTCATTCAATTGATGAAATGATTGCTGTAAAAGATAATGAAGGAGCCAAGTCGAAAATTACAAAAGTATTGAACACTATCGGGAATAAAGGATTTGAACTTTTTGTTGCAGTTGCTCCTTACCTTCTTCAAGCTGCAACAGCCGCTCAAACAACTACTTGATGTGCCAACAAATAATTCATAATGAAAGCGAGTTTAAATGAAAAAATATAGTTCGAGTATTTTTATTCCAATAATAATATTTTTGGTTTTGTTTGCTCTGACACTTCCACTTTTACTTGCCCATGAATTAAATGCTGAAACTTCATTGACCTTCCCAAATTTATTGTCATATTACGGATCTATCTTGGGTGCAGGAGCGACGATCGGTGCCGTGGTATTAACTATTAACTATAACAGAAAATTAAATGAGGAAGAACGTATTCATAATAAAAAACAAATTGAAGATGAACGAATTCATAACAAAAATCTTGTAGAAGAAGAACGTACGCTGTTAAACAAACCATATTTTTTATCAAGTTGCAAAATAATTGAGTATGAAGAAAATCCTGATCCTAACACTATTAACATCAATATAGATTTAGATGAAACTTTTCTTTTGACAAGATTTGTTGGTGGAGCAGAAAAAAACGAAATAGATGATCGTTTTATCTACCATACTAACGATTACAAAATAAAAAAAAATCAATGTTTCGTCGAATATATAGTTGAGAACGTTGGTGGTGGACATGCTATAAATATTGCAACAAAACTATCCCTTAATCAGAAAAGTTTATATCCGACTTATCCTTTTGCCATTCCATTAAATAGGAATAAAGCATTTCACATTTTCTTTTACTCTCAAAATCAGGATTATAACTTGAAAGGTATGAATATAGAACTAACTTATAGTAATATTTTTTCGAAAATTTTTTATCGACAATATGATCATTTAATTTTTTATAGAGACCGAATTACCAAACAGCTTTTGGTAGCAAAAAGTCAAACGATATCTCCACCAAGCGAGTTAGTTGGCTACACACGCTCGGATATGCCAAAATTAGATTAAAGTATAGTTCAATATGTCGATCTGTTCTGAATCCTCCTGTCATTTCTTGCATTTGCTTATTTTTTACTCATAGTCTTAATTAGAGCGTTGTTTCTAAGACTGATACAACGCTCATATATCTCCTAATTATCTCAACTCTGAACCTAACTTCAACGCAAATTTTTACCCTCAATTCATCTAATAAGAACAAATGTTTTGTGTTATAATACCCTCATTTAGAACTAATGTTCTATTTAAGGAGGTCTTATGTTTAATCATTGTGAAGAATGTGCACTTAGCACATTAGAATTTAATAATATTTCTGAATTCCCCACGCCAATCTACACTATTGAGCAAATTATCATAGATCACGATTTCGATATTGTGATTATCCCCACTCTTACAAAATCCGGAATCTTTGATAAAACTCTTTTTGTACCACATCTTCCAGATGCTGAATTCCGGGTCTCTCTTGCTCATGAGCTTGGCCATATAATTTTACATGAATTCTTTATTCATTCTGCTCAAAGTGAAGCAAGGGCTGATGCTTTTGCAGCTTATTTCTTAATGCCTTCAGAACATTTTGAAGAGCATGCGCCAGCAATGACTAAATACGACTTGAGCGAATTCTATGGAGTTCCAGTCAATTTTATCAATAAAAGAATGGAATTATCCATTGATCTGATTCAATAGTAACAGAGGTAACTAAGATGACTACTAAAAAAGCGGCTCTATACATACGAGTTTCAACTTCCATGCAAGCAGATCGTGATAGCCTTCCCCTCCAGCGCAGCGATTTAATAAATTATGCGAAATTAGTTTTAAACATCCACGATTATGTCGTTTTCGAAGATGCGGGTTTTTCTGCCAAAAACACTGATCGGCCACGGTATCAGGAAATGATGGATCGAGTTAGGCGACGTGAGTTTAGCCATATACTTGTTTGGAAAATCGACCGGATCTCAAGGAATCTCATTGATTTTTGTGAGATGTATGAAGAAATCAAAAAATATGACACTGCCTTTATTTCTAAGAATGAGCAATTCGATACCAGCTCCGCCATGGGCGAGGCCATGTTCAAGATCATCCTGGTGTTCGCTGAATTAGAAAGAAAGTTAACCGGGGAAAGAGTCTTAAGCGTAATGATCGACCGTGCATCACGAGGACTCTGGAATGGCGGCTTTGCTCCATTTGGTTATGATCTAAATAATGAAGTAGACTTTCCTTTTATAAAAGACTCTGAATCAAAGATAGTACAATATATTTTTGACTTATATGAAGAACTTGAATCAACAATCGCTGTGGCCAGGACCCTTCATATCAATGGGTATGTCACAAGAAACGGTTATACATGGAGCAATGAATCTGTTTATCGTATTTTGAAGAACCCGTTTTACATTGGAACTTACCGTTACAATTATAGGAAAGCTTCATTAAATCCAAGAAAGCGTAAAGATGAAGGTGAATGGATAATTCTTGAAGATAATCATGAGGCAATTATTTCAAAAGAACAATTTTATCGAGTACAAGAGACAATAAAAAAGAATCATAAAGGGGGTAGTCAAGCGCACCGAAAAAGCTCAATCCCCCACATATTTTCTGGAATCGTATTTTGTCAAAATTGCTCAAGTAGGTACACGCCAGGACCTGGTCCAAAGAGAAAAGACGGAATACCGTCTTCTAGATATCATTGTGCAAATTATAATAGTGGTGATCCTTGCTCAGGGTCGATTGGAGACATCTTACTAGTACCATTTGTTTTTAATTACTTAGCAAACTATTGTGAATTGGCAGATAAAATATCAAATCGAATGAAAAACAGTACCATTGAAAAGATACTTCTTAAAGGTAATTCCTTTGTCCATGTCAGAAATCTCTCTACAGAAAGTATTGAAGATATTAAATTCTTTATGTTGAATGATTTAAGTAATTCCAACATTGACCCCTGGAACATTGAAATTCAAAAACCTAAACAAATTATAAAACCTGCACCGATGATTGCTGATGAAATAAAAAAGTATGAAATAGCTATCAATCGTTTAGAAGAATTGTTTTTATTTTCAAGTGAATCGATGAGCCAAAGTGAATTCATAGTAAAGAAAGCAAGACTTCAAGAAAAAATCAATGAATTGAAGCAAAAAGAAATTGATGAATACACGACCCCTCAAGAAGATGACTCAAAAGATCTTTTCGAATTTATCTCTGGTGTTGTTTTTTTCAAGAGCCTCATCAAAAAGAATGTATCATATGACTATGAATTTTTAATGAAATATATGGGCAGAGAAACATTAAGCAAACTATTCCAAGCGGTCATCTCAAAAATTTATGTTAAAAACAGTGTCCCACAGGTAGTTATTTTTAAAAATGGCCTTGTTCACCAATTTATCTGGGAACCCGGGAAAAGAAAAGCTACTTCGAAGATAAATATATTTTTAAAGAAATATGAATCTGAAATTGAGAGTCTACTTGATAATAAAGGGGCGATTACACATAAGGATCTTCGAGAGATGTCAGGAATTAACAAATCTCAATCAGCGCAAATTATTAGGGCATTAGTCAGTAGAAATCTCATCGAACAAGCTCCTGAGCTCGGGAAAGGGTGTTATAAACGAACAAAATAAAATACCTATTCTGCTGATAGTGGAGCGGTTTGTCGGCTATAATAGCAATATGTTTTTACATGTTCGACTGCTCCGCCCGGCTCCGGGAAAACGATGTTGGCTAAAGGTTTTGCCTCTATCCTACCCGATCTGACCATCGACGAAGCGCTGGAAATCACTAAAATCCATAGTATTTCAGGACTGTTAAAAAACAATGCGATCATCAGTCAGCGGCCTTTCCGTTCCCCTCACCATACCATTTCCAAGGTCTCCCTGATCGGCGGTGGTCGAATTCCCAAGCCCGGGGAAGTATCCCTGGCACACCTGGGAGTGCTATTTCTTGATGAATTGCCCGAGTTCCAAAAATCGGCACTGGAAGTTTTGCGTCAGCCAATTGAAGATCAGGAGGTGACCATTTCCCGGATCAATGCCTCCCTGACTTTTCCGGCCAGTTTCACCCTGATTACCTCGATGAACCCCTGTCCCTGCGGTTATCTCACCGATCCCGCCCATGAATGTATATGCACCCCCCAGCAGATTAAAAACTATCAGGGCAAAATATCCGGACCGCTGATGGATCGACTGGATATTTTTGTAGAAATCCCCAGCACCACCTACGATGAACTGCAAACCAAACCCAAAGGCGAAACCTCTCAAGTGATTAAAAAACGGGTCGATGCAGCCAGAGAACGCCAAAATGTGCGCTATCAGAAGCTGGATATTTTTTATAATGCCCAACTCACCCCCAAACTGATGGAGACCTTTTGTCACCTTGGTCCGGCCGAAGAAAACCTAATGGAAAAGGTCTATACCAAAATGAAACTCAGCGCTCGGGGCTATCACCGAATTTTAAAGCTGGCCCGCACCATTGCCGATTTAGAGGGGTCCGAAAGCATTCAAATGGTCCACCTGTCTGAAGCAATTCAGTATCGCGGCATGACTAAGCTGGCCTAGATACCCGCTCGTACTTTTATTCACGCTTTAAAAAAACGACTGTCAGTGATCACTGACAATCGTTTTTTTTTATTTTCGACTTAGCGAATTAGCAAATTGGTCCTCATTTTTTCGCAGATACCAGAGTCCCGCGACACCGACTGCAACCAGTACCAGACTGATTAGCTGAGCGATACGGAGTCCCATAAACATCAAACTGTCGGTTCTTAAACCTTCAATAAAAAACCGCCCAACTGAATATAGACCCAGGTAGACAAAGAGTAATTCGCCATCAACCTTTTTAATTTTGTCTTCATAAAAAAAGATAAAACCAAAAGCCAACAAATTCCAAATCGATTCATAAAGAAAGGTCGGGTGCACCTTGATTATTCCCAGAGCTGCGTCGTTAACGGTAATCGCCCAGGGTAAATCAGTTTGCGAGCCATAGGCTTCCTGGTTGAAATAATTCCCCCAGCGGCCAATGGCTTGACCGAGAGGTAATGCCGGTATCAGTACGTCTGCCAAAGCAAAAAAACTGATCTTCTTAACCCGGCATAAAACAAGTGCCACAATCACACCGGCAATAATGCCACCATGGATAGCCAGCCCACCATTCCAAATCGCAAAGATTTCTTCCGGATGGGCAGCATAATAGTCATAGCTGAAGATGACATAGTAAAGCCGTGCCCCAATGATCACCGCTGGTGTCATATACAAAAAGAAATCCATAATAATTTCAGGATCAATGCCGTATTTAGGCGCCCGTTTAAGAGCAATGAGCAACCCGATCAATAATGCCGCGGCAATTAAGACCCCATACCACCGGACTTCAAGACCAAATGCGGTAAATGCGATTGGGTTTGGCGCGTTCATCATTAGAGAATAGTAGCCAATTGACCGTTTTTAGCACCGGCTGCATTACCTTCTTCAACGTCAAGGTGCATATCCAATTTAAATTCCGGATGAACCCGAACCAGGACATTGTCAAAAATTAGTCCACGCGGTCCATCTAATTTAACTGAGACGATGTCCCGGTCCTTTAAGCCAAAAGCGGCGCCTTCTTCCGGACTCATATGAATGTGCCGAGCCGCCACAATGGCACCCTTGGCAATTTCGATTTCGCCCGCTGGTCCAATAATTTTCACCCCTGGAGTATCGGCGATGTCACCAGAATTTCGAAGCGGTGCCTTGATCCCTAAAGCAAAGCCATCACCAACTGAAACTTCCAATTGCGTTTCAGGACGAACCGGTCCCAGAATCCGAATTCCTTTTAATGTTCCTTTAGGTCCAACCACATCAACTTTTTCTTCTGCGGCATATTGCCCCGGTTGAGATAAATCTTTCATTGGTGTCAATTGGTAACCTTTACCAAATAACGCCTCTAAATCTGCCTGTGATACATGAATGTGTTTGTTTGATAACCCGATGGGTACTTTTCTTTCCAATTTATGTCTCCTTAAATTAATAAATTTTTAACAATCTTTATTCTATCCAATAACCAATGAAATGTTAAGATAATATTTTGTCTTCTTTGCTTTTTTTCGATTTTTTTATTTTTTGGCTTAATTCCAGCATTTCCTGAGCATGTTCCCAGGTTTTACGGGTCACTTCTGCACCGCCAAGCATCCGGGAAAGTTCCTCTTTTTTACCCTTTTCGTCAAGCGGTAGAAAACTGACCTCAACCGAATCGTTTACGGCTGTTTTTTCAACCATAAAATGCTGGTCTGCCATCGCCGCAATCTGGGGCAGATGGGTAATACAGATAATCTGTCGGCCTCGCGGCGACGTAACACTGAGGGCCTGAATCTTTTCTGCCACCACCTGCGCTGTCCTTCCACTGATTCCTGTATCAATCTCATCAAACACCATCGTTTCAATGGCATCCAGTCCTCCGAAGATACTTTTTAAGCTTAGCATAATTCGGGATATTTCTCCTCCTGAAGCAACCTTACCGAGGGGTTTCGGGGCCTGGCCCGGATTGACAGAAATTAAAAACTCCACCGTATCCTGCCCATGAGCAGCCACCCGACTAAGATCATGTTCCACGGCAATTTCCACCTGAACCTTTTCCATGGCGAGTTCACCCAACTCTTTTTGCAGTGCTGTTTTTAAAGCCCCAGCCGTTTTTAAACGTAACTCATAAAGATTATTACTAATCGTATAATACTTATCTTGAATGCCGCTTAATTCCTGATAATAATGCTGTAAACTTTCATCCCGATTGAGTAAGCTTTTTAAACGGATGCCGATTTCTTCGGCATAAGTTAGAATCTCTGCAATATCCTGCCCATATTTCCGTTTAAGCCGGGCAATGATGCTTAGCCGGCTCTCAATTTCGTCTAAGCCTCCCAAACTGTATTCCATATCTTCCAGATAGGATCGAATTTCAAAAGAGAGGTTTTCTGCCTCACTTAACATGCCATTAACGATTTCTAATTTAGCCTCAAAGCTACTGTCAATTTTAGCAATTTCGGCAATACTTTCTGTCAGTAAACCCAGCGCATCAAGAATCATCGGCTGATTCGAGTTTTCACCCCTGAGCAATTCATATGCCTGACTGGTATGGGTAAAAAGGCGTTCGCGGTTTTCCAGAATCCGTTTTTCCCCTTCCAGTTCTTCATCTTCACCAATTCTCAGGGCCGCGACCTCGATTTCATTAATTTCAAACTGCAGGTTTTCTTTTTCCCGCTCTAATTCCCGTTCATTGGTTTCCAGTTCTGAAATCTGATCTTTAATCCGTTTAATTTCAATCGCAGCAGCGGCGGCCTGTTCCCGATATTTCCGGCTTTTTTCACCACCAAAGGCATCCAGCAACTGACGATGATTTTCTCGTTTAAACAGCGATTGATGCTCATGCTGGCCATGGATATCAATCAGTTTGTCGCCCAGTTTTTTTAGCTGGGCGACGGTGATAATTAAACCGTTGGCGCGGCAGATATTGCGACCCCGATCGTCCATTTCCCGGGTCAGTATCAGTTGCTCTTCTTCCATGGGGATACCATATTCTTCGCATTTATTGATCAAACCTGGCTGTTCACTGATATCAAAAAGCCCCTGTACCGTCATCTTATGTTTTCCCTGACGGATGTTTGTTTTATTGCCGCGATTCCCCAAAACCAGCGTCAAGGCATCAATAACAATGGATTTCCCTGCTCCGGTTTCCCCTGTAATCACATTGAGTCTCGGATCAAAATCCACCGATAAATAATCAATTAGCGCATAATCGTTCACAACGAGATTTCTCAGCATAGAGCCCTCCCTATTTCATCAGCTTTTTGAATTTACCCACAATTTCACTCACCATGTCCCGATTGCGAACAAGCACAAAGATCGTATCGTCTCCGGCGATCGTTCCCACAATTTCACACCAGTCCATGGAATCGATAGCCAGGGCTGCTGCCTGGGCCATCGCCGGAAGGGTTCTCAGCACAATGGTATTTTCGACATAATCGATGGTTAACACCGATTCTTTAAAAACAGCGGTAACCCGTTCAATATAAATGGTGCCAATATCCTTAAGGGGAGCATAGTGTTGCACCCCTTCGTGACTGCTCACCTTGATCAGTTTTAACTCCTTAATATCCCGGGAGATAGTTGCCTGAGTTACTGCAAAACCGGAATCTTTTAAGGCCTGAGCCAGTTCTTCCTGAGTTTCGATACGGTTATTTTCGATGATTTCAATAATTTTTAATTGTCTGGATACTTTCATGTCTTTTCTTTCCTCCACAGTACAATTTCTGTCGCTTCAGTGCTGGGTTTTACGTTGATCATTGTTTTTATTTATGATGCTAATATTCACTGGAAAGTTTGATCCTCAGCCGATCATAACTACTCATCTGATTGAGACGGATCAAGCGGGTACAATACGTCGCTTTTTTAATTTTAATCAAATCCTTCGGTGTAATCGAAACCGTGGTCTGCCCATCAAAGGTGACCATAATATCTTTTTCGCGGTCTCCAAATTCCAGATTAATCACTTCTTCCTCTGGTAAAATGTAGGACCGGTCGTGCAAGCGATGGGGGCAGATCGGGTTTAAAATCATCACACTGGCCTGAGGCGATACCACTGGTCCACCAGCAGCCAGCGAATAACCAGTGGAACCGGTAGGGGTAGCAATGATCAATCCGTCAGCCCGAAATTTGTCAATCGTTGAGCCACCTGCTTTGGCCTCAATATCCATCATCCGAAAACCGCCGCTTTTAACCAGAACATCGTTTAAGGCGATATAAAAGCAGGCACTTTCATTTTCTTTTTTAATACTGCAACTTAACATCATCCGCTCTTCAATATAGTAATCGCCGGCGCTTAAATTTTTTAGCGACTCTTCATAATTACTGGCCTCGCCTTCAGTTAAAAAACCCAGCTTGCCCAAATTAATGCCAAAAATCGGAATCGAATAAAAACAAACCTTACGGGCGACAAACAAAAGGGTACCATCGCCCCCCAGAACCAGAATACAATCCGGTTTTCGAAAAAAAAGGGTTTTGGGATAATAACGAACACCTTCATGAGGATATTTAATCTGGCCTTCCAGCAGGGCTATATTAAACCCGTGACGGATCAAATAGCTGATGCATTTTTCAGCCAGAGCAGGACTGTCCGGCTTATCCATATTTAAATAAATACCAATTTCCTTAAAGTCATTAAATTCCAATCTTACTCACTTCCTATTCGTTCTGAGGTTCTTTCTTTTTTTTGCAGCTTTCATGGGCAATGGTCACCACTGAATGAATCTGCGCTGACCAGTTTTCTTCAATCTCCGGCTCAGTATTTTCAACCAAAACTAAAAACTCGATGTTTCCCTTAGGACCCTGAATTGGTGAAAAATCCAGACCTTTTATTAAAAAGCCCTGATTTTCGATGGCGGTAATCACTTCAAACAAAATCGATTCATGCACTTTTTTATCCCGAATGACACCGTTTTTACCGATTCTTTCCCGTCCTGCTTCAAACTGTGGTTTAATCAGCCAGATTCCCCGAGCGCCGGGTTTCATAAACAATTTGATTGCCGGGATCAGCTTGGTGATCGAAATAAACGATACATCCATAACGGTTCCGTCGACTATCTCCGAAATATTCTCAGCCGTCAGATACCGAAAGTTCGTCCGCTCCATGGAAACAACCCGAGGATCATTCCGTAACTTCCAGTCCAATTGTCCATAGCCCACATCCACGGCATAAACTTTTTTCGCACCGTTTTGCAGCAGACAATCGGTAAAACCGCCGGTCGATGATCCAATGTCGATAAAGGTTTTTTCGGCAACCGTCATGTCAAAGACGGCCAGTCCTTTTTCGAGTTTTAAGCCGCCGCGGCTGACATAGGGCATATCACTGCCCTTAACCTTAATGGTCGCTTCAGTATCAACCAAATCTCCGGCCTTATCCTTGACCTGATCATTGACCTGAACCAATCCCGCCATAATGGCTTTTTTAGCCCGCTCCCGGGTATCAAAATAATTCAGGCTGACTAATAATTTATCTAAACGTTCTTTCAATTTTTCCTCTTTTCATGGGTCCGTTTTCATCTGTATTCTAATTTTCTTGTAAACTGTGAATCATGATTCTGTTTTGTTAAAACAAAACAGTTCCTTTATTTCTGGCGGCGGCAAATATAGCGTGCCAATTCCTGGAGAAAAACGGTACGCTCACCAATCGGTTTGAGCATTTCAATGGCTTCGGTTTCGAGTTCATCGACCCGCAGTTTTGAAGCCTCCAGACCGTAGAGTGATACAAAGGTGGATTTATTATTTTTTTCGTCGCTGCCAATGGGCTTGCCCAGATCCGCCTCCGTACCTTCAATATCCAGAATATCATCGACAATCTGAAAAGCCAGGCCAATGCGATGGCTGTAACTGATCAGTCTCCCCTGGGTAGCCGGTTCAGCGCCGGCAATGAGACAACCGCTCTGAACACAGGCCTCTAAAAGGGCAGCGGTCTTATGCAAATGAATATAGTCCATTTCATCGAGACCGATGACCTTATCTTCACTGAGCATGTCCGCCACCTGGCCACCGATCATTCCCAGAACCCCGGAAGCACCCATGATCGATTTCATCGCATTAAGATAATTTATCAACCCGTCGCCCGTGAGCCCCTGGGTTCCCGCAAGCATCGTTTCAACCGCATAATTGAGCAGTCCATCCCCGGCCAAAATCGCCATCGCATCGCCATAAACTTTATGATTGGTCGGTTTTCCCCGCCGCAGATCATCATTATCCATGGCCGGCAAGTCGTCATGGATCAGTGAATAGGTATGGATCATCTCAATCCCCATGGCCAGGGGTTTGATCGCTTCCAGATCGCCTTCCAGGGCCCGACAGGTTTCCATCATCAAAATCGGACGCAGTCGTTTGCCCCCGGCAAAAAGACTGTACCTCATGGCATCGATAATCACTTCCGGGGTATCCAGGTTTTGTTGAAAAACTTTTTCGAGTTCCCCATTAAATTCGATAACCCGGGCACTCAGCATGTTTTTAAAACTGCTCACGTTTCCACACTCCCCTCGAATTCCTGTTCTTCGCCATCAATCATGATCGTTATTTTTCCTTCAAGGGTATCCAAATCGGCACTGCACTCATTAATGAGTTTCATTCCCTCTTCAAACAGTTTCATCGATGCCTCAATTTCCTGATTATCTTCTTCGAGTAGTTCTGCAATGGTCTCCAGACGACTCATTTTAGTTTTTAGCTTTTTAACTGCCATTATTTATTCTCCTTAGTGGCTGAAATGTTTGCCTTTGCCTCACCATCTCTAAAGTGGAGGGTCACTAACTGATCAAGCGTTAAACCCGTTACCGACGCAACCGGTAAGCCTTTATTATCCGTCACCCGAACATAACCTTTTTTGAGCACATTTTGCGGACTCATGGCTTCGATCCGGGTTTTAAGATTGATAAGTTGTTGTCGCTCATTTTTAATCCGGCTATTTAGCAAGCGAAGCATCCGATCATTAATGCGATCCAGGTCAAGACGCATCTCTTCGATCCGTTCTTTCGGACGAAACCGCAGAAACTCTTTTTTCATCCGCATCAAGATTTCACGGTTTTTGTCGATTTTAGCTTCCATGACCTGAATCAGACGGCTTTTCTGGGTAACCAGCGCACGAATCATACTCAGGGTTTCTTCGGCAACCAGTTCTGCTGCTCCTGAAGGGGTTGGGGCCCGTAAATCGGCTACAAAATCAGAAATCGTATAGTCAATTTCATGACCCACGGCTGAAACAATCGGTAATTCCGATTCATAAATGACTTTGGCCAGATGCTCATCATTAAAGGCCCATAGGTCTTCAATGGAGCCGCCGCCCCGACCGATGATAATCACATCCACAGACGAGGCGGCATTAAAGGTCCGAATACCCTTTATGATATTTCCGGCCGCTTCATCCCCCTGTACCAGGCTGGGATAAATGACGATATCGATCAGCGGGTTTCGGCGTTTGATAATGGAAATCATATCTTTGATCGCCGCTCCGGTGGGAGACGTGATCATCCCCACCCGGCTGATGATTTCTGGAAGCTTTTTTTTATGCTCCCGCTCAAAATAACCCTTGGCCTCCAGTTCATCTTTTAGCACCAGATAAGCCTGGAATAGATCGCCAAGTCCCTGAGGTTCCATCGATCGCACCGTTATCTGATATTGTCCGCTGGGCAGATAGACACCCAAACTCCCCCGCAGTGTCACCTTCTGACCTTCTTTGGGCAAGAATTTAAGCCCAATAGCCGCATTTTTGAACATCACACAATCAATTTTACTGCCGGCATCTTTCAGGGAAAAATACAAATGTCCCGATGCCGCCCGTTTCACATTGGAAAGCTCCCCCTGGATCACCATGTTCCTAAGGAGACTATTCGATTCCAACAGGGTTTTAATATATTGGTTAAGCTCAGATACACTGAGAATTTTTGCATTTGTCACCGACTGCACCTCATGCTTTTAAAATAATCCATTCCCATCAGGGCATTTCCCGCGGCATTATCGCGGGCGTATTCCCCCGGGGAAAAATAGAGACTTAGTCCTGATGTTTGCAATTCCTGCGCCACAATTTTTTTAATAATCTGATTTGACATCACACCTCCGGAAAAGAGCACCGATTGAAAGGGGTGCTTTTTTTGCAATCCGCCAATTGATTTTGACAGCGTTTTAGCAATCGCCTTGAGCACCAGATAGGCCACTATTCCCTCGTCAACCCCCGCTCTCAAAAGCTTCTGCGCCTGATTTTCCTGACCTGAAAAATGAAAATCCATCCCATCCATCGTCGCTGAAATCACATCGTTGCGATCAATGGATTCCGGAACTACCTGGTTTGCCAGCGCTTCCAAGGCTTTTCCCGCGGGAAAATCACATCCCATCAATACCCCGATCCGGTCAATTAACTGTCCGGCATTGAGATCCCGGGTCTGGGCAATGATTTCGCAATCATAACCGATTTCTTTCTTTTTTACCAACAGAATTTCTGATGTGCCGCCAGAAAAATGAACCGCCGCAAAGGTCGCTTCCAATTTCTTTGAACCACTGCCATAAATAGCCGCCCGGATGTGGTTTTCCTGGTGACTCACCGCCAGTTGCTTAACAGCCAATACACCAGCCAGAGAACAGGCCAAAGACTCCCCCGCACGAAAGACCGGCATATAAGAGTCAAGCAGTGGCCGGGGTCGCTTTGAATAACAGATGACCTCAATTTCCCGGCCCCGGGGCAGATCTGCAAGCAACATCGGTAAATGATGGATATGCTGAAAAAGGGCATCCGATTGACGAAGTCCTCTTTCTCCTGACTTCACTTCCAATAGGATGCCCTTGTTATAAATCATGTTTTCATTTTCGTCTACCAAGGCAACCGAAGTTGTATAATTACTGGTATCAATGCCAAGACTAAGGGCACTCATTGAGTTCGTCCTTAACTATTTTATTTAAGATACCATTAACGTAATTCTTTCCATCCTCGTCTCCGAATTTTTTACTAAGTTCTATCGCCTCGTTGATGACCACTTCAAATGGCACTTTTTCATTCATATATTTTAGCTCACAAATAGCCAAACGCAGAATTGATTTCTCTACCTTTGGAATTCGATCAATTTTCCAGGTGCTTTTAAGATAGTCATCCAGAATATTATCTATTTCCGGAAGATGAGCTTCGGTGGTGTCGATCAAGGTCTTTCCGTAAACCAGATCCAGCTCATTATCCTCTAAAAAATATGCAATACTATCGGTAAAATCGCCTGGCTCCGGATGAAAATCTAATTGAAATACACCTTTTAGCGCATATTCCCGTTCCTTTTTTCGACTCATGCACGACTCCTTCAGATTCTTTTATTCTATAAAAAGGGGCTTGCACCCCCTATATGCCTGAACCTTCAATTCGGACATTAACCGCCGCTACTTGGAAACCAGCCATCGATTCTACCGCAATCTTAACTTTTTTCTGAACTGCGTTTGAAACCTTGATAATATCGACCCCGGGTTCAGTGATAAGATAAACCCAAATCATCAAACCTTCCGGCTCTCTGGCTATTTTGACACCTTTAATTGTCGAGGCAAGATAAAGTTTATCCATGATTTCATCGGTAATTCTCAATGAAATGCGTGCCACACCGTTAACGCCAGTAGCCGCCAAGCTAACAATCGAAACGATCATTTCGTCATTGATTTTTGGTGACTGATTGTTTTTCATTTCACTTTTCATTATAATAACCTGAGTTCGCTAGATTTCCTGATGACAGTCGCAACCATCCTCACCACAGCATGAGATCTCTTCGTTTAATATAAATGGGGCGCCACAATCCGGGCAAACCACGGTATTATTTTCAAAAGACTCAAATTCGGTGATATAAACATTTCCGCATTCCGGACAAATGATTTCGTAATAGTCTTCTTCATCAAACTCGAAATCTTCTTCGCCATCGAAATCTTCATCTAAAATGAACTCTTCCAGATCAGAAAGATCATCATCAACCATTTCAACATATTCTTCCAGTTCTTCCTGTGCTTCGGTAATGCCATCCAGGGCATCGACAATGTCTTCAAGAATATCCAGAACTTGAACCAGAACCTTGCCTTCGTTAGAAGCCAGATCTAATTCCAGACCATCTACCAAACCTTTGGTATAAGCGACTTTTTCATTAATGTATTTCATTTTATACCCTTTCCATGTAATCGCCCGTACGGGTATCGATTCGAATCTTATCACCTTGTTCGACAAAAAGTGGTACGGTGATAACGGCACCAGTTTCTACCGTAGCGGGTTTATTTGCTCCGGTTGCAGTGTCGCCTTTAAAACCGGGATCGGTTTTAACAACTTCCAATTCCACAAAGTTGGGAGCCACGACTGAAAATGCCACGCCTTTTAGCGACTTTACAGTAGCAATATCATTTTCTTTTAAATATTTTAACGCTTCTTCAACCTGATTCAAGTTAAGTGGAATCTGCTCGTAGGATTCTTGGTCCATGAAGTAGTATAAACCACCGTCTTCATATAAGTACTCCATTTCACGGGTTTCTACCTGTGCTTTAGGGTAACGTTCTGTGGGACTGAACGATTTTTCTACCACTGAACCCGTGATAACATTTCGAATCTTTGTTCGAACAAAGGCTGCACCTTTACCTGGTTTAACGTGTTGAAACTCAATGATGGTAAATGTGTGACCATCCATCTCAAACGTTACCCCTTTTTTAAAATCTCCTGCTGATACCATATTTACCTCCGATATATCGATGTTAATTTTTTCTTCTTAATTCAATGTTATTATTCTATCACATTTATCAGGTGACGTCATCCCAATTTATTATTATCACTGGCGATAAGCCCCCGATCATCTACCGATGAGACATCGATTATGACCACCTAGATCCGTAATCACCTGAATCTCCTGATAGCCGGCATTTCTTAGTAACGCCATCACTGCAGTGGCCTGATCGTCCCCAATTTCCAGCGCCAGAATACCGTCTTTTTCCAAAAACAAATGAGCCTCCCCAATGATCCGCCGATAAAAATCCAGACCGGATTCACCGCCGTCCAGTGCCATATGGGGTTCATACTCCAAAATATCCCGAGCCAAGCCACTCATCTCTTCCCGCCTGATATACGGAGGATTGGAGACAATGACGTGGTAGGTTTTCCCTTGGGGAATAGCGGCAAATAAATCGCCTTCGTAAAGTAAAATAGCGCCATCAACTAATTGGTCGGCATTAATTTTTGCTACCGCCAGTGCCGCCTTGGAAAAATCACTGAGGCTTATATTTCCCTGACTAAAGCATTTCTTAATGGTGATACCGATGGCTCCGCTGCCGGTACACAGATCCAGAACGTTAGCCCCCTTCGGGTACGTTGCCTGTAAATATGCTAGCAGGTACTCCACCATCGGTTCGGTGTCTGGTCTGGGAATTAAAACATCCTGACTGACAAAAAAGTCCATCCCCATAAACGCTTTTTTCTGCAAAATATAGGCGACCGGTTCTAATTGACAGCGTCTCTTTATTGCGCTGCGATAGGTTTCTTCTTGTTTTAAGTCGACCGTTTCCTGTGAATGGGTATAAAAATAGATACGCTCCTGATCTAAAACCCCGCTTAGAAGAATCTCGGCCTCTAAACCGGGATATTCGATTCCGGCCTGATTAAGTGACTGCCGTCCAAAATCTAAAACCTCTTTAATGGTCATTTTTTTCTACCTCAACTTAAAACTCAACATATTTTTTTCACATCTGAACAAGAAAAAAGCCGGTTACAAGAACCGACTTCTTTTTTATTCTGCTGACTCGTTTTTAATGCCGTATTTTTTATTAAATCGATCAACACGTCCACCAGCATCAATAAGTTTTTGTTTCCCTGTGAAAAATGGGTGACACACTGAACAGATTTCCACTTTTAATTCTGGTTTGATAGAACCAGTTTCAAATGTATTTCCGCATGCACATTTAACTATTGATTTGCCGTAATTTGGATGAATGCCTTCTTTCATCGAATCCACCTCGTTTCTTATTTATTTAATTGCTCATTGTTATTTTATCAACCGTGATATTATATCAAACTTTTCTTAAAAGATCAAATATTTTGTGCTTTATATTTATTAATAAATTTTTTCATAAATGCATCGTTGTCTTTGGTCCGTTCCAGAATGGAGATAATCTTATCGGTGAGATCGTAGACCGTTGTTCCCTTGTAAAGTTTGCGGATATCAAAGCTTACTCTGAGCTCTTCAGCGGTCAATAGTTTTTCTTCCCGACGGGTGCCAGAACGGTTCAAGTTGATCGCCGGGTAGATTCGTCGCTCGGCTAATTCCCGTTCCAGATGCAACTCCATGTTACCGGTTCCTTTAAATTCTTCGAAAATAATGTCATCCATGCGGCTGCCGGTATCCACCAGAGCCGTTGCCAAAATGGTTAAACTGCCACCTTCTTCGACATTTCGGGCGGAACCGAAAAACTTTTTCGGAAAAAACAGTGCCTCCGGATCAAGACCACCAGACAAGGTTCGGCCTGAAGGCGAAACCACCAGATTGTTTCCCCGGGTCAGCCGAGTTAAACTATCCACCAGAATCACCACGTCTTTTCCCTGTTCGACCAGCCGTTTGCCCCGTTCCAACACAATTTCTGCCACCTTGATATGATTTTCCGGGGGTTGATCAAAGGTTGAATAAACAATATCCGCATCGATGGAGCGTTTCATATCAGTGACTTCTTCCGGTCGTTCGTCGACTAACAGAATAATCAGCTCAATCTCCGGATAATTGGTGGTAATGCCGGTGGCGATTTCCTTTAGCAAAATGGTTTTACCAGCTTTGGGCGGGGCCACAATCAGTCCCCGCTGACCTCTTCCCATCGGTGAAAACAAATCGATCATCCGAGTTGACACCACATCCTGGGTGGTTTCCAGAGTGATTCGCTCTTCCGGGAAAATCGGTGTCAGCCGCTCAAAACGGGGTCGATTGGCAATTTTTTCAGGAATGTCGCCGTTGACCTTTTCCACATAAAGCAGGGCATCGAATTTTTCATTTTCGCTGGACATCTTAATTTTTCCCAGGATTTTATCCCCAGTACGGAGATTAAAGCGCCGGATCTGGTTGGCGGCCACATAAATATCGTGGTCCCCGGATAAATAATGGTTGGTTCGCAGGAATCCAAAGCCATCCGGATTGACGTCCAGAATCCCCTCCTGAGCGGTTTTAAAGCGGTCGAGATCCTTTTTATCGTCCACATAAAGCATGCTGTTTATTTTTTGAATAATGTCCGCGGTTTTCGTCCCGTTGACCTTTTCCAGAAACAGCATCGCTGAATACTTTTCCCCAGTTTTGGGTGGACGCACCTTACCACTTAGGACATCTCCGGTTTCCAGCTTGAATTTTTGTATCTGGGACCCGGAAATATAAACAAATTCCTCATTGGATTTCATCTCTTTATTTTTGACAAAGCCAAACCCCTCTGGCAGAATCTCCAGATTTCCTTCCACCACCACGACATTGTCCATCGAGTCTTTTATTTTGTAATAAGGAGAACGGGCACCATTTCCATTTGACCCATTGACAATGCGTTGAGTCGATTGAGCAGGGTATATTTTAACGCTTTCTTTTTTTTCTACTACTGGTGTCACCGTTTTTTCTTTGTGATTTGTTTCGCTTTTTTCGTCTGTCAATGGCTCTTTTTCCTTTGTGTTGTGATGTTGATTTTGAGCGGCGGACTGATCAGCCGAGGTCTCTAATTTTTCTTCAATGGCCTCGATGAGTTCAATTTTTTTAAGCCGACTTATTTTTTCGATCCCCAGACGCTCTGCCTGCTTTCGCAATTCAACAACCGTTAAATCTTCCAGTGATTTCTTTTCCAATATGTGCCTCCATGGGTTTTTAGATGTTTAAGTAGTTTATCTTAGAATAGATTGGTTTGATCCGTTTTTTCGATATTATGCTTTCAAGTGCAGAATAATCTGAAGGGTGTATCTTGTAGATACCTTAATCTACCATAAATATCCATTCTTGTCAAAACCCCCGGCGACGCATTACTATTTGGTACGGTAGTCCAAGCGAACCCTATTTATTCCTGTTCGCCTTCGATAATTGAAATCATAATGGCGTTTTCCACCCGCCGCCGCTCAATTTCACAGCTAACGAAATGAGGTTTCATAATGGTGCCATTAAAATTATAGGCATTGGCATGACAACCGCCACCGCAGAAATATTTGGCCCAGCAGGTTTGACACGCTTCTTTTTCTAACAGATTGCCAGCATCAAAGATTTTTTTGATCTCGCCGTTGGTGATGCCACTTCTCACATCGCCCATTTTAAAGGCCTCATTGCCGACAAACTGATGACAGGGGTAGATATCCCCTTCTGGCGTCACAGCAACATAATCCTTGCCGGCCCCACATCCAGACAGACGTTTGTAGACACAAGGACCATGATCCAGATCGACATTAAAATGAAAAAAGTTATAATGAAGCCCCTCCTGATGGCGTTTCAGGTAAGCCAGAGCCAGCGCATCGTATTCTTCCATAATGGTGGGCAGATCCGACTCGGTCAGGGCGTAATCATGTGTCGCTTCGGCCACAACTGGTTCCACCGAAATACTTGTAAAACCTTCTTTTGCCAAGAACTCTACATCCTTGGCAAAATCAAGATTATGATGGGTATAGGTTCCCCGGACATAGTGGTCTTTGTCACCGCGCATTTTTGCCATCGCTTTGATATTATCAATAATCACATCAAAGGAGCCCCGATCATTGATGGTTTGTCGCATCTGGTCGTTGACTTCTTTACGGCCATCCAGACTGAGGACAATATTATCCATCGTCTCATTGAGATATTCCCGAGTTTTTGCATCAAGCAGCACCCCATTGGTCGTCATCGTAAATTTAAATTTCTTATCGTATTTGGCGGCCATTTCATTACCGTAAACCACCAATTGTTTGACGACATCGAGGTTCATCAGCGGTTCGCCACCAAAAAAATCCACTTCCAGATTTTCTCGGTTTTTGGATTGTTCGATGATAAAATCAATGGCTTTTTTCCCCACTTCCAGCGGCATCAACAGTTTTTCGCCATCAAAGTCTCCTTGGGCGGCAAAACAGTAAGAACATTTCAGATTACAGTCATGGGCCACATGAAGACAAAGCGCCTTAATCAAATCGTTATTGGCATAGTTTTCCCGGTGATAGTTGATTTCTCGAAATAATAGCCCGGCCGCTTTGACGCTATCCAATTCATCGAGGCATTCATTGAGTTCAATCACTGAATAGTGTTCTTCAAAGTCTTTTATTATTTCAGCTCTAGTTTTAACTTGATAGTGATCCAGCAACGCAAAGGTCAGTTCGTCCACCGTCAGCACCGTACTGGTGTCCACGTCCAAAACGATGTTAAGGCCGTTCTTTTGATATTTATGTATCATTTTTTCTCCTCGATTCTTGTATCATCAAAAAAAGACTATCTCTTACGAGACAGCCCCTTTCAGGCTTGTTTGCTATTTTTCAGTTTGTTTACATTTTTGGTTTCCTACGGTGCAGGAAGTTTTACAGGCTGATTGACAGGAAGTTTGACATTCCCCACACCCTCTGTTTTTCACGTCAGTGAGTTTACCTTCTTTAATGATTTTAATGTGCTTCAAATTATTCACTCCCCTCAATCTTTATTTCGATCAGACAATGGCAGGTTAATGAACCGTCGCTGTCTGTATTTAATTATTTTTTTTCGTCAATTTCTTCAAATTCGGCGTCGACAATGACTTCTTCCTGATCCAGATCTGGCAACTCTTCAAAATCGTCTTCTACTGTTTCTGCAACAGCGTCCCCAACATTGACTACTCGAGCAATGGCCGATTTAGTGATCAGCGCCTTATTGTAATCTGGCAATAATTCGATCGTGACGTTTTCTTCACCAATCGCATAAATAATTCCATAAAACCCGCCAATTGTAACAATTTCATCCCCTGGTTTCATACTTGAGCGCATTTCTTTAACTTCTTTTTGTTGTTTTTGTTGTGGTCTTAGAACAAAGAAATAGAAAAATACAAGTACTAAAATCAAAGGAAGAATGAGTGTAAAATCAATTCCAAACATTCACATTCTCCTTCATCTTATTCAGCTATGCCGAATTTTTCAAAGAAAGCTTCTTTATAGGCTAATAAACTGTCATCCATTATGGCCTGTCGAATTTTCTTCATCGTTACAAGTGTAAAGTATAAGTTATGATATGTCAATAACCTGGCCCCTAAAATTTCATTGGTTTTAATGAGATGCCGAATGTAAGCCCGGGTGTAGTTTCGACAAACGAAACAATCACATTCCGGATCAACCGGCGTAAAATCTTCCTTGTAGGTGGCATTACGAACCACTACCTTGCCATGGCTGGTAAAAGCCGTACCGTTTCTAGCGATCCGGCTTTGGAGCACACAATCAAACATATCAATACCCCGAATGGTGCCTTCAAAAAGCGCATCCAAAGAACCAACCCCCATTAAATACCGGGGTTTATCTTTTGGCAGTAGCGGCGTGGTGGTGTCCAGCATCCGGTACATCACATCTTTGGGTTCACCCACACTCAGTCCGCCAATGGAGTAACCGGGGAAACCAATGTCGGTAAGTTGTGCTACACTTTGAGCCCGCAGGTCGGAAAACATGCCACCTTGAACAATGCCAAACAAGGCCTGATCGTCTGGCCGCTTATGGGCCTCCTTACAACGTTTTGCCCAGCGGGTGGTCATTTCCATCGATTTTTTGGTGTACTCATAATCGGCACCGGCCGGAGCGCATTCATCAAAGCACATAATAATATCAGCGCCGATGGCGTTTTGCATATCAATGGCTTTTTCCGGGGTCATAAAATGTTTGGATCCGTCCAGATGTGAAATAAATTCAACGCCTTCTTCAGTAATCTTTCTTAAATCATTTAAAGAAAATACCTGAAATCCGCCACTGTCTGTGAGCACCGGCCGGTTCCAGTTCATAAACTTGTGAATACCACCGGCCTTTTCCATTACCTCCTGACCGGGTCGCAAATAAAGATGATAGGTATTTCCCAGAATAACATTAGCATCCATCTCCACTAAATCTTCGGATGAAAGGGACTTCACCGTCGCCTGGGTTCCCACTGGCATAAAGATCGGGGTATTAATGATGCCACGTTTAGTATGGATCTTCCCCAGTCTGGCTCCGGTGTCTTTGCACTCCTTAATTAACTCATAACGAAATTCACTCATTCTTTTCTCCTAATCGTCTTTTTACTCAATCAACATCGCGTCACCAAAGCTAAAAAAGCGATACTTCCAATCAATGGCACTTTGGTAGGCTTTCATAATGGCTTCCCGGTTATAAAAGGCCGACACCAGCATCAATAGGGTGGATTCTGGTAGATGGAAGTTCGTAATCAACACATCCACCACCTCCCACTGATAGCCGGGGTAAATAAAAATATCCGTCACTCCGGTATAGGCAGTTACCTCGCCGTCATGCAGCTTGGCGTTACTTTCCAGGGTTCGCACTGAGGTGGTGCCGACGGCGATAACCCGACCACCTCTTTCCCTGGTTCGCTTAATGGCCTTGGCGGTTTCTTCCGGTACCTCGTAATATTCTTCATGCATATGATGTTCTTCAATCACATCACATTTTACTGGACGAAAGGTACCAATCCCCACATGGAGAGTCACCTCGGCAATTTCCACTCCCATCGCTTCAATTTTCTGAAGCAGATCCGGTGTGAAATGGAGCCCGGCAGTGGGCGCTGCTGATGAGCCGTCATGTTTGGCATAGACAGTCTGATAGCGGTTATTGTCCTTTAGGGTTTCGTGAATATACGGCGGAACCGGCATCAGGCCGATCTCATCGATAATTTCCTCAAAAACGCCCAAATATTCAAAACTGATAATCCGCAGTCCACCCTGGGTGGTTCCGGTAATCTCACCCTTAAGCTCCGGACTAAACACAATCCGAGCACCAACCCGAGCCCGCTTTCCCGGTTTGACCATGATTTCCCAGTCTTTTTGAGACAGATGTCGCAACAGCAGGATTTCCACCTTGCCCCCGGTATCTTCGCGGGTACCAAACAGCCGACCTGGCAACACCTTGGTGTTATTCATCACCAGTAAATCCCCGGGCCTTAAATAATTCGTCACTTCAAAGAAGTTCTGATCGGCAATGGTGTTTTTTTCTCTATTAATCACCATTAACCGGGAATTGTCTCTTTTTTCCAAAGGACTCTGAGCGATCAGTTCATCCGGGAGATCATAATAAAAGTCAGTTTTATCCATCTATTTCTTCCTCGTTGTCATAAAAATTTATTTTTAATTGCTGCGGATTAAGGGCCTCATTCATTAATTCTTCTAACCCCAAATGGGCATAACCACGACTGGTGATCACCCGCCCCCGGGGTGTTTTCGAAAGAAATCCCAATTGAATCAGATAGGGTTCATAGACCTCTTCAATGGTATTTTTCTCTTCACCAATGGCGGCGGCCAGGGTGTCGATCCCCACCGGTCCGCCATCAAACTTTTCGACAATGGTCCGGAGCATGATCCGATCAATCTCGTCCAGACCGACTGCATCGACTTCAAAAAGTTCCAGCGCTTCGCGGGTAATCTTAAGATCAATGACGCCGCGGCCTTCAATTTCGCAATAATCGCGAACCCGTTTTAACAGCCGATTGGCAATTCGCGGCGTCCCGCGGGAACGGATGGCCAGCTCAACGGCTCCTTCATCATCCATTTCAATTCCGATAATGCCGGATGAACGGCGGATAATCGTAGCCAGCTCCTCAGGATTATACAGTTCCAATCGCTGGATCACTCCAAAGCGATCCCGTAGCGGTGAGGTCAGCAGTCCTACCCGGGTGGTGGCGCCAATTAAGGTAAAGGGCGGTAGCTCCAGCCGGATCGAGCGGGCGCCCGGACCTTTGCCGATGATGATATCCAGGGCATAATCTTCCATAGCCGGGTATAAAACCTCTTCGACCGCGCGTTGCAGCCGATGGATCTCATCAATAAAGAGGATATCTCCTTCTTTTAAGCTCGTCAGAATGGCGGCCAGATCGCCGGCCTTTTCAATCGCCGGACCAGAGGTGGTTTTTATCCCCACCCCCATTTCCCGGGCAATAATGTTAGCCAGGGTTGTTTTCCCCAGCCCCGGCGGACCGTATAATAGTACATGATCCAGGCTTTCACTTCGTTTTTGGGCGGCTTTTATAAAGATCCCCATCTGCTTCTTAACCTTTTCCTGACCAATGTACTCATCCAGACCCTGCGGTCTTAAATTCTTCTCTATTTCAACATCCAATTCCGTAAAATCGGAAGTGATAATTCGTTCCTTCATGGATTATCGTCCTTTCAATGGATTGGCCGAACGGAGCGCACCAGTAATCAGTTCTTCAATACTGCTTGCGGGGGTAAATGCCCGGGATACCATCTCAGAAGCTTCCGATAAACTATAGCCCAAACCCACCAGTCCGTTAACAGCCTGGGCGACATTATCGTCTTTTCCCCGTAAGTCAACGACCTTAAGGTCGCCCACCGTTACATCCTTATAGCGATCTTTAAGCTCCAGAATAATCCGGCTGGCGGTTTTAATCCCGATTCCCGGTGCCTTGGCAATGCTCTTTGGATCATCACTAACGATATGTCCAATCAGTTCGTTTCGGCTAAACTGAGACAAGAGTCCCATCGCCGCTTTAGGTCCAATTCCAGAAATCCCGATCATGGTTCTAAAAATTTCCCGTTCATCGGTGGTCGCAAAACCATAAAGCGACACCTCGTCTTCTTTAATCACCTGATGAAGATGCAGCTTTACCTCAGAATGCAGATTAGGCAGCTCATTTAGTGTATTGGTGGATACCTTTACCTTGTATCCCATGCGGTTTAGATCAATGACCACATAATCCATGGCTTGCTCTTCCAGGCTCCCGATCATATATTCGTACATAAAGCCCTCCTTCAAAATTTAAACATGCTTTACCTATTGTACCAAAACGAAAAAATATTTCAACACAAAAAAAGCACCCTTAGGTGCTATCCCAATGTGTCGTACTCCATTTTTGACGCCCTAGCGAAAGCTAAGTGGGTGTCTTGTCTCTAATTTCTGCTTTCCACTGAATATCCAAGATAAACGAGGCTTAACATCTGCTAGCGAACAATCAGACTCCCTGAGTATTGATGTAGGTTCAAAAATAAAGTTAAAACGAACACTTTGGGATAATCTAATTATACACGGTTTTCTCCAGAAATCAAAGGATAAATTTTTGTTGGCCATCAGCAGACAAATTCATCGTTTTCAACTCGCCTGAGTTTATAGCAGAATATCCAGTGCCGAGCGGATATTATCGACCGGGAAAACTTCCATTCCGGCTACTTTTAAACCCTTTTGGTTCCCTTTAGGAATAATACAGCGTTTAAAGCCTAATTTTTTTCCTTCGATGAGCCGTTTTTCAATATGCTGAATGTTTCGCACCTCACCGGTTAATCCGACCTCACCCAGGATCATCAAATCGCCAGGGATTTGAAAATCCCGGAGGCTGGAATAAAGCACCGCGATCACCCCAAGATCCAAAGCGGGTTCATCCACCTTGATGCCACCCACCACATTGATATAAGCATCCACCGACTGCATCTGAATCCCCAGTCGTTTTTCCATAATCGCCATTAATAGCACCATCCGGTTATAATCCATGCCGGTTGCCATCCGCCGGGGATTCCCAAAACCGGTGGCCGAAACCAGACCTTGAAGCTCAATTAGTAGTGGTCGGGTACCCTCGATACAGGGCACGACCACCGAACCGCAGGTATTTTTGGGGCGGCTGTCGAGCATCATTTCCGATGGATTAGCCACCGACTCCAGACCATTTTCGGTCATTTCGAAAATGCCGATCTCATTGGTGGAACCAAAACGGTTTTTAACCCCCCGCAGCACCCGATAGGCGTGATATTTTTCGCCCTCAAAATAGAGCACCGTATCGACCATATGCTCTAAAACGCGCGGTCCGGCAATGGCACCATCTTTGGTGACATGGCCGACCAGCACCATCGAGATATTGTCTTTTTTGGCCAATTGCATTAAAGCACCGGTGTTTTCCCGGATCTGGCTGACACTTCCCGGAGCTGAGGTGATATCCGGGCTGTACATGGTTTGAATCGAGTCGATGATCACAATATCCGGCCGTTCTTCCAGAATAATGGTAAGCAGATAAGGGATATTAATCTCTGATAAAAAGGAAATGTTTTCGGATTTAACATGCATCCGTTCGCCCCGCATTTTTAATTGCTGTTCCGACTCTTCCCCGGAAATATAGAGAATTTTGTAGCCCTGATTACCGAGCGCCTCGGTAGTCTGCAGTAACAGCGTTGACTTCCCGATCCCCGGGTCGCCGCCGAGCAGAATCATCCCTCCCGGCACAATCCCGCCGCCTAAAACCCGGTCAAACTCTTCATTGCGAGTGGGATACCGGGTATCTCCGGTAAAGGTAATCTCAGCCAGTGATTTCGGGCGGGAATAAACGCCCCGCTCCCGGGTATTTTCCTTGCTCCCCATTTTGGCAAGATCCAGTTCCTCTACCATGGTATTCCACTTTTCGCACTCGGGGCATTTCCCCATCCATTTGGGTGAATCATAACCACAGTTCTGACAGACAAAAATACTTTTTTTCTTGGCCATGTTTCCCCCTTATTTTTCTACTCGATCCATTTATAAATCAGGTAACCCATCAAACCACCAATTAAATTCAAGATAATATCATCGATATCCGCCCGGCGGCTGGCCAGAAATAAATACTGGATCAGCTCGATGGTACAGGTGGTGCCTAATATTACCATAAATGCATGAAAGAAATTAACCTTGATTTTTCTTGATAAAGGATATAACAAACCCAAAGGCATAAACAAAATAATGTTTCCCGCCAGATTTTTAAAAGAATCAGTAAAGGTGTATAACACAATTTCAGTTGGATCTGTTGGTTTAGTCGCCAGAAATTCCCAATTAATAAAGCCATTCACCACAATATCATAAAAAAAGTTATCAATGGTGGTAAGCGGCACTAAATTAAAAGTCGTTTCGTAGGTAATATTCGTTGCGTCGGGTAATAGGGTCAGGATAAATAAAAATCCCAGATAAGCCAGTAAAAGCAGCTTAAATAGAAATGTAACCCGCTTGTTTTTGCTCATATATTCGTCCTTCCTAAGTTGATTAGCTTTGATAAAGCCTTGCCATTATAACGAATAAACCTTTAAAAAACCACAGAGTTTTGTTTTTTTCTCCGTTAATGACTAAATATCCAGTTTTAAATCCCCATCTTTAATCCAGCCTCTGGCATGGAGAACGCGGTAAAACAGATAGGTCAATAGACCCGGAAGAATAAATTGAAGCAAGGCAATCCCGGCAACAATATTAAACGTCGAATCTCCAGCTTCCGTCATCGCCATGACCGTCCCAATTTGCCCCACAAAACCACAGGTACCCATTCCTGACGCAATCGGCGTATTCTTCATCTGAAAAACAGTGGTAGCAAAGGGTCCTAAAATAGCAGATGCCAGAGTGGGAGGAATCCAGATCTTCCAGTTCTTGATGATATTGGGCATTTGGATCATCGAGGTTCCAATCCCCTGAGCAGCCAGACCGCCGACACCATTATCCCGATAGCTCTGTATCGCAAAACCGACCATCTGACAACAGCAGCCAACCGTAGCCGCCCCCCCGGCAAGACCTGAAAGTCCCAGCATAATACATAAGGCCGCACTGGAAATCGGCAGGGTTAGCACAATCCCGACGATAACAGCGATAACAGCACCCATAATAATCGGTTGCTGCACCGTTGCCCACATAATCACTTCTCCTAAACCAACCATCAATGCCCCGATCGGTGGGCCAACAACCATCGCAGTCAGAGATCCCATCATCATCGTCACAAAGGGGGTAACCAATATATCTACCTTCGTCTCGCCAGAAACAGCCTTCCCAAATTCTGCGCCCACCGCCGCGGCAAAAAAAGCACCGGCCGGCCCACCCAGGGTATTTCCCAGAGCACCCGCCACGGTAATGGAAAAAAGCACCAAAGGCGGTGCCTTTAAACTATAAGCAACTGCAACCGCAATCGCCGGGCCGGTCATCGCCATGGCTACCGGCCAAAGCGTTTCACTTAAAAAAGGAATATGAAATAAAATCCCGATCTGATTGAGGATACTCCCCATCAGCAGGGTTCCAAATAACCCAAAAGCCATGTATTTCAGGGCTTCCATTAAATAGCGCTGAACCGAGAACTGGATATCCTTCTGCTGCAAAAAATCCTTGAACCCCGAGTATTTTTTTTCTTTCTCCATAACAACTCACTCCTTGCTTCCTTTTAAATTTGATCATCTAGAATGTTCTCTATATTAAAGTGCTCGGGCCATTTACCCAATCACAGACACAAGAAAAAATACCGAAAGAAAGCCTCCGATATTTTTATTCTCTGTCTTAAATTAAGATACATTATTGTATCCGCATTAATTTAAAACTCAGTATTAATTTTTTACTATGGTAATTATAACCAACTTTATGGACTTTGTAAAGGGTTTCGATCGTTAGTTATTTATCTAACGATGAATCTGCTGCCAAAGCTTCAACTTTATCACAACAAAAGCTTTAGCATTTTTGTTTTTTCATGACAGGGCCACGTCAACAAACGCCTGTTCACCGCGGATAATCCTGGCGGTGCCGTTGGTTTTATCCTCAACCCAGGCTAAAAACCGGTTTGTATCGGCCACCGGGATCTCAAAGGATAGGGTTACCTTTTCACCAAAATCTTCATTCACCGGAATCACGTCCCGCTCTAATAAACCGCTACTCACGCCCCCATAACTGGTATAACTGAGCACCACCTGCAATTGGTCAGAAAACTGTTTTTTAACCACGCGGCAATGATTAAGAACATCGCTGGCACCACCGCCATAGGCCCGGATCAGACCGCCGGTGCCCAGCTTGATGCCGCCAAAATAGCGAATTACCACCACCAGCACATCTTTTAACTCCCGGTGATCAATGACCTCCAGAATCGGTTTGCCGGCGGTGCCGGAAGGTTCGCCATCATCGCTGGCTTTTTGGCGCCGGGGATTGGTATTGAGCACATAGGCCCAGCAGACATGGGTGGCCTTATAATGCTTTTTACGGATTTCGGCCAGAATCGCTTCTGCTTCCTCCTCCGCTTCAATATGAAAAACCAAATTGATAAAGCGAGACTTTTTGATTTCAAGTTCGGTTTCATCCGGGATTAGAACCGTATTATAATCATCCACCTTTATACCTCTGTTACCTGATACTTCAAAAAAAGATGAATCGGAAAATCATCAGTCATTACAATGGTGACCAGATTGCCCTCTGCCTGGTAATCAATTTCCTGAACCACCTTCATTTCATGCAATTGCGCCAGCGCTTTGTTGTCATCATAGGGAATCAATAGCTTTATTTCTCTTTTTTCCCCAACGAGTACCCGACTCACTGCTTCAAATAAAATATCGACTTCGAGCTTTTCTTTAGCAGAAATATAGAGGGTCAGCTCATCGACGGCTTCCTGATTTTTAAGCAAAAAGGCTTCCCGGTCCGCCTCGGTCAATTTATCGATTTTGTTATAGACCATCATCACTTTTTTGTTGCCCGCACCGATATCCATAAGAACCTGATTAACCACGGTGATTTGGGCCTCGTAATTATGATTGGAAACATCAACCACATGAAGCAGCAAATCCGCTGTCTCCACTTCCATCAGGGTGGTCTTAAAGGCCTTAATTAAATCATGAGGCAGCTTATCGATAAAGCCAACGGTATCCGAGACCAGATAATCCCCCTGTTCCGGATCGACCTTTCTAAGGGTCGAATCCAGGGTGATAAAGAGACCATCTTTGGTCACCACCTCACTTTGAGTCAGGTGATTAAACAAGGTGCTTTTGCCGGAGTTGGTATAGCCGATTAAACCAACCGTTTTAATTTTATTTTTTCCGCGCTGAACGGCATTGAGCTGATTGCTTTTATTGATCCGTTCAATTCGGGCTTCCAGTTCTTCTAACTGTTTGCGAATATGACGCCGATCGGTTTCTAATTTCTTTTCACCGGGGCCGCGGGTACCGATGCCGCCGCCGGTTCGGGACATGACAATCCCCAATCCTTTTAGATGGCTCATCCGATATTTCTGCTGGGCCAATTCCACCTGCAGCTTGCCTTCTTTGGTTTTGGCATGACGGGCAAAAATATCCAGAATAATGGTGGTTCGATCCACCGTTTTGGTTCCGGTGGCTGCTTCGATATTGGCAATCTGGCGAGCGTTCAACTCGTCATTGGCGACAATCAGATTGATGTCATTGTTCTGAATCACCTTGATCAGTTCCGAAAGCTTGCCCTTGCCCACATAAAAGGTGGTATCAATCTGGCTTCTGGCCTGACAAACCTGTTCCAGTACGGTTCCTCCGGCTGTTTTTACCAGTTGCTGCAATTCTTCCATCGAGTCAACCAGCTCTACCCCTTTGTTTCCGGGCAGATCCAAACCAATCAGCAAGGCGCGCTCTTCTTCATCTTCGGAATCAAACTTATTGTCAGGATCGTCTTTGATAAACCGATCTGCCAATAGAATGTAATGCTCCAACGGAAACGTATTGAGCTCCTTCAGGGTTTTAAACAATGCCTGACCATATTCCATCGTCGCTTCTTCAACCACTGGCACACCGATGCTAAAGCTTACTGGTATTTTTTCATCCACCCCAATGGCAATAATGCACTGGAGATTCTGCTTTTTTGCTGCTGAAAAATCCTCGTCAGACAGTCGCGGATTGCCACCGGGATGGGTGTGAATCACCCGGTATTTATTGAGCGCCTTAACGTGATATAACATTTCGGCATTACCGATATTGACCGTCGCTGCATCCCCGATATTCACCCACTGAACCCGGTTTTTGTCATTGGTGCAGATCAGCACTTCTCGCTTCGTTGCCAGGGTCAACCGTTTCATGATTTCTAACACATATTCATCCAAAAGAACCTGGTTTTCCATTTCATAACCAACCAGGTCATCCAACTCTTTTATATAGCTTTGGCGAATGCCACTTTTATTATTATCTGCCATTATTTTTTCCTTTTATCTTAATAAAATGATTTGTAAAATGATTAATCGAATGACTTATTATAACACAAAAACCAGGCAAAATGATTGCCTGGTCAGGTTTTCTGTAAACTACCGTACCGACCAATTGTTAATCTGTTGTTCGCCGCGCCATGCGAAATCTGCTACGCTCCTTTCGCATTGGTCGCGGGCAGTCGCCAACTATAAGCAAGCTTATGATTGGCTCGTTGCCTGCGCGCAGAATCGGACAGGCTCTGCCGTGTCCGCTCCGATGCGTACAACATGATATAACAATTGTCGGTACTGCTTCAGTTGTTTATTCATAATTTTATCAAAATAAAAAACTAATCTGAAAAAGTCATAAATTATGAACTAGAGTGTGACCACTTCAGATTCGGCCACGGCTGTGGCCATCATCTCTACCATCATTTCCGAAATCTTTTCTTCGGAACGTAGCATCTCCGAAACCTTTGGTTTGGTTTCCGGATGTTTGGGCACAAAAATGGTACAGCAATCTTCATAGGGTAGGATCGAAGTTTCAAAGGTGCCAATGGTTTCGGCAATCTTGACAATTTCAGTTTTATCAAAACCAATCAGCGGTCTAAAAACTGGCATTTCGGCCACTGCATTGGTAGCCGCCAACCCTTCCATCGTCTGGCTGGCAACCTGACCCAGGCTTTCCCCGGTAATCATCGCCTTGGCCCCTTCGTTATTGGCAATCATCTCAGCAATCCGCATCATATAGCGACGCATAATAATGGTCGTCTGCCGATCCGGACACATTTCCACAATCTTGGTTTGGATCTCGGTAAAGGGTACGACAAAGAGTTTGATTTTGCCGCAATACTGACTCATGATCTTAGCCAGATCGATAACCTTTTCCTTGGTCCGGTCACTGGTGAAGGGGAAGCTGTGGAAATAGACGCCAATGACTTCGACCCCCCGCTTAGCCATCAGATAACCGGCCACCGGACTATCGATGCCGCCGGATAATAAAAGTGCCCCTTTGCCGCTGCAGCCGACCGGCAAACCGCCGTTGCAAGCAATAAACTGATGATACATATAGGTCTGTTCGCGAACTTCCACCCACAGATTTAAATCCGGGCTGTGAATATCGACGGTGATACCCGTAACGTTATCCAACACCACTTCACCCAGACGACAGCATAGATCGGGGGATTTGATCGGGAAGGTTTTATCGCCCCGTTTGGCGGTGATCTTAAAGGTTTTGATGTCCTGTGCCGATCGTACCTGCTCAATGGCATTTTCTTCAATCGCCGTAATATCACTGTCAATGACGATAGCCGGGCTAATGGAGACAATCCCGAATACTTTTTGCACCCGCTCCATGGCCCGGTTTAGATCTTCATCGCTGACATTAACAATCAAGCGCCCCTGTATTTTTTTAACCTTTGCCGATGGTACACTGCGCAGGGTAGTTCTGATATTTTTTGCCAATAATTCGATAAAATAATTACGGTTCAACCCTTTTAGGGCAATCTCCCCGTATCGAACCAGAATAACATGTTCCATTATTTTTTTGCTCCTGTCATCTATTTTTTCTTGGTTTAACTAATAGCCGTAAGCTTGCCACTGCCTGGGCAATGGCTGCCACCGCGGGCTTAACATCGTCTTGGGTGATGTCATTTGAAAAGCTGATGCGAATGGTTCCTTCTTTATATTCTTCGGCCAGCCCAATCGCTTTAAGAACATACTGTTTCTCCTTTTTATGAGACGAACAGGCTGAGCCGGTAGAGACAAAAATCCCTTTGGCTTCGAGGCTGTGCAGCAACACCTCGCCCCGTACCCGGTTAAAGGAAACGTTGAGCACATAGGGACTGCCATTGAGATCCCCGTTTATTTTGATATCATCGATCTTCGCCTCGATTTCGTCGATAAAAGCAGCTCGCAGGTTTCTAATCACTTCAAACTCAGCGGTAAACGAGTCTTTCCGCAAACGAATGGCTTCTCCTAAACCAATAATTCCCGGGACATTTTCCGTCCCCGAACGCATATTGCTTTCCTGGCCGCCGCCCCGCAGCAACGGTTTAATATCCGTACCCTTTTTTATATAAACCGCACCCACCCCTTTAGGTCCAAAAATCTTATGGCCTGACAGCGTTAAAGCGTCCAACTGGCAAGCTTTAACATCGACGGGGATCTTCATAAAGCCCTGAACAAAATCGGCATGAAAAACACATTTGGGATTCACCATCTTGACGATCTTGCCAATCGCTTTTAGATCCTGAATGGTTCCCAGTTCATTGTTCACCCCCATAATGCTGACTAAGATGGTTTCTTCGTTGATCGCCGCTTTTAGTTGATCCTGGTCAATGTGTCCCTGGGTGTCTACCCCGAGAACAACGACTTCAATCTGATGGTTTTCATAAAAGGTAAATACATCCAGTACCGATGGGTGTTCAATCGCTGAGGTGATAATTCGCATTCGATTACGTTTTTTATTCTCTACCACCCCCTGGATAATCATATTATTACCTTCGGTTCCACCCGAAGTAAAATAGATTTCCGGGGTTTGGCAGTTCAGGCTTTGGGCGACTGCTTCCCGAACTTCCTTGATGGCTTGTTCACTCCGAATTCCCAAGCGGTGGAGTGATGATGGATTCCCATAGTTATTCATCAGGGCATCCATCATCTTCTTAGCAACCTGGGGATGGACCCTGGTGGTTGCCGCATTATCTAAATAAATTTCTTTCATCGTTTTGATCCTTCTCTCACGGGGTCAGGTTTTTACTGATCCGAATCAGCATTCCTCATCGAGAAAAATGCGGCTTCCCACTGCCGAACGTTGCCCCTGATATTTCCCCTGATAGGGGTTTAAGGCCATACCATCCATTTGGGCAAAGACCAGTTGGCAGATCCGTCGACCCTTTTCCAGTTTAATGGGCAGGCGGTTGGCATTATAAAGTTCCAGGGTAATCTCCCCTTCAAAGCCCGGATCCACCCATCCCGCATTCTGAATAAATAACCCCATCCGACCAATGGAGCTTCGTCCCTCCACAAAGGCCGTCAGGTTGCAGGGCAGCTTAATATACTCCATCGTTGTTGCCAAAAGAAACGAATTCGATGGAATAACAATCTCATCTGCTTCCATGGATATATACTTAATTTCGTCTGTAAGCGACATGGCCTCAAAATTATTCTCATCCAGTTTTAAAAAGCTGGTCCCCAAACGAATGTCCACGGATGCCGGCTGCACCTGGCCCTTTTCCAGTGGGTCGATGACCAACTCACCGCTTTCTAAATATTTATAAATGGTTTTATCCGATAAAATCATGTTTCCTCCAAAATTACAAAATTCTAAGTGCTTGTGAAATTTTCTCATTAATTGTATTATGGGTGCTGTAAATTTACAAGGTTAATTTTTAACTGTCTGATGGCATCTGTTGACACAAGTATTATCGCTAAGTGATCGCCACTTTTCTAAATTGTGTCGACTTTTTTTATAGCGTCACGATGGTCACCCCGGAGCCGCCTTCGTTCATCGCACCCAAACGGAACTCTTCGATTAAGGGGTTTCCTTTAAGGTATTCATGAATGATCTCCCGGAGCCTTCCGGTGCCCTTACCGTGGACAATTACAAGCTGCTTGTTGCCTGAGAGCATCGCGTCACCGATCATCTTATCGACCAGATATAGCGATTCTTCGCCATTTTTCCCACGGAGATCAAGCTTTGTATCCATCACATGACGATCCACCTTTTTATAAGTGACCTTTTTCTCTTCCGGCTTAGCCAGTGCCGTTGAAACACTCAGATCGCCGACATCGACCTTAAGCTTGATCATCTCCGCCTGAATCATGGCTTTATTTTCATTGGGAAGCAGGTTTAAAACCTCCCCTTCCCGGCGCAGGCTGTTGATGTAAACCTTCATCCCAACGCGAAGGTCATCCATCTCCAGAGCCGCCCCCTGATAATTTTGGGGTCGGCTGCCAAATTGATAAATATTTTTTTCTTTTTCTTTAATCCGCTTGCGAATCGCTTCCAGTTCTTTATTATCTTTAACCGCATTGGTCGTGGTTTCCTGAATGGTCCTTATTTCGCGATAAATTTCTTCGGTTTCGGCTCGCGTTTTTTTAACAATTTCCATCGCTTCTTCCTGAGCTTTTTGGAGCAGTGCTTTTTGTTCGTCGGCAAACTGCTGCTTTTGTCGATCCATTTGCCCTTTCAGAGCTTCGGTTTCCTGCTTCAGGCGAATGATGGCATCATGCTCGGCTTCAGTACGACGACGCTTTTCATCAATTTTAATCAGCGTTTCTTCAAAGCGGATGGCCTCATTCTTGATCAGTTCCCGGGCATTTTCAATGACCTCTTCACCGAGCCCCAAACGCATGGCGATTTCAAAGGCGTTGGATTTTCCCGGCACCCCAATTAACAGACGATAGGTCGGCCTCAGGGTTTTGACATCAAATTCAACACTGGCATTGACTACTCCCGGAGTAACCAGGGCGTATTCTTTCAGCTCGCTGTAATGGGTGGTCGATACACTGGTTACCCGGCGCAAATGCAGAGCATTAAGAATCGAAATGGCCAGCGCTGCTCCTTCGGTGGGGTCAGTGCCGGCACCCAGTTCATCAAACAATACCAGCGCGTTATGGTCTGCCTTATTCATAATCTCGACAATATTGGTCATATGAGAAGAGAAGGTACTAAGACTTTGCTCAATGCTTTGCTCATCCCCGATATCGGCAAAGATATCCGCAAAAATCCGGGTTTTACTGCCCTCCCGAACCGGGACAAAAAGCCCCGACTGAACCATCAGGTTCAATAACCCGATCGTTTTTAAGGAGACCGTTTTCCCTCCGGTATTTGGCCCGGTGATGACCATGGTATCGATGTCATCATCAAAATAAATATCTGAGGCGACAACCTGATCATCGGGAATCAGCGGATGCTTGGCCCGTAACAGCAAAATGGCACCGGTTTCGGTGACACTGGTTCTGACGCCATTGATGGTCAGGCCATACTTGCCTTTGCCAAACTGAAAATCCAAATCCACCAGGACATCATAATTACAAATAATTTCATCCCGCAAATCGGCCACCTTCTGGGTGAGATCTTTAAGAATCCGGACGATCTCCTGTTCTTCTTCAGTGACCAGGATTTTGATATCGTTGTTTAGTTCCACCACGGCCATCGGTTCAATAAAAAGGGTTGCGCCACTAGCCGACTTATCCAGAACAATCCCGGGAACCTGGCTGCGGTATTCCTGCTTGACAGGAATAACATAGCGATTGTTGCGGATCGTAACGATTTTTTCCTGAAGTATTTTTTCATAAGCGGTTGAACTGATCATATGGCTGAGTTTTTCGGTAATTCGCTTGTATTTAAACTGCATCTCCCGCCGAATCCGCGACAGTTCCCGGGAGGCGTTATCCGCCATTTCTTCTGGTCCCAGAATTTTTCGGCTTATTTCCTTTTCCAGTTCTTCACAGGTTTCCAGAGCGGCAAACAGATCCTTTAGTAACACCAGGGTATCCATCTGCGTATCGCCATGATAATAATTGTCCATGTCCCGGGCGATCCGCAGTAAGGTCGCAATCGACAACAATTCTTTCATCGACAGCATTGAGCCAATCGCCGCCCGCTTGACATAATCGCTGGTATTGGGTACCTCCGCTAAGGGTGGACGACCATTGCGAAGAATCATCCCCAGACTTTCGTTGGTTAAATCAAGGCCCCGATTAACTGCCGTCAGGCTTTCCATCGGCAACAGATGCTTCGCCTGCTCCTTCCCACCCTGGGTAACACAATGTTCTCCCAGACTTTTTAATATTTTATGATATTCCAAGACCTTCAAACTTCTTTGATCCATTTATTTCACTCCTCTATTTCACGCCTCGTTTAAAACTTCCCCGGGTGGTGCCTTCGGTTCCAAGCCCTTCCGGAAGACCCCAATGCTTATCATAAATCCCCTGGCTGTAATAGCCGATAAGGGTTCTTAATTTTTCCATGCTTTCGTTGCGGTGGTTAATTCGCCAGGTATCGACGGCTTTGAGTGCCAGGATTTCTTCCCTTAAAAACAAGATATCGCCATTATAAATATGAATCAGACCCTGAGCATCCCTTTCAGCCGGAAAGCCAAACCCCCGTTCATCCACCAATTTCCCGGTCATTTCCTGATGACACAAACCGGTTTTATTCTTTTCTGGACAGGATTTACAACCAAACAAACATTTTTTACTGACCATCAGCTCCTGAACACCGTATACCGGTAACACCGTTTGGATAGCTGAATTTATTGTCATTTCGACAAGCTCTGCTTCATTTAATTCCGGCGATAACACACCACCACCAACGCCCCACTCGTTTAACGCCCGGGTTGCCAGGGTATTAAAGAGGTTAAATGATTGATCCGCCTCTAAATAAAGATTTTCATTATTTAGCAGATGAAGGGCTTCATAGTTACCGATTAAGAAGCCATCCGGTTTCATCGCTGCGCCTAATAATCGGGATAATAATCGCCGGGTCTGTTGGGTCAGATCATCATCCATAATCTTAGGCGTTTTAAGTAACACCTCAACACCTAAATCTTTAAGGAGCGCTATTTTATCAGTCACCGCTTCACCAAATAAGGGCAGCACGACTTGATCCAATCCCAGTCCATCCAATCGCTGTAAAAACAGGCTATCCGGCATTTTTTCAAATGCCAGTGAAACCCGTTTTGGGGCGTTATCTTGTTCAGAACGCTGTTGCTCTAGTCGTTCCGACTTGCCTTTTAATTCCTGTTCCAGCGGAACTATGGTGATTGATTGATCTAAATTGCCGATCTTTTTGTCATTTGTTTGCGCGTCTGCCAACACCTCCGCCAATTTAAGTAATACTTCTTTCCGCAGCGTATTTAACTGGCTGCGGGATAGAAAAATCCGATCATCCAACGCCATGGAAATGGTACCCAGTTCGTAGCCGGTGCCACCAATTCGGGAAATCTGCTCCCGGACCATCGCCTCATCAATGGGATTTTTCAGCGGTACTTCGGGACAGAAAGCGGCTGTATAAGTGACCGAATACTCCTGGGTAACAGCTACTATTTCAGCCGGTTTACCAAGCTTGAGAAGCAGTTTGAAGTTCACTGTAGCACCGGGTTGCTCAAGCGATTGAGAGCCCTGTTGTTTAAGGTTATCCATTAAGTTTTTATCGAAGTTTTTATAAATCGGTGTTCCCGGTGAAGCTGCGTACCGACTGGGAATGGCTACGGTTTCGCCACCGTGACCTTTTTCCAGTCGCCGACCTTCCGGGGTAAAAAGCGCATCCACTTTGGCACCGCTTTTTCCGTCCTCGCCAAAGGATAAGCCATCTCCGACATAAAGCTCAGCTTGCTCATAAAGGCGAATCCCCAAGGGCTGATAGGCACTTTTTTTATTCTGGTTTTTTGCTGTTTTAGGTAAATTGACAATCTGACCAATTAAAACGCCCCGATTCTTACCCACCTGAGCATTTAAAAGTGCCGCTTCATTAAAAAGATGTCCGCGGGTGAAATCCCGGTTAAACACCTGCATTACCGCCTGATCATCGATTGTTTTTTCACCCGTCTCACCAGCAGCGATATCAATGGCTTCGCGATAGGCTCGGGTAATCCCATAGACGTATTCCGGCGTTTTCATCCGGCCTTCTATTTTTAGCGAATCCACTTCTGAAGCGATGATTGTCTCCAGGTCATCTAAGGTGTTTAAGTCCTTGGGACTGAGAAGATAGCCTTCCTGGATCAGGCGATTGCCTTCATCAAAAAGTTTATAAACTTTCCGGCAGGGCTGGGCACAGAGACCCCGGTTACCACTGCGACCGCCGATCATGCTGCTCATTAGGCATTGACCAGAATAAGCATAACACAAGGCTCCATGGGAGAATATCTTTAATTCCACTTCGACTTTTTTCTTGATTTCAGCTACCTGAGTTAAAGGCATTTCCCGGGGCAGAACCACTCGCGAAAATCCTTGTTCCTGAAAAAACAACACCCCTTCCAGCCCATAAACGGAAGCCTGGGTACTGGTCTGGAGCTTGAATTCCGGAAAATAGTGGCGGATCAAATAAATAAGTCCGATATCCTGAACAATCAGGCCATCCAGATTAAGGTCTTTTAGAAAATTAAGGGTGTTAACCAATTCACTCATTTCATTATTTTTAATTAATATATTCAAGGTGATATAGACTTTCACCTGATGCTTCTGACAAAGGGCAACCGCTTCCGTTATTTCTTCGTCTGTCATATTTTTGGCGTTGCGACGGGCATTAAAGGATTTGCCACCAAAATAGACTGCATCCGCACCACCATTGATGGCCGCAATGACCGCTTCTCTTGTTCCGGCAGGTGCCAGCAGTTCTGGTTTTTTATTCATTTTTACCTCATGTTCCTGTTAATTAATGTTTTACGTAACTTCTATGCAATTGATTATTATAACATAAGTATTTAAAATAAAGAAGTTCTGAAAAGTGATTAAGAATTTCAATCACTGTTCAGAACTTCAAACTAACTGGTTATTTTATTCCCAGCATCTCCCTTTATCAAGGACATCGGGACCCGTTTTAACAGCACCAAAGATTTTTATCTGAATTTATAGCATTGCCTGAAAACAAAGCTTATGATTTAATTGAGGTAGTTGCTGCTGAAAGCGTGAGTTGCTGATACGAAGGCTGACAAAACCGTTGATATCCAAAAATCAGTAAGCCCAGCAAGAGGACAAAGCTAATAACATAACTGGTGTAAACCACCCCCAGATCATTAAACTGCGGCAGCAACAGGGCGCACCATAAAATCCGAACCAGGCAGTAGGCAATCAATGAGGCAATCATCGGATAGCCTGTTTTTTTGAAACCGCGAATCGCTCCGATTAACACTTGATTGATAGCATAGAAAAAATATAAGGGAAAAATCGTAACGACAGCCTGCTTTCCATTGCGAATGACCTCAGGATCATTGGTGAACCAATTCAATAAGGAGTTGGAAAATTTCATCAATAGTAAAGATCCAACCAGTGTAAAGGCCCCCGCCGCGAGGATACTAATACCAATGCCACGCCGAATCCGTTGCGGTTTTTTTGCCCCAAGATTCTGACCAACAAAGCCCGTAACCGCCATCCCGAAAGAAAAGGCGGGAAAATATAAAAACCCTTCAATCCGGGCAAAGACACTCATTCCAGCAATGGCAGCAGCACCGAAACCATTGATGTAAGTTTGAATAACCAACGATGACAGGCTCATAAAGATTGCTTGCAACCCCGAAGGGGTACCAATCCGCATCATTTCAGGAATCAACGACAACTTAACGGCATCTTTGCTAAAGGATGGACGATACTCAAAAGGCAGGCATTGTAGCTTATTAATCATCAGCAGGGCCAGCAGCCATTGGGCAATCAGAGTAGCAAGGGCTGCACCGATAATACCCATCTGGCCGAAAAAGATGAATATAATATCCAGTAAAACATTGATTAAAGTGGTAATTCCCAACAAAATCAAGGCCGAACGAGTATTGCCTAACGAGCGGAGAATCGCCATGCCAATCTGGTAAATTAATTGCGGAATCAACCCAAAACAACAGACTTCTAAATACATTTTTGCTCCAGTAAAAATAGGTTCCGGCGTTTTTAGAACTTCAAGGTAAAAAGGAATGACCTCACGCCCTAGAAGCGTCAGCAGGCTTCCTGCCACCCCCCCGATAACAAGTGCTGTGGTAATGCTTTGTTTCAGTGCTGCGTACTGACGACTTCCAAAAAGATTAGCCGTTAAAACACTGATGCCAGTGGACAGGCCAATAAAAAAATTGAGCGCAACAGACAAAAAAAGTCCTGCAATACCTACTGCCGCTAATGCTTCACCGCCAGCGTATTGACCAATTAACATACCATCAACAAGGCTGAACACCTGTTGGAGAATCTGCGTTAGTAATAGCGGTAGTGTAAAGATAAAAAGAACTTTGGGAATCTAGCCACGTGTAAGATTCTGTATTGTTTTTCCGGATTGAAAAGATTGCATAAAAAAACCTCCATAGTTATGATATCATAGTGGTTTTTTTTTTAGATATTACCAATAATTTATGACATTGTGATAAGGATTTCTTATACCAGTTCAGATTTCTTAGTGTTTTCCCGCTGCAGCACGTGGCGGACAAAATCCAGAAATGAATCAGCCAAATCGGGAAGGCTCTCACCTTCCCGACTAATGATCCCAAAGGTAACCTTTTTTTCAAAGCCATGGATCTTAATCCGTTCAAAATCATATTGCCGATAAACATCCTTCAGCCAGTAGCTACCGAGATTGGCCAAATCGCTTTGTTTTAGCAACTGGATCATCGCATGGTCACTGTTGGTAACCACAGCACGGTTGATATTAAATCCGCACTGACTTTTAGGTGCCAGGCTTTCGAGCAGATCTTCCAGCGTAAAATAATCATCCCGAAGCTGTACATACTTCAAGGTTTTAAGGATATCTGGAGCAACTACTGATTGTCCATAAAGGGGGTGATTCCTGCCGACGTATAGCACCATATCGGTTAAGAGCAGCGACTCAAAAACAAGCCGTTTTTGTTTTAACAAATGCTGCAGTGCCCGGCTTTTGTTGTCGGCTACAAAAATAAAACCAAGATCTGCCGCTTTGTCTGAAACCAGGGCGATCATTCTCTCAATTCCACATTGAGTGTAGTCGATACAAAAATCACTTGCCCGATTAAGGGTATAGAAACGGGCCAGCAATACAGCCATATTACTGCTGGGATTAGTGGCGATTTTTAACTGCAATTGGTTCCCTGAATGCGCGGCCGCTGTAATCAGGGCCGCATTCTTTAAGAGATTAGCGCTATAATCGTAGATCCGTTTTCCGGCATCAGTTAGTTCCACCCCCTTTGATTTGCGGTGAAAAAGCTGAACCCCCAGTTCATTTTCTAAGGCACGAATGACCATACTGACATGAGGTTGGGTGGTATAGAGCACTTCTGCTGCCTTTGTCAGCGACTGAAGTTCCGCACAGGTCTGAAAATATGTCAATTGTTTGATTTCCATGGGCATTCACCTTTATTCTCGTCTATTTACTTAACGGGTGCTAGCAATTGTATTAAATGACACCGATTAAAGCCGTTTAATAACCACCCCATTTCACGATCTTGTCAAGATGGATCATCTGGGTTATCTACTTCAATCTTTTTATTATACCGTAAATGCAACACCACCTCAATAAAAACACCCGGGAATCTTAAAGAACTATTATCAGCCACCATTAATCTACCCGTTCGCCGGGAAAAACTGGCCCACTATTTGTCGGCGGATCGCAGTAGCTATCTCCCGGGAATTAATACGAATGGAAAAGGATGGATTAATTCAGGTGACGCGTAATCAAATTGCACTGCTTTACATGCTTTCCCCACCTAATTAACCTAATAAAGTCTTTTAGCTTGGTATTAATTCGCCAAGCGATTAATGCGCTGGTAAAATTACATTACTTCATCAATATGTTTATTCCTCTTGAAAAATCAGGGTAAAAAAAGTATGATAAAAATATAAAATGTTCAGATATGATTCAGATTAATCAATAAATTTAATTGCAAACTGTATAAGTTGAATTAGAACAGGTTACAAATTGAACGGGTTAGAAATTAAACCGTGTGCTGCCGGCGAGCGAGGGTCTGACCCCTTAGTCGCCATGTGACCTCTCTAGACCATGTTTTATGCAACTTATTTTGAAGGAGAAAGGAAGTTTTATCAATGAGAATTTCAATCCTGACCCTAGGCACCCGTGGTGATGTCGAGCCCTTTATCGCATTAGCAGAAAAAGCCCTGGAAAAAGGGCATCAAGCTGTCATCTGTACCGGAAAAACATTTAAACCCTTTATTGAAAAAGCCGGAATCGAATTTAAAGAAGCTGCCAGTGATCTGATGGCAATGCTGGAAACCGAGGAAGGACAAATGGTTTTTGCACATGCCGCGACTCATCCACTTCGCACCAAAAAATATTTGGACGAGGTGATTAACCCAGCCTTTCGACAAACCCTTGATCAGTTCTACGAAGCAACCCAGGGGGCGGATGTGATCCTCTATCATCCCAAAGTCTTTGGTGCCCCGGATATTGCCGAGGCTCTTAACATTCCCTGTATCAGTGTCCCTCCGGTTCCGATTACCTTTCCGATTGATGAATTTCCCAACCTGGCCATCTCTGCTACCAGAAATTTCGGCAAGCATTTCAACCGCTGGAGCTATTCGGTAATGGCTCAGGCCGAGCGATCAAGTATTAATGAGGTGAATGACTTTAGGGAAAAAACCCTTCATCTTCCCAAACGCAAAAGCGGACGCTATACCTTTTCCCTTAATGGTCAAGACATCCCGATTATTTATCCGATTAGCAAGGCCTTGTTTCCGGAAGTAACAAGCTGGGAGGGTCGGGTGCTGACACCGGGATTTTTTTATCGTCATTCACAAAAAGAGCAACTTGATTCTAGAATCGCAGCCTTTTTAAGTGCCGGACCAGCCCCCATTATCATCTCGTTTAGTAGTATGCCCTTAAAATCTCCAACCCAGTTTAAACACAGTCTCCAGGAAGCCCTTTTATCCACCCATTCACGGGGCATCCTTTTAACTGGCAACAGCGGCTTGCATTTTGATGAAGATGCGGATCTGCTAACGATCGATGCAGCACCGCATTTATTGCTGTTTCCCCATGGCAAAGGAATCGTCCATCATGGCGGCGTGGGAACCATGGCGGCCGCCATCAAAAGCGGAAAACCGCAGCTCATTATCCCCTTTTCGGTGGATCAACCCTTCTGGGCCAACCGACTCTATCAACAGGGGTATGCTTTAAAACCGCTAAAGGAAGCCCAGATCACAACACGCGTGCTGATCCAACGCTTCATCCAGTTTGAAGAAGAAGCCATCCAATCAAAGACGCATGCACTAAAAAACATTATCGATGGGGAAAATGGAACCGAAACTGCACTTGCCTTTATTGAGAACCATTGCCAAAACAATATTTAAAGGGCCGTCTATCAATCAACTTACATTTTCACCCATTTAAAAAGCAGCTCAGGTTATCATAACCCGAGCTGCTTAAATGATTCATCGCATGATTTATATTTCTTTATTCAACATGATAATCCTCATAACCCTTTTTAACTTTTTTAATTTGAGTAAAGGTTCGTTTCATACCAATCGATTGAATTACCAAAAATAGGCCAAAGATGCCAAAAGCAATCCCAACAATCATGACAATAATTGTCGCCGGGCCCATCGGATTAATAAAAGCATAGATGCCAAAGCCAATCAAAGCCACGCCCATAACAATTTTCACCATTCTACCCACTGATCCGGAATTTGCCGAAATAATCAGTAGAAAGATGCCCGTAATAATCGCCCAAATGCCGACGATGATAATAAAAAATGCTACAATTACATTGGGAGCCAGTAAAAAAATTGCACTGATGATTAAATCAAAGATACCTCTTCCCAGACTAAAACCCGTGTTGGCACCATATTTTTGACGGGTCATCAACGCCGTAACAATATAAATAACGGCCATGATGCCGCGATATACACCAAAAACAAAAACCAGTAGCGTAATGGCATGATTGCTAAAAAAAATAGCAAATATGGCCAGCGCAATAAAACAAAGCCCATCCAGTAGCATCAGCCACCACTTGCCATAAGACCGTTCCAGGATATCAATCCCCAGGGATTTCGCTTCACTTTGATTCATAGGATAACCTCCGTTTTTTTTGCTGTTCTTATTCTTGTTCCAGTGCTGCAACAACGCGATCAAAAACCTGTCCAGACCGCAATTTAACCGGGTTACAGCCAGCGACCTCATCACGATGGTGTTTTTTTATATAGTCGCAATCCAAACTGCCGAATTCTTTTTCAAATTCTTCAACCAGAAGTTTTGCCGCTCTGGTCATTTTGGCCTGATCCGATGGTCTCTCATCTGTATACATGGCACTTAAAGCAGCTAATGAACCCGAAAAAGCGCCACATGTTCTTTCTGAATAGAATCCGGCGCCAAAGCCCTGAAGCATCCGAAAACTTTCTTCGGGAAGGTTTATTTCGTACTTGTCATTGGCTCCCCGAAGGAGAACCTCGGCACAATTCATGTGATAAAGGGGCTGTTCTTCTACCGGTTTTTCTTTTCCGAACGCATTATAAATTTCGACATATTTCTCCATTTTTCCTCCAGCTAATTTAATTTTTGAAACAATAAGGGGCACATCAAGAGCAAATTATCGTTTATACTTCTAATTCTACTTAATAAGATATACCCATTATTGATTTCAATACGCATACGATGCATAAAATTCCAGGTTTCTTTTTTCCGAATTCAGTTATTTAGCGATTGCTTTTTAATTTTTCAACCATGTCCAGCCGTTCCCAGGGCAAATCCAGATCGGTTCGTCCGAAATGGCCATAGGCCGCTGTTTGTTTGTAAATAGGGGCTCTCAAACCTAGGTTTTTAATAATCGCGGCTGGTCTTAAATCAAAATTTTCCTGAATCAGCGTAACGATTTTATCATCATCAATTTTGCCAGTCCCAAAAGTATCCACGTAAATTGACACCGGTGTCGCCACACCGATGGCATAAGCCAACTCAACCTCACATTTATCTGCCAGACCGGCAGCAACAATATTTTTTGCCACATGTCGGGCTGCATAGGCACCGGACCGATCCACCTTTGTGGGATCTTTTCCAGAAAATGCCCCACCACCATGACGGCCATAACCGCCGTAGGTATCAACAATAATTTTTCGGCCGGTTAATCCACAATCACCCTGTGGTCCGCCGATGACAAACCGCCCGGTGGGATTAACAAAATACTTCGTATCGGCGTCCAGTAAGGCCGGATCAATCACGACCTTAATTACTTTTTCAATCATGTCCTTCTCAATGGTTTCTGAAGAAACATCGGTACTATGCTGAGTAGAAATAACCACAGCATCAATCCGTGTTGGCACCCCATCATTGTATTCCACCGTTACCTGGGTTTTTCCATCCGGACGTAAATAGTTTACGATTTTTTCTTTGCGGATATCGGTGAGTCGTTTGGCCAGTTGATGGGCTAGTGATATTGGCAATGGCATAAGTTCCGGGGTTTCATTGCAGGCAAAGCCAAACATCATCCCCTGATCACCGGCACCAGCAGCCAGATCAGCTTCTCTTGATTCACCTTTTCTTGATTCCAGTCCTTCATCCACACCCATAGCAATATCGGTTGATTGCTCATCAATGGCTGTAACGACTGAACAGGTATCACAATCAAAACCATATTTTGCCCGATCATAGCCAATTTCACGAACAGTTGCTCGGACAATTTTAGGAATATCCACGTAGCAGGACGTCGTAATCTCGCCGGCAACCAGTACCAAACCAGTTGTTACCAGTGTTTCACAGGCCACCCGAGCCATCGGATCCTGTGCGAAAATGGCATCCAGAACGGCATCGGAAATTTGATCAGAAATCTTATCGGGATGGCCCTCTGTCACCGATTCTGAGGTAAATAATTTTTTCATTTTGCTCTCCTTTTTTAATGTAATGTCCATTTACCTGATCGCTTTTATGATAATCACGAACGTTGATAATGAAAAAGCCTCGTCTAACGACGAGGCTAATGTTCACATTAAATCCCATCATTGCGAAAATATCGCAGGTATTGGCACCATACATACGCTGGTTGCCGGGTTTCATCGGGCCTGTCCCTCCACCTCTCTGGATAGGTAAATATTCAATTACTTTTTTTTATCATACACATCATTATTTTTTTTGTCAAGTACTTTATTTCCGACAAAAGTTTTCCGCTCGTTTTATCGTTTGATTCAAAGCTCTTTGTTTTAAACGATAAGAGGTGTTTAACTATAAGACGGTACAACCGCCATCCGTTATCACCACATCATCTTCAATCCGAATGCCGATGCCGAGCTTTTCCAGATATAAACCCGGTTCCACCGTCATTACCATTCCCGGTGCCAAAATTAAATCGCCCTCCGGTCGCAAATCATGGGTATCCAAACCCAACGGATGACCAATCCCGTGATAATAAAATTCTGTGATATCATTATTTTCGGGAACAAAACCGGCACGACAGCATTTCTCCAGAAACAGTTCCTTCGTCAGTTGCTGTAAATCTTTCATCACTGCACCCGGTTTGTAGGCGACAAACAGTTCCTTTTGAACGGCTTCCACAATTTCATAAAGCTTTTCCTGCTGCCTAGACATTTCTCCACTGACCGGAAAGGTCCGACTTACATCGCCGCAATAACCATCCACTCTGGCGCCCAGATCAAAGAGAACCAAATCCCCTGATTTTAACTGACAGTGATTGGACACATAATGCAAAACGGTGGCGTTTTGTCCTGATGCGACAATGGTTTCAAAGGCCAATCCCTCAGTTCCTTCTTTTTTTACATAATATTCAAAGAAAGCAGCCAGCTCATATTCGTAGGTACCGGATTTAATAAATGCCTTCATTTCTTCGATGCCTTTTTTTGTAACCGCATTGGCTTTCGCGATGGCACACATTTCTTCCGCGCTCTTAATCAGTCGCAAGCCCGCTAAAATGGGATGAAGATCCTTTAACTCGGATTGTTTTAAGATCTTTTTAAGCCCCTCATCGGTGGTTTTAAAACTCTGATGTTTAGGCGTTTTAAAATCAAAATAGACGGTTTGAACCGCTGCTGCACGGGCAATCTCCTTAGGTAAATCTTTAACATAATAAACTTCATCAATGCCTGAAACCGCTTTTGCTGCATCGCGATTGATCTTCTTACCCACCCATTTTTCTTTTAATGGATCGGCCGACTCAATAAAGAGTTGATAAGCGCAGTCATTATGATGGTTTTTTATTATCACAAGGACCACCTCCGGCGCTCTTATACCGGTTAGATAATAAAAATTATTGTTAGCAAAAAAGGGATAACTGGCATCCGCCGTCATCTCTATTTCCCGGCCTGAAAATAAAATGGTAAGACTGTTGTTCGCCAGCCTGTCTGCCAGTTTCTTTCTGTTTTGTTGATAAAAATGCTGTGATAGTGCCATCACTTCTCCTACTATTTAAAATAACGACAGGCCGGCTGCCACCAATGCGGTAACAATCATACCTGCCGTTGCTGAACCCAGAACTACCGAAATCATACTGTGCTTAAAATCCAGCCCGATCAGTGAAGCAGCCAGACACCCGGTCCAAACTCCTGTTCCCGGCAAAGGAATCGCCACAAAGATAAATAAGCCCCAAAACTCATACTTCGTCAATTTATCCGATTTTTTCATTCCTTTGGCAATAATCCAATTCGCCATCTTCCCGAAAACCTTGGTTCCCGACATCCATTTCAGGATGGCTGGAATAAACAATAAGATAAACGGTGCCGGAATAATACTCCCCAGCACACCTAATAAATAGGCTTGCAGGTAGGGCATATCATAAGCTAAAATTGCCAGAGGAATGGCACCTCTTAGTTCAACAATGGGAATGGCAGATATGACAATGATTTCCAGCCAATCCGGTAAAAATGCCAAAAAACTAATAATTGCCTGTTTCATTTAAACAAATCTCCTTTTAATCTCTTCTGTTAAGTGTTAGAATGACTATAGAAAGCCATTAAGACTATATTGTACCTTTTATGAAAGACTTTGACAAGTGCTGAAACGTGACGCTTTACTTTAGCATCAAAATGAAAACAGGAGTACACCATGAAAAAAATTCTTGGTCCCCTTCGCCGGGGTATTGAAAAATATCAGATGATCAAACCCGGAGACCGCATTGCGATTGGTCTGTCCGGAGGAAAAGACAGCACGGCACTACTTTATGCCATGAAACGCTTTCAATACTTTTCGCCAGTCCCCTTTGAACTGGAAGGGATTACCCTGGATATGGGCTTTGACGGCATGGATCTGACCCCATTAGTGGATTTATGTGCCCGACTAAAGGTTCCCTACACCATCAAAAAAACCACTATCGGCCCGATCATATTTGAAGAACGACAGGAAAAAAATCCCTGTTCACTGTGTGCCCGCATGAAACGTGGTGCTCTTCATGATCTGGCCATCGAGCAAGGCTGCCGAACTGTCGCCCTGGGCCATCATGCCGATGACGCCATCGAGACTTTTTTTCTCAGCCTGTTTTACGAAGGCCGGATCAACACCTTTTCACCGGTGACTTATCTGGATCGAAAAGACATCACCCTGATCCGTCCCTTAATTTTTGTTAAGGAACGAGATATTATCGGAGACCCGGAAATGAAAGATCTGCCGGTAATCCAAAGCACCTGTCCCGCCAATGGCTACACCAAACGGGAAGACATCAAACAGATGATTAAAAACCTCCGCAAAACCATCCCGGATCTGGATGACCGGGTTTTGGGAGCTATCCAAAACAAGGAACAATTGAATCTGTGGTTTTAAACTGGTTTAAAACGATCGATAAAACGTCACGCAGTACCAACAATTGTTACATCATGTTGTTTGCATCGGTTCGGCAGTCTACAGGAACTTAAAGAAATTTTAATGATTTTTTATTATAGTAAGCTAAGAAAGCAGGTATGAAAATGAATGAGAAAATACTCGTTGTCGATGACGAAGCATCGATTGTTGATTTAATAAAACTGGAACTGGAATTTGAAGGTTATCAGGTGGAAACCGCCAGCGATGGTATAGAAGCTGTCGAAAAAGCATTAGCGGTCCGTCCGGATCTTATCGTGCTGGATATTATGCTACCAAAGAAAAACGGTTATGATGTTTGTCGGGAGCTGTCTCCCCAATTGGGCGTTCCAATTATTCTTTTAACCGCCAAAACCGATATCATTGACAAAGTCTTAGGGTTGGAACTGGGCGCTGACGATTATCTGACCAAACCCTTTGATAACCGCGAACTGCTCGCCCGAATCAAAGCGCATCTCAGACGTTCAACAATTACCATTGAACCTCAAAAACAGGAATCGCTGTTAAAAAATGGTGACTTAAGCATTTATGCTGATGAACGAATGGTCTTGTTAGAAGGAAACGAGATCCATCTCACTCCCAAAGAATTTGAATTGCTCTTTTTGCTGGCCTCCAATTTGGAGCAGGTTTTCCCCCGCGATACACTACTTGAAAAAATCTGGGGATATGATTATTACGGCGACACCCGAACAGTTGATATGCACGTTCAGCGCATCCGACGAAAAATTGACACCCAGGGCAATAAATACATCCAAACTGTTTTTGGAATTGGATATAAAATGAGGAAACTTTAATGCAACTAAGCTATCGGGTTCGAATGATCTTATACAATATCCTACTTTTTGCTTTTGCATTCTTAATTGTTGTATTTTGTGTTTTTCAAGGAACCTCCTACTATTATATTAACCAAACAAAAGACACCTTGCAAAAAACAGCCCAGGACTCCACCTTACTGATCAGTCAGGAATTAAAAAATGTTCAGAGTCCGGATTCCCTTAAAAACCGATTTTTTACCAATAGTCTGTATCTTTCAAAAAGCATCGCCGAAAGCAAAAATCACCGTGTCGTGCTTTTTGATGACATGGGAAATCGCATTGCCGATTCGCTTGAAGAAACAACCCTTACCAATACACTAAAAACAGAGGTTGATCTTGCCGTGGCTGAAAATGCATCAGTTTTTACCTTAAAGTCCATTAATGATGCCCATATGGCGTATTTTGCGTCTCCGATTATAATTGATAATACCGTGGTCGGTTACATTGGTTTCATCGATTCAATGCACGAAATGGACAATTTTTTACGTATTGCCGGGATCCTTTTCGGGATTGGTGGCGTAATTGGTCTGATGGTTATGATTTTTGTAACCATGACCTTTTCCAAGCACTTTTTTCAGCCCATCAAAGATTTGACTAAAATATCGAATGAAATCAATCACGGTAATTATAATTTAACGATTTATTATAAACACACCGATGAAATCGGGGATCTGACCCATGCCTTTAACGGCATGGTTACCAATATCAACAGTGTTATCCTGCAACTGGAATCAGAACGAAAACGGCTGGCCGGGGTTCTGGCTTCCATCGATGATGGGCTTTTGGCGATTGATAAAAACGGTAATATTATCACTTCAAACAGTTATATAAAAACTTATTTTAATGTGAGCAACCCCAAAACGATTTATGATTTTCAGTATCAATCTTTTTTGCGGGATATTTTTGACAGCCTTAAAAACGGCAAAGACCATATATCTGAAGAAATTGACTGCAACAACCGAAATCTGCTGTTGATTGGCAGTCCCATCCGGGAAAAGGGTTTTGAAGAAAACTATATGATCATCATCCGTAATATGACCGCTGCTCGCCATATTCAGGAAGAACAGCGGAAATTTATCAGCAGTGTTTCTCACGAATTGCGTACCCCTCTAACCACCATCATTGGATATACCGACATGCTCACCCGCCGACAGGTCGCCGATCCGGAAATTCTTAACCGCTCGCTGAACACCATCAATCGGGAGGGGCATCGACTGCTGCGACTCGTTGATAACCTTTTAAACGTCAACAAGTTTGATAAAGCTGAGTTTGATTTTAAGAAAACGAACCTAAATATTGTTTTGCTTCTTTCCGAGGTGGTTGAACAAATGCAGATTAAGGCCAGTCAATCCGATATCGAAATTAATTATGTATCTGAAGACCTTCCTGAAATCCTGGGGGATTATGACCGACTCCAACAAGTCTTTATCAATATCATCCATAATGCCATCAAATATTCAAACCGTGGTGAAATTATTGATGTCATTTCAGCTATTGAGGATAATCACATCGTCGTATCGATCCGCGATTATGGACCGGGGATTTCAGAAATTGAACAAAAACGGATCTTCAATGCTTTTTATCGGGTTGAAGAAGATCGTTCTCGGGGTTATGATGAAGGCGGCTCCGGCCTGGGCCTTTATATTGTAAAACAGATTGTCGAAAAACATGATGGAAAAATTGACATTGTCAGTCAAGTGGGCGAAGGGACCAATATTATTGTGACACTTCCCATTTTGTCCGTCTTAATTTATGGAGGTGAAACCGATGAAAAAAGCAAAAAATAGAGTCCTTGTCTTTTGTTTTGTTTTATTGAGTTTGTTTATCACCAGTGGTTGCCAGAACCTCTTCATTCCTGTAAATGTACCGGTTGTTTTACGAAATAACCCAACCTCAAATGACCCTTTGCCACAGCAAGTGAGCATTCAATCTTATACTATGATCGCCCCCGGAATCGTACAGGATATTACCAATAGCGGAAATAATCTGATCCTTTTTACTTTTGGGACCTTCTATAATATTGACACCTATACTATTGAAACGATGCAGTTGTCCTCATTTGTCAATTCTGACAAAAGACCATTGAGCGCCTTTTATGATACCTTTGACACAGGTATTTACTATGCCGAAAAATTAGTCGATCCCTTAACGGGCAGCATCGACACTCAGATTGTCTGGTCGGACGTCAACAAAAACACGACCCGGATCATTTCCCTGCCGGAAGAAAATGTTATCCAGCGCTTTGGTATTGGCGATTCCGGCCAGGTGGTCTATGCCAATAACACAAGTCAGATTGTAAAAGCCGACAGTGAAGGAAATCGACAGATTTATAAGCTTCTTAACAACTATAATATCCTGGCCGTTGACTATATCAATAAAGAAAAGGTCGTCGTGTTTATGGCAACCGACCCCCAGAATGAAGAACGAACGAATCTATACTATGCAAAATTAGATGATGCTTCTTCTGAATTGTCTTCCACCCTAATTGCTGATAATGTGAGCAGTTTTGATATTAACGACTTAAACAATCAAGTGGTCTTTGTTAAAAACGGCGGCGACTCTCAAACGATCCGTACCTGGGATACCAACGCGACAAACTCAAGCAGTATCGCAGACGGTAGTTTTGGATCAGTCCGCTTTACACCAAACGGTGAGCGCATTGTCTTTACTCAGACAACACCAAATTCTGATGCTCAATCCAAATCGATCTGGATCATGGATACAAGTGGTAAAAATCCGCTCCAGCTCACGGCACCACTTAGCGTAAATTCAGAGATTATTTGTCACCCTTACAAATCCATGCTTTTTTTCTCAGTCGAAAAAAGCTCAAACAGTATTAACTCAACCGATGATCATACACTATCCCAAACCTATCAACTCACCTATAAAATTGACTGAATCCAAAAAGCGATTGATATCATATGATACCAATCGCTTTTTATTAAGTATTTACTTAAATTAATTCTACTTCGTTTGAACCCGGCCCTGATAAACAACCCCACGGATGGGATCAACTGAAATAAGTTTCCCATGTTCAAGGATTTCCAACGCTTTAACAACATTGACAATAACCGGAATATCATAATGAAGTCCGGCAATGGCTCCTTCCGAACTGAGTCCACCTTCTTCCGTAATAATTGCCGATGCCAACAGTAAGATCTGACTAAGCTCTGGTGTCAGGGTTTTCACCACTAAAATATCACCTTCCTGAAAGTCATCCAGATTATCAGAAGTAATGAGTTTAGCAAGGCCAGTCACTGAGTTTTTCCCAATGCCGACCCCATTAATGATGGCATTTCCGACGGTATGCACCTTAATCATATTGGTATTTCCCTGAACACCTAAGGGCACACCTGCAGCAACGATGGCGAGATCTCCAAATTGCACATAGCCCTGCTCCATTGCTTTTTTTACCGCATCCATAATCATACTGTCAGTGTCCTTAAATTCCGGCGTGTAAATACAATTGACTCCCCAAACCAGGGCCAGACGACGAATCGTTGTCACCTTATCAGTAACCGCCAGAATCCCGCAATCAGGACGGTATTTGGAGATCATCCGGGCCGTATGACCTGAGGATGTGGCTGCGATAATGGTCTGTGCATCGAGTTGTTCAGAAATCTGACACGCCCCTTCGCTAACTGCATTCGTAATGCTCAGTTCCCCATGATCCGGTTTTTTACGACGGGCGTACTCTTCCGAATCTTCGCTTTTTACGACAATATTAAACATCGTTTTTACCGACTCTATCGGATAAGATCCCGCTGCTGTTTCACCCGATAACATCACGGCATCTGTTCCATCAAACACGGCGTTAGCCACATCACCGACCTCAGCTCGGGTCGGTCTGGGATTTCGCATCATCGAATCGAGCATTTGAGTTGCGGTAATAACGGGTTTCCCGACAAGGTTGCATTTTCGAATAATGCTCTTTTGAACCAGTGGTACATCTTCTGCCGGTATTTCTACCCCCAGATCCCCTCTGGCAACCATAATTCCATCGGAAACATTAAGAATTCGGTCGATATTCTCGACACCTTCCTGATTTTCAATTTTAGAAATAATGTCAATCAAATCTCCGCCATTGCGTTCTAAAACCTTTCTGATCTCTAATACATCATGGGGTTTTCTCACAAACGATGCCGCCACATAATCGACTCTTTGCTGGATTCCAAAAATAATATCACCGCGATCTTTTTCTGTTAAAGCAGGTAATTCAATGCTCATACCTGGTAGGTTGATACTTTTTTTGCTGCCCAGCGTTCCACCATTTAAAATCGTGCAGACCATTTCATTATTAAAAACATCTTCCACTTCCAATTGAATTAATCCATCATCGATGAGAATCCGACATCCCGGCGATACTTCATTGGGAAGATTTTCATGGGAAATACTGAAACGTTTTTCGTCACCCTGGATAATTTCGGTGGTTAGTGTTACCTTTTCTCCGGCAACCAGTTCTACCTGTCCGGCGCTCAGTTCTCCAGTTCTGATTTCGGGTCCCTTGGTATCCAACATAATCGCAACGGGAATCCCCAGCTCTTTACGTACTTCTTTGATCCGCTTAATTCTGGCCGCATGTTCTTCATGACTACCGTGCGAAAAATTGAGTCGTGCCACATTCATCCCATTGAGAATAAGTTCTTTTAATATTTCCTTTGTATCTGCTGCTGGTCCTAATGTGCAGACAATCTTAGTTTTTTTCATTTTCTACCTCTTTTCTAATTTAATCTCTCTCTATAAAATAACAAACATAAAAATCTTACTGATCAGCACCATCGTTATTGTTTATAACGCTGGTATAACCCGATTTACACGATGTTTGTTTTTATGAATCGCTCAAATGGATAATACCGAAGCCATATCATAAATATCCTGTCGGAAAATCTTTGGCATCGCCAGAGCTTCTTCGATCGGAATACCCAGATACGAGCCACATCGCTGGGCCATCACTGTTCCCGTTTCTTTCTTTATAATACTTAATACCGCATTATAACCCATAAAACTGGCCAAGTTCCGATCCATATTCGACGGTGATCCCCCTCTTTGAATGTAGCCCAAATTTGTCCCCTTCGTTGTTACCTGGGTTTTTTCTTCAATCTTGACACAGTAATCCCGGTAATTACCACAGCCTTCTGCTAACATGACAATACTATGAAGTTTCCCCCGATCTTTCCCCTGCAGCAGTCGCAAACAAATCGCATCCAGGTCGGTTTCAACCTCCGGCAAAATTAAGGCCTCTGCACCTCCGGATAATCCCGAGTAAAGGGCGATATCGCCGCATTTTCGGCCCATCACCTGGACCACATTAATGCGATTATGGGAGTAGGTGGTATCTCTGATTTTGCTGATCGCATCCAGGGCTGTTGTTACGGCCGTATCAAAGCCGATGGTATAATCGGTAAATCCCAGATCATTATCAATGGTACCGGGAATACCCACCACGCTGACCCCTAATTTCTGGAGTGCCAGGGCACCATTCATGCTGCCATCACCACCGATAATAATCAGATGGTCAATGCCATATTCTTCCAGCACTTTGGCACCTTGCTTAACTCCCGCCTCGGTTGCAAAAAACTCACTTCTGGAGGTCCTGAGGATTGTTCCCCCCCGCTGTAGAATATCCGCTACCGAATAAACACTAAACGGTGTAATGTCGCCTTCCAGCAAACCTGCAAAGCCCCGATTAATCCCATAGACCTCAACCTTATTAAAGATTGCTGTTCGCACAACGGCCCGGATTGCTGCATTCATGCCGGGGGCATCGCCTCCGCTAGTTAAAACTCCAATTCTCATTTTTATTTTACCTCCACATTTTTTATTCCTAAAATTTGTCCTAATTCAGTGATCAGGGTTTCTTCAAGGGTAACCCATAAGTCTTTATTGGCCCCAAAATGCTTATCTTCGTTTTTTAAGTATAACACCACCGGCACCGATCCCGGATACTTAATTAGAATCGATTTTACCGATTTTATCAAGGCTTTTTCTGTTAAATCCCCTAAACTCAAAACCAGCTTTTGGCGCTTTTGGACTCCGTCGTTGTTCTCATATGGCGCTTTGTTTTCGGTTACAGCCAGGTTTTGTTTGTTCTTAGGCGGTTCTCCGATGGGATAGATCTGAGCTGCAATCACCGAGGTTCGAGCTTCTTCATTGTAATTGATTCGCCCCTTGATCACCAATGGCTGATCTTGTTTTAAATAACGACGATACTCATCATAGGTTTTCGGAAAAACAACCACTTCGATGCGCCCATAAAGATCTTCAAGGGTTAGAAACGCCATCATCTGGCCTTTCTTTGTCATCATCGTTTTGCTCTCCACAATTAAACCACCAATACTGACTTGCTGTCCGTCCCGAATACCAGCATCTTTTAAATCCTGATAGCTGTCAACACTGCTGGAAAACAAGGTGACGGTTTTTTTTAAGATATCTTCATATTTTTCCAGTGGATGACCGGTAACGTAAAGACCTAAAACCTCTTTTTCCAATGCTAACCGTTCTTCTTTGGAAAACGGCTCTTTTTGAGGGAAATGATCCTCCTTCAGCGTTGTCAGTTCCTGTGATCCACCCAGTCCGGCCATATCCAAAAGGGACATCTGTCCGGAAATGCGATCTTTCTTTTCTCGCTGAACCTGATCGACAATCAGTTCAGCAATGGCCAGCATTTGCGCCCGGCTGTTGCCGATGCCATCAAATGCCCCGCCCTTAATAAGACTTTCGATGCTGCGCCTGTTTAAGGATTTCAGGTCCACCCGCTCACAGAAATCCCGTAGATTCAAGAAATTGCCCTTGGCTTTGCGTGCTTCAATAATAGCGGCAATGGCATTTTTACCGAGCCCCTTAACGGCTCCCAAACCAAAGCAAATCGAATTACTAGAAACACTAAACTTCTCGTAGCTTTCATTAATACTGGGTGGTAATACATGAATACCCATTTTTCGGCAATCTTCTATATATTTCGCCACTTTTTTCTCATCATCCATAATACTCGACATTAAAGCCGCCATAAACTCGGTGGGATAGTAACACTTCAACCAGGCGGTTTGATAGGCGACAACGGCATATGCCGCCGCATGGGATTTATTAAAAGCGTATTTTGCGAAATCTTTCATTTCTTCAAAGATTTTTTTTGCCGCCGCTTCTGATACCCCCCGGCGGATGGCACCGTCAACTAGAACTTTTCCGGTTTGATCGACTTCACCATGGATAAAAACCAGACCCTCGGCCTCCATCACGCTAATCTTTTTCTTGGACATGGCCCGTCTGACCAGGTCACTTCGTCCCATTGAAAAACCAGCCACATCGCGAAATATCTGCATCACCTGTTCCTGATAAACCATACACCCATAAGTGACGTTGAGGATATTCTCAAGAATGGGATGATCATAGGTAACCAGAGAGGGGTTTTTCTTGTTTTCAATATAGCGTGGAATCTGATCCATCGGCCCAGGCCGATAAAGTGAGATCCCAGCGATAATATCTTCAAAACTACCCGGTTGGAGTTCCTTGATAAATTGCTGCATGCCCCGGCTCTCCAATTGAAAAACACCCAGGGTGTCGCCTTTTGAGAGCATTTCATAAACCTTGACGTCATCCATTTCCAGACTGTCCAGATCCAGACGACGACCAGTGCTATGTTCAATATGCTCCAGGGCATCGCGGATCACCGTTAAGGTTCGCAGGCCCAGAAAATCCATTTTGAGCAGGCCCAGATCTTCCAATAAACCCATCGGAAACTGAGTTGTGATTACATCATTGTTTCGATAAAGCGGGATATATTCAACCAGTGGTAAATCTGAAATGACCACCCCGGCGGCATGCGTCGAGGCATGCCGGGATAAACCTTCAATGGACTGAGCGGTCTTAACCAGCTTGGCAATATCGGCATCTGAATCTTCCATTTTTTTAAGTTCAGGATTTTCTTTTAAGGCTTGTTCAATGGTGATATTGACCCCTGGATGAATGGGTATTTCCTTGGCCACCCGATCGACCAGGCTGTAAGGCATATCGAGTGCCCGGCCAACATCCCGAAGCGCACCCCGTGCCGCCATGGTTCCAAAGGTGATAATCTGAGCCACCCGGTCTTCGCCATACTTGTTCACCACATAATCGATAACTTCCTGACGCCGTTCGTAACAAAAATCCACATCAATATCTGGCATTGTTACCCGCTCCGGATTTAAAAAACGTTCAAACAGCAACTGATACTTAATCGGATCGATGGTGGTGATTTCCAAACTATAGGCAACCAGGCTGCCGGCAGCACTTCCCCGTCCGGGCCCAACCATGATCTGATTGTCTTTAGCATATTTGATAAAATCCCAAACGATGAGAAAATAATCATCAAAGCCCATCGTGTGAATGGTTTCCAATTCATATGCCAGACGATCTTGTAATTCTTTGGTCAGCGTTTGGTATTTTTTTACCAATCCTGCCATACACAGACTTTTTAAATAGTCTCTGGCCCTTTCACCGGGAGGCAATTCAAACTGCGGCAGATGGGTTTTTTCCAGGTCAAAGCTGACCTGACAGCGCCTGGCAATGCGATTGGAATTTTCAATGGCTTCGGGCAGATCAGCAAAGAGCTTACGCATTTCTTCCTGACTCTTTAAATAAAATTCATTGTTGGGAAAACGCATCCGCTTTTCATCCGAAACGGTGGCTGCGGTCTGAATGCATAAAAGAATGTCATGGTTTTCACTGTCTTCCTTGTGGACATAATGGACATCGTTCGTCGCCACCAATGGAATGCTCATTTTTTTTGATAACTGAATCATCCGCTCGTTTATCAACGCTTCTTCCCTGAGACGATGATCCTGAATTTCCAGGAAGAAATGATCTTTACCAAAAATATCCTGATAAACCCGACAACGCTCTTCTGCTCCAGCCAAATCATTGTTTAGGATCAATTGCGGAATCTCACCAGCGATACACGCAGACAAGCAAATAATACCATCGCTGTATTTTCTTAAGCAGTCATGATCCACTCTGGGCTTATAATAAAACCCATCAATAAAACCTTTTGAAACAATCTTCATGAGATTTTTATACCCAAGGTTGCTTTCTGCTAACAAAATGAGATGAGCTCGTTCTTTGTCATAGACGGGATCCTTGTTTTCAAGGCCTCTTGGAGCAACATAAACTTCACAGCCGATAACCGGATGAATTTTTTCCTTTAAACAGGCCTTATAAAAATCAACGGCACCAAAAAGCACCCCATGATCGGTAAGCGCAATACTCTCCATGCCACTTTCCGCCACCGCCTTAACAAGCTCGTTGATCCTGCCAAAACCATCTAATAGACTATATTCGCTATGCACATGAAGATGTGTAAACTGTTTTTCCATCTTTTCTTTCACTTTACTGTTAAAATTTAATTTCATGTTTTTCTAATTATTTCCGATTTCTTTAATTTTTATTATAACATAGATTCTTAAAAATAAATAGACATTTTGTCCCAGGCGGTTGAAATTGATCCCAGCAGCCGCGGCCTATCTATTTTCTACATTATATACTATTTTGCACTGATTATTCATTTTCATTTTAAATGATTTATTTCAACCGTTTTTTTTATTTGTTATTTATTTAACATTATTTTTTACTGGTAATCCTTTACATTATTTCAGAGTTATGTTAATATATGTTTGTAAACAATTTTACCTTTGCTTACGAAAAGATTCACTAATTTCATATATTGGCAGGAGTTATGGAGGGCCGTACTTTCGTTTTTACATTAAGAGAATATGTAAATCTGTTAGTATGTGCTTTTTTTGTTTGGTTTTATTGTTTTTTCTATGATTTTATTATGTTTTTTAAACATAATCAAATAAATAATCAAATAAATAGGGGGTTATACTTATGAAGAAGTATATCTTATCACTGGATGCAGGAACTACAAGTTCAAGAGCGATTTTATTTAACCATGACAGCGAAATCGTCAGTGTTGCGCAAAAAGAATTTACCCAAATCTATCCAAAAGCCGGTTGGGTTGAACATGACGCCATGGAAATTTGGGCTACCCAAAGTGGTGTTGTCACTGAAGCTTTATCAAAAATTGGCGCTACCGCTGAAGATATTGCTGCTATTGGTATCACAAACCAACGTGAAACAACTGTCGTTTGGGACAGAAAAACTGGCGAACCTATTTATAATGCCATTGTTTGGCAGTGCCGTCGTACCGCATCTTTCTGTGATGAATTAAAAGCCCGTGGATTGGAAGACTATGTTCGTGAAAACACCGGTCTTGTAATCGATGCTTACTTCTCTGGAACAAAAATTAATTGGATTTTAAATAACGTTCCTGGTGCACGTGAAAGAGCTGAAAAAGGCGAACTGGCTTTCGGAACCATTGATACCTGGTTAATCTGGAAATTAACTGATGGCAAGGTACATGTAACCGATTATTCAAATGCTTCCCGCACGATGGCATTTAATATTAAAACCCTTAAATGGGATGAAAAAATGTTAAAAGAACTGGATATCCCAGCTTCTATGTTACCAGAAGTTCGACCATCTTCAGATGTTTACGGAACAACTTCTCTTTACGGAACAGAAATTCCCATTGCCGGTGCTGCTGGTGACCAACAAGCTGCTCTCTTCGGACAAGCTTGCTTCGAACCTGGTATGGCTAAAAATACTTATGGAACCGGTTGCTTTATGCTGATGAACACTGGTGATAAACCCGTTAAATCGAACAGTGGTTTGATTACGACCATTGGCTGGGGCTTAGATGGCGAAGTTGATTATGCCTTAGAAGGTTCAATCTTCGTTGCCGGTGCTGCGATCCAATGGCTAAGAGACGAAGTTCGACTGGTTGATTCTTCACCTGATAGCGAATACTATTGTAATAAAGTTGCTGACACCAATGGTGTTTATATGGTTCCTGCTTTTGTTGGACTGGGTGCTCCGCATTGGGATATGTATGCTCGTGGTGCTATCTTAGGATTAACTCGTGGTGCCAACAAAGCTCATTTAATCCGTGCTACTGTTGAATCCCTCGCTTATCAGACAAAAGATGTTCTGGATGCGATGGAAAAAGACTCAAACATCAAATTGGCGGCATTAAAAGTTGATGGCGGCGCTTGCGCTAACGATTTCTTGATGCAATTCCAAGCTGATATTTTAGGCGTTCCTGTTGATCGTCCTTCAATCGTTGAAACCACTGCTATGGGTGCTGCTTACCTGGCTGGTTTGGCTGTTAAATTCTGGGATGGTAAAGCGGATGTAACTGCTGCCTGGAAACTGGACCGTTCATTTAAGCCTGCCATGGATGCTGATGTTCGTGCTAAATTATATGCTGGCTGGTTAAAAGCTGTTGAAACTGCTAAAGGCTGGGAAGACGCCGAATAATCTAACTACATTAACAATTCATTAATCAATAAATTGTTGGGGTGTTTAACCACACCCCGGCAATTTAGATTTTACTCTTTCCTATTTTTGTGATTGTGTTATAATGAATTTGCAAATACGATCCAACCGGGAGGAGTTTTATGTCGACGAGAAAATGTCTTCTCATGTTTCAAGACAACCCCATTATTGTCGCTGTTCGTAATCCGAAAGATATTTATGATGCCATTCATTCGAAATCGCAGATCATCTTTTTACTGACCGGCAATGTCTATAATCTTAAAAAAATGGTGGAGCTTTGTACTAAATCAGGTAAACACGTGTTTACCCATTTGGATCTTATTAAAGGTTATTCACAGGATAATTATTTTATTAAGTATCTAAAAGATGAGATTAAGCCAACGGGAATTATTACCACGAAAAACAATATTATCACTCGGGCAAAGCAGGAAGGTCTGATGACTGTTCAGCGTTTATTTCTATTGGATTCTTCTGCCATGGATATTTCAATTACATCGGCAAAGAAAATTAAGCCTGATGCCATCGAAATTTTACCTGGCCTGGTTCCAAAGCTGATTACAGCTGTAAAAAAGGAACTCGATATTCCAATTGTTACCGGGGGATTCATAGAGACAGAGGAAGAAGTTCGTTCGTGTCTTGCTGCTGGCGCACTATCAGCCAGTACATCTCACAAGCCTTTGTGGGATAAAATAGAACTTATTCGGGAAGAGCAGCGATTGCTCCAGAACGAATAAGCAAAAATAAAATACAAGGCAACGGAGAGCCATACTGTTTTCTTAAATGAACCCTTATTTAAGAAAATTGTATGGCTTTTAATTTTTTATTATTCTTAGGAGGAATATATTATGTATGATATCGCCATTATTGGAGCTGGTATTGCCGGTTCCTACATTGCTCGGGAATTGACCCGATACAAACTGGACATTGTTTTATTAGATGGAGAAAATGATGTCGGAAATCAGATTACAATGGCCAATTCTGCCATTGTTCATGCCGGTTTTGATGCCCCGGCCCATAAATTGAAAGGAAAATTCAACGCCGCTGGAAATCTTATGTACGATCAGGTTTGTGAGGATCTGGATGTGCCCTTTAAACGATGTGGTTCCATGGTTGTTGCTCATAACGAGTACGAAATGGCAACCCTGCACGAACTTTATCAAAACGGTTTAAAAAACGGAGTTCCTGGACTTCAGATCTTATTTAAAGATGAAGTCCATGCCATGGAGCCCCATATCCATGACGATATTTGCGGTGCTCTTTATGCTCCGACAGCAGGGATTGTGTCCCCCTTTGAGCTCTGTATTCACGCGGCTGAAAACGCTGTCGACAACGGTGTTACCCTAAAGCTTAATCATCTGGTCAGTGATATCATAAACCACAATGACCACTTCGAAATTATTACCAATTCCGGAAATGTGGAAGCTAAGTATGTCATTAATGCTGCCGGTTTATTTGCTGATGATATCTATGAAATGGTTGGCAAACCCTACTTTAAACTGCTTGCTCGTAAGGGAAATTATTTTATCTTTGATAAAGAAGCCGGTTATCTGGTTAATAGTGTCATCTTCCCATGTCCTTCAAAAAAGGGCAAAGGTATTTTAGTGGCACCGACCGCTCACGGCAATCTGTTAATTGGACCGGATGCTGAACCCGTGCACAAAGGCGATATTTCGACCACCACTGAACGCCTCGACTATATTAAAGAAAATGCCCTTAAAAACTGTCCTTCGCTACCATTTAACAAGATTATTAGGTCCTATGCCGGACTTCGAAACACTCCTGTAAAGGATACCTTTACAACGACTGATGGTGATTTCATTATTGAAGAATCGCCCGTAAAAGGATTTATCAACGTGGCTGGCTATGAATCGCCTGGACTCACCTCAATTCCTGCGGTTGCTCACTTTGTGGTCGAAGAAATTGTGAAACCAATGATCCCAGATATCGAAGAAAATCACGACTATAATCCTAAGGTCCGAAAGCATCTGCGTTTTGACGAAATGACCGAGGAAGAAAAAGTTGCAATTATTAATGAAGATCCAAAATACGGCAAAGTTATCTGCCGATGTGAAACCATCACTGAAGGTGAAATCATCGATGTTATTCACCGCAGTGCTGGTGCCCGTACCGTTAAATCAGTTAAAAAACGCTGTCGTGCCGGTATGGGACGCTGTCAGGGTGGTTTCTGTTCTCCCCGGGTTGTGGAAATTCTTTCCCGCGAACTCAATGTTCCATTAGATGAAATTATGTACGATCAACAGGATTCGACCTTCATTCTCTCAGGTCAAACGAAATCCGTTCAGGAGGAGGCGTAATCATGATATATGATGTTGTTATTTTAGGTGGTGGACCCGCTGGTTTGGCCGCTGCCGTTGAAGCTAAAAATGATGGAGCAGAAAATGTCCTGATTCTGGAAAGAGACCGGGAATTAGGCGGTATTCTTAACCAGTGTATTCATAATGGTTTTGGTCTGCATACGTTTAATGAAGAATTAACCGGACCGGAATATGCCGAACGTTATATTGATAAGGTAAAAGATCTTAATATTCCTTACATGCTCAATACCATGGTACTTGATATGCATGACAATGGAGAACTCAAATCCATCCACGTTATCAATGAAGAAAACGGGTACATGGTTATTGAAACGAAAGCTGTTATTCTAACTATGGGATGTCGGGAACGGACCTCCGGTGCCATCGGTATCCCGGGGTATCGTCCATCGGGTGTTTTCACTGCCGGTACTGCCCAACGTTTTATCAACATGGAAGGATATATGGTTGGTAAAGAAGTGGTTATCCTCGGCTCTGGTGATATCGGTCTGATCATGGCCCGACGAATGACCCTGGAAGGTGCTCATGTTCAGGCTGTTTGCGAACTAATGCCCTACTCTAACGGTCTGGTTAGAAACATTGTTCAGTGTTTGGATGACTATGATATCCCGTTAAAATTAAGCCACACCATCACCTTTATCCACGGTAAAGACCGATTAGAAGGCGTTACCGTTGCCAAGGTTGATGAAAAACTAAAAGTGATTCCTGGAACAGAAGAATATATTCCCTGTGATACCCTCCTACTTTCAGTGGGCTTGATTCCCGAAAATGAAATCACTCGTAATGCCGGTGTTACCATGGACAACCGAACCAACGGTGCCATTGTCGGTGAACTGCGTCAAACCTCTATGCCTGGTGTTTTTGCCTGTGGAAATGTGGTTCACGTTCATGACCTGGTGGATTTTGTCAGCGAAGAAGCGGTCCTGGCCGGTAAAGGCGCTGCCAAGTATATCAAGGGCGATCTGGCTAGTGAGATTACCTTTACGACCACCAACGGCGACGGAATTGGTTATGTCGTTCCGCAGCAGGTTGCCATGAAAAACGTCGAGGAAAAAGTTACTTTCTATATGCGTGTGCGACAGGTCTTTCAAGATAAAGTGGTTAATGCCTATATTGGCGACCAATTGATCGCCACTAAAAAAGAAAAGAAATTACTGCCCGCCGAAATGGTTAACTTTAAGATCGCCAAAGATGTTTTAGCCCAGTATCCTGCCGGAGAAATCCGATTTGTCGTAGAGGAGGCAAAGAAATGAAAAAAGATATGACCTGTATTGTTTGCCCCATCGGGTGCCAGATGACCATTGAAGAAAAAGCGGATGGTACCTATGAGGTTACCGGCAACACCTGTAAACGTGGTCCAAAATATGCCATCAATGAAATGACCAACCCAACCCGGGTTATTCCCACTACGGTGGTGATTAAGCATGCCATGCTTCCCCGCCTGCCGGTTAAAACTGCGGAACCTATCCCCAAAGGCCAGATTTTTGATGCCATGGCCGCTATTAATCAGGTTGTTGTGGAAGCACCCATAAAAACCGGTGATGTTGTTATCAAAGATCTTTTAGGTCTTGGAATCGATGTTGTTGCTACTCGAACCATGGATAAGTGCTCGTTCTGATATCTCAATAAATAGCGTCTGAAAATAATTCCCAGAGTTGTTTTCAGGCGCTTTTTTATTTATCTACTTTTAAACCACTATTCGTAACAACAAAATATTAATTTGTTACAAAACAGACATTGAACTTCTACCTGCTATTGTGATATGTTTAACTATACAAATTCGACAATAAAAGGTGCTACTCTATGTTTGAAAAAATAAAACAACGTGTCCAGGCAAATCTGGTTATTGTTATGCTGATTCCTGGTGTTATAATGATGCTAATTCTGGTTATTGTGTATCAAACCACCGCCAGAGAAAACGCAAAACTTGACGAGGGTGTCGAAATCCTAACTGCACTAGAAACCCGGGATCTCTATACCATGGAAGAAAAAATTGACTACTTGAAGCGCAAAGCCGTTGACCCCGGCGATTACACCGCATTATTTGGCAATGCCCTTGTTTTTGGTGATTCCATCGCCGAGGGATTAGGTTTATTTGGATTTTTAAACCCGACCTCGCTGGTTGCGATGATGGGAAAATCAGCCGAGAACAGTCAAGGAGACGTCCAAAGTATCGTTGAACTGGCACCGCGTTATGTTTTTTTTGAGTTAGGTCTCAATGACATCAGTCATCCCGATAGTACCCTGGACGCCTATATCCTTTCTTATGAGAAACTTATCGATTCGATCAGGTTGCAATTACCGAATACCCAAATCTATGTTTGCAGTATCTTTCCGGTTACCGATGAAGCCCTCAAAGAAAACCCCGAGCTCAGTCAAATTGAAACATATAATGCTGCGTTAGTGGAAATGGCTGCCCGAAAAAATATCCATTATATCAATACCTACCCGCTTTTGAAAAACAACCCACAGTACCATGAACAAGACGGCATCCATGTGATCCGTGAGTTCTACCCACTATGGTTGGACACGCTTGTGGATAACAGCAATTTAAAAAATTTATTATAGAATTGGACCATCATGAAAAAAATTTTTGTACTTCTATCCATTCTAATACTTGCGTTACTCTCTTTTGGCTGTCATTCTGCCGAGCAGGCACCTTTATCTCAGGTGGAAACCGATCTGCTCGCCGCTTCCCAAAACCTTAGCGGGATGGAAAAGGGGGATGGAAAAACATTGAAACGCTATTACGGACTCAATATGAGTGACTATCAGGAAGTTTTAATTTACGTCCCGGCCAATTATATGGATGTATCCGAAATCCTCGTGATTAAAGCCTCAGATTCCGCCCAATTGGATCTGATCGAAGGGGCCGTTGATGTCCGCAACGCCATGCAACTGGAGAGCTTTGGCGGATACGGACCGAAGCAGGTGGAGCTACTTGAAAATCATGAGTTTAAAATTGTGGGAAACACGCTTTTTTATTGTGTATCACCTGAAGCGTCCACATTAAAAGATACCTTTGTCAAAAGCATCAAGAATAATCCCTAAGGAGTGACCATGGTTTTTAGCAGTATTTTGTTTATCTTTGCTTTTCTTCCCATTGCATTGGGTCTGTATACCATTATCCCGAAACAGGGAAAAAATTTAATTCTGCTTCTGATCAGTCTATTTTTTTATGCCTGGGGAGAACCGATTTATGTTTTCTTAATGCTTTTTACCATCACCTTCGACTTTGGCATGGGACTACTGATGGACAAAAAGCCCCATTTAGTCCGGAAGCGAATTTTTATTTTTACTCTCATCGTGAATTTAAGCATTTTATTCTTTTTTAAATACTGGGGGTTTTTACTGAGTATCATTAACCAGATCTTTAGTCTGGGGATTCCCTACACGCCCTTACCCTTACCGATCGGGATTTCATTTTATACCTTTCAGATTCTCTCCTATGTCATTGATATCTATCTGAAAAAGGTTCCGGTCCAAAAAAACATCATTTCCTTTGGCTTGTATGTCACCATGTTTCCGCAGCTGATCGCCGGACCGATTGTTCGCTATAAGGATATCGACGATCAGCTAACCGAGCGGGTGATCAATCAGGAAAAATTCGGAATCGGAGTGGAACGTTTTATCCAGGGTCTCGGCAAAAAAGTTCTGCTGGCCAACAATATCGGCTATGTCTGGACCCTTATTTCAGCCATAAATGTGGGTGAACTGTCAGTACTTACCGCCTGGATCGGAATTATCGCCTTTACCTTTCAAATCTATTTCGACTTTAGTGGTTATTCGGATATGGCCATTGGTTTGGGGAAAATGTTTGGTTTTGAATTTCTCGAAAACTTTAATTATCCCTATATCTCCCGAAGTGTATCCGAATTCTGGCGACGCTGGCACATTTCACTGGGAACCTGGTTTCGTGAATACCTTTATATCCCTCTGGGTGGTAACCGTGTTCCCATCCCCCGGCTCTTTTTAAACCTCTGTATTGTCTGGTTGTTAACAGGCCTCTGGCATGGTGCCAACTGGAATTTTGTCGTCTGGGGTGGCTATTATGGGCTGATCCTTTTTGCTGAAAAAGTATTCTTAAGCGCACTGCTGGAAAAACTGCCAAGATTTATTCAGCACAGTTACACCCTGATTCTGGTTATAATCGGCTGGGTTTTCTTTGCCAGTCCGGACATGGGTTTTGCCCTGTCTTACCTGCAGGTTATGTTTTTTACTGCCGGTGCGTCTCTGGTTGATTCAACCGGCCTCTATTACCTAACCACCAGTCTTATTTTATTACTTGTATGCGGCATCTGCTGTACCCCGTTTGTTCATCAACGCTATAACAAACTGATTCACCAGGAAAAAAAATGGGTGATCCCTTTTGGACTGGGACTTAACAGCGTGATTATGTTTTTATCCATTGCTTATTTAGTAACAGAAACATATAATCCTTTTTTATATTTTAGATTTTAGGTGAAGTAATATGCGAAAAAAAGATAACCATCGTGAACATGATCAATATGCTCATTCTTTATTTTATAAAAAATATATTAATTTATTGGGGCTGCTCTTTATCGGGATCCTTGCCTTTTTCTCCCTGGCCTCACTGATCCTGCCCGATACCAAACTGTCTGAAAATGAAAACCGGATTTTAACCCAATGGCCCCGTTTTTCTGTGGACAGCATCATCGATGGCCGCTATATGAAAAAAATGCAAAAGTACACGGCCGACCAATTAGTCGGGCGAAATTTCTGGATTCATACCAAAACCAGTACCGATCGCCTGATCGGAAAAAATAGCTCCAATGGGGTTTATTTCGGCAAAAACGCCACCCTGATCGAAAACTTTGATCCTTTATCTGCTGACACTGTGGCGCAGACTCAAACTGCATTAAACCAGTTTGCTGAAAAGCACTCCGATCTAAACCACTTCTTTATGCTGGTTCCCAATGCAATTAGTGTCACCGCTGATAAACTGCCAGCCTATGCTCCGGTACTAAATCAAAGCGACTATATCAATAGCTTTACTGCCGGCTTGCAGGAACACTTCAGCGTTCTTGATCCCAGTCCGATTTTAGCAGAACATCAGGACCAACTTTTGTATTATAAAACCGACCATCACTGGACCACTTTAGGTGCCTGGCTTTCTTTTCAGGGAGTCGCCGATACCATGGGTATTAAAGCAGACCCTGATGCCTATATCGTTTATCCTGTTACCCACTCATTTTCTGGTGCCCTGGCTTCTAAAAGTGGCTATTTGACGTCTTCCTCCGATACCATTGAGGTCTATATTCCTAAAAGCGACGATGACTATTCGGTGGTAAGCTATGTGGAAGAACAAAAAAAAGCCGCTTCCCTTTATGACAGCGAACAATTAAAGGAGAATGACAAATATGCCGTTTTTCTGGCTGGTAATCATCCCATTATAAAAATTAAAAATCCGGTGCTGAATGAAAAAAATCTGCTGATTATCAAGGATTCGTATGCCAATGCTTTTATTCCCTTCTTAACCCCTTTTTACAGTGAGATCACCGTCGTTGATCCCCGTTACTACTATGATAGTATTGATGATCTCATCGCTGATGCTCAGATCACTGATGTACTCTATCTCTTTAATGCGAACTCCTTTTTCCGGGATACCAGTTTGGAACCGGTACTAAACGACGAGTAACAAATGTATCTTCAAAAATCTTTTCATCATAATCTGGATCACGGCCAAAAAAATACCGTAATTTTAATTACGGTATTCATACTTTAATTTAATTTTATCGCCACGAAAAACTACTTTTGAGTACTCAAAAGGCTTATCATCCTTATCATAAAGAATATCCTCTAAAACAAGCAAGGGGTATCCTTGCGGAACTTTTAAAAGTTTACTCTCTTTTTCCGAGGCCGTAACCGACTCAAAAGTTTCCATGACCCGGCTGGGTTTTAAATTATACTCTTTTTCAAGAAGCACACAAAGCTGTTCTTCTTCAAGTGCACGATCACTTAGATTCTTACACAAATCATAAGGAATCCGTGAATAATGAAGGCTGATGGGCTCACCTTTTAGAAAACGCAACCGCTCAATTTCCAGTATTGGAGACCCCTGCGGACATTGCAGACGCTTTGCAACACTCAACGAGGCTTCTTTTTCGGTAACATTTAAAAGCTCTGTGGTAATTTCATACCCCATTCTCTCCAATTGCTCTCTAAAGCCCATATATGCCAAAGATTCCGCCATTATCTTGGGTTCTGCCACAAAGGTACCCTTACCAGGAACGCGATAGAGAACACCATCCTGCACCAATTGAGAACACGCTGAACGGATTGTCATGCGGCTAACCCCATACAACCGATTCATTTCACTCTCAGATGGTATGGCTGTGTTCGGCCTCCAAATACCTTCTTCGATATTATTACGAATTAACTCTTCCAATTGTATGTACAATGGTTTCGGGTTTTCTCGCTTAATTTTGTACATATCAATACTTCCTTCCATAAAACCCCTTTGTGCAGCTTATTTAGCAAAACTTCTTTTATTTTATCATACACTCTATAGAATTAAAAGAATAATCCGCAAAAATTGATCTCATTCTGCTTATTTTAATTTGGCAAATTGTGTATATAAGCCATTTTCATTTAATGCGACATACAGATTTTTGTAAATGTCATAAATTTCGTTATATTTTTTAACATTTTCAGTTATCGGTTCAATCGTTTCCAGATAACGAACCATTGAAATGACTCCTTCTGTGACATCTTTAAACCACCCCGCGCCGACACCTGCGATAACCGCCGCTCCAACGATGGTTGCGTCAGGTATTTCCAGTTTACGAATGGGAACGCCAAACATATCAGCAATGATCTGACGCCATGCTGCGGATTTTGTAGCTCCGCCTGTTATAGCTAGTTGTTTCAAAATCACGCCGGATTTTTTCATGGTTTCATACATATCCTTGCTTTCCAGTGTGATCCCTTCCATAACCGAACGAATCATATCACTCTTGGAATGGGCAAAAGTAATACCGGCAAAGATACCCTTTGCTTCAGGGTTCCAATACGGATAACCTGACCCGGTCAAAAATGGCATGAAGACAATCCCCTTCGACCCTACCGGACTTTTTATAATATGGTAATCCATCACTTCATAGGGATCCATTCCGGTCTTTTTCCCGAATGCTACTTCGATTTCAGCTAACTCATCCCTTGCCCATCGATAACTGCTGGCGGCACCCAGTTGTATCCCCTCAAGATTGAATAATCCTAATGATGCCGATGAGGTTGCCATAACCCCCGGTACATCGTCTAATACCAGATTTTTTGTGCCAACAACCAGAAGACCTGCTGTCCCCAGCGTTAAAGATGCATAACCATCTTCAATAACGCCGGCACCAATGGCGGCACATTGCTGATCGCCACTTCCCGCAACTAAGAGAGTCCCGACAGCCAGTCCCGTTTTCTCTGCCGTTTTTGGTGTCACTTTTCCAACAATATCACCTGGCTTCACTAATTTTGGCAACTTTGCCTTATCAATGCCAAAAGCATTAATAATATTGTCCGCCCAATCCATTGTGTTGGGATTAAGATACCCCGATGTACAGGCATTGGTCACCTCACAATAAAAATCATCCGCACCAAAGCAATATTGAATGTATTCCGGCATCATTGCCACGTATTTCGTTTTTTCATACAGTTCTGGTCTTTTTTTCATTAACCACAACAGTTTGATAAAAGTGAAGGTTGGCGCCATCGGCATACCAGTGCTTTTAAAGAATGTATCCGGATCAATAATGCCCATCGCTTCTTCAAGGATATCTGCTCCCCGGTTATCCTGCCAACCATAAAAAATATTATCGATGGGTTCATTATTTTTATCTACCAGCGCAAAAGTTGCCCGTTGGCAGGAAAATCCAACCGCCGCAATTTCCTGCGGATCAAGTCCTGATGATGTGACTGCTTGTTTACATGCTTTGTAGGTTTCCTCGACCAACAAATCCACATCCTGCTCAACCCAATTGGGATTCGGATAGTTACATGGGTACTCGCCATATCCTTTGCCATAGATTTTGCCGTCTTTATCAAGAATCATCGCTTTTGTACCAGTTGTTCCCACATCAATACCGATTAAATATTTGCCCATATTTAAATTCTCCTTCTAAATAATAAAAATTAACTTTTACACCATGAATTAATTTAATATTATGCCTAGTTTAAGGGAATTTTGTTCAGCAATTTGATGAAACTTTTTTTGGTTCAGTCTTTGTATTTGGAAACCAGTCCAATCTCACGCATTTGTTCAAACGCATCGATAATTGCGACTGCCGCACGTGTGCCGATCAGATCGGCGCCTGCCAGAATGAATACGTAAGCATTTTGCGGCCGGGGGAATTTAACCCCTGCCACCTTGAGCTTGACCTCCGTTTCAGATAATGTCTTTTTCATCACTAAAAACTGTTCCATACTTGGCCCTTCAAATTGACCAGTTGATGTTTTGGCGTAATCAATGCCCACTTCTGCAATCAGTTTACAAGCTGTCGCAATTTCCTCGTCACTTAAAAAACAGGTTTCAATAATGGTTTTGGTGATTCGTCCCTGCGCTGCGGTTTTAAAATCCATCAACTCGCCCTTGATCACATCATATCTTTTGTCTTTTAACGCCCCGACATTCATCACAAGGTCTAAAACGGTACATCCGGCTTTTACTGCGTACTCTGTTTCGAATGCTTTAATAATCGATGATGATGCTCCAAAGGGGAAATCCAGACCAGTTCCAATGTGGATGTCGGTACCTTTTAGTTCGTCCACCACCACTGGTGTCCAATAGGGTGTTGCGGAATAGAATGCCGCACAATTATAGGCGACCGCCTCGCGACAACCGGATCGAATTTCAGCTTCGGTGGTATTTTTTGGCAGCACCGAATGATCAAAACATTTTCCCAGGGCTTTTTTATCCATTTTTGATAAATCAACCATAACTTCATGCCTCCTATTTTTATTCTATAAAACAGCTTTTTTAAGCTCTTCCATACGATCAATAACATAGGTTGGATTTAATGATCTGACGACCTCCGGAGCACCATATCCAAATGTAACTCCACACACATCAATGCCTGCATTTGTTCCAGTGAGATAATCGGTTTTGGTATCCCCAACGAGAATCGCTTGGGTCTTGCTGCAATTATAATACGCGAGAATCGCATTAATACAATCAGGATGAGGTTTGGGGTTTTTAACGTCATCGGCTGTCACCAGAATATCAAAGTAATCATATAATTTTAGTGTTTTTAAAATTTTTTCAGTTGCCCTTCGTATTTTAAAAGTAGCCACTGACAGTGATTTTCCCTTCTGTTTATAATACTCCAGAACCTCTAGTACGCCATCATATGCAAAGGTTTTTTTATCACAATTCTCGGTGTAATACTCAACAAACAGTGGCAGTATTTCGTGATCAATGAGGGTTTCTTTGTCCTCACCAAGAGATTTGATGAGGACGTTTCTTGCTCCCCCGCCAATACAACTCCGAATAAATGCATCCTCTTTCTGATCAAAGCCATAACGATCAATAATATACTTAATCGTCTCAATAATATCTGGACACGAATCTACCAGAGTTCCATCCAAATCAAAAATAAGATACGAATACGCATAGGGTTCCTTGTTTTTTATTATCATAGCAACCTCCATTAAACATTTATAGCGTTTTAAGAAATCAATTAAAGATTTTTTAAAAGCTCATTGCTGTTAAAATACTCCAGGGTTACGCCACACTCGCCAATGTTTCTGATATTTTTATCGGTCTTTTTATAGTCCGCATGATAATCAGAACCGCCAGAAATAATTCTCACTCGATCCTGGTAATCTGATTTGACCTTGGCAATGATTTCCTCCTTCGTATACGGTCCATTATAAGTGGTCTTATCATAGGTATAGCTTGCCTCAATTCCGTCGAGATCCAGATCAATCAATTTATCAATATACTCCGCTCTGGTCATTGTACCCTCATTGGTCGTAACGGTTTCATCAATCAGATAAGGATGTGCCAAAATGGCAATTCCACTACTTTCATGGGCAATGTTAATGATGTCAGCGGGGTCTGGTTTTTCTCGTTTGACACTGAAGTCCGGGTTATTTCTGATCAATAATTTTGCCTCACTCCAGGTTTTTGTATAACCTTTTTCTGCCATCAGGTTGAAAATTATTTTTTTCTGCACGTCCTCGGGTTTTCTCGGAATATCATCATAATTCAACACTTCATCCCAGGTTATATCATAGCCATTGTCAGCCAGTTTGCCTAATAACTTTTGATAGGAAAATATCTTACTTTTTACAATTTTCTGATACATTTCGATTATTTTAGGATTGGAATAATCGCACCCTAGCACAACAATGTGGACATCTTCTACCTGTGTTTCACAGGAAAATTCAATTCCCGGTATCAGTTTCATCCCTTTTTTCCTGGCATAAAGAACAGGATCCACCATCACCCCATTTACTTCGATTTGATCAGGCGGCAGAACATCATGATCAGTAAATACAATCACTTTCATTCCTAAAGCGGCCGCATTGGAAATAAATTCCTGCGGTGTGTCCCCCCCATCAGACCGGGTGGTATGACTATGTAAATCAACAATGTAATTTGGTTGTGTTGTCATCATGTTACCTCTCTAATCGATCCGACTAAAAAAGCGGATATGCTCGGTCACAACTTTTTTAACTTCTTGTTTGGTGAAGGCATCCAATTTCAGCGGATCATTTTGGGCTGGATTTTCTTTACTGAAAGCAGCCATTCCCTGACAATAGGCAATTTTTATCGCTGTTGAAATATTCACCTTTGATGCACCCAGGCTGATCAGCCGATGAAACATTTCGTCACTCAGCCCGGTTCCACCATGGAGAACCAACGGACACAGTGAAAATTCATTGATATCTTCAAAAAGATCATAATCGATTTTAATTTCACCTTTATAAACTCCGTGTGCTGTTCCGATTGCCGGCGCAAACGCATCAACTCCCGTTTCTTTCAAATAGATGCGACAATCTGCTGGTTTAGCATGAGCATGATCACCTTCTTTTACGACAATGTCATCTTCAACGCCGACAATGGCACCTAATTCGCCTTCAACCGTCACATTTTTTGGCTTGGCATAGGCCACAATTTCTTTGGTATTTTTGATATTGTCTACCAGTGGCAATTGCGAACCATCGTACATCACGGAAGACCAGCCGCCGTCAATACAGGCTTTTGTAAACTCTACATCGGTGGAATGATCAAGATGAATCGCAACCTTTACCTGAGCATTTTCAGCGATCGGTTTTAAAAAACCCATCATTTCAACAATACCAAAAGCCTTTACTGTTTTAACCGAGGTCTGAATGATAATATTTTGATTTAGTTCCTCGGCCGCTTCAATTGCCGCCTTTGCAGTCAGATAATTCACGATGTTAAAGGCACCAACTGCATAATGGTTTTTTCGAGCATGCTCAAGAATCGCTTCCATGTTGACATAACTCATGGTTATCACCTCATTTCTATTTCATCCCATCATACATGCGTATGATGGGTTATGATTACTGTTTCTTTATTATACCATGATTTCGCATCATTTTAATTACAAAAATCTATCGAACAGCTACATTTTTTATGTTACGAGTACAAACCAGATCGACCCCGGTTCCGGCAATGTTTGATACGACAACATCTCCGACTCTGACGGGTGATTCAATTTCCAATCCACTAATCACATTCATCACTTCAAATATTTTTTCCTTATTAACCGGTTTTTTTGTTTTAACCGGCACAAAAGGCAAATCACCTGATTTCAATTTTACGGTGGTTGTTATCGTTCTCTTGGGTTCAGTGAACTCCGTTTGCGCATATTTCAATCCTATTTTACAACTGTAATCACTGATTTCATGTATGGTTTTTTCGGTATGCTCAACTTTCAGACTACACCCTTTCGGACATCCAATGCATATAAATTTCTTTACGGCCATGATTTTACACCTCCATCTTATTGCGCTTGTTCCTTGGAAATTGAAATATCAATTGATGAAGTATCCTTAGTCACAAACTCTCTTGGTAAATTAAATGTTACCATGGTACCAGGCTCAACGATTGTCTTTTTAAGATTAAGTAACGTTTTATTAAAATTATCTTTGACAATTAATCGAACATCCTCATCTGAATTCCTCACTCTAAGAAAAAACTTAATCGTCTGCTCCTGGTTGTTTAATGCATCAATGTGTTGAGGAACAACATACCCAATATTATTATCATGGGTGATGATGACTTCCTTTTCTACTTCATTCTTTTTATTGTTAATAAAAGCGGCGGCGGCTTTTCCGGCAATTTCAGCTTCTTCCGTAACATTGTCAACTAAATCGTGAACGTGCAGAACATTTCCACAAGCAAATACCCATGGGATATTGGTAATCCGTTTTTCATTCACCACCGGTCCCCGTGTCACCTTATCCATTTCACATCCCAGATTATTGGATAATTCATTTTCTGGAATCAAGCCAACCGATAACAGCAAGGTATCGCAGCTCACATATTGTTCAGTGCCTTCAATCGGTTTGAAGCTTTTGTCAACTTCGGCAATTGTAACACCTTCCAGTCTTTCATTTCCATGCACTTCAGTAATCGAATGGCTCAATAACAGGGGAATATCAAAATCATCAAGACATTGCACTTTGTTTCTTATGAGTCCTGTTGAATAGGGCATTAATTCGATGACCCCTTTCACATTGACACCTTCAAGCGTTAATCTTCTCGCCATAATGAGACCAATATCTCCTGAGCCCAGGATGACTACCTCTTTACCCGGAAGATAGCCTTCCAGATTAACATAACTCTGGGCTGTTCCTGCTGTCATAATCCCGGCCGGACGGCTGCCAGGTATGGTAATCGCGCCACGTGTTCTTTCTCGGCATCCCATTGCCAGAATCAATGCTTTCGTATCGATCTGAAACATCCCATCCTCACGATTAACAGCAATCACTTTTTTATCTACCATTATTTCCATTACCATGGTGCCCAGTTTTACATCAATGTCAGAATTTTCCAATTCTTCAATAAAGCGACTGGCATATTCAGGCCCCGTCAATTCTTCTTTAAAATATTGCAGGCCAAATCCGTTATGTATACATTGATTTAAAATGCCGCCCAGATATGGTGCTCTTTCGCAAATCAGGATTTTCGGGACACCGTTTCGTTTCGCTTCCAATGCTGCGGCAAGCCCTGCCGGTCCGCCGCCAATAATGACTAAATCATACTCTAATTTTTTCATAATTTCTATCTCCTTCTTCTAAAGATAGTTCTTTATTCTTAGAAGTCAGAACAAAGGATGCACTTCCTTTTTGTGTCACTTCAAGCGGAGAAATTCCCAGTTCTTTACTTAATATGCCAAGCACCTTCGGTCCACAAAAGCCACCCTGGCATCGTCCCATACCTGCTCTGACCCGACGTTTAATGGCATCCATATTTGTTGCCGGAATGGGTCGGTGTATTGCATCCATAATTTCACCCTTGCTGATCGACTCGCAGCGACAGATAATTTCGCCATAATCGGGGTTCTCTTCAATTAAGGCGGTTCTTTCTTCATATGACAAATCCGAAAGCTGCACTGGTGCCTGTCTGCCTTTTTCATAGTTCGCTTTTGGTGAAAAATCCAAATCGCGATTCTCCGCTCTTACCAGGCCTTCAATCATTGCTGCGATAGCTGGTGCCGAAGTTAAACCTGGCGACTGGATACCAGCAGCGTTAATAAAACCTGTGACCGTTTTTGCGGATTCGATGATAAAGTCTTCATTGGTGCTTGATGCTCTCAGCCCCGTGAAGGTCGTGATCACATCACCCATTCTGGGAAGCTCAGGAAATAAATGTGAGATGGCACTTGTGTAGATCTGATCCAAAGCTTGTGCGGTGGTTCTTAAATCGGTTTTATCTTCAACTGCCTCCGCATTTGATCCTGCTAATATATTGCCATCAATGGTCGGTACGACGATCATCCCTTTCGATACCTTCGTCGGTGCTGAATAAATCGTATAGGTTAAAATATCACGCCATTTTTTGTCATACAAAAAATACTGTCCTTTTCTTGGTTTGATTTCAAAATCAATGTCTTCGACCATCGCAGCTATTTTATCTGCGTATAGTCCGGCGGCATTAATGATAATTTTTGTGGCGATATCGCCTTTATTTGTTTTAACACCTGTTACAGTTTTGTTTTCAATTATAATATCCAGAACTTCTGTGTCCAAAAGAACTTTTGCGCCATTAATCACAGCATTTTCTGCCAGCGCCACGGTGTATTCAAAGGGATTTATTATTCCGGTCTCCGGTTCGAATAGACCATATTTTGCATCTGGATTTAAGTGGGGTTCCATCTCATGTAGTTCTATCTGGTTAAGTAGTTTCATCCCCTGAATGCCATTCTTGATTCCATTTGCCATGGTTTTTTTCATTTTTTCCAGGTCTGCTTCTTCAAATCCAACAGTTATTGAACCCAGTGGTTTAACCAAATCTACTTTTAAATCCTGACATAATTGCTTAATTACTTTGTTTGCTGCTAATACTAACTGGCCTTTTAATGTGTCACCATCAATATTAAAACCGCTATGAATCATTGCCGAGTTTGCTTTACTCGTCCCCATACAGACATCACTCGCTTTTTCAACCAGAATAATATCCAGATTATACCTAGCAAGCTGATGAGCAACGGAAGCACCAATTACACCGCCACCAATGATTAAAACATCTGTTTTCATGGTGTCACCTCCATATTCATTTTCGTATTTTTGATTTGGGCGGCGCATACATCGGCCACATATATACGCCCCCCGTTATTTAAATTGTATTAGTGATACTGTTTATCTATCATTTGCCCATTCTAAGTTACAATTGATGGCTCGTTTCCAGCCTCTGTATAACTCATTTCGCAGCTCTTCATCCATTTGTGGATGGAATACCTGATTAACCGTTCTTTTTCGCACGATTTCATCCTGATCTTTCCAGAATCCCACTGCTAGCCCTGCCAGATAAGCAACCCCTGCTGCTGTGGTTTCAGTATTGTCCGGTCTTTCAATATCCACATTAACGATATCAGAAGTGAATTGCATCAGCAAATTGTTATTACAGGCACCGCCATCAACCTTGAGAATGGATAATCTTTCGCCCAAATCTTCTGAAAACGCATCGAACATATCACGCGTCTGATATCCTAATGACTCTAGCACGGCTCTGATAATATTGTTTTTGGTTGTCCCGCGTTCGATACCTACAATGGCAGCACGTGCGTAAGAGTTCCAGTAAGGTGCACATAAACCGGTAAATGCGGGAACAAAGTATACGCCGCAATTGCTGACTTTTTTCGTTTTTAAGGCAAAGTACTCAGAGTCAGGCGATTCATCAAGCATATCCATTTCATCACGTAACCATTGAATCGCTGAACCAGCTGAAAAAGCAACCGCTTCCAATAAATACTCGACCTTGCCATTAATTCCCCAACCAATCGTTGTTGTTAAACCGTTGTTTGACAAGAATGGCTTATCCCCAATATTTACAGTCATAACTCCAGCCGTACCATAAGTGAATTTTGCCATACCTTTTTTGAAACAACATTGACCAAATGTTGCTGCCTGTTGATCGCCAGCATCACCGGTTATTGGGATTGCCCGTTTGAATATCTTTGCTGTCACGCCAAAATGTCCGCTGCTTTCTTGAACTTTTGGCAACATGCTTGCTGGTACATTAAAGACCTCTAACAACTCTTCATCCCATTTCAGGTCATGAATGTTATACATCAGTGTCCGGGATGCATTACTGTAGTCAGTGGCATGGGTTTTTCCGCCGGTAAGTTTCCACATGATCCAGGTGTCAACGTTTCCAAAAAGAAGATCACCTTTTTCGGCTCTTTCTCTTGCCCCTTCGACGTTATCGAGTATCCATTTAACTTTTGTGCCAGAAAAATACGAATCGATCATCAATCCCGTTTTATTTCTTACTTTTGCTTCTATTTCCGGATCTTCCGCTTTTAGTTGATCACAGTATTCTGCGGTTCTTCTGTCCTGCCATACAATTGCGTTGTATACAGGTTCGCCCGTATTCTTGTCCCAGACAATCGATGTTTCGCGTTGATTGGTGATCCCAATTGCCACGATCTCATCTTCATTGATGTTCGATTTAGCCATTGCTTTTTCAATGACTTCACCCGTTACCGCCCACATTTCCATAGGGTCTTGTTCAACCCAACCTGAATCTGGATAAAATTGTGCGAATTCTTTTGCATACACACTGACGATGTCCCCATCATGATTAAAGAAAATTGCTCGAATACTGGTAGTCCCCTGGTCAATACTTAAAATATACTCCTTCATCCGTTTATACCGCCTTTTCTTTTATTAAAAAATGCATTGGTTAGCATTTTTTTTTACTATAATCACTTTGTTAAACGTTTTCTTTTTTATTTAACGTTAGTTCAACTCTTTGTATCGATAGTGATATATTAATACACTAAAATTCTCGCTAATTCTCCAGCTGTTATACCTGAAATGAAGTCGTTTACTCTAGTGTAGCTGAGGACTTCCAATAATTCTGATTCTTTTAGTATCTTTCCTTTTAAAAATTTTTCCAATTGGCAGATGCTCTGCGTTCCTGAGAATTCACCGGTAATGGAAACCGAATCGATGATTCCCTGCTGTAAAACCCGCATCGAGACTGTCAGGCACCCACATTGGAAATTTCGAGTTTTCTGCACTTCATAGCGTGGCGACTTACCATAATTCCAATCCCATGTCGAATATTTTTTTTCCTGCAGTTGCTTGATCGCTTCAAAATCTTTCTTGGTCAAACGAAACGGAAATGGGTTATTCTTTTTTATAATACTGGTCATCAAACAATTACGAAATTGCTCCATAGTGATTGGTTGAGGTAAATGATCAACGATATTGGTAATGTGGCTGCTCACTGACTTAACACCTTTAGCTTCAATTTTGTCCTCATTGACCATCAGTGCTTGCCGTAAAAAATCTAAATCTGAATTAAATAGCAGTGTTCCATGGTGTAATGCCCGGCCATTTTTGACTGTCTGAGCCGTGCCTGAAAATTTACATCCCGCAATGACCAGGTCGTTGCGATCATTGCACTGCGCTTTGACCCCAAAATGATCAAGGGCACGAATGATCGGAAGGGCAAACTGCGAAAAGTCAACCGTTTTACCATTTTTGCAGTTCTGAATAAACGAATAGTTTAAATTTCCCAAATCATGATAAACCGTACCACCGCCGGTATTACGCCGCGCCACCTTGGTATTTTTTTCCCTGATAAAATCGATATTGATTTCTCTGACGGCGTTCTGATTACGTCCAATTACAATGGTGTTGTCATTTTGCCATAGCATGAAAAACGGCTCTCGCAATAAAACGTTGGAAAAGATATGTTCTTCCAATGCCAGGTTAAAATATGGATCTGTCGATTCACTATAATAAAAGAGCATAATCAGCCCACCCCATTCGTTTCAAACCTTTGTTACCGATCATAATGATGAATATTGCATGCCCTTTTCAGGCACTGCAATACTCACTTTCTACTAAATTGTCGTCATCCTTAATTAAATATGAATAGCCTGTCCCACTACCGCATGCGCTGCTTCCATCATCGCTTCTGATACCGATGGGTGGGGATGGACAACCTGGGCAATCTCTGCTGCGGTAAATTCAAGATCAATATAAGCAGTCGCGGCACTGATTAATTCCGTCACGTGGGCTCCGACAAGATGGGTTCCCAGTATCTCACCATATTTTTTGTCGGCAACAATCTTTACAAAACCCGTTGTTTCATTCATTGCTACGGATTTCCCATTTGCTGCCAACGGGAATGTTCCCACCTTGACATCGTAGCCTGCTTCTTTGGCCTGTTCTTCGGTTAATCCAACACTGGCTACTTCGGGATAAGTATAGGTACATCTTGGCATATTTGAATAATTAAATTGCTTAACTGGTTTCCCCAGAATTGCGTGAACAGCCGCCAATGCCTGAGTTGACGCAACATGAGCCAGGGCCAGTTTTCCAGTCATATCGCCAATGGCGTAAATGGTCGGACAGGTTGTCAGTAAATGATCATCTACCTGTACTAATCCCCGCTCGGTCAGTTTCACGCCTGCTGCTTCCAGGCCAATATTCTCAACATTTGCCCGAACCCCAGCCGAAACAAGAATTTTATCACATGGGATTGACTCGGTTTTTCCTTTTTTCTCAATAACAAGGTTGAAACCATTTCCTTCAGCAGCTACAGAAACAACTTTACTATCAACTTTTACTTTTATGTCACGTTTTTTGAATGCTCTTTGAATTTCTTTTGAAACATCGGCATCTTCGTTTGGCAAAGCTCGAGGCAGCATTTCAACAACGGTTACCGCAGCCCCATAACTGGCCCAGATACTGGCAAATTCCATACCGATCGCCCCCGCTCCGACGACCACAAATCGCTCTCCCGGTTTGACTTCGCTCAATTCAAGGGCTTCTCGCGAGGTCATAATGTTAGGATTACTGTAATCAAATTGGGGAATTTTAAAGGCGCGAGCTCCGGTAGCAAGAATGATATTTTTTGTTTCGAAAATTTCACCAGTCGGCATCACTTTCACCCTGGTTCCAGTAATTAAACTTCCTTCACCCGGTATCACCGTCACGTTATTTTTTTTCATCAAACTTTTAATGCCCATGGTCAGTTTGCCACTCACTTCGCGACTGCGTTTCTGAGCCACTGAATAATCAGCTTTTATTTCATTGGTATTCAGACTGATTCCATATTTATTGGCTTCTTTTACCGTTCGGAGGATTTCGGCGTTTTGAACCAGTGCTTTTGTCGGTATACAGCCCCAATTTAAACAAACCCCTCCCAGATCGGCTTTTTCAACGAGTGCGGTGTGAAGGCCATGCTGGGCAGCATAAATTGCTGCCACATATCCCCCCGGACCGCCGCCGATAACAATTAGATCAAATTTATTCATCATTTATCTCCTGTTATGAATCATGCGTCAAGTTTAGCTCGCCCTGAACCGCTTACGGTTGTCTACATTAAGATTTTCATCGGGTCTTCTAACAGTTTTCCGATATAGGATACAAACTGTGCGGCATAATCCCCATCAACAATACGGTGATCAAAACTCAAAGTAATATTCATCATTGGACGGATGACGATTTCATCATCAATGACAACGGCTGACTTAATCGTTGCTGCTAACGCCAGAATCCCACATTCAGGCGGGTTAATCACTGCCCGAAAACTTGAAATTCCACGAGCACCAAGATTACTGATCGTAAACGTTCCCCCCGACAAGTCCCCTTGACTATTCGCTTGTTCTTTGGTACGGCTAACCAGGCCGGCAAATTCTTTTGCCAGTTCAACCACCCCTTTAGCGGCAACATTTTTAAGAACCGGCACCATCAAGCCTCGATCGGTGTTAACCGCAACGCCAATGTTGATATCTTCCATTTCGTAAATTTCCGTGCCATCAGCGGCCAGCTGCGTGTTCATCAAGGGGTATTCCTGTAAAGCCCGGGAACAGGCTTTGGCCACCATCTCATTGAAACCGACCTTGATATCGGCGATTTCATTCACCCGTTTGCGCCACTCAATGGCTTTGCTCATATCAACTGCCACCGTGAGAGCTGCCCATGGTTTTGTTACCACACTTTCAGTCAGCCGATTACCAATTTTTCGGCGCATGCCGTCATAAGGAGTTATTTTTCTGATTCCAGTTGCCGGCACAACCGTTGTTGCCGCTACGGCTGGTATGGCAATTGTTGGCGACTCTGAAATTACTTCTGGTTCATTTTCGTAAGCAAGAATATCAGACTTTGTGACGCGGATCCCCGTATATTTAACTTTAGCCAGATTGATCCCCAAATCTTTGGCCATTTTTTTAGCTAATGGTGAAACCGGAACCCGGTCTGTTGAGGCTGTTTCTGTCACCTCAGCTGATTGAACTGGTGCAATATCCACCGTTTCTATTGGTGCTGCCACAGCTCCGCCGCCACTAATTTCAGCGAGTAGACTATCAATATTTTCACCGGGAGCACCGACAATTGCCAGTGGTTTATGGCATTCGACGTTATCGCCCACTTGGGCAATAATTTTTAAAACGGTGCCCGTCTGGTCGGCCGGAATGTCCTGAACGTCTTTATCTGTTTCTGCAGCCAAAGCCATTTCACCAAATTTAACTTCGTCACCCTCGTTTACATACCATTCCGTGACCGTACCGTCAGTCATGTTAACGCCGATCTTTGGCATATTCATTAATTTTGCCATAATAAACACTCCTTCACAATTTATTCAAATGTTTTCCGTACTGCTGCGATAATATCTTCTTTTTTAGGTGTGCACATCGCTTCCAGACCTTCATTGTATGCTACTGGAGAGTTCTTGCTGCCAAGACGCTGAGGTGGTGCATCCAATAAATCAAAACCACGGTCAATGATTTCACCGACAATTTCGCCAGCAATAGATCCGCGAAGTGGTGCTTCGGTCACAACAACAACACGACTTGTCTTCTTGATCGATTCCATCACGGTATCATAATCCAACGGCAACAGCGATCGCAAATCGATGACTTCACAACTGATTCCATCTTTTTCTAATTCTTTAGCTGCTTCTTCTGCCACATAGGTCATATAGGAATATGCCACAATCGTGCAGTCGGTTCCCGTTTTGCGAATCGCTGCTTTTCCGATTGGAACCAGATATTCACCATCTGGAACTTCACCTTTTACTGAATAATTACGTTTATGTTCAAAGCAGATAACCGGTCCGTTATCACGAATGGCCGATTTAAGCATCCCTTTCATATCGTAGGGGGTAGACGGCGTTATGACCTTTAAGCCCGGTACATGGACAAACCAGTTTTCGTTGTTCTGTGAATGCTGAGCAGCGACGCCACCACCGACACCAAAAGGCGCCCGGATAACAATCGGCACGTTTGCCTGTCCGCCGAACATATAACATGTTTTTGCCGCCGTGTTGACAATGTTATCCATTGGCAGCGTGATCCAGTCGGCATATAATATTTCAACTAACGGACGCATCCCGGCAATCGCCGCGCCAACACCAAGACCCGTGAATGCGGCTTCTGAAATAGGGGTATCGATGACCCGTTTTTCGCCGTATTCATTCATTAGACCTTTTGTTATACCAAATGGATTTCCGCGCAGTCCTACATCGCAACCCATGATAAATACGTTTTCATCCAGGGCCATTTCTTCCCTTAATGCCTGAGTAATAGATTCTCTAAGTGTAATGATTGACATAATCTTTATCTCCTAATCTTCGTTTTAATAAGCTCACTAATTAATACAGTGTCTACTTGATAACTTCGCCATCAGTGTAAATGTAATCATAGAAAGTATCAGGAGAGGGTTCATGGCATTGCGTATCTGCGTATTCGATGGACGCCTCGACCTTTTTCATTGCTTCTGCTTCAATCGCTTCCAGTTCTTCCGGTGTGGCAAGCTTGTTTTTTACCATAAATTCGCCCATTCGTTTAATCGGTTCAATTTCCCAGTATTTATCACATACTGTCATATCACGGTACCAGCTATCATCAGTTGCATGATGTCCCAACATTCGCATCGTTTTACATTCAATAAAGGTCGGTCCTTCGCCCGCGCGGGCACGCTCAATGGCGGCTTTTGCGGTTTCCCAGATTTGATAAATATTATAACCATCACAGCGATAGCTGGGTATGCCAAAGCCTGTGCCCCGTTTGTAAAGATCAGGTTCACCGGTTATCCGGGCATAATCGGTAGCAATTGCCCATTGGTTGTTTTCGCAGACAAAAATCACCGGGAGTTTCCAGGCCGCGGCCATGTTCATCGATTCCGAAACGGAACCGGCATTGGCACCGCCATCGCCAAAGAACACAACGGTTACATCATCTGTTCCTTTGATCCAACTTTTTAACGCGCTGCCAACTGCTGGTGCTACTGCCGCTCCAACAATACCACTGGCACCAAGCATCCCAATGCTCATATCGCTGATGTGCATTGAACCACCACGACCCTTGTTATAACCTTCTTCTTTGCCAAACAATTCAGCCATCATCTTATTGATATTGCCACCTTTAGCAATTAAATGACCGTGGCCACGATGGGTAGAACCAACATAGTCTTCTTTTTTCAATTGCGTAATAATAGCGGTAGCTATCGCTTCCTCAGTAATATAAGGATGATAGTATCCGTGAACCTTATTCGCCATCCAAAGTGGCTTCACTGCTTCCTCAAACTTACGCATGAGCCACATGATACTATACATTCTGATTTGCTCGTCGCGATCCAGTCCTTCTGGACTATACATTTCTGCATAAGCATCAAATTCTTTTTTGAGTTCTTCAATACATTTGGAATCTTTCATTATTATTCTCCTCGTATTTTAATCATCGTTCACCAGTTTAATCATCAATAACTTGGCAGCAGACATTATTTTATTAATTCTGTTAGTCCCTCAGACTAAAGAATTGGATGTGTTGCTTCACTACTTTTTTCAATCCTTCTTTGGTAAAGGCATCCAGTTTAAGCGGATCATTCTGGTCAGGATTCATTTTTGTGTAGGTTACCATCCCCTGACAATATGCAATTTTAATTGCCGTTGAAATATTAACCTTTGAAGCCCCTAACGCAATCAGTTTATGAAACATTTCATCGGTTAATCCGGTACCGCCATGAAGCACCAATGGGCAGGATGAGAATTGATTGATTTCATCAAATAGATCATAATCGATATTGATTTCACCGGTGTAGACGCCGTGAGCCGTTCCCACGGCTGGCGCGAAAGCATCGATTCCGGTTTCTTTTAAAAAAATATGGCAATCTTCCGGCCGCGCATGGGCAGAATTTCCGGCTATTACCACAATATCATCTTCAACGCCGACAATAGCACCCAATTCACCTTCAACTGTCACCTTTTTATTTTTTGCATATGTTACAATTTCTTTGGTGTTTTTAATATTTTCTTCCAAAGTCAACTGCGAACCGTCATACATCACCGATGACCAGCCGCCATCAATGCAGGCTTTTGTAAATTCAACATCTGTCGAATGATCCAGATGGATCGCCACGTTCACCGTTGCATTCTCAGCGATTGGTTTTAAAAAACTCATCATTTCTTTGATCCCAAAAGCTTTTACCGTTTTTACCGATGTTTGAATGATAATCGGTTGTCCAAGTTCCTCAGCCGCTTCAACTGCCGCCTTCGCAGTAAGGTAATTAACGATATTAAACGCCCCAACTGCATAATGATTCTTTCTTGCGTCGCCAAGAATTGCTTCCATATTCACATAACTCATGATCATCACCTCTTTTCAAATAAATTTTCACGACATCATACATGAATATAATGGGTCATGACCACCTAGAACGAGTATAACATACTCCGTTTGAAAAATATATCATCTCTAATAACTTTTATTATTTTTGTCCATTAGCGGCATTCATAAATCGACGTTGATACGATACAACTTGATTGCAGGAAGTAAACCTTGCCAGGTATTTTGGCTCCGCCGTAACAACAACGCGGTGAACAAGGTCTTCAAATTCTTTTTCAACCAACAATTTGTCAATGTCCGGATAATTTAATTCACCTTCCATACTACAGATAATGAGTCTTGTGTCATCCAAATTCGTGTTTTTAAAAAGTCTTAAATTATGTCGCACACTATCTAATCCATCTGAGCCTTCAGGATCATCAAAGTGACGATATTTTAACATGTCTTCAGCCATTTTCTTAACCATCAGCAAGTCCATTTGAGTCTGATCCATATTCAGATAATCTTTTTCTAAAAACATATTCTGGATATTTTTTATAAATTTCAGATCACCCGTTGCGTTAAATTGCTTTAAATTCAGCGCCATGCTTTCTGATTGCATTAAGCGATGCCGAATGAAGCTGTTTACGAAATATGGTTTTGCCTGTAACGCTAACGCCGTCTGATAGGGTTCAAACATCAACGTAAAGTTCACCCTAAAACCATGTTCTTTGAGCATCAATGCCAGATTATGACCTCGGAAAGCGCCTTCCGTTGTCACATCCGTGAATGATTTGCCAAGCTTTTTATTTCCCGAAAGAAGTTCTGAAACGTTTACATTTGTGATCGGTCCAGTGTGTGGAACTTTTATAACCACTCGATATTCGGAAAGCATTTCCCTGAATTTCTCGGCTTCTTCCAGAAGCTCAGTATCCGACTTACCAAACGGATCATTGAGTTCAACACTGATGTCTGCTCCCGGTCCCAAGATCCGCCCGATTTCCTCCATTACTTCATCCCGTGTTTTGTATTGATTACCAATATTAGCCTTCGGGTTGTTGATAAACAAATCGTAGATAATACCAGGATTACACGTTAGATTAGCAATCATTTTACTGATCGGTTTTACCTCGTATGGGTTGGCAGAATCAGCTGAAAAAAGTACATTGGTTGGTCGTTTTTTGCCATTTTTATCATAAGAAATATCGCGGATCAAATCAGCTCTCAAGATCCCATTAGATTCCAGCCGATATTCTACCCGAAATCCCTCGGGGGTCTCATTTTCCGGCGTTCTAAATGTCGAAATAACTTTACTGAATTCCTTGGTTACGCCAATTTTTTTTACATGTTTCTTTAAAAAATCATATTCTCCTAAAGGCAAATCAAAATCAAGGACGCGATTAACATCGCTCTTTTGATCATCAATTAGTGAAACATCATCATTCAATAAGGTATTCAAGGTACAACTGACAGTCTTCATTATTTTTCTCCTCTAAATTTATTGTTATTATTTTTGAATCACATTTAAAATCCGGTCTACGACCTTTTCCCAGGTAAGACCGTAGGCATCCAGTAATTCGCGGTAGGGGCCGGTATTAATAGAGCCATCGGTAATACCAACAATATGAATCGAATTACCCTGTTTAACTGGACCCAATACTTCCATTACAGCACTGCCAAAACCGCCGATTTGCGAATGCTCTTCTAATGTAAATAAATATTTTGCGTCTTTATATGCGTCATATAGGAGCTCAGTATCCAATGGTTTTACCGTTGTAAAATTCAGAACTTTTACGCCATATCCCATTTCATCCAAGATTTTTCCCGTCATTAGACCATCAACCGTCAATGTTCCCGAAACTGCGATCACAATCTCATCTCCAGTATTCATTAACACTTCGCCTTTTCCCAATTTGAAATTGCGTTGCGACACTTCTAACGGTTCTGCCATCGGGTGGCGCGGCATTCTGATATAAACGGGCCCCCTGTGTTTAACTGCTTCCCGTAATGACATTTCGACTTCATATCCGTCACCGGGATTTAAGACCACCATGTTCGGTATGACGCGCATCAGTGCCAAATCTTCAATCGCCTGATGGGTTGATCCCAGTGCTGAATGTGACAAGCCGCTGCTGGAACCGATTACTTTTACATTCATATTAGCATAACCTAAATCGTTACGAACCTGCTCAAAAGCACGCATTGAGATGAACGGTGCAATCGCTGAGACAACCGGAATAGAACCACCTTCAGCTAACCCGGCACAAACACCAATGGCATTCTGTTCGTTGATCCCGACCTCTAAATATTGATGTGGCAACGCCTGCTTGAAGGGGTTCATACCCGATCCTGCTCCTGAATCACAAGACACCGCCAGAATACTCTCATTCTCTCTACCCAGTTCTAACAATACTTCCCCAAATACATCCCGTGGATTTCGCTGTTTAACTGTCATTTTATCCATCCTTTATCATTTGCATATCGTTCAAGCGCGTCCAGTGCATCTTTTGATTCCTGCGCATTTTTACCAGGATTCCAATGGTGATATTTCACATTTCCCTCAGCAAAAGGCATCCCTTTACTTTTAATGGTGTTTGTGATCACCATACTTGGCTTCCCTTTTTGAAAAGGGATCGCTTGAAAGGTATTTGAAAGCTCCTCAATATTATGGCCATCGATAACTTTAACCGACCACCCAAATGCAGAATACTTTTCCCTCAAATCACGGGTGTCTAAAACATCGCGGGTACTGCCATTAATTTGAAGACCGTTTCGATCAATGATACCAACTAGGTTGTCCAGGCCGTGATGACTTGCAAACATTGCCGCTTCCCAATTAGATCCTTCACCTTGTTCGCCATCCCCCATCAGAACAAAAACACGATTTTTTTCACCTTTAAGTTTTGCATTTAGAGCCATCCCAGCACCAATTGGCAAACCGTGTCCCAATGCACCAGAGCTAAAATCAACGCCATTGAATTTCTTCATGTCGGGATGACCGGGTACTTTTGATCCTAACTGATTGTATGTTTCCAAGACATCAGCTTTTTCAAATCCCTTTTCAATCAGGGTTCCATAAAGTGCCAGACATTTGTGACCCGCGCTGAGAACAAACCGATCACGACCGGACCATTTGGGCTCATCAACTTTGACATCCATAATATCAAAATACAAGGTCGCCAGAATATCCGTGCAAGACAATGATGGGCCAGCATGACCATCACCATTATTAATTACCGTGTTAACAATGTGTTTCCGAATATCAAATGCTTTTCTTTCGATGGTTTCTATTTGCATTGAACTCTCCTTAAATATTTATGTATAGCTCATACAAAAACAACAAACATTTTTGCAATTAACTAATACCTGTAATAATCGAGACAATTTTTCTTTAAAACGAAATTTTTCAAGATTAGGTCGAATAGCCTTGTCACATCAGTAGTGGTCATGACCAGTCCTTATATGTAGTATAGCATGGTTTGCTCTTTTGTCAATTTATTTTTCAAAAATGCTTGACTTTTATTTTTCAGTTATTGTTTCCTACATCTAAAGTACTTACGGGAAATTTTGATTTACAAGTTGATTCTGTCCAAAGATGAAAAGTCAAATCAAATCACACCAAACACTTTTAACGCAAATTTTTATAAATATTCAAAAATACTATGTCAAGTTTTGACAGAACAGGATATAATGTATTAAAGACAAATATCAACAAATCTTAGGAGGATACGAAATGGGCTTAAGATACTCGAGTAAAGTAATCGATGGAAAACTAAATATTAGAAATGATTATATCCAAACCGAGGGCGGTGATTTTCAGAAGCTGACAAAAAACTGGATTATAAAGGCCTACGAAAAAGCACAAGAACTTAATGACCTTGAATCAATGGAAAAACTGGAGCAACTAAAAATTGATATCTGGATTCCAGGGGAAAACAATGAGCTGGGAAAAAACGTGAGTTGGAGCTTAAAAGATGAGTTATAAATAATTCACGATCTGCTCTAAGCTTAGAATTATTTTTAATCAAACTAGTTTAACTCTCCATTAATTGGGTATTTTATTAAGATATAAATACTTAATAGGAGGGTTTTTTTATGAGACAAATTATGGGGATTCAGGTTGGTAATCGCGAAAGCGAAGCATTGAAGGTACAGGAATTGTTAACCAAAAATGGATGTATTATTAAAACACGTCTTGGTTTGCATGAATCTTCTGAAGAATTGTGCAGTATAACCGGACTGATTATTTTGGAGTTCTTGCCCGACAAGGAAGACGACATCGCCGTTATGGAAAAAGAATTAGCTGCCCTTAATACAATTGTAGTCAAAAAAATGGTTTTCTAGAACTCAAAAAAAGTTACTCAATTATGACTACAATTGGGTAACTTTCTTTGAAATAGAAGGAGTTGAAATGATCGACTTTAAAGCTTCACGCTTCATCATTACTGACAAAAAAAGCACTCTCATGATTCAGAAGAGTATCCAAGCTATGCTAAATGATCAGGAACAGGTGGTAGAATTTTATGTAGCGGATCGATTCCCTTTCCCTTCTGAGGTATTGTTTACCTCTAAACGGATTATTATTTGTACCTATGAAGATCCTGAGCTTCCAATTTTCACTTTTCTACCCTACTCAAAGTTTATTGCTTTTTCTGTAAAAAACTCAAATAATTATGATTTGGAAAATGAATTAGAATTATATAATTACTTTGTTGATAAAATTTCCTTCGAATTTCCAGGTAACTACAACTTAAGCCTCATTATTAAATTAATCGGCAATGCAATCGGTTAGGGTGTTGTGCTGCACCCTAACGTGATTTTTTCATCCGTAAGTACCACAAAAATATGGCGTATAGCAAGTTTGATCTACCAAACCTGCTATACGCCATCTACTTGAGCTACATACTATTTACTTGACATATAAAAGTGCTTTCACGATAATGCAAAGGCATATAATTTAATATTTTTTGACACTTGATCAATAAACTTTGGAGGTTTTATTCCTGCACAGCTTCTAACTCATCTTCTGTGACTGTATCTTCTAATCGCATTTCATTTATCAGCAATACAATTTTATCCGCTTCAATTTCTGATTCAATGCCTTTGGGATAATTAATATCGCCAACACAGATTTTGTCGTTTAAATTAAGATCCGTTACATCGATTTCAAGATAATCCGGTATATCCTGTGGCAATCCTGTCACAAGAATTTTGTCCATTTGCTGCACAAAATTTAGTTCTCTTAATTCGATTGCTTCCCTGCCGATTATTTTAATATTAAGATCAAACTTAATGGGTTCGGTAATCGATACCTCCTGAAAAACAACATTTAAAATTTCACCTTTAATTGGCGCATGTTGAATTTCTTTTATCATTGCAGCATATGATTCCTGCCCCTCAAGATCAAGCGTAAATAAATAATTCTTCCCATATTTATGAATGTTTTTTACTAATTCATCTTTACTTATTTTTACTGAAACGGATTCCAGACCTTTTCGATTGATCGCACCGGGAATATAACCAATTTTCCTTAGTTTTTTTCCTGCACTGCCACTCATTTTTTCTCTTTTTTCTATTGCAATTGTTACTTTTTCGTTCATATTATTTTCTCCTTTTAATAAACTCTCACATCGTATTGTTCGTATTGTCTTATTTGATAACTATCAATTAAGATCCTGCCAAATTATTCATATTAATGTATTTCTACTACGTTCTTTTAATTATACCAAACATATGAATCAATATCAAGTTTTTTAAGAAAAAAGCAACAGTACGCTAACAATGCCCTGCTCATGGGCTTCCCAAAGATGCCACCGACCAATAAAGCAGGTATCAAACTCTCCCTGAAACAGGTATTCTAGAACATACGAAGGAAGACAGACGTAAAATCCAGTTCAGAAAAACCCATTATCTTATTACATTTTATTATATCAGACGTTGGCTGAATTTTTCGTCAACTTCTTTTTATCAGAAGCTACAGAATGTGTTGTTGTAAAGTCTCAGCTGAATTTTGAGCCGGGAAAATTGAGTAAATAGCATTCAAGCACAAAATTAAAATAAGCGTTCTAATGAATACTTTTTTATATAAATCAAATTATACAATCTATCCCCCTTCTTATTTTTTCGACAGCTTCTATCGCATTGTAAGAACTCCTGACTAGAGATGAACTTGCTACAAACTTTATTCCTTTACTTTCTCCTATTTCTCTATAAGCATCAAATTTTTCCTGCGTAATGTATTCTTTAACACCGATGTGTTTTTTACTTGGTCTTAAATATTGTCCGATTGTTAAGATATCACAATTTATTTCGACTAAATGGTCCATTACTTTGTACACTTCTTTTTCAGTTTCTCCCAGCCCAACCATAATTCCAGTTTTACTTATAATATTTGGCGCCTCATCTTTTATATGTTTTAGTAAAATCAATGATCTAAAATACTGAGCACTTGGTCTTACCGAGTGATATAGAGATGGAACTGTTTCAAGATTATGATTAATTACATCCGGCTCTGCTAGTATTATTTTTTCGATATCTCTCATGTTTCCCTGAAGATCTGGTATCAATACTTCAATTGTCGAATCAGGCATAACTCTTTTTACTGCACTAATGGTTTTAGCAAAATGCAATGCCCCGCCATCTTCTAGATCATCACGGGTTACTGAAGTTATTACAATGTGTTTTAGACCAATTTCTTTTACAGCCGCTGCAACATTTTCTGGTTCAGCTAGATCCAATGGTGAAGGCTTTCCAGTAAAAACTGCACAATATCTGCAGTTCCGTGTACAAATATTGCCCATAATCATAAATGTTGCAGTCTTTTTCTTGTAACATTCTCCCATATTTGGACAAGCGGCCTCATTGCATACGGTATTCAGGGACAAATCGGTTAATATTTTATTCATTTTTGAAATTGATTCCATATCATAACTTCGTCTTAATACTACTGGTAACTTTTCTTTCATTTTTTACACTTATATAATGAGAATTTAAACTTCTCCCTATATATTCCTTATTTATTCAATTAAGACTTTTTTAAAAAGCCCATAAAATCTCAACCTAGGATTAAACAGTTTCAAACTTTGTGAACACTTCTTTTATGAACATCATGCAATGCTTCCATGATTCCTTCACACAATGTCGGATGCGGAAAAATTGACTGGCCAACCTGTTTCGCTGTTAATCCAAGATCAATCGCTAATGTTAATACTTGAAGCATATCGGTTCCATGTGCTCCGACAATCTCTCCACCGATGATTTCATCTTTTTGATTCACAATAACCTTTACAAAACCCGTCGTTTTGTCTGAAGCTTTCGCCTTACCAAGTCCGGCAAAATTATATGAACCGATTGTATAAAGAATGCTCTGATTTTTAGCCTGCTCTTCTGTCATTCCCACACATGCAATCTCCGGATCAGTGTATACGCAACGAGGAACCGCTTTATAATTGATCTCGATACCATCTCCGCAGATATCATCTACCGCGGTTAATGCTTCTTTTGACGCGACATGTGCTAATTGTGGAGAATTAACAATATCACCAATGGCATAGATACCCTCAACACTGGTGCGCATCTTTTTATCCACTTCAATCAACCCACGTTCCGATACCAAAATATCTGTATTTTCAAGTCCTAAATCAACCGTAAATGGCTGTCTGCCGATTGAAATCAATAGCTTTTCTGCTTCAATTGCTACGCCATCTTGAAGTATTACTTGAACCCCCGACTCCGTTACATTTACTGATTCAACCTTTTTCTTTGTGATGACTTTGATCTTTTCTTTTTTAAATTGACGTTCCAGCTGTTTAGCAACATCATCGTCTTCGAAAGGCAGTAAATGTTCCATTAATTCGACAATCGTAACCTCAGTTCCCATCCGTTTCAAAAATTGACCAATTTCACAACCGATAACTCCACCGCCAACAATAATAATTGATTTCGGCTGTTCATCCAGTTCCAGAATTTCATCACTCGTTACAACACTGTTTTTGTTATAATTTAAGAATGATGGTTTACTCGGTACTGAACCCGTTGCCAGAATAATTTTATCAGTTGAAATTTCTTCTCGTGCCCCATCAGTTTTATGAACAATGACTGTGTTATTATTCTTAAGCTGACCAATGCCATTAATAATATTGACACCATTGGCCTTCATTAAATAATCGATCCCATTGATCAAGCCGTTCACTACCGCATTTTTCCGATCAAATGCATATCCGAAATTATTACTGACTGCTTGTGTTTCTATTCCAAAAACTGAAGCTTTCTTTACCGTTGCTAAAGTATCCGTCACAGCTAGTAGTGCTTTTGTCGGTATACAACCTTTGTTTAAACAGGTTCCTCCCAATTTTTCCTTTTCAATGAGGATAACCTCACATCCACGTTTAGCGGCATAAATTGCTGCTTCATAACCTCCGGGGCCAGCTCCAATCACTACAACTTTCATTATTTCTCCTCTTTAAGTCAAGCACCAATTTTAGGATACTTGCATATTATTTTTAATCAAATAGTTCGAGTAACTTACTTATCTTCAAGTCCCATTTCTACTTCCGTTACCTTTCCTCTGACCAGTTCCTCGGATAAAAACATCTGCCCACAGATGGGACAGGTTGGGACCTTAGTACTGAAATTAAAGCCCAGATATGAAAAATTATTTGTGTGCATTTCTAGCGGGACATTGCATTTCAGACAAATCAATGTCGAAATTTTTTCAATTGCACTCATCGGCTGTCCTCCTCTATAATGAGGCGGTGACTATAAACAGTTTCCAGCCTGATCCCATCTCTTTCAGGCTTGTACATTACCCAAAAAGTGATGTTTCCATCCTGGTGATGACCTACAAAATTGCCTGCTGACATATCCATGATCTTTTTCCCTGTTGACTCGCAATATTCGATCGTTCTCTGAACATCTTCCATCAGAATGAAATTTCTGTCCATTTTGTCATAAACTTCTGGAGCAATGAATACCTTGATATTCTTCTTGATCTGCTTATCTTCGGGCTTTATCTTTATTGCTTCTTTCTCTATCTGAAGCACCTTTTTTAGCTTAATTCGGTTTTCTCTGCGCTGAGTCAGTGTCGGCGGCTTTCTGGCTGCTCTGGCCTCGATATCATTGCCGAATAGCAGATCAAGAATGTGAACTGCTGATTTGCCAGCTGCTGCAAAAGTATCTCGACAATTGATACAGTAGGTAACATAATCATTCGATGTCGCTTCCACCCGGATATTCACAATTTTATCAAAAAGGGACCGGTTTACAGCCTGAATCTGTCCACCGTATCCGCAACACTGAGCCCACTCTGAACTGTAGGGCATTTCCTCCAGCTCGTAGCCTGAATTTTTCAGAATAATTCTTATACTATTCTGGGCTTCAGGATCATAACGACTGGCACAGGGGTCAAATACGGTCATCTTTTTACATGCAGCGATTTTTCTGTTTGCACCGTTTTCTTTCTCTGCCATCACACGCCAAAGTGACTGCACCTGAATTTCGGGAAGATATTTCCCGAACATTTTTCTGCAGGATGGACAGGCCAGGATTACTTCCGGTCTGCCCTGATCTTCCCAAATATTTTTGATTCCATCAATCACTACCGAATGTTCTTTTTCTCTACCTGCCCATTCGGCCGGAGCACCACAGCATCCGATCATCATTGCGGGTTCGTCCTCAAGATGCTTTTTTAGATAGGTATAGGCATTTATGACATAATCCGGATCAGAGCCTCCCAGCTGACACCCTGGAAAAAAAAGATAGCTGCTTTTATCACCGCCATTGGCATTTATCGTCATAAAGGCTGCTTCCGAGTTGGAAAATTCCATGTCCCTCATCCAAAAATCGTGAAAAGCCGGTGGCAGTTTTCCTCCTTTATGAAGAGTTCTTCGACTGGACATAAACAGTTCTTCAAAATCAAGGTTTTCCGGACATACCTCTTTGCACAAACCACAGCCATTACATGAGTTGATCTCCCGGGAAGCAACATTTGTTGTGAACGCTTTCACGATGTTCATCGAAGCCTCAACGTCATCGATGAGTTTTTTAGGATCTTTTTCAAAAAACGACAGCATCTCACAGGATGTCATACACATATCGCACCCGCATTGGAGACATCTCTTTGCTTCTGCAATCGCTTCCTGCTCAGTATATGATTCAAGATTTCCAGGCACTATCCGCTCTTCCATCACTACTCCGCTAATATCCACACTCAGTCGTGATGGAACTACCTCATCACAGCCCGCAGCCCCGCCCATTGTTCCAATCTTGAGATAGGATTCAATGGATTGCGCTGCACGAATCCCTTCCCGTATGGAAATCAAAACAGGACTTCCGATTCCCTGCATTGCACTTTTGCTGCCAAAAACACCATTCATCAGTGTTCCCAGAGAAACCGGGTCAAATCCTTCATCTAAACCAAAAGCATTGCCCCCCCGTCCCGTTGCAATGTAAAGAGCATCAAATTCAATTTCATCAAAAGTGCTTATTCTTGTGTCTAAATATAATTTGATGCCGTCTTCCTTGATGATTTGTCCTAATTCTTTTTCAATAATCGAGATCGGTATTAGACCTTTTGATTTCCTTAAGTTTCCTCCTAAGCCATGTTTTTCTTCATAAAGATGAACATCGTAACCTTTTCTAGCCAGTTTGACGGCACAGCTCAGTCCCCCAAGTCCCCCACCGATAACGGCAATACATTTTTTCTTTCGGGAGATATAATATCCTGTACTTTTTTTTGTGGCAGTGTAATCACAGCAAGCTTTCTCAAGCATTTTTACCGATACTGCTTGATCTATTTTTTTTCTTAAACAGACAGTTTTACAGGGTTCGTCACAAAGTCTACTAACGATTTCCGGAAAGAGCACCTGATTTCTGTAATATTTATATGCCCCCTTGAAATCTCCTGAAGTAATCCTAGCTATCATTTTTTTTACATCAACACCGAGGGGGCACTGGTTAGTACAAAATACCGGCTCATCTCTGGTGCATTTTTCTTTTAAATTTTCGAGTTTCGTCATATCCATAGCAATGTCCTCATCAGTTTAATTTCAAGGAATTCATAATAGCAGCATTATAAATTAATGTATTGCCACTGTTATCTCGTCAAAATATTAATTCATCTTTAGTGGATTACCCTACAATCACTGGGTTTGCTTTAATGTAATCAATTGTCTCGTGCAAATCAGAACCAAGGAAATATTTCTTTTCTTCTATTTCACGGCCTTCAGCTTTCGCTGCTAACAACGCCTTTACCTTTTCTGGTCGGGCTGGCAATTCTTTAATTCTCACGCCGCAGGCATTGTAAATGCCATTAATAACAGCAACATGAGGCGAACTCTGAAAAGCTTCTGCACAGCCAGACGAACCATGAGGTCCTGACGGTCTCGGCGTTTCGATAAATTCAGCTGTCATATTATCTGGTATTGTATTAATGAATGGAAATCCGCTGCCAATAAGACTAGTATGTTTTTGAATATCCTCGTAATCCTCTGATAACGCCATCCCGATTCCGTGTTCCATTCCCCCAAAAGCCTGACCTTCAACTGCTAAAAAGTTACCAACCACACCAACATCGGCAATACATTTTATGCTCAGTACTTTGGTCTTTCCAGTAGCCACTTCAACCTCAACCTCTGCCATAAATACGCCGAAAGTATACTCAGCGGTGGGATTTCCCTGACCAGTATTCGGATCAAGATCCGTCGTATGTCCGGTCGTATCCGAGATTCCTAAATATTTTGTAGGAATTCCGGCACTGACCATTTCATCATAGGTTCGGTAAGTTCCATCTTCTTTACGCATGGCGTTCATCAGTTGCTCAGCCGCATTAATCGTTGCATTACCGGCCATGTAGTGGGAACGACTCCCCGCTGCCGGTCCAGTGATCGGTGCCAGGGCGGTATCATTCATACACAGACTGATCTGATCCGGTCGCAATCCCAGCGGTCTTAGTGCTTCATGGGTATGAGCAAGCGTACCAATATCTGCTCCCTGGCCCTGATCCTCCCATGTGTTATAATGCGTCACGGTTCCATCAGGATTGAGTCCTAACGCAACCTCGGCATGATCATTCGGGCCGCTGGTGACATTGTATTCTCCGCAGGCAATCCCCACACCTCTTTTTCGTTCAGGAGTGGATTCTTTTTTTGCGCTTTCTAATGCTTCCCGGTAACTGGGTCTCAGCTTATCCAAAATCTCAACCATCGGATAAACGTCGAATTGATTACCGTTCAGGCTTTCATCCCCTTCTCTGTAGACATTGATATAGCGAAACTCCAACGGATCCATGCCAATTTTTTCCGCCAGCATATCCATGAGCTGTTCCGAACAGGTATAACACTGAGGAGACCCAAACCCCCGATAGGCTGTGGAATTTGTATGGTTGGAAATAACCGTTTTGGAGAGACCCATGGCATTGGGTATGGTATAGGGAGCCCCCATGAAGCGAAGACCTTTTTGAACCAGTATGCCTGCTGTCTCGGTATAGGCGCCTTTATCATAAGCTATTTCATATTCGATTGCTGTCAGCTTTCCTTTTTCATCACAGGCAAGTTTTGCATTTGAGAAAGCTGGTGCACGCTTCCCAGTAATATGCTGATGTTCTTCATAGCTGAGCGTAACCGTCACTGGTTTTTCAGTAGCCATGGCTGCAACTGCCGCGATGGCCGGCATGAGTGGTGAAATTGCATATCCAAAACTTGCCCCTGTCGGATTTTCAATAATTCTAATATTCTCCACTGGGAACCCAATGCCGGCAGCGATAACTCCTTTTGTGAGGCCAAGTGCCAAACTCTTGCATTGTACCGTAAGTCGGCCTTCTTCGTCAAAATATGCCTGATTGGTATCCGGCTCAATGACAAGGTGTGGCTGACGTTGAGAATAGAAACTGCCTTTAACAACATGAGCCGAATTCTTAATCACTTCTCTGGTATCCTGACCTTTAACAATGGGTGCTTCGATATAAATATTCGGATATTCAGGATTGACCTGGGGTGCATCAATTGCCATGGTTTCAAGGATATTTAAATATTCTGGTAGTTGTTCATATGCAAAGGTTACTTTTTTTGCCGCTTCCCGGGCTTCTTTCTTGGTTCGTGCGGCAACAACAGCAATAATATCGCCGTATCTATATATCTTGTCTGACACTAAAATTGAATGATCAAATCCATTTGCCTTAGCCCATGGATTGGCAATTGGAAAGGTGATTCGATTAATTCCTTGAACATCTTTATGGGTTATTACTTTTTCGACTCCTGGCATCTTTTCTGCCTCCGACGTATCGATCGATACCAGTTTGGCATGAGAAACCTGTGCTATGACAACCGCAAGATGTAATGCATCCGGCATCTTCATGCCGATATCATCACCGTAATCACAGGTACCCGTTACTTTAGCCAAAGCCGCTGGTCTTGGATACCTTGTGTTATAGATTCTCCCATCTTCAGGAATATCAAAACTTAGCTCTTCCATGGTCATTTCACCACGGATTACTTTTGCCGCCGCCATTACGGCATCAACAAGTGGTACATATCCGGTACACCGACACGCATTACGATGCTTTTGAAACCAGTCTCTTACTTCCTGTCTAGTCGGATTATGATTGGTATCAAGAAGACCTTTCGCCGAAACGATAAATCCGGGGGTACAAAATCCACACTGTACCCCGCCATAAACGATCCAGGCCAACTGAAGAGGATGCAGGTTTGTTGGTGACCCGATTCCTTCAATTGTCGTAATTGCACTGCCGTCATCAATATTTTTCATTTTTTTTGCACAGGAACGAATAACCTTTCCATTAAGAATAACTGAACACGCGCCGCATTGGCCGGTTCCGCAACCTACCTTGGTACCCGTTAAACCAATGCGTCTTAAAACATCAGAGAGTGTATCTGATTCTTGATCACAAATCAGCATCCGTTCTGCGCCATTAATTAACAACATCATTTTTCTTTTAGCCATTTTTTCTCCTCATATTGTATTAGATTTCTATTCTGCTAATTCATAGGTTCGGTCAATAATCCATTTTGCTCCGTCGTCATCAAGTTTTCTTGGACAGAAATTTACCATAATGTCTTTAAATGCTAATGGTATTATTTTTTCATAAGCGACTTGTTTATCAGGAACGAATTCGGTGATATCCGGTATCCCAACCGAGCGATACATTTGATGAATAGTTTCTGAAGTCTTCTTCGCAATTGACTCCGTGCTATCGGTGTCTTTATAATTGACATCCAGTAAATCTGCAATTTTAATTATTTCTTTGGGACATTCTTCAACCACAAATTCAAGACATGCAGGCGTAAAGATGGCACAACTAACGTCATGAGGTACGTGGAAAATGGCTCCCATCGAATGCGCAAATGCATGGCTCATTGAACATTTTGCATTTGCTAATGCAATACCACCCAAATTTGACGCTAAATGCATCTCGGTACGAGCTTCCAGATCTTTGCCATTTTCGATGACTTTTTTATAACTGTTTTTCATTAATCGGATGGCTTCATATGATATACTTTGAGTAATCAAATTTGTCATATTGGATGTTATTGCATCAATTGCATGAGCGAGAACATCAAAAGCACACGCTGCCGTGACCTTAGGCGGCACACCTAGAACAAGTTCTGGATCAATCAGAGCCATATCTGGCATGGTTCCCATCCCGATAACGACTCGCTTCGAGCCACTTTCTGTATCAGTGATTACACTTCCCTTAGAAGCTTCACTACCAGTTCCAGATGTTGTTGGAATTGCAATCATCGGTACGCCTGATTTTTGGGGAAATGATAAGTCATAAAAGCTCTGAAGCGATTCATCGTTATTCAGCAATAATTTAACCCCCTTTCCTGCATCAATACTGCTGCCGCCACCAATTGCAACTACGCCATCAACTTTCTCTTTTTTAGCAAAGTCTACAATTTCTGTGATAATCAAATCCGTCGGATCAGCCTCGACTCTATTACTTGTGACTACTTCTATCCCTTCATGTCGAATAGCGTCGATTATTTTTTCGGTTATTCCAGCCGCCTCAACGCCTTTATCATACATGACCAGGACTTTAGTGCATCCCAGTTCTTTTAGTTTTTCACCTGTTTTACTTGAAATTCCTACATCAATAAACTGTGGTATTAACATCATGAATGCGTTCGTCTTCATCTTATTGCTCCTAAATTATATTTATTTAATGTTTTTCATTTGTGTGAATTATTTAGTTTCTGGATTGTTTTCGATTAGCTCGATAATCTCTTTTATACATTCTTGCTCATTGTTTTCCATCAGCCAATGTCCTGCTCCGTCAAGTTCAACAAATTTGTAATACCCTTTCATGTATTCATGGCCTTTTTCAACCCCTACTCTTCCCAGTGCAAAATCATGATTTCCCCAAATGTAACAGGTCGGCGTATATATAGGACCAAACAGAATCTCTGGATTTTGTTCGCTTGGTTTTACCAGCATTAGCGCTCTATACCAATTGAGTATTGATGTGCATGCTTCTTTATCTGAGAATATATCAAGAAAATCATCGATATTTTTACTTTCAAATCCATCCCATATTTCTCTAAGCCTTGCATGGTCATCCTTTATAAGTAGCTCCTCTGGAAGGTCGGGAGTTAGATATTCAAAGATATAACGACTTTGTTTCTGCTGTTCAGGATCATTTGCAACCGCCCATTCAAATGCTGCCGAATGAGGTGTTGACATGGCTGTCCATGACTGTATCCGTTCCGAGTGCAGGGTAACAACAGCCCAACCTACGCCACCACCCCAATCATGACCAATTAAATGAAATTTCCCCTTTTCTCCAACAGCATCAGCCAAAGCGACCACATCTGACGCTAATTTTCTGGTGGTATAATTTTCCATCCTAATTGGACGTGCACCTTCACTGTAACCACGTTGATTAGGGGCCAGGTAACGATAGCCTTTGTCCGCCAGTTTCTTCATAATATTTTCCCAAATAATCGAGCTTTGCGGGAAACCATGTAAAAAGATGACCAATTCACCCTTTTGGTCCAGTCCACAGGTTCGGCACGTAAAATCCATTTCATTTGCAGAAATAATGGTCTTTTTTACTTCATTATTCATGATTCTAACCTCTCTTTATATTAATCAATTACAATTGCTTCCATTGCTTCTAAACACACATAAACCTTTGGTAGTGAACTCCGATATTTACTGACATTCTCCAACACCCTTTCGCGGTAGTGAAATTTATCATGTTGTTGTAATGGTATATGGCAAAAAATAGCTAAGCGAGGATTAACCACTTGGTTGATAAACGCGCGACCTTTTTCCTGACTGATTTCCGTAAAATTTATACAGACCGCATCAATCGTTTCATTGCCCAGCCAATCGACAATATTCGAATTACCTGATTCTGCATCTCCCATAAAAAGAATTTGCTGATTGGCAACACTGATTAAATAGCTAAAATGATTAATTGTACTCCGGTATTTGATCCCATCGTGATAAGTTCTTGCTGCTTTAATTTTAAAATTTCCAGATTCAATCAAAGTTACTTCACCATATTCTGAATTTAAATAGGAAATTGGATTTGGCAAAAGGTCCAATGCATCTTTCATATAAACTTTATTGTTTTCATCAAGTTCTGGTAATACTATTTTTATATCCGGATTTCGGATTTCGCATAGTTTTTTTAAGTCGCAGTGATCCTTATGCACATGGGTGAACATAAAACAATCAATGTCACTAAAATTCTCCTCCCCCCTGATTATTTTATTCATTATTTTCTCAGGAATGGGACTGAAATTGAGTGCTTGTTCAGTATGAACACCATCAATTAAAATTTTTGTTTTTCCATCCGTCAACATAAAACCGGCATTTGATAGATATGTTATTAAAATCTCGCCTTTTTTCATTTGCCCTCCTAATCGTAAGATTCGCTTGCTTTCTGGTATTTTTTTGTTATATAATAATCCTAATATCTAAGATGTTTAAAAATTGGACTGTGAAGGCGGTGCAGTACGATGTCCCTATTAACAATTACTGATTACGAAAAAATCTTGAATTTTTGCTTTTTTGTTAATAAAGACTATTCAGACTTTATTAATCGAACACTCACGGCATTACTTGATTTTTTTGATTTTAAGCTTACTGCATATTCTGTTTTTAATGTAAATCCAAACGGTCAACGCTCCTTATTAAAATTGGAAACGCTTTATTTACGGCCAAATATTCTAAAGGACTATAAAGAAAATTTTTACAAGTCTGATCCCTTTTATAATAAAATTGACACCCTCCGTAATTCGAACAAATTCAAATATGTTTATACGACTAACGATATTTGTTATGACGAATTTTTAAACTCGCCATATGGTAAATCGTTGACTAAGAACGGTATTGCTTACCAAGCGATTTTAGGTGCGAGTGACGCTGCACACCCTCCCATGCATGTTATCAGTATTTTTAAAACCGAGAATGAAGGAAACTTCACTCCAAAAGAGCTGGAATTGTTATCTCAAATTGGAAAAGTATTTCACGAGTCAATGCGTCTATTTAGAAAACATAATTCTCAAGCTGATGTGATTTTTCTCACAAATCGACTATTCGATCTAACTTCAGTTGGTTTCATTTTTTTTAACAAAAACAAAGATGTAATCGACTTTAATGAAACATTTATTAATTATACAGCTTTTATTACGAGTAAGTTAAATGTAGACGAAATTGTTTGTGATCTAATTAACTTGATTGAATCCACAAATAAAATTACTATTGATGAATTAAAAGTGAATGCCATTATTAACACCCACGGTTTTATAGTAACGTTTTTTCCCCCCCAAATAAGTCAAAATGAATATATTGAAACGTTTTATTGCTTTACCATAAGAAAAATCGAAGAAAGACGACAAGGAGATGAGATCCAAAATCTTCTGGTCGAAGAATATAATCTAACTAAGAGAGAAAGTGAGATACTATCTCTCTTAATTGATGGTGCCAGTAACCAGCAAATTTCAGAAACGGTTTATATCAGCATTTCGACAGTTAAATCACATGTCCGAAATATTTTCAATAAGCTAAATGTATCCACTCGTTCAGAAGTGATCCGAAAAATTCGAAAATTAGCGCTTCTTGAAAACGATAACAGTAGCTCTGCCTGACCGCAACTATTTTTTAGGCTGCATTTTTAACTGCAAGTGCGCCCAATGCTTTAAATGCCACGGTCAGGATGAGTGAAAACCAAACAACACCAAATGCATATGAAAGAAGCAAATCGAAATAATTACTTTCTGTTAAGAACTGATGTGCTGTCAGGACAGTAATAAACAAAAATGTTGCTTTATTAAGAATGTACGGTAAAAACTCCGTAATATTAAAGAATAAAACAACAAATAATACAACAATCAGTGCTATTTCAAAAACAGACAATCCATAATTGTGAAGCAAATAGTAAAGTCCAAAACACAATGCTATCCCAACTAGAGACCCAACGATATTTTCTACAATATGATCCATTTTGAAATGATCAACATTTGCCCAATACCAAAAGAACATACAACCGGCCCATACATTAACCAATCCTAACATTCCACTGACGATTGAAAAGAAAAATATTGCCATTGTCAGGATAACGCCCAGGACAATCCCCTCTTTAACTTTTTCATTAACTGATTTATTTTCCATTTTAAACCCCTTTTCATTGATTATTTTTCAGTATATGCTTACTTCTTTTTTGGACGTATTCCAACATTTCCAGACTCCCTTTAAAAACCAGGCATTTAAATTCCGCTATCTTAATATGGCGCGTTGTTTTGCTTTTTCTTCAAGCTCATCCCTGAAGTTCGGATGTGCGATCTTTATCAACGCTTGTGCCCGTTCAATTAAGGAAGTGCCTCTTAATGCTGCAACACCATATTCAGTAACAACATAATCAACATCAGCCCTTGACAATGTTATGACGGTACCTTCGGGATGAACATCTACAATCGTTGATTTCAATACTCTTTCGCCACTCGCGTTTTTTACATTGGCAGTTGAGTGCAATGCAATAAATGATTTCCCGTCTTTCGACATTTTAGCACCCTGGGCTGTCTCAACCTGACCACCGGTACCACTTATATGCCTCGTTCCAACAGCTTCCGAAGAACATTGGCCAAATAAATCAACTTGAAGTGTCGTATTGACAGATATCATTTTATAGTTTTTTGCTAATTCAAAAGGCGAATTACTGTCTCTGACATTTATATGCAGGACGCCAACATTGTCATCGATGAAGTCATATGTTTCCTTGCTACCAAACGTAAATGATGTTATCATTTTGTTTTCATAGAGTGTTTTACATCGATTTGTTACAATACCTTCCTTATACAATTGAACAAGACCATCATTCAACATTTCAGTGTGAACGCCTAAATCTTTTTTATCTTTCAATGCCATTGCAACTGCATTTGGTATTCCACCGATGCCCAACTGAAGAGTCGATCCATCTTCAATCATGTCAGCAATGTGTTTTCCAATAAGAATATCTTCATCGCTCAATGCAACATTACCACTTGGAAGGTACATTACCTCATTATTACCATATAAAACATAGTCAACATCAGATATATGCACCTGGGTATCCCCAAAAGTACGTGGAACATTTTCATTAATTTCTAAAATGACTAAATCCGCTCTTTTTAAGTAATCCGGACTGGCAACACAGATTGGACCAGTGCTGAAGTAACCTTGCTTATCCATCGGGCTAACTGACAGAGTGAAGATACTAACTGGTTTTCCTGTTATCTCATGATAATATAATCGATCAGTTCCACTTTTACTCAAATGATTTGGATAAAAGGTCGTCATTTTTGTTTGTGCAGGATCTCTCATAAAATTCCCATAAAATCCACTAACGTGATTAAGGATGCCATCATATGTTTCATCTGAATAAAAATCATAAGGTTTTAGGTTTAATAAATTAATATGGGTAACCCCTTTTACGCCACGATCTTTTAATAAATAAAATTGATCCATGTAAGCCATTGGCTCAGCTATACCATAGGTGTAAATTGTAGCTCCATTGGTGATCTTTCCTACAGCTTCTTCAATTGTGATTGTTTTCTTATCTAATAATTCTTTATAGTTCATTTTCACCTCTCAAATAATAAATGTGCGGCAATCCGTTTCATTACCGCACTGATAAGGACATTATGGATGCAATAATACTTTTATTTTATTTGCATCGTTACATTCAAATGCCTCATCAAAATCTTCAAATTTAAATTTATGTGTTACTAAATCTTTAGTGTTAATCCTTCCATCTGCCATCATTTGAAGCGTTTTTTGCCATGTGCCCAGATTATGACCATATGAAAACTGGATTCTCATATTTTGCATGACGGCAACAATATATGCTTTTATATTGCTACCTTCTGCACTGGTAAGGGCTAATTCAACAATTGTTCCGGCACGTTTTGTCATCATGATTGATTGTGTAATTACGATGTCTACACCCGTGCATTCAAAAACAAAATCAGCACCTTTTCCAAAGGTCAGGGCACGCACTTCCTGGATTACGTTGCATTTGTCATTTTCAAAAGTGTAGTCCGCTCCAAGTTTTTTACCTAATTCCAATCGAGCATTTGCGGAAGAAATGTCCGCTAAAATTGTCTTTGCACCACAGGCTTTTATAAATTGAAGAACAAGTAAACCGATCGGACCTGCCCCCATAACTACAACCGTATCAGTTGGTTTAATGTCAACGTTTTCTAAGACAGCGTGAGCGGCAACAGCAGCAGGTTCAACCAGTGCGCCCTCTTCTAAACTAACATTATCAGGCAACTTAAACGTCGCTCCTTCTGGCATACAAATGTATTCTGCCATTGCTCCATCACATTCATAACCGATATTGATGGCATCCTGGCATCTTCCAATATCACCCATTAAACAAGATCTACATTTCCCACAGAAGCCTTTTGTTACAATACCTGTAACACGATCACCAACTTTAAATTGCGTTACCCCTTCACCAATTTCTGCAATAGTTCCGCTATATTCATGACCCATGGTAAAGGGGATTGGAAGTGGAGATGTCGGTGTTTCAAAACCACCAACAATATGCAAATCAGAACCACATATGCCACAAAATTCTATTTTAATTTTAACGCTACCGTAAGTTGGTTTTGGTTCCTCAACCGCTACACATCCTAGATAACCAACACCATGTTCTAATTTTTGAACCGCTTTCATTTTTTCTCCCCAATCTTTCTATTTAACGATATACAATTCCAGAATCCACATTTAAACACTGTCCGGTAATATTTTTTGCTTCATCCGATGCTAAAAACAATACTGCAAAAGCAATATCTTCTGGTGACTGAGTACGCTTTAATGCTGACCCTGATGCCATTTTTTCAACAACTTGTTGGCTTGTGCTGCAATCTTCGAATGCTCCAGGCACTGCTTTTTTAAAATCTAATGCATCTGAATAAATATCGGTATTAATAAATCCAGGATTGACACAGTTGACATTCACATTAAAACTTCCCATTTCTTTTGCAAGAGAATTAGAAAAGCTAATCGTTGCTGCCTTAGAGGCACCATATTGAGGCATCATTGGCACTTGCAGAAACGCCGCAATTGAAGAAATATTAATAATCTTTCCACTTTTTTGTGCGTAGAAATTACCATAAAAGGATCGGCACATATTAAGCATGCCTACTGTGTTGACATTAAAAACACGTTTTACATCGTCTGAAGATATTTTTGAAAATGGCGGTCCTATATCTTTTGGTCCGATACCTGCACAATTTACAAGGATTTCAATCTTTTTAAATTTGTCTAATATCTCCTTTGAAAATGCATCAACAGCATTTTCATCGCTGATATCCACTTTTCGAAATAATGTTTTGACCCCTTTTTCTTCAAGTTTCGAAGCCATCTTTTCGCCATTTTCAACATCCATATCAACGATAACAACATTTGCTCCGGACTCAGCGAACATTTTTGCAATTGCTGCCCCAATACCTTTGGCTGCCCCAGTAATAACCGCGGTTTTTTCAGAAAATTCGAATTTGATCGCCATACTGTTAATCTCCTTAATTTTTACTAGCGCAATAGACAGCGATGATTTTGATCGCTTCTGTCTATTGCAAATGATCGGACTATTTTAGTGCTTTTAAAATTCCTGCTTTAATATCTTCAACGGATGGATATAAATATTTCTCTAAATCACCAAATGGTATGATTGAATTTACACCGGATACTCGAACAGGCGCAGCTTTTAATTCTTTCATGCAATTTTCGACAACCCAGGAGACAATCTGAGCTCCAAAGCCACCTCTTTCCGGGGCCTCATGTGCGACCATTAAGCGGCCCGTCTTTTTAACCGAATCGAAGACGATTTCTTTATCGAAGGGTATTAATACTCTTGGATCGATAATCTCAATTGTTTTTCCAGTTTCTGCTTCAACTTGTGCTGCCGCTGCCATAACATTCACTAATGCTCTATGGTAGGCAACAACGGTTAAGTCGGCACCTGTTTTAACAACTTTTCCAGCTTTTAGTAGCGATGGCACTTCGTCCAACTCATCGGGCACTTCTTCTGTCAAACCCATTGTTGCCCTCTGGTAAATAAATAGAGTCGGATCATCATCACGAATCGCAGCACGATAATAAGCTCTGACATCCGCCGGAGTTGTCGGCGCGACAATTTTTAGCCCCGGTACATTGGCAAACCAGGCTTCAACACTTTGAGAATGATGGGCCCCACTCTTTCCTCCGCCACCCTGAGGTAAAACAAAGGTTACCGGACAACTATCGACGCCACCGGAATTAAACCGAATTTTTGCTGCAATATCGACAATCCCTTCAAATCCGAGTGTTGCAAAATCGGCAAACATATATTCTACAATTGGCCGATACCCACCTAATGCAGCACCGACAGAGAATAATGTGTAACCAGCTTCTAAAATCGGAAATTCCAATACACGATTTTTTCCAAATTTTTCTTGTAACCCGGTAAATGTTCCCCAGCATCCACCTTGTTTGCCAAGATCTTCTCCAATACATATAACTTTTTCATCAGTCGCCATTTCTTCGAACATGGCAAGATTCAGAGCTTTCATAACTGACATTTCTGACATTATAGTTCACCTCCTGCATTATTTGAATAAACTCTCTTGTAATCTAACACCTGTTCTTTAGTTACGCAGCTTTGACTTAATCCTTCATCAAAACCTTCAACAATTTCTTTTGTTTGTGCTTCTTTCACTGCTTTAATGATTTCATCATCAAGAATTCCTAATTCTTTCAAGCGTTTTTCGAAACGAACAACCGGGCAAATAGAATCTAAATCTTTTTTATAACTCAAATCGCGATATTTCTGAGCGTCACCAACATAATGGCCTTCCCAACGCATTGTTTTGACTTCAACAACATTCGGCTCATTATTAGCTGCCAATTCCATCCCATTTAGAACTGCTTCAGCGACTGCTACGGGATCATCGCCATCAACCGTAACGCCTTTCATGTTAAATGCTGCTGCTCGATCGGCCAGGTTTTCCAATGGCGACTGGCTTTCCACCGGTGTCGACATCGCAATCCCATTATTTTCGATGAAGAACAAAATCGGCAATTTGAAAAGGGCCGCGATGTTCATTGCTTCATAGGTTGCACCTTGACTGATCGCACCGTCTCCATATGGAGCAAAACCAATCTGTCGCTTTTTACCATCATTCTTAAGAGCCCATGCAAATCCAGCAATTTCGGCCCAGGTCCCGCCGAGTGCACCGGCTGCAGGGAGTTGGCCATTTTTGAGATCATGGATATGATATTCACCTGATATGCCGTCATTACAGCCACCGGTTCGGCCAAGCAATTCCGCAATAAATGGTTTCCAACCAACACGATGAGCCATCACAGTCTGAGCTCGATGTGTTTCAGTACCATAGGTGATAATGTCCGATTTTTTGAATGCCGTCAAAATACCAGCACTAACCGCTTCCTGTCCTAAACAAGGATGGATTGCACCTGCAATTTTTCCACTATAAATGTATTCAACGATTTTTTCACCGAGGACTCTTGATTTTACAATATCCGAATACATGTCCAGAAGTTCTTCATTTGAAAAGTTCATTAATTTACCTCCAATATTCTTATTTCAAACCCATAAATGATTTTGGGTCCAGTAAATATTTCTTAAATGTTTTTAGAAATAAGCCACTATGAAATCCGTCAATAGCTGCATGATTAATTGTCACACTGAAACACGCCATTCTTTTAATGCTGGTGGTGTCATCATCATTCACAACCAATTGTTTTTTTGTTGTCCCAATGGCCATGATGCCCGTTTCCGGTGGATTCAAAAATGGTGTTACCTGGTCTATTTCAAGCATCCCCATATTACTTATGGTATAAGTAGAATTCATCATATGTTCCATTCCGAGTTTTTTTGTTTTTAATTTTGCAATCATGTCTTGAAGCTCATCTGAAATTTGGAAAACATCTTTATCTTGAGCTTCATTAACAACAACCATCATAATTCCTTCGTGCAAACCAATACCCACTGCAATATTTATCGAATCATAAATAAAGAATTCATCGCCGATCAATGCTGAATTTATCAACGGGTGTTCTTTTAAAGCCTCCGCTGCCAGCTTGACAAATACAGAGGTAACACTTACATTAGGATTTTGAGCCTTGAGTTCATCTTTTAGGTCAAGCACTGCGTCTACTGGAAAATAAATCGATCCCGATCCTTGCGGATAATCTCTCAGGCTCTCTGTCATTTTCTTCCCGATGAATTTACGTGCACCAGAAATTTTATAACTTTCTTTTATTCTTTTCGGCTCTGCCATATTAACTCCTATTCTTCAATGTGGGCAAGTATATCGCCAACAGCAACGGTCTCACCTTCGGGCACTAAAATTTTAACTAAAGTACCAGTGGCAGGGCTTTCAATCTCCTGATTGAGTTTTTCATTGGAAAGTTCGTACAAAGGTTCTCCTTTTTCAATGTGTTCGCCTTCTTCAATCATCCATACTTCAATTCTTACATCCATTCCCGATTGTCCTATCATAGGAACTTGGACTTCTACCATTATTTCGCCTCCTAAATTTATTTGATCATTATTACGTAATAATCGTAGCATTTTAAACGATTGCATTCATCCTCCCAAAAGATGATTGAATTATTATATTTATCAGACTTTTTTGATCTTTTCTAATTCTTTTCATCCTTTTCTCATCCTTTCTAATCTTGAAATTTCAAAACAAAACGGCTCAATATGCGAACTTTTTGAACAGGTTTTTTAGAATTATAAAGCGTTTTTTTGTCCGCTTTCCTTTATTTGCGACACAAAAAAAAGCCGATAAAACGGCTCACTTGTGCTATTTTTACTGGACTGGCAGGTCCAACCTATTGATTACGAATCAGCAATAAAACGGCTTATTAAAGCCATCAATTCTTTATATACGACATCTTTACGACACTTTTATCTTTTTTTAGAATACTTGTAATACCAATTTTATCTGCCGTTTTGACGCTTCAAAGTACTCTTATTCGCTGTATACTTTTTTCATAATAGACATCTCCAGCAATTTCAACACACAAAGTAGTCACCAAGGTTATAATAAAGCTGTGCAATGGTACAATGAAGTTGTAACACTCATATATCACCACATTAGGAAATAATCAAAAGTTGCAATTTTTTTGCTTCGTTTAATCTCCGTTTAAATCGGTATGATACAATTTAGAAGAGGTGATGAAAGATGAGTAAAATTATGATTGTTGACGACGATTCAAACATCCGTGAACTTGTGATTGCTTTGCTTCAAAACAACGGATTTGAAGTATGCGAGGCAGCAGACGGACATGAAGCGCTACAAAATATCGATATTGATAACCCTGATCTGGCAATTATCGACATCATGATGCCGAACATGGACGGCTTTGAGCTCTGTCGTCATTTGCGTTCTTATTACGAAAACATACCGATTTTAATGCTGACGGCCAAAGGTGAGCTCGCAAACAAGGTAAAAGGCTTCGGACTTGGCGCCGACGATTATCTGACCAAGCCTTTTGAAGGCGATGAATTGGTCGTACGCGTTCAGGCGCTGTTGCGGCGTTATAAAATTGAAGCATCCCAGATAATCCAGATCGGCAATGTTACGATCGATAGAAACCGCCACAGCATCACAATGAATGGCTTACATGAAGATATTCCGATGAAGGAATTTGAATTGCTCTTCAAGCTGGCAAGCTTTCCCGGTAAAACATTTTCCCGCAACCGATTGATTGAAGATATCTGGGGCGTTGATTTTGAGGGAAACGAACGGACGTTAGACGTCCATGTAAACCGATTGCGCGATCGTTTTCCGGAGCAACAGACCGGTTTTAAAATTACCACCATCCGGGGTCTTGGATACCGGTTGGAGGTGGTCTCATGAAACAGACTAAACGACCTCCTGCCGCAATTTCAGTAGCTTTACTTTTTTTTACTTTTGGCTGTTCTTTTGCCGCCGGGTATGGCATTACAGTTATGATTTACCACTGGACCGGCACGCCTTCGGAATTTTGGACTCATATTATTTCAGGACTCGTTGGCATGATTTTATTTATATGTGTGGCATCCGTTTCCAGATTAATCGCTAGTAAGTATTCAAAAGGTATCCAGCAGCATCATGTTATGCAAAATCAATTACTAAACGCTATGACAAGAATTGCCCAAGGGGATTTCGACGTCTTTATCGAGACTTGGGATGAGTACCACCACAACGATATGGTGGAGGGAATCAATAAAATAGCGAAAGAACTTGGCACGATGGAACAGCTACGACAGGATTTTATTTCCAACGTATCTCACGAGATACAGTCTCCGCTGACTTCCATTAGCGGTTTTGCCGCATTATTAAAAAGCGACACCCTAACAACTGCACAAAAAAATCGCTATTTAGGTATCATTGAAACCGAAAGCAAACGGTTGTCCGCTTTAAGTGATAATCTGCTGAAGCTATCAGCGCTGGAAACTGGAGGTGAACCTTTATCCTTCATCGAATTCAGGCTCGACAAGCAGTTAGAGGATGTTGCCCTGATGTTAGAGCCACAATGGAGCACCAAGCATATTGTGATGGAAGTGGATTTGGAAAGATTATCAATCCAGGGCGACGAGGGGTTGCTGTCTCAAGTTTGGGTGAATCTTCTCCATAACGCTATAAAATTCACGCCGGAAGGTGGAATGATTCACGTTATATTGACGTCCGATCAAACAAAGGTGTGCTGTCAGATTATCGATACCGGTATCGGTATCCGGTCGGAAGACCAGATCCATATATTTGAGCGCTTTTATAAGGTCGATAAATCCCGCGACCGGGCTCTCGGCGGTAACGGACTCGGACTCTCTCTCGCTAAAAAAATTGTAGAATTGCATGAAGGTCAAATTACTCCGCAAAGCGAAATCAATAAGGGCACAACATTTACGATCACCCTGCCGAAGTTGCTTTCCATCAAAGACCGATAAACTTTTTTTCGCATTTACATTGTGTTTAAATGCCATTTATATTGTGTTTAAATTACTTTGTTAAACTAATTTCGAAGTAAATAAACAGGAGGTTATTTTTATGTCAATGATTCAAGTAGAAAATCTGATAAAACAATATGACAAAGCAAAAGCACCGGCCGTCAAGGGGGTCAGTTTTGCGGTGGATGAAGGCGAGTTTTTTGCTTTCCTCGGTCCCAACGGAGCCGGAAAAACCACCACTATTTCGATCCTGACCACTACATTGTCCAAAACTTCTGGCATCGTAATGATTGCCGGCTATGACATTGAAAAAGAAGCAAAGCAGGTACGGGATAAGGTAGGGATCATCTTCCAAAAGCCCAGCCTCGATCTACAGCTCTCAGCGGAGGAAAATATTCGCTTCCATGCTTGCTTATATGGGATGTACAGTTACCGTCCATCCTTTCGGCTTATGCCCGCAGAATATAAAAATCGTGTCATGGAACTCGCCGAGATTGTCGGAATTCGGGATACCATCTTTAAGCCCGTCAAAAAGATGTCGGGCGGCATGCAACGCAAACTGGAGATTATCCGCAGTCTCATGCACACACCGGCCGTTTTGTTTCTTGACGAACCGACGCAGGGACTGGACGCGGTAAGCCGTAGAAGTCTGTGGGAATACATTAATAATGTCCGCAAAGAATACGGGACAACGGTTTTTTTAACCACACACTATATCGACGAGGCTGAGCATGTGGATAAGGTATGCATTATTAATAAAGGACAGATTGCCAGCTGTTGCTCGCCGGAGGAAATGAAAAAAAGTCTGCTACGCAAGGAAATTATTCTGGATGCCGAAGACCGGATAAGCTTGACGAGTGAACTTTCGGAGCTGGGATTGTTACATAAAAAGGATACGCATATCATCGTTCCTTATCAGAACAGAACGCCGCAGGAAATTATTTCCAAACTTAAAACCAAACTGACGGTATTGGAAATTAAAGAGCCATCACTGGAAGACGCATATGTGGATTACATTAACAAAACGGCAGGTGCAGCATGACTGAAATTTCATTGACAAATAGAAAATCAAGAGTCAAACGAGAAATCAATGCCGTTATCACGATCGCTCTAAGGGACATAACTCTGGCACTCCGGTCACCCGGTACAATTTTTACGAGTCTTGCCATGCCATTGATCATGATGGGGATGCTGGGCGGCAGCCTCGCTGAGAATATGACGGGAGGACTCCGTTTCGATTACAGTAAATTTATGATGGTCGGTATGATGGTTAATATGCTTTTTATGGTCACAACCATGGGAATGACATCATTGGTCGAAGACCATACCACGGATTTTACTCAGGAGATGCTGGTTTCTCCGGTCTCGCGCTATTCGATCGTGATCGGTAAAATTTTCGGCTCATCCTTTGGTGCTATTATCAGTATGGCCGGCACCTTAATTGTTGGGATCATCATGGGAATTACCCTGAATCCCGGACAGCTGCTGATGATTCTCATCCTATCACCGCTGATGTGCCTTTCCGGCGGCGCTCTGGCAATGATCATCATCGGGGTTATCAAAAGCAATAAGACAGCCAATACTGCTGTGATGCTTATCACCATGCCGCAGATGTTTCTTTCCGGAGCGATCATTCCAATTAATAACTCCAGTGGCATTCTGTATGTCTTAAGCCATGCCATGCCGATGACATACTGCCTTGACCTGGTTCGCGCGGTGGTCTACGCTGGAACTCCGGAATACGCAAGCGTTGTATTATTTAATCCCGTGGTGAACTTTACCGCCATTGTCGTGTTGACCGTGATTTGTTTGATGATCGGTACCTTTCTTTTTGCCCGCTCGGAAAAAAGCAGGTAAAACAACATGAACAAAAGTATTGGTAAAATATAGATTATCATGTAAAACTCAAATTTTAGTTATAAACATACTCCGCCGCCAAGGGGATATAAACTTGATCAAGCATCTTCTTTAAATCCTCAAAGCACGTGGAGTGCGTAGCATTGATGTTAATGGTAAGTGATTAATGTACAAAAACAATTTTAAAACAAAAGGAATGGCTGTTTAAAGACGTTCCTTTTGCAAAAATATAATCATTTTACTGGAGCTAGCGGGGGGAATCGAACCCTCGACCTACTGAGATTACGAATCAGTAGGTCTAGGGCATACATTATACGAACGATAAAGACAAAATGCCAACCATCATTTTTTGTCTTCATATACTTTCTTATCTAAGCCTATTTTTTTATGGAAACCTCATCCAACAGCCTCCCTGGCAAGGTGATCTCCAACCGATTATCATGCAATGCCACCCGGGAGTAAGTATTTTAATCTATTGACTGATATGTTCATAAATAATACCAGTCAATTCATTTGCCAATGCCCCATTATCAATCCGAATTAAAGATTGCTCATTTAAGCATCTCCCCAGAATATCGATACCGCCATACCAGACAATTCTACTATCAATAATCATGAACCGATATCGGTTATTTTTTATCTGAATCACATCAATTCCTTTTCCGCTTATTTTTTCAATAATCGCTTTGATATAATTCATTTGCTTATCTGGAAAAGCCACAATTTCATTGGTGCATAAGGTTACTCGTATTCCTGATGAATATGTTTTTAAAAGCACGTCTTTCACTTTTTCAATTTTCTTTTTCTGCAGATATGGACTTGAAATTAACACATTTTTTTTTGCCCTTTCAATATCCTTCAATACATAATCAAAATAATTTGATTCATCGAAAATACCATTTTCAAGATCAGACGTACTGCTACTGGTTTTTATACTGTATCCTAATGATCGGTATGCCGTTAACCGTTTATGATACATTCGTTCCAAAACTGGTATATGGACATCAACATAGTCATAGATAAGCACTTCCTTTTTACCTTCATAATTCCGATGAAGTCGTCCGGCATATTGAGCAATCGTTCCTTTCCACGCAATTGGCATGACCATAAATAAAGTGTCTAATCTTGCTTCATCAAAGCCTTCGCCAATTAGCTTTCCGGTAGCGATAATCACGTACTTTTCGCCACTTTTAATTGCCCTGATACTCTCCACCGCTTTTTTTCTATTCTTCGCCGTTAAATTGCCTGATAATTCAATAACATTTACGGTTTTGCCACTTAGAAGCTCAACCAATTGTTTGATATGGCTGGTTCTTTCTGTCCCTAACAAGTGTTTTTCCAGTTGTTTTCTGTCCAGTGGCGCAAAATTACTTTGCTTACATTCCGTACACTTTATCCAGGGTTTATTGCAGATGCCTGGTTTGAAATCATTAAAGCAATATGGAGAATAGCCTGGCTTATTTCGCCACCGTTTGGCACAAATGTCAGATCTGCCTCTGAAAACCGATAGAAATAAATCAAGCTTTTCCTACGTTGAACTCTTTTTTGTTAGACCAATTGTATCTTCAGCGTTTGTTAAATTTTCTGCTTCTTTAACAATACCGTTAACTGTGGATTCCTCAGCGATCGTTGATTTAAGCTCCGCTATTGTTGCTTTTAACTTTTTGTTTTCACTCAATAATTCCTCGTATTTTTCCAATACTTCAACATATTTCACTTATCTCACCTCGCATCAATCATTTCGGGCGATAAGAATTCACCGTCTTATTCTCATTTGTAAGTTCTATCTTTTGAATACCAATCTTCTGAAAAATCTTCTTTATTAATAATCGCATTCATCGGCTTTTCGATAAATTGTACAACCATATCAACTACAATTTTAAATTCCAGATCAATTTCCAATGAATTCCTGGAAAATGACTTCCATCTTTTTTGCATATCATCGTCATTATACATATCTGATACTTTTACAATCGTGGTTTCATCAAAAATAGTTTTTCGATTGCTCAATGTATTCAAAAGCGCATCCTTCAGTATTTTTCCATCAAAATCGTAATGGTCTGCCAGGTAATAGATATCATAGTAATCTTTCATTCTACTGGTAGTTTCCATCCGACTTATGATTGCATCCCATTTCTCTGAAACTGTTGATTCAAGAGAATAAGTGAAAATATTTGGTGATTCAAACCCACTGATCTGTACGCCAATTTTTCTACTTTCCGCATCTGGTATAATGACATCGCCAATGTCAATATCGAATGGTGTTTTAGTATTGGCGATAACGCCCACCATTTTGATCCTGATACCGTGGTAGTCTTTTTGTTCTGTTATATTCATTATTGACCTTACCTGTAACTCAATAAAGCGATAATCTGTTTCCATATTTACGATATCATTGATGACTTTTAACATTTCAGTTTGGTCGTTTGACAAATTTTTCATTAAAAAATCAATGTCCATCGTCGGCCTGCTGCCAAACTCACTATGCAAAAATGAATAAACCACCTTTAAGAATTAGATTTTCTCGATATCTTGAATTTGCCAATCGCCTCTAGAACTCCTCCTGGCAGACCAACTGGAGCATAAACTGTATAAGAGATCCCCTCTTTTCTGGATTTCTCTTTTAATTTTTGAAGCATTGCCTGCACATTTACCATCACATCCACATCCCCATGATCATCTTCGTTTTTTTCTCAACATTCATCAGTTTTGCGTATTCCATCAGCCTGCCCACATTCTTATTTGAGTCTGTTGCATAGCTTCGAATCGCCTTATTAAATACTTCTTTATCCATTTTTTTCTCATATCGAATAATGTCACAAATTGTTTTTTCCCGATTATAGATTCTAATCACCTGACCTTCAAAATCCACTTCAGCTATCCCGATTTTCAAATATTTTTCAACCACGTAATAGACCTTTAATTTCGGATAATCGATTTTAAATCTCGATTTTGAACTGTTTTTATCCACTGCCAAATGCCAGGCACCTGGCGTTCTCTCCGTATAATCATAAAAATAGAGTGCCGAATCCATACAGATAATTGCATCAGGATAAAGTTTATTGATAATGACAGCATCGGATATGACATCCTCATATTGCCATTCATAAAAGCCAGGACGTATCTTGATTACTTTTCCTTCTCTGATCAATCGATCAATGACAGTATTGTGATATCCCGCATCAGTGAAATCGGATAGCTTTACAATACCATTATTTTCATCAAACACTTTTTTGTATTTTTCACAGTTCATCGTTAATATCACCTCTTTTAAATTCGCAAGCGGATATATTAACTCCATTATACAACGTAACATTTATTCTTTCAAGTAAAAAGACCACTCTGATTTAATAATCGTGAATGATGGGACAGTGTTTGTGCAGATGGGATTTCACTGTCGGAATATACACAACACACAGATGACAAAACAGAATGGACCACTAAGAAAAAGTACGACAAATAATCGTAAGTGCCTCAAAAGATGACGTATAGCAAGTTTGAATTTAACCTGCTATACTGGAGACATCTTATTTGAGGCACTTTTTATAGTTATGGCTAAGTCTGCAACAATCAGGCAGATCAAAAGACCATGGCAGGTATTTTTCAAGCACTTCCGGCTGTTGCAGGTAGTCACTGTTGGGGATTTCGGTCAAAAGGTAATTTAAATATTCGTAAACATCAAGCTCATTAGCCCGGGCGGATTCTACCAGCGTGTAGAGAACCGCATTGGCGGTGGCGCCTTTGGGTGAATCGGCAAAAAGTCAGGCACGACGTCCAGTTGCAAAAGGCCTGATGCTGGCCTCACAGAGATTATTGGAGATGGGAAGACGTCCGTCTTCCAGGAAGGTTTCCAGATATTTCTTCTGGTTTTTGGAATAGTTCAGAGCCGCTGTCAGCTTTTCATTCGTTGTTGGAATGGCCGCAGTTTCGTCAACCCACGACCAAAAGGCATCCAGAATGGGGCGTGACCGTTCCTGACGCTTTTCTCTGATCTCCTCATAGGGAAGATCCTTTATTTCGTTCTCAATTTTAAAAAGCCGGTTGATGTACGCCCGTCCTTCGGCACCCTTTGAACCCGGGATTTCTTTGCCATTGCTGGTCAGCGGGATGCTTTCGATATGATAACGGCGACAGTGCGACCAACATAAATTGCGCCGGATATTTTCCACTTTATCATAGCCAGAATACGCATCCGTCGTTAAATAGCCCTGGAATCCGGAAAGCAACTGCCTGGCGATCTCCCTTTTGCGACTGGGGGAGTAATGAAAGAAAACGGCCTGGATATTCTCGCATGCCCCACTCCTGATCACCCACATATAGGAATCGCTGCTGGCTTTTTTACCATCCTCCCGGTTGCACTGAATCCGTGTTTCATCCATATGCAGCACTTCACAGGCGCGCAGTTCGGCATGAATGCGTTCATAAACCGGGGTCAGCCATTCTTCGCTGCAGCGGTTCGTCCAGTTGGCCATATTTGAACGGGATAGAATGAGCCCCAACCGGTACCAATCTTTTTCCTGACGGGCAAAGGGCATGCCCATGGCAAACTTCTGATACATAACCTGGGCCACCAGGGATGGCGTGGCAATGGAATGAGCAAGTACCGGCACCGGGACAGCCGCTTTCTGAAAATGATCCTTAGGATTGTCACTGCCTTCTTTGCCGCACTGGGTACACTTGGCAATCTGCTGGACAATCTGTTTCACCTTCAGTTTGGGCGGTTCATAGGTCACTTCGGTTCGGACGATCCGTTTGCCGATGACCATCAGATCCTCGCCACATTTGGAGCAGACTTCATCGTCCGGGATGATGTACTCTTCAATTTCCTTCGGAAGACCGGCCAGCATTTCCTGCCGGACTCCAGGTTGACGGGCCTTGCGGGTATGACTGGGGACTGTGATTTTCTGCTGTTCGTTAAACAGTTCTTTGGCAAGTGCCTCGGTTGATTCAAACAAAGACAATTTCCATCCAGGTTTTTTGTTGTTTCGGTGGAGGGGCCGAACAGTTTCTTTCTGGCCTGCAGAAGTGCCTACACCATGTTTTCAATCCGGATATTCTGTTTGGCAATAATTTCGTCTTTGGCGGCCAATTCTTCTTTCTGTTTTTCCACCAGCGCCCGGAGCATCTGCAGTTCTTCCTGTCCTGTCATCGGTATCCATTCCTTTGCTTTTTCTTGGTATTATTATACCATTTCCAGCGCCAGAACGCTACCATTTTCAGATTTGAAATGGCTTAAAAAAGCCATTTCGCACCATCATTCCGAGTTGTCGCACATCATTTTAAAGCTGTCAGAAGCAGCTGTTCTCAAGGGTCATCGACACCGGCTGGAGGGCTTTTTTTTGCTCGATTTCAAGACCCTGAAGCAGCCACTGCAGCTGCTGGCCGGTTATTTCTCTGACTTCTGATGGGGTTCTGGGCCACTGGAATTTCATGCCATTGAGCAGCTTCTTGCTGGCCAGAATAAACCCGTTGCCGTCGTAACGTAAAACTTTAAGGGCATTTCTTTTCCGGTTGCAGAAAATAAAGGCACATGCCTCCGAAAATGGATCCAGCTTGAACTCCATGTTGACAACCATGGCCAGTCCATCCATCTGTTTTCTGAAGTCGGTGGCACCACAGGCAATGTAAATATGGGTTGTGCCTCTGATAAACCGATCCATCATGACTGTGAAAGCTGCCGGATAAACTGCGTTGCCAGAGAGATATCACGTTGATCCGACAGAATCAGCTCAAAACCCCGCCAGCGGATAATTAGTCCCGCTTCCGTTATTCGCTCAGCAGCCGTCGCTGGCATTTCCAGTTTTGCAAACAGTGGTGACGCGGTATTTTCTTCGACCCTGTCCATCTTATCTTTTCGGATCCGCTGCTTCCAATAATAGAAGGTGTGTTTACTGATCTGATTTTGACTGCACCAGGCATCAATGGTCATTTCACTGTTTGACTGTTCTTCGAAACGCTCTTTCCATAGCTGTCTTTTTGATTCGACCATTATCTCTAAACCTCCTGAACCTCTTTTCAGGTTAGTTTATACTAATTCGGCCGTTTTTTCACTACGCCATCTTTTGAAGCACTTACGACCATTTTAGCCAGTCAGAATTTACATGGGTATCGCATTATCCATGGATTAGAAATTCGAAAAATGATCCACGGTGATAAGATTGACCGTACCTGCGTGTATCGGACTCTTAAACATTTAGAGGAAAAAAACCTGATTGCGGCGGAATGGGACGTCAACGGAACCGGAGCCGCTAAAAAAATCTACCGCATCAACCCCTCCGGTCAAACCTGCTTAAAAAATTGGATCGAAACCCTGGAAACCTATCAAAATACCATTGTCGGCATTTTATCAGAGGCCCGTCGCACAATCGATCCATCATCAAAATAAGCTTTGCAACATCAAGAAAAAAGGAGACCTTTTACATGCATAAAATTTGGATTATCGGAACCAACCCGCCATGTCCCCGATGTGGCTTGCTGACCCATCTCATTGAAACCATCGTAAGTGCAGAAAATAAAGCGGCAACGGTGCGACATCTTGCCTATACCGATCCGAAAGCCAGCGATTTTGCCCACACGCAAGGTCTGATCCCGGGCACCGCAAAGAATGTGGCCCGCCTTCTCGATCTTCCCATCGATCCCGTTTTACTGAATCAGTGTTATGATCGCCGGGATGACCCGGAAAATCTTCCCTACGAACCTTACAATCAGTTTGGCTGGACTTACGCTTTGGATCAGTATTTACAGCCTTACGAACAGGCTGCTAAGGGTGTCGGAATTCTAATGACCCCAGTTTTAATCATCAATGGTCAACTCAAACACGCCGGCAGCGTCCCGCCGCTGACCGACCTCACCCGCTGGCTAAACGCTCTTTAGGATCGTATCAAAATTTACAATGTATCATAGCACACAAAAACCTTCCCGCTGGTGTCATCGGACCCGGCGGGAAGGTTTTTGTCAAACTTCAACGGGGACTTCTTCAACGGGAACTGCTGCGACCCCAGCCGGTTTTTTTGAACCATCTGATCATAGAATTTCTGAACCATCAGGCTGATGGCATTGTCGCCGGACACATTGCAGGCCGTCGCGAAACTGTCCTGACTGATCTAGATGGCAATCATCAAACTTGCCAGGGGACTGTCAATGGCAATGCCGATAATCGACAGAAATGGCAAGGCCGTCATGATGGCGCCGCCGGGAGCCCCCGGGACCGCGACCATGGCAAAACCCAGGGTCATAATAAAACCCATCATCAGTCCAAAATCATGATCCATCTGATTCATTTTTTTATGGCGTCATGGCTGGCCCGGCAAAACCGTTTGCCGTGGCACCAAGAACGGTGACTCTGACCGCCTAATCGATGGTCTGAATCTCAACGGGAATCCACATCTTCGGATTGTAATTCAGGGTATACTTATATTTCGAAACCGTGTTCTCACCTAAATCTTCCAGCACATAGGTGACGTTGTCGCTTAACCCGATAAAATGCTTTTTATAACTGCCATCCTCATCTTCAACGATGACTTCCAACTGATTGTCGGCGGTGTCGGCAGTGATTGACATTTTGCCGGTCATCTGGAACAAAACGTCGCCCTCAATACAATTAATCACCGTCAACTGACGGATCACATTAAAGTTATCCGCCTGCTGCGACAAATTGTAAGAAACCTTTTCGGCCTCGCTCTCGCAGCCAGTCACCAGCAACAAACACCCCATCAAAGCCAAAACCACTGCGATTCTTTTCATCATATTTTTCCTTTCCATTTTTTACTAAAATTTCAAATGACCCGGGGCCAGAAAAATCGATTCGGCGACTCATGGTGCTTGCTTGAAAACAAAATGTTTGACATTTTCCGGCAGGGTAATTAAGTCGTCTACGAGATTCGTTGGATAAAACTTCACCTTTTTTAATTCGGACAAGAGAATCCAGCAAAAATCCAAATCAATTTGCATATTTTCCAGTTCGTCAATGACCTTAAACACCCCTTCCAACGGAATTTGCGTATCATCCCGCAATAAAATATGATAATAGAGACTGATTTGCTGACAGGGTCGATTGCCCCAGGGGAAAAAATTCTCGCCCACAAAAAGCAATTTCTCAACTTGAATATCCGCATTGATTTCTTCCTTGAATTCCCGGATCAAAGCTTCCTGGGAAGTCTCCCCCCTGCGCACATGGCCTCCCGGTATCGAGTAACCATCGTCATTTCGGGGTTTTTGCAAAAGTATTCTTTCATTCTTTACCAGCACACCGGCAATTCGATAAGAAAAAATAAATTCCTCGCTGCGATATAAAATATCATGATTCATCTTAAGCCTCTTTCTTTCTTCACAACAACCGTAATTCTCACATCTTTTCCTTCATTATTATACATGATCCGACCCCAGGATTCTATGACTTGCTGGGTATTTTTAAATGGCTTAAGTTAAGAGTCTCCTGGCACTACTGCCTGCCAGGCTTGAATTGCTTCATTCAATGTCTATTCAAGTTCCATCCGCTATACTTCAGATTAGGATACTTTTATTTGCTTTTCGACATCTCATTATTGAAAGTTTATCCTCGGCCCGCAGCAGATGGCAGGTCAATGGCCGCATCGCACGTCAATTGATACTATTCACCATGGCGTAATCCCCCTTACTGCTGCAAATTATTATGAAAGGAGAACCCAAAATGATCAGTTCAATCAGTCAAAGTAGTAGTGCTGCCAGTCTTTGGCAGGCCTATCAAACCAAGCAAACGACATCCAGCGATACCAGTGAAACCAGCCAGGTTGATGGTTCAAAGCCGCCACCAAAAGGTCCGCCACCACCACCGCCACCGGAAGTCAGTGCTACATCTGAATCATCCGATGCAACTTCTCTGACATCGGAACAGGAAGACATCATCAGTTCAATTCTTGAAGAATATGATGCTTCTGAACTCACCGAAGAAGATGCCACTGCTATCATCACCGCATTGCAAGAAGCCAGTATTAGCGAAAGCAGTGCCTTAGCCGATGCTATCAAAACCAACGGCTTTGATCTCGAGGAAATAAAAAGCCTCGTCCCGTTTTCGGAAAGTCCGCCAAATGGAGGTATTTCACAGAATTACATGCAAATCCGTGAAACCATGGGCAGTCTTAGTATCCTGGATGAAACCGAATGGAATCAGACTTCAAAAACAAAGCAGGATTTACTGTCTCTTTTTCAACAATACCAGGATAATCAAAACACCAGCACAACGAGTCTTACAAGTCTAAATGTCCTGGCATGAAATGGATTAGCAACCCCGATCTGTCGTGAAATACTGTATCCCATCATTTCGAGGTTAAGAAAACGTCAAGACTATCAGCTCTGTTTTCCTGACGCACATCACTCTAACGGTGAAAGAAACCTCAGGCAAATTTTATGCCTGAGGTTCTCTTATTAAGCATGGCCAATTATGTCTGTAACACCCATTTTTCACCCACTCATTATTGCTTTTTGCAACCTTCTCCTTCAATAAAGGGATACCTAGCCGCTCCGCCTCCAACTGTTTGTCGTCAGTGATTGGCATTTTTTCGGTCATTTGAAACAACGTCGTCCTCAATACAATTAATCACCGTCAACTGTGTCAATACCGTTTTAAAACTTCCCAAAAGGGTATTTTAACACCGATTTTGATATAACTAACGTTTTTTCATTTTGTATCTTGACAAGCGTGTACATTATAAGATGTGGCAACTTGTGTGACAGACTTTTTTCAACAAAACACAGAAACGTACCAAATGGAATAATTCAACGTGAAAATAGTACGACAAATAATAGGGGTAAAATAGCCAGAAATAGCCAGAGTTTTTCAACTTTTCACAGTCGGTCATACTTTAAAGCGGAGAGTAAAAACAAAAAATAAAAAAAGAATCGCTAATTAAAGCCATTCTTTTAGCAAAATATTATATTCTTACTGGAGCTAGCGGGGGGAATCGAACCCCCGACCTACTGATTACGAAACAGTAGGTAAATGTCTTATTGCGGACATTTATATATGATATGCGACATGTTTACGACACGTTTTACTCTTTTTTTCGAATGTTTATACTTGTACATGAATTACCACTTTCATTTATTAACCAAAAAACGAACGTACCATAAAATAACTAATGTCTGCCCTCCATTCTGATCAACCCCATGCAATTACGGACGGATTCCATGATTGTCTTCCAGGTAATTTCCGATGCATAAGAAAATTTCTTTTGATAAGCCAGCCAAAGGTTTTCCATGACACTGCTATTTTCCACTTCATCAACGATTAACAGCATATCGGTTAAATAATGCTCTGTACCACGCTTGTTCGCAGTTGCCATCAGTGCCTGATTGAAAACTGCAGGATTCATGTTTTCACCATACAGTTGAAGCAGGCTGTGGATGTCATAAAAATCTCTCATGCGGGTATTGGCAGTATTGCGGGAAATAATGGTTTCCAACTTTTCGGCCAGAATCGTCTCGAGGTTGTAAGCCCCAATCAATTTTACGTTCTTCCAGCATCAGCTTTAATTGATAACGCACTTCTTTGGGAGTAATGATATCACCTGTGGAAATATCAACCTTAATCGGTGTGATCACGCCATCAAATCTCGTCTCCATATTAACCCGGATTCCCGGATACTCGGCTTCATCCATTATCTCACCAATGCTCTTGATACGGAAAGATATACCATCATCTAAAGGCACCGAGGCAATCGAAGCAATAATCTGCTCGACATCTTCAGCATTCACTTTGATGCCTTTTACCGTAGCATCCAAATCCATCGTCGATCGTGCATTCAATCCGATCATTGCTGTCACCAGAATCCCTCCCTTCAAAATAAATTGATCTTTATATTCAGAAAGAGAAATTCGCTCCAGAAAACGTTCCATCATATAATGACGCAGCAGCATCTGAGCATCTGCCGCTTTCTTTTTTGAAAGATTCCGGATCAAATCCTTCAATTGTTTTGATGTCTTAATCATAACAGTACCTCCAGATATTGTCTCAAGATTTTTTCAACACGAAACAGGGATGCATATTGCATCAGTGTTCGCAGATTTTTATCTTTACGCCCGACATATTGCTTTATTGCATCTTGAAAGATTTGGATTTCAATCCCTTTTCGACTGCGGATCAGATCACAGATGGTTCTCTCCATATCATAAACCGGAACCGTATGCCCAAAAGGCGTCTGTGCGGATGTGCAGCCCACCGGATGAAGCTCCGGTTTAACCGTATAAACCTGGATTCCATCCTCTTTTAGGCGGGTGGGATTATAACCAGTCTTGACCGTAATCGAATACGGTGCTGGCTCCCGTACCGTCAAATCATGTAGAAATAAAGCGGTTTCATGGGAAAAGATAGCTTGCTTACTTCGAATATAAATTAGGTAAAGCGAATCGGTCCATGCATCCGCTGAAGCATAAACGCCATGAGCCACCTGTTCAAGTTTTTTCGCTTTGACATAATCATAAAAAACAGGTTTAGAAATTCCTTCGGCAACAACCTGCGAAGTTTGAACAATTCCGTCATGATCGACAATCAATTTGTCCAGCTGTTCGTATCGTTTCATAAGCTCACTTCCTTTCGTACTAATATTGTAACAATTATTAGTATGAAAGTAAATGCATTGCGCTATTTTAAGTTCATGAATACCTCCTCCATGACAAATAGTAATTTTTTTCTGTAACAATCCTTATTGAACACTTCTTTATCTATTTTTATCATATCGAATGATATCACATATTGTTTTTTTCACGATTATAAATTCTAATCACCTGACCTTCAAATTCAGTTTAGATATCTTTCTTTTCAAATATTTTTCAACAAAAAAATAAATTTCAAGTTTAGGATAATCGATATAAAAAAGCTCTATTATTCTCACTTCCAACAAATCTTATGGCAGTTGGGGTGAAGTATTCGAGAATAACGTTGTCGCCACGGCCATACTGGATCGTCTATTACACTATTCCACAACTATCAATATCAAAGGCGACAGCTATCGTATCCGAGAAAATAAAAAAGATGGTTTTTATGATACCGGCAAGTTTGACGAAAACCCATCAATTAAACGAGGATTTTTCGACCGATTTTTTTATTATAACCCCTTCATATCTGCTCACAATTTTATTGTCCAATTAATTGTAGCCTATCCAGTTTTACAACATACGTCACACTTCCGTTTACCCTACTCTCCCCAGCATAGCTGGAGGATTAATATTTTTATTTAGTGTTTTATTTTTTTTTAATCCCGTGGATTCGTCTACCCTTTCAGCCGATATTTGATCGATAGAGTGCGTCGCTCAAAAGTCTGATTTACTTGCAAGGTTTCGCATTTTTAGGGTGCATCAACCTGAAAATAGTCTTTGTATGACGCATTTTCATAAAATATCAAGGTTTATGAATAATTCGGAATAAATTGATTGAATATATTTTGATGGGGTAGAAGTGAAGAATAAAGCAGATGTTTAGGTGATCCCAAGAGATCTATTCAGAGATGGTATTGGATAATTAATAGAAATTTAAGGAGGACAAACATGTTGTTTAAAAACAGAAAAGATGCGGGAATCAAACTGGCGAATGCTCTGGAAAAATATAAGCGCGAGGATGTTATCGTATTGGCATTACCCAGAGGCGGTGTGATTCTGGGGGTTGAAATCGCAAAGATGCTAGATGCTCCACTGGATATTCTTTCAACAAAAAAAATAGGCCATCCCCTGAACAGTGAGTACGCTATTTGTGCGATAACTGAGGATGGCGATCCTATTTGCAATTCAGCTGAAGTTAAGAATATCGATCCGGAATGGCTAGCCGGGGAAATAAAAAAAGTGCGTAACGAGATTAAAAGGCGCAGAGAAATATTTCTAGGGGGAAGAGCACTGTATTCGGTTGAAGGAAAAATAGTAATCATAGCAGACGATGGCATTGCCACAGGACTTACAATGATAGCAGCCATTGATGAGATAAAAAAACGCAACCCCAAACGACTGGTTATTGCGATTCCGGTAACGCCATATGATACCGCCCAAAAGTTGAATTCTATGGTGGATGAGTTAGTATCGCTTGATATAGACGCAAATTATCGGGGAGCGGTTGGCGCATATTATGAAGATTTTACACAGGTAGAAGACAGTGAAGTCATTTCGATCCTTAACGCCTTTGAAAACAAGGACGAATCAGCATGAAAAGCATCGATAAGATCGTACATATCCCTGACGGACAGATAAAGTTAATCGGCTCATTGAAAATTCCAGAAAGCGCAACAGGCGTAGTGCTGTTTGCTCATGGAAGCGGCAGCAGCAGAAACAGTCCCCGGAATAATTATGTGGCAAAGGTGCTCAGAATCCATGGCCTTGGGACTTTGCTGCTAGATTTGCTGACGGTTGAAGAAGACATGAAATATAAAATGCGTTTTAATATCGATTTACTGGCAAACCGGATACTTGTGACGACAAAATGGTTACAGCAGCAGGAAGAAACAAAAAACCTTACAATCGGATATTTTGGTGCCAGTACAGGTGCTGCGGCAGCATTGCAAGCGGCGGCAATACTAGGAGATCAGGTAAATGCTATTGTTTCCAGGGGCGGCCGGCCCGATCTGGCATGGCCTCATCTTCAAAGTGTAAAATCCCCAACACTCTTTATTGTTGGGGGAAATGATAATATAGTCATCGAATTAAACCAAAAGGCCTATCGCAAAATAATCGGGCTTAAGCAACTTGAAATTATTCCCGGAGCTACCCATCTTTTCGAAGAACCAGGCACGTTGGAAAGGGTTGCTGAAATGGCTGCCAATTGGTTCGTTGAATATCTGAAATAGAAATAGGGAAATAAAACGAGGGCGATTGAATAATGAGCAACCGAACAAAAAATAAATGATAAAAAAATGACATTGAAGGTAAAGGAGGCTAAAGAGATAGAGTTCCATGAAGAAAAGTAAGCAGAGAAATAAAGAAGAACGTTTATCTAAAGCCGTTCTTCAATAAATAATTATTTTTTACTGGAGCTAGCGGGCGGAATCGAACCGCCGGCCTACTGATTACGAATTATATGGTCAACGTATAACAACTTTCATGCAATCACTTAAATGTCTTTATTATGCCATCTAAGTGATTGCTCTTTTCATATTTTTCAATATATTTCATAACTTAATATGTTTTTTCATAGAAACGGACGCCAAATGGACGCCAGAAAATGCCTGTAATTCATTTAGACAAAGCAGCGTTAGAAAGTGTCGCAATACCATTTTCCCCCCACTTCCATTTTCTACTCCAATGCTTTCTAAATGGCTCTTCTACCAGTATTGCATAAATCATTGGTTCTATAAACATTTTTCTAATTTCTTCTATCGATAGCACTTTGACATCTCTGCTAAACAAGACTTTTTTATTCTACGAGCGGTCTTATTAGTAATACAGCTTGAAAAATCAATTGCTGCCAAACGCAAATAGTTATGAAGTTGAAGCCCTAAGTTTATGGCGTTCGAGTTTTATTTAATTCAATAAAACGAATTTATCATTTTCCAAAATAAAACATCCGAATTATTTATTTTTTTTATATTATAAAATGAAAACTTGTTTACTTCATTATTTTTTCATGTTATGGTATCATTAATAGGAGGTGTTCATCATGGTACAAAGAAAACAATATATGGAAAAGTTGAAAAGAATGAAAGACAAGAAAATCATCAAGGTTATTACGGGTATTCGCCGCTGCGGAAAATCTACCTTGCTTTTAATGTTCAGAGCTTATTTGAAAGAATGTGGCATTGAGGACAATCAAATTATCTCGATTAACTTTGAGGACGTAGCCAATGAGCATTTACTTGACTATCGGAAGCTCCATGACTATGTCACAAAGCAGCTTATTCCTAACAAAATGACCTATGTATTTTTAGATGAAATACAGAATGTACCTCAGTTTCAGAAAGCCGTTGATAGCTTGTTTATCAAAGACGATGTGGATGTTTATATCACAGGTTCAAATGCTCAGATGCTTTCCGGCGAATTGGCCACGCTGCTTTCTGGCAGATATATCGAAATCAGTATGCTGCCCCTTTCCTTTGCGGAATATTATGAACTGGTTGGCGGCGATCAGCGGGACGCCTGGAACAGCTATTTCAAAAACGGCGGTTTCCCCTATGTGGCGGTTATTGAAGATGAGAACATTCGCAGGGATTATCTGATGGGAATCTATAACACCGTTTTACTCAAGGATGTCGTTGCCAGAAAACGAATCAGCGATATTCCCCTACTTGAAAGTGTGATTAAATTCCTTTTTGACAATATTGGCAATATTGTGTCTTCGAAGAAAATTGCCGACAGCCTGACTTCTTTCGGACGAAAAACGACTTCAGTAACCGTTGAAAACTATATTGAAGCCCTAACGAGTGCCTTTATTCTATATAAGGCTAACCGGTATGATGTCAAGGGTAAACAGCATCTAAAATCGCTTGAAAAATATTATCTAGTGGATCTTGGACTGCGCCGCATGCTGCTCGGGGATAAAAATGCTGACATTGGCCATATTCTTGAAAACATTGTGTATCTGGAGCTTCTGAGACGTGGCTATACGGTCGATATCGGTAAGGTTGATGATAAAGAAATTGATTTTATTGCGATGCTCGGCAGCGATAAGGTATACTATCAGGTTTCAGCAACTATTCTCGACCCTGCAACCTTTGAGCGTGAAATAGCTCCACTAAAAAAAGTGGCCGACCACTATCCCAAATTTATAATATCAATGGATGAGCTCCCGATGGACGAAGATGGTATCAAACAGATCAATATCGTAGATTTTTTACTTGGAGAATAGATGGGAGTGTTTCAAGTTTCCCAAACAATCCCCAACTCATGGGTTTTCTTAAGCATTTCACTCTTTACGCAAATAAAAAAGAGAACCAAAACGACTCTCTTATGTGATTCTTACTGGAGCTAGCGGGGGGAATCGAACCCCCGGCCTACTGATTACGAATCAACCGGTAAATAGCATATTAAAAGCATTTCATAGTCGCAATAGGACACATTTAGGACATTATTTTTTTTAAATTTCCTAATTGCCTTACTTTCGAGGGCCGTCATCCTTTATGTAGGACACTTGTTGCCAGCATTAGTATCCAAATTAATTAAAAATCACTTTGTCTTCATTGTCACTTTACTTGGTGAAGGCGGCCGTACCGGTTTGAAATGACAATTTGCATTCGAGATTATCAACATGATTAATTTAAATTAATCATTCATATATATGGCGTACCCTGAGGGATTCGAATTTTCGGATAAACATAAAACAGTACTAAATGAATGCAAATGAATTATTGAATCCCTTTATTTTAGCCATTTTTCAACTTTTTTCTATAATTAGAATATAATGAATTAGAAAGTTCTAAAAAGGGTCAATTGAAGGGTCAAACTTCAATTGACCCTTCATAATCTCCGATCTTTAAATCACGTTTATTAATGCTTGCAAATTTAATCAATTCTGTTGAAAAATTAATATAATTACTTAGTTCAAAATAATTGATCATTCTTCCAAATTAATAGTATATTCCTCTCCATTATACTCATCACAAAACCATTCCCATTGCTTTATCCTTTTTTCTAATTTGAGATTGTTAATTGGATCTTTAATATAAATTACCTTTAACTTAGAATTCTGATTTATGCATAAAAACAAAAAGTATTTTTCTGCATACATATGTGCTGTTGTATACTCATTATTTGTCAAAGTAAAATATTCTCCATCATTTTTTAAAGATTTTACTTCAATATATTTTATATTATTATTATTATCTATGCTTTCAATGTCATATCCTTTATTCTGTTTACTTACGTCAGTTGCTTTGTTGCCAAATAAATATTTTTCAATTTCAACACATTGTATTTCAGCACTTCTCCATTTTGAGATATTTAAACCAATATTATATGTTTTGTCAGGGTTGTTTTTAATTGTATATGCTCTATTCATATTTCCTACTTCTTTAATATCTTTTATTGTTATGTTATTTTTGAGTAAAGAAGCAAGGCTAACTTTGTATTTTCTCTCAATATACTCTAAAGCACCATCATTAACATTCTCACTAAATCCTTTAATAAATTCTTTATGGAGTTCTTTTTCCCCATTAACAAAGTATTCTAATCTTGAAACAGACCCTTTCTTATCAAGCAATACGGCATTTGAAAAATTTAATTTTCCGCAATCCTGATGTGCAATTTCATTTGTAAAATATCCGAACAATTTTCCCAAGACAACTTGTGATATTGAATTATTCAAAAATTCTTTCGAAAAAATATTTGTCAAATCATCCAAATTCAAACAATTTATGCTGAATTTGTCAAAGAAATCAGACATTATACCATCCATTCTCCCTGCTGTTACTTTGTAATTTAAATAATCACAGTGATCAATTAAATTATTAAATTCGTCAATAGTCAGAAAGTGCGGAACTTTTAATATTTCCGATACGCATTTTAGTTCCCCTTTTCTTGTTTTTATTATCATCGATTCTTTCAATAAGTTAAATAATTTATCTTCAAAATATATTGAGAATTTCGAAAATGAATTATTTGTAGTTACTATTTGCAATATTCCAGTCTCTTCTGTTTCCAATTCAAATAATTCACGAATGATTTGAATCACCATTTCTACAGTCGCATCAAGTATTCCCTTACAGTCATCATCAAAATGTATATGTTTTCTTGATGGATCTGTTGAAAAATATCCATTTATTTTAAAAGGAAAATCCAACTTATCAAGAGTTGGTAAGAAAACGTGCAAAACAGATTCGTCATTATTACAAGGTATCAAGTTTTTTCCGTCAAATTCAAATGCAATTTGAAAGGGTAATTCATTTGCTTGACCTTTTAATATTTTCCAAGTACTTTTTCCTTTACTACTCGAAATCGAAATATACGAACTGTGCTTTGAAACTTTATAGAGTTGTTCAATATCTTCCACTGATACTTTGAATTCACAAAGATTGTTAAGAAAAATAAATGTATCATTCCTTAGCGCAAATAGTTCCTCTCGAATTAATTCAATATTAGCATTCTTAAAAACAAATATTGTACTAAATCCCTTTTTAACAAGATCACTTACAACGTTGCTTATTCTATCTTCTAGACCTTTTTCTATAATAAATGGAATTCTTACTGTTGGACATTTTTTTATTCCATATTTGGCAAGATTTTCTTTTGTTTTTTGCATTGAGAATGTAAAATACTCGCCATTAGAATAAATAACAATATCATTTGTTAAAAAAGTAGTGCTCTTGAATCCAACTCCTCTATAACCAATGTTCACTTTTCTGTTCTTACTGCTGTTACCAGATCTACTTATTGCCATGATATCTTCTTCATTAAAATTCCGTCCATTATTTGCTAAATACAAATTTATACCATCAAAATATAAATAAACCCTATTTGACTGCGCATCATCTGCATTTTGTATTAATTCAATTAGCACTCTATTACCATAGCTTTCTGCAATGTAATGCTCTAATTGTGCCAAATCTTCAAAAAGTCGTGGTGAACTCTTAGCTTCGTTAATGAACTTATTATTTATCTCTATGATAGTTTCTCTTATCAAAACAATTTTCTCCTAACTATAACTTAATTTCAAAAAACTCTATCACGGATTTTCTATAGTTCTTAATATTCCAAAAGTTATTATTTTGCAAAGACCAATACACACGTGTAAAACCGTCCAGTATCTTCTTTTTTTTCGCACCTTTAAATTCGCTTTGTTTTGAAATCCATAAAAATTCATAGTAAACTATTGACCCAATAAATCGCTCATCGGGTTTTGGATATAAGTTATCTTGATATTTAATGTATAAATCAAAAATACAATTTAGATCATTAGTCAAAAAAAATATTCTCTTTTTAATCAACTCTTGAAACTGAGGTTGGTATTCATGATGAATAGCATATTCAAAATAGTCTATTGTATTCTCGAATACTTTATTCTTAAATACCAAACTGTTTTTAAGGAAATCGAATGCATTAAAATCCTCAAAATATTGATTTAGCAAGTAAAAAATGTCAACTGTATATTTTTTATTAAAACAAGACGTAATCTGAAATTCATCATTTGTTTCATAACAAATGATATCCAAAATTATTTCCCTGGCTAGCTCTTTATTATACTCTGTTATTCCACCTATTAATTCCATTACCTTTAATGTTTGATTGTTTTCCGTAAAATACTTAAGTGTTTCCTCAAATATTTTCTTTTTATCACTATAATCTCCGCCGATATAAGGGAATATGAGCGCAACATAGTCATGATATTGCTCTTTTGTTTCAACATACTTGTAAAGCTCATTGATTCTATATTTTAGATATTGCTCAACAAAAATACTGTTATATTCATATTTCATATTTAATAAAACAGTATCCTCCCTAGCATTTGTTCGATCACCTATCAAAAAGAAATTTAAAATATTTTTTGAATTATGACTAAAAATCTCTAAACTTATCTCCTCAATTATGTCTCTTTGACGGTGTTCACTTTCCGCTAAACATTTTCTAAAATCTTCATAAGGTCCACCAGCTACACCTCTTGAACAATAACCATTACACATCTTTACAAGAAAACAATCATGGATAAATTTTATTACCGGAACTATTAATTTTTGGTTATTTTTTAATATTATCATATCCAATACTTGTTTTCTAAATCTATTATTAAATATCAATATGTTAAATCTATCTTGATCAAAAATCTTCCGTTTGCACATCTTGAGTAAAATGACTTCATCAGCCGAAATTATTCTAGAAATATTCTCCATATTATCGATAACATTTTCTGTCATTAAATACTCAACTGCCTCGTATTTTACTTCCTCATTATCCCAATAATTTTCAATTATATTGATGACATCTCCCAAATTTCGGTAATTTGATTTTGACAAATTGCAAATCCGAATAATAAATATCAGTTTATCAATATCATCAAGCAGACCACTCTCAATAATTGAATCGTCAATCAATTCAATGCGCTCTGGTTTTGAAAAAATAACAGGATTGAAAAAATCAGAATAAAAAATACATTGACGTAAAATCTCCCGAAATTCATCATATGTGTAATTCAAATATAAAATTTTTATGATTTTATTAAAAGTCAATCTATCTTGATTTAATATAGTTGCTACCATCATCAATGTTAAGCAATTTAATGATTTCTTATTTTTATTCATAAAATCACACTTAATCAGCAGAGTAAGCAATCCACTATTTGCCATTTTAGAAGTAATCGAATATAAGCGATTTGATTTTCTACCCAGATTCCACTCGTTCCATTCAAAAAAACCGATGCTGTTCAATGTTGAATTAAATATTTGCTGTGTTACTATTGGCGATTTATTTTCAAGTACATTCTGCAACCAAAAATTAATGGCTTCATCATCTTTTTCATTTTCAAAGAGTCTTTGGATCTCTCGTTTGATTTCCGTTACTTTCATTTATCTGCCTTTAAAGATTAATCTTCTTCATCTTTTCCAATTATTTTTGTTTATTACCGTAAAGGGCACATCTACTACAAACGACATTTTCAACAAACATTCACACACTTACAACTAGTATTTTCTAATTAGCTGATCTGTAAATCGGCTATCAATAAACTTTGCTTTATTGTCACCTAAGTATTGTTTGGCATACACTTTCACACATTCTTTTATTTCTTCAGACATCCATGGACTAAATTTGACAGTCATAAGGACGTTCTCAAACGTAACAGGAATCAAAATATAATCATAAGTCGGTAGAGTAGTTTTTGTTTCTGTTGTTCTAAATTTACCTATCAATCGAGTTTCTTCTTCATATTTCCAAAACTCATTCTTAAACAATCCCATAGCGTTTAAATCATATTTAAAATCACCAACATAATAAACTGGATTATTTTCCCTGATTTCCGAGTCATAACAAACATCAGTGATCCTGAGGTCAATTAACCATTTGAATTTTTGATCTTCAACATCACCATTTATGAAATACTTGTCTATTTCATTTTTGGGGGATCTTTGAATGGCTTCAATTGGTCGACTATTATCGTAAATTACATCAATAAAACCTTTTTTACAAGATTTATATTCAAATTCGATATTCAAGCCATAATTTTTGCTCGTATACATGTGCCAGAGTGGAATATTCTCCAACCCATGACAAAACGATGATATAAATACCAATCTATTTAATTCTTCCTCTTCTAAATACTCAGACTCCATCTTGTCATTTAGATTGTCAATTGCATTTAATTTGAGATTCTTATTTTTAATAATTCTGAAGAAGCTTTCAATATCTGTGTAGTGATTTAGCGATTCTTTTGAGTTTGCTTTATGTTTATAGCTTTGAATATTTTTATCAAGGCTAGACATAAATTCCTTGCCATTGTAATAATATGTCATTTTTCTCCCCTTTGCAACTTATCCATTTTTTAAATCAAAGCAATTTTCCGTCTCATTTCAACTAAATAGTTTTTTATCATCCCAGTTCTACTGAAAATTGAAATTTATTATTTTGAAATCCTCCTATTTAAGGTGAATATATGTCAGTCTCTAACTTCCTCGTCTCTAATTATAGACTTCATTTCCACTAACTACAATGTTTTTAAATCAATCTTTCACTTAACTATCTGATCTTAGTTAAATTACTTCTATTTTAAGACATTTTTCTAGTCAGTGCATTTCTCTTCTCAGTAAAGAAAAAAACGGATTATCAATGCGTTCAATTGCATCATTGTTGAATCGAAAATGCAATCCATTGTTTTCATAGAATACTTCTTCGTATATTTTTATTTTTGATGAAATATTCTCAATCGTTATTTTCTCCAATCGTTTATTGTATTACATTTTTTTCCCATTTGCGTATTGTTTGTATATCAACATGTCATCTTGACCTGTAGTGCATGAATCTTTAGTTTTGAATATGTGTAGGCTATTTGACATTGACTTTTCATCCATTTCTACTGTAGGTAAAAATTTCATTATATTCCTCCCGTTTACCCATTACACATATTTGAGTATTTCGGGTGAGATTTACCAACCGAAACGTAATTTCGTGATTTGGAGCAAAAAGCCGGATATCGGATTTGCAGAAGAACCTTTTTTCAGTCGAAATATTCAGATGAAAAGCTTATATCATATCTATTTTTATCCACTCTATATTCTCTAAACGGCTTTTCACCTCAACTGATACAAATGGAATTGAAATAAAAAGTCTCTTTTTTGCTCTACTTAATGCCACATAATAAACTCTATGCTCTTCATTAGTCATATCAGGATGCAACAAAAAATCAAGATCTTTACTTTCATTAAAATCACAAGGATTCATTAATAGTAGTACATTTTCAAATTCATCACCCTTAGCTTTATGAATTGTTCTAAATTTACCCGCATCCTCATTTATGTTCACAACACACGCTAATTGTTTGTAGGTTAGACTATCATAATATCTTTTCTTATTTCCAGATGAAATTCTCTTCTTTGTGTTATAAAAACCATATATATAACTATTGTAAAAATCCGAAATATTTAAGCAAGTAATTTCATTATAGCTATCTGATAGTCTTTTCATGTTTTCAAATGAATCTCTATCATTAAAACCTATAGTTTTTCTATAAGCTTTTCTCATATTCTTTAATGCTTCTTTGTAATTCAGTTGTTTACAGTACTCCATTGAACAAATGGAATAAAATATCATCCGTCCCCTCTCTTCATCATCAAAGAGCAATTCATCAGTCGCATCTTCTGAAAAAAAGCTTTCTACTCCATATTTAAGCTGATTTGATAACTCCTTCTTATACGATAAGGAACATATTACTTCATCATTACATAATTCTTTAACATTCTCAAATGACTTAAAGAAGTTACCTAAAATTATACATGGTTTATCACCATGTAATTCATCAGAAGATTTCTGATTGAATGATTTTTCTCCACGTACATAGTTTAGTAAGTTAATTATTTCTACTGTACTTCGTCTGTTATCTGAAATGTAATATAATTTCATATTTGGCAGATTAAAGTTTATAAACTGTTCCACATCTGCGCCCTGAAAACTATATATGGATTGGCACTCATCTCCTATGACGCCCACTATAGTTTCTTCATTCGCTATTAATTTTATGATAGCACTTTGAATAGGATTTGTATCTTGAAACTCATCAACTAAAACATACGGGAATTTACCTCGCAGTATATCCAATATTCTTGAATTTTTTTCAAGAATCTTATAACTCAAAAACAATATGTCATCATGTGAAATAAGTCCATTCTTCCAACATATTTTCTTGTATGCTAAATATGAATCCTTTTTAATATTATAAACTCCTGCTTTTGCATACCAAGTCTTTTGAAAGCCCAGTTCTATAATTTCATCTTTCAAAATCCAAGACAGTTTAGAAAGAGCTTTAGATAATTCTTTATCATCATTTAATGCAAATTGTTTTGTTTCAGCTTTCCATTCGCTCAAAATACTATATGTTGGTTTAACATCATCATGTCCATTGATATTCTTTAAATCAAACTCATAGTCATCACTTAGAATCCATAAATATGGTTTTACAACATTCTTATATAAAAAGCTATGTATCGTACTTACTTCAGTACTCTCATATGCATCACCTAACTTAGCTGTTATACTCTCTACCCCTACATTGGTATAAGTAATACATGCAATTTTTCGCAAATCCGAAATTTTATCTGATTTTTCTATTATATTTTTAATATGACTGACTACAAAAGTTGTTTTTCCTGCTCCGGGTCCAGCAATAACTTTGAAATGATTATCAATTTTAATTTTTTGCTTGCTATCATCTAAACAAGTTGCTATTGACAAATCCATTTTACTGCCTCCTTGATATATGATGGTACAGTAAATTCAAAGTGTTCTTCACCATTCTCTGTACTTTCGATATTATCTAAAATAACAGATGCTAGTTCTTGAGCAATTTCACCTTTTTTTATTGATTTTAAATACCTCGCAGCGATAATATGTTTGGCTTTAACAAATGGAGATGCATCTCCATTGTCAGAATACTGTTTTACCAACTCTTTAAATTCACCCTTACGAATACCTTCTATTAGATTATTTAAATCTTCTTTTGACATATCTTTTGCAATTGAATCCATCATCTTTTTAATGTTAGTGCGATTGGAGACAGATTCTGAAATAAGATCCTTACATGAATAATTTTCTAGTATCAATTCATATTCAAAAGTCGATCCTTCAATCTGAGTATATACTCGTATTAAATCATCATCTTTTCTTTCTTGATATATAGACGTTAACATATTTGAAGATTTTTTATATTCATAATTACCATCACTATCAATCATAAATGGAAAACATGATTTCCAATTACTTTTTTCTTCGCCATTTTCATCTGTAACTTCTTCGCTGCTATTTTTCTTTTTAAGTTTCCTCACCGGATCTAGATCAGTAATGCAAGCTACCTTTTTAGGTATAGCATAACAACTATTTTGCGTATCAAACAATTTAATAAAGTTCTCAAAGTATCTCCCGTTAACATTTATTACTGAAATATGTTTATCAGTTAATGACAAATGATCTGCCTCTGCAAAAGTTGGTAACAAGATCTGTTCCGCCAATCCTTCCACAAAAATAATATTCTTTGCAAAAAACATATCTGCTTTTGTAACATCTAAAAATCGCTCAACATATTTTTTCGACTTTTTATCTTTTTCTGTATCAGAAAAAACCTTGCCTGGGTATGAAACGTTTATCACATCATTTTTCTTCGTTAAAACAATGATAGAATCTAAACTGACAGCAGCCGTTATATTAGGTGAATGGGTGGTTATGAAAATTTGCCTGACCTCATGTGATTTATTTCTATCTAAAAATTTCAATAACTTGTATTGCATGTTTGGATGCAAATGTGCCTCTGGCTCTTCAAAAGCTAACATTGAAAATGTCTTTGAGTTACTCCCAAGATATTCACTTGAAGAATCTTTTTGCATTTTTGCGAGTAATAGAGATATAAAAATCAAATTATTATATCCTAGACCATTTCTTGTAGCCGGTAATTTTATTCCTGTTTCATTTTCAACGACTAATTTTAATGCTGAATATAGCTCCATATCTAATATTTTTCCATCAAATGTAGGCTTCGTATTGTCAAAGTCTGCTCCGGTTGCTTCAACATACTTCAGCATTTCTTTTTTACCGTTATCCATACGTGCTTGCAGAGACGTTATTAACTTTTGCGCTTCTAATGTAAAACTCTTCTTTTTGGCTTTTATAAGTACTTTTTTTTCATCTTCATCAATATTAGCATCTGTCTTTATTTCATAATCAATAAAAAAATCAATTACTTCTTTAAGCAAAGTATTTTTTCCTGAAAAAAGATCTCTTTCAACATCTCGAATAGCATTCATAAATTGAAAGTCAAATTTTTTTAAAGAATCACTTTCAATCGAAACCCTATACTCTGGGTTCCCTACGAAAACTTTGTAGGTATACTTCCGTATAAAATCCGACTCTATTTCTTTCCACAAAACATCAATATCATTACTGTCCACCTTGCTCATAGCAATTTTGTATTCTGTCTCCTCTTTTTCAGGCAGCGAGAATTCGTATGTTATTTGAGCTTCGTAAGGTTTATCTATTTTAGTCAACCAAGATGCAACGGTTATTAAATCGTTTGAATATTTTTCCTCTTTATCGTCTTCAACTAATATTGCAGATATTTTAATCTTCGGTGAAAATGATATAATGTCATCAATTGAAATACTATGGTTAAAATCTTCTGTTCTAAGATTCTTTGGCCTCTCATTCGAAAACAATAGTTCCAACGCCCTTAGTATTGTTGTCTTTCCCGCATTATTCGCACCAATTAAAACATTTATTCCATTTTGAAATCGAATAGTCGTTTCAGTGGAAAACCCTCTAAAGTTTTCTATTTTTAATTCCTTTATAAACATAACGCACCTTACCTTACCTCGATCTAGATTTAAACTTGACACTTTATAGGAATTTAATAAAATTCTACCAGTGTCTTAAAAAACATCAGCGAAATTTAGTCATTTTTGAAAGCAATAGCACCTGTACTTAAATATGGTCCGATATCACCACCAGTTTCCAATATATCTGTTATATTACGCAGTTTTTTCTGGACAACAAAACTCTTTTGATAAATGGATTTTATGTTTTAACCCAGACTCCTTTTTTCTTAGGTAGGTAAAACAACTAATTATTAACAAGGTCAATTTTCATTTTTCGGGTGTTGTTGAGCCCGTCACTCTTCATAGCTGCCAGTATTTGATCTTGCCAATCTTTAACTAAATCGATTTTTAATTCGCTCATGGTTACCTCCTTAATTTAAAAGCATGTATCATGTTGTTTATAGTATCAAAAATAAATAAAAATAGCGAATCCTCAGGTGTGGCAAAATGATTCGTTCGATGCCGTCTTTACATATCTTGCGATTCTTCGCAATTATCAAAGTCCAGAGTACACGTCTCATAAACCTTTTTACCTAAAACTGTTGGTGAGACCAGATGATAGTCTGTCCCTGATCCAAAAACTGTTCCACCTGCAATACAACCCAACCGCTCTAAGTTACCTAATGAGAATTCAATTTCTTCATCTATCCTAAAATTAAGTTCGTCTCTTTCACCATTACCATTATAAAATATAATGCTAGTGGGCAAATCTTTTGTGATCACACCATTTTTTATTTGACTATAAGGATTTTTATAAATGGTTAAAAGAATTTTGGCATCCTGCGGGGTTAATCTTCTAATTACATCAACACAGGTAATATTTACATTCGTTTTAAAATTTTCGATACTGGCATTCATGATTAAATTTGCCCACAATTCTTGCATAAAATCATCTTCTTCCAAGGACGCTTCTTCAAGTATGGAAACCGAAACCTTTAATTCAACCGGTTTGATAATATATGGGATCCCTGTTTCGTCAAGTTTTTTCTTAATTTTGAGAAATGTGTTCACTAGATTTGCTTTTTTCTTGCCTTCAATTTTATCTCTAAGATATAAGATATTTCCTTTTAGCAGCTCCGGAAAACCTGCTGCATTGGCAAACTCAATCACGTTGTTAAGTAATTTTATCCCATCACCGAATATTTCAATATTGTTTTGTTCATCCATAACTTCTTACCAGCCCGCTTACTTCCCAAAAAGCCCAATAAATTTTTCCAGCTCTGCCTGGCTTTCCGCAGTCGTCCCCTCCAACTCATTCAACAATCCAAACAGGTTATCATAAGTATTGGCAATTTCTGTTTTAACTTCCGCTAGCTCCTGGGCCACTTGTGACAGGGGGATCACCTCTTCTTTTTCAAAGGTGTCAACATAACGGGGGATGTTTAGGTTATAATCATTTTCTTTGATTTCATCCAGGCTGGCCAGATGGGCGTATTTCTCAATATCTTGACGTTTAGCGTAAGTCTCAATGATTTTGTCGATGTTATCCGCCGTGAGTTTATTTTGGTTTTTGACTTTTTCAAAATCATTGGAGGCATCAATAAAGAGAACATCTTTATTGTGGCGGGCTTCCCGGCCTTTAAAGACCAGCACGCAGGTGGGGATGCTGGTGCCGTAGAAGAGGTTAGCCGGCAGACCAATCACCGCATCGAGGAGATTGTTATCAATGATATTCTTGCGGATTTTACCTTCCGCCGCTCCACGGAAAAGGACGCCATGAGGCAAGACGATGGCCATGGTGCCGGTTTTATCCAAATGGTAGAGGCCATGGAGGACAAAGGCAAAATCGGCCTTGGAGGCCGGGGCCACGCCATAGCCCTTAAAGCGGACATCTTTTTCCCGATCAACGTTTTTGGTATCCCAATTCTGTGAATAGGGCGGGTTGGCGACGACGGCGTCGAACTTCAGCGGGATTTGCGTCCCATCTTTTTCCGCAAAGGGCCAGTCGGCATCAAGGGTGTCGGCCCGGCGCAACTCCATATTGCGATAGTTGACGCCATGCATCATCAGGTTCATCCGGGCCAGATTGTAGGTGGTGGTGTTGAGCTCCTGGCCGTAAAAGTCGACGCTGCCTTCTTCATCACCATGGGGCAATTCTTTTTGCACGGTCAGCAGCAGTGAGCCCGATCCCATGGCATGGTCGTAAACCCGGAACTGGGCGCCCCGGCCGTCGGCATCCAGGGTGACCAGTTTGGCCAGGATCTGGCTGACTTCATGGGGGGTATAAAATTCCCCGCCTTTTTTGCCGGCACTGGCGGCAAACTGGCCAATCAGATACTCATAAACATCGCCGAGGATATCCCGACCGGAATCGTCTTTGAAGGTGAAGTCATTAATCATCAGAATGATATCATTGAGGGCCTTGGCCCGCTGGTTGGTATTGGGACCTAAGCGGGTGTCGCCCAGATTGACATCGGAGAAGACGTTGGCAAAGTCCGCTTCGGCAACGGCGTTGCGTTTGGCATTTCTATTGAAGGCGTCAAACATATCCTGGAAGTCACTGGCTTTGATTTTGTGATTTTCAATTTTGGCGACGATTTTTCCCCAGGTATAGCCGGGGTCAATGGCATAGCCGATGCCCTTACTGATTTCTTCAAGGTAATCCTCTTTTTCAGCTTCATCGGTCACGACGTAAAATTCTTCCAGTCCATTGGCCTGCAAATAGTCATCCTGATTTTCAGACAGGTAGCGGTAGAACATAAAGGGCAGAATATAGTTTTTATACTCGCTGGCATCCATGGTGCCCCGCAGTTTGTTGGCCATTTCCCATAGTTTGGTGGTTATATCAGTAGCGTTACTCATTGGTGGTTTCTCCTTTTCTTAGATAAATAGTAGACATTTGCGAAATGTCGAAACCCCTTACTAACAATGGGTTTTACGCGAATCTATTTAAATCAACATGTGCACGGCCGGTAGCAAAATCAGAAATGTTCTGACCAACAAAGCCGATATCCATTTTGCTGGTATTGCCTGTCTGTTAACTGTCGTTCTTGCCTCATGTATCGGTAACCCCGAATATAACCGTAGTCTTAAACCGCTGTTCGTTTAGTCACCAACAGAGTTTTCGAAAAAACTACTGATTTTGGTTACGTGCTGATTTTTCTCTTTTTTGAACCGTTTTAGTCGATCAGCCGTTTTTTATCGGCTTCACACCTTTTTATTCGAGTCAAGCTTTGTTTTTTGTTTAGTTTTCATTTCGCAATTACCTATTTACAACATCAAAAATACTTTTCTATCCGTATTATTATCTATTTCAGTTCTCATTTATCATAATCCTCCAATGAACCTAATATTGATAACTTTTATTTTTAGAGTAATTATTTTGCAAAGCTTTATATATTGTAGCTGAGGCAATTTCTCCTTTAAGAATTTCTTTTATACTTATTCGTTTATCAGGATAGCAGATATTCAATTCTATTCTGTTATTACTATTGTTTGCCTTTTCTCTCAAAAAATTAATTAGTACATCTTCTTTGATAATTTCAAGACTATTTGAGTTTTTATACGAAGTATCTCTAATCGTGAAAATTACTTTTTCATCATTAATTTCAACCTCGCATAAGATACACTCATTTCCATTTAAAATATCAATTTCCGTAACAAATAATTTCAGAACACTAAATCCACTTTCGTATTTCAAAATTTCAACACCATCTTGAACTTTCGTTTTTTCTAGTATACCATTTTCAGTATATGCAATTCCCACATTAGGTAATTTTGATATTTCTTCAATAACATCAAAAATCTCTTTAAAATAATCAATATTCATGTTACTAAAAGCTGGATCTTTTTCTAATATATAGTTTGCGAATTTATTTTTTGATAATGCTATGTTTTGATTATTTTTCTTTATTTCCTTAAATTCCTGAGGATCAATGGTATTTGCATTTGGCACTTTGAAAATATTATTGTCAATAATATAGTTTGCATCCATCTTTTCATGTGTTCTATAATTAATATTAATTATGTTCTCATCTTCAATAAGACAACCTGTTTGGAAATCAAACTCACCATTCATAAATAATCTCAAACCATTTTTGTCTACTCTTTTGATATCATTATCTGTATAATAATTTTCAATGGAAATACTAGGTGTATCTTTACGAAATTCTGGTATGGGTAAAACAAATGAAAAAACATTGTTTCCATGATTAATATATGATTTACCTTCATGAAGTTTATTAATTTTGGATAAGTCGGCATCAAATACAAACACTTTTTTTCCTAAATTTGGAAACAGTTGATTATATTCACATACTCGTAGTAAGGTTTCTGATCCCATTTCTATTTCATTCTCGTATTCAAAAAAATCGAAATCAAAATTGATATAATCCCCATTTGCATTAAATCTTTCTAACGCAGATTTGAGATGTTTCCAGTCTGTTTTACCTTCTGTAATTATAATATTTTTCTCTGACTTAATAATCTCTTGCAATCTATTCCTTGCATTTGGATTATGAATTTTGATATATATATACGAATGAACGTTTTCTCCTGCAGTAACGATCATTAATTCATCATTTTCAGGAGTTATTTGTACTAATTTTACTATTTCTTTTTCAATGATTAATCTATCATCATCTTCTTTGCCATAGATTCTTATTGATTCAAAAGTATCCACATTTCGAATTTCAAATTTTGAATATAAAACCACCTGTTTTTTTACATCAGAGCCAATGTCACAAATATTTTTTACATATATCCATTTTCCTTCAAATCCTTTTAAGATAGTTTCTGCCTCGATTAAAGAAATAGTATTCATTCTAATGTCGTCAAGCATAGTAATCTCCTTGTTAATTAATTCTTAGTAAATTGCGAAGTGCCGAAACTCATTCCTATCAGTGGGTTTTTATTCGGAAAAAACTGATGGTTTTGTTTCCGTGCGCTATTTTTCTCTATTTTAAACTGCTTTAGTCACTCCGCCTTTTTTTATCAGCTTCTCACCTTTTCATTCAACTCAACGTTGTTTATTCTTCATTTCGCAATTACCTATTTAGATAAATAGTTGTTGTAGTAGGGATTGCTTGAGGGTTTTCAGTGTGTTTAGCTGGCGCTGGTGGAGTGTGATCAGGTTGTCGAGCTGGGCAAAATAGTTGCCGATAGTTTTCTGCTCTCGGTAACCTGGAATTCTCACAACAATAGAATTTATTACCGTTTTAGATAAGCTTGGCACACCAGTTGACTCATCTTTTTTCTTCCAGTCAATGTTTTGAAAAATATCAAAAACGAAATTCAAATCATATTCTTCTCTTGGAACAGTATAAAACAAGGTATCTACTGTCCAAAATGGTGCTCTTAATATATACGGTTTATCAATTGTTCCTTTTCGACCAATACCAATGGCATCTTCATCATAAGACAGAGCCTCATTAACAGAGAGCATATAACCGCCAGTACCATACACCGGAATAACCCCACTAGATAGATGTTTATAATCTCTACCACTGCGAACATCAACAACATTATCAACCTTCCGCTGTTCCCAAGCCCCCGTAAATCCTGCAAAACGAATTTCCGGGACATTGGCCCCGTCTTTCGGAAACATTTTTTCGAGCATGGTTTTTTTTACAATGGCCAACTTGTCAAGCTGACGCTGCTGCAGGGTGATCAGGTTGTCGAGCTGTGTAAAATATAAGCCTATTTCATCTTGCTCATCAACTGAAGGCAAACATATGGGCGTACCCTTTACTTGTTCAATTGTGTAATGGGATATTGTTCCGATATGCGAAATAGCACTTAAATATTTCCTAAAACCCGGAGTGGTAAAATAAGTATAGAGGTATCGGCTATTGAATTTATCAGAACTTTTTATCCATATCAAATCAGCATCTTTTGAATATAAAGGCTCGTCATTTGGTACTATATAAGGTATTCCAATTGATCCTCCACCAGTAATCAAAATATCGTCTTTTTCAAGTCTACCTGAGTTACTTACTAACTGTTCATATAATTTAAAGGAAATAAAAGCCTTTTGATTTTCATTGCCTTTGTATGCAGATACAACATCACTTGACCTGAAAAACGGTACACCTGTTGTGGTCCACTCTTCTTTGTGAACTCGTGAAGCTGACGCTACGTTTGACAGTTCACCAACCTTCCGCTCTTCCCAATCCCCCGTAAACCCGGCAAACCTAATCTGCGGTACTCTTACTTTTTTATCGCTCATTGTGCCCTCCTTCTGTCGTCTGTATCATTTACACGAATCATTCACCCTGCTTAATCTCATCCGCCATTTTATAAAAGGCCTGCCGGAATTCAATCCGATAGCGTACCCAGGTTAAGGCGGCAATGGTTTGATCGGCAATTTCTTGATAATCGGCTTTGGCCCCATTCATGATGGCCGTCAACTCGCCCTGCTTATCCAGATCCTCCTGGCCCCGGCGGTGTTTTTTAATCAGTTTTTCCAGTTCTTTGGGTTTGATGCTGTTATCCAGCCCCCAGTAGCGGATGAAGCTGGTGACCAGTTTGATATTGGATTCTTTTTGCGACCGTTCCATGGCCTGGTTCATTTTCTCCACATTGCGGGGAGCCGGGTAATGATCAAATTCAAATTCTTTAGACAGAATCTTGGCGACAAAATTGCGCACCTTGGTTTTTTCCCCGTCATTGTCGGACTTGGCAATTTCGATATGGATTTCATCCCGGGTGGTTTCGGCTTTGGTCATTTCATCGGCGTGGACTTCGTCTGCCATCCGGGCGATCAGGTCAATCAGATAATCATAGTTGATGGTGACATCGTGGATGTGAACCATGGCCAGATTGACCTGGGAGATATCAATATCTTCGCGCTGGGCCCGGCGGTCTATTAACTCGTCGGCGATGACGGTGGTTAAGACAACTTCCTGGTCTTCGGTAATCCCCAACCGTTCAAAGAATTCTTGTGGATTATCATAGGCCGAAACCGGATTTTTGTCATCATCTTCGGTATATTGCTTTAACTGACTGAGCAGGCGGTTATATTCCTGCAAATTCTCAAAGACTTCATCCTGGGCTTTTTCACTGGGCGGCAGCTTGACAAAATCATCGGTGAGGGTGGCCAGTTTGCCAATCACTTCCTTCAGCTCGGCTTGCACCTGGCCAAAGGGTTTGGCAATGATTCCATCTTTTACGTTATCTTCTTTAAGCTCTTCAACTGTCATTTGAACGTCCGCCGAGGCCCGGTTGGAATAGACGGCAAAGGCTTTGTTCATTTCATATTCGTTTTGCACCGGCCAGCGATAATTGACCACATTTCCCCAGGGCTTAGCGATCTGGTTATGGATGCGGTTGGTTCGGGAGTAGGCCTGGATCAGATTGCCGCCCTTGAGGGTGCGGTCAATATAGAGGGTATTGAGCTCCGGGGCATCAAAACCAGTTAAGAGCTGGTCAACCACGATCACCAGATCCAGAGCCTTGCCATCATCGGCGGTCTTTTTCAGGCGGCGGGCCAGATCTTCGGTGTAGGCTTTGACGGTGGTCATATCAAAGGCGGTGCCAAAGCTGGAGTTATAAGCCTGGATAGCCCGATGGAGGTTTTCATTGGTCTCACGCTGGCGGTCACTGTTGGTGGTATCGACTGAGAAAGAGACCGCCACTTTTAAGCGGTCAGCGGCGGGGCGCTTGTCATTTTCTTTGGCAAAGTGATCAAAGTAGGCCATGGCCCGGGGGGTGGAGGCTTTGTTGCCGCCAACATGAACCGTGAACAGGGCATTATATTTGCGGTCATTGGAACGTTCCTTCCAGTTATCAAAGATGTCCTTAACCACCAGCTCGACGTGATCCGGGCTGGTGTCGTAAACACTGCCGCGGATATTATCGTCAATATCCTCTTCAGTGGGGTCGGCGGGCGGCTGAATCGTTTCCTTGAATTCGACGTTAAAGCCCAGGACATTTCTATCGGCAATGGCTTCTTTGATGGTGTAAGCATGGAGCAGGTCGCCAAAAATATCCCGGGTTTCCGGGAATTTGGGCGTCCCGGTATAGCCAACCCAGGCCGAATTGGGGATGGCGGTGCGGATCGTTTCCAGCATCCCTTCATTATCGGTGCCGTCGCCGGTTGAGCGGTGGGCTTCATCGACGATAAAAAGAATCCGCTCGGTCAGTGGTTTAAAACTATCCCGGGCGATATAACGGGACATCTTTTGGATACTGGTGACGATAATATTTTTATCACTCTTTTTGGTCAGTTTGCGGTGGAGGTCGGAGACATTGGCAGTGTCACTGACGACACCGGTTTTGCCTTCAAAGCCGGCCACCGGATCATAGGCTTTATAGGCATCGGCGGTCTGATTGGTTAAAGCAATCCGGTCAACCAGAAAAACCACCTTGTCGACATTGGCCAGCCGGCTGGCCAGCCAGGCGGTCTTAAAACTGGTGATAGTCTTGCCTGAGCCGGTGGTGTGCCAGATGTAACCCAGTTTACCGTCATCATAGTTGAAATCAAATTGGCGCACTTTATCGAGGACCCGTCGGGTGGCATAAACCTGATAGGGACGCATCACTTTGATGCTTTCTTTGTTTTTGGTGCCATCCAGGATCATGTAGCGGGTGGCCAGATCATGGGCCATCGGGATCGACAGCACCTGATCGGCAAAGGTCTGCCAGGACCGGATCGGCCGGGCATCCTTTTCGTCCTGCCAGCAAAAGGCAAAAGCCCGGTTAAAGCCTTGCAGGGGGGTGTTGGCCATGTAGCGGATATCATAGGGGGTCATGGCGACTAAAATCTGCAGGGTTGAAAAGATCCCGCTGAATTGTTTTTCGGCGATATACTGTTCCATTTGGTTTAAGGCTTCTTTGGTGGAGTGCATGGCTTTTTTTAATTCAATTTGAATAATCGGCAGGCCATTGATCAGCAAGGTCACATCAAAGCGCCGTTCTTGCTTGCCATCAATCACTTTGGGGCGGAAAATCTGATTAACCACCTGATAAACGGTATTGCCGCCGCCAACCTGGGCCTGGTCAAAGACGGTCAGAAAGACGTGGTCGCCATTATCCAGATCGACCTCAATTTCCGAAACGCCGTTGACGCCATAAAGGAATTGGCCCGCCTGATAGGGGGTCTCTATCCCGGTGATGATTTTCTTGACCTGATTAAATTCCGTCACCGACATTGGCCCCGGCAAGCGGGCGTGATTATTTTGTTCGAGGATCAGTTTGAAATTAGCCCATAGCGCTTCGGTGGTTTTGATGTCTTTTTTATAATCCCATTGTTTGACCCCACCGATGGTGGTTAAATAATCGATGAGCTCTTTTTCAAAGGCCAGTTCTGTCTTACTTTTCATGTAGGCATTGCCCCTTTCAGGTTTTCGGCGATGATTGAGTTGGTAAACTGTTCAATCAGGGCGGAGTATTTATTGAGGTTATTTTGCAGTTTTAACCGCTCGGTGTAAATGGCGCCAATCTTTTTTTGTTCGGCCAGCGGCATAACCGGGATCAGGATTTCCCCCAGCGCCCGCAGGGGAATCCGCTGCACCAGGCCACTTCGCTGGGACCCTCTTTCTTTTTGTCGCTGTACCTCTTTGAAATCATTAAACAGGAAAAGAAAATAGCGCTGATCAAGGTGGTCACTGTCCAGGACGATTTTGGTAAAGTTCAGGGGCAAGACCTTGCCCGCATTATTTTCCCCAACCATGGCCGCCAGCTGTAAGGCGTTACTGATAATCAGGTCGCCAGCATTTAAGGCGGCGTTGTTTAGAGAAGAAAATTTAAGCTCAGCTTCACCGCTGTCATCAACGTGATTATAATCCGCTTCAAACGACGGCTGGTCATAATAATTTATAAGCTGTTTGCCAAATTGCTTTTCCGCCCTGGTCGGATTGATCCCGGGAATGAATGTTGCGAAATCTTTTATTTCTCTTAGTATCAAGACGAGCACCCCCAAACTATTAATGTGATTTTTTGAAATTCATTTATATTTCAGATCATAACACCATCGTGGTTTTTCGTCAAATGATTTTTTGTAATGTTGTTATATTTCAGTTTTTGTGTTGAAAAGTAGCTGGCAGGCTGGGCAGGACGTTGGCGCGTAGAGGTTCGTCGTTGTTAAACGTGACGTTGCATTTACGTGATTGAAAGTAACTGCAACACGATAGAAAAAGCGCAGGGATTGTGTTAAAAAATACAGCAGCCATTTCTTTTGCTACATTTTTTATATTTAACACTACATTTTGTTGACAACACAAAAATGTAGTGTTATGATGTGCGTAGCTTTAAGGAGTAAGTACATATGAAAAAATATAGTGTCAAGCAAATTGCAGAAATGTTACACACAACCGAGGAAACCGTAAGACGTTGGATTCGTGATGGTAAGCTTAAAGCAAACCAAGTATCACGGAAAGATGGGAATGTGATTGAGGAAAATGAATTTCAACGTTTTCTTAAAGTCTCACCTAAATATGCCAAAATCGTTACAGGTACAAATTCATACACGCCATCAAACATTAGCGGTTTAGTCGGCGGAGCAATAGGTTCCCTTGTTGGAAGTCTTGTTATAGGCTATTGTGAAGATAGAAAAGAACGCGATTTTCAAATATCTGCGGAAGATATTGAAAATTATATTCTCGAAGCCATCTTTTCTTATGAAAAAAGCATCAAAAAGAAAAACCAAGATATTAAACATCTGAATGATGAAATTGCAGAAGAAAGAAAAAATATTGATGATCTGAAGTCTTTTCTTGAAAATATCAAGACGGGTAATAAGACAGCTATACAAAATAGTAGATTTAAGGAAGAAGGAGCAAAAAATGGCCGTTAATTGGGATTACGCAGAGTTAGTACGTGAAGTCAAAGCTATGGGAGGTCCGAAAATATTCATCGAAACAATTGAAAACCATAGCTTTCAAGATGGTCAAAACGCAGAAAAAGCAAGACAAAACCCCAGATTAGTTATTGCACTTGGCATTGGTGTATTGGCGACAGTAGGTACACAAAAACTTATAAGTTATATTAAGGTTAAACGCGATAAGCAAAAAATATCAGTTGCGGAAGTAGCCGAGGCTGAAAGAATTCTTATTCAGCAACTTGAACAAGCTGAACAGGATGTTCAAGAGTATCTGGAGCAGGTGTTGGTAGAAGAAACTGTAACTGAACAGCAAGACACTGCAGAAGATTGTCCCATGTGTTCTCAAAGTTAGTTAATTCAAATAAAAAAATACATTTTAGGAGGTTCTCAAATGGCAAAATGTGCGTGGTGCGGTAAAAAATTCAACGTTTCTGACACAAGAGAAGAGTATGACAATTACTTTGAAGGGTTAGAATATGATGATGATTATCCAGATAATAACATTTGTCTTCAGTGTGCGTCAACAGAAACAAGCGGTAACATTGGTGTAGGTGAAGAAATCATGGAGGATATGGGATCACATAATTGGGATTGATGATTAAAATAGAATAAACCCCACAAGGCTGTCAATATTTATTATTGGCAGCTTGGTTTTTGTTAGGGTAGGTTTAACTACGGTTGATGGTACGGTGAGCCCCGAAGCAGGATAAACTGATGCCTTTTTTTCTAATATTCGAGATATTTCAGACTTTAAATCCCAACTTTATTTTCAGTTGCAACATCTTTTAATTTTTGTTGCTCCACATATCGATATATACTTTTTTTACTGACTCCCGTCGCTTCAATTATTTCAGCAATCGAGTAATCTTTACTGCCGTACATTTTTAAAGCAAGATTGATTTTATCCGCTGGCAACCGAGGTCTTCCACCCTTTCTTCCCCTGGCTCTGGCGCTTGCTAACCCTTCTTTTGTACGTTGACTTATCAAGTCTCTTTCAAACTGTCCAATGCCTGCAAAAACGACAAATAACATTCGGCCTTGTGGTGTCGTGGTGTCCGCCCATGGTTCTTTTAAACTTTTTAAATTTGCACCTTTCATTTCTATTTGATCGACTAATTCAAGAAGGTCTTTTACTGATCTGCCGAAGCGAGACAATTCAGTTACCATAATCGTATCACCTTCACGTAAATATTCAAACATTTTAATTAGCTCTGGTCGATCCATTGTCATTCCAGTTATCTTGTCCTGAAATATTTTTTCACAACCAATATCCTTCAATTGATCAATTTGCCGATCTAAATTTTGTTCTGTTTTCGAAACTCTTGTATATCCAAATATCATAGTTTTCTTACCATTTCATATCCTAGTTTTATCAGTATCATAAACGTACAAACACGCACTTAATGATTCCTTGTTTTTGATACTTGTTTTAATACCATTATATCCCCATAGATACGATTAATAAAGAAGAAATAAAAAAAGAATCAAAAACGGCCGTTTTTGATCCTTCTTGAAATAAACTTGATATTAATCTCTAATCAGTATCTCATCCATATTGAATCCAATTTCATACAGAATTATCTTAGTGATCAGCTTGTTAAGTAAATTGCTTGTGTTAATCATTTCCTCCAAACTAAGTATCCCATCGCTATCGTCTTTAAAGTGTGAATAATAGTTTCTTGTGTCAACTATTTTTCTAATTAATGCTGATTTTTCAAGGTCAGAATCAGGTTCACATTGAATGTCGAAATGTCTAATTCTTTTGTAGTTTTCAGTCAAGTAATTTGAGTATCGATTGTCAATAATTCCTATTCGTTGACCAAAATCTAGATTTTTTCCTTTCAAAATACGTTCAGTCATTGCTTCACTAATTCTAGCAGGTGTGGCATATTTTTCATTGATACTTAGTTTTTTTAATGATTCTTTTAAATTGGTGATTGTTTCTAAAACATCAGTGTTACTCAAAACCTCATTCAATTCTTTCTTTATGTCCGATTTAGAAATAGCATCACCATTTCCATCTCTCCGAATGCTATAACCCTCTATGAATCTGCAATAATGCAAAAATTTATCTTCGATTAGATATTCCCTTTTACTATTCAATAAAAAATATACGCTAATCAGAAAACTCATATCACAATCTTCATTTATAAAACTATCCCATTTAGCATATAAACTCATTAATCTATCCTGAACACCAATATAATAGAATCTATAATATCCATATAATAAATTAGACTTCGAATTCTCCAAGTCATATGAAAAATCATGGCTATAATAACTCTGGTAAATATGATTGTTTGAGTCAATCATTGAAACATTATCTACGTATCCTAAAATCCCCATCAACAAGCCTACAAATCTCGAAATATTCTTAATGTCCTCAAAAACACGCTTATCATCTACTTCTTGAAAGTAGATGATTCTTATTATAGGTTTTCTTTCAATACTTATCTTTGTTGATGTATTTTGAAAAGCATCTTTTAATTGTGTTTTAAAGATTATATCAATTGCTTTATCTGCGTTTTTAAAAAGAGAAATGTCACTAATATTTTTTATTTCAATGTTAAAATGTTTTCCATCACTACTCCATTCTCCACTTAAAGTATCAACTTCCATCCAAGCATATAAACCTCTAATTTCGAATACTACTTCCTTTATGTTTATAATTGAACAATCTTCGGATAATATGATATTCTTATTAGATTTAAATACTCTTTTCACATTTAACCTTGATACTCCATCTATTTCACTAATTCTTCCTGAAGTAAGAACTTTAATATTCAGATCTTCATGAATAGTCGAAAAAACATCGGGTCTCCCATTATTTTTTCCATTTACATCAAAATAAACCTCGTTGTTTTCCACAACTAAATTACCTATAGCTTTATCATTTTCAGAATGTTCCCACAAGCTATTTATAGCAAATTTTTGCAAATATCTACCTCCTTGTTTCCTACATATTTAGGCGTTTGCAAAACGCCACAGCCCGCATAATTACGGGATATTTTTAACATAAAAAAATATAACTCCTCACCAGATTGTGATAAAATTGAGTTGCTTATAAACAAAGCTATCAACCTGAAAGGAGTTATATCATGACTATTTTATCACAAAAACAGCTTTCTTTGGCTGAAGTTTATTCTGATTGTACTCATTTTTTTGAATATGACAAACATCACTTTCTTTCACTACTGGAAGAGAATCTGAATCTTCACGCGTTGATTCCGCATTCATTTTATCAGCATTACTATTCGGCTCATGGCCGATATCGAGATTTTGAACTTTGTTCGATTCTCTGGGCGCTGATCCTGCAGCGGATTTTTTCCATCCCCACGGATACACTCCTGATTACTTTTCTCAAGTTTTCCAGAGAACTCCGCGATTTCTGCGGTTTTAACCGGGTTCCCCACGCATCGCAACTAACCCGTTTCAAAAAAACATACCTGATGGACTTACAATCGCTCTTTCATCGTCTTGTTGATGTAACTGAACCGATCTGCCAGAAAATTGATGCCGAGAAAGCGATGATGACCATTTTTGATACCTCAGGAATTGAAGCCTACGTCACTGAAAACAATCCAAAATTTGCTAATAAAATCATTAAGCAGCTCAAGGCATTTAAAAAATCTCACCAGCTTGATGACGCCTATGATCCCTATAAGGCTGCTTACGGTTCAATGCCCACGCACGCAAAATCCAACCCGGAAATCAAACAGCTCTACATTAATGGACATTTCTGTTACGTCTACAAATTCGGCATCATCACCAATGGACTTGGCATTGTCCGGGATATCACTTTCTATGATGCGAATTTTCTGGCTGATCATCCGGAGATTTCTGTCGAGAAAAAATCAGATTCTCCCGATGAGGACAAATCGCTTCATGATACTAAAGCCCTGATTCCGGTTCTTACAGACTTCTTTAAAAAGCACCCGCTGATTGTCCCCAAACTTTTCATTGGTGATGCTGCGTTTGACAGTTCAGCGATTTATCAGTCCCTCCTTGGGGAGCTGAAATTTGAAAAAGCTTTCATTCCATTGAATCAGCGTGGTAAACTTTCCTATTCGGATTGTCCGGTTAATGCAGATGGGATTCCCTGTTGTCCAAACGATCCTTCTCTTCCCATGAAATCCGAAGGGCGGGCCAAACGAAAGAACGGCCTGATTCGGTTTAAATTCACCTGTCCCAAAACAAAATGGATCAAACAGGAAGCCGGGAAAGCCAAACGTCAGTGTTTCTGTGAAAATCCTTGCACTTCGTCTTCCTGTGGTCGGATGTTTTACGTCTACCCTGAAAAAAATCTCCGGGCCTACCCCGGAACCCTTCGTGGGACACTCGAATGGGCTCGAATCTATAAGATCCGGGGCGTCGTTGAACAATCCATTAATCACTTCAAAGACAGTTTCTGTCTTGCCAACCGTAAAACTCAAAATGCCAGGACACTTCACGCCGATTTGCTATTGGCCGGAATTACCCAGCTGATTACTGCAATTCTTTCCGATACTATTCATCAGCATCAGTACTTACGCAGTCTTAAACCACTCGTTGCCTAGTTGGACTTTTTATCTTCTTTGCCCAGCTTTTGTTTTTGCGCTTTTTTTCTCATCTTCTGCAACATTTTCTTCGCTTTGTTGTTCGTTTCCCTTCTGACTTCATGAAGTCTGTCTGTTTCTTACCGCCGAATTCTCTGTGCTCTAAATCTTTTTCATTTCGCAATTACCTATCCTACATATTAAAATCCGGATCTTCTACTATTTGCTTCTCGCTGCTCTTTCATAAATAAATAATCTGCTCGGCTCGTGACATTACCTGGTTTCTTACGACATTCATCCAGGAACACATGAATCTTCTTTTTATTTTCAGTCCCTTTGAAATAGACCAATTCTCTTGCGATAGCTTCCAGTCCTGGCAGCTCTACCTTTAAATATTCACGGCTTAAACCGTTATTTACCACGAAATAGACTTCATTATATTCATAATAAAGTTCCTCAATGGTATATGGGCTTTCCTTCAAGTACAGATCCTGCATAATATAAATCAACGATTCCAATGATCGGTACTCAATGACCTTTCCTACTCCCACCAGGTCCCGTTCTGAAGCAATGGTTTCTATATCATTTACTCTTAGAATCTCGGCCCCATACTTTTTACAGAAAATACCATACGGCGCTGTCAGGATGATATTTGCCTGACGCTTGATCCGATAATCTACGCCATGCTTGGGACTGACATTAAGTATTGTGATTCTATTTGTATTAAAAAAAGCATCATATTTTTCAAAGATCTTTTGAGCAACCTCATCGTCCCGGATCCGAAACAACGTTCTTGGCGTGATATAACCATCCTGTTTCAGCCAGGCAACCCCCTGTGGCTCCATCTGCCTAAAAATCCGACTTGGTGGATAGAGAACATCATCTATATGACTTTTAACATATTTCAAAATTTCATCTATTAACTCGTCTGATTCATTTAAGATCCGCCGGATCTCATCCTCTGAATCCTTATCACTATTGTTCTCTTGCTTCAGGAATGCACCATAGATACTACTTAGTAAATCTCCTAACTCAAAATATTTCTTAGATAAGGTATCATTGATAATGATCGGCTGTTCATCGATAAAATTTGACCACTGGTAGATTCGTAAATCGATCCCTGGAAAAATGTGTTCGATTTCTTCCCGGCGCTTCAAACGCTTGGCATTCTTCAAAAGGTTATCGAGATGTTGCTTTTCTGCAATCGCAAAATGTCTGATACATTCGGATCCAGTTCTCAGACAATTCTGATTGATTGAATTTTTGATATAAAATACGTTTTTAATGGGCCTTCCGCACACTTCACAGGTGACTTTCTTATCGTCCGGGAGCAGATCCACACTACGGCTTGTATCAATTTGCCATTCATTCTTTGCCTGAGTCACGATATCGTTTCGCATCCGGTAGATATTTAGTTCTTCTTCGGTAGCTTTTTCTTTTTTCAATATCTGCTCATCAATGGTTGTGTGTTTTTCCAGTCTTATTTTGAGTAAAGGATAGTCGTTTATCACATCGCTGAACAATAACAAATTCCGTTCTTTTTTTATAATCAGCTTTTTCAAATGAACCTCCCCTTTGTGGTATTGTTTTCATTGTAAGATTAATGTACTGGTTTGTCAAATTATGAAATATATTCTGCAATTAATGCTCCTTCCCTTCAACAAACCATTTTGGCTTTTCATAATAGACATAAACGTCTTTATTTTTAATTCGACAGAGATACCGGATACCCTGACCACCTACTTTCAAAGACGATCTAGGCCGGATATCAAAGATAAAGTCAATGTCAAACTCTCGACCATCTTCCCACAATATCTTCATCGGAATGATCTTTCCATCTTTTTCAAATTTTGCAATCACCGGCACAAATTTCTTCATCGCCATAAAAGCATCTCCTTCTAAAAATATGAAATGGGATAAATGACATGATCTTTTTTAGCATCCAAACAACCCATCGGATCGTCAATCGTAACAGCTCGTCGCACCGCCAGATTACCAAAGCGTTTTTTCAAGCCATCCACGGTATCATCCAGTCTTGCCTGTCGTACCCGTAATTCCTCATTGCCAAATAAATCCAGTTGAATGGGCGTTGAATCCGGTATCAAGTCTGTAACCCTCACGCCCATGGAGCGGATGTCCGAACTGAAATCATAGTTTCTTACAAACAGATCAATGGCTGCTCTGGCAATTTCATTGGTCAGATCTGATGGTTTCTGGAGCTTCATTTGCCTGGTGAAGCTATGCAGCTCTTTATTTCGAATATGAATGGCCACTGTCTGGCAATAACAGCCGGTTTCCCTTAAACGCATGGCCACACTTTCGGTCAGCATATAAAGGATGATCTTGACGTCCTTCAGATTGGTTAAGTCCCTGGGCGTGGTAATACTGTTGCCGATGCTTTTAATCAGCCGTTCATTGCCATTGTAATGCTCATCAAAGTTTTTAACCGGACTATCGTCAAGACCGTTGGCAAACCGCCATAAAACGGTTCCCATCTTACCAAAAATTTGAACCAGAAAGTCAAGATTGCTCTCTGCAAGTTGACCAATGGTATAAATTCCATATTTTAAAAGCTTTTTCTGAGTGGATCGCCCCACATAGAGCAGATCGCCGGCTTCCTGTTCCCAGACAATTTTTCTATAATTATCCCGGGTAATCACAGTAATCGCATCCGGCTTCTTGTAATCCGATCCATACTTTGCAAAAATCTTATTCCAGGATACCCCAATTGATACCGTCACTCCCAGTTCGTCTTTAATTTGCGCACTGATCTTTTGAGCAATTTCCTCACCCGAACCGTGAATTTTCACACTATTCGTACAATCGACCCAGGACTCATCGAGGCCATAAGGCTCCACCTGATCCGAGTAGCGGTTATAAATCTGTCTGGACAACTTTGAATATCGGAGGTACCGTTCATAATTCGGCGGTACAATGATAAGCCCTGGGCATTTTCCCATCGCCTGCCACAAGGCTTCTCCGGTCTTAACGCCGGCTTTCTTGGCTTTCTCATTCTTGGCCAGGATAATCCCATGGCGTTTTTCCGGATTACCACCCACAGCTACCGGCTTCTCTCTAATCTCAGGGTTGTACAAGCATTCAACCGCTGCATAGAACGAATTCATATCACTGTGTAAAATAACTCGATCCATTTCTTCACCCCCACTAAACCACTAAATGAAACGAACGTTCGTTCTATTAATGATATACCCTTTTATGATATATTGTCAATAATAAATTACAACCAAAGGGCATTTATCTGTTGATTAAGCTCTATTTTTTTAATTCCTGTTTCCCGAGGAAACAAATTTACTATAAGTACAGATAAAGTTGAAAAGCTTGTGGTTGCGATCAAAACTCTTTTATTTTCTTTTTCAATCACTAAAAAAGGGCGTAGAAATCCTGAAATCAAAAAAGCATAAAGCTTGTCATTTCTACGTCTTTTAATAAAAAGTCTGCTGGATAGGTGGTTTTTTCATTACCACTGGATTCTCATTATCCTTCGTCCAAACTACAAAGGTGATTAACACCTTAACGAATCCAAAATCTCTCCCGAAGTTTCCCCCGAACCGTGATTATTTTACTTGGGTTTACGTTCTCATCCCCAATGACGACATTTTAATGCAGCAGCACATTAAAAGGCCGAATAGATTTATTATTTAGGCTCTACCACACCACGCTTCTGTTTTCGGTGGTCTAACGTTGTCCCCACCCTCATTATTTCGCTGTCTAGATTCTTCTTAAATCAAATTTTAAGCACAACAAAAAGGGTGTGCAGCAATCAAGCGACTACTACACACCCCTTGTTATTGAAAAAAAATATTCAGCTTGCAAAGAATTTCAATGATTCTACATCTACTATCGGATCCAACCAGCTTGCTCATGCAGGAGCTGGTTGACGGTTTTGCTACTTCTTGACTAGTCGATTTTCCCATCCGGTTTCTTCGATTCCTTTCTATTAAGATCATTGCTTGATTCAAATTATTGCTCTGGCTCCCATTCTCCTTCGTCGATGGCACACATTTCCATATACTCCAGATGATCCACCATACTTGCGCCATTTTCTGGGGTTCCCTGGGAATGCTCGGATTGTTCGACGCTGAGAATCGTATTTAACTCGTTTAAACGAAGCAAGTAGTCGTTTAGTTCCTGCTCCTGGGGAAAAAGCTTTTTAACCTCATCCCTGGCGTTTTCCAGCCGTTCCATGGTATCCTGGATATTCATTTCGCATTTTTTTATCTGATCCGGGATGCTTTCCAGGACATGACCGATGCGGGTGATATTTCCAAGGGGATCGGTACCCAAATGGACGGTATGGGTGGCCTGATTTTTTAGATAAAGTTCGACCCCATCAAAACCGGCATACTTAGCTGCCATTTTAAAACCGGCATACTGGCCAATTAATCGTGGTTTATAATCTTCCAGCTTTTTAATCACCTCCAGAATGGCGGTGCCGGCTTCCTTCTTATCGGTATGAAAAACATTGCCGATGGTCATTTCAAAATGATCCTTGGATGGCCGTTTCGATTCAAAGAGCTTCTGATCCTCAATTAAGGCTTTTTTCTGCTCGTTTTGTATACTGATATCTCTTGGATAGGCTTTTAAGATATTGTCCTCCAAACGGTACCGTTGGCTGACAAAATTGGCTTTGATCAGCTTCAGCTTGGTGACCTTCACATCCAGATCCATCTTCTCCTTAATGAGCGGATTGCCGGTGGCCAGGGCTTTGACCTCGGCGTAAGATAACGCCTGCTCATCCACATCCTCACAGGATCGGCCAGGAAGTTTACTGGTCATGATCTGACCGATGAATTTCTGTTTATTCTCGATCAGCTGCCACGAGTAACTGTCAAAAGTTTGCTCGGTGATATAACGAAAAATCTTCACTTCGGGATTTTCATTTCCCTGTCTTAGGATGCGACCCTCCTGCTGCTCAATATCAGCCGGACGCCACGGGACATCCAGATGATGAAGGGCAATTAACTTGTCCTGGACGTTGGTTCCAGCGCCCATTTTAGGCGTTGATCCAATCAGTACCCGCACGGATCCGCTTCTTACCTTGGAAAAAAGTGCCGTTTTCTTCACATCGGTGTCAGCATCGTGAATAAAGGCAATCTCATCTTCAGGGATCCCTTTTTCAATGGCTTTGTTTTTAATCTCTTGATAAACATTAAACCGGCCATCCTTATTGGGCGTGGATAAATCACAGAATACCAGTTGAGCTGATCGTTGATCCATGCTGTCCTGCCAGACCGCAACAATATTTTCGACACTCTTATTCACCTTTGATTCTTCCGGATCGGGTAGCAGCGGGTTAATCAGTCGCTGATCCAGGGCCAGCTTGCGTCCGTCATTGGTGATTTTCAGCATATTATCCTCATAGGGTTCCACCTGATGATTCCGCACCCGTTCGGCCCGGGTGACCAGCTCCATGAGCATCTCCTTCTGATGTTCTGATGGTTTAATCACCACATCTTCATAGATGGCCTTTGGTACCGGGAGTTTTAACATATCCGGGGTTTGAATATCTGCTACCTCCTTAAAAACGGCCATCAGCTCCGGCAGATTATAAAACCGGGCCAGACGGGTTTTGGATCGGTATCCGGTTCCTTCCGGGGATAATTCGATGGCGGTAATGGCTTCGGCATAGGTCGATGCCCAGGCATCGAAGTGACCTAAATTCATATCCATCAGGGTGTCGTACTGGAGATAACGCATCATCGTATATAACTCGGTAATGCTGTTTGATATGGGTGTGCCGGTGGCAAAGACCACCCCTTTGTTCTGGGTTAACTGATCCAGATACTGACACTTGTTAAACATATCTGTGGCCTTTTGCGCTTCACTCTGCCCGATTCCAGCCACATTTCTCATCTTTGTATACAGAAACAGGTTCTTATAATTATGGGCTTCATCCACAAACAGCCGGTCAATCCCCAATTCCTCAAAGGTAATGACGCCATCCTTACGGGAATCATCATTAAGCCGGTTCAGACGTAATTCCAATGACTTCCGGGTTCTTTCCAGTTGTTTGATGGTGAACTGTTCTTCATTATTGCGTTTGGCATCATCGATGGCCATTAGCACATCATTAATCTGGCTGTCCAGAGCCTGTTCCTGAAATTCTTTCGATAAGGGGATCTTTTCAAATTGGGAGTGGCCAATAATAATGGCATCATAATCGCCGGTGGCGATCCGGGAACAGAACTTCTTACGGTTATCCGGTTCAAAATCCTTTTTCCGGGCAACCAGGACATTGGCTCCGGGATAGAGTGCCAGAAACTCGGCTCCCCATTGTCCGATTAAATGATTGGGAACCACGAACAGGGACTTGTTGGACAAACCCAGGTACTTGCTTTCCATGGCGATGGCGGTCATCTCAAAGGTCTTGCCGGCGCCGACGCAATGACCAAGCAGGGTATTTCCGCCGTACAGCCCCCGGGCAATGGCATTAAGCTGATAATCCCGCAAACGGATCTCCGGCGAAATGCCGTGAAGGACCACATGGCTTCCTTCGTATTCCCGGGGCCTGATGCTATTAAACAAAATATTATATTTCCTGGTTAAAACCTCCCGGCGTTCCGGTTCCTGAAAGACCCAGTCCCGAAAGGCTTCTTTAATCAGCTCCTGTTTCTGATTGGCCAGAATGGTTTCGTTTTTATTAAGAACACGGACATCATTGCCATCAGCGTTCTGGACTGTGTCATAAATCCGGATATCCTTCAGGTTAAGGGAATCCTCCAGGATGCGGTAAGCATTGGCCCGTTTGGTGCCATAGGTGACATTTGCCAGGACATTATCATAGGTATCGGCGTTCTTGCCCTGAACGTTCCAAACCCCGGTATACGGCGAATAATGGATCTTGATGGATTCACTGTTAATCAGATAGGTTGCCGGCTTAAAGGTGTCAACCATGAAATCATGGATATAGCGGGGATCGATCCAGGTTGCTCCCAACCGTACTTCGATTTCCGATGCTTCCAGATCCCGGGGTTGGGCAGCTTCCAGCGCTTTGATGTTTGGTAAAAGGGTTTGAGCCTGATCGTTGGGCAGGTTTTCAAACAGCTGACGGACATGATCCAGCTTCCGGCGGACATTTCCGGACAGATATTCATCGGCGGTGACAAAGGGAATGTCCGGGGCATCGAAAAGGTTTCGGGGGAGCTGGTCCGGATCTAAATTGCCAAAATCCCGGAAGATCAATCCCTCCAGATCAGCAATGATAACTTCCCGGGGTTTTTCGGTTAAACTGCACATATAGTTTAGATCGACCCTGGCTTTTTCGTTGATGGATACCAGCAGCGCTTCATTGGAGGTGTCTACCGCTGTAACCACCTCATTGGTGCGAATCGTGCGTTTATAGAAGATATCTGATTTTGCTTTAAAGGTTCCGTCTTCGTTTAACACTTCCAGAGCGCATAAGAGCCAGTAGGATCCATCCTCATCAAAGGCCCGGCGGTTCCCGGTGGCATTAATCAGATCGTGTTTCTTAACAAAAGCATCGTATAGGGTATGCAGTTCTACCTGTTTCTTTTCAATCTCCTCATTACTGCCGTTTTCCAGTTGCAGAGCAATCAGTTCCCGGGTGCAATCCCGGAGACCGACCAATCCCATAATCCGGCTCGTCGTGGCTGCGGGTTTATCCATCCGGTTCATCACAGAATTTTCCCGGTAGTAAAGTTCATCATCAATGATGGTATAACTGTAATTGGCCACATCCGGATCGGCGGGGATGGTAACCCGGTCATCTTCCATAAGGTTTTCAGCTTCAGTTTCCACTTGAGGGAACTGATAATCCAGATTGCCCAGGGCTTTTTCCAGTGCAAGCTTCAGATCGTTCCCTGGGATCGGCAGACAGGCCGATTCCTCACCGAACCGTCCGGACACCATTTGCATTTCTCCCAAAATCATTTCCGGGTGATCAATGAAATACTGATTCATGGGGATTCCATTTTCATCCATTCCCAGATGTACCCAGGGTTCATCCGCTGCCAGAACCTTCCGATCCCGCTTTTTCATAAAGATAATGTCCGATGTTACATCGGTGCCGGCATTCGCTTTAAAGGCATTATTCGGCAGGCGCACGGCGCCGATTAATTCCGCCCGTTCAGCCAGATACTGCCTGACCATGGGCGACTTCTTATCCATTGTTCCTTTGCTGGTGATAAAGGCTAACACGCCCCCATCCCGTACCTTATCCAGCGATTTGGCAAAGAAATAATCATGGATCATAAAACTGTGTTTGTCATAAGCTTTATCATAAACCTGATAATCGCCAAAGGGGACATTCCCGATGGCCACATCAAAAAAGCTGTTGGAGAATTGGGTTTTCTCAAACCCGCATACCGATATGTTTGCTTCCGGATAAAGGGCTTTGGCGATCCGGCCAGTAATCTCATCCAGCTCCACGCCATAAAGCTTCGAATCCTTCATGGCATCTGGCAATAAGCCAAAGAAATGACCCACGCCCATCCCTGGTTCCAGAATATTCCCTTTATAATAACCCATCTGCTCCAGTGCGCCATACATGGCTTTAATAATAACTGGCGCTGTATAATGGGCATTTAGTGTTGATCCCTTGGCCGAACTGTATTCTTCCTCGGTGAGAAAGTTTTTTAATTCCTTGGCTTCCAGCTGCCAATGGATGTTATCCGGATCGAACGCCTGGGGCAATCCACCCCAACCCACATATCGGGATAAAATCGCCTGTTCATCCGGCGTGGCCATCCGCTTTTCTTTTTCAACCTCTTGCAGGGTTTGAATCGCCAGTACATTGGCTTTGAACTTTTGTCGTGGTGAGCCTTCTCCCAAAACATCAGCAGTGATTTCATAGTTTTCTGGTTTAGGGGTATTGCTATCCGTTTTTTTCTGGTCGCTGTGATCCCCTTCATCCTGATCCGCTGCGGATATATCGATCAATTCCCGATCTTTAGTATCTTCCGGATCCCGATCATAGGTTATAAAAGACCTCGTTTCTCCATTGCTTTCGACATAGGGTTCCGGATCCATTTCCTGATATGCTCCCGGGACGACATATTGACCGTCTTCAATGAGTTGTCTGACTTCCCCGGCAATATCCGTCCAGGACAAGAAATGATCAATCGATGGATCGCTAGCTTTTTCAAAGCGAATCCCATTCTGATCAAGATGCTGCCGGTAGGTATCCGTGAGATTCCCGAGCACCGGGACTTCGCTGAATAAATAGGTGTTTCTAATCACTTCGCCAAACTCATCATTATTTTTGGTTTCGGGCAATAAATCATTGATCACCGGCCGGGTGTAGTCGTCCGGGGTCACGTTTATTAGCAGATCATGAATGTCGGCCAGCGGAATAGTCGGCTTTTCTGGTTTCTGTTCAGTAGGTTTAACCCGTTTTGCTTCATCAATCACATAACGTCCCTGGGCCATCAGTTCATCGATACGCTTTGCCACCTTTGGCCAGGATAAAAGGATGCTCTTTTCTGCTTCATCCCGGCGTAACAAAATCCCTTTGCCACCTGTTGCATATTCATTTTTAAGAAAATTCGCTTTTTCCTGGGGTGAATGATTTTCGCTAAAATAGTTGATGATCCGTTGTTTTCCATCGGACATACCACTACCTTTGCATAAAACCGCATCCACTTCATCCTGGGTGATAAACATCGCCGGTTCCTGATAATCAAACCCGTTCGCCTGATAGTCCCGGCGCTCCCGCTTTAAATCACTGAGTCGGCTTAATAGTTCATCTAGCTTGTGAAAGTGAAAACGCAAAATGGATCGGTCTTCTTTATATTTTTGGGTAAACCCGTCCAGTCCAGTAATGATTTCATCCAATTTATCCGGATCAGTATAAAGTTCAGCAATTCGTTTCGTGCTATCCGGAAATCCTCCCTGGAAAATATCATCCTCCATAAAAAATTCCCCGGATCGATCCTGATGCAGATACCAGAGTTTATTTGCCAGTTCTTTGCGTTCGTGGCCATCAACCTGATTTAGCTGTTCCTGGCTAATATAAAGACCGCTTTCTAACAGTTCCCCGATCCGTTTTTCAACCTGTTCCCAGGATAGGGTGGTTTTCATAAAATTGCTCTGAACTGAGCTTCCCCGGGCAACCTGAATACCGTTTTTATCAAACCAGACCGCCACTTCTTTTTCATCAATGTAAAATCCTTTGCCACCGGTGCGGTATTCTTCTTGCAGGAAAGCCACATTGTCTTCTGCCGGCAGCTGCTTTTTGTATTGGGCGACAATGCGTAACTGACTATCCCGGTCATTGCCGGCACTGCGAAGAATGACATCAATATCATGTTGGGGCATAGAAAAAGCGGAGGGCTGTTGGCTCTCCGCTTTTTGGTTTGTTTTTATTGGGTCCTGTTCAGGCTTAAACAGGCTTAGTTGTAAATGAGTTCCGAAAGAACGATCTCGTTGGCCAGGTGTTGAAGGTTGTTCATATGACCCGCCCATTCCAGGGGTTGGGTTTTCTTGTCCGGGGCCGGATGATTTTTCATCATCCCCTCCATGATCAGCTCCAGTCGGCGCTGGGCTGCCTGATCCACTTCCACCAGATGTTGGTTGATCTTGTCGTCGAAGATCAGTTCCATCAACAGATCCGGTTTGAATTCCTTCAGATACTGGTTCCTTAAGTTCCCGTATCTCCCGATTTCCTGACTGGGTGGAGTCAGGGGTTTGATATCCGGGGTCAGAAACTCCCCTTCCTGATGATAGGTCAATTCCAAGGGTTTGAATGTTTCCTGGTTCTTGCTCATTTTTTGATTCTCCTTCTATTTGATTTTTCAATTGTTCCATTTCAATGGTTTGCACCAGTTTTCCCATTTCAATGAGAAAGGGTTTGGTGGTACTCGTTACATTATTACCCAAAAATATCAGCGACTTAAAGTTTTTGATGTTTTTTATTTGTGCAAAATCTTCCGGTTTAAAATAATCCCTGGGGTTATAGCCACATCGGGATAAAATCTGATAGATTACGCTGTTATCATACAGAGTGGCAAAGTCACTCACATCCAGATTCCTGAGATAAAGTCTGTTCGACTCCATGATCTCAGTCTTAAAGTACTCAAACTGATCTTTATTTCGCACTTTCATTTCCGTCATAATGTAGTATGGCAGCGTATGCTTTGAGCGTGTTTCCTGGTACTGTTCAGTTGCTCGTTTAATAATCTCGACTTCATCCACATTTTCCCGGCTCCACAATTTAAAATCCGGGCCATCCGGATTGCGTTTGTGGGTATCACTCACATCGAATACATTTTTGAATTCATATTTCAGCTGATCATCCAGCACCAGAATTCGTTTTGCACCGACGTTGACCGTTCGATTGAGTTTTTTATTCCATGCCTCGATTCCGGTTACTGCGGTCGCATCCGGTCGTTGGAACACGATCAGCATTTGATTATAAAAGGTATGTTTATAGTGCCAGGCCGACCGTTCCAGAAAGGTCATCCAGTTTTCAGGTGTCTGAAAATTTTCTTGCGCTATTTGGGGAAAATGTTGTATTTCTCTTGAATTCATTCTATTCACCTTTCGTCAATATGCGTTTGTCATTGTGATTGAAAAGAAAAAAGAGATCCGATTGGATCTCCTTGCGATGTGTTTCCGGTATTTTGTTTCCTCGGGAAACAAGATTGTGATTTTCTATTTCCTGTTTCCTGTTTCCTTGGGAAACAAGATCGTGATTTTTTATTTCCTGTTTCCTCGGGAAACAGAATTACTGTTCCGGTTCCCATTCTTCATCATTTTCAAGGGTTTGAGAATCGGACAGAATGTTGATATATTCATTAATGCGTTCTAAAAGGTTGTTTCCGATCAGTTCAGCCATTGCTGAAACATCATCATTTTTAAAATATGTGTCGAATGCTTCATAATACTTTTTTCGATCTGAAAATTTCACATTAACAGGCAGATAATTATTCTGCATCAGATCAAGATTAAGGATTAACCGACCGGTACGACCATTTCCGTCGATGAAGGGGTGAATCCCTTCAAATTCTAAATGAAACCGTGCGACTCGCTCGATTGGATGAAGTGTTGACTTCCACTGTTCATTCTTTAGAATCAATTCTTCCATGGATGGCTGTATCTGAACCGGCTCCACCGGCTCGATAAAGGCTCCTGCAATTGAAACCGGTATTCGTCGATAAATCCCCTTATCTTTGGGTCGATTGATTAAAACCAAGGAGTGAATATTTTTAATAACGGCTTCGGATAAAATGGTTTTTTCACTCACCAGGTCTTTAATATATTCAAAGGCGTCCCGATGACCGATGGCTTCCAAATGATCTTTTAAGGGCTTTTGATCAATGGTAAGCCCTTCTAAAACCATGGCAGTTTCTCCAAGCGTTAAGGTATTGCCTTCAATCGCATTAGAGTTATAGGTAAACTGAACCATAAATGATTCGTTGAGTCGTTCTAATTCTCCTTGAGTTAAAGGCCGGCAGGACTGAAGAACGTTATTTTTATTTTCAATTTCTTTTATTAGCTGTTCAATCTTCAATCGGACATCCCTCACTTTCTTAGCGTACTTTCTTTGACAACGGTAAAATGTTTAGCTAATGATAACACAATTCACGCTACCTTATCATCTATTTTAAAAAAACCTCCCTTCAGCCTATTCACCGTGTATCAGAATGAGCTTTTCATTGAGATTAAGAATAAAAAAGAGATCCGCTTGATTCTCCATGTAATGTGTTTCCTGTATTTTGTTTCCTCGGGAAACAAGATTATGTTTTTGAGGTTCCTGTTTCCTCGGGAAACAGAATCACATTTCCTGCTCCCATTCTTCTTCATAGTCTTCAGACTGTGCCCCGGCATTTAGTTGATTCAAATGTTCTTCCATCGCTCCGATATGTTCCTTATAGGTATTGTTAATCTTCTCCATGGACAGGTTCAAGCTATATTTTTTCTGTTCTTCTGCCGGCAGCGCTTCGATCTGTTCCAGGAAACTCTGGTAATGGGATGCCAGATGATCTTTGGTTCCTTCAGTGACTTCCAGGCCAAAGCGACTCAAAAACATAATGGTCAAACCGTCGGCTTCAAATTCATGCTGGTGTTCACTTATTTCGGAACGAAATGCTTCGACTGTATGGTCTAAAAAAGCATGGGACATTTCATGCAGAAACGTCCCGAGCTTTTGAGTATCCTGGAGTTTTTCATTCAGTCTGATTTCATTGGTAGCTGGCGTATAAGATCCCCGTAATTTAATCGAGCGCAAGGCCGTTTCCTCAACCGGGAATCCCTGATCTTCGCAATAACTCCGCAGCTGCCCATATAAGGTGGCATGATCCTGAGATGCTTCCCCAAAACTGACCAATCGGGGGTATTCGGCTACCGGGCAGTCGGTTTGGGAAATGTCAAAAACCGATCCCAGTTTAAACCGCATGACCGATTTTACCTCGATCTCTCCACGCTTGATCCGCTCCCGCTCACTTTTGGTCGCATTAATTAAAGGAGTAGACGTATTTTCCCCATCCCGATAAAAATAAGACGCTTTAACCGGCACCAGAATCTTCATGCTTTTTTGACCCTTCTGTACCTGATAACCTTTTTCCTTATAAAACTGATAACTACCCACAAAGGATGCCCGATCATTCTGAGAAAAAATAAGCTGCTGATTTCGGGGACTGTAACGATAAAACTTTGAAGAAAACTCTAAATATTCAGCAATGACCGCCGGATCACGCTTGAATGACTCACCCAGATCAATTATTTTCTGGTTATAAAGATCCATTTCCTTTTTAATATCTTCAGGACTTCGCTTCTCATACTTGGCCATTTACCGATCTCCCATTTCTCTTAGAATACCCAACTGAACCGGTTTTGGCAAAAGTTCCAGTGGTGCTAAATCTTCATCAGCAATCTGTTCGCCGGCAAAAATAAATTCCTCCGGAACTTCGACATAAAACCATTCACCATTCTCATTTTTAACAATCGCTTTACCATTCATATAACCGATCACTTCATTTTCAATTGCTAGAGCTTGCATTTTTATTCCTTTCTGCCTGTTTCCTCGGGAAACAAGACGTTCGTTTTTAGATTTTGTTTCCTCGGGAAACAGATTTACATTTCCGGCTCCCATTCATCTTCAAGATCCTGATCACTTTGATCTTCTGAGTAGGCATGCTCTTGTTCATTTAACTCAATTTCAACAAACATCTTCTTTGATTCCGATTCAGAAATATAACCGGCACAGGCCAGGGCGAATTTTTCGCCCATTACCTCATCACAATCTTCAATTCAAATATTGCCATTTTCCAGCAACTCGTAACTGCACGCCATCAACGGTTTAAAGTAATCACAACCATAGGGGGTAATGCGACTTTCTTCATTCCAGACAAAGGATGCCGGCATATCCACATCCCCAATAATCAACTCGCAGTCAAAGACTTGATTGCTGTTAAGTAATTCCCCAAAGGTTTTATAGTGATTGCCTTCAATATCTCTAATTCGACCACTGTCTAGCAACTCACTAAAAGTCTTATCTGTAAATTCAGATTCCTTGTAATTTTGATCAATCAACCAATCTGAATAAAATCCAACCCCTTCGAAAACAATCGGATCACGTTCAGCATCCATCGGATCCCCAAAAGGATCATCTATTTCTGATTCCGCAATCCATTCCCGTCTGGCGATGACTTCCTCATTCTGCACAATGGTAATGTCTGAACCATTTTCACACGCCATTTCGTCTGCCAGCGTCAACCCCTCCTTCAAGCTCTCCACTTCTACTACGGCCCCATCATACACAATGCATAACGACTGAGTTACATTCTCATTCGGCTTCATTTCTTACCTCCCGAAAATTCATATTTTTTAATCGGATCATTGAATCTTTTCAATAAAAAAAGAGACCTTTTTTGATCTCTAACCATTTCCTGTTTCCTCGGGAAACAGGATCATCTTAAATCAATTTTTTATTAACATCCCTCGATCCGGATTCGAGTTCGTGCTGTAATTCAAATTTCATTTTTTCCACTTCAAACATAACGGCGATGCGAAAATCTAAAACCGGCTTGATTATTTCTCCAGTTCGTTGATTGATCCAGTTCTGTCCATCCGTTTTTAATGGCGTTACTAATGGTATATAGCTATCTTTTAAGTCCGTGATATCTTTTTTATAAATCGATTCCGAAAGAATGGAATGTGTCAGATCAGTCTGCAAAGCGTTTATTACAAAATTCAAACAATCAATTTTCCCAGTAATATCCTTTTCCATGGCAAGGCCATTCTGAATGGCAAATAACGCATCGTCAAAATTTTCTTTAAATCCACCAATGTAAATTTTCGACTGTTTTGGTTTCTTTTTTCCAAACATCGGCTCACTCCTTTAGAAATTCTTCAAGCAGTTCAATGATGATTAACTTGATTCGGGTTTCCGTTGGTGGAAAGCGATAAATTAAACTGCCCAGTTCATTGCATACAATCAGGTAATTATCATCAATCAATCCCCTTCGCATGATCATCAAATAGTGTAAATAGGCCATGTAGTCCTGGCTTCCTTGATACGACTTCCTGCTTTTTGTCTTTTTGAGTTTTTTGAGAAATAAGCACAGCGCTTCTCTGGCTTCAGTATTCAACTCTGGTTGGGAACCAAAATGATATTTCCTGAAAATGTCAAACAATTCCTTTGTAACAGTGTCCATTTCTGTCAATTACTCCTTTATTTTCTGATTTTCTTGTTTCCTCGGGAAACAGATTACCTTTAAGCTTCCGGCTCCCAGTCATCGTCAAGCTCATAATCTTCTTCCCGGGTCAGCTCCGCATGAACTTGATCAAACCCGTCATTTAGCAGATTAAAACCTTCACATTCAAACCGCTCATGGATGTGATTCAGTAGCTCCGTTCCCTCAAAACGATTTTCCACAACCAGCAGTGCCTTAATCATTTCCGCTTCATTGGTCTGTTTCATGCTGGCCAAATCCTGTTTGAGATCCTTAAAACCCAGGTTCTCATAGTTTTTGGGAATCTGATCAATCGACTGATAATAATTCCCGAAATCCCAGATCAATTTACCTTCAAGCATCTGGATGCCCTGGGCTTTGATAAACTGGGTCCCGGTAAAAAGCAGGGCATCGCTGCCCTGCACATCCAAGACCACCGTCTGATCGGCTCCATCGGTTCGGATGAAATCCCCTTTTTTAACGGCTGCTGCTGTCATTACGAAACCCCCTGCTCATTTCTTTTCAATAACTGTCTAAACAACTCTTTATTAGCGTGCCATCCCATGATATTGGGGGCATACTGACTAAACTGCGCCGTCGGGAAGAAGGTTTTAAGGGTCGCTTCTTCTTCCGGGGCAATGAAATTTAATAACAGGTTGATTTCCTCCAGCTCATCCTTCTGATAGTGTGCCAATGCCTGATTTAAGGCTGCCCGTTCAAAGCATTTGCCGGCACCGCACAAAATTTTTATCTGCCCCTGACTAAAGGGTTCAATCACATCCTCATCCAACACCCCCACATCAAAGATGATGTAATCATAGGTTTTCATGACCAGGCCATTCCGATAGAAATAATCGACACCCTTGGTCTGATGCCATTCCCCATCCTCGATTTCTTCTTTTTTCATGCGGTAGGCTTCAATAATCGGTTTGAGATGATTGTGATCATTGGCTTCCATGTAAGCTACCATTTTTCCCTGATTGGCCAGATAGTTGGCCAGCTGGATAGCCGTGGTGGTGGTACCGGTCCGGCGCTGGGAGCCGGCGACGATAATAAACTGTTCCTCCGGTTCAGCTTGTGTTTCCGGTTCCATTGGTTCCGCTATAACTGTCTCAATAAATGGCGTTTCAGTCAGCGGTTGGTCATCGACAACAACCGGTTTTTTAATTATTTCTGCAATCGACGGCTGCTCAATGGCCACTGCTTCATGAATCTCATCTTTTAGCAACTGATCCTGATAGGTGATTCCGGTTCGACTGACTGCCCTTAGAATCTGGGCTTCAAATTCCCTGGGATCGCCGGTAATGATATTATAGACTTCCCGATTCAGAAGCTCCTGCTTCAGCTCCGGGGTGATCTCCCGGGCAAAGATAATCAGTCGCTGTAAAAACCACTTTTTAATGCCTTCAACCGCCTTAAACAACCCTTCTGGTATATCCGTCAAGCACTCCAAATCGACTGCCAGATAGCGATAGGACTCAAATTTACTGAGATCATTTTCCACAAAGGCTGCCAGTTCATAATCCCCGATGAATTTCTTAATCGGCATTCCGTTTGCTTCCTTGAGAAAATCAAAAACTCCGTTGTTCTGGTTACTGGTTACATATAAAAACATGATTCGTTTCCTCCTATTTCGTGAATATTAGTACAATTAAGATGATAAAATTGATGATGGAAAACCCACCTCCAATGATAATAAAGAGCTGTTTGAAGCCTTCGGCAAATAATAGGGTATTGACTCGTTCCATTAAACCTTCCATTTTCTTCTGGGCTTCATCACTTTTAGAACTGATTTTATCTAGTGCTTCACTGTATTTTCCAGTTAGTTGATCCAGTTCTTTTTCCCGCTCTCCTACGATGTCGATTTTAGTCTTATTAACCTGCTCGACCAGATTTGTGAAAAGCTCATCCAATTTCTTTTGGGAGACTTCTTTTGATTCGTCAAAATGCTGACTAAAGGTATCAAAGGTTTTTACAATGGTTTCGCACTGCTCTTTAAACTCAATGGTATTCTTCTCAATAATGGCCAGCTGCAGATCATTGCTTTCGACCCCATCCCTGAAGGTTTCCATTTGATCCTTGATCTGTTCTGCCATTTTTTTGATGGTTTCTTCTGATCCCTGGATACTCAGGTTTGCCTGCACGAACATCCGCTCAATGCTCTCGATCCGTTTAAATTCACTTTCTTCTTTTTCAGCTTCTTCCAGATTTTTTTCCACCTCACTGAGCTTACCGATGACCTCATTAACCGCATTAAAGAGAATCGTATTGGATTCTTCCAGTTCCTCAGCTTCTTCGTATTTTTCTCCGGACTCTCCAACCAGCTCCCGGATATCTTCCATCAGCACTGAAATATGTCGGATGTGGGAATTTTTCTGGGTATAGGACTCTCGGAAATAAATGAACTGCGATGCAAATTCCTCAACGGATTCCCTGAGTATCTCGGCTTCTTCTGATGTCATCTTTTCATCATCCACCCCATTGAGAGTTTGCATAAATTTGAGAATGTCATCTCTGAAGCTTTTCGCTTCCTTTGTCTTGTTGGTTTCCACTTTTTTCATCTTCTAACCTCTTTCTTTAATTAATTTATTGATTAATTTTACCTGAAATCATAGCCTCCTAAATCAACAATCCGTTGCTTTTTAGTGGCATTATCCTCCTGTACAACATAAATCGGCAAATATTGTCTGCCCCATGATAGGCACTCAGCTTCCGTCGGCAACCACATATCAATGACCTTCCGTTCTTCGTCGACAGCGCTCCCGCGATCTTCTACCACATAAACCCCGCCATTCGGCTGATCGGCTCGTACAGGTATATAAATCCGGGTGCCTGACTCAAGGCTGGGATAACCGGCAACAGTTCGGTTGGCGGTAGTCGTGGTACCGGAAGACGTGGTTCCATAATCACAATAGGCTGTGATCTGAGCATTTACCATTTCAGCGGTACTTAAGTCGATCTCTCCGGAAATGGCTGCATCGCTATCTGAGATATAGAGCATCGGATCCACATATTCACCATCGGCTTTTATTTCAAAATGGATGTGTCCCCCCTGGGTGCTGCCAGTTGCACCGGTCAGGGCAATCTGTTGTCCTCGTTTAACCATATCGCCAGCATTAATTGACCAGGAGCCGGAGGTTAAGTGGCAGTAGAAGGCGGTGATTTCCTTACCATCTTTAGCCTTTCCGACGTTTAATATGATGGTATTCCCCCACCCACCATTCATACCGGCATATATAACGGTGCCATCGCCAATGGCATAGCAATTTGATCCATTGGGGGCTTGAATATCAATCCCGGTATGCATCCGCACATCTCCATAAATCGGATGTACCCGTTCACCAAACAGATTCGTTTCATCGGATCGGTCCAGTTTATATTGTGCATCCAGTGGCCATGCATATTCACCATTACCATTGGCTTTTCCCGGCAGTAAATATTGATACTCTGTTTTTAATTGCAGCACTGCTGCCAGGATATCCGGATTCGTAATTAAGCTGGTCAGCATCATTAATGGCGTGGAAAGAATATAGACCAGTGTTAAAACCAATCCTAAAATCAGCCCCAGTAGTCCGACTAGAATTCCGAGGATGATGTTTCTTAATTTCTTGTCCGTTGCAACTGCGGTCGCTACTTTGGCAAGGACTGGAATCGCCATGACTACCTACCACCCCGATCCCCAAAATACTTAAATTTATAATCGGCCACATCAAAAGACATGCTGATCCGATCCCGACCGATGATAAAGAGTCCCTTTCCTCTGAGCTTGGCGGTTAGCACTTCCTGCTCGGCTTCGGTTAAGAAATAGAGTTTTCTCAAGTCCTGAAGGTTTTGGCCGGTGGTTCCCAGCATAATCTTATAACACGGCTGATCCAGCAGCGCCTGGCCATACATTTTTATACTTGGGTTTAAGAAGTCCTCAACCGCATGAGAGATGATCATAATGCCAGCCTCGTATTTTCGGCAGCGCTTCATGGCATTTCTAAGGAAAATCAGCGATTGCGGTACCCGTTCATCAATCATCAGATAGGATTCATCACAAACCAGAAGAATCCGTTCATGGCGATCCCGGCTCATTTCCTGCCATGCCCAGGACAACAGATTGAAATACTGGGTGGATTTGATGGTGTCCGATGAGTTGTTCAGATCAAAGGTATCCAGACAAACACAGCGGGCATCAGATTTTAGTGATGTGTAACCCGACCACAGGAAGGAATCGCCACCAATGGCCAGATCTTTAAAGATAATGGCCAGATCCCGATAATCCGTATAGGCTTTTTCACTGATTCCCCGTTCCTGTTCGGCTTCCTCCAATTCGATCAGTAAATCATACAGATCCCTGAAGGTCGGAAAATCAGTGTTTTTCATGGTGGTCACGTCCGTATCCCAAACGATATTGAAGCGATTATAAAGAGTAATGACTGCGTCCTTCAGTAATGCTCGGGTAATATCTGTCAAATCTTTGAAATACAACGAAAAAAAGACGTCCAGCGTCTTTAGATGAAGGGCAATGGCTCCAAACTTGCGAGCATCCTTTTCTTTTTCAGTATCTTTTCCTGGTTCATCGTCCTTCTCAAGATATAAATCTTCTTCCAATGGTAAAATTTGAAGGGGATTGATCAGGTGCTTACCATCCCCGCCGGCATTGATCCAATCCCCGTCAAGGTTTCGGCATAAGTCCTGGTATTCCCGCTCGGGATCGATAAAAATGATCCGGGTTCCCAGAGCATACTCCATCAAAGCAATGTTTTTTATAACTGTTGATTTTCCGGATCCCACATCACCCAGCACCACCACACTGGAGTTGATGCGATCTTTACCACGCTTCCAGAGATTCAGACAAACCCGTCCGCCAGTGGAATCCCTGCCATATAGAAACCCTTCCTGATCGTTATATCCACAACTGGCAAAAGGAAAGCCCCCGAGAACAGATGAAATGGGCATGACCGTTTTAATGATCTGCTGGACATTCTTTTCCTGGGTGCAGGCTGGGAAAAGATTGCGAAAGCCTTCTTTCTGCAAATAAGGAAAAGATCGAATCTTCGTTTTTTCCATTAAAAAGGTGCTTTGCACCTTTCGGCACATTTTATTGAATACTTCCCGGTCATTAGCCATGGGCATGACCGATATCCCCACACTGCCAACCACTTCCTGTTCAAACTCAATGTTTTTGAGCATTTTGATTGAATCTTCCTCCCGCTTGATTGCATTCATCTCGGCCAGGGCATCTTTTCCACTGGCTTCCTGGGCCTTTTCCCGATGCTGATTAACGGACTTGTTGAGATTATTAATAAAATCGGCATTTTCAATTTTATCAAACTCAATGGAGAAGACCGTTCCAGGGATATTAGACAGTTTCCCCAACCACCCATAATCCCGATGAGCCGGATATTGGATCACACCATACACCCGGGCCAGATATTCACCGATCCATAATTCATTGGGCTTGATTTCCATGTTGATGGGCGAAATAATATTCATCAGGGATTTGTTTTCAGTAATTGCTACTTTTTTTGATCGCCCAAATTTAGCTCCCCGCTTGGGCTGTTCCGGTTGACTTTCCTCACTTTTTCCAAAAATAGATAGCCGTTCTTTTTTAGGCGCTTTATCCTTCACCGGTTTTTCGGCTGCTGTCCGTTCTTTCCGACTATCTTTGGGTTTCTCGTGCTTACGCATATGCGACCTCCTGTATTTGATCTGCTGCCATGAATTGGCTTTCGTGACTGTTTTTATATAAATCCATAATCGTGGTAATCTGGTTGCCATATTCCATATCTTCCAGATGACAATAGGCCGGGTTATTAATCAGATTACACAGTCTGACAATTTCCTGCTGCTTTAAAATCTCACCGGTGATTGTTCCACTGGCCAGCCGGCTTGCAATATCGGTGATCCGCTTGAGGAAATCCCGTTCAATACCAGCTTCGTATTCTTCCCAGATGATGAAATAGAACTGACGCTGAACGATTTCGCCGGATTCGGCAAAGTGATGCATCTCCAACATTTCCTTACCCAGAATATCCTTGACCACCGGCTCGGTGGTTTGAGTCCAGATCCGGGAGTATTCTTCCACCAGCGGAAAAATATCAACCGGCCTTTCCACGGAAAGAAAGCGCCAGGATGGTTCCGGCGCCATCTGCACACACAGCTGCTTACATAAAGAGCGTTTTTCACTCTGTGACAGTAAATCCAGAGAGATGGCATCCACCCGGTAATAGGCACAGATTTTATTATCTTTGGTATAAAGAAAATTTCCTTTAATGTCTTTGACATTAATAAAATCGTGGACACTGTTATGCTCCGGCTCCTTCTTCTTTCCTTTAAATTGAACCGTCTTGTTTTTCTTATTCCAGATGTTCATCACAATCAGTGCGATAATACCCGCACTACAAATAATAAGGGGGATGATTTTATCCATTTTGCTTTCCTTTCATTTTTTGTTTCCCGGGGAAACAGCTTTTTTTACTGTTTTTGTTTCCTCGGGAAACAAGTTTACATTATTTTTTTTGTTTCCTCGGGAAACAGGATTAAATTTCTGGCTCCCAGACTTCTTCCTGCCGTTCCTCCAGTTCCCGTTTTAGGCTGCTTTCTTCCGGCGTCACCGGTTGATGACTTAAATACTGATCCAACTCCGCCACATGATCCTGAAATGTTTTATTCATGGATTTAAAGGTTGCATCCAGGCGCTTCTGGTGATCGCTTGGCGATCCTTGAAGTTCTTCACGATAAGCCTGATAGGTTTTTTTTAGTTTTGCATTTAATTCTGCGGGTACTTTCAGGTTATTATGGGCCAACAGCATCAGAGCCACCCCCTGGGCTTCAAGTTGACCTTCCATCCCGTTATAATAGGGTTTAATCGTGGCCTGGCAATATTCCAATATCCCCGCCGTCAAGCTTTGATCTTCGACCGTATCCTTACCGGTTTTTATCTCTGGACCGTCGTTTTCCGGGAAATCGGTTTGAGCAATGTCATAAATTGACCCCATCACAAACCGGGGGCCTTCTTTTGTATCATTGGGAACAAAGATTTGAATCGGATCTTCACCTTCCTTAACCTGTATCCCCTTTTCCAATAAATCCTGAATGTTGGCTACCTGGATGGCATTGGCATTTTGAGCAAAGATTAATTGCTGGTTTTTGGTGGTGTATTGCTGGAATCGGGTTGAAAACTGAATGAAATCCACCAGTTTTTGTGGATCAGCATCGAACCCATCGTGGAGATCCAAAAGCATTAAACCATACTCATCAACGTGATAGATCCGGTCTGTTACCGAAGCATTGACCATCACCTGATCCGCCTTTATTTCTCCGTCGTTTTCCCGGGTCTTGGCTGCTTCGCTGGTAATGATGGGATTAGCATCATTGCTGACCGTTCGGGTTTCTGAGGGCGATTGATTGACCGCATGAATGGCCCGCATCAGATCCGACATGGTGTTTTCCATGGCAAGCAACAAATCTCTGATTTTATTGATTTCTGGCGAATTGGAGTCCATGGTCAGGGTATTCGTTTGAATATTCGCCGCAGTCTCGCTTGCTGCTTCCCGAACCGGGTTATTTTTCTCGGCCCGATTAATTTCATCAATCTGTTGATTGGCCACATTTTTGATCTGTTCAAACCTGCTGTTAATCCCGTCGAACTGATTGACCATCCAGGTGGCAAAACCAATCCGGGCTCGGTTGGTCACGTTGGAAAAATAGTTTTCGATCCCCTGGGCCACCGCAATACGCTTATCATCAAGCTGGATCATCTTCTCGCCCAGGGAACGGATTACCGTGCGCCGGGGAATCCGACTATCCTGGGCAGCTTCGGAAAACTGCTCCAGACTTTTACGGGTGCGTTCCACCGCCTGATCCAGCGCTTTGATCTCTTTGGTCAGCGTTTTTTCCTCCCGGGTAATGGGGTTGGGATCAATCAGCTGTTCCATATTTTTTAAATCAATCACCGGCTCCCGGGTTTGCTGGATCACTTGCCGGCTGACCAATAGAAACTCTTTAAATGCGCTATCCAGCTTGTTTAGGAGATCGTTGTCAATGAGGTTGCTACTTTCAGCAACGGCCTGATTTTCGGACTTGACTGCACTCGTTTCGTCCCTGGTTTCATCCGCAGCTGACTTTCCAGCTGTTTGCCCCACTCCGGCAGCCTGCTTCAGCATTTTCGTTTTTTCCGATTCCACGATGGCATACAATATCCGAGCCGTTACCTCACCCAGCTGTAAAATCTGATCCATACCAACACTTAAACTTGCATTTTGTCCATTTGCCATTTTTATTCTCCTTTAAAATTATTCATAAAAAGAAGCGCATCCTTTTCGTTAGAAAATAAATGCGCCTCCACGTCCATCAGATCCCGAGTCGTTTGAATAACTCGCTCATCAGTCTTTTCTTTTTCAATCACAACATAGGGTACACTCTGGTTATCACGATCCAGATAGAACAACCACCGCTCGTTATCCCACACTTCCATTTTTAATGACTCATTCACAAAAGGCAGTGCGATAAAACGATGGGATTCTTCATTAATGCGTCCCATGGTGCAGCACCCTGATTGAATTTTTTAATTTCTTCCTGCTCATATCCTGGTATTCTTTTTTTGAAATTATCTCAAGCTGATTATAAAAGAAGCATTTTTTTGAATGTTCCAACTGAACTAAGACAAAAAAATCATAACAATCCAGGACAATTCCCGGTTTTGAAACCTTTTTGTTTTTATCAAATTTATCACCGTCGAGTCCTGTTCCCGTTGTTTTCACTGTTTGTCCGATTTTAAAAATCTTGCTACACCGACATATCCGTTCATTTCCGTCATTTGCCGTTCTTATTTTCATCCTCACCCTCCTGAATTATTTTTAATTACTTTCCCCTTTTTCAGATATACCGAAATGACCGCGGTGGCACAAAATGGTTCCATACCATAAATGGATTAATGGGGGTGTGATAAGTCATCACATCCAGCAATTCAATTCCGATATTCATAGTGCTTGTTTCCGGCAATAATCTCGTTTGCATACTCCGGTTTAATAGACAGGAGTACATTTTTTTTCTTCTCACAAACACCTCCTACTTTTTGTTATTTACCTGCCAATCATCGTAAACTGTTCCATCGATATTTACGCTGTTTGTTGTCGCTGTCCCCAGCATCCCCCCGGGTGTCCAGGCATCGAATACCTCGGAATAAACGGTATATTCTGTGTTATCCGGAAACCACAATGGGGTGAAATGCACCCGGGCACTACTGGCCGAGAACGGATTTGTTTTTAATTCCAGCACCGTGTTTGACAGATTGCTGTTATTTGTAATCCCCATACAGTCCGACAGGCGATTAAACTGATTGAAGCTGCCGTTTGTCGTGACCCCGGTTTTAAAATTAAACTCCGGGAAAACGGTACTGGCATTCTGTGCTCCGGCTAACCATTTATCCGCTTCGGCATCGCCGGTGCTGGCAACTGTTGTATTTAAATTGAGTGCATAGCCATAACCGGATTTGAAACTGGCACCACTGTTGGCTTCCTGGGTTCCGTTTTTAATCTCCGGGGTCACCGTCAGGATGGCCCGAAAGGTATCGACATAAAAATCAGAGCCATCATAACGATGTCGTATCCACTCATTGGCATCGGCGCGAATAACTATATAGGTGGAATCCACCAAACCTGTCACTCCGCCATTATCCACCCCATAAATTTCAATATAATAAATCCCTTTATCATAGCGTTTGACCTTGACTACATCTTCCACACTATGATCCCGTTCCATATCTACGGTATAGGAATAACTGCCATTCCCATTCGGTGTCATGGTTTTAGTCTTCATATCGTCCTGACTACCAGCCGCACTCCAGACCTTACAACTCAAGTGATCGATTCCGTTTTCTACATTCAGGTGACCAATTGATATAGTAAAGGTCGTTTCAGAATCCTGGATGGCCATAATCTGATTCGCTGATATGGTATCATGGGCAAAGACTGGAGCTGGTACTAAAAAGCACCCTAAAAGACACATCAAGCACATGACTGAATGACGCCATTGTAAATATTTCATATTTGCCTCTCTTTCAAAAAATAAAAGAGAACCGTCGGTAAAAACGATTCCCTTTATAATTGGTGTGCTATTTATTTTGATAAAATGGTTCTAGGTCGGTTGCTTGTTGGGGGCTGATACCACCTTTTTCAACTAATGCAATTTTAACCCCTTCCAGCCTGTAACCATATCCCGCCGTTCCGCTGCTTTCTCCATTTTTGGCCCACCCTAGCCAACCAAAGTTTTGAGCATGGACCTGATAGTACACATCATATTTTGCAGCATCCGTTCCGGTTAATTCAATCTCAATTGCTTCCAAACGGTAGCTCTTGCCTTCTGTACCGCTCATTTTGCCATTAGCCATCCAATCCTGCCAGCCGATGTTCTGTACATGGGTACGATAGCGGATACCAACATCTGCCGACTGAACATCCGCTACCTTTAACTCAATGCCTTCCAGACGGTAGGAAAATCCTTCTGTTCCACTCATGTTACCTTCATTTTTCCATGCCTGCCAACCGACATTCTCGACATGGGTTCGATAAGCGATATTTCCTGTAATCACATCATCTCCGATTATATCCAATGAATATCCATCAGGAGCATGGATAACCTTGCTTTTAGGGTTAATGTAAAGATCACTTGTTGCTAACGTTGGTAACATACTCGGTATATTCTCGTGCCATAGATTTTTTAAACTAAGCGCTCCACCATTAATTGTGATCTTTTCAGTTGCACCCAGACAACCCTCACCATAAGCTTGTATTTCCATTGTTCCACCATTTATGGTAATTGTATCGAGTGCTTTAATTTTTCCGCCATTCGTAATAATCTTCCCACTGTTAATCGTTAAGTTCTTACACATCATAGCATTGCCGATCAGACGATTCGGATTTGAATAAGTAAGAGTTCCGTTACCGATAATTGTTACATTGTTATCAACCGGTGCATTAAAGCCAAGACTGTCATCCAGAAACGAGTTCGATCCAATCAGCTCTAGATTAATATCACCCATTCCCACCAGAGTAATCCCATAATAACCATTGAAATTATTCATAGTCAACGTCTTTGTCGTGGGGTTGTAATTCAACATATTTCCCAGTGTTTCGCCTGTTGGCAGTCCATCTTGAACAATCCAAAACATCGCTGAACCATGTACACCTTCTGTAACGGTAATGGACTGTAACCAGGGATTTTCATTTTCCTGGGTTTCAACCGTATCCTCTGTCGCATAAACAGATCCTGACATTATAAACAAGAGAACCAATAGCATTGCAGTAGTCAATAATTTATTCTTTTTCATGTAATACTCCTTTTTCCTCAATTTTCTTTATTGTGTCATAAAAACGCAAACCTTGTCAATTCCCTATAGGCAATTTACTCCTTTCTACAAACGGTAATCAGATTAAACCCATTTTGCATAGAGCTTCAATGTGCCGATTGGAAAAGTCGCCGGCAATTGGGTAAGTGGTTCGCCACTAAACATTTCATTGTCATACCATCCGACAAATGATTGTGTTTCTGATACCACAACTGGCAAAGTCCGATTGACAATAACTTCGTCCGTATAACCTGAGTACCTGGGTATATATCCGTTGCCACCTGAATTAAATTGAATATAGGCCCGATTGCCGTTCCATTTAGCATAATAGGTGGTCGTTTCGGCTGGAAAAACCTCGGGCAATTGAGTGATCACACTGCCTGAGAAGTCATCTGATGTATACCACCCTTCCAGGGTATATCCTTCCCGGCTCGTTTCTCCAAAATTACGATTTGAGATCGCTGCATCTGCTTTGCCTGTTCGATCCACTACTTCACTCCCACCGTTTTCTTCAAAAACGATTTGGGCATCATTTGCCTCCCATTTAGCATAGTAGATCGTCTCGCCTGATGGATACGTCCCTGGTAAGCTTGTCACCAAACTCCCAAATAAACCTGGATGCTCAAACCAGCCTTTGAAAAAATATCCCTTTTTAGTTGTTGCTGGCATGTTCTGATCACTTAATATCTCATCAGTCTTTCCGACTCGATTTGAAATCATTGATCCACCGTTAGTCTGAAACACGATCATTGCTGGCTTGGCCTTCCATCCGGCATAAACAGTAGTTGGTGAATTAATGACGTTAATTGAAAAGGTCCATGGCAGTGATCCTTCCATATCTCTGTACCAACCGGTAAATTCATAACCGTCTCGGCTCGGCGGTGCTGCTGGTTCAGTCGCAAGCTGGTTATAGTGGATGTTTTGAGACGGGATCGCACTTCCTCCCATTGAATCAAAATTGACGGTATATTCGCCCTCTGACCACTTGGCATAAAGTAATATCGGTTCATTTATGGCATCTTTATCCAAATCCCAGGGAATGGTATATGCATAATCAAGATACCAGCCATCAAAATTGAATCCCGTCAAAACGGTTCCGTTCATGTTATCTGGCAGCTTACTTCCATAAAAAACGGCTATGGGATCAATCGCTGATCCACCCCGGGTGTTGAAGCTGACTTTAAAGGTCACTGGAATCCACTTGGCATAAAGCTCGGTATCCCGATAAATCCGATCCCCCCCAAAGTCCCATTCCTTCAGGCAACCACTGTCTTTATACCATCCAGCAAATAGGTAGTTTTCCTTAGTTGGATCGGCCGGCGGATTAACCGTGCTATCAAAGCCCACCGTTCGGGTCACATTTTCACTACCTCCCTGACTGTTAAACGTGACAGTGTGGTTGTTCTTTTCCCATTTAGCATAGATTGTAGTTGTTCCCCGTACTCTGTCAACCCCAAAGTTCCAGTGATTGATGCATCTGGCTTCTTTGTACCAGCCCATAAAACGATAACCAGTTCGAGTAGGCTCTGCCGGCGCTGTTATTAGACTTTCATATGCCACTGTGGCAATCGGAACCTGGGAGCCGTTCTGCGGATCAAAAATGACCTGGTATTTATAAGTCACCGCTGGCTTTTCTCCGATGATGGCATGGGGTAGGACACTGGCAGTTTCGCCACTATTTGGGGTATCCCAGGAGGTGCTGAAAACCCGGGTGTTCCCGGTGCTTGAATAGGTCATATCCGTTACATCACCATGAGGTGTGGAAAAAACAACGTAATCAGCATCCACATTGGTAATGGCGGTAATAGTAATGGTATACCACGTGTAGGTATGGGGTGTGGTAATCACATTTCCGTCGATATCCACCGATGTTGTTGTCCAGGTATAGGTGTTCGTTTTTATGCTTTTATTCTGACCGGTGACCAATGGCTCCACAATGCGATCAGTAAATTTAGTCGACTTACTGTCCAGAAAACCAGTGGATTGTATCCCCTGTCCAGTTACTTGAAAGGCTTCATAACCCCTCATGCGTGGCGTATACTCAGTCTTCCAGGTTTTTTCATTTTTGTCGTAATCAATACTATCCCATTCGTCAACCCTGATCTCTCCGCCATTCGTTTTAAAGGTGACCTGATCGCATTCCAACGGGGTTACTGCCTGAAGCGTCACCGGTTTGTCGATTAAATATTTATCCTGGGCCGGTTCCACCCAGGATTTTAAGATTTCCGGATTCTTATATTCTTCTGCATGGATGGCAAGCGTCTTTACCTCACCTTCCCGGATACCGGTACTCGTAACCGACTGTGGTTCAAACGTAATGGAATCAATCCCTGGTATCACCGGGGTAAAGTGGAGGTACCACACATAACCATTAGGATTCTCCGGATCTTCCTCCCGGTGGATCCGTGTTCCATGAAAATAACAGTCATTAAGTTCGCACTTATTCTCAAGATGCTTTTTTAATAACTTTAAATCCTGGTTATTAATTTCACCATCCCCATCGATGTCTGCTGCCCCGCAATGGGTGCAGCGTACCTTGGCTGTGAATGTTTTGCATAATCCATCAATATGTGACTTTAGGATATCATAATCCATATGATCCACTTGATGATCCCCATTCATATCCATCGACAGATTATTTCCTCGTAATTGCTCATCACTGTATTCTGTGTGGGGTGTAATTAAATATTCCCCCGCCCCTGAATTCATGACAATTTGATCAACATCTTTATTGGTATGAATCGTTACAAAGATGTTGCCGGCATCCGTTTCAATGGCTGTATTTATGGCCATTACAGTATTTGTAAAATTACTTTGAATAAAAATCGTTCCTGCTGATACAATGCAGATCAGAGTTAGTAGAATTGACTTTTTATAATTCATTCATCGTGTTCCTTTCCCTGTTTATTTGACCTTGTTTAATTAACCTTCACAAGCATTTCAGTGTCGTGTTCTAAACTCGAATGCGGTTCATTATAGTAGCGGGTTCCAATATAGAATGCTTTTCCTTCTTCGATTTCGAGGTACATCATATACATGTCAACATCTATAGCATTCACCAAGTACCCATAATAGAGTTGTTCACCGCTGGCATTTGAGAAAGCCAGCTTTTTTCCCAACCTTTTATCCGACTCAGAATTTTCCTGAATCGCATAGGTTCCTTCATCTAAAAGGATCTGTTCTTTTTCATCGGTTAGAGTAAAGTGGTTATTCTCGGATAGCTCCAGATAATAAGTACCTCCAGGGCTATAATCAGGATTCGCTGCACCCTTATCAACCTCTCGTTCCGGCATATCACCATTCCATGTCCCCATGATCGTTTCCTTTTCAAATGGTGTTGGCACATAGCGCTTCTGATGATTCAATAATGTTTGGTAATTACTAAGGGGTGAAATGACACCCACAGCTACAGCGATTATTAGTACAATCGCCAGGCTAAGCTGAATAATCAATTTCATATTAGTATTTTTCATCATTTTCTTAGTGGAGCAGATTTTGCTATCTGCTCCACTCCCTTCCTGTTATTATTTGTTTTTATTTTGGATTTGGTCGATTATTACACAAGTAGGCATAACTGCCCCCGTTCATAAACGCCCGCTGCGTTGTTGAGCCTTTAACGGCATTGTCAACACTAACATACCAATACTGTGAAACCCATGTCTGCCCATTAAATGGCGGGTGTGTATATAAATCGGAATTGAAATCGTAGAAAATGTCCGTTCCGCGTTTCACATACACATGAGTTACAGCTGAATTCTGTGGAGGATGCGGTCCATATATACACGTCTCATTATGAATCGACGGATCAAAAAACCACTCATCACAACGATTCGACATGACATCAGTATAGCTTTCATACTCAACTTGTTTCCACTGGGCATAGATGGTTACATTGCTAGTTACGGCAGTCGAAGCACTTACTATTGATCCGCCACTCGAAGCCGTATACCAATTTTTAAAGGTATATCCGGTGCGGGTTGGGGTTGGCAAACTGCCGATTGTCGAACCATGTGTTACACTACGTGATGTTGGACTTACCGAACCACCATTGGCACTGAAGGTGACGGTATAGGTTTTAATCGTCCAGTGGGCATAGATGGTCAGGTTACTGGTTACCGTTGTTGATGCACTCACTGCCGAACCTCCTGAAGCCGATGTATACCAGCCATTAAAAGAATATCCGGTACGCGATGGAGTTGGCAGGCTTCCAATTGTTGAACCATATGTTACGCTGCGTGCTGTCGGACTTACCGAACCGCCGCTAGCATTAAACGAGACGGTAAAAGTCTTGAGTGACCATTTTGCATAAATGATAGTATCCCCGGAAATCGGTGTTAGTTGATTCCATGGGATTGTACCCGCTGGATTGGTATACCACCCGGCAAATTGATAGGCAATACTTGGTGCGGATGGCGTTGGCGGATAGGATGCCGTTGATCCATAAACAACCGATTGAGAACTTCCCCCACTACCGCCATTGGGATTAAAGCTCACGGTATAGGTATTGATCTGCCATTTCGCATAATAAGTCGTCGCTTCTGTAATAGTTGTTGCTGGATTCCAGGGGGTCGTTCCGGCAGCAGTGGTATACCAACCTAAGAAGGTATGTCCCGGTCGGGTTGGGATGATTGGTGCAACAGGGGCCTCATTATGATAAACCTGCTGAGTGCTGCCACCACTTCCGCCATTTGCATTAAAGGTCACGGTGTAGTTCATGCGCTCCCATTTGGCATAATAGGTAATGCCATTGGGCGGGAATTTCTCTGGAAGCTGCGTAATGGCAGTACCACTGAATGCGGCATTATCAAACCACCCTCTAAACCAATAGAAACCGGCTCGTGTAATACTTGGCGGTGTGCGATCCACAATCGCTTCGTCCGTATAGCCAAATAGATCTGTCACTTCTGTACCGAGATTTTCTTCGAATTTCACAAAGGAGGGATTCGCTTCCCACTCGGCATAAACCGTTGTCGTGTTTAATATCTGATCTGTTTGGTAATTCCATGCGTTTAGGCAGGCCGACTCTTTATACCAACCTTTGAAGGTGTAGCCATTACGCAGCGGTAATTGCGTCGGTTCTGTGATCGTTAATTGATAATCCTGTCGAATGCTGGGAATACTTAAATCACCACCATTTTTATCGAAATTGACCACATACCCGTAAGGTAGACCAGCGGGACTTATGACAGCTGATTTTCCTTCTAAGGATAATGGCAATTGATCCAGTAGGGTTCCCTCAACCCACAGGTTTTCCAATTTGATCAGATCACCCATGGTTAATGGTAGATATTTTAGATTACTATTGTGTGATAGGTTTAATCTTTTTAGTTTGGATAAACCTGTAATGCTGGTCGGCAAACCGCTTAATTCGTTGGAGCTGATATTCAAGTCTTCCAGGCTCACCAGATCAAGAATAACCGACCTGATTTCTGCCAGATTATTCGCTGAGAGATTGAATGATTTAAGTGCTGTCCAATTTTTAATCGTTGCGTCTGGCAAATCAGTATACTCATTTTGACTGAGATCAAAAAGCTCCAGGTTTTTTAAATCGCCAAACAGTGCCGGAATCGCATCAAGCTTATTCTCTGAAGCCCTAAGCTCTTTTAACTCAATAAGCGATCCGATGGAATACGGCATAACCTCCAGTTCGTCATCCGAAATGTTCAGATACTTAAGCGCCAAAAGGTTCCCGATATCAATTGATAAATCCTTAATAGGATTACTGCTCATGTCCAGATATTCCAGAGAAATGGTATCCCACAATGCTGTCGGTAAGACATCGATTCTGTTATTACTGATATCCAGGTAACTTAAATTAACCAGATTACTGACATTTTTAGAAAACACATCAATTTGATTGTCGCTTAAATCCAGTCTCTCCAGTTGATTCAAGTTCCAAAGCTGCTCATCCACTAATTTAATTGCATTATGATTAAGATCAATCGACTTTATTTGACTAAGCTCACCAATCTCATTTGTTACTGTTGTGATCTGATGATTAGTGAGCGATAGATTGGTCAGATTTTTAAGTGATCCGATTCCATCCATACTTTTGATCGCACCACCATCGCTGACTAACATATTGACCGTGTCCAGATCATAAAGCGTCAACACCTTTGTGGTTATTGTAGGGATTGGGTTGCCAGATCGATGGGGTTGCTGATTAATCTCCTGACGAACAACTTCGGCCATCGCCACATCCGGGAAAAAATCAACCAGACGATATTTGTCTTCGTCCCACCTGGCATAGAGTGTCAGATTGTCTAAAACCGGGGTATTGGCAAAATCCCATTGATTAGCAAAACTTGCCTCCCGATACCATCCCAGTAGCGTAAAGCCGTATCGCGTGGTTTCTGGCTCGGCAAGCGTCTGATCATAGGGGCAACTCACCGTATCAACCGGAGTACCACCATTTGTTTCAAATTGTACCGTCATATCATTAGCCTGCCACTTCGCATAGAGCGTAATCGAGTGACTTGGTATCGTATCCGTCGAAAAATTCCAGGGATTGCTTAATTCGCTGTCCTTAAACCATCCGGCAAAGGAATAACCGTGCCGAGCAGTCAGGGTTTTTGATTCATCGATGGTCACTCCATAGTCCAAAACCAGGTTGGCAACTTCACTCCCTCCATTTTCCTGAAATGATGTTACATATTGATTAATTGACCATTTGGCATAGTATTGAATGTTGCCAATCGGGAATTGATCCGGCAGCTCAGTAATTTGCGCTCCAGTAAAACCCGGATTCCCATACCAACCGGCAAAAGTATAACCATCCCGCTCGATTAACGGCATCGCTCGATTAACGATCTCTTTTCCGGTCCAGCCAACCAAAGTCGGATTTACGATGTTTCCTCCATTGGTAATAAATTCAATCACGGCAGCATCCTCAACCCATTTGGCATAAAGAGTCATATCCCGGGAGACCTTTGCGGTAGTAAAGTCCCACCGTTCTGAATAGGTGTCGTTGGTGTACCAGCCTTCCAGGGTGTACCCGGCTTTGATCGGAGTAACGGGTTCTGGAATCAAATTACCCCCTTGAATAAACTGATCGGGTACCGATGTTCCTGCAATGGTTTCAAACGAGATCTTGAATATTTTCGGCGTCCATTTTGCATAGAGTACCGTATCCCCCATAATTCGGTCACTGGCCCAGATCCAGACATTCGTACAGACGGAATCTTTATACCAGCCTGAAAATATATATCCGACTCGGGTAGGCGGATTGGGAGCTAAAATAACAGTGTCATATGCTGCCTTTATGTCATCAATCGTACTTCCACCCTGAGTATTGAAAGACACATTAAATTCCTTTTTCTCCCACTGCCCGTATATGGTGGTGTCTTGAGAAACCGTATCAATTTCAAAATTCCACTGGTTTTCAGTGGCGATCTCTTTATACCAGCCAACGAAAGTGTATCCTTCCCGTAAGGGATCCGTCGGTCTAGCGATATTTGACCCATATGATACTTGAACCGGGGCATAGACACTCGATCCTCCTAGTGGATCAAAGTTAACCGCATAGGCATTTATTGCCCAATTAGCGTATATTGTGGTCGTGGCTGTGATTTTTTCTGTTGTGAAATCCCACAACTCTGTGTAGGTGTTGTCTTTATACCAACCAGTGAACGTATACCCCTCTTTGGCTGGTGCGTCAGGAATACTCACCAGGTGATTATATTCCACACTCTGGGAATCAGTAATCGTACCACCATTGCTATCAAAATAAACTTCATACGTCAATGGTGTGGTTATAATTTCTTCGAAAAGAGTATAGATGCTTTTAACCGGTTCGATGATAAAGTCATAGATAATGGGAATATCCGGATCGATTAACACGTCTACATCAAATGAATAGGCGCTCGACTCTCCTGCCCCTTCGTTAATGGCTTTAAACTGGTAGTGATTGATGCCAAGATTGATCGGAACAAACTCAATGGTCCATATGATCTCATTGGATAGTTCATTTACCGTCCGACTAATCAGCATCCCATCCCCCAGGGAATCGATGCCAAATTGTTTGCCTGCTCCGCTGTCAATGTTCGTAAAGGTCAGATTCTTCGTGGCCCGATTTGTCACCACTTGAATTTTAACCGTATCGTTTTTATAAAAAGGTGCTTCTGTAATGGCATTGACAGATTTAACAACTGGTGCCACGCTCTCATCCAAGGTATCTTCCCCGGGCACACTAGAAGGTGGTACCAGATTTTCTGGAAGATCCGTTGGCACCGTATCACCCACCTTCGGATCCGGTGGCGTACTTTCCTCCAATGGCCGGATCGTCAACGTCCGATGGGTATACTCATTTCCTCCGGAATTAATAGTGCCCTCCGGATAAGGTGAGATCGACATTTCCAGATCATAGCTGGTCACCGTATCCACGTCCGGGGTACGCCATTTTAAATAGCTGTAGGACTCGGTTTTTACTGGCGCCACCAGCGAATCCGTGCCGATTACTTCGCCGTTGATCTTATAGGTAACCGTCAGCTCACTCCCCGGGGTGGCATTAATATTGGAGTAGACCGGGGTACTTAAAACAACGTCCGTATTGGGCCGATAATCGTTATCCCGGGGCTTATTGTATTCGGCTGGTTTAATCCATCGGGACATACCCCAACCGCCGTATTTAGTCTGTTGATCACTGAACCAGCGATTAAAAGGAATGGCAGCGTTCTGGTCTACCCCGGAGCCAGCTGCCAACCCATACCAGGTACTATTGGTAATCACCGAGTTTCCCATCAGTAGAAAAGCCAACCGGGAAACATGCTGGCGATTGGCATTAGGCTTCCAGGCATCCGACTGTTGTCCGGCCCAGGCCGTCCAGCGGGTTTCGTCGTACCTCCAATCCATCTGGTGCTTGATCTGAGAAACCGCAAAATCAGTGGCCGATAGCGCATAGCCGTAATAGGATCCCGGATGGGCGGTATCCTTCACATAGACAATCGATACCGGCTCATAAACAATTAACCATTCCACCTGATTGGTGGGATTGTCATTAAGAGCATCCGGCAATATTCCATCTGGATTCCAGCCTGTCCGTGTTTCACCGTCAATGGTGAATTCAAGCCCTTGAATTAGTCCTTCCGGGTCCGTTCCCTGCTTACTAGCATAGAAATTAAGTAGTTCGTCCATAACCGAAGAACTATTAAAATAATTAGCAACCTTGGTAATGTTTCCCACTGAATCTCCGTAAATAACACCGTTGTCGTAAATATCACCATCACTGAGTTGCGGAACATATGGCGGTTTGTCAACCGGATTTAGTAAATAAATCCCACTTCCAGATGCAAGCTGTACTGGATCCAGTGCATTGACATCCCCGCCTTTGCTCTGGAGCTCCAGTAGAGTATCTACCTTGTTTTCCTTGGAAAAGAATAATCCGGAAATATTCGATGGCCGGGAACCAGCAGCCCAGCCATTCCAATTGGAAACCGGAGTCAGGTAAACGGCCTGATTACCAATCCGGTAAAACTCATTCATATTCGATGAATCCTTATTGACCGTGTCCGACTTGGCCAAGAAAAGTGACGCTTTCCACATATACTGATCACTGTAGTAGAAAGCATCTTCGGTATAGGTCGGGTTTCCGGGCACGGTACTGGAATTATCTTCAGCCCTGACCACAATGGGTGTCATTCCCCACAATAAACCTGTCAGTAAAACAGTCAGCACCAGCAACCACAGTGGCCCGAACCGACTTTTAATACGCACGTCCATTCATTCCTCCTTATTTTCTGCATAAAAAAAGAACAATCCGTAAATTGTTCTTCTCTAATGTTAATTATTAAAATATCAGTTCGTAAATCCAGTTCCCGATCCATCTCCACCGCCAAAGTGAGTAGTATCTCCGGCTGTCGCCCCTAAATCACCATCCCATCCGCCACCGCTGCTCTCCGCTGCCGGCGGTTCATAAGCTGGCTCTTCATAGGCTGGCTCAACATAGGTATCCTGGGGTGCTTCATAACGTCCCCCGGTTTCTTCACTGGTGTAGACCGGCTCTGATTCAATTGTCGGGGTATCAACGGTGGTCACATTGCTTTCTACCACGGTGCTGTTATCATTGGTGACGGTTTGGGTTTCAACCACCTTGCTTTCCACTGGGGTGGAGGTTACTACCGTTGTTTTTTCGGTATTGATCTCCTGAACCTTCACTGTTTTTTCATTTGCAGTGGACTGCCAGGTATCTGTATTGTTGGGTAAAAGTGTATAAATGCCAAGGCCAATCATGCCAGTCATCAGAACTCCGCCAATACCAAGAACGATCCGCTGTTTCAACGTTGTTTTTGCCAACCAGGTAGTCAGTGCTGCTACATTTGTTTTCATCATTTTACCTCTCTCTTTCATCATCTAAAAATTATATCAGAATACACCATAATCAACTTCTTGTCAAGGTTTAATTTAACTATTATTATATTTATTTTTTTACCGACAAATTTCTTTCCCATCGGAAACATTTAACAAGCAGGCTTTTTTCTTTTTTCAATCCCTATTTCCAACCGATTAATCATAAGCTCCTTTTTATCCAGCAGTCTACGTTGCTTAGCAATGAGACTACCCTTCCACTACCGCGATTAAACCAAAACCGATCAATAACATTTCCATCGCTTCACGCCATTTTTTTAATCAATCAAAAAAGAACAATTGACTAATTGTCCCCTACTGTTTATTCCATAACATTTGATTTCTAAGCTGTTTCCTGTTCTTAATTTTGTTTCCCGAGGAAACAGGATTACATTTCCGGTTCCCAATCGTCTTCATAAATCGGTTGATATTGATTCAGTTGTTGTTTCAACTGCATGCTGTCATTATTTAGATTTTCATCTGACGGTTTTTCCATATCTCTGGTAATATTTTTCATTATATTCCACTCTTTGATGGCCTCTTTAACATCTTCCTTCAATTGTGCCATTTCCCCATGTTCATATTTAAAATCAATTGTCGCCCACCATATATCACACTCATCTTCGTTTTCAGGATCATTGTCGATTTCAATATAACCACATAAGAATCGGTTTTTTTCAATAAAAGCATTAAGCTCCATCGGATCCTTTGAAACTATTTCGATACACAGATACCGTTCAAAATCGTAAAGTTCCTTTTCGCCGGTTTCGAATCTGTAAATCTTTCTAATTTTAATCATCGCAATTCCTTCATTATTTTATTATCCTTGCAAAACTCGTCCTTTTAAAGACTTGTGATTGAAAATAAAAAAAGAACAATCTTCAAATTGTTCTCATCCGTTTATTCATATATTTGATTATCAAGCAAATTTCCTGTTCCTATTTTGTTTCCCGAGGAAACAAAACTACATTTCCGGCTCCCAGTCGTTCTCTTTTTCATCTTCAGAAATAAGCTGCATTTCCTGATTGAGCAGTGGATGATCCTGATCAAAGAGCAGATTCTCAAATAACTTGATCAAATAGGCATCGGTATGACTGATGTTTTTTACTTGATTGCTATAATTGGCTCGTACCAGGGCATTTCTGAAATAAAGCGCATTTTCTTCAAAGGGATCATTATTCACCTGAAAACCCAGGCCGTTTAAATATTGAACTATAAATACTGCCACCGTTCGGGTGTTTCCTTCCCGGAAGGGATGCACCTGCCAGATGGAAGAAGTAAAGCTGCAAATACTGCTGATCTTTTCCTGATCATCCATGTTGACGTAATTTTTCTTTTTTTCTGTCTCAAAGTCATAGGCCAGGGTATCTTCAATCATGAAATAATTGGCATAAGAAACGCTCTCACCGCGTAGAACAGGCTCTTTTTTATAGATATTTTTCTCCCTGAAAGTCCCCACCCATTCCTCCGGCAGAATATTTTTAAAAAGATACCGATGAATACCCTTAAGGGATACCGGACTTAGAACAAAGCCGGCGTTATCCAGCAGAGAAGCAATCCGTGTCGAGACAATGTCGCATTCTCGCTCACTTTTTACCTGATCGTCTTCCGGTAAGGTCTGATAATGATTGACCAGGGCATTTTCAACTTCCTGATAAGAAAGCTTCCCGCTGAAATGATCCGGAAGTAATTCATTGGTCAGATATTCGGACGGGTTTAGCTGATCGATCTTATTCAAGCCAAAACCGATATTCCAGTATTTTTCTTTTTGATTTCGATCCGTTGTTTCTTCGATCACTTGATAAGTCCCAATATATTTTTGTTCAGTCATTGTCTCACCCTTGCTTTTCTAAACATTCTTTAGCTTCATTATAGCACATTCAAGCATTTTTATAGTCACATCCTTTCGCTCAATTTCAATTTTTAATCGCTTTAACCAAACAGCTTCGACCACGACAATCCCAATTAGTACTACTGAAACGATGATCATTATTTCATTCCAATTCTTCTATCTGGTTTTTAATCTGTTTCCCATTCTCATTTGTTTCCCGCGGAAACAAGTTTACCTTTCCGACTCCCATTATTTTCTTTTTAGGTAAAGAATAAATAGTACGCATTAATGATCAAGCTCATGATCATCGCAAAGATAATAAATACCAAGCCAGAAATCTTTAACAGCATTTTGATTCGGTTATTCCTTTTGTCTTTTAAAATGCTCGGAATCATCTCGAATAAACAATTTTTTATCAGTATAATATCCACACCACAAAACAATAGCCATAAAACAACAAGCTCAATTTTAATCGGCATACTATCCAAAGGTTTTTCTCCTTCTATCTGCTTTTTCTTTTTTAATCACCTTTTCCTGTTTCAGCAGTGATTGGATAAAACAACTGATTAAAGAACGATAGATTAAATACTCGTTTAAATTGATGGTTGGATTGTTATTTTTTAAACTGCTGAAGCCGTTGATGCAATACCATAAACGATGGTATGCATCCTTATAGTGGCCGATTTCAATGGCCATCAGAGCTTTACAGGCCATCATAAACTGGCATCCCATCATCTCCCGTGTGTAATAAGGGGCTATTATTTTTTCCTCGTAACAGCGTTCTATATAGTGTTTTTGAAATCTTTCCAGGTAGTGCAGACCTTTAATCAGGATCGGCTTCATATCTTTTTCATTAAATGGAGCATGAAAATAATCCGTATGCCAGTAATCATTGGGTTGAATCTCATTTAAAATATCAACCAGCGGTTTTGCTTTTGCCAGTAAACAAGGCATTTCCTCATTTACCTCTATCTGAACCATCGTCTTTAATTCTGTTATATTATTCATCACATTTATTTCCCTCCCAACCTTTCTGGATTTTTATTTTTATAATGCGCTACTAAAACTTTGGTGTATAACCAGATACCGTTACCCGCTCCACCACAATCGGGGGAGCGTTAAACATGGCTCCCAAAAACCGCCAGGGCACTGTGATGGTATTGGTTGTTTCGACGGTAAGGGCATCCCCCTCAGCAGCCGCCAATTGGGTGTTTGTGATCTTCACTGTTGTATCCTTTGGCCTTAAGGAGAACAGCACTTCACCGGCATCATCTTCCTTGACCCAGGTGTTGCCATCTACTTTAAAGTCGATCATTTTTTTCATTTGAGCAAGGATTTGTTCCCGGTTCATCACTTCTTCCCAATCATCCGTCAACTCGGCCTTGGTGTATGTTCCGGCATAACCTTCCCGGACACCCTGATAGACCTCGTCCCAGTTTTCCATCGCTACGCCCTGAACCGACTGCTCTACCGCCTGATCCAACTGGATGAAAATAGAGAAAAACCTTAAATATTCATACATTGCACAAAATATCATTAACAGAATAAATAACAATACCGCAACCATGGGAATGGACATTCCGGCATCCGCTTTTTTTAACCACTTCGCCAATGCCATCATTTATAGTACACCCCACTTCGTCCACTGGCAGGCACAACCAGTTCAACGTTGATACCATCCCCGATAAAACTACTAAACCATGAAAAATCAGATTTTACAGTAACCTGAATGGGATCGTTAATCTGGACATTTTTCGATCCGCCGATATATTTTGTTCCGTTAAAACTGATTTCTTTTGTTTTTAATCCAGTTTTTGCTTGCAAATCTTCATAAGTATCAATTACTGTATTTCCCGTATTTCCCACCAGCTCGGCATCCCGTAAGACTCCATGGGCGATGTAGTTTAGCTTCTGATATTGAGTCCATACAGGTAAAACTCCCAACATCAGGGTTAAAACAAACATTGCTAACAGGAAGAATATCGAAAACTCCAATATGCCTGAACCTTTGTCAACTTTCATATAAACTCTCCTATCCGAAAATACTTGGTAGTGTAGTCATGATGTCATACCCAACGGCATAGACAACCATGAGCAGAAATGTAAACAGTAAAATGTAGGGGTACTTCTTTATTTTTTCTAGTCGCCGGTTCATTTCCTTTTTTAGCCGGTTCTTATCAAAAGACCGCAACTGAATCGCCAGTTGCTCAAAGTAGACCCCGATATCATCCCCCCTCAAAACAGCAATTAAGCCCTGGGTCACATCCGACAAAAGCGAGCTGACTACCCGGGCATCCAGGCGTGAAACAGCATTTTCATAATCCGATGTTTTCATATCGGCAATGGTCACTTCCAATTCTTCCCCCAGTTCTCCGTCAGAGATTTTTCGGTAGTCAATGAGAATCGCCAGTAGATCCTGTCGTTTTTTAATTTCCTGTTGTACGGTGTTGACGAACCGGGGTAATTCGCGCTCGATTTTTTCACGACGTTTCCGCATCAATTGATCAATCATTCCGATCTGGGTCGAGAACCGTTGTATCGCATAGAAAAGCAGAATACACGTAAAAATCGGATGAACAGACAACAGAATTAAACCAACGCCAGCATAAATGCCCGACTCCACAAATGCCCGGCCATAGACCATTTCCGGCGTATCCAATGATCCCAGGGACTTAAGGGCATTGTTCATTTTTTTCCGTTTATAAGGATTGATCCGAACATAGGGTATGATCAAATGGGATACCTTAAAAATAAAGGCATCCAGAACATTGACCTTTTCCTTCTTTTTTTTACCGACTGCCATGATTGTTTTAATCTCACGATGGGTTGGCACGTCAAAAATACCTCCAACCATCTGGAATAACCCATAGCCACAAAGCATTGCTAAAAAGATTAAATAGGCCGTATTATTCATGAAAAAACCTCCTTTTACTATCAACTGTATTCAATGGGCTTGATATCTTTAATAGCAGCATTAATCGAGATGAAAATCATCGTCAGAACAACGGCCAGAATGATCTTACCACCCCATGAATACATCAGTCCCCGGTACCAATCCTTATTGATGAAATAAAAAATAACCGGCACACCAACATTCATAAATACCATAGTGCCAACAATTCTTAAAGGCGCATGCAAATCCGTTCCAAAGTCGTCATTCGTTTCTTTGATATCCGTAAATTTGCGGACAATCGCCGGCAGCGTTTCAATCAGGTTGGGATTGTCCTGGCAGGCAATCACCGACCGGCACCACTCCTTATAAATCTGATTATCGATTTTCTCACTCATTTCCAGCAACGCCCCCGGAATATCCGCCGTGATATAACTGATATCAAAGACAAAAGCTTCAAACGCCGGTAACAGCGGCGGATTGATATGGTGCAAGTTTTCCTCGATGGCTTTGACGATATTTCGTGATCGACTGTAGGATGTGGTGATGATCGACAGTGTTTTGTTAAGCTCATCGTTTAATTCTTTACGATAGGTTATTTCTGCCAGCTTGATGTACCAGAACGGGAACAAGGCCATTCCAACGCCAAGCACTGCCGATATCAAGATGTTTTCCATCATTAATCCGAGGATCAGGCCCGCAATAAACAAAATCGTCGCTGCCATGACCAGGATCGTAAAGACGCTTTCCCGATTGGTCGTTTTTAAGATCATCTGGGCTTCCCGGATGGTTGTGGTCAGCCCCTGAAATGGCGTTCGACGGTCTTTTCTGACGGTCTTTTTAATCACCGATTGAATATCGCTCTTATCATTGACAATCCGATCCATGAGCCGGCTTGTCAGCTCAAAGGGCGATACATTAAATAACAAGCACAGGCCCACAAGAAGCAGCGTAAAGATAGAAAGGCTTATCCCATTCATATCGCCTTACCTTCCTCGCCCAGTTGCTCATCAATGAAACGCTCCAGGGTACGCGTCGGGACACCATTGGTAATAAGCCATTGTTGCAGACTTTTTGACATGTTGTTGCGCTTGACAAAATGGCCTTTGATAATTGTTTTTGTATCTGAAATTTTTTCCGAGCTGTCTATCTCATAGTCATACAGGGTTCGAAAGTTTGAATCTCCATGCTTATCAACAATACACTCGGTAATCTCCATCACCTTTCGGGAATAATCGTCCAGCCGTTTACAGAATATCGCAATAGTAAAGGCTTCACATACCAATCGGTACAGCACCTTATCTTCCAGAGTTGAATCCAGCATACAGAGTGTCAGCATCCGGGTATAGGCTGCCCGGCAGGAGTTGGCATGAGTGGTTGTCAAAACCGCATGGCCGGTTCGGGCTGCTTCCTGGGCAGCATAAGCTTCTTCCCCTTTCATTTCCTGGGGGACGATAATATCGGGATCACAGGTTAGCGCTGTTTTTAATAACTCCCTCGAGTTAATTGTCCCGTGAGTTTTCCAGTGAACAACGTTATTATCAATAATCCCATTTTCATCCCGGGTTACCAAATCCAGTTCTCTGACATTTTCTTCAATGGAGATGATCCGTTTACGTTTATCCACATCTCCGAGAATTCCGTCTAAAGTTGTCGTTTTTCCGGAGCTGGTCGATCCGGCCACAACCCCACTCAAGCCACTGGAAGCGCACAGATTGATAAAATCAAACATTTCCTCTGTGAGGGTTTCCTTCCGGATTAAATCATCCCTTCTTAACTTGCTGGGATTGACAAAACGAATCGATGCCTGAACGCCCCTTTCCTCATCAATAATCGGTGGGCAGACTGCGGTAATTCGAATATTGTTTTTTAAGTATCCAGTCACAACAGGAGTTGCAGCGGACAACGTTTTTTCTGATTGCTGAAACAATAACCGGATCATGATGTTTTTGGCTGATTCAGCAGACAGGAAAGTTTCCGGGGCACGAACCACATCGCCATTTTTATAATGGAGCACCACGCTATCATAACTATTGATATTGATTTCCTCCAGCTCCTTATTTTCATTTTCCAGGTAAGCTGTTAAGATCCCATATTCACCCATTTCTGAAAAGATCCGGTTAAGCAGCTCAATGCTGGAGTATCCATCGATTAACACCCGATGATCTTCAATATACTTACGAATATCTTTTTTAATTAACGCTTCATTCTTTTTTACATCACCCAACGCCTTGGAATTGGTTCGGCTGATATATTGTTGTATCCGCCCGATCAGATCCAGCAGCTCCTGATTGCGCTTGTATAGACTGTTCATTCGATTTCCTCCTTCGCTTTTCGAAATGGAATTTTAAAAAGCTTGCGCTTTGACGTTTTTTCTTTTTTAATGCGCTCTTTTTTAGGTTGTTTAGCCAGAAATCCGGGTTTTCTTTTTTTATTTTTCTGGACTGAGTTTTCTTCCTGGAGCAGCTCTTGACTTAACTGACTGAGTGCATCCACAAACTCCCGATTCCGTTTTGTTTGTTTAAGCGACTTGATGGAGGTTTCCTCCAGATAAGCCATCTGAATATCCATACTGTAAGGAAAGGCATAATCGACGCCACCGTATTTATCCCCCACCAGCAGCCAGGAGTCAAAATCCCAGGGGTTATTCAACACCTGGATAACATTGTCCCGAAACCCGGTAAAGTCCTGAAGCATGGCGGTGGTTCCATTAAAAAAGGCGATACTCTTTAAGTCACCGCCACCGACCATGACACAGCTTCCATAACGCAATCCATACTGGGTAATCCAATCGTTATGAAAGCTGGATTGTCCATCAATGATGGCATACTTGAATTTTTGACCCAGGGTAACAAACAAGTCAATCACCTGGGGTTCCACCACTTCCGGATAACTGCGTTTGGAATCCTCACTGCGATACCCCAAAAAGGCCAGGTATTTATTCTTGGGATGATTCACCAACGTTTTTAGCAGTTCTTCCTGATCAAACCCGGCCATGGTAATGATCTTTCCCAGGGATCCGCCCTCCTTATTGAGACTGGGAAAGAGGTAGGATAAGGGACTGGCCTGATCCTCTGTAAAAATCAGCACAACATTTTCCTTTGTTTTTTCACTGATATGTTTGGCCAGCTCCAGACTGAGGGTTGTTTTTCCCCCGCCCGGGGATCCCCATACGGTGATTACTTCCATGTTGGCACCTCCTTTTCTGGAGATAAGTGCTGATCAGAATTATCTAAATAATTCCCCCCCCCATCTGCATTGATAAAATCCCTATCAAAATTTTCACATAAATTCTTATACTCGCTCATGGGATCAATAAAAATAATTCGGGATCCCTTTGTATATTCCTCCATCAAAGCAATGAATTTATCTGTGATACTCATTCCTGCACCGCTAACCCCGAGCACAAAAACATTGGGGCTGTTCTTTTCCTTATCTGGTTTCCATAGTTTTAAAAAAGGTTGACCGTCATTCGTCACCGGGCCATAATAAATACCTTCCTGTCTATCTTTCAATTTATCCTGCTTATTCATATCCAACCTCCTGTTTTTCATCTTCTGCCATGAATTAACAGTCACAGCAATTTATAAATCTATCATTTTGTTTCCCGAGGAAACAGATTAAAATCCACTCGCTTTAAAAACTTCTTCCTGTTTTTGTAAAAACTGGTTGGCTGTGTCCTCATCTCCCCGATACATCAGGGCAAAGACGATGTTTCCATTCTTTTCAAGTCCGGTGAGTAGCTGTGCCTGGGTTTTATTGACCAGCAGCGTCACCGTCGCCGGCAGCTCGGTATCATCTGATAATTTTTCTCCACCCATATCCACCCCGGTCTGAGTGGTCACCGCAAGTACCTTCACATATTGGAGTTCCGGATAAACAGTGCTTCGGTTACCCACTGCTTCGGCATTGTTTAAAATCATCACGATATCCCCGGGCATGAGCTTTCCGGAAATCCCATTGGCAAAATCCTTAATGGTCACTGACACAATCTGTTTCCCGCCATCCAGGGCACTCATATAGTTTCCACTGGTGATCATGTCATTAACCAGCTTACTTTGCAGTACATAGTCTCCCGATTCCAACTTTGCGGTGGAATACTTACCAATGACCTCATTCTTACTTTTGATGGTGCTAGTCGGTAAATTGTATCCGCTAACCTCCACTTCCTCAACATTCCGTTCGGTGAGTTGATCCCCCACCCGGATGGTTTCTTTGACCCGTACAATCGTTGTTGTATTGCCAATCATGCCCGTGCACATGGGCACAATCACAAAGGCCAATAACAACGCAAACACGACCACAAAAAAACCAATCAGCATCTTGCCTCTATTTTTCACAGATACACCATCCTTTCTAATAACATTACTGCAATCATAAAACCCGAGCATAGAAACGGCGCAAAAGCAAACACTTCATCGCGTTTCAGATGCCTGGCCCGGGCCCATAGGATGCCCAGAAATAATCCGATCATCAGACCAGTTACGCCAGCATCCCACCCCAGATAAAATCCACAAACGGCGACAAGCTTAACATCCCCTAAACCAATTGCCTGATCCTGTCCGGTGATCATTCTAATCAGCCAACCGGAAACTACCATCAGAATACCCAAGGTCAATGCCCCGAGGATGGCCTGCTTTACTAACCATTCTCCGCTGATTCCGATGCATCCCACTAATAAAATCAGGGGATGGACAAATCGGGGAATGGTCTTCGTTTTTAAATCAAAGTATCCGATGTAAAACATCAGACAACAAAATAATCCGGTGCGTAAAATAATCACCGGATCATCCATTACCAACAATAAAAATAATAAAGGCGTTGCCACAATGAATGCAGTGGATAAAAACGCCTTTTCAAACTGCCTTTTTAATACCGATCCCATCAGGAACCAGCAACCCAAAACGCCACTAAATCCTAACGCTGCCATATGGCCCTCCTATTCCCACTCATTAAGATGGATGTAGGCATAGTGTTTACGGCCACGGTAATAGCTAAAAATATGTTGCAGCATATCCAAAAAAGACTGATTATCTTTCTCGCTTTTTTTTAGCACCAGATAGGAAGACAACATAATCGCCAAGGCACCGAAAAATGTTCCAATCGGATCGGCAAAAGTAACATAGTAAAGAGCACATATGATGACGGTGATGCACACCATCACCCCCATCAGAAAAACTTCCCTCACTTCCATCCCCTCAATCACCTGGCGGTTGGCTTTAATCCCCATTGGGATATACAGTTCCTCGTGATACTCCATAAATTCCTCCTTTCCCTGTTTCCCGAGGAAACAGCTTTATGTGATATAAGCCAGAATCACATCCCGAAATGGGATCAGGGTATTGGCAATGACACAGAAGATTAAAACGTGTCGAATCCGCCGGATATATACACCCCTTTCGTCTGGTGAATGAATCATGTGGGTAATGCAGTAAACTACCCGATAAACAACACCAGCATTGATTAAAAATAACAGCAGATTATAGATGTTATTTAAATCCGAAAAATAATCAATGGTTTCCATACGACTCCTTTCCCTTTGATCTCTTTGTCATTTACTTAACCGACCGCACGGCTACCTCCGTGACTCGGGCAATGGTTAATGCCTTTCCCGATAAATTTGCATTGCCGGTATGAACCATAAACTGCTGAAGTAGAACCGGAGTGGAAATGCCAAATGCCAGGGCACTGAATCCAATCGCAAAATCACCGGTTGCCATCAGTACATAGGATAACAATAACATTGATAGTTGGATAATGGTTGTAATCCCAGCTTTGAAAAAGGTTATCATAAAGGGTGCAAACACCCCGTTATCACTTTCAATGAGTCCCACACAGGCCAGTGGAAAACCGATCTGCATGATCCACATCTGAACACCCCGAGCCAGCATTTGAAAATAGAGCACCATTGCACCGATAAAGAAAAAAAGCACTGCAAAAGGCCCCATACTCGCTTCGATCAGACTTTTCACAAAGTTTTCTTCATATAAAAACTCTGAATTCATACTATTGAGAATTTCATACAAGACCCCGGTACACACCCGGGCAAAGATCTGATAGAGCATCGGGAAGGCCACAATCATAACTACGGCTTTAACCATTCGTTGCAGCATCGCCATGGGATCGCTATCAGGATCACCACCAGTCCAGGTAATATAGGTTTCAAAACCACTTTTAGAAAACTTGATTACCAATAGCAGCAGAGCAAGTTTATAAAAAATCTGGGTCAGCCCCGTGGACAAATCGAGTCCCGAAGTATCTCCGATATATTTATCGATGTAAAACACCTGCTCAGCCAAACTTTTAATACTAACGGTAATCACCCCACTATTGTTAATTGCATCAAAGATAAAGTTTTTAAAGATTGGATACATAATTCTCCTTTCTCTCTTTGATTAAAAAAGAAAAAGAACGGTCCAAATAGCAGCCGTTCTTTTTAAATCGTTGCATTTAAGATGTAGGGATGTTCGAGAACAACGCCTGAAAGTTTGATCTAATCGACGGAATAATGGTATTCCCAATGATATCCCGAAATGCATACAGAAACAGTGCCACACCCATCAATCCGACAATCCACATCCCCGCACCTTCAACAATCGATCCTGAATCGGTTTTCATTTCTTCAGCTTCGCTGCTTAAGAGTTTTGCGTGCCATAGCACCAGGGGTTTAACTACTGCTTCTTTTATATTTTTTAATTTTAAAGCCATTAAATTTCTCCTTTTAATTTTTTTTAATTTCTTTATCCGTGTTTCCTCGGGAAACAAACTTCAGGAACTCGGGAAATAGCTTAAAAGCATGGTGATAAAACCATTGATCGTCATTCCGATAACCAGATAGAGCAGTGTTGTTTTCATGTTTTCTTTATACTTTATTTTTTCGTGATCATCAGCCTGTAGCCGCTTGACTACATTCCAGACAATAATAACCAAGGCCAAACCCGGTAAGATAAAGTACAGTGCCACGGATGCATCAGTCAGAAGTTTAACTAATCCGGTTACCCATACAAATTCTGTCAACATCGCCATCACCTCCTTTCATCAGAAGTTTCAACGCTTCCTTAAATCTGATAGCGCTTCCAGATTCCCCATAATTGGATTCCATTCTCCTGGTGGGTTGATCTAGCATCGCTGCGGATCATCCGGAGCTTGTTATTATGCTCTTTGCTGCCTAATCCATAGAAGTCATTAAATGACCATTTGCTTATGTCCGGGGATGTCATAATCGCCGGATCATTCCGACTGGTTACCAAGTTATAGGGACGTCGGATCCGACTGACTTCATTGGCTGTCAGCAGCTCCCGACCCACCAGATTCACCGATTGACTGGAATTGGAAGTGTAATGCTGCTGGGACGATGACAAGGAATAGGATGTGGTGGTATATTTCCCCAGTCGTTCGGAAACTTCCTTTTGCGTTTCCAGATCCTCGGCCTGAAGATAAATCCAGGTTTCACAGTTGGATCGGATAATCCGGGCAATCTCCCGACCATATTTTTCTTCCAGTTGTGCCAGAGATTGAACAAAAATGTTAAAGCGGATCCCCCGACCGCCACCAACAGAAAGCTGGGTGGCAAACTCTGGAATCTTGGTAAAGTTCCCAAACTCATCCAGCACATAATTGACCCGGATCGGTAAACGTCCGCCCAGCTTATCTGCAAAATCCGACAGCGCACTGTAAACTTGGGTGCAGAACAGTGAAGCCAGAGAGTAATAGGTGGTTTTACCATCAGGTAGAATCATAAATACCGCCGTGGGCCGACTGCCAATGTCTTTGGGGCGAAAATCCGTTTTCCGGGTCATTTCATAAATCAGCGGATTGGTAAAGAGTCTTAAGGTCGTCAGCGCGCTGGTGTAAAAGCTGCCCCGGGTCTTTGATGGGGCAATATCGGAAATAGCTACCAGCCCCAAGGCCGGATGTGTCGGATTCTCAACTTTCAGTTTCTTCATATATTTGGCCAACATCATCTCGTCCCCTTGTTTGGGAGCCTTACACATCTCGGCTATGAAATAAAATACGTTGGTCAGGTTCTGATACTCCGGATTGTCCATGTTTTCAAAAACCACGATCATAATGCAGCTGGCAATAATACTGGCTTCACCGTTGTTCCATAGTTTTTCCCCCTTGGCTTCCCCGACCAGTGCTCCGGTGATATCCCAAACATAATCGATGGCCTGAGACATATTTCCGCTTTCAACCGCATCGATAATCGACTGAAGAAAGTTGTAGTGATTACTTTTAAGGGGATCTTTAAAATCCAGAGCAAACAGGTCAATACCGCATTTTTTTAGAAATGGGGCCGTATAATCGTAGTTCTCGCCTTTGGGATCCGAAACAATCACCGATTCTCTGGCCATTGCCAACAAGCCGATGGTTTGCAGGATCACGGTTCGCCCTTTACCACAGCGGGTTGCGCCGATGATTAGGCCGTGAACGTCTTCCCCGATAAAATAGACCTTTTCATTTCGTAATCCCTGTCGATCTTTCCCAATAATCAGGCCACCCATTTTAAAGGGCTTTTTATTTTCCGTGATGGTTTTCTCAACCCAGTAGTTACCTTTTTTAATCTGTCTTCTTTCCTCCTTTCCGCTGCGTAACAAAAATTGAATAAAGGGATTATTCTTGCGGATGACCACGTAATCAAAGGCCCGATCCTTCTTGTTGGGATCCAGCCAACGGGCCGAACCATGCTGATTCTGACCGGCCGGTCGGGGGGTTTGAATATCCGGGGTAATACTGATCAGCTCACTCTTATAAGTTTTGCTTTGGCCAATAAAAAAAGCCACTGCCATAAACAGGGCAAAGGCCAGACACAGAAGATACATGTGAAAGGTATTTTCTCTCGCAACAACATAATCAAACACTTCCTTTAACGGGACGTTATAGGGTAAAATCCCCTGTCCTGTCATAAAGCCATCAATGGTCCGGATAAAAAACAGACTTCCGATGGCCAGCAACACAAAGACGAATCCTGCCATCAGCCCACGAGCAATTTTTAATTTCACATTTTCACCACCTATTTCGATACCCGGACATAATAAAAGGTTCCGGATTCATTCTCCAGCTTAAGCCGATCCTTCATTACCAGTTCGGCCTGAAAGTCCCGGTTTGTCCCGTTTAGTGATAAGCTCAAGCTGCCATCGGTAAAGGTATAGTCTCCCTGATCATGGCCCTCATGCCCTGCTTCATCTTCTGATAAAGCGTGGCCATCGGTCATCGTATAGTGACCGTCTTCTGTCAGGATCAACTGTAAACTACCTTTTTCATAGTTCCAGGTACCTACTAAACTTTTTTGGTTTGTCGTCACCGCTTCACCGCCGATTTTTTCATAGGTGAGATTGCCCCCTTCTGATTTTATTTTCAATGTGCCATCGCCATGCAATTCATAGGGCATGATAATTTTACCCGCTCCACCTGTTAAGCTGCTCTGATCCCAATCCTCCTTTGTTCCGTCAGCTTTGATTGTATAATCCAAGTGGAGGATAATTTCCTTCTTGTCATAATCATAGGTACCGCCTGTATTGGCATTCCCTTTGCCATACCCCATGGTAAAATTTCCATCGTCATTTAGCGCAATATAGGTATTGCTGTCTTTGTTGTACCATTCGCCGGTTACTACCGGCTTTTTAAAAATATCAGTGACCAGATCGGCTATGTCGCATCCACAAGTTACGACTGCCACTGTACCAACCAACAATATCAGCAGTATTATTCTTTTAATTTGTCAATCCTCCTTTCATTTTTTTTGGTCTCTTTTAACTGCTATCCAAATAGTACATCGACTTCCTCCATTTCCTGATTCTTGTTTCCCGAGGAAACAGATTTCCTTCAAGCTTCCTGCGCCCACTCATCTTCTGCTACCTCCTGAAGGGCTGCTTTTTCTCGCTCCTTAGAAATATGCTGCAACAATTGATTCCAGTCTTTATGGGGTTCTGGTGGTATTTTTAAATCAAAGTTATATTTCCCCGGGCTTTCTTCCTCAACAGCATTAATCAGCTCCAGAGTGTTTTTATGTCCGGGTTCATCATTATCCAGGCACATGACCACATTCTCAATCTCCGGGTGTGTTTCCAGATAATGCAGCAGCCCAATATGCGCTACTCCATTTAACGCAATATAGTGATCATCCTTATTCTGAGTAACATCTCCGATTTGACGTTTGAGGGTTTGAAAGGACAGCATATCAATTGGTGCTTCAAATACCAGTACCTGATTTCCTTTGCCTTCATGAATAAAAGGATAGTGCTTGTCTGAATTTTCTACAATCCCTTTAAATGGTTCCTTTCCAGGGACATCGTAGGTACCCCGAAGGGAAATGCTCTTAACCACTCCATTTTCATCAAACCCACAAAAAGCACAATTATGATTTTTATCTTCATAGATTTTGTGATGCTTGACATAGTAATTCACCACCTCCGGGTCAATACAGCGGGTTTTTATCAGATACGCAAAAATCCGCCGATAATTGGCGGATTTTTCTGGTGACTTAAAGATGCCATCATTGGTTTTTTTATACTCCCGGGCTTTTTTGATATAGGTTTTTGCCACCTCACTGGGTTCGGAATGATGATTGATAAAGGCTGCCAGCTCATGGATTGTTTCACCCATGCTTTTTTTCTCCGTATACATAACAAACTGAATAATCCCGCCACCCGCTTCTTTTGAATCATCGGAAAGACAATTCCAACGATTTAAATCGGGATCAATAAATAATCCACCCTGATTCCTGACTTTAACTTGATTTCCGATCTCAACCAGTTCATAACCATTGGCCATAGCATAATCAACGATGCTGATCGCTTTGATCTTTTCAAACACTTCCTCCGGTAAACGCCCCATCCTTCTCTCCTTTCCTGTTTCCTCGGGAAACAAGCTTAAGCTTCCTGCGCCCAGTCTTCTTCATAATCCAGTTCCGGTTCAAAGCGGTTTCTTTCGGAAATATCGATAATCTCTGGATCATTCTCAATTCCCTGTTTTAACTGATCAATCCGTTCCATCATCTGATCGGCTGACACATTGGATCGGGCATAGCTTGATACATCCAGTCCCTCGTCGAGTCCAACGCATACCAGTTCCCACTGTTCATTTGAAAACGCTTCTTTAAATACCCCCTGATAGGCCATAAAATCTTTATAGGTTTCCCGATCCATATCCTTCGCGATAATCGGTTTATTCATTTCTTTGGCCAAAATAATCTCACTGATCATGCCTTCGGATAATGTATTACCATGCACCCAGATCTCTTTGCACTGCTTAAGCAGTTCGATCCCCATTTCAAGTCCCTTATCCCGCTGGCTTGGGATGGTGTCGTCCAGGTATTGGGTAAAGATGGTATGGGGAGCAAGTGGCAGCACATTAAATTCGCTGGCCTGCCGGCACCATTCTTTGGCCCGATTCATATTGTCATCCATGCTTCTTTCTTCGTTCGCCTTCAGTGGCGAACACACATATACCATTTTCATGTTAGTTATCCCCCTTATTTTTGTTTCCCGAGGAAACAATATTAAAGTTTACATTAAAAAACACGACTAAACTTCTTAGGTTTAATCGTGCCTTTTTGCTTATTTGAAAAGTTATCGTGTCGCTCTTACAAGTTTGAACTCAGTGTTATTACATTTGCTACATGGAGAAACCTTTTTTCCTTTAACTGCCGTAATTTCATTACCACACTTTGTACACTTGTAAATGCCCGATTGTTCAACAATTGTCCCAGTTTTCATATTATCACCTCCAGACTATCAAATTGAATTCATTTCGCTTAGATTTCTGCTAAGTTCATTTTACTCCTAATATAATTCTCTGTCAAATTGCTAAATATGATTGGTAATAAAATGGTTTTCCCATCCAAGTTCCGTAACTACTACGATACCCTTCAGAAAGGGATATCGTCTTCATCAGCCATTAGATGAAAATCCTCATCCAGTCCCATCACCCCATTTCCCATTCCGGTTGACAAGCCATTTTGATTACTGCCGTTATTCTCCTTTCGCTTGGTGGAAATGAAATAGACCTCATCGGCCACCACTTCGGTCACGTACCGGCGCTGACCATCCTGGCCATCATAGCTCCGCACCTGTAATCGCCCCGACACCCCAATTTGACTTCCCTTGGATAAATACTGTCCGACAAACTCAGCCTGCTTGCCCCATACCACTAGGGGTATAAAATCCGCTTCCTTTTGTCCATCTTTGTTTTTAAAGCGCCGATCCACCGCCAGAGTGAATGTCGCTACGGCTTTACCGGTAGTGGTATTTTTCACCTCCGGATCTCTGGTCAGCCTGCCAACTAAATTTACTTTGTTCATCAACTTCTCCTTTAATTTATATTTCCCTGTTTCTCGAGGAAACAGAAATGAGCCAATAAAAAAAGATCTATCTCATTTGCTGATAATACGATTCAGCTTGATATAAATCTCCGTTAGTGTTTTCTGCACTGATTTTAATTCAGGGGCATTGATCTTTCCCATATGGCAAAGCTTGGTTAACTGATTAAGATTCGTGCCGATCCTGGTCAGATCCTTTGAAAAATCTTTGAGTCCGTCTAAAACGACTAACTGCCCGCCGGCATAGGTTTCTCTGACATATTGTCCCACCGTCATGTTGGCCATTTTTGCATTGGTTTCTATTTTAGAATACATATCCGCTGTACACCGAAACGAGATGGTGCAGGGATAGGTTTGGCTTTTTTCTTTGGCAGCGTTCACGGTATTTTTAATGACTTCATCCAGGTCATCCTGGCTCAGGTAGAAGATCAGGCCCAGTTGCTGCTTAATTTCATCACTGGGAATGGTTAACCCATTTTCATACCGATAGATTTTTTTTCGTGAGACTCCCAGCATCGTTGCCAGGGCATCCTGGGACAATTCTTTTTCCAGACGTAAACTGCATAGTGTTTTCTTTTTTATCTCAATCACCTCCATCCTGTTTCCTGAGGAAACAAATAGAACCATTACTGTTTATTTAATGTTTGAATTACTTTATCACCAACCAGTATCTCAATTTGAATAACTTGTTTTGATCCGTTAACTTTAACCGGACGAATTGTGTATTGCGTTTGATTCTCTGGATTAATAAAAGTACCTTCTGCTAAATATTTATCAGAAACGGTTGTTTCGTTTACCAAATAATCAACCATAAAAACATGATATGTCGGATAGAGAACCATCGTAATTAAATTTGCATTGAACTGAATTTCCGAAAATTGAATTTTACTTTCTTCCTCAACATTTTGAGGGGGTATCATTTCGAAAGTATTTGAATCCATTTGATAATATGGCTCTGCAAACAACTCGTTAATACTATTAATGAGTTGATGCGGAAAAACAAACGCCCAATACCCTGCAAACACAAATGCCAAAGCAAACAAAAAAACTGATCCAAAAGATTTAAAATATCTCATTGTCAACTCCTTATATAAATTTTGACATAATTAATATCCTTATACAAAACGCAACCTGTAATGCGTTTTATTTGTTCACACTTACCTTCATCTTGTTTCCCGAGGAAACAAGAATTTATAATGCACAGGAAACGGCTTCGATATAAATCTGAATTTCATGCTCATTGCTTTGAGCAGTAAATTGATTAAAACCGACAAAGATATCACTTAATCCATTGTTGATCAGATCAGTGACTTCGTTTTTTCCTTGCCAATCCGACAATTCCTCAAGGCTATTTAGAAATATTTCTGTTTCGCTTTTTTCAATACAGATAAGATAGACCCCTTTCTTTTCAATATCTGCTTCGAAACAGTTTTGGTTTTTTCTGCCACCCAGGGTGCCAAGATATTCCAGATTGAAAATCTCTTTTTCATTTGCCCAATTTGCAAATTCAATTATATTTTTAAAATCCAGTTCATTCATTTGTTTGTCCTCCATCATAATTTTCTATCCTGTTTCCCGTGGAAACAGGTATTTTCTTTTCCGGGGGTTTGGGGGTGTCCCCCATACTTCATTTTCTCAGCAGGAGAAAACAAGATCTGAATGTTTCAGATGGGCCGTTCGCCCTTCTGTAAACATTCGGGAATCTTGCCCTTCGTCCCAACTCCGGTCTTTTGGGCGTTACAAATGGGCATTTGTAACGCCCGAGTGATTGAAAAAGAAAATAGGGGGCTGATCGGCCATAATCTAGGCATGTTTTTCGATCCTTTCATGCTTTTTTAAAATTTCATCGATTTTTATTGTGGTTAAATTAGTGATACTTGCTATCTGTCGAGGGGTTTTCCCTTCACTTTTTAAATTTAAAACCTTATTTTCGATGGATTCTTCGCTCTCACCTGGGATTTTCGAAATATTTTCGTTTTTAATTTCTTCAATTTGAAGGGTCTGCATGGGTTTTTGTTCAAACAACTGATTTATTCCTGAAAATAAATTGGTTTTGAGGTTTTCAATGTAGGCTTGATTATCATTTAATTTATTTTCCAGTTTTTTAATGATGAAATCCTTCTTTTCATTTTCATTCTTGTAATTTTCCAGCAAATCCATTTTTCCGGTTAAGCCCATATCCACGATAATTTCTTTCATTTCGCTGTTATGATATTTTAACCGGTCATTTTCTAATGCAAATTCTTCTTTTTCGGCCTGAAGCTTGGCGATAATTTTTTCCAATGTCGTAATATCTTTATGATCAGCTTTGATCACAATCTCATCATTTGAATTTTTATCGTCATTCTGGTTGGCTAATTCTGCTCGTTGCTTTTCAATCGGTAATCGGTCATGATCATTTTTTTCAAGTGGATGATCCACTTTATGTTTTAATTGATCAACATCCGACTGAGGAATATCCGGTTCAACCTCACTGATTATTGCATCCTCATAATCATCTCTGGGTGATTCCACCACTGTTTCATCTTCCTTTAGTCCCCATGGTTTCTTAGGCTTTTTATTAAATACCATTTGATCGAATGATCTGCCTTTATTTTTCATTAATCTTACACTCCTTTAAATTTTTATATTTTCATGTCAGTCCATCGTTACGCACCGGGTGCGTTTTTTGCTCCGATCATCCAGTCTGGTCTGCTACTGCACTGGGTGCACTTTTTGATCCGTCCTCCGGCTTGATCGGCTACTGCACCGGGTGCACTTTTTGATCCGTCCTCCGGCTTGATCGGCTACTGCACCGGGTGCACTTTTTGATCCGTCCTCCGGCTTGATCGGCTACTGCACCGTGTGCGTATTGTATATGTTTATTTTAAAGAAATAAGTTTCTTTTTAATCATTTTATTTCCCGAGGAAACAAATTTATAATTCCTGCTCCCAATCATAGCTGCTGTTTTCTTTTTGCTTGATCTTTTCTTTTAGCGCTTCTCCTTCCAGCTTCTTTTTCATGTGAGTTAATGGATAATAATTAGACTCCTTACTCTTACCGGATCGTAAAGCCGTAAGAATATTCCTAGCATTTCTGGCGAAATCGTCCATTTCTTTCTGGTGCATTTTTTTCGTCCGCTCACTTCTTCTTTGGCAATTTCTCTCAAACTGCTCCAGTAATTTTTCTTTAGTGAACCGCTCCGGCGGATAGAGTTTATTATTTCTGCACTTCTTACCTTCTGGCGTTGTAAACGTGATGTGCTTATGATGATCCCATTGGACTTCATAACCAAGCTTTTCCATGTTCGATATAAATTCATCCTGGCTAAAGGAATGCTTTACGCACTCTTTAACGGACAGAAATAATTCATATTTCCAGCTCTGTCCCTGCTTCTGCTTTTCATACTCTCCCTGTTTAACGGTATGCAGCTTCTCATTATTGTCTTCAGGCTGAACCACCTGGTCCTGGTCATTTTGCTTATCCCACCAGATCCGGATATTTTCCTCCCGACACAGCTCCAGGGATTTATCCTTGATGTCCTCCAGATCGGCTTTGCTAATATGCCATTTTGCACCAGTTTCAGCATTCACTGAATTGATACAAAAATGGTTATGGATATGATCCCGATCCGTATGAGTTCCAATAACGACCTGGAAGCCGTTAAAAATATCGGTTTCTTCAATCAGTCGGCGCCCAATGTCATGGATAAGCTGCATGTCCTGTATTTCTGGTGGAAAACTCTGTTCGGCATGAATATAAAGTCGTCCACTTTCCTTGTTATAAATATTTTTGATCAGTATGAATTCTTCATAAGCACTCTCAGACGAACAGTTTATGGTTGACACCAGGTGATTTTCTTCTTCCATTTTCTTGGTGTAGTCAATACAGTTCCGCATTCCGGTTTTTGTTTGGCCATGCATGAACTTGATGATTTTAAAAACTGCCATTTAACTGCTCCGGGAAAAATACTGATCCAATGCCAACTCAACAGTCATCTGGATGTCACCTTCATCCTCCAGATCTGGAAAGTATTTTTCGATAATCTCCGGTGAGATTTTAAAGGTTTTTTCCGTCTTCTTTTTTAAAGCCTTATCATTGAAGATATCATTGAGCACTTCCATTGAAATTTCGACACTTTCCGCTTTTTTCCGGATGATATTTGCTTTATGGTAGGAAAGCTTATTTCCGTCCAGCATAAAGGATCTCACCACGTCCTGTTCGGTATCAGAGAGATAAGACAGCTCCACCGCCGACTTGACGCTCAGTTTCCCTGAATCACAGAGATCTTTTAACCCTGTGGTCAGATTATCATCAATCTGCACGTAATAAAAAATCTGTCGTGTACCAATATTGAAAGGATTATCTTTTTCCAATTCATTGAATTTAGATCGTTCAATGTCTGATAATTGATCTTTTCTTTTATTTAAGTCCTTCATCAGTTTATATCGACGGGCTACAATTTTTGCTTTCTCAGATATTTTGAAATCATTGAGATTTCGCTTTTTGATATTTGTTTCAATCAGCATCAGTTCAGCAGCGCTATCATCTTTTAAACCCTCATAAATAACCGCATGAATATCTCTTTTTCCAAGTCTTTTACAAGCTTCCACACGATTATGTCCGGAAATAATCTCAAACATCCCCTCATACTCATTATGTGGTCGAACCAGGATCGGATCTGTCACTCCCATATCTTCAATACTTTCCATCATCGATTTCATTTCACTTTCATTGTACTTGGTAAAAATGTGATTCTTGAAATCAATGAGACGATTAACTTCAATTCTAGCATAAATTGAAGATTCAGAATAATCAGCCATATTTACTTAACATCCTTTCAATAAAAAATAAAAGTCCCTGTTTGGGTCCAATTGATTTTGTTTCCCGAGGAAACAAAATTCTATGTTGAATAGTCTCTAAATTGTGTTCCTCGTTCCATATGCGCTTTGATTGACGCCGGTCGCTGCCATTGTCTGGTGAACGCTTTCCATTCCATCGAATACTCGGTTTTAAACGGTTTGAAATCCCGCCTTAGTTGGGCAAAGGGCATGGCTCCCATCCGGTATACTTCCTGGAGCCGATTTTCATTCGCTTCCATATCATCACCAATCAAGACATAGCATTTAATCTTTTCCCGATTAAATCCCCCTTTAATTAGCTTATCACAGGCCGTTCTGAAAGCCGGCAGCGACTGATCGGTATCACAGGCCAACCATAATTCATCAATTTTTAGACTTCTGACATTCTCAACGAAATGATCATCGATCAAATTTGATTGCAATCCCCCTTTAAACTGGATCCGTCGCTGCGACCGTAACATTTCAAACACTTTTTCTTTATGCTTTTTACTGGTCTGAAGAAAATTATTGTCCTGGATAATATTTCCAGGACAAATAGGTAATTCTTTTAAGCGCCCCTCAATCTTTGGTACGATGCACCAGGGACATTGATTATTACATCCCCTGCTGGTAAAAATAATGTTTGGTTTGAGATATAGTCCCGGCACGAAATCTTCCGCTGCACTTACAAATCCGGGGCCACCAACTTTCACTGGCCGGTCTGTAAATGCCTGGTATTGTTCCTGAAGCTTGATGCAATAGTCCTTGTCCCAGGTAAAGGAACAGGAAATATGAATCTCATCAAACGTTGGAAAAAGTGAAAACATGGGTGCCTGGATGATTCCATCCGGATAATAGGTCAGGGGATCTTCAGGCGTGTAACTGGTTTTCTTTGGGAAAACCCGAAGTATCTGCTTATCCCAGTTCATTTCAATTAATTTGTTGCACTAATTGAATATAGCGCTTATTGATTTCATCATCCGTCATATTCTGCCGATTATAAAAGACTTCTTTCTCAAAAAGTTCGAGTGGATGAGTGACATGATTTCCATTATTATCAATTGTATAACTGATTCCAAAGCATCCCAGCTCCAGCTCTTCCAGCCATTCTCCTGTAACTTCAGCTTTTACATCTAGGTCTCTTATCTGTCCACAGTACGGACAACGTAACTGATCGGACGTTTCAGCGAAGTGCTTGCCAACGATAAATTCTTTATCACAACCATAACAGACATATTTCACCAAATCGTCTTCATAGTGCTTTTCACCTGATTCTTTTTCCCAAATTAAATTCGCCATCATTTTGTATATGATATAAATACCATAATCCTCCTTGTAAAATTCCTCCGAAATTACTTCTTCCACCAAGCGGAAGAAGTAATTTAAGGTATGTGCGTCGTGATAGTGACTTACTTTTCACTATTTTCAAAATATTTTGATAAGGCTAATTCCAGAATATCAATAATCTCAGCTTCTCCTTTGTTCCCAAAATACTTTTTTAAAAGAATCGTTGGAATTTTGAGTAGTTTCTTTTTTTCATTATCTTTCTGGCGCAATAACCGTTCCAGCGATTCTTTCGTTAATCCTTCATCCAGGGAAAGTTTTTTTATTGCCTTAGCTTTTGAATCTGTGATTCTAATGCCATCATTAATCAAATCCCAAATCAGTTCCTGATCAGCTTCCTCAAGATAACTTAATTCGACTGAGGACTTGATCGATAGTTTACCTAAATCCATTAAGTCCCTTAAATCACTAAATAGAAAATCATTTATTCTGACATAATTACATATTTGAGATTTTCCCAAGTGAAATGGTTTTTCCTCATCCTTCTCACTGTGATGGTCTTCGGTATTTTCTTTTAATAGATCCGTTCTTAGTCCCTGTTTTTTCATTAGTTTATGCCACTCCGTGATAATTCTGGCCCGATCAGATAATTTGAAGTCTTCAATATTACGCTGCATCAGATTCGTTTCTATTACAATTAGTTTAGATTCATCTTCCGAGATGTTCTCCATAATCCTGGCATGGATCTTTCCGATTCCCAGGCGCTTACAAGCATTGACCCGGTTGTGTCCAGCCAATATTTCAAACATCCCAGTTTCAGTGGGGTGATCTCTAATAATAATAGGTGTCAGAAGCCCTCTTAACTCTATACTTTTCGTCAGTTCTAACATATCCACTTCCGAATAAGGTGCAAAAATATGATCACCAAATCCAATCAAACGATCTGTTTCAATCATGACCAGACAGCTATCCTCGTCGTCATCAAGATTAAACATACTATCGTAATTTTTTTGATTCTCCACTACTTTCACCTGCTTTGTTAATTTTCAACTAATTCTTTTGCTAAACTCTCATAAGCTTCAACCGCTTTGATAATGCTTTCCTTTTCTCTTTTGATTGTAAATTTATCGTGCAATTCTCTGACACTAAGAGATAACTTCCCAGCATCAGCTACTTTGGATAATGATGGTATTTTAGAATCATATACGTGGATCCGTTCACCAAACACATCCATAATAATATTTTCCATCTCTTTGGTTGATTTTAGTTTTGGCGTATACTTTGTAATCAAAATTCCGCCAATCACCAATTTCCGATTGATGTGTTTTTTCTTAACTGTTTTAATCGTATTAAATAATGCTTCGATCCCTTTAACTGCCCAAAACTCTGGAGCAACGGGTATCACAACCAGATCTGCTGCTGCCAAGGCATTGATCGGAAGCATAAGCAGTGATGGCATACAGTCAATAAGCACATAATCATAGTCGGTTTTATACTCATCAAGAATTCCTTTGAGCACAAACTCTCTCATGGTTGCGTTCACCAGCTGAATTTCCACATTCGATAACTCAATATTCGAAGGGAGAAGATCAACCAATTCTTTATGCAAGATGACTTCTTCTTTAGCAGGAAGTTCTTCATCATAAATTGATTTTGTCATCAATGTCGATATGGTCATTCTCAGTTCATCCGGTCTTTGCACCCCCGATTGCATAGTCAAGTTACCCTGGGAGTCCAGATCGACAAGCAACACCTTTTTCCCTAATTTACCTAATTCCCATCCCAGGTTATAGGTCGAAGTAGTTTTTCCGACACCGCCTTTTTGATTAACAATTGCAATTGTCGTACATTTCTTTTCCATTAATATCCTCCAAAATTTTATAAAAAAAAGAGACCCTTTCGAATCTCTATTTACTTCGTCCACCGGGTGGAAAAAGTTCGTTATTAATTTTATGTAAAACACTTTGAGTAAAAGTCTCAGTTTCTTATTCTAGCCAATTGCTATTTTGCTCTCTGACGAAAACGATCGGTCAACTGGTTATAGCCGTTTAGTATAAATTTCACGATATAGTCTGCATTCACCTCTATATTTGTATTAAGTATTGCCAGGCGAATCAGATCTTCATTGAGAACCGGGATATGATAGCTCTCTGTTATTTCATCAAACAATTCAAGAAAATCGTGAATAAACAGATCATTCTTTCTTTCAATATCTGATGGATAACCTTTACTGATTAGTGCAATATTATTATCAAAATTTGGCGCCATACTTAAGAATACTCCAGTTTCAGGATCTCTTAGAAATCCATAATTTTCAGTATGACGATCCATATTAAAACAAATTGTATCTATAAACAGAATATCCAGGTATTCTCTGGCCATGGCCGCATTCAGTTCCTTAATTCGATTGTAGTTAAATCCATAGTCGACCTCGTCGCCAACAAGACTTCTTGCCGGTTCATAGTTCAACTTTGCCCCATTTGTGAAATCCCGGCTCTTAATTCCTTTGTCCCAGGCTTCACAGTATGCCATACTAAATCCCATTAAGTTTCCTAATTCATGAATAAACAATTCAGAAAATACTTCAAGTTGATTACCCAGCTTATATAACCACCATTGACCATTTTCCAGACGCCAGCACTTTTCAAACGAACCAATATTTGTCAGTTCCGGTGTACGACTATTTATGATTTCAGGCCGGTTCACCTGATTAAAGCTGTCCGGATCTCCCAACAATGCTAAATTATCAAAGTAATTCTGACTAAAGCGAACCTGATTATAATCTAAGCCTGTTTCTTCATCCATTTTGATCCAGTAAGTATCGGTGATCGTTGATCCATTGACTCGCATGGTAACTTCCGCATCATCAGCACTGGTCAATCTCAAAACCCGTTTTAACAATCGTGAATTAGTCCGGTGCCGATCGATGGCCCGGCTTTCCAGCCACTCAACTAAGCTACCATTTCGCTGTAAATATAAAGGCAGAAGACCTGATTCAATGGGAACAAGGTCGTCATTGACGATTTGGGCAATTTTTTTATCTCGACTCATTAAATAACCGTTTATTGGCTTCATTCTCCACCTCATTTTGATATTAATACTAAACCTCAACGATAGAAACTATATTATAACATTCTTTCGCGTTGACCGCTTTAAGTTTTCATTACCACTAGTCAAAATCTGCTCCTCCCATCTTGATCAACTCCTCTATATGCGTCATCTTCATAGGTTCTACTAATCCTTCCAGTCAGCAATATCAATGGCCACTTGGTTAACCATAAACAGGTTCGTTTCCAGTGATTCATTGTAAAGCATGGTTTGAATGTATGCTTTTGAATTTACAATTCGATCCGTGATATTTTTAAATTTATGAATAATATTGTCAATATGAGTTGGCTCCAGACGCATTAGTGCTGCTCTCACTAACTCCTGGCATTTACTGTCGCCATTGACCACAGTTGCAGGCGCAAAATACATGTCCAATAAGTTCATTTTAATATCATCGATAATTTGATCATTGACTTGTGATTCTCTATTCTCCGAAAACACTTTCGTTTCAAAATAGAAATCAATCTTTTCAAATTCCGTCAATCCATCTTTCATGTTTAACTCATTTTTAACCGAGACATAGTTTGACTGACTGAATAGAATCTCAGTCTTACTTATATCAGTATTATTTATATTAGTATTATTTAGTCGTTGTTTTGACGGTTCCGGAATCGTTATTTTGACGTGTCCAGAATCGTTGTTTTGACGGTTCTGTAACAAATCGCACTTATAATGCATCACATCCAACTCTGTGGGAGCTCTATTATTTACCATCATATTCTCAAGAAACTTACCAACATAAATCAAATTTGGTTTTTGTAATCCCTGTCGTTTTTCCTCAACGAGACTTTTTTCTTTCAATTCATTGAAGAGTCGGGTGATTTTCTTATCCGCAGCACCCATAATTTCCATTATTTCTTTACGGGTGTAGATAATGAATACCCGCCCCAATTCATCAACCCAGTTATTCTTTCTGGATAAACTTACCCGGTCTAACAGTACCCCATAAAGCAGCTTGCTTTCTGCAGACAGAGTTTTATACTCCGGATTAGTCATTAATTCTTTAGGTACTCTAATGAATGCAAACTGGTCTGCATCATACATCGTAAAATAATTCATAGAATCCTCCGCATTTGCGTTATCAGTATCAAAGGATCCTGAACCTGGATTAACCCAGCTTTTGTTAATTCTTTTACGCATTTTTTCATAAGCGTCAGCGAATATCCAGATTCTTTACCCAACTCGTCTAAGGCCGTTGACTGGCGTTCCATCATCAGTGCAAACAGTAGTTTACTATCAGCACTGATCTTCTGATAAGAACCACTGAATAGAAAACGTGGCACTCTAAACGTATTATTATCAATAGCATTTAAATCATACTCAGTCAAATATTCCATCATTTTCCCCTTTCTGTTTAATAAAAATAAAAAATCAATGCACCCTTGGAAAAAGGCAAATTGATTATTCATTTTCTTTGGGTATGACGGAAATCTTTAGCATATGCTAAAGATCTGATGAAAAATTGCTGACAATGAATAAATTCGTTGTTTATTTCAGTTGAAATCGGGTATAATGACCGGACAGGATTATTAAATCCTGTCCGGGATTTTTTTATTTGATTGCATTTGACATCGCTTCCCCAATCGAGGGCATACCATGAAATTCTCCTGGTTAGGGATGGACAGAACTAAATCCCGCTACATAAGCCGGCACCATTAAGCGCTGCATAGCCAAATCTCCCCGTGTCATTGCGCTTATTCTCTACCACGAGAATATTTTAGCAAAACAGATGAATCTATTCCGTTTCGGCGCTTAGCCTCATCGACCGAAGGGATCTTTGGATCTCCATGATACGTGATATAATATAGAATGAAGTCGCAATTCATTCTATATCTTTGTCAATGATCACCTGATAGTTTTTAACTATCGTACTGGTGGAAAAGCTGGGACTCGAACCCAGATGAATACCGATATTCTTTTCCATAAAAAGAATGCGCAGCATGGAGTCGGTTTATGTATTAATTTCAAAATGAGATCATTCTTTTTAAAAGGTCTTTTTTTATAGATGTCTGTTATTATCGCTGACTACTGTTATTGCCTTTTCAAACGATTGATGAAGTTATAAAAATGATTCCTGATCGACAACTACAATTGATCCCAGTAGCACCACCAATTTCTTTTAATAACAGTTTCACTTCTTTGCTTGAAATATTGGAAATAAGCGAATTCGCTTCAATACATGTACTTCTCCCGATCTTGTGATTCCGGCCAATGAAGAAACTCAATTTTGGTACATTTCATCTGATGAATCCCTTCCGATAATTCAAAATAGTTTATCTTCATTTAAATTCTCACTTCACTTATAATTCGATGCCACATTCAACAATTTCTTTTAATAACTGAACACATTCCTCTTTGCTTTGAACATCCTTGCCATAGGCTTCCTCTAAGTACTCATCATAAACTTCATTAAAATACTCATCATTCTCCAGCATTTCAGACATCGACTCTAAATCATAGTCGTAATTGTAAAGAAAATAGTGGAAGAAATAATAAAATTCACTCATTCCATATGCCCGTTCATACCATTGACCCGCCAGATCACATTCATCACTGCCATTGGAACACCATCCTGTTAGATCCGCAACAAACGATTGAATAAAATCTCCTGGGTTTTTAAAGCCAGCTTTATAAGCTTTCAGTTTAAGATTGGAATATTGCTCATCTGTAAGCGCGATTGCTATGTCATCACGAATACGATCAGTTTTTACATCATCACTTTGGTCCTGCATAAAATCAGCGTAAGTACTACTCATTTTCACTTCGCCCTTTCTTATCTGAATGTATAAGACTGATTAAAAAAATTCCACAGTGCCAGCTTAGGTATTTTTGTGAAGCGATTTGTTAATTCACCTTTATCTCCACCAATAGCAAACGGACACCTACCTTGGTATGCTGCCGCTTTAAGACACTCAACATCCATTCCTAAAACCTTCGCAGCATCAGTTGCAGGAACACTATAACTTTTAGGATTTTTATCCATCAACCAAACCAATTCTTCATATTGTTTTTTTACTGATTCTGGGGCGTTATCAAGGTTCATGAGTTCCCTCCTTAATATTCCTGTTAGGAAAGTTCGTTGTCAAAAAAAATATCTTCAATAGTTTTATCAAAAAATTCGGAGATTATTTTTGCTTCATTTAACGAAAACGGGGTCGATCCCATTTCTTTCTTATAGTAGGCCGAAGCTGTCTTAAGCCCAATTAGATTAGCCATTTCCTTATGTGTCAGATTGTTTTCGGATCGTATTTTTTTTAAATAGATATTCATTCCATACCTCATTTCCTATTAGGAAAGTATTCACTTGTATTATATTGTCTCACCAGGAAATTGTCAATAGATATTATGATATATTTTCCAATTAGGCAATGTTTGGCAATTTACATATTTATAGTGTTAAAATACACGTAGAATTCTAAGTTCGGAGGGGGAAAGTGAACAGAATAAAAGAATTACGAATTGAAAAAGGATGGACACAATCACAGCTTGGAAAAGCGCTTAATGTAAAGGATTCAGCCATTTCAAAGTATGAATCTGAAAGAATTCCTATAACTGCAGAAACAATTAAAAAAATTTCTGAGTTGTTTAATGTAACCACAGATTATATTTTGTGTTTATCTGACTTTCCTAATGAGTATACGAAAATAGTCAATACCACAATTAATTTAACTCAGAACGAGCAAGAATTACTCGAGATTTTCAATAAGGTAACGAACGAACGTGATCAAATAAAACTCATTGGCCGGTTTGATGAAATTGTTGAACAAGTGATCGGTGATTTTAAGTCCGGCCATGCCCCATCTACTCGCTCAAAGAAAATCGTTGGTTAGAATAGTATGTGATCTCAGATAAAAAAATTAACAACTTCTCACTAAGCAAAAAAAAGGAGGTATATTTATGAGATTGAATCCTGAATGCGTACGTGATCTACTTTTATATCTTGAAGACAAGCTTCCATTCACATCTCATCTGTGCGCCAATAATATTGAAATTGCTCCTTATGAAACCACAGATATCATATACACAGTTGCAAAACTCACAGAAGCAAACTATATCAAAACATCCCAAATTTCCTATTCAGCTGAAACAATACCAACATTTCACATTCAATCATTAACCTGGTGTGGGCATGAGTTACTGGATAACATTCGGGATGATAATGTTTGGGAAAAAACTAAGTTTGTTGTGGCCCCATTCTCTTCAGTTTCCATCGGGATTATTGAAGATATTTCGAACAGGCTCATTTTAAAAATAATTGATGAAAGTTTACATCTAAATCCTTAGTTTCTAAAACAATAGATGTTTTCTATGCATAACGATCAATCTATTCATTTAATCGCCAACTGCGCATAACACAGTTCCAGGCCCCAACAAAGTAGCAACAGCTTCCAATGAAAAATCTCTTTCTCAGATTCACGACCCAAAACAATCAAATACTCTTATACCTTAGATTCTTAACTTGCCAGTAACTTTCATCAAGTAATCATTTGATTGATCAAACGCAATATAACGCTATTTTTTAACTTGCCGGTAATTTGCTCTACAAAACACACTTATAATTTAATGATAGATATGAACAAAATTTAAAAAGCCTTCGATATATTCAATCTCAACTTAAAATTTATGTGTGAACGAAAAATTAACGCTCCGGATGGCAGTCCGTGGCTTCTCAAAGTTTGTGACCAGGGATGGATGTTTATTTGAAAGGAGTAACAAACTTGCCAACAAAACTTATACAAGTAAGAAAAACAATCGGACATACCGTTGAAGGAAAACCGATCAGAAAGTCCTTTTACGCAAAAACAAAACGTGAAGGCGAAAGAAAATATTTAGAGTTCTTGAAGGAAGCTGAAAAAGAAAACAAAACCGCCCTTCATTACACTTTTTCTGAATTTTCGAAAGTTTGGCTCGAAACAAAGCGCGATGAAGTGAACGACAATACCTATAAGCAGACTTATTTAACAAATATGAAGGTGTTGGAAGCTGCATTCGGAGATAAATTGTTGGAATCAATCACCCAGATCAATCTTCAGAAATTCTTCAGCGCTCAATCCGGGATCAGTAAGTCAAAGATGGATAAACTTTATCTCATTGCCAACGCTGTTTTTTCGACTGCTTTCGAAAACGATCTGATTGATAAAAACCCAATGACAAAGGTAAAAAAAGGTCAGGTAAGCAATCCAAAAGAATTACGTACCTACACAGATCAACAATATCGGTTCGTAATCGATTTTGCCAAAGAGCACCCTTATGGTCTGGGCGTTTTTATTATGCTCAAAACAGGTTTAAGAAGAAGTGAGCTGTTTGCCCTTAAATGGGACAGCATCGATTTTGGAAAGAAAATTATGTACATAAAAAATGCAGCTGTAAAAGAATTCGGAAGTTATGTGATCGATAAGACAAAGACTTTTTCATCCATGCGACAAATTCCATTGGATGACGAATTTGTTAACCACTTAAAAAATCAAACTCAGCATAGCGAATATATCATCACATTGGGCAGTAAACTGAATCAAATCGCTGATCTGGATAATTGGACCAAAAGACGCTATAACCCTTTCATTCTCGATTTATCGGAGTTTTATATAGCAGAAAAAGAAAAAGCTAATGTTGAAAATTATGATCCACTACCAAAGCTCCGTATTCACGAGTTAAGACATACTTATGGAACCTTACTCTACCGATCAGGCACCGACGTCTATACTGTTTCAAAAATTCTAGGGCATGCTGATGTGCAAATCACAACAAAAATCTATGTTCACGACACTGTAGAAGACATAAGAAGCCGCATTGACTTCACTAAATTGCCTTAAAACAACTACTAAAACCAACGTAAAAAAGGTAGGACACTGAAGTAGGACAAAAAGTAGGACAATAATAGCAAGAAGTAGCCAGAAATAGCAAGAGATATGTCATTTTAAACAGTCGGTCGTCTAAATTGTGTACGGAACAAAATAAAAAGAATGGCTATTTAAAGCCATCCTTTCGATGAAATATTATTCTTTACTGGAGCTAGCGGGGGGAATCGAACCCCCGACCTACTGATTACGAATCAGTTGCGCTACCATCTGTGCCACGCCAGCAGTAAAACTTACTGAACTATCATAACACAAACCCTAGCTCCACATCAATATATATTTACCATTTTCCTTTTTAAATATGTCCGACTATTTCAGCTTTACACATTTCATTAATAACATAGCAATCAGATTCTGCTTTTTTAAAACTATGTAAACAGGCCAGGTCAAGATTAATTTCTGCACCCTTTCTTGACAGAAGAATGATTTTCTTTGCCAATCCAAGCACTTCCATATGGATATCATTGGTAATATAAGAATCGCAAACCTTTTTTACATCTTTTCACTCAGTGCGGCAAATTGATCCTAAGGGAATCTGCAATTCAAACAAAGCTCTGGGGCTTCAACGCCTTCTATTTTATAACCACAAACTCTGTACTTCCATAATTTTTTATTTATTACCCTCCATTTACATTTTTTCTTATAAATTTTATTATGACTGATACTATATCTACTCCAAATTTTGAAAATAACTACTTTGATTAAAAAATAACGATAATAATTTATCCTTGTGTAAACCTTTAAACTCATGTTAAAATGATGTCAATTTAATACCAGAGTAGACAAGATGCGTAAAGTGTTAAAGGATGGGAAGTTGCCTTTAAACGAAATGTGACCATTGCGGTATCTTGTCGCTTCCGCTGTTACAATGCAGATTGTAGGTTGCGGAAGCATTACTTTAAAATCAAGGAGGTTTTATGAAAAGTAATGCTTTTATTAGTAGTTCCACCCGGACCCGAGTTGTGGTCAATTGTGGACTGCTCATTGCCATCAGCATCGTGCTGAAAATTCTGTTTGAGGTGATTATCCCTCTTGGTGGTTTTCCCTCTTTGCGGGTTAACATCACTGCTTTGCCAATCATGCTAAGCGGTATCTTGTTTGGACCGTTGGCGGGTTTTGCCGTAGGTTTTATTTCAGATATTTTGTGCTTTATGATTAAACCAGGCGGTCCTTTCTTTATCGGGTTTACATTGGCCAATGGACTCACCGGTTTAATTCCGGGCCTACTTTTTATGATGTTAAGAAACAAAAAAATCAAACATCTGGAATGGTTCAATATGCTATTTATTGCTCTGACATCGATTATCCTGGCGATTTCCGGCATATTCAGTTTTAACAATGGCATCATTTACTATGAAGGAGCGCCACTAAACATGGTATTCTTTGTTCTTTTTGTTGTTTTGATGATCGCATTTGCGGTCTTCCCCATTGTTGTTGTAAAAAAATCCAATCTTGATCGTGAATATCGCAGCGATCACATTCTTTTTATCGTCAGCGTTTCACAATTGGTCACATCAATTTTGTTAAATACGTGGTTTTTAAGTATTCTTTATGGACAGGCCATTGCTGTATTACTCCCTGCCCGGATCATTACAAATATTTTTCTGATCCCACTGTACACGATTATGCTCGTCGGTTTATTAAAAATTCTTCCCAGCTTTATTAAACAACGTTAGTTCTTGTTTTTCAAAAAGAGGCGACTTTTAAGTTCGTCTCTTTTTATTTACCTTTAATTCAGAATTATCCCCACTTGCCATTTTAATTATTTCACACTTCAAAAATGCCTAATTTATTTTTGCTTAATTTCTGTCTGGAAAAAAATATCAAAAACTGTCAATTTTACCTTGATTGCTTGAGTATTCTTTCGAAAAAGAGTATACTAGCAGAGTAAATAAGTAGGAATCTAACGAAAAAAGAAGCAAAAATAATAACCCTTAGGAGGTTTTCAAAAATGGGATTAGTAACATCAACTGAAATGTTCAAAAAAGCTTATGAAGGTGGTTATGCGGTTGGGGCTTTTAATGTCAATAATATGGAAATTATACAAGGCATCGTAGAAGCAGCTGCTGATGAACAAGCGCCCCTTATTTTACAGGTATCGGCTGGTGCCAGAAAATATGCCCACCCCGTCTATTTAAGAAAATTAGTTGAAGCAGCCATCGAAGTTAGCGGTTTGGATATTTGTCTCCATTTAGATCACGGCGATGATTTCGAAATCTGCAAAAGCTGTGTCGATAGCGGTTTTACATCCGTTATGATTGATGGCTCAAAACATCCCTTTGATGAAAATATTGCCTTAACAAAGAAAGTCGTTGAATATGCCCATGATCACGGTGTTGTCGTTGAGGCCGAGTTGGGAAAACTGGCTGGCATTGAAGATGATGTCAATGTCGACACTGCAAATGCAACCTATACCGATCCAGACGAAGCGGTAGAATTTGTTGAACGAAGCGGTTGCGATTCTCTTGCAATCACGATTGGAACCAGTCATGGCGCCTTCAAATTTGCTGGTGAACCGCGCTTGGATTTTAAACGACTTGATAAAATTTCCACTCTCCTACCCGGCTATCCACTGGTACTTCATGGAGCCTCCTCCGTTCCAAAAGAATTCGTGGACCTATGCAATCAATTTGGAGGACAAATTCCCGGTGCCCAGGGAGTTCCTGAAGAAATGTTACGAAAAGCTGCCAAATCCGGTGTTTGTAAAATCAACATCGATACCGATCTAAGACTGGCTATGACCGCTTCGATCCGACAAGTTTTCGTTGAAAATCCCGGTTGGTTCGATCCTCGTCAGTATTTAGGACCGGGTCGTGCTGCTATTAAAGCGATGGTTACCCATAAAATAAAAAATGTTCTGGACTGCAGCCATAAACGATAATTTTTATTATCCTTAACGTGTTTCTCCGTTTTAAGGGCATGTCGCAAAATAACTTTGGTTACTTGCAGGCATGCTCTTTTTCGGTTAATACCATGCATCCTTTGCATAATCTTCTCAGAGCAAACTTAAAGCGCTGCTAAATGGATCAAATTATTCTTCAAGTGATACCAAAACTTAATTTATTTACCGGACTACCATGGTATAATAAGTAAAAATTTGACTTAAGGATTTTAAATGAAAACAATTGTTATCACCGAAAATGAAAGCAACCAACGACTGGACCGCTTTTTAAAAAAACTCATGCCCCAGGCATCGACAGGATTTCTCCAAAAGATGCTGCGAAAAAAAAGAATCAAACTCAATGGTCAAAAATCCGAGCCCTCCACTGCTATCATAGCTGGTGACGAGGTCCAGATTTATTTCTCTGAAGAAACCATTTCCAGCTTCCGCGTCGATTCGACTAAAAAAACGCTGGATAAAAACAGTACCATTCTTGATATCATTTATGAAAACAGTGATCTGCTGGTTCTTAATAAACCAGCCGAGGTACTCACCCAGCCGGATAAAACTGAAGAACTCTCGCTAATTGATTACGCCGTTGACTATCTGATTAAAAAAGGCGATTATGATCCTAAAACAAACCTGACCTTTACTCCGGCCTGTGCCAACCGATTGGATAAAAACACGACTGGGGTCATCCTGGTTCCCAAGAATTATAAGACCCTCCAGGAGGTTAATAGTGCCATCCGGGAGGACCGAACGGAAAAGGTCTACTATGCGATTGTCTTTGGCAAACCCAAAGCTGCCGATGAGATTGTCGGTTATTTAAAAAAGGATGGTGATCGGAACACCGTCACCTTCTCGGAGCAACAGACCGCCCCAACCGATAAAAAAGCGGTACTGAACTACGAAACCCTGGAAAGCCACGGCGACTATGCATTACTTAAAATCATTTTAAAAACCGGCCGTTCTCACCAGATTCGGGTACAACTTTCAGCCATGGGTTTTCCCATTCTGGGAGACCCTAAATACGGGAATCGCTTGATTAACAGCCGCATGTATGAAGAATCCGGCCTGAGCAGCCAACTGCTTCATAGCGCCCAATATACCCTAACGGATATCAAAAAAACGTTTACCGCGCCAGTTCCCCCGGTTTTTGAAAAAGCTTTAAAACGCTTTGGCTTCAAAGATCCGTTTTTATTGGAGAAATAACCATGGGGTACTGGAATAGCCGCGGGCTGCGGGGAAGTCAGCTTGAGGAGAATTTAAACATCACCAACAAAATTTATTTAGAACAAGGTCTGGCTGTGGTTCAAAAAATCCCCACTTCCATCAAACCAGTGGAGTTGGATCCGGCCAAAGGAACCATCAAACTGGCTTATTTTGAAGAAAAAAGCACGGTCGATTATTTGGGAAACATTCAGGGCATTCCTGTCTGCTTTGACGCCAAGGAAACCAGCCAGAAACGTTTGCCAATTGCTAATATCCACCAACATCAGATGGAATTTATGGAGGCTTTCGAAAAGCAGGAGGGCTTATCTTTCCTGATTGTCCATTTTAAATTCTGCGATGAAACCTTCTTGTTACCATTTGGCATGCTAAAAAACTATTGGGATAATGCCCAGCATGATGGCCGAAAGTCGATTCCCTATGGCGACTTCGATCAGAATCTGCGTATTTACCCTTTTCATAATATTCTCCTCCATTATCTGGAGGCGATCAACCATTATCTTACCGGAAAGGAAGAATAAAAAATGAAAAAAATTGCCAGCTTCACCATTAACCACCTGGATTTACTGAGGGGCGTCTACATCTCCCGAAAAGATTATTGCGGCGACCATTGCATCACCACCTTTGATATTCGGATGAAAGAACCCAATCGCGAACCGGTAATCAATAATGGCGAACTCCATGCCCTCGAACACCTGGGGGCAACCTTTCTACGAAATGATCCGGTTCTCAGTGATCAGATCGTCTATTTTGGACCGATGGGCTGTCGAACTGGTTTTTATCTGCTGATGAAAGGCGAATTGACTCCTGAGGATATTTTGCCCCTGATTATCAAACTCTTTACCTTTATGGCCGGTTATCAAGACGAAATTCCCGGTGCCTCTCCCCGGGACTGCGGTAACTACCTGGATATGAACCTCCCCATGGCCCGCTATGAAGCAACAAAGTTTCTGACCGAAATTCTTGAAACGATCCAACCTGAAAACATGATTTATCCTGAATAAATAAAAAAAGCCCATTTCGGGCTTTTTTTATTTCTGAGTTTTTGACTCGGTCGCTTTATCCAATTTCTTGTTTTTGCCAACTAGCTTTTCAAATAATTGTTCTGAACGTGATTTTCGTTCACCCATTTTTTTCTCTTGAAGTCGGGTAAATTTATTGATCCGACTAACCCATGTTTTCGCTTCGGCAATCATGCTGCTGTCATCAGGATTTGGAATAACCGCTGTCCATTCCTGAAACAGTCGGCCATTTCGCGTTAATGCCTCATAATTAATGGCCAGAACCTTATACATTTTCTCTCCATTATCGTAGTTCTTCAGTTTAGCCTGGGCTTTTGACCAGCGATGGAAGCGCCCCATAATGTAAGCGCCATCTTCTTGAATAATGGTGACATAGGGTTTAACCAGCGCCTTGTATTTAAAACTCTGGGGTAATATTAGGGTAAACAGGACCGACAGGGTGGCAAAGAAAGCAAAAAAGACAAAACCCAGCCATTTCATCCCTTCTGATAACATAATAAAGAGTAATACCGAAATAACCAACTCAATTCCTAACAAGATCCAGATTTTTTTCTTTTCTGAATTCTTCTGGATTTCGTTTAATTCACCAATAAATCCCACATACTGAGCTTCATCATATTCCCAGATCAGGGCCTCATCTTTTTTCTCCATAAAGGCTTCAAACTCACGATACCGACGATAGTAATAAATAGCATAGCCAAGCGAAAAGACGATAACAACCACCCCGGCATAGGTAAAGTAAAACTGATAAATGCTAACCGCCTTTATCACAAACGGAATAAAAATAATAACGGCCCCTAAAACAGCGACAATTAAAGAGAGCATCATATTCTGTTTTTCGGGATTTTTAATTTCCAACATAACTTTTCACAACCTTTTCAATTTTTATTTAAGATCCTGTTTATTGCTTTTTTATAATTGCTTGAATTTTTCTCTGACCTCAGTCATTTTTCCGCAGGTCATGCTTCCCTCTGGACATGGACCTTCCATGCATCGGGGTCCGCCATTTTTAAAGAGCAGCGGTGCCACTTTCTTACATTCTTTAAGCATTTGGGTCGCCAATTCACGAATTTCCCATTGAGCTCGGTTACAGCAGCGTTGATTATAAAAATGCAGCAATTCCCGGGTATTCATGGTTGTGACGATTTTTGTCTCACAGGCATTAGGCAAAACAAACCGGGCATCTTCAATACCTTGCTTTTCGGCAGCCATCGCAGCTTGTTTCTCAGAAAGGCCTGACGCCATCAAGTCCCTGGTATACTTTTCGATCAGCTTTTGAGCTAGCGCATCATAGGTCTTCTGAGCATTTTCCATCCCCTCAACAAAGATCGTCTCGCCATCTGGCAACGCTTTAATTTCTGGGGGAATCACATAATTAAACTGCCCTTCACTGACATAACGCTGGGATTTCTGGCTAAAGCTGGCCATCCGATGGCGTACCAACTGATGGGTTAAGGCCCGGCTCACCCCTTCAATGGCAAAGGTAAAGCTGGCGTGTTCAATGGGTGACGCGTGCCCCATGTCCATCAAACGGGTTAAAAAGCGTTCGACATTGTCATCCGTCAGGTCTTCCATAATCTCATCGGCACCGGCTTTGGAATAACAGAGTTTGGCAGCCGCCGCAACTAATTTTTCGGGCTCCGGCGTGTGTTGAATCAATGTTACCTTTAATGTTGTTTCCATAAGATTCTCCTCTCATTTAAAAAATGTTTCCTCGTTATTCTCCACATTTTTCCTCAAACTTTAATATCTCATTATAACATTTTTCTCGTGAAAGTACAGGTGATAGTGTGCTTCTTAAAAAATTACAAGTTGATCACCAATTCTTTCCCTATGGTGACAACTATTTCTATTCAGGTTTCTTCCCTTCTTGGATATAATAGTAAAAAAATGCGTCGTTTTACAAAAGATGGAGGTACCCCTATGTTTGGCAGTCTTGATACCGTCCCTGAATTACTAAAAAATCATCAGTATAAAACAGGTGAAAAACATAAATTCCTTGGCGATTACTATCGCCTGATGATCGAAGAATCCCCCACCACCGGTGTCATCATTGACAATTATAATATGGTTCTCAATGTCCATGATACCCAATCCCTAACACATAAAGAATTTGTATTGGATATGTGGTACCGGGAACAGGCCCGGGAAGTCTTCGTAGAAGCCATGGCCGCGGCCATTGTTATGGCCGCTCCCTACAAGGTTCGTTTTCCCGACTTAAAAATCTATCGGCTGGACAATCGCTGGGGTGCTTGCTCACCTAAAAGCCAACGGGTAATCCTCAACCTGGAACTGATTAAAACCCCCAAGGAGTGCATTGAATACATCGCTTTACACGAGATGTTGCACTTTCGTTTTCCCAATCACAATCTTTCCTTTTATGGTGCGCTGGGCACCCTGATGTCGGACTGGAAAGAACGTGAAGACATGCTTAACCGAAAATATCGTTTAACTTAAAACAAAGATCTGCCGCAATATGGCAGATCTTTGTTTTTATCTCGCTTTTAATGCTTCTAGTCGAACTTAATTCTCTACAAGTGTCATTTGATGTTTGGCATTTTTTTGTTTTGCAAACATCACCAGAATAATGGCGGCAATGTTGATCCCTAAGGTGATGATAAAAGCCAGATTATAACTGCCACCGCTTTTCTCAACCGCGTAGGCGGCAATTTGCGGGCCAATAAAGGCACCAATAGAAAGCCCGGTCATCACAACCCCATAATTCATGCTTAAGTATTTGATCCCGAAATTATCGGCCGTGATCGATGGGAATAAACCGAATACGCCCCCATAGCTGGCTGCGATCAAACAGATGCCAACCATGAAAAGCGGCAAGTCGTTCGTAAAATACAAGGCTACTAAGCCGGCACCGCTTAGCGCAAACATCCCAATCAAGGTATTATAACGTCCAATTTTATCCGATACAGTTCCCCAGACAACCCGTCCGGTCGCGTTGGCCAGTCCGATAAAGCCAACCGCAAACGCCGCCTGCTCCGGAGATAAACCAACCATCACCTGACCGATTGGCGAAGCCTGACTGATGATCATCAAGCCTGAAATACAGCCCAGTACCATTAATCCCCAGATCAAATAAAAGTCAGGGGTTTTTAACATCTCACGGGTGGTAACATTACCAGCACTCTGATTTGTAGCCACCGCTGTCGCCAAACTTGCTATATCAGAAACGGGTGGAGCGGCAATAAAGATTCCCAATACCAGAATGACTCCGGTAAAGATCAGGCCCAAGGTTTGAAACGCCCCAAGTACTCCTTGGACGGCAATGAATTGTACCGCCAAGGGTGCAAAAATCAGCGATCCTGCTCCAAATCCGCCGGCCGTCAAGCCCCCAGCCAGGCCTTTATTTGCAGGGAACCACTTAACCGTATTGGAAACGGTAATTGAGTAGATCAGCCCAATTCCCGATCCTGCAATTAACCCATAGGTGATGTAGATTTGATAAACCGTGGTAATCATGCCGCTTAAGTAAAGCCCCAATCCAAACAGCACACCGCCTAATAAAACCACCATCCGGACACCAAATCGTTTTACCAGCGGTCCGGCAAAAATCATGGCAATGGGCAATACAAATAAGTTAATCGTAAACGCCATTGAGGCCTGTGAGGCTGTCCATCCAAAATCCACCATCAATGGTTTTGAAAAAACGCTCCAGGCGTAGGCAAAACCAATACACAAGTTTATCACAATGCTGACCGTCAGGATCAGCCATTTTTTATTATTCATCCTATTCCCTCTTCTATCTTTCTAGGTAATTAAAACGTGTTCCCATTGCATGATGTTCAAAATCGTCGCTTCGGTAAGCTGCTCAACCTCAGATGCCGTTACTCCCGGTGCCAGTTCTTCCAGATACAAACCTTCCTCCGCTACCCGAAACACTGCTTTATCGGTGATAATCATATCCACCACCCCCGCGGCAGTTAATGGCAGGGTACATTTCTTTCGAATTTTTGAGTTGCCATGCTTATCTGTATGCGTCATTGCCACAACAACGCGTTTACAGCCGTAAAGCAAGTCCATGGCGCCGCCCATTCCGGTTAAAAGTTTACCGGGAATCTTCCAACTGGCAATGCTGCCGAGTTCATCAACCTCCAAAGCACCGACCACAGTCATATCAATATGACCACCCCGGATCATCGCAAATGAGGTTGCCACATCAAAAACGGCACCACCGGGAAGCATCGTAATCGGTTCTGCCCCGGCATTAGCGATATCCGGATTGCTTTCACCCCGTTTCGGTTTTGGTCCAAACATCAGTCCGCCATTTTCGGTCTGAAGAAACACCTGGGTTCCTTCCGGAATATAATTGGCCGATTCGGTCGGTATTCCAATTCCCAAGTTGACATACATCCCGTTCTTAAATTCTTTAGCAATTCTTTTTGCGATATAATCTCTCGACATTTTCAGACCTCCTATAATTTATTTGTGGCAATCCACAATTCTTCGTAAATCGTTCTTCGTTCTTCATAGCTGTGACCCTTTACAATATAATCCACAAATATCCCTGGCGTTCCAATGTTCTCACAGGCAATCTCCCCGACGTCTACCATTTCGTCTACTTCAACAATGACAATATCTGCCGCCGTTGCCATCACCGGGCTGGTGTTGCTCATCCCTTTGTACTGCAAATTTCCTAAGGGATCACAACGATGGGCCTTAATCACTGCCACATCAGCGCGAATCGGTTTAAACAATAAGTAGGGTTTGCCATCGACAATGATCTTCTCTGCCATGTCTTCAACTTCAGTTCCCATTCCCACTGGTGTAACAACGGCCCCCAGTCCGGCGCCCCCAGCCCGTATCCGCTCGACAAAGGTGCCCATGGGACTGAGTTCGAGTTGTACTTCCTCATTAACAATCTGCTTAATCAAATTGGGATCCGTTCCCACATGCGAGGTCACATATTTTATAATTTGCTTATTTAAAACCAGTTTTCCGATATCAACACCACCGCCCCGATAACCAGCGCCGATGCTGATGACAGTCAGATCTTTGATTCTGGCGGTTGCTATTGCGTCGATCATTTTTAGTGGAACAGCAGCCCCTAAAAATCCTCCGATCATAACAGAAGATTTATTGCGAATCTTTTTGACGGCTTCTTCTCGTGTAATTTGTACTGCCATTTCAATGACCTCCTTTTGTACCTATATTACCAAATCCGATTGGGATGGTTACTCAATTTAACACGAAACTGATCAATTGAAACTACAATTTATTGACCGATAAAAGGAATTTTTTACGATATCTGCGTGAGGTTTACACCAATTTTCTTTAAGTAGATGTTTAATACATTAATGTTACCCTTATAACCGTTATTCAAGTACCTTTAATCCGACTCAAGAACTGTTTTATTAACAGCGTATTTGCAACAAAATATCAGTTAGCTAACAATACTTAATGTTTATACAGATATAATTCATTTGTTTGTAAAATATTGATTTTACATCAATTTCGAGGTCTATATTTTACCTGTATTCTTGTGGTTTTGAACAAAATAAAAAAATAACTGGATAAAACAGCTCTGCTGCATAATCCAATTATTTTCTATTTTTTGTTTATTTTGCTTTTTTAACGATCACCTTAATCCGGTTTTTCGCTGCGTTTATTTAATTAAAACTCAAACATGCATTTTATTTTTTAGCATTCTTCTGGTTTTTTCAGGTATCCGATGATAAATTGTTTGCAGCAATACAATGATGCAAATTCCCGAGACCGCCACAATCAGTGACCAGGTTAAATGGATGCTACCCAGCACGTTTATACTGATAATTCCATCGATGCCAATCGCCAGCACAATCACAAAAAGAATCAGATTAGAGGGAATAAATATAAACTGGCTCTTATGACGGGTGTGTTTCAAAACGAACCGGAACAGGCTGATATCCAGATAAACCAGGGTCGCAATCGGAAAGGCGTAACTCAGAAACCAGTTCGATTGACTTCCCAGAATCAGGAAAACCAATAAACAGGTGACGACCACCGTAATATAAGCGCCCAGAAAATTGTAATTCGGCTGTAAATAACCCATGGCAAAAAACACGATCGCAAAGATACTAAGATCTGCCAGAGCAATGTATTTAAGCAACTCATGATTCCAGGGGTAGACCAGATAAATCACCCCGATGATGACCATGATGCTTATGGCAATAATGGTTAACGAAAAAAACGCCTTATTCTTTTTTCCCAGATGATCTTCATCATAGGTATTGATCGCCTGGGGATATTTAGCGTCATGGGGGTAATTCCCCTCATTGACATCCGGTATCGGAAAGTCGCATAACGGACAGCACTTCACATCATCTTCAACTTCAACACCGCATTTCGGACAATAAGCCATCTTCTCACCTCTTATTCGTTTCTATTTTTACCGGAATCCCCAGCTGTCTTATTTTTCTAAAAAAGATCGTTTCAATCACTGTTTCCCCTGTCGTTTTTCCAAAACACAGAGCCAGACTGTTGCCATAACTGACTGTTACCAGCTTTAGTCGGCTTTCGGCACTGGGCGAGGGAAAGACTTCAAAGCGCTTCACATAAGGGCTCAGCTCTTCTGGAACCGTGACCACTCCCAGGTTGGACAAACCGCTGGTATAGCCCCTTTCGCCGTAGCGTTTGTAAACCACCGGCATTAACAGTTTTTTTACCCAAAGGGGAATGATCCTTAGAAAGATCAGCTGTTCATTACGCACATTTCGAGAAATATAACGATTAATATGTTTCCGATTCATATAAAGGCCCATATACCCCTTGATCTGCTCGATAATTTCCTCCCGGGTATAGTAACCCAAAGCCAGATCAATCTCCGGGTTCAAACTGATAAAGAAATTTCTCAAGGTGATGGAAGGAAACATCTTTCTCAAATCCACTGGCACATTGATGGCAATCCGCTGTCGGTGCTTCTTATTCTCACGAATGGGGAGTCCCATAATATATTCCTGAATACTCTCAAAATAAAGGGCCAGAATAAACTGAGTCAGGGTACAGCCATAACTTTTGGCTAAACTAAGCATGGGGGCCACTGGCACAAAGCCGGTCAGTAAAAGGTATTCGCCCTTGGAAAGAAGTTCAAAAGGAAAATGGAATACCTTTTTACTACCAGGAGGAGGGGGGACATTTTCTTCATAATAAACCTTAAACGAGTCTTCAAACTCTCCCGGATCCACTTGTGCATGGATGTCCATTGCTTTTCCCAGATTTTTAGGAACAATACCTTTTAATTGTTTAAAATACTCAATGATCAGCGTCTGCAGAAAAGCCAGCCCCCCGCTGCCATCACAGATACTGTGATTAAACTCCACATGGATATACTTTTTATAATAAAGCACCCGAAAAGGAAAGGTCTTCCCCTGTCGCTGCCGCATCGTTTTACAGGGATAATAGGTTTCTTCTTCGACCTTTGGAATCGCCTCGGTATGTTCATAATAATACCAGAAAAAACCCCGTTTTAAGGTCACCTGAAAATAGGGAAAGCGATGGATAATCTGCTCCAGAGCCTTTTGTAAGGTGACGGGTTCGACCGTTTCTGATAATTCCACCGTCATCCGATACACTGTTGTCATCCGTGATGATGCAATGGCCGTATAAAGTACCCCGGCATTATCCAAAGAATAGAAGTTCTTTTTCTGATTCTTCTCCTCCATCATCAACCTCCGCCCCTGAGAAAGTTCTTCCGAAAAGTATCTAAAAAATCGTCAAACTGATCATTTTTTACGGCCAGAGTAACGTCCACCGCAACCAGTGAAAAAACACCAATACTCTCCTGGCGCTCTTTTGACAGGGTTACCTGCCATCCCTCACCAGTAAAGGTATCTGCATCTATGGATCTTGCTTTTGCGGCCAGATATCGTTCAAACTGACATCTGGGAATTCCCCGCATATTAAGTTTCTTAACTGTGAATTGATCCGGATTAAACAGTTCCCCGAGTTTTTGATTTGAGTCGGTCATTGTCTTACTCATTTCTGTTCGTATTTCTATTATATTTTGCAGGATTATTTTACCATAGTCTTCTTAAGTAAATGCTGAAATTTTTAAGTACGTGATCTTTCTTTTGCTTGTTTACTCACTCAATTCCGCTCCACTAATTTAAAATAAGTAAGATTACTGCACATCGATTACAAGTTTTGCCTCACTTTGTTAAAAAAATGGTTAAATATTTTCTCTTTACTTTTGTCATTCTTTTTTACGGCCTTTTATTGGCAATTTAAACTTGAAATCTGAACTCACATAACGATCTGCTCCTTTTAACAATACTGTAATATTACCCTTGTAACTGACCCCAACCCATGTTAAAATACATCCAATTAAATATAACAGAGTAGACAAGATGCGTGAAGTGTTAGAGGATGGGAAGTTGCCTTTAAACGAAATGAACTCATTGCGATATCTTGTTGCTTCCGCTGGACCCCTTACAATTAAGGGTTGCGGAAGCATTGCTTAAAACATTTTGTTTTATTTAAGTAATGCTTTTTTCATTTGGTTTTAGTAAAAACCATTCCGGATCAATGTGAAATTGATTCGGCGATAGGAGAATAATGATCGATCAACAAAAAATTCAAGAAGCTGTCACAATGATTTTAGAAGCCATCGGCGAAGACCCGACCCGGGAAGGCCTGGTTGAAACCCCTGCCCGGGTGGCCCGGATGTATGCCGAAATTTTTTCCGGACTAGGCCATACTGCCGAAGTTCACCTTGCTAAAACCTTTGCGGTAAAATCCGATGACATTGTCATTGAACGGGATATTCCCTTTTATTCGATGTGCGAACATCACCTGTTGCCATTTTACGGTAAGGTACACATTGCCTATATCCCCAATGGTCGGGTAGCTGGCCTTTCAAAACTTGTGCGAACGGTTGATTTGTACTCAAAAAAACCTCAGCTTCAAGAAGTATTAACCACCGATATTGGTGAAGCAATTATGGCGTATCTCCATGCCCGGGGGGTCATGGTTATTATCGAAGCCGAGCATCTCTGTATGAACATGCGGGGCGTTAAACGTCCCGGTACCCGAACGGTTACTGCGATGCAAGCCGGTATTTTTATACATAACAAGGAACTAAAAGATGAAGTGCACAAGCTGTTAAGCATTAAATAGAGCATGTTTTATGGATACGTTAAAAAACACCAATCGACTGTATCAAAGCAAAGACTATCAAGCTCACTTGCAAAAGATAGATGCCCATGAGGTTAAACGGCAGTTTTGTTGTCATACGATTGACCATTTTTTATCGGTGGCCCGCATTGCCAGTATTAAGACCCTAGAAGCCGGTTTTGACGTCTCCCGGGATCTCATCTACACCACCGCATTGCTCCACGATATTGGTCGTTTTGTCCAATATGAGGACAAAACACCCCATGAGATTGCCTCCCACCAATTGGCAATTCCTTTGCTTAAAAAGCTTGATTATAGCGACCACGAAAACAAGCTGATCCTGGCGGCAATCCTCAATCATCGAAACCCGGAAGCCCAGGGATTTTGTCGAATTATCTATGAAAGTGATAAATTATCCCGGGCCTGTTTTTCATGTCCGGTTGAAAAGGAATGTGATTGGTCTAACGAAAAGAAAAACCTGACCATCATTTATTAAAGGAGTTTTTATGCAAATAGGCAGTAAGAATTTTGACTTAAATAATCAGGTCCTCATTATGGGGATCTTAAACGTTACCCCGGATTCATTTTCCGACGGTGGCAAATTTAACAATCTCGATGCCAGTCTTAAGCAGGTCGAAAAGATGATTGCCGACGGCGCCGATCTCATTGATCTTGGCGGCGAATCGACCCGACCCGGTCATACCCAAATCAGCGATGCCCAGGAAATCGATCGGGTTGTACCGATGATTGCGGCTATCCATCAGCGCTTTGATATTCCCATTTCCATTGATACCTATAAAGGTGCCGTCGGGGCCGCTGCCTTAAAGGCCGGCGCTGACCTGGTCAATGACATCTGGGGATTTAAATATGACCCTACTCTGGCCGAAGTGACCGCTGCATACCAGGTTCCCTGTATCCTGATGCATAATCGTGATAACCAGAACTACCAAAACCTGATGGTTGACATTAAAGCAGATCTTCAGGCATCGATCGATATCGCCCTCAAAGCCGGCATCTCCCGGGACGCGATCATCCTTGATCCTGGCATCGGTTTTGCCAAGGATTATGCCCAGAATATGGAAACAATGCACCATCTGGAAAACTTGCAAACCTTAGGCTACCCCATTTTGCTGGGTACCTCGCGCAAAGGTTTTATCGGTCTGACCCTGAATCTACCGGTTACCCAGCGGGTTGAAGGTACCGTGGCAACCACTGTCATCGGCGTTATGAAGGGCGCTTCCATTATCCGGGTCCATGATGTTCTGGAAAACAAACGCGCTGCTCAAATGGCTGCCGGTATTATGAAAGGAGCACCATGGACAAACTCTATATAAAAGATCTGGAAGTTTTTGCCTACCACGGGGTTTTCCCGGAAGAAAAAACCCTGGGCCAAAAATTTTTGATCTCGGTAACCCTGACACTCGACATGCAGGAAGCGGCCCTCACCGGCGACCTGACAAAATCGGTACACTATGGTGAATTATGCCATGCTCTGGAAGTCGAATTTAAAAAAGAAAGCTATGACCTGATCGAAACCGCCGGTGAAATGCTGGCTAGCTATGTTTTAAAACACTATTCCATGGTTAATGATGTGCGCATCATGATTAAAAAGCCCTGGGCCCCGATTTTAAAATCGATGGACACCGTAGCCATTGAAATTAATCGTGGCTGGCATGAGGCTTTTATCGGATTGGGGACGAATATGGGCGACCGCAATCAGAATTTAGCCGAAGCCATAGAAGCCATTAAAAACAGCCCCGGTATTGAAGCGTTGATCCAATCCACGGTCATCGAAACCGAACCCTGGGGTTACACCGATCAGGATGCATTTCTTAATTGTGTCTTAAAAATCAGAACAACGCTCCCCCCCACTACCCTGATGAACCTGTTGCTAGGCATCGAACAGGGGCTCAAACGGGAACGGACGATCCACTGGGGACCCCGAACCATCGATTTGGATATCTTATTCTATGACAATCTCATCACCGCTGATCCCCTGGTAATTCTACCCCATCCCAGAATCCAGGAACGGGCTTTTGTGATGGAGTCAATGGTAGAAATCGCACCTTATTTTGTTCATCCGCTGCTTAATAAACGGATGTTTGAAATTTTTGAGACCTTAAAAAAGGCGTAAAAAAAGAGACGTATTGAAATTCGATACGTCTCTTTTTTATGTTTGCCAAACCGTTTTATCGTAAATAGTCGCTCTTAATTCATCTGGTCATCATTTATGCTATCCAAAATAAATAGCATAAGCCGTTCGACTCGGGGTGGTCAGTCCCATTTCAGTAACAGAAACACCGATCTCATCTTCAACATTCTCAAATAGGTCAAAGATCTTCTTCCCGGATTCCAGACGAAATCCCTCTTCACCAGGGTAGATACAGTCCAATATCTCAACGCCGTAACGACTTTTTATATCACGAATCAATGTTTCTCTGGCAAATTCACAGGCAAAATTACAAAGTTCCATAATAATGTACTGATCCAGCAGATTTTCGCGGGAAAAACAATGATCTTCGATTTCTGAACCGGCCGTGACAATATTCGGAAAAACATAGGTTGCCTTGGAAATCTTCTCAACGCCAACTTCACTTTCAAAAATAACGCCATCCAGCGTGAAGTGTGTAGCATCAATGATTCTCGCTTCGGAAACCCGATATAAAACCTTCGGTAGAGGAATGTTTCTTGCCGTTTCAAGAATCCGTTCAATCGGCAACGCCCGTTTTGATCCTTTTTTCATTCGAATATGTTCATAAAACGCGCCTTCGTTCAAGAAAAACCCCAGGTTTGTCATTGTTATGCTGCTCATCTTCACACACTCACTCCTTCTAATAAGCTCGGGCGAAGTAGACCATTTTCTGCGCCGGCTTGCCACAACATACGCATTTGCCTTCGAACAATACTTCCTGTTCATCGTCAAAAGGAATACAACGGATCGATGCCCCGGTATCTTCTTTAATCTTGTCTTCGCAGCTACGGTCACCACACCACATCGCTTTAACAAAACCCGGATTTTCTTTTAAATTTATTTTAAATTCATCGATATTTTCCGCCGTTGATGTTTTTTCTTCCCGCATTTTCAACGCTTTATTAAACAGGTTCGCCTGAATTTCGGTCAGCAATGCCTCTACCGCCTGGGTGATATTATCCAGACTAACCGGGATTTTTTCACTCGTATCACGACGGGCAAGGACACATTGGCCCTTTTCGATATCCCGGGGACCGATTTCCAGCCGGATTGGCACGCCTTTCATTTCCCACTGATTAAACTTCCAACCAGGAGAATAGCCGTCCACATCATCAACCTTGACTCTAAAGTCTTTTCCCAGGGCTTTGCCAATTTCCCAGGCTTTGTCCAGGACGCCTTCTTTATGTTGGGCAACTGGAATAACAACCACTTGAATCGGGGCAATTTTCGGTGGTAAAACCAGACCATTATCATCGCCATGAACCATAATGACACCGCCTATTAATCGCGTTGACACCCCCCAGGAGGTATGATAAGGAAAGGATTGCTCATTATTTCGATCCAGATAGGTAATTTCAAAGGCTTTGGTAAAATGCTGGCCCAGATTATGGGAGGTGCCGGATTGGAGCGCCTGACCGTCATGCATCAGCGCTTCCATCGTATAGGTTGCATCGGCTCCGGCAAATTTTTCTTTGTCACTTTTTCGTCCCACCACCATTGGCATGGCCAGATGACTTTCGGCAATTTCGCGATAGATTCCCAGCATCTGCATGGTTTCTTCCTGAGCTTCTTCGGGGGTCTCATGGAGCGTATGGCCTTCCTGCCATAAAAACTCAGAGGTTCTTAAAAATGGTCGGGTTGTTTTTTCCCATCGGACAACCGAACACCATTGATTATACAAATATGGCAGTTGGCGGTAGGAATTCAGCCACTTTGAGTACATGCTGCAAATAATTGTTTCTGAAGTGGGGCGCACCGCCAATCTTTCAGTCAGTTCTTTTCCGCCACCATGGGTTACCCAGGCTACTTCCGGGGCAAACCCTTCCACATGTTCCGCTTCTTTGGTTAAAAGGCTTTCCGGAATTAATAACGGGAAATACATGTTTTCATGCCCAGTTTCTTTAAACCGTTTATCATAGGCGCCCTGGATCAGTTCCCAAATAGCATAGCCATAGGGTCTGATTACCATAAACCCTTTTACCGGAGAATAATCCACCAATTCTGTTTTAGATATGACATCCGTATACCATTGGGGAAAATCTACTGCCATGGGGGTAATTTCCTTGACTTGATTTGTCTGTTTTTTCGCCATTTTATTTCTTTCTCAGACTTCGTCTGTTAAACAAAAAAATCACCTGCGCAAGCAAGTGATTTTTAGTGGTTATCGAGTAATTATTTTACTTCGACGCTTCCGCCAACTTCTTCAATTTTAGCTTTAATCTCAGCAGCTTCTTCTTTAGTTGCAGCTTCTTTAACTGGTTTTGGAGCTTCGTCAACTAATGCTTTTGCTTCTTTTAAGCCTAAGCCAGTTAATTCACGAACAACTTTGATAACTTTGATTTTTTGATCGCCGGCAGCTGTTAAAATTACATCAAATTCAGTTTTTTCTTCTGCTTCTTCAGCAGCACCGCCACCAGCAGCTGGAGCAGCCATCATTGCCATTGGAGCAGCAGCGCTAACGCCAAATTCTTCTTCTAATGCTTTAACCAGTTCAGATAATTCTAATACGGTTAAACCTTTTACGTCTTCAATTAATTGTGTTACTTTTTCACTTGCCATTTTATAAAACCTCCAAATATTCTTTCTTTAATTTATTTTTCAAATTATGCTTGTTTTTGTTCTGCAATCGCGTTTAATGCGACAACCAATCCACGCATGTTTCCGTTAAGTACGTTAACAAAACCTGAAATTGGTGCGTTTAAGCCACCAAGAACCTTGGCAACCAATACTTCACGTGGTGGTAATTCTGCAAGATCCAAAACGCCTTTAACGTCTAAAACCTTACCGTCTACCATACCTGCTTTAATTTCTAATGCTTTATGCTTTTTTGAAAACTCGCTAAGTAGTTTTGCTGGAGCAACGGGATCGGTATCACAAAACGCAATGGCCGTTGGTCCGACTAAAACGTCAAGCAAACCTTCAAAACCAGTTTCTTTAGCTGCAAACCGCATCATTGAGTTTTTATACACCTTGTAGTCGATACCTGCGGCCCGAGCCTGAGCACGTAACTCAGTCACTTCTTCAACGTTCAAACCACGATAGTCGACAAGAACAGCTGTTTGAGCATTTCTAAGTTTTTCGGCAATTTCTTGTACAACAACTTGTTTTACTTCAATCTTTGGCATGTATTATCTGCACCTCCTTTTAAAAATCGTATCAAAAAAGCTCACTCCACAGCGTGAAGAGAGCTCTATTATTTAATAAGCTTTTTCTCTTCAACCTCGGTAGGATTTACAAACCTACTGTCTATGGATGAATGTGTCTTTAACAACGACGTTATTGTATCATTTGTCATTTTCTATGTCAAGTCGTTTCAAAGTTTATTTCAAGTAATAAACTCCTAGATTTTGCCTGTGTTGATTTTAACTCCAGGACTCATGGTACTTGCCAGCGTAACACTTCTAAAGTATTGACCCTTAGAAGCAGCAGGTTTTGCTTTTTTAACCGTATCCAATAATACCGTCAAGTTTTCTCTTAAAGCTTCTTCCGTGAAAGATGCTTTACCAATAATGACATGAATGATATTGGTTTTGTCTAAACGATACTCAACCTTACCGGCTTTTGTATCCGCAACTGCTTTTGCAATGTCCATGGTTACTGTTCCTGATTTTGGGTTTGGCATTAAACCTTTAGGTCCTAATACACGGCCTAAACGACCAACCTTCCCCATCATATCTGGAGTTGCAATCATTATATCAAAATCAAACCAGTTTTCTTTTTGAATTTTATCGATCATATCGTCTTCACCAAAGAAATCCGCACCAGCTTCCTCAGCTTCTTTTAATTTATCGCCTTTGGCAATAACAAGAACCTTAACACTTTTACCGGTACCATGTGGCAGAACGATTGCGCCACGAACCTGTTGATCTGCATGACGTGAGTCAACACCCAATTTTACATGCAATTCAATAGTCTCATCAAACTTTGCTGTCGCAAGTTTCTTAACCTGTGCAATGGCTGCATCCAGTTCAAATAACTCTTGCTTGTCAAAGCTTTTTACCAAATCCTGATATTTTTTTCCTTTTTTCATCTTTGCCTCCTTGTGGTAATAGCGGTTTCCCTCCCACTTAAGGTGTTTCTACCTTCTAAAATTATTCTTCGATTGTGATGCCCATGCTACGGGCGGTTCCAGCGATCATTCTCATCGCTGATTCTACAGATGCTGCGTTTAAGTCAGGCATTTTTAATGTTGCGATTTCTCTTAATTGTTCATTTGTAACCTTAGCTACCTTGGTTTTGTTCGGTACGCCAGATCCAGACTCAATACCAGCAATTTTCTTTAACAGAACGGCAGCTGGTGGAGTTTTGGTAATAAATGAATAAGATCGATCCTGATAAACAGTGATTACAACAGGAATAATCATCCCTGCGTCATTTGCAGTTTTTGCGTTGAATTCTTTACAGAATCCCATAATATTAACCCCATGTTGACCTAATGCAGGTCCAACTGGTGGTGCTGGTGTTGCTTTACCGGCAGGAATTTGTAATTTAATCATACCAATTACTTTTTTTGCCATGATAACACCTCCTTCATTTTATTATAGTTTTTTTCTCCTAATGGAGTAGCATGAAGAATAGTTTTTCCTTAAGTGTTTATTTTTTCTATTTGTTCAAATCCCAGTTCAGCGAGGGTATCTCGACCAAACATGGAAACATTGACCTTAACCTTTGATTTCTCGGCATGTACTTCTTCAATCACTCCAGTGAAACCTTCAAGTGGTCCTTCAATGACCTTCACTTCGTCGCCGACATGCATACTAATTTCCACACGTTGCTGACGAATGCCCATACTCTTTAGTTCAGCCTTGGACAATGGGACAGGTTTTGAAGCAGGACCAACAAACCCGGTAACACCACGGGTATTTCTGACAACATACCAGGAATCATCTGTCATGAACATTTTAATCATGACATAACCTGGAAATAGCTTCTTCTCTTTAACGACCTTTTTGCCGTTTTTACTTTCCACTACTTCTTGTACGGGGACCTGAACCTCAAGGATCACATCCTCCATATTTCTGTTTTCGACGGTAGCTTCAATGCTTGCTTTAACCTTATTCTCATATCCCGAATAAGTATGTGCAACAAACCATTGAGCCTGTTCTGGTTGATTAGTATCCATGGTTCTCCCTTACCTAAATGTTCATAAATAACGCGGCAAGTGCACCTAATCCTGAATCAACAACCCAAACGAGAAAAGTGAATATCCCAACAATCCCAGCAACAACGCCGGATTTTTTAAGTAATTCATCTTTAGTCAACCAAGTTACTTTTCGTAGTTCATGATGAACGCCTTTAAAAAAGCCCACCATTTTTTGAAAAATGTTTGGTTCTTTACTTTTTTCGCTTGACTTTTTTGGAGTTTTTTTCTCATTTTTTGCCGTTGATTGAGGCGTTTTCTTTTCCTCTTTTACCAGGTTTACTGCCTTATCATCGGTTTTTTGTGCCTGTTGTTGGGTGTTTTCTTTTCCTTGTTTACTACTGGCATTTTTAGTTTTCTTATTAGTTGCCATGATATTCCTCTTTATCCATTATTTCGTTTCTTTATGTGGTGTATGCTTCTTGCAAAACTTGCAATATTTGTCCACTTCTAAACGATCAGGGTTATTCTTCTTGTTTTTCATGGTATCGTAATTTCTTTGCTTGCATTCTGTACATGCTAAAGTAACTTTTACTCTCATTCCAGCACCTCCTACATCCTTATATCAACACCCGCAGGAACACGCAGGCACACGTTCCCTATTTTCATAGTCACTAACATAGAATACCACGAGAACCTGATAATTGTCAATAAAAACATTCAGAATAGTCAATGATTTTCTTAGTTACTGGCAAAAAGAATATGATTGCTTTGGTCCAAATAAAAAAAAGCCCAGCCTTTTGGACAACATTAAAATTATATCAGCAACGCCGCAATTAATCAAGCAGCTTTTATTGTTTTTCTATTTTTAATCCCCAATAATCACAACCAATGATGTTCCCATCAATATCGACCGCATCCGGCATATGCCCCCATAACTTGAAGCCATGTTTTTCAACGAGTTTACGGCTACTGACATTCGTGTCGAAAATAACCGCAATCAAATTTCTGAAACCTATTTCATCGGCAGACTCAATCGCCCGTTGCATCAGCTTCGAGCCGACGCCCTGGCGGTGAAAACGGCTATCAATATAATAACTGATCTCGGAAGTAAACCGAAAGCCCTCCCGTCCAGCCCGAAATTCGGTCAAGGTAATCCAACCAACCACATCACCCGCGAGCTCTGCCACAAACATTGGGTGCCGTGGTGCCGAATGGTGAACAAACCAATCTTTTCGGATTGCCATGGTTGCCGGCGCAAGTTGGGCCGTAAATTTCCGGGCGGCAATCGCCTCATTTAAAATTTCCAATACCCGAGGATAATCCTTTTCTGCTACTAATCGTATGTTCAACTTAGTCAACGCACCCCTGTTTGTAAAATATTTGTTATACCCGTTTCCGAACCTCATGTTTAGTCAAAAGTAAATCGATCGTGCAACCGCTACTTGCGTCCAATTTTTCCGTACCAGGCAATGATCACCGTGGCAATAAAAATTAACGCTACCACCCCTGCTGTTGTTATAATCGGCGAAAGAATGACACTGATCCAGGCAAGAATGACGGGAGAAACTAATGCAAATAATAACAGTAATCCAAAAACGATGAGATACTTTTTATAATTTTCCATACGATCTCCTTGATTAAACACGGCGGTTCCCACGATACAACTCTATGAAGTATAAACCTTGTTGTGATACTTTGCAATAGTTTTTATCGCACAAATAAAATTTTTACAAAACCACAAATTTTTAAGTTTTTCAGCAAAAAAACGGCTATGCCATCGTATTTTATTGTGTCGTTAGATCAGAATAGATGCAGCTTAGCTGAAGTAGATACCTCCACAAATCCCTGCGTCCATACATTGTATAAAAAATAAAAAGATCTTTCGTCAGACATTATTTTAAGTATAACATAAAAAATCAGACCAAAACAGATACAATATTGCATCTATTTCAGCCTGAAAAGTTTGTGCAATTAGTATAAAATAGATGCAATATCAAATGATAAGAGGATATAGAATCGTTTATTCATATGAATTATCAAACGAAACCGCTTCATCGAAGTCGTCACTGATGCTAGGTTCTTCAATATCGAACATTTCATCGTTAATGCCAAGGAGGTTAATCTGCAACGGGTAGCTATCCATAATTACACCGTCATAATAGATCGTTACGGAATAGCCTTTGTTGAGTGGTTTGCTGTAATCGGCGATATTGATACGAACGGCATCTCCAGAGCTACGGATATCTTCACCTTTATCGGGTGTCACGATGGCTTCGTCCCCATCAATGCTGTCAATTTTGCCTTTGAACTGCACAACATCAAGCACTTCAGCATCATCAGTGATTTCACCTTCCAGTGCTGGTGCTGTTATAGGCATTTTCAACTCAACTTGGCTGTCTAGAATCGAATCTTTCGAGTTGGTGGCAACACAGGCGTAGGCGGTTAAACTGAGAGACATAACGCATCCAAGAGTCAGCAACATGATTGTTTTATTTTTTTTCACTGTTATTCTCCTTTTCGTTTTAATTTTAAGCATTTTGTTTTGCTTATGTCTTTTAGATGCGTCTGGCTTTGCGTTTTGTTGGCAATTTGTCTGAATTTCTAAAAAATATGATTAAAGCTGTTACCGACAACAAAAAGCATATACCGAGCCCAATAACCCACGCATCAATTATTGGTGATGCTGGAATATTGACGGGCGGCTCCATATCCATTTCTGGGATTTCAATGTATTCTGTATCAAATGCTCTAATTAGCTTATAAACAAAGCCTGTGCCTAGCATGATGACAAACGCAGCCATCGTAGAAATCGCAACACGCAGTTTTTTGATGGACATGTTGTATGTCCATTGAATAGTACCTATCGGCTTCTGCAGCATGTGGGATATTTCTTTATGACTCATACCACCCAACACCTTCAGCGTGACAATCTGCCGTTGTTTTTCGTTCAGCGATGAAATCAAAGTGTAGTAGTTTTCCATATCGATAAATTCCTCGATGCCCTTGTCAATCATTGGCAGTTTTTCAGCAACGGTGCTGATGTCGATAGTCTGCTTTTCCTTGCGGAGCAACATAAGCGCTTCATTTTTGACAACGGTATAGAGCCATGTCAACGCATGCGCTTGGGGGAATTTATGTGGTTCGAGAACAAATAGCTTAATTAGCGTATTTTGGACAGCATCCTTGCTCACCTCGTCGTTGCCGGTAATCGAATATGCGATGCCGTACATAATACGAAAATACTGTTCGTATAAAAGTTCGAACCCAGACAGTTCTTTGTTTTTTATCAAATCAAATATAGTTTCAATTTTGACAATATTCATTATTACCTCCTTTATCCTTATGCTGTTTAAATGCAGCATCATCGTTGTTTTGTTGGCTTTTTAAAAAAATATTTTTTTACTACTTTTTGTGATTCTGTAGAGCATGTGCTTATCGACTTAGGTACTTCTATGTAAAAAAATTATTGTATTATCATTGTTGTGGAGAACAAAAAGGACGGCTGAAAACCGTCCTTAATTTTTCACTGTGACATTAGTACAAAATAGATGTAGGGAAAATCTTATTAACCCACAAAAAATAACTTATGATAATTTCATGTACAAAATAGGATACGGCATGCCTTGCTCGTCTACTTCAGTTCTCTTATAAACTTCAAATCCCATATGTTCATAAAATCCTTTTGCTTGTGGGTTTTGCTCATTAACTCCCAGCTCATTAATAAAATATTCCTTAATGCCATATTCAACTAATTCTCTGCCCAAACCATGCCCGCGTTCTTTGGGATGAATAAACAACATTTCAAGTTTTTGTTCATCTATTCCCATAAATGCAACCGAAACACCACGCTGGTTTTCTGCAACAATCAAATTTGGAATCCCTGCTAAAGCCTGCGGAACATATTTTTCAATATTGTCAATCTCCAAATCGGACAAAAATAAATGCGTTTCTTTCACCGAAGCTTTTCGCACTTTTACAAGTTGCTCTATCAGCATAGCATTTCGGTCTTTTACATTAATAATTTTCATTTTAATTCTCATTCGTTTTTATAAACAATCTCATTTGCATCATAACATAAAAAATCAGGTTAAAAAAGACGCAGACTGCGTCTTTTTTAACCTGATAATCGTGGTGCACCCGAGAGGATTCGAACCTCCGGCACGCAGTTTAGGAAACTACTGCTCTATCCACCTGAGCTACGGGCGCAGAAACACTGATTATTATATCAGATAGTCAAGTTTTTTTAAATAGTTTTTTTCTGGCAGCCATGGCTATCAAAAAAGGACACCACCTTTGGTATTCTTTTTCACATCTCTTTGATCTCGGATCGGTCACTTAATTTGTACCATAATACTCTTCCATGGTTTTTCCGCTCTTATAAATATCGGTAGCCACATCGATCCCTAAATAGCGCAGATGCCAGGGTTCATAGGCATAACCGGTAATATCGGTTTTACCCTGGGGATAGCGGACAATAAAACCAAATTTATGGGCATTCTCTTTGATGAATTGTCCTTCTGGCGTTGATCCAAAACTCTCCAGCAGATCAAACTCCACCGACGCACTTGTGACATCCATAGCTAAACCCAACTGGTGTTCGCTCATTCCCGGCCGGGCACTGACCAATTCGGCACCATCAACCCCATAGGTTTCCACATTCCAGGCATAGAGTTCAGTTTGGGTTTCATAGGAGCGATACCCGGAACAACAAAACAGTTCATAACCTTCAGCCTCAGCTGCTTCAAAAAGGTTCGTCAGGCCCGCGATCGCAACGCTTCGCAGTTGGGTATCCCGGGTCGATGGCAGATCAACCGTAACCAGATCAGCGGGTCGATAGTTTGACGAAATACTGTGGTTCTTGTTAACCAGTTTTGTTATACTGTCGGTGCTATTTATATCTGCAGACGATGCATTTTTTATTTCTTCTTTTGTTTCTGATGGCTGTTCAGTCACTGCTGCCTGGGAATTTACCGCTGTTTCACTTTCGTTTGCCACCGCTGTCGTCTGGGACTTCGTGTTGTTATCAGTCTTTGCCTGGTTATCATTGCGGTTCCAAAAACCGATGGTCAAAACAGTAATCATTAAAATCAGAATTGTCGCCAATCCACCACAAGCTAGCATAAAACGTTTCTTATCTTTTATTCGCATTTATTTACCTTCTTTTGCTTTTCGTTACTTTAATTATACCTCATCTATAAAAAACCACATAACTTTTTATTAAAAAAAGCCCCGAGAAAACGTATCATTTTCCCGGGGCTCCACTTTTGACTACGATTCCTTACAGCTGTCGCATCACTTTACTAATACGAAAAAAAACAGAACAAAAAGTCCTGCTTTCAAGCATGGGTTGTCATTAATTTTAAGCTATTATCGTGTCTTTAGAAACGCATTTTGGCTTCCATAATTTTCTTTTGTGCTTCACGCATCTTGTCAATTGCCAGAAATATTTCCCGGGACACCGCGTCTTTTGATGTACCCTGTAATTTCTCAGCCCACTCCCGATAGCCATCAATATGATCACCGGTGTGATTAATCCAATGGGCCAGCAACACCTTGAAAATATCCGCTTCCTTATCCATCTTTAATTTAGCATCCATCTACACTTCTCCTAAATTAAGTTCTTTTTTTATCAACGAAACGGCTTCTCGAATCTGGAGCAAGAGTGGTTTTTCTTCCAGTGAAACAATATGGTGATTTTCCGGCAGAATCGGAATATAGATTTTTAATCCATCGCTGTTTCCAATCGCTTCAACCATTCGTGGCGTGACTTCTCCCATCATCGAGTTTGGAATGGTCATCGCAATTGAGCCAATTATAAAATCCGCTTTTTTTACCGTGACCGCAATGGCATTTTCTCCGGTTGCACCTTTATTAGCGCCTTTTTTTAACATGGCCGCTGTGGCCAGTGCATTGGTTCCCAATCCATATATTTCAATATACGGCGGTATTTCATCTTTTAAAATACCGACAATTCGAGATCCAATGCCTCCTCCCATACCATCTAGCACAACAATGTTCATTGGCTAAACCGCTATTCCTTCAATAATAATTTTGTGGTTTAGAAGTTTTACTTCTTTGAGTTTGCCTTGAACAATTTTTGTACCACCCAATAAGTCAGACAGCGTTAAACTGCCATCGTCGTTTGGAACGATATCAACAACATAGTCCATTATCTTTGTTTCTCCTTCAGGAGTAATCATATAAGCTGAAGATTCACACATGTTCTTGGTCTCCTTTCTTTTTAATTTAGGCTATTTTAACACAGCCTACCCCTTAACACAAGCTTAAGGGGTGACTGTCATTCATTATAACCGTTTAGTCTTAATTACAACCATTTGTTACATAATGGGGTCCATGGTCAGAGCCGGGTGTCCCTTTGATTCCAGGAACTCCAATACCGCTTCGGAGTCGGTCGCAATGGTTTCATCGCAAACCATGTCAACGAAATTTTCTATCCCTGTTAATTCAAGTACGGCCTTATTTAGACGTTCTGCGACATCATCTTTTAATTCTTTTGGCATCCAGACAATTCGCGTTAGTCCGCCTTCAGCCGACATAAATTTCTTAGACCCGATAAAATGTCGGCCATGTCCCATAAATCCGGGTGTTTGAACGCCGCCACCAGTCATCGACGCCAATTCCCCAAAGGTCATCCCCACCGGTGAGATTTCGCCAAACTCACGGTTAACAATAACAACACCATTGGCTTCTGGCATGATCCCACAGATACATTCAAAACAACCGCAAGAAGTCATTGGATCTTCCAGGATTGAGTATAAGGTTACCCGCTCAACGGCCCCCTGCGATGCTGCTGCAACGGTTTTATTAACAGCCTCCCAGATACCAATTTTTTCATCCACAGCGACGCCTTTTTCAATCGGTTGGGATGGTCCGGCCGGATCCAACTCCTTGGTCGCTTTACTATCCAACCACGAAACAGCACCACATAAGCCTAATCGTTCTGGCGTTACCACACAAACATGGCTCGGTGCAAACGACTGACAGAGGGTACAGGTATAGAAGGTATCAACGCTTTCATCGGTTAAGGCGTTTAAACGATCGTCCCGTTGGCTATAAATTGGTTTGACCACTTCTTCTTCAAGTCGGGCCACATCTTCCTGAGTCGTATAAAGCGTTACCTGACATTTATCGACAACGTTATCGAAATCTGCCCGCATTTTTGCATACAATACTTCACCGATGTGTTTTAAGCGGAATCCTTTTTCATAAGCTTCTTTTGTTATACGAATCCAGGCAATGTTACGTTGTCCGACATGCATGGCGCCATCGATGTAGTTGGTAAAATAATGAATCCGTCGTTCTAATACCGATTCAAAATCTTTTTGCATGCCCTTACCGGCAACTTCAACCAGAATACCTAAGGGTAACCGCACGACATCAGCACCTGCAAATTGGGCATCGTCAATTTCTGGACCAATTACTGTAATTTTATGATCTTCTATTTCACTTAATTCCGCTTCTCTTACCAATTCCCAGCATTTCGTTTTGTTGCCGCCAAATTCAGCAAACATGGTATCCTTACGGACACGTTCACCTTCAAACGCCGAGGCAACCGAAACGGGAACATCAATTTTTGTAACCTTGATCTTAATATCACGAGCTTCTAAAGAAAACTCAACTGTTTTAGCATGGTCTGCCTGGGTCATTAATGCACCCGGTACTTCCGGCACGGGGACGTCGGCAATCACCGGGAAACCCAGGGCAATCGCTCCAGCTCCCACTGAAACAACAACTTCATTTAATTCGCCAAAGGTATTGACAAAGGCCGGCACCCGTTCTTTGGTGTAGGTTAAGAATTCAGCCAGTTTACCAGGCTCGATGCCACCAAAAATAAGCGCCGCCCGAATTGCCACCGAGACAACATGAATGACAGAGGTTACTTCATGGCCCAAAGGAATGACACGATAATCCAGCCCCATCTTAACTCCGGCTTCCAGCGCCTGCTCGATGATATTACCAACCATAAAGGTCAGTAAACCTTTTTCCTGATAATCTTTTACAATCACTGCTAATTCAGCAGGGTCTGAGGATTCGCCTAAAAGAACGGCAATCCCGGGAATATCGCCGGTTACCAGGGGCACGCCCAACGAACGAATAATGGGATCCGCCACAAAACCAATGCCCGAATCGTTAGCGTATGGATCACCATCAAGATAACGAATCGCCTCAATAATTTCAGCTCCAACCGCTGTCGCCAGTCCGGCGTTTAACGCTTCGCCCAAATCTTCTTTATTGGTGATCAAACTTTTAAGAATCCCTACTGCTGCCGGTAAATCACCCAATGTCTTTATCTTAACCCCTGTTGCGGCATAAATAATCGGTAAAAAATAGGCTGTATCGGGATATCCTAACGCGTGGCTCTCACCATATTTTTTTATGGCATCATCTACTGCACCTTCTGTTAAACCTGCCACCGCATTAGAACCAGCGTAAATCAAATCTGTCAAACTCATAACAACTACACACTTCCTTTTCTAAAGAAATTCAATACCTTCAGGCATTGGTTAACACATTCACGGGCGATTAAAATAAAGCAACCGCACATCAATTGTTTTTCTGCTTTATACGATTAGTTGCAAAATTTGCGTCTCAAGACGATGATCGCACTAGAAACGCAAACTGTAATGATTAGATTAATTCTTTTTTTGCTTGTACGAGATGTTTATCTGCTTCGCTCATCAATGCAATTGCTTCGATAAGGGATTCAGCGACATCGTTTTTACCGAGTCGGTTCATTTTTTCAACCCAGGTATTATACTCCATCGCGTGATCCTGATTATGGGTAACCCAATGATCCAGCAATAAGCCTAATATCTCGACGTCTTTGTTTTCAACATCACCACCTTGGCAGCAACCGGCGCCATTTTTGGCATGATTTCCACAATGTCCATCACCATGCACGTGAGGATGGGGATGTTCGTGTCCATGGGGATGTTCATGACCATGGGCATGCTCCTGTGTTTCATGGGGATGGGCATGGTCATGCTGATGAGGATGGGGATGGGCGTGTTTATGGGTATGTTCATGCTCATGTTCTGTCGTATGCACATGTTCACTGCCATGATCATGGTCATCACTATGAGGATGACTGTGAGTATGGGCGTGTTCATGATCATGTTCGTGGATATGTTCATGACCCTCATCACCAGCATGGGGATGAGCATGTTGATGATCATGACTGGTCGTTCCGCTATGAGGATGACCTTCTTCGTGGTCATGGTGTTCACCATGATGATGCAGTTCTTTATTATTACACATATTTTTTTCCTCCTGTTATACTTTAATTTGTGATAATTATAACACTTAATACTTAATAAAACTAGAATTTATCGGGAATTAATCTAAACTAGAATTGTTTTTATCGACTTAAAAAAAAGGCAGAACACATCTGTGCTCTGCCTTCAGGCATGTTACAAAATTCGACTTAAGTCAAATTTAATTACATAATTGGATCCATCGCCAAGGCTGGATGTCCTTTTGATTCTAAGAATTCTAATACTGCTTCAGAATCACTGGCAATTGTTTCATCACAAACCATGTCTGCAAAGTTTTCAATACCGGTCATTTCAAATACAGCCTTGTTTAAACGTTCAGCTACATCGTCTTTTAATTCTTTAGGCATCCAAACGATACGTGGTAAACCACCTTCAGCTGACATGAATTTTTTAGAACCGATTAAGAATCGACCATGACCCATGAAGCCTGGCGTTTGAACCCCACCACCTGTCATCGAAGCCAACTCACCGAAGGTCATTCCAACGGGTGAAGTATCGCCGAATTCACGGTTTACAATAACAACACCATTCGCTTCAGGCATAATACCACAGATACATTCGAAGCAACCACAGGAAGTCATTGGATCTTCAAGGATTGAATAAAGTGTAACTTGTTCAACCGCACCCTGCGAATCTCGTGCGACTACTTCGTTACAAGATTCCCAGATACCAAGACGTTCGTCAATGGCCTCTCCTTTAACGATTGGTTGGTTTGGTCCCATCGGATCCAATTCTTTTGTTGCTTTGGCATCCAACCAGGAAACGGCACCACAAAGACCTAAACGTTCTGGTGTTACGATACAAACGTGGCTTGGAGCAAAGGATTGACATAATAAACAGGTATAGAATTCATCGACACTTTCATCAGTCAGTGCGCCCATTCGTTCATCACGTTCAGAGTAAATTGGTTTTACCATTTCTTCGCCAAGACGTTTGACATCTTCAGCGTTGGTGTAAATAGTTACTTCACATTTATCAACAACTTTATCAAAGTCAGAACGCATTTTTGCGTATAAAACTTCACCGATATGTTTTAAGCGGAAGCCTTTTTCAAACGCTTCTTTTGTTAAACGGATCCAGGCAATATTTCTTTGTCCAACATGCATTGCCCCTTCAATATAGTTTGTGAAGTAATGGATACGTCTTTCAAGAACGGTTTCAAAGTCTTTTTGCATTTGTTTTCCAGCTACTTTAACAACAACGCCCATTGGCAAACGAACAACGTCTTTGCCTGCAAACATCGCGTCATCAATATCTGGTCCAACAATCGTGATTTTGTGATCTTCCATTTCAGCTAATTCGCCGGTTGTAACCAGTTCCCAACATTCCGTTTTATTTCCGCCGAATTCAGCAAACATAGTATCTTTACGAACACGTTCACCTTCAAATGCTGAAGAAACAGCAACTGGACAGTCGATTTCGGTAACTTTGATTTTAATGTTACGGGCTTCTAAAGAAGTGGCAACAACTTTGCTGTTATCTGGTTGGTGTAATAATAAGGTTGGTACTTCATTGATGAATGTTTCTGTTACTGCTGGGAAGCCAAGTTCGATAGCAGCAGCACCGGCAGCGATAATTTTATTATCCCATGGTCCAAATACATTAACAAATGCTTTAACACGGTTTTTTGTATAAGTTCGATGCGCCAGGAAGTCGCCTGGAGGTGTTGCACCAAAGATTAAGCTGGCACGAATCGCAACGGATACAACGTGGATAACGGACTCAATTTCGTATCCCAAAGGAATAACACGAAGATCAATACCCATTTTGATTTTTTGTTCAATCGCCTGATCAATAACTTTACCAACCATGAAGGTTAATAAACCTTTGCCCTGGTAGTCTTTTACGATTGCCGCAAGTGTTTCAGCATCTTTAGCTTCACCGATAATAACAGCAACACCAGGAATGTCATCTGTTACCAATGGCACACCAAAGTTACGTACTTCAGCATCGGTGATATGTCCTAAGTAACGAACATCAGTAGTATTTAAATCTTCAACATGACGACCTTCGTATGGAAGTTCTTCGTAAACATATTTAACTGCTTCGATAATTTCTGCACACATTGCCGCAGCTGTACCAGCATCTAGTGCGTCTTGCAGGTAATTGGTGCGGTGAATTTTTTCTTTAGCCAGTGCCAACGCATCTTCTAATTCACCTACATTGGTGATTTTTTTGCCGGTGATGGCATAGATACAAGGCAAGGCATAAGCAGTACCTGGGAATTTAACTGGTGTTTCTTTTCCCTTTTCAGCAACGACTTTGGCTACCATTTCTTCAGCACGTTTCAGGTACTGAGCTTGGCCGTCGTAAATTATATCAAAAAGATTCATATTCATATGGACTTTTTCCTCCTTAGGTTAGTTCAATTAACATTAGATTTTTGTTCACTTTTAAAAATTTGTTATTTCTTTTTTTCATCGACAATCGCCAGAATGCTTTTACCTAAAACGGCAATATCTTCTTTCATGGCAGGATCATCGTAAGGGGATTGATTGTTACGGTCAGATTCTGATATGGCATCCCGGTAGTTTAAAAAACCAATGATGTTTTCATCTCCAACTTTTTCTTTTATAAAGGCGATATCTCCGTCATTGCGGATTTTATTTCCAATAACATAAACCTGCTTTACACCGATATCCATTGCCATGGATTTTACCTTATGAAATGTCTGAATGCTACGGACTCCCGGCTCAACGACGACGATAAACGCATCGACTGCTCCAGCTGTTCCCCGACCCAAATGCTCAATACCTGCTTCCATATCCATGATCACGACATCTTTTTGGTATAAGACCAGATGGCTCATGAGCATTTTTAATAAGACATGCTCCGGGCATACACAGCCAGATCCTCCGGTGTCGACGGTACCCATGGTTAACAGCTTGACGCCATTAAACTCTTTGGCATAACGTTCAGGAATGTCAGCAACTTCTGGATTCATTCTAAACATTGATCCAAAAGAACCGGTATCGGCAGCTGTTCGTTCTTCCACTAAATCTTTCATTTCTGATATGGGAACTATTTCTGCAATCATTTCTTCGCTCATGCCCAAGGCAAGGCCAAGATTGGCATCGGGATCAGCATCAACTGTTAATACATTGTATCCTTCGTCGGCAAAATATCGGCTTAAACTTGCTGAGATGGTTGTTTTTCCAACCCCGCCTTTTCCTGTTAATGCTATTTTCATTTTTTCACCTGTCTATCTTTTATTAATTAGATACCTAAAGCAGTTCGTTTCGCTTCCATGTCTTCCATGATTTTGTCAACCATAACGATTGGATCTTTTTCAAATACGAAATGTGCTCCGATAAATTCCTGGCAATCTTCGGTCAATAATTTTGTGAAGTTTGGTGAACCTAATACCTGTGGAATAACACCAAGGTAAGTATTGATACCAGAACCTACTACGTAGTTTGCAATTGAAACAGCTTTTTCCGACATCCATTCTGGAGCGATACCAACAACTGGTAATAAAGCAGGGTCAATCCCTCGAACGTCGGCACATAAGTTTACAATGTGCAGGATACGACTGATATCGACACAAGATCCCATGTGAAGCACTGGTGGAATGTTTACACGTTCACAGACTTCTAAAAGACCACGGCCACATCTTTCTTTTGCTTCTAATGTTAATAAACCAGCTTTAGCAGCAGCTTGAGCAGCACAACCTGTAACAACACAGATTACGTCACGTTTAATTAGTTCTTCCATTACGGTAATATGAGCATAGTCATGCTGTTGTTTTGGATTGTTACAACCAACAACACCAGCAGCACCACGAATAACACCGGCATAAATAACATCAGTTAAAGGTTTAACAGTACCCAGTTTGTCTTCTAATTGTGAGTTAACAACTGCATCCAAATGGTTAATAATTTCTTCAACAGAGTAACCAACCATGGTATCTTGCTTTATGTCTGGAATTTCTACTTTAGCAGCATCACGGTTCGGGAAGTTTTCAACGGCTAATTTAACGATTTCGTTAGCATTGTCCAAGCCAGTTTCTTCAGAGAATTTCAAGAATAAATCTCCTGAGATTTTAGCCTTTTCAGAAGTACTGATAAATCGGGTATGATATGTTTTTGCCAGTTCAGGCAGAGCCGGGAAGATACATTGAACATCAACGACAACAGCTTCAATAGCACCTGTGATGATACACATTTCTTGTTGGTAGAAGTTACCGGCAATTTTGATACCATGTCTCATGGTCATTTCATTACCTGTACAGCACATCCCAACAATATTAATGCCTTTAGCACCCTTAGCTTTTGCCAGTTCAACCATTTCTGGGTTTTGAGCTGCCAGTACAACCATTTCAGCCAGGTTAGGATCATGACCATGGATCAGAATATTAACCATTTCGGCATCAATAACACCTAAGTTTGAAGAAGATGCCCGCGCGGTTGGTGTACCGTACATAATATCAGAGAATTCAGTACCGATCATTGATCCGCCCCATCCATCAGACATACCAGTTCTCATACCACGTCTGAAAAGACTTTCATAATCAGCAGCACAACCCATATGAGTAGAATGCATTAAAGTGGTTACTTCCATATCAATAGCGCGTGGTGCGATATCTTCGCGTGCCCAGACATCCTGTCGAGCTTGTGGTGCTCTTTTTAAGAAACGTTGGGTTCCAAAAGGTTTACCAAATTCTTCCAAAGCCATCGCTGATAATTCATGTGCTAAGGCATAGGTTTCTTTAGTGTCTGCATCAGCAATTTCCCATTCTGCTGCGATTCGTCTTAATTTAGCTTCGTCACGGATTTTGAATGGGCCTTCCGCTGATGAATGATGCATCGCATGGACGATATCACGGGCATGATCTGAATGGGCAGAAGTTCCGCCGGCAACCATTCTAGCAAAGTTTCTTGCAACAATTGTGTCAGCGTTAGCTCCACAAATACCTCTTTCAGCGCCTTTTCCAGGAACTGGACTTACACGACATGGACCCATTGCACAAATTCGGCAACAAACCCCCGCTTCTCCAAAACCACATTGGGTTTTTTGTGCAGCACGGCGATCCCACATTGTTTCTGCGCCATCTCTTTGAGCTTTCGCAAGGGAAGCTTCAGCGACCTTATCGTAGTTTAAAATTTCATTGCTCATATTTTTTCTACCTCTCTAAATTTTATAATTTATATCAAAGCACCTGTTTCGTATAATAGTTATTTTTACGCATTTGCAAAAAGTTTTGTAATATCTTAAAAAAACATCAAAATTCCCTTTACAAACATTGTTAAATGTTATACAATGTAGGTGAGTGATACATTATACATAGTTGTTTGCTCCTGACCTTCATCGTACCTTGTGCAGCAAGTGATGAATTGTGGTCGGGGGCTTTTTTTTATGAGTATTTTCAAATACCTATTTTAATTTATAAAGGTATTTCTAGAACTCAAGTACTGAATCTGCATAAAGGATATTATTTTTGATAATATCGCAAGCTACGATTGTTTCTCTTAATCGTTTGTCGCAAGGATTAACGATTGCAGAGCTGAATCCACATTGCATCGCCATTGCTAAAACAGCACAGTCTAATAATGGACGGATATGTTTTGGTGCACCGTTAGATACGTTGCTAAGTCCACCCGTTGTTAACAAGCCCATGTCAGTAATCATCTGGATTGCTTCTAAAACATCAACTAATTGATCTTGCATGCCTTTGATTACAATGAATAATGGATCAAACAATAAATCTGTTGGTTCCATTCCTCGTTCCATACCACGTTCTAATAATTCTGAACAGTAAGCAATACGTTCGTCATTATTTCCTGGCACACCTTCTTTAGAGCAAAGAGCGATAACCATCGCGTCATTAGCTGCTGCTAAATCGACATATTCAATACGGTCGCCTGCATCTGCAGAGTTTACAATTGGTTTTCCTTTTGATCGGTTATAAACCTGGATTCCCGCTTCGATCGCTTTCATGTTCGCTGTATCAAGCGCTAATGGCACATTATCGAAGTTTTCCTGGAGCAATTTAACACCCCATTGCATTAATTCTTCGCCGCCTCTTTCAGCCGGTCCGATGTTTAAATCCAAGTAGTCTGCGCCCGCTTCTAATTGTTCTTTTGCTCTTAAAAGAATTGGCTCAGGATTTCTATCTGCGAAAGCCTGACGAATTGCAGGAGAGATACAGTGAATTCTTTCACCAATAACCATAAATTTTGACATATTGTTCCCCTTTCAAATTGAAAAAATATTTAGGTGCGCTCGGGATGAGTCCCGAGCACAGATTGATATTATGCTTGCATGTCTCTTAAGAACTTCGGTAATTGCATTGCTTCGTTTGGTCCAACGATTACTTCCCATTCAGGTAGTAATTCAGCTAGATCGCCCTGAAGAACGGCAACTTTACCAGGTAAGATTAACTTACGCGATGTCGTTACATCGGCAACGTTGTTTTCTTTAATGAAGTTAGCAATAACGCTTGATCCAAATTTACCAGCAGCCCAAGCGGTCAGAACAGAGTAACCACCTGCATCTGGAATTGCCAGGTAGGCAGGAACCTTAGACCGTTCAATTTCACCAGCAACAACAAAATAAGATAATGCAAAGTCAACAGTAACTAAAACAGGATCATTACCGGTTGGTTTGTTAAATTCATAAACCTTCGGTTCAACACGCATTGGTTTTTGAGGATCGGTAAAGATGTTTTGTCTTAAACCAAACAGTGGCAATGCAGCATTAAAGTCCATTTCTTCCATAACAATAATGGAACCATATCGCAGAACAAAAGCCGATGCCAAAGCAATTTGTAGGTTGATATCGCCAGTTGCCAGTTTGTTGGCAAACACGACTGAAGGATAGCCAAATGTTCGGTCATTGCCTTTGATTGCTGCGGTACGAATATCAACTGCATTTGCGTAAGCTTCTTTAATGGAAGTTTCGCCTACGTTTAATACCAATTTTTTATAGCCCATTTTTTCAATTGCTTCAACTAAGTCGTGTAGTGCTTCGATACTGTCTGCAGAAACACCAAGAACAGCATCTGCAGCCTTAGCTACGTCTACCATCGCTGCTGCGTTATCTTTGGTTGCGCCCATGATGATAGCGCCAGCGCCAGCACCTGCAACCGCTGCTTTTGCTACTTCAGCATCAACAGTAACGATCATTGGAATTTTTCCGCAATCTGCAACTTTTTTAACTAAAGCCGCAAATTTAGCTGCATCAGAAACAAAACGTACGGCGACAACTTCAACCGACATCATTTCGCCGATACGGTCATAGTTTACCTTTTGTAATGTAGCACAAATCGCATCCACATCAGCGTCACTCATTGCATCTGATAATTCAACTGCAAATAAGTTTTTGTTAACCAATGTTTTTTCATGTCTGAATAAGACTGTTTCGCCACCAAGCGCTTTTTCAGTTTCACCAGCGCCAACTTTGATAGTTTTCATTGGTGGAGCTGTTGCTTCTGATAATAATTCTTTGGACTCTTCTGAAATGTATGGACATTTTTCGATGGGTACAGCACCAGTAGCTGCTTTCATAGAGAAAGCCATACATGTTGGGAAACCACACTCTTTACAGTTTGTCTTAGGAGTGAGTTTAAAAATATCTAAACCTTTTACTGCCATTTGTATTCGCCTTCCTTTCCTAACCTATGATTCCAGCAACTAAGCTTTTGATCGCCTTAACTGATTCTGGATGTCTTACAATGATTGCGTTTGATCCGCCAACAACACAAGCTGCCGCTGTTGATACTTCCATACCAACCCCGCGTGCTTCCTGATCGCCCCATTCTGGTGCATCTTCAAGGGTGGAAACCGCTTCTTTAACGCCCCACGCTTCACCAGAAATATTAGTCATAATTGGCATTTGTAGACTTTCATCATTTTGACCTAGGCCAGCTAAACGAATACGATCCATGGTTGATGCAACATACTCAAAGCCATAGCCTACAGCTGCTGAACCAACATCCATCAGAATATCTTTTCCTTTAACACCTAATTGTGTTAATAAGATATTTAATTGTTTTGCAAGGTTGATATCAACTGAGGATTCTGCGGCTACTTTTTGTCCGTAAGCCATTCCGCCGGCAGCACCGATTGTCTTGTAATTGTCTTCTACGGCAGAGAATAAAACCACATTTTTTCCTTCAAGAGCTTGAGCAACTTTTTCCAGTAACTTAGCATCTTTGTCTGCGTTTTTACATCCTTCTACAACTAAAGGTACGCTAATTGCCGCTTCTACAGCTACCGCTGTCGCGACACAGTTTTCGACTGAATTGTCAGCACCGTTTGGATCAGCACTTTCAAGTTTAATTAACAAGAAGTCCGCACCTGATTTTTCTACTGCTGCTTTTGCCAAAGCCGCTGGGTTTTTAAGATCGTCACCGTAAATTGTTCCAAAGCAATCTGACCATTCATCGGTTGTGTCAGAGATTGCGATTCCAACTGCGGTTTTGAAGCCTTCAGTACCTAAAAATGGTAATGAGTTTTCTCCGCCAATGCTGATAGCTGCATCTCCTACACCTATCTCACATGCGTTGATCTTGCCACTAAATTTTTGTTCTGCTTTTTTGTATGGCATTTTTTTGTTTCCTCCTAACCTGTTACCTTTTTTCAAAATATTTATTTCAAAGCTTCACACTTTAAAACCAAATTAAAACCATTACATATTTTACAGCTTTTTACCTGTATATATAAGTATACACAGATTGTACACTATTAGTTAAAAGTTTGTCAATTATTTTTCGGCATTTTTCTAAAATTTATCCTAATTTTTTTTAGAGTCTAAAGAGAGCGTAAAGGTTTTCAGCGAAATCATCAAAACATCGCCTAAAATTGCCAAATCCTTAATATTAAAGACGTCTGTTAATTTTTTGTCAAACAATATTTGAGCCTCTGCTTCAAACTCATCATCGCCAAACCATAAAATCCAGATGAGATCAACCCCCGGTGTCACCGTAAACTGCCAGGAAAGATCACCCTTACCATAGATCTTAGCTTTTTGCAGGCTCATATAGTGTTTAAGCTGTTCCGGCCTCTCATTGCCAATTTGCGCAAAAACTTGAATACAGCGTTTATGAAAATTCGAATAATAAATGGGCCCATCCGGAAATTCTTTAAAGCTGATCCATTCGTTGGTTGCTTCTTTTCCGTTGGCATTCATTAAGTAGCGAAGAATAAAAATTTTGACCGAGTAATTATCAAATTCTTCCTCTCGGGCATTCAAAACCAGACCGCTGGGATGAAGTACAAAATAGGATTCACCCAGGACCATTATTTCAAACCGCCCATTTTTCGGATCGAAGGGACAAAGAGACTTTTGACTCATCGCAACAGGATCAAAATTTTTAAATAAATCCCGGTTGATGATATAACTACTTTCCGAAAAATGGGGATCAATATTTAGTATCTTTGATTGTTTCATTATTTCTTGCTGAGTTCTTTTAATGCCGGAATAAAAATATCACCCATTACGGCCATATCCTCAGCACTGAAGGCACTGGGGAAATTAGCATCAAATAATATTTGCGCTTCCGGTGGGAATTCATCATCCCCAATCCAGAGAATAGCAGTCATAAACATGTTATTAATGACTTCAAAACGCCATGAAAGATCACCAATACTTTGCGGCTCTGCTTTTAGAACAGCCATGGCCTTTTTTAAACCGTCGAGATTGTAATTAAAGGTAAAGGCAAAACGTTTTAAACAACGCCCTTCAAAACAGGGATAGTAGACATTCCCACCGGAAACATCCCGATAGGCGATGTTTTCGCCGGTGGCCTTAACCCCTTTAGCATTAATCAAATACCGTAAAATCATGGTTTTGAGTTTATAATTATCAAAATCCCGGCTGTCCATATCAGTCACATCACCCTGAGGATAGGTCACCTTATATGGCGTTCCCATCAGGGTGACTGTGAAAAAATTATCTTTTTCATTATAAGGACAGGCACTGTTAGCCGCAATCATCTGGGGATTAAGGTCCTTTAACAAGCCCTTGTAGTGTTCGTAGGGTATTTTATCTTTTCTTTTTTCTTCAATTGCGGTTTCATCCCGTAACGTATTTTCCATTTAAAAATCTCCTATTTTCAGTTTTCCAGGGAAGGAAATAAATTCATATTGGTATGGGGGATAAAACAGGCTGATATGAACTCATCCATATAAGTTGGGTGGACACTTAATTCCATATACGTCATATTCTGAGAAATCTCCCGAATCTTGTCTTTTCCTTCACTGAGGGTCAATGCCAGGTAACATCCCTGCATCGAGCTGTTACCGATGTAGTAATATTTCTCCACCGGGATATCTGGCAACATCCCCAGGGCGATCGCATTGGTAATATCCAGATTGGTACCGATACCCCCGGCGACATAGATATTTTCCAGAACATCAATGGACATATCCAGACTTTCCATTAAAATATAGATCGCGGAGAAGACCGCTCCTTTTGCCTTGATAAAACTGTCAATGTCAATTTCCGTAATATATACATCTTTAGAACCATTATCCAATTCTTTGGAGTAGAGATAATACTGACCAATGCCGTATTCATCAAACTTGATTCGAGGATGATTCAGATCCCGTTCCATTCGGCCTTTTCCATTGATTATACCCGTTCGTTTCATCTCGCAAATTAAGTCGATGATCCCTGAACCACAAATTCCCACCGGGCTAACCTGACCAATGGTATTATAAAAAGGCCTTAAGTCTCCGTCATTGATAGTAACTTGCTCAATCGCTCCAGGCACAGCCCGGGTACCGCAGCTAATTTCACCGCCTTCAAAAGCAGGTCCGGCTGAACAGGCGCAGGTCATCAGAAAATCTTTATTTCCAAAGACAATTTCGCCGTTTGTTCCCAGATCCACCAGCATGGTGAAATCTTCCCGCATCCAAACGGGTACCGCAAAAACACCGGCGGTAATATCGCCGCCTACGTAACTGGCAACCGAAGGTGCTAAATATATTTTTCCTTCCGGATTAACAGTAATCCCTAATTCTACACATTTCATTTCGGGGATGTCATTAATGACCGGGATAAATGGTTCCCGTCTTAAATAGTCCGGATTAAGCCCCAACAGCAAGTGGTTCATGGTCGTATTTCCGGCCGCACAGACCTCATAAATATCTTCTTTGCTGATGCCAATGGTATTGACCAGTTTTTCAATAAGGTTATTGATGCTCTCATCAACTATGGCACGGCGCAGTTTTTCCAAGCCACCAGGTTTTTCTGAATAAACAATTCGATTGATAACATCCGCCCCATATTTAACCTGGGCATTCCCCATTGAAGCCTTTGTTAAAATTTCATTGGTATTCATATCGACCAGACAGGCCGACACCGAAGTTGTCCCAATATCCAGAGCAATCCCGTACAGAACCGATTTTTCACTGTTCGCCGGTTTGACATCCAGAATTTCAGCCACTTCCCGGCGTTTTAAATAAACGACTTCGATCAAAAAATCATTCTTTCTAAAAGCATCTGGCAGTTTCTTGATGACATTTAAACTGATGGCAATATCTTCATAGCCTAATTGCTGCTTAAAATAAAGCTTTAGACGATCTTCATCAGCACTGTTATCTTCAATGCTGGGACACGGCAACTTGATGATCTCAGACCAGAGTCGGCTGGCATTGGTCATTCCTTCTTTGATCATTTTCTTACGTACGTATTTAATATTTTTATTCTCATTGACCGATAGATCGGTGATCTGCATTTCGTTTACAAAAGAAGACGCTAAATCCGGTACTTCCACCTCGATATCTTCTATGATGGTTGAATTACATGAAAGTACGATCCCCTGGGCCATTTCTGCTTCAGAAATATGCCTGGATTTTTCTGTTCTAACCTGACCCGACTCTATTTTAACCTTGCATTTACCGCAGGTCACGTTTCCGCTACACGGTGAATCAATCATAACACCAGCTCTTCTGGCGGCTTCTAGTAAATTTTCTCCGTCGCTCGCGATTAAATCAACCGATCTTTTTCCTTTAATATTAAATCGCACCTTATTCATATAACAACCTCCCCTTTTCCGCAGTTTCCGTCTAAAAGGGCTGCCAAACAGCCCCATGTTTCTCGACAAACGTCTGCACCGATCAATTGATAATCTCTTTAGATATAACAATTGTCGGTGCTACTTAATCTGTTTGTCAATAAGTCTTAAGAGCCTTAATCAGGCATTTATTTTTTGCCGTTTTTGATCAGTTCAAGTTTGTTGACAATATCGCGTAGCGCAACCTTGGCTGGCGAATCAGATGGTAAATCAACCAACGGTTTGCCATAAGCATCAAATTCAAACACATTCTGATCTAATGGCACAACACCAATAAGATCAAGACCCTGGTTTTTAATTTCTTCGGCTGTTCCTTCGTTTAAAACGCCATCTGGGGCGCGGTTGACGATCAGCTTAATCACTGGTACTTTCAGTTTAAGTTCAGAAACCAACTCTTTGATTCGGCCAACTGCCTGAATCCCGCGACGGGAACAGTCGCTGACAAGAATAAGCATGTCAATTCGACCGAGCGTTCCCCGGCTTAGATGTTCCATCCCCGCTTCATTATCAACGATAATATATTGATAGTTACCTGCCAGCATATCAAGCTGAGTTTTTAAGATTCCGTTAACATAACAATAACAACCAGCACCCTGGCTGCGACCCATAACCAGAAGATCATAACCATTTCCTTCGGCAACGGCCTGATTTAACCGAAGTCTCAAAAAGTCTGTTTTTGTCACACCTGGAGGCAATGGTACCCCATCCATTTCGGCATGATTTACTTCTTCTTTAATCTCACCAATGGAAAGTTCCACTTCTTCCCCCAGTACTTCGTTAAGGTTTGCATTGGCATCGGCATCCACTGCTAAAATTGGACCCAGACCTTCTGCAACTAAATATTCAATAAGCATACCGGTAAGACTTGTTTTACCAACGCCACCCTTACCCGCAACTGCAATATTAAAAGCCATAATGTTTCCTCCATTATCGTTTCTCCGGTCAATTTTCTCTTTTCAGTGTAAGTTATACCCACTGATTTATCAACAGGAAAAATTCGTATTTTGTCAACTTGTATATATATGTATCGACAGGGTTATCATAACATAATCATTCTGATTTTACAACAGAACTTTATCGCTTAATGAGCAAATTAAAGCCTTTATAAATTATTTTTTTCTGTTTTCTGCAAAGGTTTACGAAACCATGATAAATACTGTATTTTTTTGCACTTTATCCACGCTCTAAATACTTGTAATGCATTTTATTTTCGATCGCTGAAGCTACTTAAATTTTGCATTTGCAAACTAAAAAGAGCCATATCCACAAAAATTTTGGATATGGCTGTATTTTGGGGGCGAATAATTACAGGACACTTTTTTAGCCAAGCTTACTGCCAGGAATTAATACCTAAGCGCTTATCTTAATTTTTCTTCGCCTAAGACAACGCATCGCTATCATGCTTCTTTAATCATTCTCCAATACTTTTCCATCAGTAGTGACGGTCAATACCTGCCATGGAATCATTTTTCCTGAATCCTTAAGTGCTGTGGTAACTGCTGCAGTAATCCCTCCACAACAGGGAACTTCCATTCGGACGACAGTAACGCTTTTAATCTCATTACGTTTTAATATTTCAGTCAGCTTATCCGCATAGTCAACGGCATCTAGTTTTGGACAACCGATTAAGGTAATTTTATTTTTGATAAAGCGATTATGAAAATCAGCATAGGCATAGGCGGTACAATCTGCCGCTATCAACAAGTGGGCACCATTGAAATAAGGGGCATTAACCGGTGCCAGCTTAATTTGAACCGGCCATTGTCTAAGTTGTGATTCGAGCGCTTCAGTTGGTGCTGGTTTCTCCGTAGCCACGGTTTCCCGAACAATGGCCTTAGAAGATGAGCCGGGGCATCCGCATGGCAGTGGTTCCGGTCCGTCATCGGTCGCTATCGTTTCTCGGACAATGGTTTTTGCTTGGGTTCCCGGACATCCGCCTGCTTTTTTCGCGCCACTATTTTGTGTCGTTTCCTTTTTTTTCATATTTTCTAAGACCGCGGCTTCGTCATAAGCTGCCGCTTCCCGTTCCACAAAGGTTATCGCTCCGGTGGGACAACTTGGCAGACAATCTCCCAATCCGTCGCAGTAGTCGTCACGTAGTAATTTGGCCACGCCGTCAACCATTCCAATTGCGCCTTCATGGCAGGCTTCTGCACATAATCCACAGCCGTTACACTTATTCTCATCTATTGTAATTATTTTTCGGATCATCTTATTTTCCTCCTTGTAATCTGGTATTGATTTCTTGAACCAATCATAATATAATTTACCCAAAACTACCGTTGCATATGCAACACAAAGGATAATTATGAATAAAAATTTAGATGTTTTAAGAAAAGTTAAATTATTCGATGGCATCGACGAAAACCTGGAAGCCATGCTAAAGTGCCTGGGTGGTGAAGAAAAAAATTATGACCGGGGGGAGATTATTTTACTGACTGGCCAGCCGGTAACCACTGTGGGGGTTATTTTATCGGGAGAAGTCCAAGTTATTCAAGAGGATTATTACGGTAATCGATCCATTCTCACGGAACTAAGTCCCAGCCATATTTTTGGCGAAGCTTTTGCCAGTGCCGGTATTAAAGAAAGCCCCGTCACGGTGCTGGCAAAAACCAACACAGCCGTCATGTTTCTGGGGATCGAACGGATTATTAATACCTGTCCTAACTCCTGTGTGTTTCACAATCACCTGATTGAGAATCTACTGAAGATACTCGCCCGAAAGAACATCCTCCTCAGCAGTAAAAACCAGTTGTTATCGCGGCGGACTATTCAAGACAAGGTACTCTCCTATCTGTCGTTACAGGCCGAAAAAAAAGGGAACCTCGCTTTTGAGATTCCCTTTACGCGCAATGAATTAGCTGATTTTTTATGTGTCGACCGCAGTGCCCTATCCCGGGTTCTTTCCAAACTTCAAAAAGACGGAATCATTGAGTACGACCACAATCATTTCAAGCTGCTTTAATGGCCCAAGTAAAAGCTGAGCGTTCTAGGCCGGACTAACTGCTATTTCCTTTTCCCTCTTATTTTCAATGTCCTGATACAGGGTACGGGAAACCACAATGGAATCGCCCCGGTCATAAAGACGATCCAGATAATCCAGATAGGCACCGGGAGTAATAATGCCATTGATCTTGATCAGATCAATTCCGGTTTTACCGACAAGCGTATCCACCAACTTGACACAATTCGTTCCCAGGGCATAATAGGTTTTAAACTCGTTGCCCTGTTTAAATTTATAAAAACTGGCCTTTGCGTCGTTATAAAGCTGACTGGAAACATCCTCAAAATCCTTTGCATTTCCTTTGATTTCGCCTTTGTCCGCCTGCTCCGCCTTTGGCTCCCAAGGAAGAACGTGAGACAGGAGATCATCCAGCTGCTCCTGAACCCCTTTTTTTTGTTCTGGCGTCAGTGCGAGGCCATAGCCCATTAAAATTTTCTTTTCAACTTTCAGCGCCTGTTTAACATGTTCGGTCTTGGGCATTTCAACCAAAACGCCATCAGCTAAAAAGCCCCCTAACTTCCAGGTGGAATCGTCATAATTGCCATAGCTGTAAACACACTCGCCTATGGCAGCATCCACATGACCCATGCCCGGAATCAATCCTTCTTTGGTATGGATAAAAATCTCCATATCGGTGGTTCGTTCTATGGAGTGGTCTTCTAGCAATAATAAAGCATCCGGTTCTTCTTGCACCAATGCATTCACTTTTTTTAACATCCGCATCGGCAGGAACGCAGCAAATACCAGTGGTAGGGTTACACGAATGTGCTTCTTGGCTTTTTTGGCCCCATCATTGTGTTTCATCAAACTGACCAAGGCATCGCCAAAAATATTTAAAGCAAAAAAGATCAGATAAACGCCGAAGATAATGCCAAAGATCCGGCCTGTTGTGGTCAAAAAAGCCATGTTAATACCCAAGCCGATATAGACCAGAGCCACCAGCAAGGTCCACACCCAGGAAGCACCGTCTTTTTTTAATTTAATGCTACTTAATAAAACAAAGCAACCAATAATAATCCCCAGCATCCCAATTGCAAAACTAAACGGCACCTTTAAATACTGCGGGTTGAGATAGGTAAAAACCCCGCCCAACAGAGATAAAATTCCAATTCCCAACTCTTTAAACTTACTTTCGCCCTTTTTTAGAAAAATAGCTGACAGATACATAATCCCGACCACCACCAGCATAATCGAGATGCTGGTAATAATCATATTCCAAGCCAGCTTGACATCAAGCAGCATAATCATGCCACCGGCAAATACCGCAATGGATATTAATAACCAAACAATCGGAGCTGTATTCTTAAATGCTGACATCGGCATAGTCCCCCTGACTTTTCTTCTATTTTATCAGACTTCGCGAAGGCCCACAATCGTATTATTTAGATTAATTGCAACAAAAAACTCTGGTTCAACTAAACAAACCAGAATTTTTGCCTATTTCAGGTTAAAGGAATCACAACCTTCTGATTTTGGTAGGATTCAACAGCTACCGGGACCTGATAAACGGCACCGATGTTTTCGGAGGTCATCACATCCATTCCGCCATAACAGAAAATTTCCGTGTCTTTGAGAAAGAGGAACCGGTCACAATACCGCAGTGCCAGGTTCAGATCATGGATCACAATGACAACGGCAATTTCTTTTTCTTTGGTAATGCTCTGGATCAGTTTTAAGACCTCCAACTGATTCTTAAGGTCAAGGCAACTGGTGGGTTCATCCAGAAGCAAAACCTTCGGCTCCTGGGCCAGGGCCCGGGCGATCATCACCTTTTGCAATTCCCCGCCGCTTAACTCGTCAATATAACGCAATGAGAACGCTTCTAAATCCATACTTTCTATAATTGTTTCGACAATTTCATAGTCTTCTTTTTTGGGCGCCAGTTTGATATAGGGTTTTCGCCCTAACAAGATAGCATCGTAAGCGGTGATTCGGCTGCCTTCGCTTTTTTGGGCAACATAGGCTGTGTTCTTTGCAATATCCAGACGATTGAGTTTAAGAATGTCCACCTCATTTACCACCACCCGGCCTTTTTGGGGTGAGATAATCTTATTCAGACACTTTAACATGGTACTTTTCCCAGCCCCGTTGTTACCTAAAATCGCCACACATTCGCCATTTTTTACATCGAATTTAATGTGATCCAAAATTTTTCGGTTGGATCGATAGCCAAATTCTAAGGCATCAATTTTCAGCATTATGACCAACTCCTTTAAATATGAGATATAAGAATAACGGAGCCCCAAGGAATGAGGTAATGGCCCCGATTGGCAGAATAATTGGTGAGACAATCAGACGAGCAAATGTATCACTGACGAGCAGCATCAAAGCTCCTGTTAAAGCTGATGCCGGTAATAAGTAGCGATAATCATTGCCCACAAAACGACGCATAATATGAGGGGCAATTAAACCGATAAAGTTGATGATCCCCACAAAGGACACGATCGTTGCCGCTGTCAGAGAAGCCACCGTCATTCCGATAAGCCGAACCCGGGATACATTGACCCCCAGCCCGGTAGCCGTATGTTCGCCACACTCGAGGGCGTTGTAATTCCAGCGGTTAAACATAAAGTAAATCAGTGCTCCAGCAGTAACCACGGCAGCTACCTGGATATTTTGCATGCTGGCCCGCCCCAGATCCCCAAAGGTCCAAAATACAATGGCAGCCATCTGAACATCTGAGGAAAAATATTGAATCAGTGCTGTCGCTCCGGCAAACAACGAGCTGAGTGCAACCCCGGCCAGAATCATGGTTTCCGGCGAAGCTTTCCGGGCCTTGGATAGTCCTAAGATTACTAGGGTGACAAACATAGACGCTGCAAATGCACACATACTCGTTAAATAGGGGTTATTAACGGTCACGGCACTGGCGGTATTTCCCATCACGGTTCCGCCACCCAAAAAGGTAATCGCAATCGCGGCGCCAAAAGAAGCTCCCTGGGAAATTCCCAGAGTTGATGCCGATGCCAGCGGATTTTTTAAAATACTCTGCATGACACAGCCAGCAGCAGCCAGCCCAATCCCTCCGACAATCGCCATCAGAATTCGCGGCAACCGGATATTGACGGTAACCAGCACGTTTTTGGCCGCTCCAAATCCGAACAGTGCCTTAAGTACTTCCAAGACTGGAATATCAGCTGAACCAGCAGATATAGCAAAAAGAGCGGTTAGAAATGTCAACACCACCAGAGTTACAATGGTCAAAACCTTGCGGTGAACGTATTGATCATAGTTAACTCCGCAAGCCGTCTTTTTTTTGTTGTCCATTTTTTTACTTACCAATTGTCAGCGGACCAAAGCCCTGACCTGCTGCTACATATTTTGCATACAATTTTTCACCAAGCAGGAACTCAAAAATTTCGTCAGCTTGCTTTTCAATATTAATATCCTTGAACTTGTCAGGATAAACAACAGTTCCTGCATAATAAGCATCAGCCAAGGCAATCTCAACATTGGTATAGTTATTGTTATATGCCAATTGAGTATAAACCTTGTTGTCCTGAACCGCTTTGAGTGCGTTGAAAAAGTCTGGATTCTGGGTATACTGTTCATTGACCAGATCCATGTTCTCTGGATTAAGGAAAATAATCTCCGGATTCCAGGCCAATACCTGCTCAAGATCCACAGTAAATGCCGTCTTTTGTCCCGTTTGATCGACGACATTATTAGCGTTGATTGCCACAAAGGGTCCATAGTTCCCGCTGGTGCCATCAAAACCGTGTTTGCCTTTAAAATTCAAAGCGCCGTTGTAGACAGTGATACGACTGGCTTCTGGTATATCCTTGGTCCGGTCATTGAGATCTTTTTGAGCCGCATCCATAAATTCATTAACTGCGTTGGCACGATCTTCTTTGCCCAGTACCTGGCCGATAATATCGATCGAAGCATCCATTTTTCCATCAAACAGCCCGGGATTCGCTACCGCCACCACAGGAATACCGGTTTTTGCCTGCAATTCATCGGTCTGGGTGTAGTCGGATACCACAAAAATCACATCAGGTGCCAATTTGATGATTTCTTCGTCAAAGGGGACAATTCCACCGGCACCGCCCTGACCAATCTGTTTCAGACTTGCATAATTGGGATTAACCAACGTGTATGGACGGGTCAGTACTTGAACGTTGTCCATATCCGTTGCACCAGTCACCAAATCGGCCGCATCCATATAAGTTAACAGCCGCATAACACCAAGTGAACCCACACTGGTGATCTCGGCCGGCACTTCCACCTGTCGGCCCAAACTATCGGTCACAACCTTTGTGGTCGTTTCGCTCTCAGTGGTCTCTGCTGTTGTATTGGTACATGCCGCAAAAGTTACCATCATCATTAAACTCAATAAAACTGCAACGATTCTTTTCATTCGTTTCACCTCTTTCAAATTATTGCCTTAGTTCTCTTCTAACCGCAAAGGCGTTCTTTAAAAACCTCGGGTGTAGGGATTGGAGCAATCCACGCAGACTTTTTTGCCATTTTCCAGGCGAATCATATGCTCAGCGGTTTTTTCGCCACATTCTTCACAGATCACGCTTTGAAAAATCCGGGCCCGTTCTGGTAATTCATAATCCGGGGTTTTAAAGTCAAAGATTTTGCTGGCATCTGGTTCATTTAAGATATAGGCTTCCATTTCATCCCGCTCCATTTCTGGTAGCGCTTTTAAAACCAGTCTGAGTTTTTCGCCGGTATTGCGATTAAAGAATGAAAAGGCTTGTTTACCGCGGTTTCTAAACAGCAGGTTACCTTTTCCTACGCTACATCCTAAAATAACCTGTACCCCATCAACCCCACAGGCATCGTTTTCAGTAATACAAACCACATCCTCGTCTTCTGAAAAAGAAACATTGAGCGCTTTAATCGCTTCTTGTGACGCTCTCACCCCAATGGCTAATCCGGGACAATGATGTCCGTGAAACTCGACCGATTTTTCCCATAATTTCTGATTCATTTTGCTTTTCTCCTTAAATTTTCAAAAAATAAAAGACTCACAAAAGTGAGTCTTCAGACACATAATTACAAATTTTATTAATCTTTCCCAGTATAACACATATACGGATCAACGTACTTTTCTTAGATGTACATTTTGCTTCAGCAAAACACCAGCTCCTTGTATATACAAGCATTATTTTAACATAATCATATCCAGCCGTCAATACTAATTTCACGACTGGATATAATTAAATTCTAGTTTTGATCCCGATACACAGCTTTTTTTACTTGGCTAGGAATTTTTAATTTATTCGCCACACTCATCATGATGTTGATGTTCGTGACAGACAGACCCGGTCGAAACCAGTTCTCCCAATAGATAACTATTAACGAGATCTTCTGCTTTGCCTTGGGCACCGGTAATGACTTCAATATTTTTTTCGTTAAAAATATCAACTGCACCGCCGCCCATTCCGCCGGAGATAATAACGTTGACACCTTTTTCATCTAAAAATACCGGTAAAAATCCCGGTTTGTGGCCAGGGTTTGGTACGGCTTCAGTCGTTACAACCTTACCATCCACGGTATCATAAATCATAAAACTTTCACAATGGCCAAAATGACCAGATACTATACCATTATCGCTTGCTACTGCTATTTTCATTTTTAGTTCTCCATTTTCTTTTGTATTTTCTTTTGTATTTTCGTCTAAATTCACTTCCAGCGTCTCGGCTAGATGATCCAGCCAGGTGTTATCAAATAATTCAATCAGCCCTTTATCACAGGCTCCGGCAAGGGAGGAATCAATCGGCATCTTGCCCACAACCTCAATGCCATGTTGTTTCGCTACTTCTTCGATGCGACTTTCACCAAATAAATAATGCTTTTTATCGCAGTCCGGACATTTAAAGTAAGACATGTTTTCAACTAAACCGAGTACCGGAATCTTCATCATTTTTGCCATATTTACGGCTTTGGCAACAATCATTGAGACCAATTCCTGAGGCGATGTGACAATGATAATCCCGTCTACCGGCAGCGATTGAAAGACGGTTAATGGCACATCACCAGTTCCCGGCGGCATATCCACAAACATATAATCAACGTCGCCCCAGATCACATCGGTCCAGAACTGTTTAACGGTGTTGGCAATAATCGGCCCTCTCCAAACCACCGGATCGGTATCATTTTCCAACAATAGGTTAATGGACATAATTTCGATTCCGGTTTTACTGGATATCGGAAAAAGTCCTAATTCTGTGGGCATCGCTTTTTCATTGATCCCAAATGCTTTGGGAATCGATGGCCCCGTAATATCAGCATCTAGAATAGCGGTATGATAGCCTTTTCGTCTCATTGTAACTGCCATCAGGGAGGTAACCATCGATTTTCCAACCCCACCTTTTCCACTGACAACACCAATCACTTTTTTTATTCTACTTAGCTCATGCGGTTGTTCTGAAAAATCTACCTTTCGATCTTCACACTCTTCGCCGCATGATCCACAGGATTGACTGCATTCTTCACTCATAACAATTCTCCTCATTCGTTTGTTTTATCGTTTTTTCTTAACTCTAATTGTTGCTTCCATTCATCCGCTGTTTACGGCATCGGCTGCAGCCGAAATTTTCCTGGCCTTCTTCGCACAATTTATAATTGCCGCCTTCAATTTTTAAGACATTACCGTTAACCAATGCGTCAGCCAGCTTTTTTCGGGCATCATTATAAATTTTCTGGACCGTAGTTCGTGCCACGTGCATACTTTCTGCACACTCTTCCTGAAGCATACCTTCTAGATCAATCAAGCGGATCGTTTCGTACTCTTCTACTGACATGGTAATAATTCCATCTTCCCTGTTTTTTGCATTAAGGGGTCCAAACAAATCCGTTTCTGGTAAACAACAGACTTTTTTCCATTTTACCGGTCTGGACATAAACTAACTCTCCTTATCCAAATTGATTGACTTAGTGCTGGCACTCATGACCAGCTTCATGGGCATGACACATTTCGCCAGAATCCATAACAGAACCAGCCAACCAGCTTAGCGCCACTTCTTTAACATTCCCGGCGCACCCCCGGACAACTTCGATGCCAGACTTTTTAAGTACATTTACAGCCCCTTCGCCCATGTTGCCAGCGAGCAAAAGTTCTACGCCCATTTCTTTAAGTGTTGTGGCAATATTGGATTTGCAGCCACATCCTGCTGGTGAAGCAATTATTTCCTGGCTCAATATTTCTTTGCTTTGCTCATCAATGGTGAATACCGTATAATACTCACAGTGACCAAAATGGCCATCAATTAAGTTCTCTCGTGTTGGTAATGCAATTTTCATAATAGTTCCTCCGATTATGTTTGTTGTTATTGATTTTTTGTTATTAAGATCATTAACCTCTGTTATCAACAGCATTATTATAATACATGAATGGCATATGTCAATAACAATATTGCTTTTCCATGCTATTCATCTTCATTACCTGTTGATTTATTTTTTTCTAAACGTGCTCTTAGCTTAATTTCTTAATAACATTTCCATCGTATTACCAAACACTACCTGAACTGCAGCGCCAGCCTCACAAAAAACATCGACCAGCGTTAATCCATTATTTACCGCTTCAACAGCACTTTTATCATAAGGTATTTTTCCCACATATGGAATGTCGTGAGCTTGACAATAATCGATAATCGCTTTGGTTTTTTTTAAGTTTGCATCGTATTTATTCACACATACAACCGTCTTTGTATGAAAGGTCTGGGCTGTTTTAATGATCCGCTCCATATCACTGATTCCAGAAACCGATGGTTCAGCAACAATTAAGACCATATCCACCCCGCTGATCGAAGCAATAACAGGGCAACCAATTCCGGGTGATCCATCAATTATCGCTAGCTCATCACCGCGATCGATAGATTTCATTTGCTTTTTTACTTCAGTAACCAGCATTCCCGATGTGCCACTGCCCATTTTGAGCTGAGCAGTTGAAAAGATCACATCCTTATCATATAGCTTCAGTTCTCCGGAAATATGAGGTTTCAAATTGATCGCTCGAACTGGGCAAACCATTTCACAGACACCACAACCTTCACACAGATATGGATCAATCCAATAGTTATTGTCAACCACCTGGACTGCATCAAAACGACAATTTTCGACACAGCGGTCACATTTTGCGCACAAAATTGTATTAATTTCCGCCTTTGGCATCCCGAAAAAATCATTTCTCTTAGGCTGACTGGTCTGTTTTATCGCAAGATGTAAATTAGGGGCATCCACATCGCAATCAGCATAGACTTTTGCCTGGGACAGTTTGATAAATGCACTTGCCACCGTTGTTTTTCCGGTTCCGCCTTTTCCACTAAGAATAAGCAATTGTTTCATCTTGCACCTCCTTCATGACGGCTTGAAGCAACGCATAAAATATGCTGTGGTATGGCTCGATTTTTGATGCAATTTCGCCCTCGGAATTAAGCGTTCCCAATTCGCAATCAAAAGGTATTTTACTTAACACCTTGATCTTATTTTCAAGACAATAAGTATCAATTAAATTCTCACCTTCCATGCCTTTATTAATTACGACCCCATAAGGCTTGTTAAAAATTTTCACAAGTTCATGAACTAAGATCAGGTTACTGAGCCCAAAAACGGTTGGTTCTGCTACTAAGATGCAATAATCCGCATCGCGAATACTTTCCATCACCACACATGCACTACCTGGTGGGCAGTCAATCACGGTCAGTCTTTTTTCATCAGCTATTTTTTTTAACAACGCTTTGATAATCGGTACTCCCGATACTTCACCGGTATTTAAAACCCCAGAAATGACCTTGACGGCTTCGGAAACACCTGAATTTATTACTCCAATAACCTTATCTTTTTCAGACAAAGCGTTGCTCGGACAAAGCATGATACAGCCCCCGCAGGCGTGACAAATATCATCAAAAACAAGTAGCTTATCAACAATCGCGGCGAGCGCGTTGAATTTACAAAAGTCTACACATTTTCGGCAACCGAGGCAAAGATCCTCATCCACCACAGGAATTTTATTCACTACCTTTTTTGTTTTCACATCTGTTGGTTTAAAAAACAAATGACCATTTGGTTCTTCAACGTCACAATCCACATAAACAGATTCTTTTGCTACTGCTGCCAGATTAACCGACACCAGAGTTTTTCCGGTCCCGCCTTTTCCGCTGAGTACTGCTAATTTCACTTACTCATCAACCTACTTTCTATCGCCGCCAGAGAAGTCTCGACAGATGTGATATCACCCAGAATTGCCAGACAAATAATATGCTGAGGACACACCCCAGAAATTTCAGTTACCACAACATCTGATGTTTTTTCAGCAATGTCACTGGCTTCCAGGATGCTGATAACATCTCCCTGACATAATCCAACTGCTGCGAATTCATTTTGAAGAATACGTTCAACGAGCTTTTTTTCTCCAATTTTTCGGGAAATAATCCCCATTGTTCCTTGAGACACGCCATTGATCAATTGAATTTTCATCGTCAAGCTCCGCTAACCCCATGAAAACCGGCATGAAACTGGTCCAGAACCGTTAATCTTTCATCCAGATAAGCATTAATATTATCCTGAATTGAACCAACCTTACTCTTATAGATCTCAAGTTTGGTGGCCTTGAAAACCTCAGCCGCATTTTCGCCGCACCGCGGTGTTATTAAAATATCCGCATGATTATCGACAACGATTTGGGCCGCTTTAACGCCCGCCCCTCCAGGGCTGCTTGCTGCCGTATTTTCAATGAAGTGTCCCATTTTTGTCAGTGTTTCATAAATATAAAAATATGGTGCACGTCCAAAGGACATACACACTTCACTATTTAAAATTTGTTCATCAGCTGGTATTGCAATTTTCATCGATATCTCCTTGTTTTTTTTATTGACATATGTCTTTAATAACCATTATACTCCTTTAAAAACATATGTCAACAATTATCTTTTCTCATACCTCTTATATTTCTTCACCGTAAACGACTTAAAACCAAAACATTTGGTCATATTTATCCTTTTGATAATCCCGAACCGCTGCGCACTTAAAAAAAACTGATCTCTCACGATTTGAGAAATCAGTTTTAATCATTTCATACTTTATTTAGTATCTGCCTTTAAAATCTGCCAACACCACTATTTTTAAGGTTCTATCGCCGTTAATTTAAAAAACCATCAATAATTTTTGCTTCTGCTTCGCTTTCTGTGAGACCCAGAGTCATAAGCTTAATGATCTGCTCTCCGGCAATTTTACCAATGGCAGCTTCATGAATCAGGGCTGCATCCAGACTATTAGCCGTGATTTCCGGGATCGCACTCACCACGCCATGATCCATGATAATGGCATCACATTCGGAGTGACCCATACATCGGGTATTCCCGCTTATTTTCGAGATAAAGGTTTGCCTTGAATAATCCCGGGCAACGGAACGCGATATAAGGTTCACACGGGAATCTTCCCCATCCATATCCACTTCAAATTTTGATTCTGCAAATTGTTCCCCATGGGTCATCAGTTTTTCTTTAATCACAAGGGTAGCGCCCACTTTCAGGTTCGCCTTGGTAAACCGTCTGGTGGAATCGACCCCTTTGATTTGGGTAGTTTCCATTTCCATATAACTGTTTTCTTCCTGCACCACCTCTGTTACCGGATCAATAACCCGTTTTCCAGTGCCGGTTCCCACACCGATGTGCTTTTCTACATATCGGACTCGGGAATTTTTACCCAGAAAAAATCGATGAATCCCATTATGCTCAGAACCATCACAGCTATCGCCAGTACTGACACCACATCCTGCAATAATCGTGATATCGGCATTTTCTCCAATAAAAAAATCATTATAAACAAGGTCCGAAACCCCACCACAAGAAACCAAAGCCGGTATAAAAACGCTTTCGGATTTAGTATTAGATTTAACGATAATGTCAATCCCGGACTTGTCTTCTTTTCCTACAATTTCGATGTTTTCACTGGACTGTCTGGATACCGTTTTACTGTTTTCACGAATATTGTAGGCACCTTTAGGCATGTCTTCCAGCCCCGTCACGTCTTTTAGTAATTTTTTTGCTATCTCATTCATTTCTTTATGCCTCCACGATATCCTGGCAATATGCACAATTTTCAGGATTTTCACAATGGAGCAATTCCGGCAATACACTTTCCTTGGCGCCTCGCACAATTATTGCTCCGTCAACCATCGCAATGATCTCATCTGCCACATCCAGGATACGCTCCTGATGGGAAATGATAACAATTGATTTCTCTTTGTTTTTATGAATCTTCATAAAAACATCAATTAAATGATTAAAACTCCATAAGTCAATGCCCGCTTCCGGTTCATCAAAAATGGATAATGCGGTATCTCGAGCGATGATCGTCGCAATTTCAATCCGTTTGATTTCGCCCCCGGACAGTTTATCATCCAACTCCCGGTGGATGTAATCCTTGGCACAAAGACCCACTTCCGATAAATAATGACTTGCTTCCAGAGCTGAAAGATCTTCTCCTTTGGCGATATTGATCAGATCATGAACAGTAATCCCTTTAAAGCGGATCGGTTGTTGAAAACCGAAACTGATCCCTTTTTGGGCTCGTTCGGTAATCGATAAATCAGTGATATCTTCACCATAAAAGGTGATTTTCCCTCGGGTTGGTTTTAAAACACCAGAAATAATTCGGGCCAGCGTCGACTTCCCGCCGCCATTTGGTCCAGTGATGGCGATAAATTTCCCTTTTTCAATGGTTAGGTTGACATTCTTTAAAATTTCTTTCTCATTTTCAACTTCAAATGAAATGTTTTCAAGCTTTAGCATTTTTTCTCCTTACCTTTTTCTTTCAAAGTTTTTAAGCTAATCATGGTTTTTGTTTGTCAATGCAAAGGCATTTTCCAGACACTTCTTATTTTTACTTTTTATTTTACCACTTATTACTTCGTTTGGATATATTTCTAACTGAAATATAAAAAACAAAATTCATATTTTTTAACTGTACCAAATGTTAAAGGGCCATCAACCTAAAAAAGGACTAAAGTTAAACTTCAATCCTTTTCATGTATTCTTATGTTAGCTAATTAAAGTGCTTAAATCAGACAAATAAGGTTGTCCCGGCATTTTCATTGCTGGCGATGTAAGTTCCTACCCCGGCATATTCAATCCCGTCAATGAGCTCTTCTTCTTTAATCCCCATCAGATCCATACTCATGGTGCAGGCGATAAAACGAACCCCGGCATTTTGAGCTTTTTTAATCATGGTATCCAAATCATCGACATGTTTCTTCTTCATAATGCCTTTGATCATAGCTGGTCCTGCGCCGAGCATGTTCATCATCGAAAGTGGCAATCTGCCCGCGCCTTTGGGCATCATTGCACCAAACATTTTCTCAACAAAGGTCTTGTTGCGGCCTTTTCCATCTCTTTTTCGCAGTGCATTAAGTCCCCAAAAGGTGAAAAACAGGGTCACATTTTTTCCTTGGGCTGCCGCACCCTGAGCAATAATCATTGATGCCAGCACCTTGTCCAACTCACCACTAAAAACCACCAACGTTGCATTTTTCTGAGTCGATATCGCCGGCATCAAACTACAGGCTTCACCCTCGCTACCTTTTCTAATAATGCTAATATAGCTTTTCCCTTTTGTCTCCTGAGAAACCAGCGTATGTCCATTGGTTTCACACCAGCTTTTTATGTCACTGACAAATCCAAAATCAGTGGCAATAATCTGAACCAGATCACCGGATTCGACACTTTTTATGGCGTCATAAGTGGCCATCAGTGGCCCCGGGCATTGGAGTCCAGTTACATCAACTTTTTTTTTAATCACATCATTTCCGGTTCCACCCTGCTCACCATCGCTCCCTCTTCCGCCCTGGTCAACATCACCGTCATCTGAGTCAACTTTTTTAACGATACACGCCCCAATATTAAAATCCAACTCCGCCAACTTGTAATGAGCGGTTCGGTATGTACTATATCCACCAGACAAGTTATAGATGTTGGTAAAGCCATTACCCTTTAATATTCGGATGGCAAGATAAGCACGTTGACCGACCTGGCAGGTGACATAGATGGGTGTATCCTTTGAAATGGGAATCTCAGCAATACGATCTCTTAAACTATCCAACTCAATATTGACAGAACCTTTAATGGCACCCGCACTGACTTCGACTGGTGAGCGCACATCCAGCAAAAATCCGCCTTTTTCGACAATTGCATCAATTTCGTGCCATTCAACGGTTTTGTATACCCCATCTTCAATGTTTTCTGCAATATAACCGAGAATGTTAGCCGGATCCTTGGCTGATGAAAAAGGTGGTGCATAACAAAGCTCAAAATCTTGAAGATCAAGAACGGTAGCCCCCATTTTCATGGCTGATGCAATCACATCGATTCGTTTTTCGGTTCCTTCCTGTCCAACGGCCTGAGCCCCCAGAATGCTGAGCGTTTTAGGATCGTAAAGCAACTTTAAGGCAATATTGGTTGCATGAGGATAATAACCCGCGTGATTGGCACGATGGGCCATCACAATTTGATAGTCAATTTTCTTCATATCCAGTTGTACCGCATTATTTCCCGTTGAAGCAATGGTTTTATTAAATACTTTTGCTACCGCAGTTCCCTGGATTCCAAAATTTTTAATTGTTTTTCCATTGATGTAATCCGCTACAACCCGCCCCTGTCGGTTAGCAGGCCACGCCAGTGGAATGGCGGTTTGATCCTTAGTCACAAAATCTTTAACTTCAATGGCATCACCAATAGCAAAGATATCCGAATAAACACTCTCATCTACCCCGCTGAGTACCTCGTAGTTTTGTGTCGTGACAATATGACCACGGAGCCCGCACTTGAGATTTGCCTGTTTGGCAAGCATATTATCGGGAACCACACCAATAGCTAAAATGACCAGATCGGCCTCCAGTACGCGACCACTTTCCAGAACGACTTCACTGCCCTGTTTTTGGAAATGATCGACCCCATCTCCTAAAATCAGATTTACACAATTAGCATTGATTTCCTGATGCACCAGTTGCGCCATTTCAAAATCCAGGGGTTTTAAGACCTGGTTCATTTTTTCCACCAAGGTTACATTGGCACCCAGTTCTTGCAGATTTTCGGCCATTTCGACACCAATAAAACCACCGCCGATAACAACAGCCCGTCTTACCTTGCCGCTATCAACAACCGCTTTAATCTTATCTGTGTCCGGAATATTTCTTAGCGTTAAAATATTTTTTGCTTCTGACAATCCGGGAATCGGTGGTGCAATCGGTTTTGCCCCGGGGGATAGAATCAACTTATCATAGCTTTCGTTGTATGTTTTTCCTGTTTGATGATTTTTCACTTCGACAGTTTTAGCAACCGGGTCAATCGCAACGACCTCACTAAAATTTCTGATATCCAAATTAAAGCGTTTAGACATACCATCGACGGTTTGAACCAATAATTTCTTGCGATCTTTAATCACATCCCCAATGTAATAGGGTAAACCACAGTTGGCAAAAGAAATATATTCATCCCGTTCAAACAGAATAATCTCATCTTCTTCACTTAAACGTCGCAATCTGGCAGCAGCAGTCGCACCACCGGCAACGCCTCCAACAATCAAAATCTTTTTCATCAATTTTCCTCCTCGTATATTGCATTAATTATTTTTTTTGCACTTTCTGATACTACTTCATAATAAATTTCAGTTCCGGAACGGTATCCTTTAACGATCCCAGCACTTTTTAATTTTGACAAGTGTTGAGAAATCGATGATTGTGATACCCCAAGACATTCTTCCATATAAGTCACATTACAACTGCCCTTTTTTATTAAACCTCTGGCAATACATAATCGAATCGGATTTCCTAAAATTTTTAATATTTCAGCCTGTTCATCACAATCTTTCGGTTTCATTTCCATTAGATTTCTCCAATCAACTCTGTTAAGATAATGTCAATACCATTATATTATAACATATTAATATGTCAAGTGTTTTTTTAATTTTATTAATTTTACTTATATACCATTATTTAGAATCTTTAAACACTCTGTTAATCTAAACGAGCTTTTTTAAAAATCCTATTTAAGCTCTGAGTATCAATATTCAAAATGGATTTAAGCACTGGTGTGAGTCATTTTTCGAAGATAACAAAAAAACCGGATTATTCAGGTGGCCCTAGCGCTTAACCTGATTTTCCGGCTTTTCTCATACTTTAATAATAACTACCTTATTAAATATTTCTTTATCCAACTGATCCGCGTTATAATTGATACCCAGCAAAGGATTTTTAATTTTCTTCGTTAATGTATTTTTCCATAATTTCTGCCGCCATTCCCACCAATGATTCACAGGGACGATTCGCATAATATGCTTCTGTCCGCTGTTCCGGCGTTGGGTTGTCTTTTCCTTTTTCAAGTCCCAAAAGCTCCCGGCAGATAATCGTGTGATTCTGATCTTCAAACGCCTTTGCAAGCAATTGAATCCGCTGATAATGCTCTGCTTTGCCGCTCTGGTCTTCTGGATCGGTGTAGCCGTAGAGGAGCCCTGCGACCATAAACATCCCCGTGACTGCACCACAAACCTCCCGGAGCCGCCCCATTCCGGCACCAAAAGATGAGCTTAATTTGGCAGCCGTTTCAAACGCCAATCCACATTCATCACAAAACGCCAGAAAAACAGACTGTGAACAATTATACCCTTGCCTAAAAAGGTTCCGGGCTATTTCAGAATGCGTTTTTCTCTGGTTGTCGTTTAATGATGTCTTTTCTTTTGTTTGATGTCTCATTTAATCTATCATGCCTTTCCTTCTTAGAACTTTTTTAAAAATGCTTACTCCAATTTTTCTGGTTTCAATGTGTAAGTACTTTTAATTTCTGTCTATTTTAACACCAATATCAATGGGCTTGGCACTGTATAAACTGGTTGTAATGATCCCATTTACATTTGTTTGGGCATATTTTGAAATATTCGTCTCGTTGATTCCGCCGGCCGCCAATAAAATACCGGATGGAAACTCTTTTCTTAAACGTTCCACTGCCCCAGTCAGCTCTTCTGCACTCATTTTGTCAAACTGGATGCCGTCTACTCCAGCCTGACAAAGACTAACTGCCTGCTCCAGCGTTGTTGCTTCAACAATGATTTTCTTTTCACAACATTCCGCTTTTATTTGCGGAAGTTTGTCGATCAAACCCTCAAATCCACCGATAAAATTCAGATGCTGTTTAAAAACAAGAATGGTTTCAGACAAACCCAACCGATGAGGCATGGCGCCACCCGCCATAATGGCTTTGGTCGCCAGGGTTTTGGTCCCGGGAAAACCCTTTCGGGTTGTCAGAACGGCCATATTCGGGTTATAAGATTTAACAACATCTACCATTTTTCGTGTTTTTGTTGCGATTCCCGAACAATTATCCAGAATATTCTGTCCTACTTTCCAGGCCATATGCAAATCCTCAGCCCGACCGATTCCTGTGATCAGCTCTGAACCAGCGGTAATCTTCTCTCCGGAAACAACCATATGATCCATCTCAATATGCATCCGATCAAAAACCGCTCGCACCTCTTCGGTTCCGCACACAACCGCGTCTTCTCGTGTAAAATAAGTAATCCGAGCCTCCTGCTCTCTGATCCCCAGTGTCCAGCTGGTCAAGTCAATATAAGGAACATCCTCATTAATCAGCCGGTCGATTTCATTAATTGCTATAAACGCCATATCTTCCCCCATGTTCAATTGATTATTTTAAATGATTTATCTTCTATTTTCTCAATAATACTGCCAATCTGTAAAGCATTCGTTTTATTTTCATCTAGTTTTACCGTTACTGTCGTAAAATCCGCACTAACCCCAACATCATCAATACCATCCTTACTTAGTAATGTCTCTTTGATTTTTTTAACACATTTTGGGCACATAATGCCCTCAACCTGCAAAGCAAACTCTTTCATGCACGGCTCCTCCTTTCTCGTATCGTCCCAATAAAAACTGGTTAACTTCCTGATCCTGACAGTTTTTAAACAAGTCCGTACTTTTACGGACCCCCCGTAGTTCACCCTTAACCATAATGCCAATCCGATCAGCCATTACTTGCGTCTCATTAAAATCATGGGTTACAAATAAAATAGTACAGCCAAATAGTTTATGAATTTCTTTAATTTGCTGATACATCATTTCTTTGGTGGCCGGATCTAAGGATGAAAAGGGCTCATCCATCAACAACAATTTTGGATTAAGAATCAGTGCCCGGGCAAGGGCCGTTCTTTGACGTTCACCCCCACTTAAGGTTCCCGGATACTGATTCAAGATATCGCCGATGGACAAGATTTCAGCCATTTTATCAGCCATTTCTTTTTTATAGGCCTTGTCTTTTCTTTAAATTTTTAATCCATAAGTAATATTCTCATAAACAGACATGTGATGAAACAGACCGAAATCCTGATAAACAAAACCAATCTGCCGCCTCTCTAAAGGAATTTTGACTACCGGCTTTCCCTGAATGCACACTTCACCAGAGAATTTCCGATAAAAACCGGCCACGGACTCCAGCAGAACAGTTTTACCTGATCCGGTTCTGCCCAGCACGGCAAAGATTTCTTTTTCACGAATGTTTAAATTGATATTATTCAATTGAAAGGTTCCTAATTTAATGGAGTAGTCTTTAATTTCAACCATTGTATTAATCATCGGTTCACGTCCTTCATCCTGCTCTCCTGGGGATTTTTCCTGCCAATCCAGTTGGTCAGAAAAAGAGAAATCAGCGAAATAATCAGAATAATTGTTGCCGATGCCATGGAAGCACCGGTATCCCCGGTTGCCAGATTTAAATAAACGGATGTCGTCAGGGTTTCTGTTTTCATCCGGGTGGCTCCTACTAACATCAGCGTCGCCCCAAATTCGCCGAGGCCCCTTGACCAGGCTAAAATAATAGTTGTGATAATGGCATTCTTGGATAGCGGTAAGGTAATGGTTATGAAGCGTTCCCACTTCGTCGCTCCCAGACTGCCGGAAATAAACTCCAGTCGCTCATCAACTTCCTCAAATGCGGTCCGAATAAATCGGACTACATAGGGAAGATTGACAACGGTTTGAGCAATAATGATACCATTTTTATCAAAGACAACCTTAAATCCCAACTCTTTAAGGGCCTTACCAAAGTCTGACGAAAAAATAATTAATAAACTAAGACCCAAAACCAGATAGGGCATCGATAATGGCAGTTCAATCATCATCTGACACAGTTTTTTAAAGGGAAACGCAGTCCGTGTTAATGCATATGCGGTGGGAATGGCGAGCACCATACAAATGATTGTGGATATACTTGCGGTGAACAGGCTCATTTTAACAGCGAATTGCACTTCTTCTGAATAAAATGCCTGACCCAAATAGGGTAACCCTTTTAAGACGATTGCCACTATCAGTACTGAGGTAAAGCTAATAACTATGACCGTAATGACGATTGTAATGATTTCAAATAAACTAAATACTGAAAATCGTTCCCTCATCAGATCGTTTAATTAACTACTTCGTATCCATAGTTTTCCCATATCGCTTTTGCAGAATCCGAATCTAAGAATGTCATAAACGCATCCAGTGTTTCGGTATTTTTACTGCTGCTTAATTGTGCCGCCGGAACTTTTTTGACATAGGTATCCAGATCCGTTGTCTTGACAATTTCGGTGGCGGAACCAGTCACATTTTCTTTCCAGACAATAATCGCATCGCATTCATCAACGGACAGGGCATTAAATATTTCCGGTGCTGTGGCTGCCCGGGCAATGACATTGACATTGCTTAAAATCCCCAGATCTGTTAACGCTTTATTGGCAATCTTACCAATTGGCGTGGCATCGCCATCACCCAGCACAACTTCCACCCCTTCTTTTGCTAGATCGTTTAAGCCGGAAATTCCCAGTGGGTTTCCGCTTTTTACAGCCAATACAGGGATGTGTTTGACCAGTTCTTTACTTTTTGTAACAAAATCTTTAACTGGTGCCAATTCATCAGCGGAGCCGGCAATAAACAAATCCCCTTCACCAGTTGTCTTAATCTGATTCTGAAGCTGGGCCGCATTGGCATAAACAACTTCCATTTCACAACCGGTTTCTGTTTTGAATTTATCGGCAATTTCCCCGAAAGGCTTGGTCATGCCAGCCCCACAGTACACAAACAAGGTTTGACCAGCGAGACTTTGACTTTCAGCAACTTTCTCTTGCGCTCCGTCAGCCTTACTGCTACAACCTGATACCAAGCTGATAATTATTCCCATTACCAATAATACCACTAACCAATTCTTAACGCTCTTCATCACATCTCCTTTTCATTACTTTAGTATTGTTTTGTAACGTTTAGATATGTTTTGAATTATATAATAGGTTATTGGCATATGTCAAGTAACCAACCCTTTTTCTTCGCAAGCAGCCAAATTTCTTCACTTGTATTAATCCTTGGTCCTTTTAAAAATGATCAAGGTGCTTGATTATTGACCGATTTTAGACTATAATAAACTAGAAAAAGTGTTTACAAAAGGAACGCGGTAAAAATCCGCGACAGTTTCTTTGCTACTGTAAGGAGAAGAATATGGACGCATTCAGTCATTGGGTTAACCAAGAAGGCTGTGTGTATGATGTCCCTCTGAGTCAGGATATTTTTGTCAAAACACGATCTGTTTGAAGCTTCAAAGAAGGCTGCAAAATGTGAGAATAAAACGAAATGACGCCCCACCGATCAACTGCAGGCGTCACGGAAACAACTCCGTATTTGCAAACCTTTTTTAAAAAAGGTTTTTTTGTTTTTTGCAGACTGGAGGATTTATTTATGGCCAATAATAAAAATCGCATCGCCCTCATCGGACGGATCGGTAGCGGTAAAACCACCCTATTTTTACGGCTGACCAATGAATTTATTACCTATGGGAAAACCCAGCAGGTCAGTTATTCTGATCATTTTATTGATACCCCTGGCGAATTTGTTGAATTACCCTGTTTTCGTCCTCAGGCCATTAATGTAACCTGTGATGCGGGGCTGATTATTCTAATTAATTCCAGCACCGATCACCAAAACTCGGTTCCACCTAATTTTGTCTGTACCTATAACATCCCCGTAATTGGGGTTATTACCAAAATTGATCATAAACACTGTAACCTCAAGCGAAGTCTACGCTACCTGACTTATGCCGGAGTCCACCCTGATAAGATTCACCCGGTAAGTGCATTGACCGGCGAAGGGGTCTCTGAACTTAAGACGGTTATTCAGGCGTATGTCGCTTTTGATCATTAAGCAAACGACCTGCCGTAGACTTACTTTCAAACAGCGATATGATTGCTAAACTTGCGTCTTAATCGTTTCCCACTTCACCAAGCCTTGTTATTGTCTGGCCAGCTCAAAGGCGGCCTTTTTTAACACGCAGTCCAGCGAGGTGTCCTGTTTTTTTTCATCATTTAAGATCAGGCGCGAGGGACAGCCCCCGGGACAGATGCTATAATAGTCACATGTTTTACAGCCTTGCGATTCTGCCTTTACAATGACAACGTTTTTTAAGGGGCGCGCTTTTACCACATTCCCCATAAAATATTTCGGATTTTCAATTAGTGATCCGCAAGGGTAAACATCGCCACAAGGCAGCACGACATAGGATCTACCGCAGGATGCATAACAGTATTCCTTGTTGCACGAGGTCATTTTCAACCGCTGCTTCGCTTCATGAACCTCACGGATCACAATTTTTTTACCAGTCAGCCGATATAATTCCTCAGCAGTCTCAACCATTTTCGTCAACGCTGTCTTGATTTGCTCTGGGGTGGCTTTTTTGATGATCGCCCGCTGGTCTCTGGCGCGCCCTGCATCCCGCAATAAATCAAGGCCAATCCCGCCTACATTACCCAAATAATAGGCGAAACTGACCAGCTTGGGAAGCTGTGTGATGCTGTGACTGGTCACCACGCTGTTGAGATTGATTTTGATTCCTTCATTAGCCAGACACCCAATCCCGGCAATCACGTCTCTTGTCCTTCCCCGGGTAAACTCATTCACCTCCGGGGGACCATCAAGACTGACCCCTAAGGCAATCCTCATTTTTTTCAGGCCCACGGCAATCTCCGGGGTAATGCAGATGCCGTTGGTCTGCATCTGAAAGCTGGCATTGTAATTTTTTTCCTTCACATAAGAAACCACTTGACAGATTAAAGGGTAGTTCAGCAGCGGTTCTCCCCCGGCGAACTGAATTTTCATATAATGATCGGAAAACAGATCCAGCGTCTGAGCCGCGGTCTCAAAATCCATATCCGCTTTTAGATGGGTTAAACCGGCATAACAGTATTCGCAGGCCAGATTACAGCGACCGGTAGTCCAAAGGACAATTAGCACACTTTCTTTTGAAATAATAACCACCTCCGTTACACGTCTTAAAAATTGTGATCTCACCCATCACTTCTTTTTACAGACTTTTCTCTGAATCGAACAGGGCATCCACTTCCTGAATACTTTTGTTCCATGCTTCCACATCCTGGTGACCGACAATTTCGATTGTCCCGCCCTGGTAATCACCCTGGGATTCTTCCATCAGCTCTTCCATATCACCCTCAATTTTCATATAAATATTTGTTAAAATTTCTAATGCCTCGAGACTAGGATTCCATTTTTGTCGTTGGTGGAGCTCCAGAAATCGTCTTGACATTTCCTCAATGGCAAAGCTATTCTCCTGGCTAAGCCAGCTTGCCATTTCCGGATCACCGAGATAGGTCTTAACGATTTCATCAATAGCCCTGTCATCAACATTTTTGGTGGTACACTTCCAGCTAAAAATGGTTTGCGCCTTTCGCATTACCTCGGCGGCACCACGATAGCCCTTGTCCATTACTGAGCGGTTCCAGAGCGGATTAAATAAGGTGCCTTCAATGCGATTGAGCTCATCTGCCATTGTTGTAATAACTACCTTTTCTTTATTGTTGGAGGTCCCGTGATATTGTTTGAGCGCATCCTGATCAAACTGATTTTTGACCATGTTAAAACCGCCGATCACCGAAGCGCTATAGCCAGATGAAAGCAGGTCATACCGATTACTCACTGAGGTTTCAAAAACAAGCTCCGCCGACTTAACGTTATCCACAAATTCTTTATGGGACACCGCTCCGTTTAAACCATCGCCATAGGCATAACCCGAAAATGAGGTAAACACCTTGGCCAACTCATCTTCCGACTCCCAGGCACTGGCTTTTAAGGCCAGATCTACGCCAGAGCCGTAGGTTCCCGGCTTGTCGCCAAAGATCCGCATGGTGGCACGCCGCCACCTCGTTTCCTGGGCCACTTCTTCTGTTCCTGCCAGTTCATTGATTGTTTTTAAGGCATTGCGGCGAACAAAATTTAAGCTTTCTGGTTCGTTAAGCACAGCCACCATTTGCACTGCCTGATCCATCAAGGCAATCAGATCGGGATAGGAATCTCTTAAAACGCCGGAAATCCGGATGATCACGTCAATTCTCGGCCGTCCCAGTGCTTCTAATGGAATCGCCTTGACATCCATCACAATCCCCGATTCATTCCAGACCGGTGTAACGCCCAATAAGGCCAGAACCTGAGAAAGCTGTTCTCCATTGGTCATCGAGATGTCGGTGGAAATCATGTTCATGGCCACCTTTTCGGGAAATTGTCCGGTGTCTTTTTGATGTTGGTCAATTAATTGATCCGCCATTTCCACCCCAATGGCATAGGCCGATTGGGTTGGGACTTTTTGGGTATCCATCAAGTAAAAATTTCGCCCGGTTGGCATAATCCGCCCCAGTCCATCCCGGGGTGAGCCCGCCAGCCCCGGCTCTATGTAATCCCCCATCAAGGCCTCGATCAGGGCCCTTGATTCATTTTCAACACTCATCAAACTGCTTTGGTTATTTTTTATTTCATTTTCCAGCACTGCCGCTTCCAGAATGCCCGGTACCATCACATCACTGGGGTGCGACTGGAGTTCTGCAGTTTTAGTCGGGTTGAGCAAACCAGAAATCAACAACAACATTTCCGAATGATAGGTATAATCATCAATACAATCTTTTTTCACCAGCGATGCATACAAGCTGGTTCCATCAATTGATTCTTTGATATAGGATACCTGATGACTGAGTTTGGGAACCTCTCCCCAAATATGATTTTCCTGTTCAAAGGAGTGAGTGATGGACTGAGTTAGTAGACCCTTGAGTTTTTTAACACCTTCTAAAAACACCGCTTCTTTATCAACGATTTTGCGATATTCCGGTGTCTGATTGATGCGATTTTCAATACTATTCTGCATCACTTCAACCTGCTGACTTTGAACATCAACCGCCTCCAGGTAGCTTCCCAACTCATTGATCACTTCAATCCGGGTATAATCGGTATTAAGACAGCTGGGCAGATAATCAAGCACCACCGCATAATTACGGCGCTTGGTACCAACGCCTTCGACACCGATGGCGGCATTATAGCAATAAAAATTAGGCAGATTGCCAATCACCACGTCCGGCCAACAGAATTCTGACAACGCATTGGTTTTTCCCGGCAAATGCTCCAGACTGCCAGCAGTCCCGACGTGAACCACGGCATGGGCCTTTAACAACTCATCAATATAGCGATAGGTGGCCAGATACTGATGGGGCGGCGGGCAGGCTGGATCATGAAGAATCTTGCAGACTTCCCCGGTACATTTCGGGCCATAACAGCCCCGTTTGGGCTGGAGCATCACCCACACATTACCAAAATTCAGCCCGGTAATGACCAGCTGATTCTCGAAAACCATCCCTTCCCCGGGCGGTGGTCCCCAGGCTGCTTCCATCGACGCTCTGAGCAGCGGGTCCAAGTTCTCATAGAATTGATTGTATCCGCCCTGGCCGGACAGTGGCATCCGATAGATGTCACCGCCAGCCTTGATAATGTCCTCAACCGTGGTCCAACGAAAATCCTGATAGGCTTTTTTATCCAGCATCATTTTTTTAAGAGCCGGTCCATCGGCGGGTATGTCCGCTATCTGGTAGCCTGCAGCTTTCAAGGTTTTTAACATCCGCACCACACTTTCAAAGACATTAAGCCCGGCCCCTGATCCCAGTGTCGCTTCAACGCCCGCACAGGGTGAACAGTGTAGCATCAGCACGATTTTTTTATCAGTAGCTTTCACCTTTTTAAGTTCAATGCGTCGAATAATTCTGGCCACCAGCCGCGAAATCCGCTCGGGAATCGGCGTCATCCTCAGCATATCCTGGGCGTCTTTGCGGGTACCAATAATAATCGGTTCAATCATCCCCATCATTTCACTGGTGGTAAAGGCCCAGGATATTTCCGCCGAAAGACCGGCTAAATTCGCTTCCCATTGCTGTTGATTCTGGAGCCGACTGACAACCGGCCGAAAAACCGGGATATTCATTTTCTTAAAAACAGCCACACTTTGAGAAAACAAGTCTCCGGATTTCGTATTTCCGGTAGCGGCCTGCATATGAAAATTAATGAGTCCATCAATCCTGAGTTTTCCATTGCTGGAAAAATAATCGCTGATAATGGTTCTAAAACCTTTTACCCCACTTTCTTCATCCGCTGACGAATAACTAAAAACCGGGATCACCCGAATCCCCTGAACCTCCAACTCCCGAATTAAGGATTCCTCCACCGCCGCTTTTTTCTTACTCCAGTTTTCGTAGTGGGTTAGAATGCCTACCACCATTTGGGCATCATCTAAACCGCGATACCAATTCTGATAAGCCGCCAAGCTCGAAAAAACAATTTTTGTATCGGGATGAAAGATACCATCCCGAACGCGTTTTGAAAAATTTTCGGAATCAGCTGGCTCGCCTGGTTTTAATTTGCCTTCTTGATGGGCGGACGCCCTGACGCCATTGGTCTGTTTTAAATCGCTCTGTTTTTTATTTATCTGTCTGTTCGCTTGATTACTCACTGTTTCCCCCTAAAATGACGATTCTTTGGAAAGATCCCGGACAGCTTCAGCCAGCACATCCGCTTCCAGATCTTCAATCCGGTAGTAACGGGCACCCATAGCGGCGGCCAGCTTCCTGGCCAGACCCAGTTTAATAAAATCCACCTCAGTATCCACGACGATCATCTGGACACCCTCCCCGGCGATCCGTTTGCCCATTTCCAGGGCTTCTGTAAAGGAATCCCCTTCACCCAGTGCGACATTGGTTCGTCCATCGGAAACCAGCACCAGAATCGGCAACAGATCCGAATTTTTTCGCTGTTCGTTCTTAATGATTTCATAACCCTTTAATAAACCCGCGGCCAGTGGGGTTTTGCCGCCAGTGGGTAAATCCCGGAGGCATTTCTCGGCCATATCGACACTGCGGGTAATGTTTAGTAGTACCTCAGCGTCTTTTTTACGAAAGGATACCAGCCCAACCCGATCCCGTTTCTGATAGGCATCGGTAAGCAGTGATACCACCGCCCCCTTCACCGTTTCCATTCGTTTTTTGACACCCATGGAACCACTGGCATCGACCACAAAAACAATGGTGCTGCCGGTGCGCTTTTCCCGCAGTTTTTCACGCAGGTCTTCGGTTTTGATGATCACTGCCAGGCCGTTAGCTTCCCGCACCCGCTGATAGGGCGCTGCCGCCCGTAAGGTGGCGTCAAAGGCCAGGTCATTAATCGTATTGCGGGGCAGGGCACTTTTGATATACTGCCCTTTTTTGGTATCGGTTTTTGTTTTAAGCCGTTTACCTTCGCCCTTTCTTTTTTTGCGGTCAAGCGCCTTGATATTTAAGTTTTTCACCATAAAGCTTCGGCCGATGGCGTCAATCTGATCCAGCAGCTCACTCAGATCCGGTTGTTGCGGGGGCTCGATTTCTTCTTGCTCAGAATCCTCCGCATCATTGTCATCATTGTCTTTATCATTATCATCAGGCGCTTCTGAGGCCTCCGGCTCGGATTGATCGGTGCTGTCATCCTCAGCATCGTTTTGATCTTTTTCCGGGCTTTCTTGTTTTTTTTCTTCTGGTTGTTACTCCGGCGCTTCATCATTTTGATCATCCGGTTCCTGGGGATCATTGGGCTTTTCCCGTTTGCGATGGGGCAGAACGAGCTGTGCAGCTTCCTTGATATCATCGATATTAATATTCTGACGTCCTGCCAGAGCAGCCAGAGCTTTGGCCGTTTCAATCATCATCAGCTCCGCCCGATTACCGGCACAATAGGCCTCGTTAACAATATCAGCAGTCAGCTTTAACACCGTTTCCGATATTTTTACCGCCTCCAGATTCTTTCTGGCTTCAAGTATTTGGTTTTTTAAAATCTCGGTGTCCTCTTCCCAGGCTTTAACAAAGCCAGCCGGATGGTGTTCAAAAGCCAGACGCCGTTTGACAATCTCTTTTCGCTCAACCGGATTCTTCGACCCCTCCACCGCCACATAGAGTCCAAACCGATCCAGAAACTGGGACCGTAAAAAGCCTTCTTCGGGATTCATTGTCCCGATCAGTACAAACCGGGCGGGATGTTCAAAAGAAATACCTTCCCGCTCAATATGATTCACCCCGGATGCGGCCACCTCTAAAATACTGTTAACGATGTGCTCACTGAGAAGATTGACCTCGTCGATGTACAAGATGTTCTTGTGGGCCTTTTTTAAGATCCCGCTGCCAAACGTTCGCTTACCCTGAGAAATGGTTTTTTCAATGTCGATGCTGCCAATCACCCGGTCTTCGGTGGCATTTAAGGGTAAGTCCACCACCTCCATATTCGGGGCAATCTGGCCGAGATTACGGACCAGGGTGGACTTGGCGGTGCCCTTTTCCCCCGATAGCAGCACCCCGCCGATTTGCGGATTAATCAGATTGAGGATCAGCGCTTTTTTCACCCTTTCCTGTCCCATGACGGCGACAAAAGGAAAGCGATAAGCAGGCCGATCCTGGTGTCCGATCTGCTTCAGGTTTTTTTTATTCATCGGGCATTCCTCCACAACTGGCCGGCTTCTCCCGGGATCGCTGTCCCGCAACGAATTATACGACAGCATCGCGAGCACTCCCGACGGCACTAATGATTTGCTCAACCTGATCAAAATTGTAAATGCCTTCTTCAAACGGCGTACGACGCAGGCGATGGGGCAAGACCAGCTCCGCGGCTTCTTGCATATCGGCTGGAGCAACCTCCGTCTGACCTTTAAAGGCGGCAATGGTCATGGCGGTTTTGATCATCGCAATATCGGCCCGATGACCATCCACCTCCAATTCGATACTGATTTTTACCGCTATCTCTAGCATCTGATCACTATAGCTGACCTTTTCGAGCAGCTTTTTCGCCATAAGAATGCGATCCCGTAGCTCCTGCTGGTCGGTCGTAAACTGTTTGGCAAAGGCTTCCTTATCCTTTTCATAGGCCAGTCTGTTTTTAATGACATCAATCCGTTTTTCAGGATTACGTTCACCAATCACATCCACCACCATCCCAAACCGATCTAACAGCTGGGGTCTTAAATCCCCCTCTTCGGGGTTCATGGTGCCGACCAGGATAAACCGTGAGGGATGAAAAAAAGAAACCCCTTCCCGCTCAATGGTGTTCACGCCCATTGCAGCAGAATCCAGCAGCACATCGACGATGTGATCATCCAATAGATTTACCTCATCGACATAAAGAATGTTCCGGTTGGCCTGAGCCAGAATTCCCGGTTCAAATTTCTTTTCGCCTTTTTTGATGGCGTGTTCAATATCCAGGGTGCCCACCACCCGGTCTTCGGTAGCACTGACTGGTAGATCCACCACCTTCATCCGTCCAAAAACCTCCACAAAGGTTTCCTGGTTTTGATATTTGTTAAGACAATCACTGCACATATTGGCCGGTTCCCGGGGATCACAGCTAAAGGGGCAGCCTTCCACCTGACTACGGGACGGCAATAAATCCGCCAGTGCCCGAACCGCAGTAGATTTGGCCGTTCCCTTTTCCCCTCTAATTAATACCCCACCCAAAAGGGGATTGATGATATTGAGAACCAAAGCCTTTTTCATCGTTTCCTGACCCACAATTCCGGTAAATGGATAGATAATAGTTTTATTTTTCACGTTGTATCCTCTTTTGTTTTAATTTTAATTCATAATTTTAATTTATCTCAATAAGCTCAGCTTACTCTACTGTATTACTCAACGGTTTTGCAATGTCGTGCCCCCAGAACAAACAGGACCACCAGATAGGCGACCAGAATTCCGGCATGGAGCGCCATTTGCTGAGATGATTCTCCGGTCGTCCGTAAGGCAATATTGGTATGGGTTAAGGGCAGCAGGTAAATAATCCATTTTAATACTTCTGGCATCTTGTCAATGGAAAAAAAGGTTCCACATAAAAACGACATCGGTGTAATCACAAAGCTGGTAAATTTGGCCATATCTGAATGGGAATTAACCAGCAGTCCGATTAAAAAGCCCAGCGCGGAAAAAACAAAACAGTTTAATAGGGCAATCAAAATAAAATAAGGTGTAATCACTAGATCATTGGTGAAAATCGATACCATGATAATAATCAGGGTAGCCGAATAAATACCATAGAATGCCCCTGCGATGATTTTTCCCAATGCATAGACGGTCATATTTATCGGTGAGATCATATAATCTTCAAAGGTCTTGTAGAAAATTCTAGAAATATTAATGGTATTGGCGGTGTTGTTAAAACTGGTCATCATCGTGCTCATCCCAATAATCCCCGGGATAATATAGGCCATATAAGAAACCCCACCGATCTCAACCCCACTGCCTAGTCCCCAGCCAAAAGCGACCAGATAAAGTATCGGTGAAATGAGAAAACTGATGCTGGTAGCTACAAATTTTCGCTTGAAAACAGCAAATTCCTGCCAGAGAATACCGTATAATCCACTCATTATAATTCCACCCTTCTGTTTGTGAATTTTAAGAAGACATCCTCAAGGTTTGAGGGACGGATCCGGATATCACCTTCTAGCGAACCGGCATATTCGTTGGCTTTTTCTCTTGTCGGAAAGAACTCTTCATGGGTTTCTCCGTCAGCAAAATATTCCACCGTTACCTTGCCAACCTCTTCGATTAGATTAACCGGAGTGTCCAGTCTCAGCAGTTTTCCCTTATCAATCAGTCCAACCCGATCACAGAGGATCTCCGCCTCTTCGATATAGTGGGTGGTTAGCAGCACCGTTAAGCCCTTGGATTTCAGCCGTTTTAACAAATCCCACATTTTCCGACGGGCGGCGGCATCTAGCCCCACCGTTGGTTCATCTAAAAGCAAGAGCTCCGGCTCGTGAAGCAGGGCTCTGGCGATCATCAGCTTGCGCTTCATCCCGCCGGAAAAATTCTTGGTGAGATCATCTTTTCGTTCTGTGAGTTCCGTAAACGCAAGCATTTCAACAATTTTTTGTCGTCGTTTTTCTTTTGGCATCTTATACAGCATCCCGTGCACTTCCAGATTCTCCCAGGCCGACATTTCATTTTCCAGATTATTCTGCTGCGGGACAACTCCAATCTTTGCTTTGATCGAAATCAGGTTCCGATCAATACTTTCTCCACCAATGACAATATCTCCACTTGTTTTTGGTGTCAGGGTACTGATCATTCTCACGGTTGTTGTTTTTCCAGCGCCATTGGGGCCCAACAGGCCAAAGAACTCCCCATCCGCAATGGTGAGATTAAGCGCATCAACCGCTGTTAGACTTTTATATTTTTTTGTCAAATCAATTATTTCAAGCATTTGTTTCCCTTCCTCTTAAACCTTTTAATTCTCCAATAATTGCGAAACTATCCGCAACATTCACGGCACTTTCGCAATTCCAAACCGACATTTTTTGTTACCCTGCAGTCTTATTCGCTATAGTTTTCCAGATCCCCCTCAATGTCCATATAAATTTCCCGGAGTTTTTCGAGACTTTCTGCTTTCGCCTCCCACATCCCTCGCTGGGCGGCCTCGAGCAGGCGCTCGGTCATATTCTGAATGGCCCAGGGATTAACGCTCTTGATCCACTCCCGGCGCTCATTGTTAAACAGAAAATTCTCCGAAATCTTTTCATACATCCAGTCTTCAACACTATCTGCAGTAGCATCCCAGCCAAAGACAAAGTCCACCATTCCCGAAATCTCCTGAGCACCCTTGTAACCATGCTCTTTCATCCCGTCAAACCACTTGGGGTTCAGAATCCGCGAGCGCATAATTTTAGCCGTTTGTTCTTTGACATTGTTTAGCGAAACCCGGGCTGGATCACTGCTATCCCCACAATAGGACTGGGGTTTATGACCCGAGGCGGTGCGGACCGCGGCAATCAGGCCGCCATGATAATTATAAAAATCATCGCTTTCTAACATATCAATTTCCATGGAAGATTCGTTTTTTATGGTAATCTGCGCCTTCGACAATCGTCGGGCAAAAACCTCGGTAACCCGTTTACCATGAACCTTTTTACCATAGGCGTGGCCACCCCAAAAAGTATAGATCTTGCCCAGATCGGTAAAATCTTCCCAATTCTTGCTGTTAATTAATTGGGTCACCCCAGCCCCGTAGGTTCCCGGTGGATCGCTGAAGATCCGCATCCCGGCTTCTTCCTGAGCAGTTTCAATACTGGCACCGTTTTGAATCAGCTCCCTGACCTCATTTTGAAAATTTCGTTTGATGAAGTTTTCTTCATCGCTTTCATCCAAACTGGCAACCAGGTTAACCGCTTCCTCCACCGATTCAATCAGATTGGGAAAGGTATCCCGAAACAGTCCGGAAATACGTAGGGTCACATCCACCCGGGGCCGTCCCAGTTCGGAAATGGGAATGACTTCCAGTCCAATAACCCGGTCTGAATTTTCCAGCCACTTGGGCTTAACCCCCAACAGATAATAGACTTCAGCAATATCATCACCAGAGGTTTTCATGGTTTCTCCGGCATAGACCACAATCACCATCGTTTCCGGATAACACTGCTCGTCTTCTAAATAGCGGTCGATCATTTTTTGGCCCAGCTGTTTGCCAACCTCCCAGGCGGCCCGGGTCGGCACCGCCGCCGGATCAATGGCATAGAAATTGCGACCGGTTGGCAATATGCTGACTCTGCCCCGGGTGGGCGCTCCCGATCCCCCGGGCGGCACAAACTCGCCATTAACCCCCTTAACCAGATGGGTCATTTCATCGGTGGTGGCGGAAAGTTTTGGCATCAGGGTACTGTTCATAAATTCGAAAACCGTCTTTAAATCAACCAGATCCGTCGGATTAACAGCTTTAAAATGACTTTTGATGTGGTCACTAATGGTGTCTGGTTCAGTCTTATTTTGCAGGTAATCTCTGACTACTTCCCGACTTAAGGCTTCAATCTCATTAAATTTCATCAAGTTAGTGACCCCTTCGGCATCCCGATGCTGGGGGTTATCTTTCAAAAATTCGTAATCCATCCCCATCGCTTTGGCAGTTACCTGGGTTAATGACGGGATCTTGCCATTTGATAACCGCAGCAGGGCACAAACCAGCTGATAAAGCCGTTCCGATTCCGGCACCTGTCCAAAAATATGGAGTCCATCTTTAATTAAGGTATTCTTAATGCCTTCCACCCAGGTATGGAGTTTTTCTACAAAGGCTGGAAACTCTGCTTCCATCTCTTCCTGGCTGATATCCAGGTCGGTGAGGTAATTTTGTTCAATCACAATGGTTTGGATGTTTTGCTGGACAAAGGAAGTTTTCCCCTGGTCGGTGCTAACCGCCCGGTAATATTGTTTGATCAGGTCATCCAGCTCTTCCATCTCGTCATAGCTGCCACTCTGCGCCATCGAAGGAATCAGATGATCCAGAAGAACCGCATAAGAACGCCGCTTGGCCTGGATGCCTTCACCTTCGACGGTAATGCTGTAAGGATACAGATTGGGCAGGTTGGAAATGGCAATATCGGGATAACAGGCTGCCGACAAGCCAATTTCTTTGCCCGGCAACCACTCGAGCGTGCCATGGGTTCCCACATGAATCACTACATCGGCCTTAAAGCCATTTTTTAGCCATTTATAATAGGCAATATACGGATGGGGCGGTACAATATCAGTGCTGTGATAAACCTCTTCAGCTTTGTCCTCATAGCCCCGGGCTGGCTGGAGCCCAATGAAAATGTTGCCATTAAGAATTCCCGGCACCGGCATCTGATCCTTAAAGACCATGTTTTCCCCGGGCGGATCGCCCCAATCCCGGATCATCTCTTCCTGGACCTTACTTTCCAGCGCCTTAAACCAGGGCTGGTAGTCACTCTTATCAATCACCGCGACACTGCGTTTAAGGGCTTGTTCAGCCGATAAAAAGCGGGTGTCAAGGCTGACGGCGTCGATAATTTTTTGGATGATCTCATCGCCGCTATCAAAATCGTATTTGGTTGTAATCCCATCGGCCGCCAAGGCCTTAACCATATCAAAAACACTTTGGGGTGAATCCAGACCAAAGGCACAGCCGATCATATCATTTCGAGGCGGCATATTATGAAAGAGGATCGCTACCTTCTTGTCGGCATTCTCCTTTTGTCGTAGCTTTGCCCAATTGAGTGCCAGTTCGCAGATATTGACGACCCGATCCGCTATCGGTCGGTTAATGGTCTTATCGCCGATTTCATCTTTTACAAAAACCGAATAGGCAATCGTAAAGCTCATAATCTGACCGTCAAACTCCGGATAATAAACACTTCCGGGAAAAGACATGGCATCGATTCCGCACAAATTATCACACCAGTTTTCATAGCTCTGGAAGGTGGTCAGGGCCTTAATCACCGGTACATCGATGGCCTGATAAATGCTCTTTTCCACCGTTTTGGTACCATCCCCGGGATCTGAAAGGATACTTTGCGAATGGCTCATGGTGTTAATGATCACATCGACATTTGCGATTCCGGCGGTGGTGAAAATATGATCAACGACCCACTGAAAGCCTAAGCAGCCAATGGCGGGGTTAGGTGCTGAGGACGAATAAACCGCCAGCGGATGGGCTCCCTGTTTTCTGACTTCTGCAATCAGGGCATCAATGTGTTCTAAATTGTTCTCCTGCACCAATTTGCTGTACATTAAAATACCGACCACTGGTTTTTGGCTTGCCCGGGCTTCTTTAAGGGCGGTTTCAATGCTTTGTTCTTTACTTGATTTTTTGCTTGCTTCTGCGTTTAGTTTCTGGCCTGGGCAATAAATACCTTCCCAGCTGGAATGACGGGGCTCGCTGTATGCGATGTTAAGCGAGCCATAATAGGCCCCCAGGTATTTAATCAGGTTAAGGCAGTTTTCGGTGCTGGTGTCCAGAGCATATTTCTGAATCTCCCCATGTTCCCATGGTGAAATACCAGATTTTTTTAAAGCAATGACGTTTTCTTCATCACAGCCGGACCAGATAAAAAAGCGTTTCTTATTTTCAAATCGCTCCATCAGCGGCGCGAAGCTCTTAAATTGAGTGAGTCCGGCATGAATAAAAATCAGAATAAAATCAGCTCTTTCCAGTTCTGCCATGGCCGCGTCAAATGCTTCTTTGGAATCATCCAGCTTGTTGCTGGTAAGAAAGCTGACAGCAATTTTTGTTTCATCTTTAGTTACCGTTTCATTATTGGAAGATCCTTCACTTTTAAAAAGCCTGACAGCTTCCTTAAGATTGTAGGTGTGATCCATCGGTGAATGAATAAATGTTATCCGATACATATTTGCGCCTCCAGTAAACCAACTAAACAATCGGTCATCTTCTGGGTCATGGCTTCAATGAATCCATCTTTTGTGACACCTTGCCAGTCAGTGCCATTAAACCCTGCCAACTGGGGATTCATCCGTTTTAATATCTGCTTGGCTTCAGAAACTGTTTGTTCCATGTTGATCAGATCCCAATCGAATTGGTCCAGAAGATGAACGTAGAGGGAGGTAAGAACCACCAGTTCTGGTTCCTTATCCAGCTTTTCCAGCAGGCAAACAAATTCCGGCTTGGCTAAGTCATTCCCTGTTTTAAACTGATCCCAGATCGTATCCAATTTAATACCAAATCGCTGCATCCGTCTTAAAATGCTGAATTGCTGCTCGGGGCTAGCGCCCGTCTGTAAAAAAAGTGCTTCTTTTACGGCTGGTTTAACCGCTAATCCGATCAATTCCCCCAGTTTACTGTGTTTGCCGGCAAACTGATAATAGTTCGGGGATTCCCCGTTAGCGATCAAGATGGTGCCATCAGTTCCCGACCCGGTGGCCAATCCCCGAGAATACATGCTCCCCAGCAGCAGCTCCTGAATCGCTGCTGTTTTGGCCTCAGTGCAGGTGACCAACGCCCGGGTCAAAGTTTCCGGCGGCATGTTGCCATCGATGTAGAGGATAATATTAATCGTCCCCTCTTTGATTTCATGGAGCTTCCCATTAACCTCATACCAGGTGGTGGGATCGCCGACCCGACCACCATTGACCTCAATGCCTCCGGTTACGATGACGGTCACACTTAAGTTTTTATAGGCGACGGTTTTAATCGCCACATTTTCCATCGATGCAGCGGTCGTGATGCCTGCGGTATAATCGGCATCCAGGCCCAGTTCTTCGGTAATGATCTTCATGTGCTCCTGGTAGGTTTCCGCCCGGAGTTTACAGGCCATGCCAGCACCCTGGGTGGCGTCGTAATTAAAGACGGATTTAAGTTCTTCAGAATATCCGCCATTTAGGTGGGCTGTTGATAAAACCTTCACTTTTCTTTCAAAACAAATTACAATACTTTTCTGATAGCGGTGAACCGCTTCTCCTGTTGGTAACCGATGTATACGCATACTCTGATTCTCCCTCACTGAATTAATATTCATTCTCTACTCCTCTCTACCCCCTTTAATTGGTTCATCTCAGCCTATTAATGAATCAACAATTTCTTCAATGCTATCGGTATTAAACTGAGAATCATCAAAGGGGCGCTTCCGCATCCGATGGGGCAGAACAAAGATGGCCGCTTCTTTAATATCCTGGCTGGTCACCGATTCATTGCCATGATAGGCGGCGATCGTCATCGCTGTTTTCATCATCACGATATCAGCCCGATGACCATCGACTCCCAACGACATGGAAATTCTGGCGATGGTTTCAAGCAGCTGGTCATCAAAGCGGACATTTGGCAAAAACACCGCGGCATTTTGAATCCGCTCAACCTGTTCATTTTGATTGACTTTATACAGCTCATGAAAGGCGTCATTGTTTTCTTCAAAATCCAGACGTCGCTTAATAACATCTACTCTTTGGCTAATCTCCCCTTCACCGACAACATCAACAACCAGGCCAAAGCGATCCAGCAATTGCGGCCGTAAATCACCTTCCTCGGGATTCATCGTCCCCACTAGGGTGAATTTCGCCGGATGGGTATAAGAGATTCCCTCCCGTTCAATGGTGTTGACTCCCATAGCCGCTGAATCCAATAGAATATCAACCACATGGTCATCCAGCAAATTGACCTCATCAACGTAAAGAATATTACGGTTAGCCTGGGCAAGAATCCCCGGTTCAAAGCGTTTTTCACCGTGTTTAATAGCATGTTCAATGTCCAGCGTTCCCACGACCCGGTCTTCGGTGGCACTGACCGGAAGATCAATAACCTTCATCTTGGCTTTGACGATCGTGCTATCATGGTTTTTTATCTTTTCACGACAGCTCTGACAAGCTTGATCCAGATTGACTGGGTCACAGGAGAATTTGCAGCCTTCAGCCTGATCACGCTCCGGCAAAAGATCGGCCAGGGCCCGGACCGCGGTGGATTTAGCGGTTCCTTTTTCACCTCGGATTAAAACCCCACCCAAGGATGGGTTAATCACATTGAGAATCAGGGCCAGTTTCATTTTTTCCTGACCCACGATAGCAGTAAAGGGATATATTTTCTTATTATTCATTTATTATTCCTTTTCTTGTACTCGACATTTGCTGATTATAAGGAAAGCGAAACCGCAGTGACCAGACTCATGGCTTTCAGCTCATCAATCTGATAGCGGTCAGCATCCATTTGTTTCGCTAGTTTTTCAGCCAACTTTAGTTTTACAAAACGCTCATCGGTATCGATGACAATGGTTTTTATCTTTTCGACCCGAATCTTTCCAGCGGCTTTCATGGCTTCTTCAAAAGGATCACCCCGGTCGCTGTAGGTGGCCCGGCCATCCGAAATCAGGACGATTACCGGCAGCATATCCGCGTCTTTATATTTTCCGGCCTTCACCACCTCGTAAGCCATATTCAACCCTGCTGCCAGAGGTGTTCTTCCCCCAGTAGGCAGCGTTACCAGTTTCTTTTCGGCTAACTCAACACTTCTGGTCACACCCAGAGCCAATTCGGCGGCATCATGTTTGAAAACAATCATCCCGACCTTATCCCGCTTCTGATAGGCATCGTTGAGCATCGCCACAATGGCACCCTTGACAGCCTTCATCCGTTTATTGGCCCCCATGGAACCACTGGCATCAACGACAAAAATAATCGTATTTCCAGTTCGTTTTTCCCGAATCTTCACCCGGATATCGGATTTTTTAATGGCAATTGCCATCCCATCCTTTTCCCGGTCTTTCTGATAGGGTGCAGCGGTCCGAAGCGTGGCGTCCAAGGCTATGTCCCGGATTTCACCATTTATCGGAGAGCGGTTCCGCACATACCGTCCCTGAAGCGACGTGGTTACCATCAGGCTCCGTTTTCCACTGCCTTTGGAGATCGTCGCTTTTTCACTGTCTGAAATCCAGCGGGCAATCTGAAAAACAGATTCCGGTGCATCCAGATTTTCTGTTTCGCCCTGATAGAAATCATCCTCCGGATCACTCTGATCGGTCGTCTCATTCTCCGGCTCTGCTGATTCTGGCTGCTCTTGCGGTGGCTGTTCCTGATGTTCTTCCGATGATTCCGAATTTTCTGAGGAAGGGTTTTCGGGATGATCCGCTACTTCCGGTTCCGATTGAGATTGATCAGGCGCCTGCTGGTCCTGCTCTTCCGATTCTTCTGGCGTCTCAGGCGCTGTCGGCGGCGTAGCCTCCGGCACACTGTCTGCTTCCCGGACACGATGGGGCAGCGCATATTTAGCAGCTTCTTTGATATCTGAAATATTCAGTACCTTTCGTCCATCCTGGGCGGCTATGGCCCGAGCGGTTTCAATAATCACCAGCTCGGCCCGATGTCCAGCACAATTGGCTTCCTTGACCATCGATGCCGCCAGATTCATGGCATTTTCTGAAACGACAATAGCATCGATTTGATCCCAGGCGCCTTCAATCTGGTTGGATAAGGTTTTCATTTCTAAATGCCATTTCTTTTCGTAGTCGGCCGGGTTTTGTTCAAATTCAATCCGTCTGCGAATAATTTCTGCTCGAATCCGGATATCCGTTTCCCCTTCTACCTCGACATATAAGCCAAAGCGATCCAGAAATTGGGGGCGTAATCCCCCTTCTTCCGGATTCATACTACCAACCAGCATAAATTTTGCATCATGCCGATAGGACAGTCCTTCACGTTCAATAATGTTTTCTCCGGAAGAGGCTGCTTCCAACAGTGATTTGACCAGATGATCACTTAACAGATTGACTTCATCGACATATAGCAGATTACCATCCGCCTTTTTCAAGATTCCCGGTTCAAATTTTCTTTCCCCATATTTAATCGCATGCTCAAAATCGATATTTCCCAGCAGGCAGTCCTCAGTAGTGTTGAGTGGCAGTTCCACCAGCGCCGTTTCCTTTGTCAGTCGACAGACTCCTCGAACCAAGGTTGATTTAGCGGTTCCTTTTTCACCACTGATCAAAACCCCGCCGATCTTTGGATTAATGATATTCCAGATTAAAGCATTCTTTATTTCCGTCTGTCCAACAACCGCTACAAAGGGAAATACGGTATTTTTCATCATTTTTCGCTCCTCTTAACCAAGTGACTCCAGGCTTCCTTCCATTTCCAGGCATAGCTTTTCCAGTTTTTCGACACTTTCCTTTGAGGCATGCCACATTCCCCGCTGATTAGCCTCTAATAATCGTTCAGCCACATTCTGGAGAGCCCAGGGATTAACTTCCCGCATCCAGTCGGTGGTTTCTTTATCGAAGGCGTAACGGTTGGCAATGGCATCATACATCCAGTCGTCAATGACGTTAGTAGTGGCATCCCAGCCAAAGGTAATATCCACCATCGCCGAAATTTGTTTGGCCCCCCGATAACCGTGATTTTTCAAGCCCTCAATCCATTTGGGATTGTTGACCCGGGTTCGCATCACCCGGGAGGCTTCTTCATGGAGGCTCAGGGTTTCGATATGATCGGTGTCCGAAGTGCTGGGCACGTAGGCCGGCTTCTGGGAACCGCTATGGGTCGTAATCGCTGCAACCATGCCGCCAAAATAATTATAAAAATCGTCGCTGTCAAGCATGTCCACTTCCCGGGTCGATTCATTCTTCACCGCCACATTGATCTTGCTAAAACGCCGGGTAAAGACCTCTGGCATTTTTTCACCATGGACATCCTTCCCATAGGCATGACAGCCCCAGGTGGTGTAGACGGTCCCCAGATCGGTGACGTCATTCCATTTCTGACTTTCGACGACATTTTTGGTACCGGCACCATAGGCTCCCGGTGGATCACCAAACACCCGCAGCAATGACTGGCGTTCGGCCTGTTCCAGGGAAATACCCTGGCTAACCAGTTCAGCTACCTCTTCTTTTACATGCTTGCGGATATAGTTCATCTCATCGGGCTCATCCAGTGCAGCGACCAGATTCACTGCATCTTCCACCCGTTCGATCAGATTGGGAAAGGCATCCCGGAAAAGCCCGGTGATCCGTAGTGTCACATCGATTCTGGGTCGTCCCAACTCTTCCAGTGGGATCGCTTCAACCCCAATCACCCGGTCAGTGTTCCCCAACCAGACGGGTCGGGTACCCAACAGATAAAAGGTTTCGGAAATATCATCCCCATAGGTCCGCATCGATTCAGTGGCATAGACCAGCATCGAGACGCTCTCCGGATATTTACCTTCATCCTTCTGATATCGCTCCATCAGCTGATCTCCCAATACCTGGCCGATTTCCCAGGAAGGTCGGGATGGCATCGCACCAGGATCGACAGAATAGAAATTTCTACCCGTGGGCAGAATTCCAGCATTTCCTCGAGTCGGTGCCCCGGAGGGTCCCGGCGGGATAAACTTCCCATGGATTCCATTGATAAAGTGATCCAGCTCGTCGGTAATCCGCATCACCCGTGGCAACACAAAGCGACAGACATAATCCAGAGTTTCCTGCAATCGTCTGGTGGGGTTTTTATCACTACACTCAAACAGTTTGATAATTTGTGCAACAGCCTCGGGTTCATAATTTTGCTTTTCCAATTCCAGAAAAATATCACGACCAATTTCATCGGCCTCTGCTAATAGAATCCCATAGGATTTTCCATCACTGGTCGCTTTATCCGGTTCAGCCAGTAAGGCTTCATGATCCAGACCCAGTAAATCACAGACCCCATCCCGCAGCGAGGGGATGGTGCCATTACGGTTTCTGACCAGCATTTTCAGCATGTTCCTGAATTTATCACCTTTCGGAACCATCCCAAAAATGTGAAAGCCGTCATAAATATCACAGGCCTGAACGTTGGTAACCCAGGAGTGAAATTCATGGATACAGCCATCAATATCCGTTTCCATTTGTTGGGCGGTAATGCCAATATCGTCATGCAGATTCATCCTGATGGCCAATTCCTTGATTTCCTGCTGAATAATTGGCAGCTTTTTAGGATCTGCACTCTGAATATGATAGTACTGTTTCATCAACTCATCCATCTCAGCGAGTTCATCGTAAACTCCGGCTTCAAACATTGATGGCACCATATAATCCAAAAGGGTGGCGTAGGTTCGTCGCTTGGCCTGGGTGCCTTCACCGGGAGCATTAATAATATAAGAATAGAGATGGGGAATGGTACCAATGCAGATATCGCTATAACAATTTTTGGACAGCCCCACTTCTTTGCCGGGCAACCATTCGATGGTGCCATGGGTACCGACATGAATAATTACATCGGCTTCAAAAATTTTTTCAACCCAATTGTAAACCCCAATGTACTGATGGGGACAGGGGATATCGGTGCTGTGGTACATTTCTTCAGCCTTATCTTCAAAGGCTCGGGGGGGCTGCAGTCCGATAAAAACATTACCATTGAGAATCCCGGGAACGAGCAACTGATTCTCCACCGCCATAAAATCGCCTACCGGTTCGTCCCAATATTTGACCAGATTTTCCTGGATTCGGGGAATAAACTGATCAAACCACTTTTGATACTGTTCTTTCTTAACTGTGTCAATACTTTTTTTAAGCATCGCTTCCGGCGAAGACCAGCGACCGTCATTCGTCAATCCACTGGTAATACGG